>NZ_PPDK01000001.1:1200000-2400000 GCF_003074135.1 Euzebya tangerina | reverse complement strand
TGGCCTCGACCTGGGGCTCGGTGAAGTACTCGCCCGCGTCGTAGGCCGCCTGGGTGGCGCTGTACGGGTTGATCTTCCCGCCGGACCGCCCGTAGTCGTGGTCCATCCAGATCTCGAAGTGGATGTGGTCGACGCCGCACCCCGCGTTGCCGGATGAGCCGTTGTAGCCGATGTGCTCCGCCCGCTCGACCCGGACGCCTTCGAGCGTCCCGCGAGCGTCCAACTCCTCGACCAGGCGCGGGCTGAATGCGTTCTCGACACCGCCGTGGCCGTCGCACCCGTTCGGGCGGCCCGGCGTGTCGTTGTTCATGTGGACGTAGAAGTAGCCGCGCCCGTCATCGCCGGCGATCGCCAGTGCGTAGGACCCGCAGTAGGCGCCGTCGGCGCAGTCCTCGCCGTAGGCCCGCATGATCTCGCCGCCCTCGGCAGCGTAGACCTCGAGCATCTGCTCACCGAGGATGTCCACACCCTCGTGCGAGCGGCCCCCGCCACGCGGCGCCCCCCAGGTGTCGGAGAAGTTGACGGGCAGTTGGACGGGGAAGAAGATCCCCTCCCCCTCGGGCTCCTCGGGAGCCGCAGCGACGTCGGGGGTGGCCACATCGGGTTCAGTCGCAGTGAAGCCATCGTCACCGGCCAACCAGTCGGCTCGCCCGGCATCGAAGGCGTACTGGTCACCATCCGCACCGGCGTCAGCCGAGCCAGCGAACGGGAGACCCAGGACGAGGAGCAGGACGACAGCCGCGGCGGACAGTCCGGCGCGGGCGTGTGTGGACGAGACGAGTGACAACTTCAACAGACCTCGGGAAGTGGCTATCCGGCGACTGCGCCGGCCTCTACGCGCACGCGAAGGTACGCGACGAGCATGCATTGGTGTGGGATCGTAGGGGACCCACCGCTCATTGACTCCTGCCCGGTTGGCCCCCGTGCATGCCATCGACAGGTCGCTCGGCGTGGTGTAGGTGTCCCTCTGACCAGGTAAGGCGGTGCCACATGCGAAGTTTCTCCTGCCCCAACTGCGCGCAGCTCGTCTACGTCGACAACGACCTCTGCCTGCGCTGCGGCACGGGCCTGGCATTCGACCCCGCGTCCATGACCATGGTCGGCGTCGAGGCGGGTGACGTCCGCTGTCGCCATCACACGCGAATCGGCTGCAACTGGCTCGTTCGGGACGGCTCTGCCCTGTGCCTGTCCTGCCGCCTCACCACCGTCCACCCGCCCGACGGTGATGCCGAGGGTCAGGCCGCCTGGGCCGAGGCCGAGAAGGACAAACGACGGTTGGTGGTGCAGATGAACGATCTCGGCCTGGACATCAGCGGGGTCTCGTTCGAGATGAAGTCCAGTGCCCACGAGGCGGTGACCATCGGCCATGCGGAGGGTGTGATCACGCTGGACGTCCTCGAGACCGACGATGTCCGGCGGGTTCGGATGCGGGAGCGGATGGGTGAGCCGTACCGGACGATGTTGGGCCACTTCCGACACGAGATCGGGCACTACCTGTGGATGACGATGGTCTCGGGCACCGAGCACATCACGTCCTGCCGTCGGGTGTTCGGCGACGAGCGCCAGGACTATCAAGCGGCACTGGACGAGCACTATGGCAGCCCCCATCCGGCCAACTGGTCGCAGCAGTACGTCAGCATCTACGCCACCGCGCATCCGTGGGAGGACTTCGCCGAGACCATGGCGCACTACTTCCACATCCGTGGTGCACTGCAGACGGCGGACGCCTTCGGCCTGCACGTCGACGAGGCCACACACCGTGGTCATCCAGATCGGAGCGCCGCCAACGACGCTGATCAGGGGAGCATCGACGCGCTGATCGCCCGCTGGCTCCCGTTCACCTACGCCATGAACGCCGTCAACGTCTCGATGGGCCAGGCGCCGCTCTACCCCTTCGTCCTGTCCCCCAAAGTCGTCGACAAGCTGGACTGGATCCACCGGCTGGTCACCGGACCAGACACGCCCGAGTAGGCGGACCTCGGGAGGCGGCGCTCAGTCGGCCGCCGCCTGTGCCGCCAGCTCGACGGGATCGAGTGTGCCTGTGATGACCAACATGTCCTGCTCGACCGCGGCCTCCTGGACCACCACGCCCTCGGGGACGTCCAACGGAACGAGCAGGTCGTCGCCGATCAACCGGTCGATGATCCCCAACTCCTCGGGCGGCACGAAGCGCAGGTCTCCCTGCTCGATGGCCACGTCCAACCGGACTTCGGCAACGGCCAGGTCGACGACCACTGCGCCGTCCTCGAGGCCGATGGCCTGGCCGATCCCCTCGCCGGCCGCACGCTGCACCTCCTCGGTGTCGAAGGCGGCGCGGAAGGTCCCGCTGCCCGACGTCGGGACGCGGTCGCTCACCTGGAGGTCCACGATCGTGGTGTCGAGGCGGGTGATGTGCAGGCCCGGTGGCTCCACGTCGACCAGGGGGACCTCGACGGCTGTCAGTTCCACGCCACCGATGCGGCCAGCCAGGCTGGCCAGCCCCGTTCCGAAGCCACCCAGCTCGACCTGGACGGGGACACCCAACTCCTCCTCGACGTCCTGGGCGATCGCCAGGGTGGCCTGCTCGCGGCTGTAGCTGTCGAGCAGCACGAGACCGACGGCCACGACCACGGCCACCGGCAGCGCGATCCCGATGGCTGGGAGCAACCGGACGCCACGAGGATCGGTATCAGTCACCGTTCCCAACCTCACACGCGCCGCGGGCTTCGGCAGATCGGATTTGCGACCGCAGGCTCGTTCGAGATCGACGCGAGGCTGGAGGAGATGTAGTATCTGGGAAGGTCTGGCTTGCCGCGCTAGCCGCAAGGGGCGGTGCGTGGTTGCCGGGACCTCTCGCTCAGCGGGTGCACCACACTCGCTACTGCCACGCGGAAGCAGCTGCGCCGCCGGGCATCAGCGACAGCATGTCTGCTCTCCCCACCCGTCCCCGCGGCGGACCCGAAGGAAGCCACGATCACCACCTTGATCAACCAGCCGGGAAGTGCGCTGGTTCGCTCGGACTACCGACGACTGGCACTGGCGCACATCGACGGACTGACGACTGACCACGACGACCGCCTCCTGGCCGAGAACGAGCGGGAGTGGGTCTATGCGTTGCGTCATCTCATCTCCGAGACCGAGACGGTGCTCGAGCGGATCCGATCCGACGTCCACGGTCCCGAGCGGGGCCTGGCGCTGCATGACTTCGAGTCCCACCTCCAGGACCTCCAGTCGGCGTTGGCCGAACTCATCGGGCAACCCGAGGAGCCGGCCCCGGAGCAGGACGACGAGGAAGACGAGGAGGACGAGGACGAGTCGGAGCCCTCTGGCGTCACCGGCCTCCAGCTGACCTGGGAGCAGGGGGATGTGGTGGTGTGGGCCGGCGGCAACGACGCCGACACGGCCGACGAGGACGAGCTGCGCAGCCGACTGGACGACATCGGGGCCGGCACGGTCCCGTGGTCCGCCCACCCGGGGATGCCGCTGCCCGACGGAACGCACGCTGCAGCCTTCGTCGCAACGATGAAGGACTGCCTGGGGTGGCTGGTCTCCATGCGGAGCACCCATGACGACGAGCGTGTCGGTGCCTCGCTCACCTGGATGGCGTTGGCCGCTGGCCTGGCCGTCCGGCTGTGCGCACAGGGTCGGATGGTCCCCCAGTTGCGGAAGGACTCCTCAAGCAATGGCGGTCGTGGAGGCGGCGGCCGCAGTGACTATCAGGTCCACTGGGTGCCGGCACTGATCAACTCCGAGGAGTTCCAGACTCTGTCGAAGTCCATGCCTGGCGCCGTCATGGGCCTGTCCAAGAGCAACGACCGGCGTCAGTTCACCGAGGACGTGCTGGGTGGCGTCGTCGACGCGATCTGCACCGACGCGGCCGAACGCGTGGAGGTGCCCGCGCCGCCACCCAAGCCGCGGTCGGCCACGGAGGTCGCCGAGACCATCCTGGCATTGATGAACGGTCGGATCTTCGACGCGCCGACCCAACGAGGCAATGAGCTGTCCAAGGGTATGGCCACCTGGGCCAGAGGGGTCACCGGGACGTCGAAGGCGACGCTGATCATCGAGTTGGACGAGCCCGACGACAGCGATGCCTGGTACGTCCGGACCGTCATCAGCTCCTCGGGTGGCAAGCTCGAGCCCGTCGACGCCGCGATGTCCAACGCATCGCAGAACCGACGCGAGCAGATCAAGGCCGAACTCGACCGCCTGGAGGGGATCTACGAGCCCTTGTTGCGTGGCAAGGCCGAACGCCGCGGCGAGGTGATCCTCAGCCAGGACGAGGCGTGGGAGCTGATGACCGAAGCCGGCACGGTGCTGAGCGCCGCCGGGTTCGACGTCCGAGTCCCACCGCTGTCCCGGAAGAAGCCTCGCCCGGGCCTGAAGCTGACTGCGACCGAGTCGAGCGAGACCGCCGTCGGGGCCCAGCAGCTGACCTACGTGCAGTGGTCGGCGGTCTTCGGCGATGTCGAGCTCACGGCCGCCGACATCATGCGGCTGTCGCAGGAGGCCCGCCCGCTGGTCCAATCCCGTGGTCGTTGGGTCGAGTTGGACAAGGCCGATCTGGAGGCAGCTGCCGAGGCGCTTGCTGAGCGGGCCGACAAGACCCAGATGTCGGGTGCCGAGATGCTGCGCCACGCCATGGGGTTGGAGGGGACGGTCCTGCACGGCGGGGTCGCCGTCGAGGGCGACAGCTGGGCGGCCGATCTGCTGCGCAGCGCCCAGGACATCCCCGAGCACCCGCCGTCGAGCCCCGACGGGTTCGAGGGCGAACTGCGCAGCTACCAGGCCGACGCGCTGGCCTGGCTCGCCTTCCTGCACGACGCCGGTCTGGGCGGAATCCTCGCCCTCGACATGGGTCTGGGAAAGACGCCGACGCTGCTCGCCCACCTGGCGACCACCAAGCGGCCGCGGCACGAGGGAGGCGCACCCTCCCTGGTGATCGCGCCGCCGGCCGTGGTGGGCAACTGGGCCTCGGAGGCGCAGTCCTTCACGCCCGGCCTGACGGTGCGGGTCCACCACGGACCGAACCGCGCCGGCATCCGCGAGCTGCGCTCGCAGCTCGAGACCACCGACGTGCTGATCACCACCTACGGCACCGGGATGCGGGACATCGACATGCTGGAGGAGTTCGCCTGGGACATGGTCGTCCTGGACGAGGGGCAGGCCATCAAGAACCCGGCCAGCGAGACCGCGCAGCAGCTCCGCCGGCTCGATGCCCACAGCCGGATCATCCTGACCGGCACGCCGATCGAGAACGGACTCGGCGACCTGTGGGCCCTCCTCGACTTCACCAACCCGGGCCTGATCGGTGAGCGGTCGACGTTCATCGCGCAGCTCTCCAACACCTCCGACGGTCGGTCATCGGCCGAGGAGGCCCTCCGCACCCTCAACGGCGTGATGGTGTATCGCCGCACCAAGGCCGAGCCGAGCATCGCCGCCGAACTCCCGGACCGGATCGACACGCTGGACCGGTGTGCGATGACCCCCGAGCAGATCGGGCTGTACCAGGCGGTCCTCGACAACCTGATGCAGGAGACCGCGGACGACGGGCTGGACCGACCCAAGAAGAAGGGCGCGGTGCTGGCCGCGATCACCGCGCTGAAGCAGATCTGCAACCACCCGGCCGCCTACCGGGACGGCGACGACGGCCCGCTGGACGGTCGGTCGGGCAAGCTGGCCCGCCTGAACGAGATCGTCGACAACGTCTTCGACGCTGACGAGCGGGTGCTGATCTTCACCCACTTCGCGCAGTGGGGCGAGAAGATGGCGGCGTACCTGACCGAGCGGACGGGCCAGCAGATCGACTGCTACCACGGTGGGTTGGCGCGTGGTGCTCGCGACAAGATGATCGAGCGGTTCCAGAACGGAACCGGCAAGGGCGCACTGGTCCTCAGCCTCAAGGCCGGCGGGACCGGCCTCAACCTCACCGCGGCCAGCCACGTGGTCCTGTACGACCGCTGGTGGAACCCGGCCGTCGAGGACCAGGCGCGCGACCGGGCCTGGCGGATCGGTCAGACCAAGACCGTGGTGGCCCACCGGCTGGTGTGCCCTGGCACGGTCGACGAGCGGGTTGAGGAGGTCGTCGCCGGCAAGCGGCAGATCGCCGACCTGGCGCTGCCGAAGTCGTCTTCCGTGGGCGACCTGGACGCCGACCAGTTGCAGAAGGCCCTCGGCATCGACCAGGACGCGCTTCTGACCGACGACTCGGATGAGGAGACCTCGAGGGAGCTGGTGTCTGCATGAGCGCCGCGAGGAGACGACGCAAGGGAAGCAACAAGAATCAGTCCAACAAGGGCCAGTCCAACAAGGGCCAGTCCAACAAGGGACGATCCGGCCAGAAGTCCGGCGGTCGCCAGAACTCGAAGAAGCAGGTTGGCTTCTTCGGCGATCCTGCGAAGCTGCCTCAGCCCACCTCGGAAGTCCGGATCAGCACCGAGCCGGCCGTGGTTCCGCACTCACTCGGCCCTCCTCCCCTGCCAGGCCACGAGACCATCGCGATGCACTACTTCACCGCGATCTACGACAAGGCCGTCACCCTGTCAGGCGCGTTGGCGGCGGCTGCCGGGTTGATCGAACCCGAGGAGCTGGTCGAGGAGTTCGGCGAGTAGCCCTTCGCCGCCGGCCAAGATCTGCCGACACGGGTTGGTCCCGTATGTGAGAATTGATGACGACAGCTGCTCATCGACACAGAGGGATTGACCGACATGGGCCTCATGGCCAAGCTCAAGGGTGAACTGGTTGACATCATCGAGTGGATCGATGATTCCCGGACGACACTGGCCTGGCGCTTTCCGCGCTACAACAACGAGATCAAGAACGGCGCCCAGCTGATCGTCCGAGAGGGGCAGCGGGCCGTGTTCGTCTATCGGGGGCAGCTGGCCGATCAGTTCATGCCGGGCAACTACGAGCTGAGGACGGAGAACCTGCCGATCCTCTCCACCCTCCAGGGATGGGAGCACGGCTTCCGCAGTCCCTTCCGGTCCGAGGTGTACTTCATCAACACCCGGCCGATCACCGACCTGCGGTGGGGTACGCCTGCGCCCATCACCATCCGGGACCCCGACTTCGGCATGGTGCAGGTCCGCGCCAACGGCCTGTGCATGGTCAAGATCGAGGAGGTCGACATCTTCCTGCGGGAGGTCATCGGCACCGACTCCGAGGTGGAGGCCAACGAGATCGCCGAGCTCCTCCGCCAGGTGATCTCCACGGCGTTCAGCGAGATGGTCCTCGACACCGGTGTCGGCGCGATCGACCTGCAGGGCAAGCAGGTCGAGCTGGCCGGCCAGCTCCGGGAGCACGTCCAGGAGAAGGTCGACGACGAGTTCGGACTGTCGATCCCCGACATCACCATGCGGATCTCCCTGCCTGAGGAGATCACACAGGCCATGACCCGCGGGGTCGCACGCGGTGTGGAGGAGGGTGGCTACGCCCGCAACGTCGGCGACCTGGACCGCTTCCAGCAGGTTCGCGCATCAGACGCCATGATCGCGGCGGCCTCCAACCCGGGGGGTGGCGCTGCCGGCGATGCGATGGGAATCGGCCTGGGCATGGCCATGGCCGGTCAGATGGCCAACGCCTTCGGCCAGCAGACGGGCGGGGCTGGTGCTCCGCCGCCGCTGCCAGGGGCGCAGTCCTTCCACGTGGCAGTCAACGGACAGCAGCTGGGGCCCTACGGCATCCCCCAGCTCCAGCAGGCGGTCGGCCAGGGCCAGGTATCGGCCGACACCCTGGTCTGGGCGAACGGCATGTCAGGGTGGACCCCTGCCGGCCAGGTCCCGGCGCTGGCTGGCCTGTTCAACGCCCCGCCACCGCTGCCGCCGGCGGGCGGTGCGGCACCCCCGCCCGCTCCGGCTGCTGACGCCAGCGACACGCCAGCCGGCTAGCTGCAGTGGTGAACGAGGAGTTCGGAGGCCCGCCACCTCCGCCGCCTGAACAACCCTCCGCAACTGCACCCCCATCCGCTCCTGATCCCAGCCCACCGCCCGTCGGCCACGCGATGCGCCACCGGACCGAGGACACCCGGACCTACCCGTGCCAGGTGTGTGGTGGGGAGCTCGAGTTCCACATCGGCGAGCAGCGCCTGCGCTGCCCGAGTTGCGGGACGACCGCCGAGCTGGCGGAGGTCACCGGACAGGTCGTCGAGAACGACCTACGGGCGGCCTTGGCCGCACAACAGCAGCGCCAGGCCGGCCATCAGTCCCTCGTGCAGGGCGAGAAGGAGATCGTCTGCCAGAACTGTGGTGGACACACGACCTTCACGGGTACCTGGACCGCGCAACGGTGCCCGTACTGCGCTACACCGATCCAACGCGACGACGTCCACGACGCCCCCGAGCGCCTGCCGGTTGATGCGGTCCTGCCGTTCACGGTCGACCAGAGGACGGCGGAGGGGCAGCTGAAGGACTGGGTGTCCAGTCGGTGGTTCGCCCCCACGGAGTTCAAGGAGTACAGCCGCGCGGGGTCGTTTCAGTCCGTCTACACGGCCTACTTCACCTACGACGCCGAGACCGAGACGACCTACCGAGGGCAACGGGGCGACAACTACACCGTGACCGTGGGCTCGGGCCAGAATCGCCGGACCGAGACCCGGACGCGTTGGCGACCGGCGGCTGGGCGGATCCAGACGTCATTCGACGACGTCGCGGTCCTCGCCAACACCGGACTCAACACGCGCTATGTGAACCGGTTGGAGCCGTGGCCGATGGAGCAGGTCAGGCCCTTCAGCCCCGAGTTCCTGGCCGGCCATCTCAGCAGGACCTACGACCACACCGTGGACCACTGCCTGGAGGATGCGCAGCGGCAGATGGACCAGGTCATCACCCAACAGGTCCGACGAGACATCGGCGGAGACCACCAGCGGATCCATCACAAGGACACCCGGTGGGGAGCGATGACCTTCAAGCACGTCCTGCTGCCCATCTGGCTGCTCACCGTCATCTACGGTGGCGCCACCTACCAGGTGATGATCAACGGCACCACCGGTGAGGTCGTGGGCGAGCGGCCATACTCGAAGGTCAAGATCGCGGCCGCTGTGGCCATCGCGATCCTCATCGTCATCATCATCGCCGTCGCCCGAAGCGGGTAGGAGCCCCCATGAGCGCCCTGTTGATCCTCTCACTGCTCGGTGTCGTCGCTGTGGTCGGGGTCGGCATCGCGTTCGTCGTGGCGCTGGCCAAGAAGGGGCAGGAACGCCAGGCCAAGGCCGTCCAACTCGACCTCGGGATGGACCACGGCGCACCGAAGGAGTGGGCCGGAGCACACACTCCTGAGGCGAAGCTGCACCGCCGTCTGGTTGATGTCTCGAAGACATTGCGGACCGTGTCCGCCTCCCTCGATGAGGATGTGGCCGGCCTGGAACTTCGGGTCGAACTGGAGGAGCACGTCCGCCAGACCGACCAGCGGCTCATCAAGGCCGCAACCCTTCCCGTCGGTTCTCGTGAGCCGGCGATCGCTGAGATCGAGGTGTCAGTTGCCGCGATCGAGGCCGCTGCGGCCGACCTGGCGGTCCGCCAGACCCACTCGACGGCGTCGCAGGACGTCCGAGCACTGGAGGATCTCCGTGGCCGGATCCAGGGCATGACCGGCGAGGCCTGAAAAGGAAGCTGGCCACCTGCGACCTCTTGAGGGGTAAGGCCGCAGGTGGCCAGATCGATCGGCGGCCAGCCAAGGTGAGGGGGATCGGCTGACCGCCGGGCTGTGAAGTTGTGTCGTTGACGGCTGTGTCGGAGGTGCGTACCTCGACATCAGAACCCGTCATCCCGTTTACGGAGCCGACTCGTCCCAGCTGGGCTGAGCCCCGTCATGTGCTCCAGGTGCAAGCATGCATCGTACCGATTGGTTGCGCACGACAAAGTCTATGTCACCTGTCTCGTCGGGCAATCTGTTCTGGTCGAAATCAGGGTCACCGATGGTTACCTCCACCTGCTCGGGATCGAGCCCCTGTGCCACGACCTGATCGACGTAGGCCTGCTCGAGCGCCTGACTGGTGACGTCGAACGCCTCTCGCATGCACGCGTCACCGCCGATCACCTGCTGGGCGAAGGCGTAGGCTGCCGGGATCATCGAGTCGCCATCGGCAACCCCGGGCAGTAGGTCGGTCAGCTCTCCGACGAAGCCCTTGTCGTACTCGACGTTCTCCGCGCTCGCGACCATGTCGACCCGCGGTCGGACGAACTGGATTGCCTCCCCGGGGATGTCGACCAACCAGCCACCATCGGCGAACTGACGGATCTCGACCTGGTCTGCGTCCACACAGGTGTCGACGTCGCCCTCGGCGTCGACGGTCACCGTGTCGGTGCGGATCACGACGCCCGCGACCTCGACCTCGCGGATGCCCTCGACCGGCACGGTCGCCTGGACCCGGGCGCGGCAGTCGAGGGCGATCGGCTCTACGGTCACGATGGTCGCCGGCTCCTTGACCTCGAGAGCTTCCTCGACGTCGACCAGATCATCAGCCAGGTTCCTCGCGATGGCGTCCGGCGACCACGCGTCGGGCAGCGAGAAGTCGACGACGCCGACCGCGACCAGCGCGATCACCAAGCCCGCACCGATCGCGCCGGTGATGGCCCCCTTCAATCCGTTCAGCATTGTGCAAGCCCCTCGTGTCGGTTCTCAGGCATTGGACTCGCAGTCGCCCCGAAAGTTGCGTTGCCGAATCAGGCTTTCTTCGCGTGGACGCCGGTCAGACGACAGCGGCGATCGAGCGTGCCACGTAGTCGACGTTCTCCTCCGTCACCCCGGCGATGTTGATGCGGCTCGAGGGGATCGGGTAGACGCTGTGCTCGGCCTGCAGTTGCGTGACCTGCTCCGGTGAGAGGCCGAGGAAGCTGAACATCCCGCGCTCGCCTGCGATGTAGTCGAACTCAGTGGTTTGCGTCGCCTCACGCAGCTCGTCCGACAGCAGCGCACGAAGACCGTTGATGCGTTCACGCATCGTCGCGACCTCGTCCTGCCACAGCGTCGTCAGCTCCTCGTCGGCCAGGATCTCCCCCACGATCGAGGCGCCGTGTGCAGGAGGCATCGAGTACAGCTCACGGGCGATGTTGGCCATCTGGGACGTGTCCGTCTTCGCGCCCTCGGCGGTGGCGTTGACCGTGAACGCAAGCCCCGTCCGCTCCCGATAGAGCCCGAAGTTCTTGCTGGCGCTGTAGCTGACCAGCATCTCGGGGAGCCGGTCCGCCAGCATCCGGACCCCGTAGGCGTCGGCGTCCATGCCCTCGCCGAGGCCGTGGTAGGCCAGGTCGACGTAGGGGGTGAAGCCGCGCTCGTCGGCCAGATCGCCGACCACGTCCCACTGCTCGTGGGTCAGGTCGGCGCCGCACGGGTTGTGGCAGCAGCCGTGCAGCAGGACCACGTCGCCGGGGCCGCGCTCCTTGAGCGTCTGGACCATCTCGTCGAACTGGATCTCGTGCGCCCCCTTGTCGTAGTAGGGGTAGTGCTGCATGTCCAGCCCGGCCGCTCCGAGGAGTGGGACGTGGTTGCCCCACGTGGGCGTCGAGACCCACAGCTCGGTGTGGGCCTGCGCGCGGAGCAGGAGCCCGGCCCCGACACGGAGTGCCCCCGACCCACCGGGCGCCTGGACGGCGCCCACTCGACCATCGGTCACCACCTGATGGTCGGCTCCGAAGAGGTGGCGGGTGATGCCGCCGATGAACCGCTCATCCCCGGGCGGGGACACATAGACCTTCGTGGTCTGGTCCGCCAGCACCCGACGCTCGGCCTCGGCGACGGCCTCGAAGACCGGCGTGTTGCCACTAGCGTCCTTGTACACGCCGACACCCAGATCGACCTTGCTGGGGTTCGGATCGTTGCGGCACGCAACCGTGGTGCCGAGGATCGGGTCAGGCGGCAGCGGTGAGAGGTTCTCGAGCATCGCCGCCAGCCTACGCCGCGCGGCGGAGTCCACTTCGGTGTGCGTCACGGGTGACACATCGGGGAAGGGGGCACACGTGACAGCCTCAGACCAAACTCGTGCAGCCGCCTACTCCTTCCTCAGCAGTGAGTGGGTCGAACGCTTCGGCTCGATCGGCTTCCTCGCCAAGGGTGTGCTGTACGCCGTGATCGGCGCCATCGCCGCCTCGGTCGGGTTCGCTGGTGGCGCTGAGGGTGACGCCAGCTCCCAGGGCGCCATCGCTCAGCTGTCAGAGCAGTCCTACGGCACCGTGCTGCTCAGCCTGCTGGCTGTCGGCCTCGCCGGGTACGCGCTCCTGAGGCTGCTCCACGCCTTCATCAATCCGAGTGGCGAGGACGGCATGAAGGGCGTTGTGATGCGCATCAGCTACGTCGTCCGATTCGTGATCTACGGCGGGCTGACGTTCTATGCGATCTCGGAGATCACCGGATCGGGCGGCGGGGGCGGCGGTAGCGGCTCGAGCCAGCAGTTGACGGGACGGCTCCTCGAGCTGCCTGGCGGCCGGTTCCTGGTCGCGATCATCGCCCTGGTGATGTTCGGGGTTGCGATCAGCCAGTTGAAGGACGCCTGGACCCGCGACTTCATGGACCAGCTCCGGCAGCCGACCGGGACTCAGAAGTCGGTGACCAGGTGGGCCGGCGTCGCCGGTCACGTCACCCGCGGGCTCGTCTTCGGCACCGTCGGCGTCCTCTTCGGTCAAGCCGCCCTGCAGTCCGACTCCTCGGAGGCCGGCGGCGTGGACAAGGCGATCCAGACACTCGCCGGCTCTGGGGCCGGGCTCCCGTTGCTGACTCTGATCGGCGCTGGCTTCTTCTGCTACGCGGTGTACTGCGTCGCCATGGCCAGGTGGGGGACGATGCGCACCGCCGGCTGAGCCGCTGTCAGGATCGCTGGTCTCGGAGCCACTCCTCCGCCTGCTCCCGTGTGATGCCGAGGCTGCGGAGGAGAGCCCACGCCGGTGAGGTGTCGTCGCGGAGGAGTCCACGGAGCATGTGCTCCGGGCCGACCGAGCCGCTGCCGGTCCGGAGGGCCTCGCGCAGGGCCATCTGGATGAAGCGGGAGGCGTCCCGACCGAACGGGAACGGTGGCAGCTCGTCCGTGCGCCGCGGGCCGCGATGGCGACCCGCTCGCTCGAAGGCCTCCCACACCTCGTCGCGAGTCGAGCCGCGGTCGAAGCCGGCACTCCCCTCGTCCCGGCCGGCCGTCGCAGCGGCCTGGTCAGCGTCGTCCGCCTGATCGTCACCGTCGGTCTGCTCGGTCTCGTGGGCTTCGTCGACCTCGTCGGTGGCGACGGTGTCGACGGTTTGATCGGTCCCCCGGGCGTCGTCCGACCCGTCTGGGCTGTCGACAGAGCCATCCTCGGTCGAGGTTGTCTCTGGCCGGTCGCCGCCCTGCTTCGCCAGAGGTGAGGCGGGCGGTCCGAAGGCCTTGAGTGCGGCCTCCCGGACCTGCTCGAGTGGTACCTCGAAGGCCTCGAAGGCCTGCTCGGCCATCGAGTCGAGCTGGTCCAGCAGACCGAGGAAGAGGTCCTCCCCGCCCACGCTGTCGCGCTGGGCCTGGCGCGCCCGCTCGATGGCGGCGGCCGCAGCATCGCGTGCCGCCTCGCTCCAGCGGTCGAAGGCCGACGGCTCGACCGGCCGTGGCTCATCGGCGTTGGGGGGCACGAAGCGCTGCTGAGCCGCCTGACGGGTGACCCCCATGTTGGCCCCGATGTCGGCCCACGACGCGCCGGCGCGCCGGGCCTCGTCGACGAAGTGGCCCACCAGGTGATCCGCCAACTCCCCCAGCTGCTCGGCTGTCTGGACGGCGCGCCTGACGTCACCGAGCGGGTCGGCTGCACGGCCGTCAGCGGTCACGGCGGCGATCAGGTCGTCGAGGCGGTATGGCGGAATGGTCATGCGTCAACCGTAGGTTGACATCCAGGACGCGTCAAGACTTTCTTGACAGTCACAGTCCCCGTCCCCGTTGCAGCGAATCCGCGGGCCACTGTCGTACGGTCATCCGCCCATGAACCGCCGTCCCCGCTACGCGGCCGACGTCTTGGCCGTGCCCGCCAAGAAGCAGCCGCCACCACGACACGTGACCCTCCGGCTCGGGCTCCGCCTGACCGACCGGGTCAGCCGCTTCGAGGGAACGGTCGTCGAGTACGAGTCAGGGGTCGTGATCCTCGAAGCCGATGACGACGGGGGGCGGCGAGCCTTTCCCTTCGAAGCTGACCGGTTCGCGCAGGGCGGCAAGCCGATCCGGCTGACCAAGGGCGGCGTCGGCATCTCCCGACCGGCCACACTGACCTCCGCCAGCGGCGCGCGGGTGGCCGCGACCCAGACCGCGAAGGTGGCCCGCGCCAGTCGGATCTGGGTCGAGGGCAAACACGATGCCCAACTGCTGGAGAAGGTCTGGGGCGAGGAGCTGCGTGAGCTCGCCATCGTGGTCGAGCCGTTGCACGGCGCCGACGACCTGCCGGCTGCCATCCGCGCGTTCCAGCCGTCGCCGACACGACGACTTGGGGTCCTGCTGGACCACCTCGTCCCGGGCTCCAAGGAGACTCGCATTGCCGCCGAGGCTGCCCAGGACCACGTCCTGATCGCCGGCCACCCGTACGTCGACGTGTGGGCCGGTGTCCGCCCACGGGTGCTCGGCCTGCCCGCCTGGCCGGACGTCCCGAGGGGTCGCCCCTGGAAGGAAGGCGTGGCCGCGGCGCTGGGTGTCCGGGATCACCGTGACGTGTGGCGACGGGCCCTTGGAGGGGTCTCCTCCCTCGCGGATCTCGAGACCCCCCTGATCGGCGCGGTGGAGCAGCTGCTGGACTTCCTGGTCCCCGATCAGGTCATGGGCTGAACCGGCTTGTCCAGATCGGTTGCCAGGTGACCGGTGTCGTTGAACCGGCGCAGGATCCACCGATCCTCGGTGATCACCAGGTGTGAGATCGAGGCGTTGGCCGAGACGACGAACGCGAACTGGTCGGCGCGGGTCGCCAGGTGCAGCGCCGCTCCGATCACGCCGCCGTGGGCGACGACCACCACACGCTGATCGGCGTGCCGGGCGGCGATGCGCTCCAGCGCCGGCTTCACCCGGGCGCAGAGATCGGCCATCGACTCCGCCCCGGGAATCGGTGCCCAGTCCTGCTGGGCGACGATGTCGGCCACCAGCGGATCCCCGCTGCGCATCCGAATCCGGTACTCACCGCCGTCCCACTCCCCCAGGTAGACCTCGCGCAGGTCGGGCTCCTCGACCGGCGTGATCCCCAGGTACTCGGCCAGGGGTGCCGCCGTCTGCTTGGTTCGGGTCAGGCTGCTGGTGTAGATCGCGCTGACGTCCTCGTGCCGCAACCGATCGGCCATCGCCCGGGCCTCGCGGTGGCCCTCGTCAGCCAGTGGTGGATCGGCCTGCCCGTTGACCGTCGGGAAGGCCACGCCGGGAACGGCCGGCTGGGACTCGCCGTGGCGAACCAGGATGATGTCGCACCCACCGGGCGGAAGCCGGAAGCGGAACTGGCGGACGGGTTCGGACTGGGCGGGTGAGTCGGTCTGCGTCATCGCCGCCACAGTAGCCAGGCCGCCCTGAGAGATCGGTGGTCAGGCCCCGGCTGGCCACGCGGCCCGGAGCAGGTCCCGGTCCGAGCGGACCGCCTCCGCGTCCAGGATCCCGTCGGTGGCGAGCACGCGCGCTGCGTCGACGAAGGCCTTGGTGGCCGCGTGGAACAGGAAGCTCCCCACCGAGACGCGGCGTACGCCGACCGCAGCCAGCTCTGACACCGATGGGCCGCGCGGGTACAGCAGGACGTTCACCGGCGCGTCGACCTCGGTGACCACGCGCGTGATCTGTTCGATGTCCCGCAAGCCCGGCGCGTAGACGCAGTGGGCTCCCGTCGCGGCGTAGGCCTGCAGTCGGTGGATGGTGTCATCCAGGTCATCCACCCTGTGGAAGTGGTTGTCGGCCCGCGCCGTGATCACCATGCCGTGTGCCGTCGCAGACCCGACGGCGGCCTCGAGGCGCTCGACGGACTCCTCGACCGACTGGATGGCACCGGAGTCCGGGTTGTAGTCCTCGATCGAACAGCCTGCTGCACCGGCCTCCGCCAGGGCGTCGACCGTCTCTGCCACCGCCGAGGGGGTGTCGCCGAACCCGCGCTCGGCGTCAACCGACACCGGGATGTCCACGGCCGTCGTGACGACCGCGACGTGTTCCAGGAGCTCCTCTCGACGGATGGCCATGTCCTGCCGCCCGAGGGTCCCGGCGTAGCCGGCACTGGTGGTGGCGACGGCGTCGAAGCCCAGCGCCTGCAGCAGTCGCGCTGAGCCGGCGTCGTGGGCGTTGGCCAGGATGAACGTGCCCTGGCGGTGCAGGTCGGCGAGCGTGCTCCGTGCTGCGGTGGTCATGGGCTGACGCTACTCCCTGGGGACGGACCACTTCGGCGGCCAGCGGACGCGACCATGCCGCGCCGCTGGGGTTAGGAGCGCCGACTCTGCAGCGCATCCACGAGTTCGGCGTACCAGTGGGCGCTGTCCTTCATGGTGCGCTCCTGGGTCTCGTAGTCCACGTAGACGATCCCGAAGCGCTTCTCATACCCGAAGGACCACTCGAAGTTGTCCATGAAGGACCATGCCATGTAGTCCGTCACGTTCACGCCACTGTTGATCGCCTCCGCCAGGGCGGCCAGGTGCTCGCTGAGATAGGTCGTGCGGCGCGGGTCCGCAACCCGACCGTCGACCGGCGGGTCGTCGTCGAACGCGGCACCGTTCTCGGTGATGGCGATCGGGATGGGCCCCCACTCGCGGTGCACGCGCTGGAGCAGATCCCGGAACGCCTCCGGCTCCATCCGCCAGCCCATCGCTGTTGTGGGCCCGTCGTATGGCTGGGTGCGCGCCGGCTCGACACAGGCGTCGGGAAGCGGTTCGGCCGACGGATCGGTGGTGACGTAGTCGGGGAAGTAGTAGTTGATCCCGAGCCAGTCCGGGCGAGCGCCGGAGAGGTCACCCGCGCGGACGTCCGGCTCGGCGACCAGAGACCAGGCGGCCAGCGCGTCCTCGGGCACCGTCCCGTTGATGCAGCCATCCAGCCACCAGCGGTTCCGAATGGCATCGAGCGCCCGCACGGCCTCCTCGTCATCACCCCGCACCGTGGTGACGTTGAGGACCACACCGACCTCGGCGTCGCTGTGGGCCGCCCGGATCGCCTGGTCCCCCAGGTGGTGCGCGCGCAGCAGGTTGTAGGCAGCCGCCATGGCCTTGCCCGCATCCCGCTCCCCCGGAGCGTGTGTCCCGCTGTGATAGCCCAGGTGGGAGGAGCACCACGGCTCGTTGAGGGTCGCCCACCGTGTGACCCGGTCACCCAGCCGGTCCACCACGATGCCGGCATAGTCGGCGAACCGACCGGCGGTGTCCCGGTTGGTCCACCCACCGGTGTCCTCCAGCGCCTGGGGCAGATCCCAGTGGTACAGGGTGGGGACCGGCTCGATGCCTGCCGACAGCAGCTCGTCCACCAGGCGGTCGTAGAAGGCCAGGCCACGCTGCTCCACGGCCCCCTTGCCCTGCGGAACGACCCGCGGCCAGGCCACCGAGAAGCGATAGACGTCCAGGCCCATCTCGGCCATCAGCGCGACGTCCGCCGGATACCGGTGGTAGTGGTCGCAGGCACCGGCGCCGCTCGACCCATCATCGATCGTGCCCGGCTTGGCGCAGAAGGTGTCCCAGTTGGCCACGCCACGACCATCGACGTCGGTGGCCCCCTCGATCTGGTAGGAGGACGTCGCCGTGCCCATCCGGAGGGACGCCGGCAGTCGACTGGCAAGTTCGCGGGGTTCGATGATCGGCATGCGCGCAACCCTAAACGGCCACTGCCCTGAGAGGTGCTGGAATCCCTAGAGACGGTCGAGCGTCGGCGTGCCGCGCAGGAGGGTGAGCACCGCCCGCCCGGTCAGCTCCTCCCCCGCGAAGGGATCGTTGCGCGACCGGCTGGCCATGTCCTCCGGCGCGACAGTCCATCTGTGGGCCGGATCGAACAGGCAGAGGTTCGCCGTCATCCCAGCCGTGATGGGCCCACCGTGGTCCGCCAGCCCGACGATCGCGGCCGGTCGGCTCGACAGCACCTCCACCGCGCGGGCCGCACTGATGATCCCCGGGTGCACCAGGTGCGTCCACACCACAGACGCGGCCGTCTCCACGCCCAGCATCCCCGGTGGGGCATCGGCCAGCGGCGCGGCCTTGCGATCCGGCGCGTGGGGGGCGTGGTCCGTGGCCACGGCATCCACGGTGCCGTCGACGAGCCCCATCCGAAGGCTCTCGACATCAGCGTCGGTCCGCAGGGGCGGGTTCATCTTGCCGTGGGTCCCCAGGCGCTCCACCGCTGTCTCTGTCAGGACCAGGTGTTGCGGTGTGACCTCACAGGTCACGGCCAGCCCAGCGGCCTTCGCACGCCGGACCTGCTCGAGCGAACCGGCCGCGGACAGGTGCAGGACGTGGTAGCGGCCGCCGGTGTCGGCGGCCAGGGCGATGTCCCGCGCCACGATGATCTCCTCTGCGACGGCAGGTCGTCCACCGACCTGGAACCGTTCGGCGACCGGCCCCTCGTTGACCGCCCCGCCGGCGACCAGGGACTCGTCCTCGCAGTGCTGGCTGACGACCATCCCGGGCAGCCGTGTTGTTGCCCGCAGTGCCTGGCGCATGAGCCTGGCGTTCATCACCGAGTTCCCGTCGTCGGTGAAGACCCGAACACCCGCGGCGTGCAGTGCATCGACATCCACGAGTTCCTCGCCGGCACGACCACGGGTGATGCAGGCGGAGGTGTGCACCTCGACGGGCGCGGAGTCGCCGCTGCGCAGCACCGCTCGGACGATGTCGACGTTGTCGAGCGGCGGCGTGGTGTTCGGCATCATCACGACGGCCGTCATGCCTCCCGAGGCGGCTGCGGCCGCTCCGCTGGCGACGTCCTCGGCCTCGGGGGTGCCCGGCTCGCGGAAGTGGACCTGGATGTCGACCAGGCCGGGCAGGAGCAGCAGACCGGTCGCCTCCGTCACAGTTCGGCCTCCGGCGTCCGCCGCCCCTGCTGGGGCCACGTGGACGACCCTCTCGTCCTCGATCACCACGTCGGCCGGGACGGCCTCGTACGCCGCGTTGCCAGGCAGGGTTGCCCCCCTGATGATCCGTGCGTCCATGATCGGCAGCGTAGAGGCAAAGAGTTGACCAAACCGGGCGTTGGCTGGCTGATTGGGGGCAGGCTCACGGTTGGAGACGCCACAAGCCGAGACCCGAACTGATCGAGTTCCGGCGGCAGCAACTCAAACGGAGACCCCGATGTCAACCCCGAACCGCACGTCCATCCCAGGCGCCGACGCCCCACGAGCCCGCTACGAAGCCGGTCTGCTGGTCGCCCCCGCCGAGGAGCTCGTCACCCGGACGCTGAACGACGACAACTCCGACGTGGTGGCGGCGTCGCTGCTGATGGCGCTCCTCGGCTGGGATGACGCGCTCACAGCGCTGGCCCGGTCCTCCCACAGCCGTGCGGGTGTCGTCATGGGCGCCCTGGCGGCCTGGGTGCTGTTCGACTGACCTGACCCCCGCCGGGCCATCAGGCCAGGGTCAGCGCACACCGGCCTTCTTGGCTCGCTGCAAGGCCAATTCGACGAGGTCGATCAGTGCTTGGGTGCAGCTGTCCTTGAGCCGGGCGTCGGTCCGCACGACTGCGACGCTGCGGTCAAGCCCCAGCGCCTCGCGGACGTCCTCGAGATCGTGGCGTAGCACCCCCTCGAAGGCGTTGACGGCCACGATGAAGGGGATGCCCCGGTTCTCGAAGTAGTCGATCGGCCCGAAGGAGTCCTCCAGGCGACGGGTGTCGACCAGCACCACCGCGCCGATGGCGCCGTGACAGACGTCGTCCCACATGAACCAGAAGCGGCCCTGGCCCGGGGTTCCGAAGAGGTAGAGGATCAGCTCGTCGGACAGGCTGATGCGGCCGAAGTCCATCGCCACCGTCGTCGAGGTCTTGTTGGCGACGTGGCTGAGATCATCCGTCGGCACCGACGCGACCGTCATCACGGCCTCGGTCCGTAGGGGGTCGATCTCGGAGACGGCTCCGACGAACGTCGTCTTGCCGACCGCGAAGCCGCCGGCGATCACGATCTTGGTCGGGGTCGGCGCGATGCGGGTCCCGACACCGTGTCCGCGTTCAGAGCGAGCGGAGACCATCAAGCACCTTCTGCAGCAGTTTCGGATCCTGACCGCCCGTTCGTGTGGGCGCGGCCGGCTTGTGGATGACGACGTACCCGTCTTCGACCAGGTCGCCGACCAGCACCCGGGCCACGCCGAGCGGCACTTGCAGGTGGGCGGCGACCTCGGCGACGCTGAGCGTCTCGGTCGTCAGGTCGATGATGTCTCGCTTCTCGAACGTCAGCGAGTCGCGGGCCCGCAGCCCCGAGTCGGTGTTCTCCACCAGTGCCTCGATGGCCAGACTGGTGTCGGTGGGCTCCGTGCGCCCACCCGTGAGTGCGTAGGGGCGTGTCAGACGTGAGTAGCTCTTGGCAGCCTTGGACGCCGGCGATCGCGCGTCGGGCTTCTCTGGCGCGGTCATGTGGGCAGCGCAGCCTGCAGTTCGACTCGCAGCGCCGGCGTGAGGACGTCGCCCACGCGGGAGACGAGCAACGCCATCTCGTACCCGATCAGACCGAGGTCGGCATCCGTCGTCGTCAGGACGGACAGGATGGAGCCGTCCGAGATCGTCTGCACGAACAGGAACCCGGCCTCCATCTCGACGATCGACTGCTTGACGGCCCCAGCGGCGAGGCAGCGCGCCGCACCGTGGGTCAGGCTCGACAGTCCACTGGCGATGGCGGACAGCTGATCGGCCGCCTCGCGATCCAGGTTGTCGCTGATGGCCAACGGGAGGCCGTCCGCGCTCAACACCAGGGTGTTGGCCACCCCCGGCACCTTCGACGTGAAGTTGCCCACCAACCAGTTGAGGTTGCGGGCGTCATCGGAGAGGTGGTTGAGGTTCACGAGCTGTCGTTTTCGTCGGAGATCTGATCTTCGGCGGCTTTTCGACCTGCCTGGAGCCGAGATTGGTAACTGGAGAGTAGCGACCGGGACTCCTCGCGGGATACCGGAGCGGATGAACTGCTTCGTGCCGGCATGCCGGAGGTCGGCGTCTGCAGCTGTGTCGGCAGAGAGGCCCCCGGCGAGCGCTTCGGAAGCCCACCGACCCGTGCGGCCTCGGGCTCCTCCGCCGCGACATCGGCGTCGCGCTGCGGGGTGTCCCCGTCGGGAGGCGGAGCTCCGCCGTCGGGGGTGATCGGCGGCTCGGTCGGCACCTGGCCGGGTTCCTGGGACACGGCCCACGACACCGGCGCGTCCAGCGATCCGGCTGCGTCGTCGGTCTCGGCCACCGACAGCCCGGTGACCTGCGAGCGGGATCCGCGGCCGAACCCGCGCTTGGCCACCGGTTCTGGTGTTGGCTCCTGTGGCTTGAGGTGGCCCCCGTAGGACCAGCTGGGCTGCCCGGACTGGGCTGCGGGTGCCGGCGCAACCGGCGTGGGCGCGGTGGTGGCCGCAGGCGCCGGTGTCTCCGGTTCCGCCGCGGTGCGGCTCGGGGTGGCCACGCCGTCCCCCTGCCCGGCTCGTGCGGTGGCCTGTGCCCAGCGAGGTGTGCTGGAAGTCAGCTGCGCCGGTGGCGCGCCCAGTGCGGTGGAGCTGGCTTGACCAGCCGACACCTCAGCACGAAGCAGGAGGGCGGCCGGGATGCCGATGGTGGCGTTGACCCCGCGCTGGCTGATGTTGTGGTCCAGCGTGACCGTGATGTCGTAGCGGTCGGCCAGCCGCCCGACCACCTCGAAGCCCAGCCGCTGCGTGTCGACGGTGGCGGTGTTCGACCCCTCCGACAGCAGGGTGTTGTACTGCTCCAGCTTCTGCTCGTCCAGGCCGATCCCGCGGTCCCTGACGAGGAGCTCGTACCCGCCGTCGGTCGTGGAGCCGCCGATCACGTCGACGCGCGTGCTCGGAGCGCTGTACATCGTGGCGTTCTCGACCAGCTCGCTCAGGAGATGGACCAGCGCCGCGACGACGGGCCCGGTGACCGAACGATCGTCCTCCAATCGGACGTCCACGCGCGTGTAGGACTCGATCTCGCCGACGGCAGCCCGTACCACCTCCGACAGCGGCGGATTGCCGGTCACGCGACGGCTTGGCTCCCCGCCGGCGAGGACCAACATCGACGTGGCCTCTCGGTTCATGCGGGTGGCCAGGTGGTCCAGCGTGAACAGGCGCTGGAGAGAGTCGGGGTCCTGCTCGTGTTGCTGCAGCTCCTCGATCACGCCGATCTGTCGTTCCAGCAGGCTCTGGCTGCGCCGGGCGACGGTGGCGTAGACCTGGGCCAACTCCTTGCGTCGGCGGGCGTCGGCGACGGCGAAGGCCTTGCTGGAGGCGCGGCTCGCATAGGCCTGGGCACGGTCGCGGCTGCCACGCCAGACGAAGACGGGCACGGAGACAGCTCCGAGGATGGCGATGACGTGGATGAAGCCCCACACCGCCGGCGCGTCGATCGCGGCCTGGTGGTTGTAGACCAAGGGCGGGTCGACCAGACCGAGGCCGTGCAGCAGGATCTGCCCGACGGCGACGAGCACCACGGGAGGGCCGTCCTGGTAGAGGGCCACCAGGCCGATCACCACGAGGCCGTGGAAGTGGGCTTCGATGGCACCGCCGGACCAGACCACGATCAGCCATGAACACCAGCTGAAGCCGATCGCGACCAGCGCCGAGCGGAACCGGTCGCTGCCCACGAGGCTTGCGGCCCCGACCAGGGCCAGCGGCACGGCGACGAACCCGAGGAGCTCGATGGTGTCGACCTCCCGGAAGAAGGCGAACAGGCCCAGCGCCACCGCGTCGAGGACCAGCAGGAAGCGGAGCAGCCGATGCCAGCCCTGGAAGGCAAGGTCGACATCGCTGAGTTCCGCTGCGGCGTCTCTCGTCTCGCGCTGTTGCACTGCCACCTCCGACTCGCGGGCCGGAGCCTCCTCGATGCTCCGCCACGGAGAGTCTAATCAGGCTATCGGGAATCTGGTGCGACCACGGACTGCGGCTGATCAGCAGGAAGGATGTCGATGGTGGGTGCGTCGTCGACCGGCGGGCCGGCTGGAGCCGGTTGCGTCGGCTCGAGGGGGTTCTGCGTGGATGGGTCGGGGGCACCGTCGGGTGGGGGCTGGTGCGGCGGTGCCACCGCGCCAGGCCTCGGCGCCTGGGCCGGGTCAACGCCCGGCAGCGCCGGTGCCGCAGGAGCGACCTCGTCCGGGCCCGGGTCGGGTGGTGGGGTGGGTCCGGTGGAGGTGCCACCGTCGGGCGGCTGCGGTGTCGCCGGCTCGGTTGGGCTGGTCGGCGTGGGCCGTGGGGTCGGCGTCGGCCTCGGGGTCGGCAGCGGTGTCGCCCGGTCGATGGGCGTCGGGGTTGCGGTCGGGTCGACGGGCAACTCACGGCCGGCGATCTCCGCCACGGCAAGCTGGGACCGTTCGACGAGGTCAGCGAGGGCTACGGCGGCCGGCAACGGCCCTTCGATCTGGCGGATCAGGGTGGCGACCTGCTCCTCGAGTTCGAGCAGTCGATCGAGGAGGAGGTCCGCCAGCTCCTGATCCTCCAACTCCACGGCGGTGTCCACCGCGGTCCGGACGTGCCCTGTGGCGCTGGTCAGCGCCGCGCGGGTCAGTTCGGGTTCCTCGGCCACGACCGCGGCTCGAGCCTCCTCCACCCGTGCCGCGGCGTAGTCCATGGCGCGGGGGATCCGGTCCGTCGGGTCCAGGGTCAGCGCCAGCCGGAGATCCTGGACGGTCGCCTTGGCGCCGTACAGCGGGTCGCCCGGGCCCGCCTGGTTGGCTGCCGCGGCCGTGCTGGCCAGGGCGATCAGAAGCGCGACGATCAGGGCTGTGGCGACGACACCCGAGCGCTCGAAGAACCGCTCATCAGTGCCGTGCGCCGCCTCACCATGCACCGGTCACCCTCTGGGGTGGCACCGGTGACGCAGCGGCCTCTCGCGACGCCGGCTTCGCACGCCCCTCGGCCAGCCAGGCGCGGAGCGATGCGACCCGTTCCCGCTGGGACACCGCCAGGGGTACCACCTGGGCCCCGCAGGCCAGCAGGTCATCCGTCGTCAACTCGCGGTTGTGGTCGAAGGCGACGATGAGGGCATCGTGCACGGCTTGAGCCAGCTCGGCGCCCACCAAGCCGTCCGTGTGCCGAGCAACGGTCTCGAGGTCGAAGCTGTCGGGGTTGCGGCCGCTCGCGCGGATGTGGACGGCCAGGATCTCGCGCCGCTCGGACTCGGTGGGCAGATCCAGGAAGAAGACCTCGTCGAACCGGCCGCGCCGAAGGAGTTCGGGGGGCAGCTTGGAGATGTCATTGGCGGTGGCGACGACGAAGCACGGGGCGGTCTTCTCGCTCATCCACGTCAGCAGCGTCCCGACCACCCGGGTGGAGGTGCCGTTGTCGTTGCTCCCCGTGCTGATGGCCTTGTCCAGCTCATCGATCCACACCACACACGGGGCGATGGTCTCGGCCAGCTTCAGTGCGTGCCGGGCACGCTTCTCGGATTCTCCCATGAAGGAGGAGTAGATCGCGCCGATGTCAAGGCGGAGTAACGGCACGCCCCAGAGCGACCCGATCGTCTTCGCCGTCAGGGACTTGCCGGTGCCCGGCAGGCCGACCAGCGCGATGCCCTTCGGAGCCGGGAGGCCGAACTCCCGGGCGGAGGAGGAGAAGCCGCGTTCGCGCAGGCGCAGCCACTCCTTCAGTGCGTCCAGACCGCCGACGTCCTCAGCCGCCTCATCGGGCTCCAGGTACTCCAGGGCCCCGGAGGTGGCGATGATCGCCTTCTTCTCCTCCAGCACCAGCCGGATGTCGCCGTGGTCCAGCACCCCGTCGGCCACCACGGCCTTGGTGAACACACGGCGGGCCTGCTCGAGCGTCAGACCGCGACCGGACTCGATCAGCCGGTCCATTCCGCCGTCGTCCAACTCGCGACGGACCCACCGTCCCTCCAGGACCTCGCGCAACACGGCCTGCAGTTCGACTCGGCTGGGCGGGGGGAACTCCAGGATCACGGCGCTGTCGGCCAGTTCGGGCGGCGGGGTGGCCCCGGCACCCACGACGATGACGGTCGGCCCGGCCTCTCCGCGACGCTGCGCATAGTTCCGGGTCGCCCGCAGGACCTGTGGGTTCTCCCACTGGGTGTGGAAGTCCTTGAGGACGACCACGGAGTTGCTGCTCATGCCCCGGAGGCGCTCGAGGACGTCCAGGGGATCGGTGGCGGGGGCCATGGACCGGCTGTCGTGGACCGAGGAGAACCCGGAGACGCTGTCCCAGGTGAGGCAGCGCATGCTGAGCGGCTCGGTGGCCGCGGCGACCTTGTCGACCAGCCGCTGCTCCTCGACCGTGTCGACCAGCAGCAGCGGGAATTGCGCGCGCAGATGAACGCCGAGCTGTTCGGCGAACTCGATGTTGGCGTGTTCCTGCGGCATGGCGTCCTCAGTATCGGCACGTCGCGCGCCGATCTGATGCCTTCCCCTCCCGTCAGGAGGCGGCCAGCTCGCGGGACAGCCGGTCCCGCTGGGCGATCATCTCGCTGGGTGGGTCGACGTAGACGTGGGCGAACATCTCCAGCGGATCTCCGTGTGGCGCATCGAACATGCCGCCCCGGAACTCTGCGGCCGCCGCCCTGGCGGCGTCGTCGGCGTCGGCGAAGAGCGTCTCGTCGGCGATACCGGCGGCGGCGAGGAACGCCTCCATCCGGGCGATCGGATCCCGCCGTCGCCACGCCTCGACCTCCTCCTCGGAGCGATAGCGCAGATCGTCATCGGCCGTGGTGTGGGCCTCCACGCGGTACGTCATCGCCTCGATCAACGTGGGTCCGTCGCCCCGACTCGCCCGGGCGACGGCTTGGGTTGCCGCGGCGTGCACCGCCAAAACATCGTTGCCGTCGACGCGGACACCCGGCATGCCGTATCCCACAGCCTTGTGGGCCAACGTCGGCGCCTTCGTCTGGGACTCCGAGGGGACACTGATCGCCCAGCCATTGTTCTGGACGACGAACACGGTCGGCGCCCGGTAGACGGCGGCGAAGTTGAGCGCCTCGTGGAAGTCCCCCTCGCTGGTCCCGCCGTCGCCGCAGAACGTCATCGAGACCACGTCGTCCCCGGCCAGTGTGGCGGCGTGGGCCAACCCGACGGCGTGGACGCACTGGGTGGCGATCGGCGTGCAGTGCGGCATGACACGGTAGGCGTGGGGATCCCAGCCGGCATGCCAGGTGCCCTTGAACAGCGGCATGGACTCGAGCGGCGGGACGCCGCGGGCGATGATGGCGACGGTCTCCCGATAGGAGGGGAACAGCCAGTCCTGCTCCCGCAGCGCCAGGACCGCGCCGACCTGCGCCGCCTCCTGGCCGTGGCTGGAGGGGTAGACGGCCAACTGACCCTGCCGCGTCAACAGGATGGACTGCCGGTCGACGGCTCGAACCAGCTTCATGGTCCGGTACAGCTGCAGCATCGCCTCGGAGGTGGGGGCGGGGAAGCCGTCGACGGTGGCCGGGACGCCGTCGTCGGAGAGCAGTTGCAGCAGCAACGGGTCGGGTAGGAGTTCCGCGGCTCGTGCCGCCAGGTCGGGGTGGTCGCTCAACGTGTCTCCTCAGCGGGTGTCGTCGAGAACTCTAGATGCGGGTTGGCGGCGATTCGGGTCGCCAGTTGCCGGAACGCCTTGCCGCGGTGGCTGATGGCGTGCTTCTGCTCCGGTGTCATCTCCGCGGAGGTGATAGCGTGGCCGTCGGGGAGGAAGATGGGGTCGTACCCGAAGCCGCCGTCCCCGCGGGTGTGATCCAACAGCGTGCCCTCCATGGTCGCTCGCACCACGTCCTCGGTCCCATCGGGCCAGGCCACGGCGGCCGCGCACACAAACCGGCCGGTCCGCTGCCCGGTGGGGACGCCGGACAGCCGGTCCAGCACCAGCTCGAGGTTGGCCGTGTCGGTCGTCGTGTCATCAGCGAGACGGGCAGGGTCTTCACGAGCGGCGTACCGGGCGCTGTAGATGCCAGGGGCACCGTCGAGCGCATCGACCTCGAGCCCGGAGTCGTCCGCCACACAGGGCAGACCGCTGGCAGCCACACCCGCCCGGGCCTTGAGCAGTGCGTTGGCCTGGAAGGTGTCACCGGTCTCCTCGACATCGGGGAGACCAACGTCGTCGGCGCTCAGCAGGTCAACGACAGGCAGGTCCAAGGTCGGGTCGGCCAGGATGTCGCGCAGCTCTGCGACCTTGCCCTGGTTGTGGGTTGCGAGGACCAGCCGGAGCGGCCCGCTCATGCGGACGAGGACGTCGCGGCCGTCACAGCCTCGCGCTGCGCGGCGAACAGGCGGTCACAGCCGGTAGCCGCCAGGTCCAGCATGGCGGTCAGCTCCGCGCGGTCGAAGGGCTCACCCTCCGCGGTCCCCTGCACCTCGATCAGCCGTCCGTCGCCGGTCATCACGACGTTCATGTCGGTCTCGGCGCCCGAGTCCTCCACATAGTCGAGGTCCAGGACGGCGGCCCCGTCGACGATGCCCACGCTGATGGCGGCGACCTGCGTCAGCTCGGGGACCCGTGCGATCATGCCCCGCTCGGCGGCGGCGTGGAGGCCGATGGCCAGCGCCACCCAGCCACCGGTGATCGAGGCCGTCCGGGTGCCGCCGTCCGCCTGCAGCACGTCGCAGTCGATGGTGATCGAGACCGCGCCGAGGGTGTCGAGGTCGACCGCGGCGCGCAGCGAGCGGCCGATCAGCCGTTGGATCTCCACGGTGCGGCCCTTCTGCTTGCCCCGAGCGGCTTCGCGTCCGGTCCGCTCCCGCGTGGCGCGGGGCAGCATCGAGTACTCACCGGTGATCCAGCCCGAGCCGGAGTCCCGCAGCCATCGGGGTACGTCGTCGGTCACGCTGGCCGAGCACAACACGTGGGTGTCGCCCATGTGGATCTGCGCCGAGCCCTCGGCGTAGGACTGCACGTTGGTGCGGATCTCCAAGGGCCGGTGGTCGTCGTCGGCGCGGCCGTCGTGGCGGTCGGGTGTGGGGGACGTGGTCACGTCGGGGGTGGTCACAGGGTGATCTCCATGAGGTCGGTCGCCACGATGATCTCACCGTCGAACGCCATTGCAGCCTCGGCGGCGACAGCGGCCGGATCGTTGGTCGGCGAGACGTGGGTGATCAGCAGCCTGGTGACACCGGCTTCGGCAGCGGCCTCCCCCGCCTCCCGACCGGTGTTGTGGGTGTCGGCCGGCAGGGGACGCTGGGACTCGAGCCAGGAACAGTCGCAGATGAGGAGGTCGGCGTCCCGGGCCAGTGGTGTCGTTGCGGGCGTGGGCGCGGTGTCGCCGGTGTAGGCCACCGTCTTGCGGTTGGCCTCGACCCGTGATCCGAGGCAGGGGGCGGAGTGGTTCATCGCCATCAACCGGACCTCGAACGGCCCGACGCGCAGCCGGTCACCGTCGCCGACCTCGGTGAGGCTGAGCACCTCGGCGAAGCGCTCCTCCGAGTCCTCGGGCAGGATCGCGCCGACGGTCTGGACCAGGTCGGCGGGTCCATAGACGGGGATCGCTCGGGGCTGGTCGCGGCGGGCCTGATCGGGGTGGAAGCGCAACGCGTAGGACAGGCCGTAGAGATCCAGGTAGTGGTCGGGGTGCAGGTGGCTGATGATGATCCCGTCCAGCTCGGCGACATCGATCACCTTGGACAGGTTGTGGAGGGCTCCAGGGCCCAGGTCGAGGACCAGGTTGGTGCCCTCGTGGGTCAGCAGGTAGCTGCTGCAGACGCGCTGGGCGGTCGCGTGGGTGCCCGCGCTGCCGATGACGGTGACCTTCACGAGGACGTGGCGACGTCGCTGGCCGCGAGCACCTCTGAGTCCGACAGTCGGGGGCCCAGGAAGCGACGCGCCAGCCGTGCGAAGGTCGCGGGGTCTCCGGTCGAGGCGAAGCGGTGGTCCACCGTGCCCGGCGTCGATCCGGCGTGGTGTGCCAGCAGACGATGATCGATCAGTTGCGCGAAGACCGATCGTGCACAGGTCTCGGCCGAGGAGACGAGCACGACGTCTGGGCCCATGACGTAGCTGATCACGCCGGTCAGCAGCGGGTAGTGGGTGCAGCCGAGGATCAGCGTGTCCACCTGCGCGGCCACCAGGGGGGCGAGGTAGGCCCGAGCGACCTCCAGCACCTCGGGATCCGTCGTCCGGCCCTCCTCCACCAGGGTCACGAAGCGTGGACAGGCCTGACTGAACAGCTTGGTTGCCTCACCGCCGATGCGGGCGACGGCCCGGTCGTAGGACCGCGACGTGATGGTTCCCTCCGTCCCGATCACCCCGACGCGACGCGAGCGGGTGGCGCGGATGGCGGTCTCGACGGCCGGCTCGATCACGCCCACGACGGGGCGGTCGAATCGCAGCGGGTCGACCTCGAGGGCGGCGGCCGTCGCGGTGTTGCAGGCGGCGACCACCATCTTCACGTCGCGGGTGATCAGCCAGTCGACGTCCTGTCGGGTGTAGTCGCGGACGGTTGGCTGTGGCAACGGGCCGTAGGGGCCTCGGGCGGTGTCGCCGAGGTAGACGATCTGCTCGTCGGGGAGCAGGTCCATCAGCGCCCGGGCGACCGTGAGCCCGCCCACGCCGGAGTCGAATACCCCGATGGGGCGCGGATCGGCCATGGCGTCGAAGTCTAGGTGTCTCGCGCTTTGGCGGTGAACGTGACCGGTGCGTCGAAGGCGGCGCGGCGGGAGGCGCGGCGGAGGGCGGCCAGCACGGCGGGACCGAGCAGCAGGATGGCGACGGCGTTCGTGATGGCTCGGCCGGTGTCCCACCCAGCCGCCGACGTGCTGAGCGTGTAGAGGACGAAGCGGGACAGGTTGTCGATCACCGCGCCACCGGGGAGGTAGGACAGCGAGGTGTCCGCCCCCAGCGTGAAGGGCCAGAACGCCAAGTTCATGAGGAAGCCGAAGGCGTAGCCGCTCAGGGCACCGTAGAGCGCCAGCAGAGCGGTCTCGGCACGGCCGCGGAGGCGCGGGAGCGGCAGCAGCCCGGCGCCCATGCCGACCCATCCGGCGGCGAGCATCTGGAACGGCAGCCAGGGACCGACCCCTGCGGTGAGCAGCGCTGAGGTGAAGAGCGTCACACACCCCAGGACGAAGCCGAATCCGGGGCCGAGCACGCGCCCGGCCAGGATGAGGAGGAAGAAGACCAACTCGATCCCGGCGAGACCGGCACCGAGTGGTCGCAGGACGGCTCCGACAGCAGCCAGGACCCCGAGCATCGCGAGGGCCTTGGTGTCCATTCCGCCGTCAGCCATCTCGGCCAGGACGATGGCCAGGACGATCGGGAGGATCCCGACGAAGATGAAGGGGGCGTCGGTGGCGTGGGCGAAGTCGGCGGCCGGTTGCAGCAGCAGCGGCCAGGTGAACATCGCCAGTCCGACCCCGCTGGCAAGGGCCAGGATGAGGGCGCCACGGCCGGAGATGCGCACGACCATGGCCCGACCGCCAACCGACGACTGGTGGGTTGGAGTGCTCATCGGCGGACCCCGGCGGTGGGTGCGGGCCAGGGGCTCGGCGTAGGTCGGGATCGCGGAGCCCGGTCCGGTGAGGCCGTCCCATCCGGGCTGCCGCCGGCGGGGCTGGTGGTGTCGGTGGCGAGGGTTGGAGTCCCGGTGGGGAGGGTTGGTGCGCCCGTCGGTTGTGACCGAGCCAGTGCGTCTCGCACCTCCTCAACCGTCAACCAGGGTTGGGGGGCCAGGACCTTCGTGACCTGTGGGGCGAACGCCGGGGAGGCCGTGACCACCGCTGCGGTCGGCCCGTCCGCGATCACCTCACCATCCGCCATCACGATGACGCGGTCGCAGAGGGAGGCGACGAACTCGACATCGTGCGTGCTGACCAGGACGGTCACACCCCTCGCTGTCAGCCCGCGAACGATCGCCGCCAGCTGTCGCTTGGCCGCGTAGTCCAGGCCCCGGGTGGGCTCATCGAGCGCGACGACCGCGGGGTCGCCGAGCAGCTGGATCGCCAGCGCCACAGCCAGCCGTTGCCCCTCCGACAGATCCCGCGGGTGGGCCTCGGCGGGCACACCGGGCACCAGCCGGTCGAGCAACGCCCGGCACGACCCTGCTGTAGCACCTGCCCTGTCGTCCGCGGAGGCGCAGGCTGCCGCCACGGTGTCCTCGTACAGCAGGTCGCCAGGTTGCTGTGGGACGAGTGCGATCAGTCCCCGACGCTCGGCCGCGCCGGCGGTCCGTGGGTCGACACCGGCGATCTCGACCGTGCCCGCCTGCCGAGGTCCTGCTCCATGCAGCGCCCACAGCAGCGAGGTCTTGCCGGCACCGTTGCGACCCATGAGGCCGGTGATGCTCGCGGGCGCAACTGACACCGACACGCCACCGACGGCCACGGCGTCGCCGTAGCGGACCGTGACCCCGGAGGCGCGGAGCACGGGCTGACGATCCGATCGGGCGTCCTGGACGCGGGGCGACGCGCCACCGGGCCCTGCACGGTCGTCCGGGCGCTCCAGACCAGCGAGACGATCGCGCAACGACCCAGCACGGCGGCGGGCATCGCGAATGGTCAGCGGGACTGGGTGCCAGCCCGCGACCCGCCCGAGCTCCACGATGGGCGGGGCGACGGCGGCGTCGACCAGGACATCCGCGGTGGCCCCGCAGCGGACCCGGGACACCTGCCTGCCCGCGGCGGTGCCAGGCCGACCGGGGTCAGGGGCGCCGTCCAGCTCCGCGACCTGATCGGCGAACTGGACGATCCGCTCCAGCCGGTGCTCAGCCACCAGGGCGGTGACGCCCAGGTCGGACACCAGCCGGCTCACCATGCCCAGGACCTCCTCGGCTGCGGTTGGGTCGAGCGCCGACGTCGGCTCGTCCAGGACGAGCACCCGCGGGTGGGCGGTCAGGACGGCGCCGATCGCCACGCGCTGCTGCTGCCCGCCGGAGAGGTGGTCCAGCCGGCGCCCGCGGAGGTCGGCCAACCCGAGCAGGTCGAGGGTCTCCTCCACCCGCTGCCGCATCACGGACGGGGCCACCCCCAGCTGCTCCATGGTGAAGGCCAACTCCTCCTCCACGGTCCCGGTGACGAAGCCCGCCGCCGGATTCTGACCCACGACGCCGACGAGATCGGCCAGCGCGTGGGGCGGATGGTCGCGTGTGTCACGACCACCGATCAGCACCGTCCCGGAGAGGTGGCCACCGGTGAAGTGCGGCACCAGTCCGGCTGCGGCGCCGAGCAGCGTGCTCTTGCCCGAGCCGGTGGGACCGACGACGAGGCAGAGATCACCCTCGGCGACCGTCAGCGTGACTCGTGAGAGGGTCGGCCACTCCTCACCGTCGAACGTGACCGAGACGTCATCGAAGTGGATCATCGGCCGCGCACCACCGGGGTGTGGACCGAGGGTGTGGACCGCAGGGTCGACGGCTCCTCCAGCGTCTCCGGTGCACCCGGTGACGACGGCCGGGGGGTGATGACGGCCGGCAGCGCAGCAAGGAGCACGGTCCCGGTCGCCAGCAACGACACCGAGGGCCAGACCAGCGGGAACGTCGAGGGGTGGAGCACGGTCGGGGAGTTCGAGCCGGCGACCGTCACACCCAGCGCTGCCACGACGCCTGCCATGACGGTCGCCACATCGGCGGCACCCCAGACCTCCGCCCGGTACCGGCTTCGTCGTGTCCGATGACCGGACAGCACCAGGCCGACGATCGCCACGGCCGCACCGCTCAGCAGCGCGGGCCACGCCAACGCCCGAGGGGCCGAGGCATCCAGCAGACCGTACAGGCCGATGCAGATCCCCATCAGCCCGCCGAGGAGCAGGCCACCGGCCCGGCGTCGCGCAGAAGCGGACCAGCCGGCAGTCCGTCCGTACCCCCGCGACCCCATGGCCGCAGCCAGGTGCAGCGAGTTGTCGAGCGCGTCGGTCAGCACCGGGACCAGGCTGCGTCGGATCGACGTGAGCCGTCCTCCGGCCTCGCCACGCAGCGACTGGGCGCGACGGACCCGCCCGACGCTGACGACCAGTTGCGGAGCGATCGTGAGGGCAACGACGACGGCCGTGCCGATCTCGTAGAGGGCGCCCGGGACGGACTTGAGCAGCCGTCGCGGGTCGGCCAGGAGGTTGGCGGCGCCGACGCAGACGAGCATGGTCGCCAGCCGGAGACCGTCGTAGAAGGCCGCAGCGAGACCCTCCGCGGAGACCGGACCGCCGATCCGGATGCCGCGAGCGGCCTCCGGGAGAGGGATCTCGGGCAGCGCGAACAGGACCGTCCCGCCGTCACCACCACCGAGCACCATGCGGAAGATGACACGGACGGCCACGACGAGGATGGCGAGGACGAGGTAGAGGCGCAGGCCCGCAGCCCACGGAACAGCTGGCTGCCGCGAGGCCACGACGGTCAGGGCCACGACCAGGATGAGGCCGAGCAGGAGCGGGTTCGTGGTCCGGGTGGCGGCCACGGCCAGCCCGATGGCCCACACCCACCATGCGGCTGGGTGCAGGCTCCGGAGGGCGGCGGCGGTCACGCCGGGGCCTCCCGACGGCGATAGGCGGCCAAACCGGCCATATTGCCCATGATCAGCAGCAGGCTGATCCCGGCAAGGGTGTCCGGCGGCGGGCCGGTGCTCGCCTGATCTGCCAGCTCGGCTGCGCCTGCTGCGCCGGCCACGCCGAAGACCGTCGGCAAGTCGGTGGGTCGATCCTGCTCGGGGAAGAGGTCGAGCAGCGCAACATCGTCCGACGGGAGTGGGCTCGGGGCGTCTTCGGGTGGTGCGGCGTCGAAGGCGGAGGGACGTGGCGAGGGTGGCGGGCTCGTCGACGGCCGTGCGTTGGTCGGACCTGACGCCTCCTCGTCAGCGCCCTCCGCTGATGCGTCGGGCGTGGTGGCGTCGTCCTGGTCCGCCGCTCCCGGGTCATCCGCCTGGTCGCCGCTCTCCGGTCCTGACTCGGAGGACCCTGGGCCGGCTGACCCGGAGCTGCCGCCCGACCCTGAACCGCCGCTGGCAGAACCCGAGCCTCCGTCTGACCCGGACCCTGCTGACCCGGACCCCGAATTGCTGCCTGACCCACCGGGGGCCCCCGAACCCCCGCTCGTACTGCCGGTCCCGTCCGAGCCGCTCGATCCCGACGTGTTGTCACCGAGCGCCGGCGGTGCCGGCTCGTCATCCGCGGGATCGCCGGTGGGCAGTTGGGGTGCGTCGGCGTCCGACCCTCCTCCGTCCCCGTCGGGGTTCGTCTCGTCAGCCGAGGTGGGGGCTGGCGGGGCGTCACGAGGCGGCGTGGTGTCGCTCCGACCGGCATCGGTGACGAAGGACCAGCCCTCGACACTGCCGGGTGGCGGCCTCCGGGTCGCCGCACCGTCGTCGGAGTAGGTCCACTCCCCTCCCCCTTCCGCATGCCAGTACGACCAGTAGAAGTCTGCCGCCGGCATGGACGCGCACGGGTCGTCCGCCGGCACCCCCTCCAACCGGCAGACCACCAGCGGCTGCTGCGTGACCCGAGTGGTGGCGACGCCGGCCCGCTCCAGTGCGTCGAAGCCGGATTCCACCGGCTGCGGGGCACATCTGACGATGGTGTCCCGATCCAGGCCCTGGAAGTCGATCACGACCGTGACACCCGTGGCATCCGTGCACGGGCCGGCACTGCCCTGCGCCCCAACCGGGACGCCGAGGACGGGGATGATCGCCGCCGTCAGGACAATAGCGAGGATGGCCCCGCAGACCCTCCGGGATCGCGTCCCGGCAGGCCAGCGCAGGGCCGCCGCCCTCGGGGCAGCCGCCCGGCCGCCGTCGGCCGTTTCGATCCCACGCGTCCTCAGTTGCAGGAACCTCCGTCCAGCGCATCGGCCAGTTCGCCCGCCACCGCCGGGGCGATGGCCGCCTCGCCGCCGTACACCACGGCCGCGCCGGTGCTCGGGGTCGCGCAGACGTACACCTGTGACGCCGCTGAGAGCTCCTCCCCCGAGGTCAGCAGCAACGGACCACCCAGCGTGGCGATGTGATACCCACCCGCCAGAGCGTCGGCGAACTCGTCGTTACGTGCCACGCCCACCACCGTCGGGGTATTGAAGAAGGTCTCCGCCACCGCCACAGCCGTCTCCTCGCGAGTATCACCCATCACGGAGGTGGCAGCGGGGTAGGCAGCCGACGCCGGCCCACCGATGGAAAACACCGCGGTGTCCGAACTGGTGTCGGTGCCGGTGTCGGTGCCCGGATCCGTGTTGGTGTCGGTCCGCGAGTCAAGGTAGGCGTCGACGGCCGGGTGCGGCTCGCCGTCACCGGTCAGCAGCACTGCGCCGTCGCCGGTGGCGGCTGCAGCGGCGCCGGCCGACAGCGCATCGGGGAAGTTGTACCCGGTGGTGATCAGGAGGTTGGTCGGCAGACCGATGGCTTCGGCCACGGCGAGGGCCGTCTCGATCCGATCTCGGCCCCCGGCCCGGACGACGTCGTAGCCGAGATCTGCCAGTGCCTCCTCCACGTCCGCACTGATGGCCACCTCGCCACCGAGGAGGTAGACGGTGCCGCCGTCGGGTAGCACCCGGGCGATCTCGTCACGAACGCGCTCGTCAACGGTATCCGTCGGTGTGATCAGGATCGGACCGTCGACTGCCACCGCCAGCGGGGTGCCGGGCAAGGCATCGGCGAAGACGTCAGCCCGCCCGAGCACCACCGCGCCGGCCATGCCGTCGGCGAAGCGGTCCTGCGAGATGGCGATCGCGGTGGAGATCCGGTCGTCGCCTGCCAGGCGCCGGAGGGTGTCGGTAGGTGTGTCGGTGGACGTGTCGGTGCCACCACCAGCTCCGGGCGCGGCGCCGTCGCCGTAGCGCCAGCCCTCGATGTCGCCGGGCTGCGGGTCGGTGTCGCTGGCACCCACCTGGTACTCGGTGAACGAGCCGTCCGGTGAGCCTTCGAAGTACGCCCAGTAGTTGCCAGCGAAGGGTTCGTCGCAGGCCAGCTCGGGCCGGCCCTCGATGGCGCACACGAACTCGCCGAAGTCGCTGGCCTGGGTGACGATGTCGAAGTTGGCCAACCGCAGGGCATCCAACCCGTTGACGGGATCACCCACGGCGCAGCTGGTCACGATGCCCTCGTCGAAGAGGGTGAGGTCGACCACCACGGTGACCCCCTCATCACCGTCACAGGCGGCCCCGGTCGGGGTCGCGGGGAGGGCCGGGACGCTGGGCTCGGCACCATCGCCGTAGCGCCAGCCATCGATGTCCCCGGGATCGGGGTCCCGGTCGCTGGCACCGACCATCGAGGTGGCCCAGCTGCCGTCGTCGTTGCCCGTGAAGAAGGCCCAGAAGTCGCCCGTGAACGGCTCGTCGCAGGCCAGCTCGGGCCGGCCCTCGATGGCGCAGACCAGGTCGCCGAAGTCGAAGGACTGGATCTCGACCTCGAAGTCGGCCTCGCGGAGTGCGTCGATGCTGCTGCTGGGATCACCTGCCGCGCAGCCGATCATCACATCGCCCTCCAGCGCGGAGTCGTCGAAGAGGCTGAGGTCCACGATGACGGTCACGCCCTCATCGCCGACGCAGGCCCGGCCGCGCGGGTCGCGCTGGTCGATGCCCGGGGTGATCGCGGGGAAGGCGGGGGCGCCGAAGGCCAGGACCCCCTGGGCGGTTGCGAGGAACAGCGAGCCGTCGTCGGCCGACGAGAAGGCCAACGCTCCGGCGTTCCCGTCGCCGTCCGGCTTCTGGAGGGTGGCGTTGAAGGCGGCGGCACGATCTGCTGCAGCCAGTCGGCCGGCGGCCCGAAGTGCCTGACCGGCCAGCCCGGTGCTGTTGCTGTTCGGTGTCCCGAAGGAGGAGAACGATCCGTCGCCGGCCTGCTGGTCGAGCAGCCAGTCGACGGCTCCGTCCAGGGCGTCCTCGACGTCGCTCTGGCCGACCAGCGCCTGGATGACCAGGGCCGTCGTATCGACGTCGCCTCCCGCGGCGGTCGTACACACATCGGCGCCGAACTCGAATCCGCCGTCCGGGCAGCGCCGGGAGGCCAGCCACTGCACGGTGGCCGGCGGCGCGCCGTCTGTGGTGGTCGTCAGGCCCATGACCGCGAGTGCCTGCAGGAAGGCGCCGGCGGTGCCGATCTGGCCGTCGTCAGGGCCACCATCGGTGATGAGGTCTCGAAGGGCGGCCTCCAGGTCGGCCCCGTCACCGCCGGCCACCCGGATCCCGAGCAGACCCTTGCCGAGTGCCCCGGGGTTGTCGCTGATCGGATCGACATCGGCTGCAGCGGCTTCGAGGTCCGCGCGGGCCGCAGCGAGGGTGTCGTCCTGTTGATCGGTCCCCGCCAGCGCGAAGATGAGGTCGGAGAGGGCGCCGGGGCTGGTCACCTCGCCCGCGTCGTACTGGTCGGCCAGCCAGGCAGCAGCCGCGATCTGGGGGGCGTCGCTCGGCTGGGCGGCGACGGGGGGCACGAGGGTGGCGCTGAGCAGCAGCGCGAGGAACAGGATGAGGCGCAAGCGCCGCTGGTGCCTGCGGGCAGGCGTGATGACTGGCGGAGTTGGATCTGACACGGTGTCTCGGTTTCTGTGAGGGGCCCAGCGGGCCCTCACTGACCGAGTCGAACAGGTGCCGGACGTTGTGGGGGCTCCGCCCGTATGCCACGACGGTGATGGAGCTTCCTGCCAGTCCCGAACAGGCATTCCGGCTCGTGCACGTCCTCGCCCCGGGGGGCGCGGAGTATCACCTACGGTTGCGGGTCAGCGCCGGCATCTGACCGGCTTCCCCTATTGCGAGACTCATCCGGCTGGAGTGCGGCCGGACCTGCGGGACAGTACCGACCAGGGGGGTCGGGCGTCAACCTGACCGTCCGACAGCGCGCTCCGACCTGTGAGGCTGTGCACGAGCGATCGCGGACCCAACGCCTCCAGCCGCGGTGTCGGTCACGGGCACCCTGACCCCGCAAGCAGATCCTCGACAGTCTGTTCCACCTCGAGGGAGACCGCCCCGGTTCCACCGAGCAGGACGGCGCCGCTGATGCTGGAGGTGGCGCAGACGTATTCGCGGTCCGCCGAGCTGAGCGCTGCGGTGGGCGTCAAGAGCAGCGGTGCGCCGCGGCGTGCCGCGAGGACCCCGCCTGCCAGAGCGTCGGCGAAGCCATCGCTGCGGGCCAACGCGACGGCAGCCGGGGCGTCGAAGAACTCGCGGGCGACGGCGATGGCGGTCGTCTCGCGACTGGGTCCGGCCAACGGAACCGCATCGGGGTAGGCGGCAACGGCCGGGCCGCCGATGGCGAAGGTCCCCGCCGGCGCTGCCTCTGCCAGGAACGCGTCCACCGCTGCGCTGGGCTGATCACCCGGTGTCAGCAGGACGGCCGTCGAGCCGGTGACCGCCGCGGCCGTACCCGCCGTCAGCGCGTCGGGGAAGTCATTCCCGGTCGTGAGCAGCACCGTGGTCGTATCCGGCAGGCTCTCGGCTACGGCGATCGCCGTGGTGATGCGCGTGTCGCCGGCAATCCGGCGTGGGGTCAGGGCGAGCGCCTCGATGTCGGCCGCGACCTGCTCGGACAGTGCTGCCGTCCCGCCCAGCAGCGTCACGGTGCCGTCGTCGGGCATGATGCGTCGCAGTTCCGCGGCGACCTGCTCGTCCAGCCCATCCGAGCCGGTGATCAGCAGGGGCCCGTCCAACTCGGCAGCCAGCGGGGTGCCGGCCAGGGCGTCGGCGAAGGCGTCGGCACGGGCCAGGACGACCCCACCCGCCTCGTCGTCGTCGAACTCCGCCTGGCTGGCGGCGATCGCCGTGGTGATGCGGGTCTCGCCGGCCACCCGGTCGACCGCGCTCGGGGTGGGGGACGGGGTCGGCGCCGGACTCGGCGTCGGGGACGGTGAGGGTGTTGGCGCCAGATCCGCCCCGACCAGCTCCGGGAAGGACGGACCACCAAGCCCGAGGACCCCCTGCGTCGTCGCGAGCAGCAGCGACCCGTCCGCCTCGGGGGTGAACCGGATCGCTCCCGCCTCCGGCTGGTCGGCGTCGTACTGCAGGCTCACGATGAACCCTGCCGCCGCTCGTGCCGCCTCGTCCTCCCCGGCCGCGAGCAGCGTCTGCCCGGCCAGACCGGTGTCGTTGGCGGTCCCGTCCACGCCACCGTCCGTGGCTTGTGCGTCCAGCAACCACTGCACGGCGGCGTCCGCGTCGCTGGAGACGTCGGGACCGAGGAGCAGCGCCTGCGCGACCAGCGCCGTGGTGTCGGCCTCACTCTCGGTGCCCGCAGGACAGCCCTGACTGATCCCGGCATCGTCCTGACCGATCACGAAGGCGTAGCCGCCATCCGCGCAGGCCTGGTCCGCCAGCCAGGTGAGGGTCTCCTCCGGTGCCCCCTCGGGTGTTGCCGCCAGCGCGAAGACCCCGAGCGCCTGGATGAACGGTCCGGCGTCGCCGATGCGTCCAGCGTCCGGACCGGCGTCGACGATGCGACTGCGCAGCGGCACGATGAGGGAGTTTCCGTCGACATCATCCGGGTCCCCGCCGGCAACGGCGATTCCCAGCGCGGTCTTGGCCAGCTCCCCCACCGATGGCTGCGGCCCGTCGCCCTGCCCCTCCCCGACCAGCTGCTCCAACTCATCTCGAGCGAACGCAACAGTCTCCTCCGCCTCATCGGTGGCGACGAGCGCGAAGATCAGGTCGGCCAGCAACCCGAAGCCTTGGATGGCGTCGTCGTCGTACTGCTCGACGAGCCACTCGGCAGCCGCGGTCCGGGCCACCTCCACGGGGTCCTGGGCCCCAACTCGCGGGACGGCGGTGAGCAGCAGCGCAACCGCGAGAAGGACGGTGAGAACAGGACGCACGCTCGCAACAGCGGTCATGCCGGCGGACCGTAGCGAGGCCCGCAGCGTGGCGCCAAGGTGGTGGCATGGCCATCCGTCTGCCCGCTCCACTGCAGCCCGGCGACCGGATCGGGGTGACGTCGCCATCCGCAGGCGTCCCGGCTGCCCTCAGCCGTCGGTTGGAGGTGTGCCTGGACATGCTGCGCAACCGCGGCTACGACGTCGAGGTCGGCGCGTGCATGGACGGTGACGGCATCGTCAGCGCCCCGGCGGCGGCGCGAGCCGAGGAGCTGCAGCGGATGCTCCTGGATCCGGAGGTCCGGGCCATCATCCCACCCTGGGGCGGTGAGTTGGGGGTCGAGGTGCTGCCGCATCTGGACCTGGAGGCGATCGCCAGGGCCCAGCCGACGTGGGTGATCGGGTACTCCGACATGGACACGCTGCTGATGCCGCTCACGACGATGACCGGCCTGGTGACCGTGCACGGTCAGAACCTGATGGACACCCCGTATGGAGTGCCCGAGCCGATGCTGACCTGGTTGGACGTCGCCTCCGCCGACCCCGGGACGGTCCTGCACCAGGGTGCGGCTCGGCAGGTTCGCGGCCCCGGTTTCGTGGACTACGCGACCTACCCGGAGGACCACGTCTACCAGTTGGACCGGCCCGGCGGCTGGCGGCTGCTGGCCCCGGACGCTGGTCCCGTCCGTGCCACGGGAACGCTCATCGGAGGGTGCATCGAAACGGTCTCCATCCTGGCCGGCACCCGATTCGGCGACATCAGCGCGTTGGACGCGCCGTTCGTGGTGTACCTGGAGGCATCGGAGGACGGCGCCATCGACATCGCCCGGCATCTCTGGCGGTTCCGCCTGGCGGGCTGGTTCGACCAGGCCGGCGCCGTCCTGATCGGACGGACCTACGCGCCGGACGCCGACGGGTTCACGCAGGCCGATGCGGTCCGATCCGTCCTTGGGGACCTCGATCTCCCGGTGATCCTGGACGTCGACTGCGGGCATGTTCCGCCACAGCTGTCACTCCTCAACGGACTGGCCGCGCAGATCGTGTGTGATGGTGACGAGCAGACCATCACCCAGGCACTGGTCGATGGGGTGTGACCGCATCGGCGGTCGTCCGGCTGCGGGTGACCTCAGACGGTCCCCCCGCATCGATCCAAGATGGTGGACGCCCGGGGCACATGCGGTTCGGCGTTCCGCGATCCGGACCCATCGACCGGGTGTCCTTCGGCGCGGCGAACGCAGCCGTCGGCAACCCGCCCGACCACCCGGCGTTGGAGGTGACACGCGCCGGTCTGGCGCTACGAACGCTCGGTGAGGGGGCTGTGACGGTCGCCATCGCCGGGCCCGACGTCCGCGTCACCGTGGACGGACGGACCTACAGCGGCGGTCGGGTCCTGACCCTCCGCGGTGGTCAGACGCTGCGCACCGATCCGGGGCCGCGAGCCAGCTGGGCCTACGTCGCGCCGCTCGGGACCGTGCAGGCCACGCAGTGGTTGGGCAGCGTCTCCACCCACGCTCCGTCCGCGCTCGGAGGCCAGTTGCTGCAGCAGGGGGACGTCGTGGACGTCGTGGGTGCCCAGGTCGACCGGGACCGCGAGGGCGAGATCCCGGGCCTGCCGGACGACGACGCAGGCACCGTGCGGTTGGTCCTGGGGCCACAGGCCGATCACGTTGCGGCTCCGAGCCCGGGACAGGGCGGTGTCACCGCGGATTGGACCTCGTCGGCCTGGACGGTGACCCCCCGCGGCGATCGGATGGGCCTGGCGCTCTCGGGCCGCGAGCTGGCCCTGACGGGCGACGGCGTGCTCTCGATCCCGTCCCAGCCGGTCCTCCGTGGCTCGATCCAGGTCGACGGGACCGGCCAGCCGACGGTCCTGCTGGCCGACCACCAGACGACCGGCGGGTATCCGAAGATCGCTACCGTCATCTCCACCGATGTGGACCGGCTGGCCCAGAGACCTCCGGGCGATGACGTCCACTTCGAGGTGATCTCCCCTGCGGCTGCCGTCCATCTGGTGCGGGTGGAGAGCCGACGACGACGGGCCTATCTCTCCGTCCTCGGCCAGCCCGAGCGCTCCTTGGCCCACACCCTTGCGCGTCGGAACCTGATCGGCGGCGTGGTCGGGGACGGCGACCGGCAGGCGTAGGCTGCGACCACGATGCGAGCTGTCGTCTACGACCAGTTCGGGGTCCCACCGCACGTCCGGGATGTTGCCGACCCCTCCCCCACGACTGCTGGTGTGGAGCATCAGCCTGGACCAGGCACCGGCGGCCCTGGCGAACTTCGATGCCGACGATTCGACCGGCATCACCCTCATCACCCAGTTCTGACGCGACACGTTCCGTGTCCGGTCGGGTCCCTCCGTTAGCGTGAGGTGTCGTGGAAGTCGGCGACGAGGAGCTGCTGGCGCAGTTCGTGGCGGGGGACGCGCAGGCGTTCAGCGCTCTTGTGTCCCGACACCGGGAGCGGACCTATGCCATCTGCTGGCGCTTCTTCCGCAACGACGCCGACGCTGAGGACGCGACCCAGGAGGCGTTCGTCCGGCTGTACCGCAACGCCGCCTCCTTTCGCGGCACCGCGTCGTTCAACACCTGGATGTACCGGCTGACCACCAACGTCTGCCACGACATCCACCGCCGCCGAGCCCGTCGACCGCAGTCCGCGGGGGTCGACCCCGAACACCTCGACCGCTCCGACCGGGCACCCGTCTCGCCGGGTGGGCCCGTTGCCGACGCCATCCGCGATGCGGAGTTGCGCCTGGACCTCCGCGAGGCGCTCGCGGAGCTGCAGGAGGACCAGCGGACGGCCCTGGTGATGCACGTGTTCCTCGGCTTCTCCTACCGCGAGATCGCCGAGCGGACGAACGTCGCCGTCGGCACGGTGAAGTCGCGGATCCACCGCGCGACCGCCGCACTGGACACCGCCTGGCGTCGTCTGGATGGCCGCTCCGGAACAACGGCGGCCGCTGATCCGTCCAATGCCCGACCCGACCGACCATCACCGACCCGACCCGCACGTGACTGAGCCAACCCCCCGGCGAACCCCGCCCCCCTCCGACGACCTGCTGGCCGCATGGCTTGCCGGTGATGTGGACGACGCCACCGAGGCTCGCATCGACCGAGTGGTGGCCACGGACGCCGCTGTCGCTGAGCGGGTTGACCGGCTGGCCGAAACCATGTCCTCGCTGGCCGAGGCGGTGGCACCGGCGCCAGCCGAGGGCTTCGCAGGGCGGCTGGACCAGGCGCTGACCGCACGCCTCTCCGAGACCGCCAGCAGCGGGAGCTCAGCAGGACCTGCAGCAACGGACGGGCGGACGCGACGACCTCGACCGGTGGCGGCGTGGGGGTCGACGGGCGGCGGCCGAGCCGGCGGGAACCAGTCCCGACGGTCCCGCTGGAGTGGCGTCGACCGGCTGGTCCGGTCCCTGGCGGTCCTGCTGGTCCTGGCGGTGACGGCCGGGCTGGGGGTCACCTTCCTGCGCCAACCCCTCGATCAGTCCCAGTCGGCGGCTCCCACGGCCGAGGAGGGGCAGCAGGCCGGCGAGCAGGCCGAGGCCGAGACCTCACTCCAGGCCAGCGGGGCGGCGGGGGCTGCGGCGACGCCTACACCCTCACGGCAAGCGGGGCCAGGACCAACCGGCGAGGACGAGACCCCGTTCGACGACCGGGGTGGCCAGGACTTCCAGGAGTTCGACAGCCAGGCGGCGGACCAGGCAGACGCCGACGACAGCCTGCCCGACCGGTCCAGTTCCGACGGCGGCGACACCACCGGCTCCTCCGGGCCGGGTGAGGCGGCCGGCGCGGGTACGGCGTCCGGCGAGAACCCAAGCATTCGTGACGAGGCTGACGCCCCGCCACCAGCCCCGGCCCCACTCCCGGCACCGCCTCCGACCGAGGAGGCAGAGGCGGCGGACGGCCCGGCTCCGGTCAACGGGGGCGAGGCCCCACAGACACCTCAACCCGCGCCGGGCCAGCCCGACCAGGGTGACCCCGACCCAGCCGACCCCGATCCGGTCGCCCCCGCCCCGGGCGCCCCCAACACGCCCGACCCGGCTACACCGGGCACACCGGTGGAGCCACCGGCGGAAGACAGCGGCGGTGACGCGCCCGCGCCCATCCTCGCGCCGACCTCACCAGCGATCATCGACACGGACGCCGAGATTGCGGGTCCCGACACTGCCCGCGCCCGCTACACCGGTCGGCCCGAGACGGCCGCGCAGCTGGGCCTGTCGGGTGAGCAGGCCCGCGTGCGGGCCGGTGACCATCTCGCCCAACTGCAGGCCTCCGCGCCATTCGCCGACGGCACGCCTCCCGCCCGGTGTGCCGGGGCTGCCGGCGTCGGCGACCCCTCCATCATCGTCGTGATCGAGACCGTGGTCTATCAAGGCCAGGCCGCGCTCGCCCACCTGGTCGTCACGGGCTCCCCAACGACCGATCGGGCAGTGGTCGTGGTCACCGACCGGGCCTCATGCGCTGTCCTGGCCAGCGTGCCGCTGTGACCGCAGCCATGGCGACGTGGCCCTACATTCGAGCCAGGTCCAGCCCCAGACCGCTCAAGCGGTCGAAGGGGTTGTCATAGCCCCGCTCCAGGTGTCGAACACCGGAGATGCGGGACATCCCATCGGCAACTGACGCTGCGATGACACCGGAGAAGCCGGCCCGGACGTCGGGGATCTCCACCTCGGCCCCCACCAGCTTGCTGATGCCCTTGACCACGACGGAGTGCTTGGCGTTGCGGTCCGCAAACCGGCAGTTCGGCCCGCCGAGGCAGGTGTTGAACATCTCGATCTCCCCGCCCATGGCGTCGATGACGTCTGCCGGGTACTTCACACGATCCTCGAAGACCGTCTCGTGCAGGACGCTCATACCCTCGGCCTGGGTCATCAGCACCAGCAGCGGCGATTGCCAATCCGTGGCGAACCCCGGGTGGGTGTCGGTGTGGATGGCCACGGACTGCAGCGGCAGGGTCTGACGGGCTGCGACGTACTCGTCGGTGATCTGCAGGTCGGCTCCCATCGACTGGAGCGTCGTCAGGGCGATCGTCAGCGACGCCTGTGGGCAACCCTTCACCCGAACCTGCCCCCCGGAGATCAGCCCGGCCACCAGGTAGCTGAACGCCTCCAGGCGGTCCCCCGCGAGGGTCGTGGATGCCCCGTGCATCGTGCTGACACCGTCAATGACGAACCGTCGGCCGGGCTGCCGCTGGATCTGGGCCCCCATGCGCTGCAGGAACAGGGCCAACTCCAGCACTTCGGGCTCGGTGGCCGCGCCGGTCAGCACCGTCCGCCCCTCCGCCAACGAGGCGGTGATGAGGACGGCCTCGGTCGCCATCACCGAGGGGTAGGGCAGGTCGATTCGGGCGCCGCGAAGCCGACTGGCCCGGGCGATGACACCCTTCTCGGTCTCCTCGACCGTCGCACCGAATGCCGTCAGTGCATCCACGTGGAAGTCGATGGGTCGGCGGCCGATCTTGTCGCCCCCCGGCATGGGCACGAACGCCTCACCGCTGCGGTGCACCAGCGGGCCCAGGAGCAGGATGGAGATCCGGTTCAGACCCGTGTACTCGACCGACACCTCCCGGTCCAGCGGTCCGCTGGGGTCGATCGTGACGGCCTTGCCCGACCGCTCCACGCCCACGCCGAGCGAGCGCAGGATGCTGGCGGTGATGGTGACATCGCCGACGTCGGGGACGTTGTTGATGGTCGAGGGGGTGTCGGCCAGCAGCGCAGCAACCATGTGCTTGGTGACGGCGTTCTTGGATCCGGCAACCTCGACGTCGCCGGACAGCGGACCGGAGGGCCGGACCTCCCAGGTGTCAGTCATGATGCGAGAGTAGGCGAGGGTCGCCTCCCGGTCGGGCAGGAGATTCGGACGACCGGCCCACGTCCGGGCACCGGCAGGCAGTATGGCTCCATGGACGGACCCGGAGAGCTGGCAGAGCTGAGCGCCGCCGAGATCCTCTCTGCGGCCGAGGGGCTGGCCCGGCGGGTCACCGCGCACCGGCGCACGATCCACGCAGGTCCGGAGTTGTCAGGCCAGGAGCACGCCACCTGCGCCTACGTCGAAGGGGTCCTGGACGCGATGGGGATCGAGCATCGCCGGGTGTTGCGGACGGCCATCGTCGCCACCATCCCGGGCAGCCGCAGCCAGGACGGTGCGGTGGGGCTGCGCGCTGACATGGACGCCCTGCCCATCACCGAGGCGGAGGGGCGCGAGGGCTACCGGTCACGCAACGACGGGGTCATGCACGCCTGCGGGCACGACGGACACGTCGCCGTCCAGCTGGGTGTGGCCGAGCTGCTGGCCACGGTCGCGCGTCCGGCAAAGCCGGTTCGGCTCTACTTCCAGCCGGCTGAGGAGCGAGACGGCGGCGCTCTGCCGATGGTCCAGGCCGGTGCCCTGCAGGGTGTGAGCCACGACGCGATCCTCGCGCTGCACTGCGCCAGCCACGTCCCCGCCGGCAAGGTCGCCTACCGGCACGGACCGGTCACGGCGTCGGTGGACGAGATCACGATCACGATCCAGGGTCAGGGCGGCCATGCCGCCCACCCGGAGACGACGATCGACCCGATCCCGGTCGCAGCGAACCTCGTCACCGCGGCCCAGCAGCTGCTGACCCGGGAGATCGATCCGGTCAAGCCCGTCGTACTGACGTTCGGCTCCATCCACGGCGGGACGCGCCCCAACGTGATCGCTGACGAGGTCCGGCTCGAGCTGACCGTGCGGTCACTCGACAAGTCCATCCGGCAGTTCCTGCTGAAGCGCGTGGCCGAGCTGACCGACTCCGTCGCCCAGACCCACCGCGCCACCGCCACGGTCGAGGTCACCAATGGCTACCCGGTGGGCCTGAACGACCCCCGTCCGACTGCGGTCGTGGCCACCGCCGCAACAGAGGTGCTGGGCCCCGAGAACGTGATCCTCGAGGACGAGCCGTCGATGGGGTCGGAGGACTTCTTCCACTTCGGCGATACCGGCGTCGAGATCTGCATGTATCGGCTAGGCGTGGGAAATGCCGAGCTCGGGATCGAGGCGCCGTTGCACAGTCCGCGCTTCGATCTCGACGAGTCGGCCCTGCCCATCGGCGTGGCGGTGATGGCCACCGCCATCCGGAACCTGCAGGCGCTCTGATCCGCGAGGGCTTCGTCCCGTTCCGCTGGGCCCGTCGCCAGACGGCGATCAACCTGGGGCTGGCCATCGTCGCGCTGGCCCTCCCCGGGACAACTGCCGTGGTGTTCAGACCGGACAACGCCACGGAGGGGTACGTGGCCCTGGTGCTGGCCGGGATCATCGTGGCATGGCAGAGCAGCCGCCTGGCTGGCCAGGGGCTGCGCGTCACGCCGGAGACCATCGCCTCCCCATCCGCTGCACTCCGAGTGAGCGAGGTGACGGACCTCCGCTGGGTCTCCCGCCACCACGCTGGCCGACCAGCGCACCGGCTGGTCGCCAACACATCTCACGAGGAGGTGCTGCTGTGCCGGTCCACGGCGACCACCCCACAGGCGGAACGCTTCGTCGCGGAGGCGCGGGCGCTCGGTCTTGTGGTGCGGGAGCCCACGACGGCGCGGCGCTAAACCGTCACGCCGCCGTCGATCGTGAGAGCTGCCCCCGTGATGTAGCTCGACTCCTCCGAGGCGAGGAAGCGAACCAGGGCGGCAATCTCCTCCGCCCGTCCGTAGCGCTTCAGCGCGACCATCGGCGTCAGCATCTCGGCCATGGGACCGTCCGCCGGGTTCATGTCGGTGTCGACGGGGCCGGGCTGCACGGCGTTGACGGTTGTGCCCTGCGCGGCGAAGTCGTGCGCCAACCCGCGGACCATGCCCTGCACCGCGGCCTTGGAGGTCGCGTACAGCGTCATGCCGGGGACGAAGGCCACGTCGGCGTTGATGGAGCCCAGCACGACGATCCGGCCGCCCTCCCCCAGGTGGTGGCTGGCCGCACGGGCAGCGGCGAAGACACCCTTCACGTTGGTGTCCATGATGTGGTCGTACAGCTCGTCGTCGGCATCAGGTAGCGGTCGACCCTCAGCGACCCCGGCGTTCAGGACCACGACGTCCAGTCCGCCGAACTCCTGCGCCGTCCGGTCCACGGCCGCCGCAGTCTGGCCGGTGTTGCTCTGATCCGACTGGATGGCGATGGCGCGTCGACCGCGCCCCGCGATCTCCTCGACGACGGCGTCCGCGGCATCGGCTGAGGAACGGTACGTGATGGCGACGTCGAGTCCGTCGTCGGCGAGGGCGAGCGCTGTGGCGCGTCCGATCCCCCGACTTCCTCCGGTGACGAGTGCGGTGCGGGTCATGTCATGTCCTCTCTGGTTAGGGAACGATCGTTCCGTTATCTGGGTAGCAATAGGTAGGGCGCGCCACCGGCTCGGAGCTCAGACCGTGGCCGGCGCGGATCGAGCGGCGTCGAGCAGTCCGGTCATGTGATGCAGGGCTCGGATGGCCACCGGGTTGGCCCCCTCGGCGGCTGCCTTCACCCGGACGCCGGAGATGACTGCCGAGATCAGCGAGGCCAGCCCTCCGGCGTCGACATCCGGGGCAAGCTCGCCCCGGCTCACGGCTCGGACCAGCGCGTCGTGCAGGAGCGTGTCGATCGCCGCGAACTGCTGGGACACCTCGGCTGCGGTGTCGGGATCCGTCGCGCCCCGCTCGCAGGCGGCGAGCACGACCAGACAACGGGCGTCCACACCCTCCTCGACGGACACGCGAATCGCGTCGAGCAGGGCCGTGACCGCGGGCAGGACGTCCCCCTCTGCAGACAGCACCTCTCGAAGCCCTTCGAGGGCGTGGTGGCGGTAGCGACCGAGCGCCTGCAGCCACAGCCCCTGCTTGGATCCGAAGGCGCCGTAGATCGAGCTCCGGGAGAGCCCCAGCTCGTCGGTCAGGGTCTCGATGCCGACGGCCGCGAAACCCTGCTCCACGAAGATCTCGGCAGCTCGGTCCAGAACCGAGTCTGGGTCGAACGTTCGTGGGCGGGCCATGACGCAAGACTAGCCGTTACGAACCGATCGTTCCACAACTGCTCCTCCCTGTCCCCTCGAACGGTCGGTCCACGAGGCTCAGGCCCAGAGGGTGCCCGAGATCTTCTCAGCGATCTGAGCCGTGTCCCCCGGCGCGTAGGCCCCGGTCGAGAGGTACTTCCACCCGCCGTCCGGTGAGATGGCCACCACCTTCGACCCCTGTGGAAGTCGACGCGGGTCGCAGATGCGCTGTGCGACGGCAAGCGAGGCGCCGGTGGACACCCCGGCGAAGATCCCCTCGGCCGCAGCCAACTCCCGTGTGGCCGTCAGGGCCTTCAGGGAGTTCACCTTGATGCGACTGGACAACACCGACTGGTCGAGCACCTCGGGCACGTAGCCCTCGTCCAGATTGCGCAGGCCGTAGACCAGGTCCCCGTACTCGGGCTCGGCGGCGAAGATCTTGATGTCCGGGTTGGCCTGCCACAGGCGACGCCCCACACCGGTGACCGTCCCGCCGGTGCCGAGACCGGCCACGACCGCAGCGACATCGGGCAGGTCGGCCAGGATCTCCGGGCCGGTGGTCTCGTAGTGGGCACGTGGGTTGGCGGGGTTGCCGTACTGGAAGGGCATGAACACGTCCGGGTCGCCCTCGGCCATCTCACGGGCTACGCGGACGGAGCCGTTGGACCCCTCGGTCGCCGGCGAGTAGACGATGTCAACACCGTAGAGCTCCAGCAACTGCGTGCGCTCGGCCGAGGTGTTCTCGGGCAGTACACAGGTCAGCTTGTACCCCCTCGGGGCACACAGCGCGGCCAGGGCGATGCCGGTGTTGCCGCTGGTCGGCTCGAGGATCCGAGCGCCGGGCTGCAACCGTCCGGCCTTCTCGGCCGCGGCCAGCAGATAGGCCGCAACGCGGTCCTTGATCGAGCCGGTGGGATTCAGTCCCTCCAGCTTCAGATAGATCTCGTAGCCGGGCGGAGAGAGGTTCGGCAGGTGGACCAGCGGGGTCCGCCCGACCGCATCAGCGAGGCTGCTGGCAAGCATGATCGGTCACGATCGGGGGCCAACCCACGCCACGGCTGCAAGCTGCACGATCGTGGCTCCCGTTGCCGACCTCAGCTGCCACCCGCGACGGCCGGCAGCAGGCTCAACTCGTCGCCGTCACGCAGTTCAGTGTCCACACCGTCCATGAAGCGGATGTCCTCGTCGTTCAGGTAGACGTTGATGAAGCCGGCCAGCCCGCCGTCCTCGGCGGTGATGGCCTGGGTCAGACCGGCGTGGCGGTCAGCGAGGTCGGCCAGCAGAGCGGTGATGGTTGCGCCATCTCCCTCCACCGTGGCGTTGCCGTCGGTGTGCTTGCGGAGAACGGTGGGGACGCGGACCGAGACGGCCATGGAACTGAATACCTTTCGAGATCAACAGCGCCGTCGGTGGACGGACGTGGTGCTGATGAGGCTAAACAGCGCCGCGGTCCTGTTCCTTCCCATCAACAGTGAGAACTCGTTCGGTCACCTCGCCGTCAGCGATGTCGAAGGCCCGGATGACCGGATCGGGGTCCTGCAGCGACACGATCACCGCGACGATGCCGGGCCAGTGCACCGACTGGTCGATGTCGGTCGGCGAGGGAAAGGGCTCGGTGTGGGTGTGGCAGTGCCAGATGCCGGACCACTCGAGTTCCGCATCGTCCATGGCCCGCATCGCCCGCAGCTGATCCTTCGGGTCCATCCTGAACCACGTCATCGACCGGTCGGCGTTGGCCACCGGCCAGTGACCGGCCAGGTTCCCGTCGGCGTCGGACGCGAGGAGCCCGCAGGTCTCGTATGGCACGTCGCTGCGGGCGTGGATCAACATCTCGTCGCGGATGTCACCGGGCAGGTCGAGCCGGCCGCTCATCGGCGCCTGGGTCACGAGGTCCGCCCTGCGTTCATGGAGCGGACGAGGGTACGCGGGCGATCAGCTCACCGTGGACCGCGGCGAACCACCCGTCGGGGGCGGCAGCCCAGCGGTGCCAGGCCGCGGCCATCGCGGCGCGTTCGTCGGCCCCACGGCCGGTCTGCTCCAACCGCCCGCTGAGGCGGGACGCGGGATCAGTCACGCGGTCGGCCCACATCTCTGCCCACCACGCGCGCTCCGTCGGGGTGGCGAAGCACCACACCGAGGCGGAGGCAGTGACATCGGTGAAGCCGGCGTCGAGCGCCCAGCCCAGCAGGTGCCGACCGGCGTTCGGCTGATGCCCGTCGCGCGTCGCAGCTTCGGCGTACGCGGTGTACCAGGCATCGAGCTCGGGATCGGAAGGAGCCCAGCTCATGGCCCCGTAGTCCACATCTCGGACCGCGACCACGCCACCGGGGCGGCACAGGCGTCGCATCCGCCGGAGCGCGTCGACGGGATCGGCCAGGTGCTGCAGGACCTGATGAGCGTGGACCACATCGGCGCTGCCGGCGGGCAGGTCCTCGTCGAAGATGTCACCGACCCGCAGGGTGAGGTTGGCGGGGATCTCAGTCGTCGGAACGCCCTCGAGGACAGCACCGACCGGGTCGATCCCGACGACGCGACTGGTCGGGAACCGGGTCGCGATGTCGATCGTGATCGTGGCCGGCCCACAGCCGACGTCGAGGACGTCCTGGCCCTCCCGGAGATGGGGCAGCAGGTAGGCGGCGGAGTTCTCCACGGTGCGCCACCTATGGCTGCGCAGCACCGGCTCGGCGTGACCGTGGAGGTAGGTGTCGTTGGCCGCCACGGTCAGCCTGCGGCGCTCGCGCCGCGGATGCTGATGTGACCGACGCCGGCGCCGGTGACCCGCCCGATCGCTGCCGCCGGCAGTTCAGCGTCCTTCAGCGTCGACAGCACCTGCTCGACCTGATCGGTGGCCACGCCCAGCAGCAGGCCGCCGGAGGTCTGAGCGTCCGCGAGGAGCCAGATGTCCTCCTCCGACACCCCCTCACCGATCGTGACGACGTCCTCGGCCCAGGTCCGGTTGCGCCGGGTGCCGCCGGAGATCATGCCACGGCCGAGCGCCTCGCGGGCACCCGGTAGGGCGGGCACGGTGGCGGCGTCGATCGCCACGTCCACGCCGCTTGCCGCGGCCATCTTCTTCAGGTGTCCGAGGAGCCCGAAGCCGGTGATGTCAGTGGCTCCCGTGACACCGGCGGCGACCCCCGCCAGGGCTGCGACCTTGTTCAAGGTGCACATCGACACGATGGCCGAGGACACCCACTCGGGTTCGGCCTTCTCGAACTTGACCGCCGTGGTGATCGCCCCGGTACCGAGCGCCTTGGTCAGGACCAGGACGTCATCGCGGCGCAGGCCCGCGTTGGTCATGATCTGGTCGGGGTGGACCTCGCCGACCACGGCCTGGCCGTACTTCGGCTCGGGGTCGTCGATCGAGTGGCCACCGACCGCCAACCACCCGCCATCGGCGGCGGCGTCGGCGCCGCCCTGGAGCACCTCCGCCAGGATCTCCGGGCCGAGCTGGTCGACCGGCCAGGCCACCAGGTTGAGCGCGATCAGCGGTGTCCCGCCCATCGCGTAGACGTCGCTGGCGGCGTTCGTGGCGGCGATCCGTCCCCAGGTCCGCGGATCATCGACCAGTGGCGTGAAGAAGTCCGTGGTCAGGACCAGGGCGCGGTCGGGACCCAACCGCCACACCGCAGCGTCATCGCCGGTGTCGGACCCCACCAGGAGGTCGGGATGTCGAGGCGGTGCCAGTCGGCCGAGGACGTCGGCAAGCTCATCCGGACCGATCTTGCAGCCACACCCCGCGCCGTGGCTGAACTCGGTCAGACGCCTCGTCGTGGCGGCTGATGGGGCCGGGGTCGGGGCGCTCATTGCCTCCACCCTAACCACACGGCTCGACCACCCCACCTGGTCGTTACTATCAGCCCGTGTCCGAATCCTTCTTCGTCCTCGAGGACCACGACGACGCGCAGCGAACCGTCACCGCCACCGATCACACACGGGGCCCCTGGGACCCCAGAGCCCAGCACGGGGGCCCGCCCGCTGCCCTCATCGGCCAGACCGTGCTGGCCCACCACGCGCGGGACGACGCCCAGGTCGTCAGGCTCACCGTCGAGATCCGCCGCCCCGTCCCGATCACGCGGTTGCACGTCACGACCGGGGTCGCCCGACCTGGCCACAAGGTGGAGCTGCTGGAGGCCGAGTTGCACGACGACCAGGGCGGCCACCTGCTTTCGGCTCGGGCCTGGCGCATCCGCACCGGCGAGCTGCCGGTGATCCCAGCCGACGACGGCTCGGGGGTGATCCACGGTCCGGTCGTCGAGGGTGATCCCATCCCCGGGCCCGACGCCGCCGAGGAGTCCACGTCCTTCTTCCGGGAAGTGCGGCACACCGGATACATCCAGGCGATCGAGACCCGATTCGTCCGCGGCGGCTGGTCGGCCCCCGGACCCTCCATCGCGTGGCTGCGCATGCGATACCCGCTGCTGGACAGTGAACCGACGACCCCGCTGGCGCGGGTTCTGACGGCAGCGGACAGTGGGAACGGGATCTCGGCCCGCTTCCAGGGCCTGTTCATCAACCCCGACCTCACGGTGTACCTGACCCGCCTGCCCGCAGGCGAGTGGATCGGGCTGGACGCGCGGACAACCCTCACCAACCACGGGGTGGGGCTGGCCACCTCGGTGATCCACGATGTGCAGGGGCCCCTCGGACGCGGCAGCCAGTCGCTGCTGCTCGACACGGCTGCGGAGGACTGATCATGGACGGCCTGCTGATCCTGTTCGTCGTGGTGCTGCTGTCGCTGCTCGTGACCCGCGTGGCGGCCGTGGCCCTCACCCTCACCGGGATGAGCCCCCAGGTCGCGCACTTCCAGGCCCGTTCGGCGCTGTCGTCCACCGGGCTCGGGACCCGCGAGGCGGAGCAGGTCATGGGCCACCCCGCCCGCCGCCAGATCTACTTGACCCTCATGCTGATCGGCAACGCCGGTCTGGTGACCGGGATCGCCTCGCTCTCGCGCGCGCTGGGCAGCATCGACACGTTCGGGAACACGGTCGTGGCGCTGGCCGCCGTCATCGTCGGGTTGTTGGTGCTGCTGATGTTGGCGCGCAGCCAGCGCTTCTCCCGAGCCATCGCGAAGATCGCCGAGCTGGTCCTGCGGCGGTACACCGATCTGGACGTCGGCGACTACCACGGCCTGCTGCACCTGGGCATGCACTACGGGGTGGACCGGATCAAGGTCGACGAGGGGCACTGGATGTCGGGACAGACCTTGGCGGACTCACGGCTGACCGACGAGGGGATGCTGGTCCTCGGCGTGGAACGGCCCAACGGGGTCTATCTGGGTGCCCCGCGCGGGGACACATCCGTCGAGCCGGGCAACCGGCTGCTGGTGTACGGGCCGACTGGTCCGCTGGCCGAGCTGCATCAGCGGCCCGCCGGCCCCGAGGGTGACCGGCTGCACGAGCTGATGGTCGAGGCGAGCCAGACCAGGGAGGCGGAGGAACGCTCGCGGGACCGCAAGCGGCGAGGGTGGCGGCCACGCCGTCGTCGCTCCCGCCCTGTCCAGGACGCCTGAGGCCGGCGCGGAACGCGTGGGTCCGGGGCCGGCGCGTCGGCGCCTGAGCGTTGCACGCACCCCGCTCCCGGTCAGAAGAGCCGTCACGCTCAGGGCCGCGGGGCCGTGGTTGTGCACAGCGCACGTTGGACTGTCGCACCACCCGCCTACCGTGATGACGTGACCTCCACCGACGCTCTGGCTGCTGTGATCGCCGACGTCCTGACCGACCGCGGGCCGACGCCGCTGCCCGCGCTTGTCCGGGCCGTCAAGGCTGCGGGCGCGGGCCGGGCCTCGAGAACCCTGGTCGAGCGTGCGCTGACCCGTGACGGCCAGTTCACGCGGGAGGAGGTCCTGGGCCGACAGGTGTGGTCCGTCGACCCCTGTTTCACCGAGCCGGATGCTGCGCCGCCGGTCAGCACGGCCTCGCCGCTGGAGGGCCTCGACCTACGCGACTGGCAGATCGACGCGTTCGCCGCCTGGGCCACCGCCGGCTGCCAGGGCGTCGTCGAGGCGGTGACGGGCACCGGGAAGACCCGACTGGCGATCGCCGCCGTCCGAGCCTGCCTGGCACAGGGTGGCCGGGCACTGGTGATCGTGCCGACCTTGGACCTGCTGGGACAGTGGCGCTCACAGATCCGCACCCTCATCCCCGGTGCCCGCGTCGGGCAGCTCGGCGGCGGATGTCCCGACGACCTGTTCGAGTTCGACGTGGTGATCGCAACGCCACACTCTGCGGCCGCCGTCCCGGTCGAGTTGCCGCACGGCGCCGTGGGTCTGCTGGTTGCCGACGAGGCCCACCGCTACGGGGCACCGACCTGGGGTGAGGCGCTCAAACCGGACTTCCTGATGCGGTTGGCGCTGACGGCCACCTACGAGCGCAACGACGACGGGCTGATCGACGTGCTCGGGCCGTACTTCGGCGGGGTCGTGGCCGAGTACACCTTCGCCGACGCCGCTGGCGACGGGGTGATCGCCCCGTTCGACATCGAGCTGGTGGGCGTACCGCTGACTGCTGGGGAGCGGTCGGCCTACGACAAGGCCGACGCCCGGGTGCGGGACCATCGTCGGGAGCTGGTCGCCCACGGGCTGCCCAAGTCACCGCTGGAGCTGATCGCGGCGGCGGCGAAGCTGTCCGCCGGCGCGGAGGGTCGACCGAACACCCGCGTCGCCCGAGAGGTGGTCGCGGCCCGGGCGTACCTGTCGGCGCTGCGGGGCCGGCGGGATGTGGCGGCGCAGGCGGGCGCGAAGCTGGCGGTCGTGCAGTCGCTGGCCGGCGGGTTGGCGACGGCCGGGACCAGGACGTTGGTGTTCACCGACACCGTCGAGCAAGCGGAGCAGGCGGCGGTTGCGCTCCGGCGGGGTGGCGTCCAGGCGGAGGAGATCCACGGCGACCTGCCCGGCGACAAGCGACGGATTCGGCTGGCTCAGTTCGCGAACGGCAACCTGCAGGCCGTCACCGCCCCCCGCGTGCTGGATGAGGGCGTCGATGTGCCCGATGCCGAGCTCGCCGTGGTGCTGGCGGCCTTCCGGACCCGACGGCAGATGATCCAGCGGCTGGGTCGGGTGCTGCGCCTGAAGCCCGACGGCAGGGCGGCGCGACTGGTCATCGCCTACGCCATCGACACCAGGGAGGACCCGGCGAACGGGGCTCAGGAGGACTTCCTGGCCGAGGTGGCCGACGTCGCTCGAAGCGTGACCCGCCGTCTGCTCTAGCGGCCCTCCAACCGCAAGCCGGCGGTGCCCAGGCGTGGTGGGTGGACTTCCCACTCACTCGGGGTGGGAAGTCCACCCATCCCGACCGAGCAGGCACCGGATCACGCCCCGCGTAGCATCGAGCCGGTGTCTAGCCTGCTGACGGTCACCCAGCTGCGTCGCACCTACGGCACGGCCGTTGCGCTCGACGGTCTGGACCTGCACCTCGACGCAGGTGAGTGCGTCGCCCTGCTGGGCCACAACGGCTCCGGCAAGACCACCGCCCTGACCGCCATCGCAGGTCTGGTTCCACCTACGTCCGGGACGGTCCGCGTGACAGGCGCCGACCCGTTCACCGAGCCGGAGGCCACCACGGCCAGGCGGGCGCTGGCCTACGTCTCGGACTCCCCCGTCTTCTACGCCGACATGACCGTCGAGGAGCACATCGAGCTGACCGCGGTCGGCCACGGGCTCGGCGAGCGACTGGACGAGGACACCTTCGACCGGCGGCTGGGGCAGATCATCGATCAGTTCGGGCTTGATGCCCATCGCGACCACGTCCCCGAGGAGTTGTCCGCTGGTCTGCAGCAGCGCACCCAACTGGCCTGCGCGTTCATCCGGCCCTTCAAGGTGCTCGTGCTGGACGAGCCGGTTCTACGGCTGGACCCTGCCGCGCAGAGCCTGCTGGCCCACCGCCTCGACCGGACCCGCAACCGTGGCGCAGCGGTGCTGCTCTCCACCCACTCCCCCGCCTTCGCCCGCCAACTGGCGGACCGGGTGGTGCTGCTCGAGCACGGCCACGTCGTCGCCGAGGGCGACTGGGATGTCATCGACGCCTCTCCCGAGGCCGCCGAACTCGGACTGACATGATCGCGTCTCGATGAGCACGCTGGCCGAGTTCACCAACCCCGATGCCGTCCTCGCCGACACCCGCCGGCTGCGCAAGCGGGTCCAGGACCGGCATCGGAAGGCCACGCTGGGCGACCAGCTGTACCAGGCCTATCTGGCGCTGTTCATCGGCATCCCGCTGGTCTACAGCGTCACCCAGGCGTTCGACTTCGTCAGCCGGATGCCGGCCGACCAGATCGCAGCGCTGGACAACCGGATCGCCGCCGCTCTGCCGATCGCCCTCGCGATGCTCACCATCGCGGGACTCCGCCTGGCGGCCTGGACCGGCCCGGTGGTGGTGGCCCGGGCCGACGTCGCGTGGCTGTTCAGCCTGCCGTTCGCGCGTCGCCGTCTGATCACCCCTCGACTCGGACGAGCCTTCGTGGTCGCCGCGGTCGTCGGTGCGCTGGCCATGGTCGGTCTGGCAGTCAGCTACCTCCTGACCATCGGGCTGGATGCGCAGGATCCCGGCGTGGCCGCTCGACTGCTCGGCACGGCGGCCGCGTGTGGCGCGGCCTACGGGCTGCTGCTGGCGTCGCTCGGCTGGCTGGTCGAGGTCCACCGGTCGGCGGCACGCCTGCTCGTGCGAGCTGGCGGCCCCCTGCTGATCATCCTCGGCGCAGCTCTGGCGCTGGTGTCGCTCGGAGCCCTTCCTGGCCGCCCGGTCGTGCGGGCGACGCTGGCCAGTGGTCCCTGGGGCTGGGCCACCGCTGCGCTGCTCGGATCGGCCCACGCGCCGGAGGAAGCGTCGACCCGGCTGCGGGCAGGGTCCGGGGTCGTGGTCGAGCAGCTGCCCGGCGTGATCGCGGCGGGCGTTCTCGTCGGATTCGCCGTCCTTCTGGTCGCCATGGCCTGGCGGCGTGCCGGCGCAGTGCCGCTCGAGGAGCTGCGCCGCCGCTCGGCGACGAGTGCTCAGGTGACCGCGGCCGCCGTGTACTTCGCCGACTTCCGCGGCGCCGCGCAGGCCCGCGATCGTGTGGTCCGAGCACTGATCGGCCGGTCGCGACGACGCCTGCCGATGCCTCGACGCCGACAACTGCTGATCCCGTGGATCGGCCTGACGGTCCTGCTGCGGCAGCCTCGGCGGATCGTGCAGGCCGCCTTGTGGCTGATCGGTGCAGCTGCGGCCCTCGGCACCGGGATCGAGGGTGTTGCCTCGATGGCCGGCGGGGCACTGGCGGAGGGGGAGTTGGACCCGAGACTCCTGGCGGTCCCGCTGGCCGTCGGACTGGCCTACGCGGCGGCCGGTGTGATCATCGAGCCACTGCGGGTCGAGGATGAGCAGCGCTTCGCCCTGCGAACGCTCCCCGAGCCCGTCACGACAGTCGGACCGGCCCACCTCGCCGTCCCAGCTGTGGTGCTCTGGGTCCTCGCCACGGCCGTCGTCGCGATCTTCGCCACGGTGGGCTGGCTGCCAGCTGCGCTGGGGCCGTGGTCACCCCTGGTCACGGCTGCGATGACCACGATCCTGATCTCGGCCGCTGCCGTGCCCGCCTCCGGTCCGCCGGCCGATGGCTTATGGCTGTACAGCGGTGGATCCGGCTACGGCCGTCTCGCCTTCCACCTGCTGCGAGGCCCGCTGCTCGCGTTGATCGGCCTGCTGGTTCCGGTGGTGACCACGCAGGGCCGGCTGGACGCCGGCTCCGTGGTGACGGCAATGGTCTGGGCGGTCGCCGTCGCAGTCTCGCTGGGAAGCTGGGTCCAGCGCCGTCTGCAGAAGTTCTGACCGCGACCTACGGACAGCTCTGGCCCTGCCACGCCGGGTCGGTGATGCCGTTCACCGAGGGCGGAGCCGGTATCCGAACCGCGGGTTCCATGGCCCCATCTGCAGCCACCAGCCCGAACTCGTCGATGTCCCCCGTCCCAACCTCGGTCACCACCACATCGCCGCAGGGGGAGTAATCCGCGTTCTCGACATCGACCCCGTCCTCGGTATCGAGGCGGCTGACCTCGAAGGTGTTCAGGTCGGCGCGCCACAGCTCGGTCACTCCGGTGTCGGAGGGGGTGTGGCTGAACAGCAGCGTTGCTCCGTCTCCCGGCTGGAACGCCGGGTGGTACGCCCGGCCCTCGGGCGCTCCCGTCAACGGAGCAGGATTCGATCCGTCGGGTGAGGCGATCCAGATCCGCGGCCCGTCATCGTCGGTCAGTTGGAAGGCGATGAGGCTCTCATCCGGCTGCCAGGTCGGTCGTTGGGCCAGCACCTGATCCCGCTCTCCCTCCAACTCCTGGACCAAGCCGATCGGCTGCGGCGTGCCGCCGGGCTCGAGCAAGGCCAGGTCGCGGTCGTCTCCCTCAACCGGGACGCTGACCAACAGGCGGGTGCCATCGGGCGACCAGGCCGGGTCGGAGTGTCGGCCGTTGTTCGTCAGCGTTGCGATGGTGATGGCGTCATCCCCGCCCGACAGATCGGCCAACTGCAGGCCGACCTCGGAGGAGAACACCAACGACTGCGTCCCTGGTCGCCAGGCCGGCTGGGCCGGGTTCTCGTACGCTCCCTCGGTGATGTTGATGGCCGCCGTCCCGTCGACGTGGCTGACCCAGATGTCGCCGCCGCCGACGAAGGCGATCCGACCCTGGTCAGCGAGCGACGTGGGCTCGGGCGGCGAGGTGGCCGATGCGACGACCGGGGTCGCGGTTGCCTCGACCGAGGTGGCAACTGGCTCGACGGAGGGACTCGGCCCAGACGAGGTCGCCGGTGCCGCTGCGGCAACCGGCGAGGGGGCTGGCGTCGGCTCATCAGCGGTCTGGCGGAGGGCGAGGGCGGCCAGCACGCCGGCGATCACCACCGCCGAGGCAACCAGCGCCAAGACCCTCCGTCGTGCCGGGTCACGAGGGCGATGGGTGCCCTCAGCCGGCAGCTCTCCGGCGGTGTAGGAAGCCACCGGTGGAGCGATCGGCGGACCCGAGAGTGGGGCTGGCGGCGGCACCATCGACGGCGGCCGGGCACGCTCCTCGGTCCGGGCCGCCGAAATGTCCGACGCCGGGGGTGACGACTCCTCGGTCGAGTGTGCTGGCGGTACGCCCGGACCATCCGACGCTTCGACGATCTCCTTGTCGGGTGGGAGCTCCGGTGGGAGGTTCTGCGGCAGCGGTGGAGTCGGCTCCATCACGGGGAAGACCACCGTGGAGTCGGGTGCGTTCAGCCCCGCGGCCACTGCGTCGACGAACTGTCCGGCACTGTCGTATCGAGCATCCGGGTCCTTGTCCAGAGCCCGCCGGAAGACGGCGTCCAGCATGGCGTGCGCGCCGAACCCGGGACTCTCGGAGAACACGGGCGGGGGCGTGTGGAGATGGGCCGACAGCAGGGACAGCGGTTCGTCGTTCTCGGGCTTGAAGGGTGGCGCGCCGGTCAAGCACTCCCACAGCACACACGCCAACGAGTACTGGTCGCTGGCCGGGACGGCTCCGCCCTGGATCTGCTCCGGCGACATGTACAGCAGGGTTCCGACGAAGCTGCCGGTCTGGGTGACCGATACCTCGCCGGAGGACTTGATCAGCCCGAAGTCCGTCAGGTAGACGTGCGGCGGCATCAGGGCCGCCTCGTCCTCACCGCTCCCCCACTGCTCCAGCAGGATGTTCGCCGGCTTGACGTCGCGATGGGCGAAGCCCTGGCTCGCGGCCGCGTCGAGGGCATCGGCGACGGCACGGCAGATGCCGAGGGCCGTTCCGGGTGGCAACCGACCGCCGCGGCTGGCCAGCACCTCTTCCAGGTCGGGACCGTCGACGAAGTCCATGACCAGGTACGGACGGCCATCGTGCTCACCGGCGTCGAAGACGGTGATGATGTTCGGATGCTGGACAGAGGCCGCGCCCCGTCCCTCCCGGGTGAATCGCTGGCGGAACACCGTCTGGTCGGCGTGCCGCGGGTTCAGCATCTTCACCGCGACCGTGCGGCCCAACACCATGTGCTCGGCCTCGTAGACCACGCCGACAGCCCCACGCCCGGCAACCCGCCGGACACGGTAGTTGCCGAGAAGAGTCCCGGCTGGCAGCGCGTCCATGGAATAGGTGTAACCAGCAACGCCAAGCGCGTCCACTCACCACACCAAGTCGTCATCGGACCGTAGGCACGGCCAAAGACCAGTGGAGGCGGGGGGAGTCGAACCCCCGTCCGAATGTCTCGTCCCCGAGAGCGCTACGAGCGTAGAACCAAGATGATTGTCGGGCGGGGGCATCCTTGGCTCAGACCTGCCGTCCGCCGTACCTCACGATTAGGTGTCCCGCCGAACCCATGAGAGACGGTCCGGCGGTTGAGCCTGGTTGCGTTGCCCGGTCCCTTGCCTCAGGCGGTGGCTCGGGCGGACAGGAGCTTAGTTAAGCTGCCAGTGCGAAGTTATCTTCAGCACATATGTGTTGTAGAGCGGTTTAACGAGGCAGCCCTACATCCTCGGCTCGCTCTCTCGCGGTCGATCGACACCCGTCGAAACCAGTCGCCCCCGAGAGGGGAGTTGTGCGTGAACGCGCTGTGGAGTTGTCAAGCCCACCTCGTCCTGTCAACTGACGAGGAGGAGCCTCTCACCGTACCAGCGCCCGTGGGACGGGGCAGTTTCTCAGGGCCAGATCCGGGTCGGGTCCGGGGATTCGCCGGAGGTGCGGGCGATCCCGTGCTCCTAGCGTCACACCATGCGAACCATCCTCTCCCTCGTTGCCTCGGCCACGGCACTCGTTGCAGTGAGTGAACTGCTGTACTACCCGATCGACGCTGTCAGCCCGGCCCTGATCGCCTTCTACGCCCTTCCCACGGCGTGCTTCCTCTGGACACTGCGCCACTATCAGGTCGACAGCTTGCCGGGGGTCGCGTTGGCCGGCGCTGTGTTCGGCTTCGCGGTGGAGGGGCTGCTGGTGCCGGTCCTGTACGAGGCGCCCGTGTTCACCGTCTCCTACACCTCGCTGGCGTGGCACATGCTCATGTCGATCATGGTCTGCTGGTGGGTGATCGGTCGGCGCCTGCGGGACGGGTCGGCCGCAGGCCTGGCGGGATGGCTGATCGGGCTGGGCGTGTTCCTCGGAGCCTGGTGGCCGACGTGGTGGCTGGCCGACGGGCCGGAGCAGATCGACTGGTCGACGCTGCAGCTCGGGGTCGCCATCTCGGTGGGCACGGCTGTGCTGGCCGCCGGCCATGCCGTGTTGGCCGTCCTACCCGTGCCCACGTCCTCGCCTTCGCGGCGGCACAGCGTCGTGCTCGGGGTGGCAGCGCTCTTCTCGTTCGTCACGATCGCGGTTCAGGCGCCGATCGCCATCGGCCTCCTTCCGGCGCTCATGGGCCTGTGCCACTGGGGACTGACTCGGCTTCGGGGGGAGGGTCTGGCCCTGCTCAGCGTGCAGCAGCCGGTTCGCTGGGCTCGGTTCGGCCTGTTCGTGCTGGTGCCACTGGCTGCCGGCCTGACCTACGGCTTGATCGAGCTGGTCAGTGATCCGGCAACCGTCGGGGACCTCACCCAGGCGCTGCTGGGTGGTGGCGGCTGGCTCGCGGGCTATCTGGTCTTCGCCTGGGCGCTGGTCCGCGCTGCTCAGTCCGCCAGATCGAGTGGGCTCCGCAGTGACAGACCTTGGAATCGTGAGAAGTCCCGGTCCAGCGTGACGAGGTGATCCACACCATGGGAAATGCAGATGGCGGCTATGCGGGCGTCGTGGATCCGCGGGCCGCTCACGTCCGCTGCCATGGCCAAGTCGACGAGCCGCCTCAGGTGGTCGCGACCCTCCCCCAGCAGACGCAACGTCGGCGAGCCGACCCAAGCGTCCAGTTGGTCGGCCGCCTGAGATGGGGATGACGGCGGGTCGTAGATCCTCGCATGGGTCACCGTCGAGTAGAACTCGTGGATGCACGGCCACGGTATGGCCCATCGGCCTTCGCCCTCGGCCAGGCGTTTCACCACGGCAGCCGACTGCGCATGAAGTGGCGAGTCTGACCGGTGTGCGTAGACCAGCACGTTGGTATCGACGGCGATCACGTGTCGTAGATCAGGGCCAGTCGCTCATCGTGCGACAACGAATGCCATTCCCTCGCTCCCCGACCTCCGACAGAGGCATCCGGGAGAGTGAAGTCGTGACCAGCCCCGTCCGGTCGAAGTACCTGCACGAGACCCTCCTCGATGAGTGCCTTGAAGGTGACACCCCGCCTGGCGGCCTCCAGCTTCGCTTCGGCGAACAGCGCGTCGGGGATCTCAACCGTGGTCTTCACAGCGCCTACGATACTGCAACCCATAAATATGGGCAGCGAGGTGACACCTCATTCTGCAACACCCGAGGGTGGTCGTGCGTCTGCACCTCACATGGCCACATCTCCCGGACCCCGCCCGACCTCATTGCGTTCTGTGAGGAGGTACACCCCCGACTGGTCGGCGCCCTCGGGCTGTTCTGCGGCGATCATGACCTCGCCGAAGATCTCGCGCAAGACGCTGTGGTGGAGTTGTGTCGACGCTGGGACGCCGTCCGGGAGATGCGCCGTCCCGACCGGTGGCTGTTCACCGTCGCCTTCAATCGAGCCCGCTCCCATCATCGACGTAACGCGGTCGGGCGGGCGGCCCGGCGGCTGCTGACGTCCTCAAACTCCCAGGTCTGTCCGGCACCGGATCGGTCCGACTCAGTGGACCCCCAGCGTGCACTCCAACGTCTGGCACCGATTGACCGGCGGATCGTGATCATGCGACATCACCTCGGCTTCGCCTCCGTCGAGATCGCCGATGAACTCGGCATCGCCCCAGGCACCGTTCGTAGCCGCCTCTCCCGCGCTACCGCACGACTGCGGCCACGCCTTGTCGAGACCCGGTCCGACGTCCCGGTCAACGGCGACCGGCAGGCGACTTCCACACCACCCCAACTAGGCGGTAGCACCACCGCGAACAGCGCCAGCGAGCCCGCCGCCGGCATCACTGGGCGCAAGGCGTTGGAAGACGAAGGAGCAGACCGATGAACACCAACAAGGACGACCTCAGTCGTCGACTCCACCTGGCGGCTCCGAGCCCGTCGCGACCCCTGGAGCTGGATGCGGCCTGGGAGCGGTCGCGTCGGCGAGGCGTGCCGCCCGCGGCTCCGCTGGTCCTGGTCGCGACGCTACTCACCGTGGGTCTGGCAACATTGCTGCTCAGTCGCGGACCTGGCCAGATCGCCGAACCACTGGACATGCGGTCCGGCTCGGCAGCGGCCGATCCGGACGGGCCGCTGTACGTGCTCGATCGCGCCGCCGACGCGGACGATGTGCCGCCTCCCGAGGCGTCCCAGTCCTGGGCAGCGGCATTGCTGCCAGAGGAGCCCGACATGCGTCTGGCCACCTCGGTTGAGGGTCTGTCCTTCTACGTAACTCGGGACGCATCCGACGCGATCTGTCTCCTTGTCACCGGCGTGGCAGACGGGTTGACGGGGGCCTGCGCCACGGAGGCTGTCTTCGAGTTGCGTGGCCACCTCCCGTTGGAGTTGGTTGACGGCGACTACGACCCCGCCCCGGACGTGTGGGCGGCCATCGTCCCGAATGGTGTCGCCAGCGTCGAGATCGGGGACACAAGCGCGCGCGTCCAGGACAATGTGGCGGTTGTCCTCCGTCCGCCCGGCGATTCGCTTGCGGCAAGGATGACCGGCTCCCTAGAGCCATTCCAGGTAGCGATAGCTGCTTCGATTGATCCGGACGACAATGGTGAGAGCCGGCAGATGCCGACGGCTCAGGACGTTGACGACCCCGTCATGCGGGCGGATGCGAATGGGTGCGTGGATAAGTCAGCGCCAATCGGCTACGTGGACGAAGCTCTACGGGCGACTGGCATAGCGGTGTGGTGGCGCTCGCCCTCTGGCTTCAGCCGCTCGGCGGCGCCATTTGGTGTCTTGAGCAGTCTGTCGCAGGCCTCGCCAGATGACGCTGACTTCATACAAGAGCCACAACTGATCCCGCGGGCCAGCCAGCGACTTGACGATTCTCGACCAGCGTGCAGTCAGTTGGCAGCCAGCCCGAGCGCCGGACTGGACTCGGCAGAGGGAGTGGCCCTTGCGTGGCTCGCCGCCTACGACGCTGGTGACGCGGACAGATTGGTGGCCCTGACGGCCGGTGGGGTGATGCCTGGCTTCTCCGTGGACGCCTTCACCGACCGCTTCGGGATCCCAACGATCGAGGACGGCACTTCAACGGTCGAGTCCATCATGGGCCCTGTCGAGTCCGCCACGACCGAACCCCTCACCCTAGTCACGCTGACGACAGCTGAGCGTCGTGTGGAGATCGCTGTCATCGGTGGTCAGGCAACAGGGGGCTGGTCTGTCGCCGACGCCACCACCCTGTCGTAGGAGTAGGCGGAGTCGGTGGATCAAACGACGTGCTCCTCTGCCGGCTCGATCCCGACGCCTCGCAAGATCGAGGCGACGATCTCGGCCTTCCGCGCCGTGTAGCGGGCACGGTCCTCGCCATGGGCCTCGGCCGCTGCATTCTTGACGTGCTCGTAGGCCCGCCTGGCCTGGATGTCCGCCTGAAGGGCATCACGAAAGCCGACCAGCCGCTCAAGATGTGGATCGCCCGCGTGGAGAATCTGGAGGTGGGTGTGCCGGCGGTCGTCCACGACCCGGATCAGGAGACGGACCGGGAGTGGGTGCAGCCTGTCGGGAACCAGCACCCAGTCCGGTCCGAGAGCCGCTGCCATCCACTCCGCGGCCGCATCCCGCTGCGCACTGGCGACCGCGAAGTCGAGGACTGGCTTGGCACGTAGTCCTGGCACGGCAGTGGAGCCGATGTGCTCGACCGGCCCGTCGGCCATGTCGCCGAGCAGATGGGTGAGTCGCGCGGCCTCAGCGCCGCCCGCCCGGAGCCAGCGAGCGTCGGGCTCGGCGAGCGTGATGGGTGCCGTCAGCCAGTCGGGCCACGTCGTCGGCGAGTCCCAGTCGACGTCCATGACCTGCGAGTCTCCGCACCTCCGGCCGGACGTCAATCGCGGTCCTGGCTCAGACGCCCAGCGCGCGGATGACCAGCTCGGCGGCCGCAGTCCCGGAGTTCTGCTGCTGACCCGTGATCAGGTTGCCGTCCTGCACGGCGAACGACGCGAACGGCTTGTTGACGATGAAGTTCGTGCTCTCCATGGCGGCCGCGCGGTCCTCGATGCGAAACGGCTGGATCTGCTGCCCGGCGGCCTGATCGGCGTACTGCTCCTCGCTGTTGGCAAAGCCAGTCCAGGTCTTGCCGGCCACGATCAGCTCGCCGCTCGAGTCAGTGGCTTCGAGCAGTGCACACGTCGCGTGGCAGATCACCGCGGTCGGCTTTCCTGACTCGTAGAAGGTGCGAAGGGTCTCGGCTATCACAGCAGAGCCCATGAAGGTGTACATCGGGCCCTGCCCTCCGATGAAGAGCACCCCGTCGAAGGTCGACACGTCGAGGTCGCCGAGCGCCGGCGTGTCCTCCAACAACTGCGCGTGTCGCGGACTGTGCTTGAAGCCGAGGGAGAGGAAATCATGGGCGCTGTACCCGGACTCGTCTTCCGGGTCGGAGTAGGCGTCGGCCTGGAGGCTCCCGCCATCGGGGCTGGCGATCACGATGTCGTACCCAACCTCCGCGAAGGCCCAGTACGGGTGCACCAGCTCGGCCCACCAGAAGCCGATGGGCCACCCGGTCTGGTCCGAGACCGCCGGGTTCGAGGCAACCAGCAGAACCCGCTTTCGTCCGTCGTCTTCTCCACCTGATCCAGCCATCACACACTCCCGTGGGTCGTATCGTTACACTACTGTTGCGTAATACTAGCGATAGACTGTGAAGATGCAGCACAGATCTCACGCAGGCCGGCCCCGTGACAGCTCGATCGACGTGGCGGTCCTGCAGGCCGCTCAGGATCAGTTGGCACAACGTGGCTACGACGCGTTCTCGGTCGCCGCCGTTGCCGAGGCCGCCGGGACGAGCCGCCAGGCCGTCTACCGACGATGGTCGGGAAAGGCGGACCTCGCCACCGCGGCCATCGCCAGCATGTCCCGAGCAGCGGACCGGCCTGACACCGAGGACCCCCACGCGGACCTGATCGCTGAACTCGCCGCCTTCGCGGACGGTGTGACCCGCCCCGGCGGCGTCGCCCTGGTCGGGGCGATGCTGCAGTTGGAGGGCGGGGAGTTGCTCGACCTCTACCGCAGTCGGATCGTCACCCCACGACGTGATCGGCTACGGCACATCCTCGGCCGTGCTGTCGAGCTGGGCCTGCTCGACGCCTCCGGTGACCTGGAGCACGCCGCCGCGACGTGCACGGGGTCCCTGTACGGCCAGCGGCTGGCGGGGACACCGGTCGACGAGCACTGGCCGACCCGCACGGCCACCTTGATCTGGCGGGGCCTCGGGGGGTCCGTCTGACGACGAGCGGCTCGCCTCCCCAGTCGACGTCAGCGCGACGCCACGTACATGAGGTCCATGGGGTTGCCTTTGAGCTGATGCGCAGCGACGTCCTGGAAACCCGCACGTGCGAGCGCGTCCTGCACCGCCTCGCGGCCCCACATGGCCCCCAGGCCCTCCCCGCCTTGAGCCAGCGACACCGACATGCAGTGCGCCAGCGAGACGCCGTACATCATCGGGGCCCACGGGAGCTCGGACCGTTCGGCAAGGGTTGGTGGCGCACCCGAGTCGATCATCACGAACCGTCCGTCATCGGCCAGCACTGCCCGGGTGGCTGTCAGGGCCGCGAAGGGCTCCGCCAGGTCGTGGATGACGTCCAACGCAACGATCACGTCCCAGGGGCCGGATGGGGGCTCGGTGGCCGAGCCGACCACGAAGCTCGCGTTGGCCAGGCCCGCCTCGGCTGCCGCGGCCCCGGCCGCGTGAATCGCTGCCTCGGAGATGTCGAGCCCGACCACGGTCGAGGCGGGGAATGCCCTCGCGATGAGCCGGGACGCATGGCCTCGTCCACAGCCGAGCTCGAGCACCCGCGCCCCCTCGGTGAGTCGAGCGGTCAGCTCATCGACCTGCCCGAGGTAGCTGTCGATGAGCAGGGCGTCGTACCGGTTCCGGGTCAGCGCGTCCACGGTGATGTCCGGATCCAGTACTCGGTCCGCATACCCGATCCCGCCGCCGGTCCGAAAGGTCTCCGCCTGAGCCTCGAGCGTGGCAGCCGACGTGGTGGCCATGGCCACCATCGGGCTGATGTTGTACGGCGTGGGGAGCGTCAGCGCAGCCGCATGTGCAGTCGGCAAGTGGAAGCGGACCTCAGCCCCGCTCTCGTCGGCCTCCAGGACCCCCGCCGTCGTGAGCAGGCCGGCCCACTCCGTCAGGTGCCGCTGGTGGGTGCCGGTCGCCACAGCCAACTCCGCGACGGTCATCCAGGTGTTGGTGAGGGGCTCGAGCAGTCCCAACAGCTGGCCAAGCCTGAGGGCGTTCACCGTCATCGCCGATGAGAGGTGGCCGACCAGCGACCGGGCGAAATCACCAGCCTCGCGGCGGTCCTTCGCCTGGACCGGGGAGACGTCCACGTCACGACCCATCGGCGGTGACCCTACTCGCTCAGCAGCGCGTCGAGCCGGTCACCGACCCACTCCACGAGGGAGGTCTGCACCTGCGCCGAGATGATCAGGTACGCGACGTACAAGACCGCCAGGATCACCCCGATGCGGCGAACCCAGCGGAGCGCCTTCGTGCCGTACTCGGTGATGAGCGGCTCCAGCTGGCTGCGGAGGTCGCTGGCCTGCTTCGTCAGCTGGTTCGTCGCCCGCTCGAGCTCACCGCGAGTCGACCGCTTCAGGTCGTTGACCATCGCCTTGGCGTCGTTCTTGGTGAACGGGGCATCCCCCGACGAGGCACCGGACGACTGGCGTCGGGCCTCCGTCTTCAGGCCCGATCGCAGACCCGTCGCCGTCGCCATCCCCAGCGCACCCGAGGACGAGCCGCCGCGCGACCCCTGTTCCGACGTCGACCGTTCAGTGCCCGCCCCCGGCATGTGGTCCAGCGAGAGCGTCGCCGGACCGACGCGACGGTGATCCGTCCAGTCCGTTCCATCCCACCAGCGCAGGCGTGCCGGCTGGCTGGGGTCGGGGTACCAGCCGGGCGCCGGCGCGTCGGCGCGGGTGACGACCCGCGACCGTCCTGCAACGCCGGCCATCAGTGGTCGACCGGGGGTCGCAGTCCATCGACGCGCTCATCGGCGTCAGGCACGGGCAGGCCTTCCTTGGGCCGCACCTCCTCCGTATCGCCGTCCCGCACCATCTCCGTCATGGCTTTGACGGTCCCGAGCAGCCCCTGGAACTCGGCCGGGATCACCAGTTTGGTCGCGCGACCATCGCCGATTCGCTCCAGCGCGGAGAGGTACTCAACGGTCAGGACTGCCTGGTCGGCCCCGGCCTCGCGGATCCCCGTCAGTCGGGCTTGGGCACCCTCGCCCTCACCTTCGCCGAGGCGCTGCAGACGAAGCTTGTCAGCATCAGCCCGCAACTCGATCGCGCGCGCCTCACCCTCGGCATCCAGGACCGCCGCCTCCTTGCGACCTTCGGCGGCCAGGACGGAGGCCTCCTTCTCACCGTTGGCCCGGGCGATGGCGGCCTCGCGGTACCCATTCGCCTCGGTGACCGTCGCGCGTCGGTCACGCTCAGCGCGCATCTGGGCGTGCATGGCCTCCACCACCTCCGACGGCGGGTCGATCCGCTGGATCTCAACCCGGACCACCCGGACGCCCCACTTGTCGGTTGCCTCGTCCAACACCTCTCGCAGCCGGGTGTTGATCCGGTCCCGCGACGTCAACGCCTTGTCCAACTCGAGGTCGCCGACCAGGTTTCGCAGGTTGGTCTGGGCCAGCTTGGTGATGGCGGTCAGGAAGTCGGCGACGTTGTAGACCAACCGCTTGGGGTCGGTGGCCTCGTAGTAGACGACCGCATCGACGGACACGACGACGTTGTCCTCGGTGATCACCTCCTGCGGGGGGACGTCGACGACCTGTTCCCGCATGTCGATCAACTCGATGGTGTCGACGAACGGGATGATGACGTTGAAGCCCGGATCCCTGGTGGCCTTGTAGCGACCGAAGCGTTCGACCAGCCCACGTTGGTAGGGTCGGACGATCTTGACGGCTCGGGTGGCCACCAGGATCAGGATTAGGGCGAGAACGCCGAGAACGATGAATGGCATCACTGACCTCCATCTTCAGGTGATTGGTGTTGTGGTTCGTGGGGCGAGGTGATCGGGACCGACTGCTCGTCGAGCGGAGAGACCACCACGTGGATGCCCTCGATGGCGACGACCCGAACGGCTGCCCCTTCGGTGACCACGCCAGGGGCGCCCGCTGCGAGGCGGGCTCGCCAGGTCTCCTCGCCGACCCGGATCGTGCCCGGTTCCTCTGGACGGATCGCGGCGACAACTCGGCCGTCAACCCCGATCAGCCGACGGCCTCCGACGCCGGGCGGGAGGTTGTCCTCGATCATCAGGGTGCGCCAGCGCCACAGCAGCACGATGAGGCCGAGGGCAACGCCCGCGGCCACCGCGAACTGGAGGGTGGTCGTGAGGCCGACGCCGGCCCCCACGGACCCGAACAGGGCTCCGAGCGCGATGGCCGGGAGCAGCGGCTGATCCACCGGGGTCTGTCCGCGTCGGACCGCGACTCCGCCAGCGATCAGGGCTGTCAGCCCCCAGAGCACGACCGCCAGCCACTGGATCATCCCTCGTTATCGACTCCTCGCCTTCAGGGCTCGTTCGACTTCACGCTTCGCGTCCTTCTTGGCCTGGTCCTGCCGCTTGTCGACGGTGGACTTCCCGACGCCGGTGCCGATCAGGACCTTGGCACGCCCGTCCTTCCAGTAGAGCTTCATCGGGACGAGCGTGCGCCCCTGTTCCTGGGTGAAGTCGGTCATCTGCTTGATCTCGTGCTTGTGGGCCAGCAGCTTCCGGCGGCGTTGGGGCTCGTGGTTGTTGATGTTGCCGAACTCGTACTCGGCGATCTCGGCCATGTAGAGCCACAACTCACCGCCCCGAACGGTTGCGAAGGCCTGGGCGATCGAGGCCTTCCCGGCACGCAGGCTCTTGACCTCGGTCCCCTGCAGCACCATCCCACACTCGTAGGTGTCGCTGATCGTGTAGTCGAACCGAGCACGGCGGTTGACCGCGATGGTGTCGTTGGACGGCTGCTTGCGGGCCATGCCCCCAGGGTATCGGGGGCCCGCCAGCTCGATGGGCGACACGATCGTGCACGAACCGGCCGATATGTGGGTTAGGCCCCGATCGTGCGCAATTCCCGGCTAGTTGTCGCCGGCCACCAGATCGGCCAGGACGTCCTCGGCCACGTCCAACACCGGATCCGTCTCCGACTCCGGATCCCGGTCTCCCTCCGCCTGGATGTCCGGCTCGACCCCGACCCCCTCGATCGAGTCGCCACTCGGGGTGAAGTAGCGTGCCGTGGTGAACTTCACACCCGCGCCGCCCGCGAGGTCCTGGATCGTCTGGACGGTCCCCTTCCCGAAGGTGGTCTCGCCCACGATCTCGGCGCGGTCGAGGTCCTGCAGGGCCCCGGCCACGATCTCGGAGGCCGACGCCGAGTTGCCGTCCACCAGGACCACCAGCGGCACGTTCGGGGCGATGGCGTTGCCGTCGACGTCTCGCTCGTCGAACCCGCCCCGGCTCTCGACGCTGACGACCTCACCCTCCTCGGCGAACAGGGAGACGACCTCGACGGCCTCGTTCAGCAGCCCGCCCGGATTGCCGCGGAGGTCGAGGACGATGCCGGGGACGTCCGCGTCGAGCATCCCCTGCACCTCCTCCTCCATCTGCTCCGCCACCATGCGCGAGAAGCCTGCAGCGGCCACATAGCCGTAGCCCGAGTCCCGGACCTCGGCGAAGACCTGCGGCAGATCGAGCTCGCGGAGGGTCAGGGTCAGCTCGCGCTCTCCCGCCTCACCGCTGTCGAGGACCAGGACCCGCTGCGTCCCCTCCTCGCCGGCGATCAGCTCGATCACATCACCGCTGGTGGCGCCGTCCAGGGTGCTGGTCCCGTCGACGGAGACGATCCGCTCCCCCGCCTCGATGCCTGCGTCCTCGGCCGGCGAGCTGGGCAGCACACCGGTGATGTAGACGCCGTCCGACTGCTCTTCGATGGTCACGCCGATGCCGACGAACTCGCCGTCCAGGTCGGCGTTGATGGCCAGATAGCGCTCCGGGTCGTAGAAGACGGCGTACTGGTCGTCCAGCTGCTCGAGGACCCCTTCGATGGCCGCGTCGACCAACTCCTCCTGCGGCACCGCGTCCACGGCATCCTGCTCGATCAGGTCCAGCAGCAACGGGATGTTGGCGATCTCGGCCGGCACGGAATCCCGTGCGCTGTCCTGGCCCAGCCGGTACCCGACCATCCCGGCACCGGCCAGGATCGACAGGATCATGCCCACTGAGAGCAGCCGGATCTTCCAACTGCGTCGTGAACGCCCGGGCGCTGGTCCGAACCCGGCGGGCCCTGCCTCCGGCGCAGTCCCCGGCTCGGGCGTGGCGTGGCCAGAGTTCTCGTCAGCCGGCATCCCGTCCGGCCCCAGGACGGGCGCTGTCAGCTGCGGCTGACCCCACCGACCGCGGGGCGGCGGAGGTGGAGGCGGAGGCGCGGAGGGTTCATGGTCGGTCATGACGTCTCAGCCAGCCTGCCAGTGCCCGCCCGGGCCCGCGGGTGGCTTGAGGGACTCTTTACGCCGATCAGATGTAGCCGCGTGGGTTCGTCGGACTTCCACCGACGCGGACCTCCCAGTGGAGGTGGGGACCGGTGGAGTAGCCCGTCGAGCCGACGTAGCCGATGACCTGGCCGGTCGAGACCGATTGGCCGACGCTGGCACCGATCCGTGACTGATGGGCGTAGAGCGTCGTGATGCCACCACCGTGATCGACGATGACCGTGTTGCCGTACCCGCCGCGCCAGCCGGTGAAGATGACGGTGCCGGAGCCGGCAGCTCCGATGGGTGTCCCGGTGCCCGCGGCGATGTCCATGCCGGCGTGGAGGCGGGTCGACCCGGAGATCGGGTGGACGCGGTACCCGAACTCCGAGGAGATGCGACCGCCGACCGGGAGGATGAACCGGCCGCCGGTCGAGACACCGGCGCTTCCGCCGCCGCTGACCACGTCCGGCGCTGATGAGCCGCCGGAGTTGGTGAAGCCAGAGCCGTTCGATGATGCCGCTGCCGCTGCGGCTGCGGCTGCTTGCCGACGTCGCTCCTCTTCGGCTGCCGCTGCTGCGGCGAGCTCGCGCTCGATCTCGGCGGACTCGGCCTCGAACTCCGCGATCAGGGCCTCGGCGGTGTCCCGATCGGCCTCGAGGCCCGCCAGCACGGTCTGCTTGTCGGCAGCGCGCTGCTGCACCTCGGCGACCAGTGCCTCCTGCTGGGCCACCAGACCGGCGACGCGGTCGCGCTCGACCTGGGCAGCTGCCCGATCGTCGTCCTGCCGGCCTCGCAGCCGCTCGAGCTCGGCCTCGTCGGCCGCGATGCGGGTCTCCAGCACGGCGACCTGCTCGAAGCCAGCACGGTCACGGCTCTGGATGGCCTGCAGGTACGTCGTCGCCTGGGTGAACGACGCCGCATCACCGACGGCGATCAGCGGGAAGGCGGAGTCGGGCCGCGCGGAGATGTAGGACTGCCGGACGCGGTCCTCGAGCGTCTGCTGCTGGTCGACCAGCTCGTCCCGCGTGCGGTCCAGCCGGGCCGCTGTCGCCTCCAACTCAGCGGTGGTGGCGGCGAGGATCCGTTCCCGGTTGTCGAGCTCGGTCTGCGCACCGGCCAGCTCGTCGTTGAGGGCGTCCAGCTGTGCTTGCAGCTCGCGCTGCTCGCCGATGATCTCGTTCAGCTGGGCGATGGAGATCTCGATCTGGCCGTCGATGGCCTGGACCTGCTCCTCCTGCTCCTCGATCTGGCCTTCCAGCTCGTCGAGGTCCGCTTGGGACTGCGCGGACACCGGACGGGCGCCGGTCGCAGGCATCAGCAGGGCGACCAGCGCGAGAACGGTGAGCACACGGGAAAGCGCGCCCTGGGGAAGAGCCGAAATCACGGACTCGTAGCGTAACGCCTGCTCGCTCTGCGTGGCGTGGACGTTCGGACGAGGTGGCTCCGGCCACCAGCGTGGGCGCACTTGGGCTCAGACCGCCAGGAAGCGTCGAAGCGCAAGCACGCTGACGGCGGCACCGACGACGACCGAGCCGATCAGCAGGATCGGGAACACCGCCCACACGTCGGTCGCGCCGATGAACGGCAGGAACTCGATCTGCTCGCGGAGGTCCTGGACGTAGAAGCGCATGCCGAGCAACAGCAGAGCCAACGCACCGAGGGCACCGATCACACTGGCGGTGATCCCCTCGATAACGAACGGCAGACGGATGTACCAGTTGGTGGCCCCCACCAGCTTCATGATCGCGGTCTGCTCACGTCTGGCGAAGGCGGTCAGCCGGATGGTCGTGGCCACGAGCGCGGTGGCGGCCAGGGCGATCAGGACCGCCACGTAGAGGACGAACTGCCGAACCTTTCGCATGATCGCGAAGAACTCGTCCAGCACGTCGCGCTGGTCCTGGATGACGTCGATCCCCGGTCGCCCGGAGAACTGCGAGGCGATGACGTCGAACTCCTCCGGATCGGTCAGCGAGACGCGGAAGGACTCCGGCAGTACATCGGGGCTGAGTCCCTGGAGGACCACCGGCTCCTCGGCGAAGATCTGCTGGGCGTTCTCGAAGGCGAGCTCCTTGGACTCGTAGAACACGTCGGCGACGACCGGGGTCCCCCGCAGATCCTCCTCCAGCGTCGTGCGCTGCTCCGGCGTGACGTCGTCGGTCAGGAAGATCGACACCTCGACATCGGCGTACAGCACGTCCTGGGCCTTGGTGACCTGCCGCTGCACCAGCAGGGCTGCACCGACCATCGTGACGGTCACGGTGACCGTGAGGATCGTGGCGAGGGTCATGAGCAGGTTGCGGCGAAGGCCGATCCCCACCTCGCCGAACAGATAGCGCCAGCGTGTCTGCATGGTCAGCCGGCGTACCCGTAGGTGCCGCGGACCTGGTCACGCACCATGTGGCCATCCTGCAGTTCGACCACACGCTTGCGCATGGAGTCGACGATGTGGGAGTCGTGCGTGGCCATCAGGATCGTCGTGCCCGCCCGATTGATCTGGTCCAGCAGCTTCATGATCCCGACGGAGGTCTCGGGGTCGAGGTTCCCGGTGGGCTCGTCGCACAGCATGATCCGCGGCCGGTTGACGATGGCCCGGGCGATCGAGACGCGCTGTTGCTCCCCGCCGGAGAGCTCGTGCGGCATCGCCTCGTGCTTGTGCGACAGACCGACGACCTCCAGAGCGTCGGGCACGTCGACGCGGATCTGCCCGGGGACCTTGCCGGTCACCTCCTGGGCGAAAGCGACGTTCTCGAACACGGTCTTTGACTCGAGCAGCTTGAAGTCCTGGAAGACGCAGCCCAGCTCACGCCGGAACGCAGGAACCCGCCAGGGGCGCATGCCGTTCAGCTGCTTGCCGGCCACGACGATCTCGCCGGAGTCGGGTGCGACGTCCTTCAGCAGCAGCTTGATGAAGGTGCTCTTGCCGGACCCCGAGGCGCCGACGAGGAAGACGAACTCGCCCTTGGTGATCTCGAGGGTGACATCGTCGAGGGCGCGGATCGTCTGCTTGTAGGTCTTCGAGACCTTGTCGAACTTGATCATGAAGGGACGCGAGCAGGTTGGGAAGGGCTCACCAGCCGAACGTAACACCGCAGGAGGCACACGGCCGTGAGGTGGGCCAATGGCCGATCGGCACCCCACAACCTCGGCCCGTCCTAGCATTCAACCATGGCTGAGATCATCGTCAGAGGCCACGCGGAGGCCCAGTTGCCGCCAACCGAGGCCGGCGTGTCGGTGATCGTCCACGCCCGCGCCCCGAAGCAGTCCGACGCCGTCCGCCGCTGTGCTGAGCAGTCAGATGTCGTGGACCGGATCGTGGCGGACGAGCGGGAGGAGGTGGTGCGACAGGCGGTGACCACGTCGCTGCGCACGACGGCCGAGTACGAGTTCCCGCGCAGCGGCGGCCGTCGCCTGGTCGGGTACAGCGCCACCCGTCAGACCACACTGGCATGCGCGCCGGAGGCTGACGGGCTGACCCGACTGTTCTCGGCACTTGCGGGCCTTGATGACGTGCGGGTGTCCGGGCCGGATTGGCGGATCCAGCCGGACGCACCGGGTTGGGACGACGTCCGAGCGGCTGCGGCGGCGGATTGTCGGCGGCGCGCAGCGGCCTACGCGGCGGGGCTTGGGGTCGAGGTCGGTCGTGTGGTCTGGATCGCCGAGCCCGGCCTTCGCCTAGCGGAAGGACCAGAGCGTGCTCCCGAAGCGTTCATGTCTGCGAGCCGTGCCGGCACGGTGTCTGGCGGCGAGGAGGAGCCCCCAACCGCCATCCGGATCACACCGGAGCCCATCACGATCTCGGTGACTGTGGAGGCGCAGTTCGACCTGGCCTGACCAAGCCAGATGGCGGTTCCGGGGCCGCCTGACGATGGCCACGCCTCGGAGGACACCAGCCGTTCAGATCAGGGCTGGCTGACGCGGTCCAGCTCGGTCCGTTGGGGCCTGCCGCCGCTGTGTGGGCGTCGTGGGTCTGGTTGGCTTGCCGTGGCTGACGGCTATGCCATCAGTGAGCCGCCAGGTTCGGTTGCCGGGTGGGCCGGTGAGGTGGTGGGTGCCGCGGGATTTCTGCTCGTGGTCGTGGGTGCAGAGCCAGGCCAGTTGGTCCAGGGCCGTGCGTTTGGAGAAGGCCCAGTCCTGGATGTGGTCGATCTCCAGGAGGTGGGTGGCCCGGCAGGTGGGGACTTCGCACTCGTAGCCGCGGGCCGCCAGCGCGGTGCGTTGGTGGGCGGTGGCTTGTCGGCCGAGGTGGGCCACGCTGATGTTGGTGGCATCGCGGATGACGTAGGCCAGGTGGGCGTCGGGGATCAATCGTTTGACCGCGGAGAGGCTGACCCGACCGACACCGGCGATGGTGCAGGTCTCTCCGCGCTCGACGGAGCCGCGCCGAAGGGCTTCGGCGTCGATGCGGAACTGCACGTCGTGTTCGGCTCGGACGGCGGCCTCGAAGCGGGCGCCGAAGTCGGAGGGGCCGGACAGAATGGCCCGCCACTGGCCGTCGGACTCGGTGAACGTGAGACAGGACCGGTTCTGGTAGTGCCGTTGACGGGTGCGATCGGGATTGGGGTCGGCTGCAGCTTTGTGGTCCCGACAGGTGCGACGGAGGTCCTGCAGCGACTGGCTACTCGCCGCCGCCAGCAGCTCGGTCGTTGCGTCCGGGTCAGCCTGGGCCGCGTCGCTGACCGCGTCGGCCTGCTGCCCGGAGAGCTCACCGGACCGGACGGCGTCGCCGACGTCGGGTTGGTCGGCCAGGCGCTCTGAGGTCTGCATGGCCGTGCGGGCCTGGCTGGTCGTGGTCCCCGGTCGTCCGTGCCAATGCTTCAGCGGCCCGGCGGCTTGCTGTCCGACCGTCGGCGTTCAGGATGGTCTCAACGGTTCGACGAGCCAGCAGCGTCAACATGCCATCGATGAGCCGCTTGGCATGACCGAGGTCAGCGAGAGTGCCCCTGACGTCGGCCGTGGGGATGGCATCAGGGTCGAAACCGGCCGCAAGACGTTTGGAGTTGTGCCACTGATGTAGCTACCTCTCCCGCCTGATCCACGCGTCCAATCATCCTCTGGAGCTAGATGGCGTTAAACGAACATGTATTCGCTCACATCAGAGGTTCTCCCGAAGCCAGGTGATGTCGTCGGCCACCGACTCGGTCGGGGTCTCACAGATCACCGGCGCCCCCGCGACCCGCACAGCTTGGAGGATCTGCTCGTCCGGGATCTGCCCCTTGGTCAACGTCTCGTGGCGGTCCCGGCTGGAGCCCTGCTCGTCGCGGCTGTCGTTGCAGTGGAGGAGGTCGATCCCACCCGTGATGTCGATGAGTTCCTCCACGGAGGCGACCACGTCCAGCCCCGCCGACCACGAGTGACAGGTGTCCACGCAGAACCCCGGTGTCCGGCCCGCGACCTCGATGTCGCCGATCACGTCCCACAGCTGACGGATCGACTCGATCAGCCGCGCGACGGAGTTGTCCCCGCCGGCCGTGTTCTCGATCAGGACGGGGACCTCTGAGTCCAGCTGGACCAGGGCCTTGCGCCAGCGGTCGAATCCCTCGGCCACGTCCTCGTCGCCGGTGACCGTCCCGCCGTGCACGATCACTGCCTCTGCGCCGATGGCCGCAGCTGCATCGCAGTGCTGCTGCAGGATCTTGCGGGACGGGATTCGGATGCGGCTCTCGGCACTGGCGACGTTGACCAGGTACGGCGCGTGCACGTAGATCGGCACCTCGGCGGCGGCCAACTGCTCGGCATCCTCACGCGGCGGTGGCCGCTTCCACCCCTGCGGGTTGCCGAGGAAGATCTGGACGCAATCTGCACCGATCTCCGACGCGGTGCCGAGCGGGTCGGCCTGGTCGACGTGGGCTCCGATCAACATGCCCCACGACTACCAGGCCGCACCGGTCAGTCGCGATCCTTCTCCGGAAGGAACACCGAGAGCACCCAACTCACGAGGGAGACGACCAGCGCGCCGAGCAGCGCCGTGGTGAAGCCGGAGACCTGCAAGCCGACGGAGAGCCAGTCGGTGAGCAGGAGCATCGCGGCGTTGATCACCAGCGTGAACAGGCCCAGCGTGACGATCAGGAAGGGGAACGACAGGAACCTCGCGACCGGCCTGATGATGGCGTTGACCAGGCCGAACCAGACGGCCACACCGACCACCCCCCAGAACTCCGACGTGAGCTCGATGCCAGTGACCAGAGCCGCAGCTGCCCAGAGCGCGGCGGCGTTGATGGCGACCTTGACGAGAATCCACCTCATGTCAGCCAGCCTCGCACCCGAGCGGCGGGGATGTACCCATCACCTCCGGACGGTCACGGATCACCGGATAGCCGCTGCTGCACGTTCAGCCGCACGTCGATCTCGAAGGTGTCAGGGCTGACCGCCTCTGCCTCGGTGACCAGAACCTCCACGTTCCGCGGCTCGGTCGGCCCGGTGAGCACGACGATGATCTGCCCGCCATCGAGGACCACCTCGTCCAGCTCCAGGTCCTCGTGATCGGCCAGCCACTGAAGGGTGGCCTCTGCGACATCGGCCTCGATCAAGCTCTGCGTGTTCTGCAGGAAGCCGTTCAGCGCCAAGCCGCCGAACACGACGACGCCCAGAGCGGCGACGCCGAGCGCCCAGGTGCGCACGTCCGGCCCATCCTCGCTGGGTCGTGCCGCGACGGCGGAGCCCGTCAGGACGAAGGTGACCGCCCCGAGGACCAGGATGGCGAGGGCGTTGGTTACGAACAGCAGCGTCGCGCCGAGTGCATCGCCGACCTCGCCCTGCTCGAGCGCGATGCCGATCACCGTCAAGGGCGGGACCAGTGCGATCGCGATGGCCACGCCGGGCAGTGAGTCGGCGACGTCCTGGCGTGACAACGCGTACGCGCCCGCTGCACCGGCGAACATCGCGATGCCCAGGTCGAGCAGTGTGGGCGAGACGCGCGACGTGATCTGTCCGTTCGTGGCGACGTCCACCCCCTGACCACCTGCTGCGCTGAGGAGGAACCCCACCACGATGGCGACGACGATGCCCAGAAGTGCAACCAGGGCCGTGTCGGCGAGTGGTCGCGCCCACCCGCTGACCAGTGAGAGCGACATACCCATGAGGGGTGTGAGCAAGGGGGCGATGAGCATCGCGCCGATGACGACGGCCGTCGAGTCCGTCAGCACCCCGAGCGAGGCGATGGCTGACGCGAAGACCATCAACATCGTGAACCTGATGGTCCGTCGTCGTCGTTCGCGGCCCTCGAAGAGGAGCTTCCGGCGAACGGCCGCTGGATCGTCGGCGTCGGCCGGCCGCTCGGCCAACCAGGTCTCGGCGGCTCGGACCACCGTGACCAGTCCCAGGTGCTCCGACGGGTCGTGGTCCTGCCAGGCCCGATAGAGACCGACCACCAGTACGGCGACGACGAGCACGCCGATCAAGGTGAGTCCGAGCGAGATCACCTGACGGTTGAACAGCGCGAGGAGCAGGCCGGATCCGAGCATCAACAAGCCGAGCACGAGGCGGACCCCCCGGTTGGACCCGCGCAGATGCCAGACGGTCAGCCACAGGCCCCCGAGGACCAGGGCGGCAGCCAGCGCCAACGAGATCCACAGCAGCACATCGGTTCCGGTGCGGACCACGATCGCCGCTGCCACAGAGAGTGCACCGGCGGCCGTCACGCTGACCAACCGGTCGGGCAGGCCAGCCGAGACGAGGCATATTCCTGCGACCGCGAAGGCAACGGCGAGCCGCTCCGGGTCCGGTCCGGCAGTCGTCTGGGTGGCCACGGCAAGAGTCAAGCCGGCGATGATCCAGGCCATCGGCTGACGGAGCAGAACCCGAGGGTGGTGATCAGGGTCCTCGATCATCGGCGCTGAGCGGTTGGCGTCCATGGCCGCATTCTGCCGTCAAGCCCCACGTCGGCGGGCCGTAGACTGCCAGGCACCTGATGGGCTCTCAGTCGGAACACCACGTCCAGTCCGACCACCTCGTCCCTCCGCTGGGCCGGTGACCGGCGTGCGGGACTTGGGCCTTGGTGATTGTGAGGCGATCGCGCAGAGCGGGCTGCTCGCACAGCCGGTCAACGCGATCACCAGTCTGGCCTTCATCGTGGCCGGCCTCCTGCTGCTGGCTCCCACCCTGGGTCGGGACCGGCGCACCTCGTTCACCAAGGTCGCGTACGCGCTCCTCGTCCTCGGCGTCGGCGTGGGAAGCGTTGCCTACCACGGCCCGCAGCCCCAGTGGGCCGCGCCCGCTCACGACGTGCCGATCGTGGGTGTGCTCCTGGTGATCGTGCTCGTCGAGGTGGACCGCCTGGGTCTGCGGACGCGGCGATCGCGGTCGGTCGTGCTCTGCGTCCTGCTCGCCGTCTCGAGCTGGCTGACCATCGTCACACCGCGGTGGGGTCAGCTCCTGGCGGGTCTGTTCGCCTCTGCGGCTGTGGTGCTCACGGTTGTGGCAGATCGGCGCTCGGTGAGTGGCCCACGTGTGTTGGGTCTCACCCGGCCGGCCAAGCGGGTCCTCGGCGTGCTCCTCCCCGCGGCGGCCCTGAACATCCTCGGGCGAACGGGTGGACCGGTCTGCGACCCGGACAGTCTGCTCCAGCTACACGGCGTCTGGCACCTCGGCGCGGCGCTCGTCCTGTGGCTCTGGGGTACCACGATCCTGCGTGCCGAGGCGCGGGAGGGAACGGACGTCAGATCGGCTTGATCGCGTCGAAGGGTGTCTTGCAGTCCCGACAGGAGTGCGTCGAGCGGCAGGGGGCCGAGCCGAACGGCGAGTCGGCCCTGGTGTTCCGTGACCCACAGTAGGGGCAGCGGACGCCGCCGATGCCCAGCAGCGAGTTCTGCTGCGTCTGACCAGAGCCGGGTGGTGCGATGCCGGTCTCGGCCAGCTTGATCCTGCCGGCCTCCGTGATCCGCTCCGGGCCCCATGAGAGATCGCGGCGCCAGCGGACCACAGCCCGATCGATCCCCTCCACGGCCACCGCGGCCTGTTCGACATCGGCGCCGATGTAGGCCGTCGCCGGGCACCCGGTGAAGGTCGGCATGATGTCGACGACGGCGGTGGGGCCGTCGACGGACACCTCGACCAGCATCCCCAACTCACCGACGGTGATCGGCTGCATCTCCGGGTCCTCGACACCGGCGACGGCCGCGCGAACCTCCTCCAGGATGGCCGTCTCGTTCACCACGTCACTGCTCACCACGTCGCTCCCGGGTGGTCACGGAACAGGGCGGTCATCTCCTGCCACAGCGGCAGGAACACCGAGGTGTGGGTCCCCTGCCGACCGCCGAGGCCACCGGCCAGGTCGAGCCCGTCCACCGCCTCGGGGATGCCGAAGCTGTCGTAGTCCTCGCGGAGCGCGGCGATCCACGGCTCGCGGAGGTCGCCCATCATCAGCGGCAGGGTGCCGTCCTTGACCAGCTCCTCCTCCCAGGGAAGTGTCTCGAACAGCCCGCCTGCCTGGCCCAACACCTGGTCTGCTGCCGCCAGGACCCGGTCGCGGCCCACCGCCGACCCCTCCACGGCGCGGGACAGCCACGCGCGAGCGTGCGCCCGATGCAGCCGTTCCTCGCGGAGGATGGGGCCCAGGACACCGACGATGGAGGCGTCCTCCGAGTCGGTCAGCGCGTCCAGGCGGAGGTGGTCGAAGAGGTCGTAGGCGTGCTGACGGACCAACGTGAACGCCCAATCGCCCGGCTCGGCTTCGAGCAGCGTCGCGTGCCGGTAGGCGGCGGGGGCGCGACCGAAGGCCAGCGTGTCCTCGTCCTGGCCGGTCAGCTCCTCGGCGACGCCGTACCAGATCGCGGCGTGTCCGATCTCGTCCTGCGCCAGCGAGGAGAACGCAAGGTCCGCCTCGAGCGTGGGTGCAACCCCGGTCCAGTGTGCGTGGCGATGCCCGATCATGAGTTCGTCATCGGCCATCGACAGCACGAACGCGAGGCGCGGGTCGTCGGGTGGCGTCCACCCGGGCCGGGTCGCGGCAGGAACGTTGGTGAGACGGGGGGCAGCCTCACGCGGCGCGGGATCAACTGGCGTGACGGTACTCATACGTCGTCACCTGGTCGGACACCCTCAACTCGGACGCCGAGTTCAGCGATGCGCTGCTCGGCCTTGCGTCGCTTCGGCCCGAGGGGGTAGCCGGCCGAGACGCGGTAGGACTTGTCGGTGTGGGCGACCACGTCGCGTGGATCGGTGACCGTCACGATCTCACCGCCGTCGTCGATGGCGCAGTTGACGCCCTCGCCGTGGCGGAAGAAGGAGTGCAGGGCGAAGCCGAGCGCCATCTCGCGGTCGGGGGCGTGGACGTAGCCGACGGTCTCCCAGTCGGAGTCCTCACGCCGTCGTTGGAGAACGGGGAAGCGGCTCATCTCAGGCAGCCTCCTGCGCGGTTGCCAGAGCCGGCAGGTCCATGACCTCGCGGGCCCAGGCATTGGCGTCGGTCATCCAGATCCGCCAGGACAACCGGGTCGCGGTCATCGGGCCGTTCCCGCGGGCCACTTCGCGGAGCTCGTCCCATGACGGCTCGGTCCAGGTCCACTCGTCAGCCGCAGGATGGTAGGACAGCGCCTCGTCGGGGATGGTGATGCCCAGATCCCACAGCTTGGGCACGTAGCGGTCGAAGAAGCGCTGGCGGAGGGTCTCGTTGGTCTCCGTCTTGATGCGCCAGTACAGCAGCCGGTCCTTCTCGGCCGGGGTCTTCGGGCCGAAGAAGTGCATGATCGGCACCCACCAGCGGTCCACCGCCTCCTGCAGCATCTCGCGCTGCTCGGGCGTGCCGGAGGCCAACTCGAGCAGCAGGTCCTCGCCGTGTCGCTGGTGGAAGCTCTCCTCGGCGCACACCCGCTTCATGACGCGGGCGTAGGGGGCGAGTGACGTGGTCAGCAGCGCCGTCTGGGTGATGATCGCCGCCCCGTCGACCAGGGAGCCGATGACCGCCACATCACCCCAGGACTTGGTCGGGTAGTGGAAGACGTTGTGGAACTTCGTCCGCCCTGCCAGGAGGTCGGCGAGCATCTCCGGACGGGGCTTCCCGAGGTCTTCTGCGACGCGGTAGATCATGTGGCCGTGGCCCACCTCGTCCTGGACCTTGGCGGTCAGCGACATCTTGCGGCGGAGTGTGGGAGCCCGCGCGATCCACTCCCGCTCGGGGAGAGCGCCCATCATCTCGGAGTTGGCGTGCATCTCGATGAACTTGATGGCCAGCCGGCGATACTCCTCCGGCATCCACTCATCAGCCTCGATCTGCCCGCCGCCTTGGACGTGCTCGACGAATGCGGTGGTCCGGTCCTCCTCCGACAGGGATTCGGCGGTCGTCTCAGCGGGTGGTGCGGTGGTGCTCATTGTCCAACTCCTGCGTCCAGCTTTGTCGTGTTACAGAATCTACCCGTGTCCGCAGAAACTGTAACATGTCGGATCGGCCCGTCTCAAGGGCCGATCGGCACGCGGGGCGGTCACCCGCTGGGCTGCGGCCAATCGAAGCTGACTCCGCGAGCCGCTGACGCGTAGTGCACGCGCTCCACCGTCGAGATGGGGACCCCCGCTGCCGCGGCCAACTGGTCGTCCAGCACCGTGATAGTCGCCGCACGGACCGGCCACGGGTCGTGGGCCACGGGGGCGTGGTGCAGTCTCCCACGGATCACCGAGTAGGCGCCCCAGCGGTTCAGCAGGAACCGATCGACGTCGTCGAGGTCCAGCGCAGACCCGAGCCGGACCCCAACGCGGCTTCGTGGCCGGGGCACGTCGCCGTGCTCGGCCGTGGGGTAGCGCCGTCGACAGATGTAGCGAATCTCCTCGCCGCGACGGCGCATCCCCATGCGCGACCAGGTGTAGGGCTGTCCGAAGACGAGTCGGGCAACCGGCAAGCCGGCCAGCACCGGGATGTCAAGCGAGAAGAACCACACCGCCGGACCATCCGGCCCGTCGACGTAGGTGCGGATGTTGGTCTCGCAGAAGCGGCCGACGTAGGGCAGCGGCGGCAGGGGCGGTGCGGTCAGTCGGGTCATGCGGAATGGGACCAACGACGCCCAGGCCGAGCCGTCGGCGATGTCCGGCACGACACCGTCCGGCAGCAGGGTCTGCAGGTGCCCAGGATCCACCCGCCAGTGCAGCATCGTGATGTCTTCCCAGACCTGGGTGACCGCAGGCTGCCCGATCACATGGGGCGAGGCGTCGGGGTACCTCACCGGCATCAGCGGCGCGTGCCGCGCAGGCCCAGGACGTCCTTCACCGACCGCACCACCGAGGAGATCTTGTCATCCACCGCAACGGCGGCCATCGCTGCCGCCCTGGGGCTGTCCAGCGGCCCGACCAGGAGGTGGTCGGCGAGGATCCCAGCGTCCAAGCCGGATTCCGGGGTGACCGTGTGCAGGTCCATCGTCGTGATCCCGATGTCGGCCCGTGCCAGCACCAGCCCGACCTCGCGACAGATGGCGGCCGTCCGGCCGGCCCCGATGACCAGCCCGTCACTGCCACGGTGGAACATCCGGTGGGCGCCGATCGAGGTGGGTGCCGGCGCATCCTCGATCGCACCGAGCACGTCCGGCGGTCGGAGGAGCGTGGTGTACCCAGCCTGCAGCGCACCACCCAGCAGCCGCGGGACGTCCGGCACCCAGGCTGGCTGGACGACGTGGATGCCGGCCCTGAAGGCCAACCGGATGTGATCATCCCGTTGGCTGAGCATGACGACCCCGCCGTCGGCGTGGACGGGCAACTGCTCGATGCCGGCCTCCAGGACGACGACGGCCTGACCGCCGGCCCGCCGGACGCCCTCGGCGACGGCCACCCGAGCGGCCAGGGGTGGGACGGTCAGCAGTCGCTCCGGCCAGGTCCTCGCAAAGGCCTCGGCCGGCCCCACGTCCTCACCGCAGAGGACCGTGAAGTTGCTGTGCTCACCAGCGAGTTGCACCAGCACGGCGGACACCGCCATCGCTGCGGTGCGGGACTCGAGGACCTTGCTGTCGACGTCGAGCGCCGTCACGAGCCGTCCCGGGTGGCGACGACCGCGGTGGCCGTGCTGCGGCTGCGTCGCGCGGCGTGATCCAGCGCCGACACGACGGACCAGGCGTCGTTGTTGTCAGCCCTCGAGGTGATCACGCCGCAGGCCTCGAGCAGGCCAACCATCCGCTCCTCGCTCCCGGTCGGCCCGACGATGATGAGGATGAGGCCGACGGGATCCAGGTCGCCGATCGCCGTCACGGCCTCGAGCGCAGGCCCCAGGCGGAGCGCGCGACTGCGGACGATGCACCAGGAGTGCCCGCCGATTCCGCGCTGACCCCGCACCGTGGCGATCCCATACGCCTGCCCGATGGCCGCCCCCTCGGTCGCGGCGAACCACGCTGGCCGGGGCGTGCCGAAGGCTCGACCACCGACGATCACGTCGTCTGCGGTGCGAAGGGTCCCGCCGGTGACCCCGGTGGACTGCAAGCTGGCCAGGGCCATACCGCCCGGACCCCGCAGCTTCCGACCGACCGCCGCGATCTCCGTCGGGCGAACCCGGTCGAAGAGGGAGCGGCGCCCGCTGCCGAGGACGCTCAGCTGCTGTGGCTGACCCGAGACTCCCGGCGGGCGCGACTGCGGTGGTGACTGCGTGACTGGCTCGACCGCACGAGCCAACTGATCCGGTGGGGTCACTGGCCACCATCCGCTCCGGCACCACCGGCCGTGACACGGCCCGCGTCCACGTTCTGACGCGCCTCCCACTGCAGGAAGGCGGTCATCATCCCGTCGAGGTCACCATCGAGAACGGCCGCGGTGTTACCCGTCTCGAAGTCGGTCCTGTGGTCCTTCACCATCTGATAGGGGTGTAGCACGTAGGAGCGGATCTGTGAGCCCCACTCCACCGACCGCTGCTCGCCGCGGACCTCGGCCAACTCGGCCTCTCGCTTCTCCCGCTCCAGCTGGGCCAGTCGTGTCTTCAGCAGGGCCATCGCCGTCGCCTTGTTCTGCAACTGGGAGCGTTCGTTCTGGCAACTGGTCACGATGCCGGTCGGGATGTGGGTCAGCCGAACCGCCGAGTCGGTGGTGTTCACACCCTGTCCTCCGGGACCGGAGGAGCGGTAGACGTCCACGCGCAGGTCGTCCGGCTCGATCGTGACGTCCTCGTTGGCCTCGTCGATCTCGGGGATGACGTCGATCGACGCGAAGGCCGTGTGCCGACGGGCCTGCGAGTCGAACGGGCTGATCCTGACCAGTCGGTGCACGCCGTGCTCGCTGCGCAGCCAGCCGTAGGCACGCGAACCCTTGACCGCGAAGGTGGCGGAGCGAATCCCGGCCTCATCGCCCCACTGGGTCTCGTACAACTCGACGGTGAAGCGCCTGGTCTCCGCCCATCGTCGCACCATGCGCCACAGCATCTCCCCCCAGTCCTGGCTGTCGGTGCCTCCAGCTCCGGCATGCACGGTGACGACAGCGTCCCGGGCGTCGTACTCCCCGGAGAGCAGCACCCTGATCTCGAGCTCGGCGAAGTCGGTGGCGAGTCCGTCGAGCGCCGCCTCGACCTCTGCGGAGGCCGCCGCATCGTCCTCCTCCACCGCCAACTGGTTGAGGACCTCGAGATCCTCGAGACGGCCGGCGAAGGAGTCATAGACGCGGACATCGTCCTCCACGGCCGACAGCTCCTTGGTCACTTGCTGGGCCGCCTGCGGGTCGTCCCACAGATCAGGTTGTGCAGCCTCTATCTGCAGTTCCGCCAGGCGCGCCCGCTGCGTATCGGTGTCAAAGATACTCCTTGACTTCAGCGAGCTTCTGCCGGTACTCCGCGAGCGCCTCGTGATGATCGGTGGCCATGCTCGCAAACCCTAACGGTCGACCCCGCCGCTGACCGCGTCCAACCGCTGACGCACGTGCTGCCACAGCTCGTCGGCGCGGGTGGGCTCGACCACCTCCGGATCGAGGCGGAGCAGGACGGTGGTGCCGTCGTCCGCCAGCAGCGTGGGCACCGCATCGATGCCGTACTCCTCGACGGCCTCGGTTTGCCAGTACCCGACCTCGGCCCGGAGCCGGTCACGGCGCCGGTCGTAGACCTCGCTCGAGAGCCCGGTTGCCGACCAGACCGATAGCCAGGTCGAGAGCGATACATGGGGCTTGCCCATGGCCGAGGGGTGGCCTGGCCGACCGACGTGGGCGAAGGCGGCATCCGCCACGTCTCGCATGGCGTGGCGGATGCACGTCACGCGCCTGCTCCAGCAGCATCAACAGCTCCAACGACAGCGGCGGCGTCGCACAGTCCCACGGCTCGGGAACAGCCGCACAGAAGGGCCGCAGCTCCACGCGCTGCAACGGGTCGACGACCTGCAACCAGGACCACGCCAGCGCGGAGGACGAATCGGTCAGATCCACATACATCGCGCGGACGGTCGCCATGATGACCCGAACCTAGTGGACCGGGCCCGCCGTGCCCCGCAGGCCTTGCCAAGGGACGGACGCCGAGCGGTAGATTGGTCGGCGATGACGCCACTGATCGACGCCACCGAGATGTACCTGCGAACCGTGTGGGAACTCGAGGAGGAGGGCGTCCCGGCACTTCGCGCGCGCCTGGTCGAGCGGTTGGGGGTCTCGGCTCCTGCGGTCAGCGAGACCGTGGCCCGATTGGAGGACGATGGTCTGGTCGTGTTGAACCCCGATCGGCGCGTCACCTTGACCGAGACCGGGCGCCACATGGCTGCGAGTGTGATGCGCAAGCACCGACTCGCCGAGCGACTGCTGACCGATGTCATCGGACTGTCCTGGGAGGAGGTGCACAACGAGGCCTGCCGCTGGGAACACGTCATCTCCGACACTGTCGAGGAGCGACTCATCGATCTGCTCGGCGACCCGGACACGTCCCCCTTCGGCAATCCTATCCCCGACGGCGATGCAACCCAGGTGTGGTCAGATCTTCCGACGGTGGCCAAGGCTGCCGCAGACGGGAAGGCTGGCACGATCGCCCGCATCTCCGAGCAGCTGCAGGTCAACGTCGAGATCATGCGGGGTTTGCACGACCACGGGGTCCGACCAGGGGCGGCGGCACGCTGTGTCGAGACGCCGGACGGCGTGACGCTCGAGTTGGAAGGCGGCTCGGTCGACCTCTCCCCGTCCACGGCCGGGCTGGTCTGGATCCAGACTTCGTGAGCGATCCTGAGCAGGCCGACGCCTCGGCGTCGGTGGCCTCACCGGTGTCCATCAGCCACACCCACGTGGTGCAGTTGGGCGGTGCCGCACGGGTTGAGGCCGTGAACGCCATCATCCGCGCGGCAGGGGGTCTGCCCGTCGACGCCCCCGTGGTGCGGACGCCCACCTCGCCCGAGGCAGTTCTCCGGGCGGGGTTCCGAGCCAGCAGCAAGGCGCACGCAGCGTCGGTGGTCGCCGCGCTGCGGGCCGTGGACGGGATGGTGGTGCTCGATCACACCGACGTGGTGCTGGACCGGCATGCCGGCGGGAAGCTGGCCGTGACCGCGACCTCGCAGGTGGCCGACCTCGAGGACCTGGCATTCGTCTACACGCCGGGAGTGGCCCGACCGTGCCTGGACATCGCCGACGACCCGGCAGCGGCCTACGACCTGACCATCAAGGGGAACGCCGTGGCGGTGGTGAGCGATGGCTCAGCCGTTCTGGGACTGGGTGACATCGGCCCCCTGGCGGCCCTGCCGGTCATGGAGGGCAAGGCGATCCTGCTGCGGGACCTGGCCGGGGTGGACGCCTACCCGATCTGCCTGGACGAACGCGACCCGGACCGACTGGTCGACATGATCGCGGCACTGGCCACCGGCTTCGGCGGGATCAACCTGGAGGACATCTCGGCACCACGCTGCTTCGAGGTTGAGGGCAAGCTGCGCCGCCGGTTGGACATCCCGGTGTTCCACGATGACCAGCACGGGACGGCCGTGGTGGTCCTCGCGGCGTTGCGCAACGCCCTGCGTGTGGTGGGCAAGTCGATCGGGCCAGAGCTCCGAGTGGTGGTCCAGGGCATCGGTGCGGCCGGGATCGCGGTGGCGAACCTGCTGATGGCCGCGGGTGTGACGGATGTGGTGGGCGTCGACCGCGCTGGCATCGTCACCGCCCGCCGCAAGGACGCCCGGGACCCCATCTTCCGCCGCTTGGGCAAGCAGACCAACCCTCGGGACCTGCAAGGCGACAAGACGGTGGCACTCGCCGGCGCTGACGTCTTCATCGGTCTGTCCGGTCCGAACACGATCACCCTCGACGACCTTCGGTTGATGGCCGACGACCCGATCGTGTTCGCGATGGCCAACCCGACGCCGGAGATCGACCCCAGGATCGCCGGCGAGATCGCCGCCGTGGTCGCCACCGGACGTAGTGACTTCCCCAACCAGATCAACAACGTCCTGTGCTTCCCCGGCCTGTTCCGCGGCCTGCTGGACGTCCGGGCCAGCGCCGTCGACGACCGCGTCACGTTGGCGGCCGCGGAAGCGATCGCCGACATCGTCACCGACGCCGAGCGGTCTCCCACCCACATCATCCCGTCTCCCCTGGATCGTCGCGTGGTCCCTGCGGTGGCGGCGGCGGTTGCCGAGACGGCAGCGGGGGCCGGTCTGGCCCGCTCGGCGTGAGTGGCGCGGATGAACGGGTGGCTGCCACCCGGGCCGCGGTCGCCGCACTCGCCCCGGTGAATGCCCGCGAAGCCGCGTCGCAGGTGGAGGTCCTCGCTGGTCTGGAGCAGCTGGCTCGCCCCTTCGATGAGCATGCGGCAGCGACTCACGTGACCGGCAGTGCCCTGGTCGTCCGGCGGGAGGGGATCGTGCTGCTGAAGCACAAGCGCTTGGGCGTGTGGCTGCAACCAGGTGGTCACGTCGATGGCGCGGAGTGGCCGCACGAGGGCGCCGTGCGCGAGGCGATCGAGGAGACGGGGTTGGCGGTCAGGCACCTGTTCGACGAGCCACGGCTGATCCACGTGGATGCCCACGACGGTGGCCGGGGCCACCGCCACCTGGACCTGCGGTACGCCCTGACCGCACCACCTGACCCCCCTGTCCCCGGACCGGATGAGTCCCCGGAGTGCCGCTGGTTTGCGTGGGAGGAGGCCTCGGTGATGGCGGATCCGGGACTGGCCGGTGTCCTCGATCGGGCTGCCGACCTCGTTCGGTGACCGCTCGCCGCCCCCCACGACCTCACGCTCGGGTCGTGCATGTTACAGCCCGTTGCTCTATAACGGGTGTAGGAGACAAGGCACGTGCAGCGCAAACGACAGCGGCGCACCGGAAGGCCACGCGATGGAAGGACAGGTGCCCGGCGGTCACCCCAGCCGTGATGGGCGTGGGGCTGGATCGGTGAGCGGCCGCGGCCGTGCTGTCCATCCCGAGGGTCGGCCGCAGCGCTCCCCGCTCGAAGCGCTCACGCCGACACAGCTTCGCCGGCTCGCGAAGCGGGCCGACAAGGCCAGGAGTCGGGACGTCGCGGAGTTCGAGTTCCTGGCTGCCAGCGCCTCGATCACCCCACGACAGCTGCGGCTCGTCGCGGATGCCTGGGCGGAGGGCGGCCACTCGGGCCTCGCGGCGATCGGGCCGGCCCGGGAGGTCGACGACGTCGGCGTCATGGACCGAGCCGAGGCCGTCATCGAGACCTGGCGTCGCCGCCACTTCCCACTGGATGCCTTCGAGGTGTCGACCTGGCGGAACGTGCTCACCGTCGATTGGATGGTTCCCGCGGCACGGCGGTCGCAGGGGCTGGTCCGCAGGCCGCTGATGCAGTTGCGTCGGACCGAGGATGGCCGGTGGCACCTCTACCGTCGTGCGATCCAGGGTGAGTGGTGGCCCGTCCTGGTGCGGGGCCGGCGCCGCCGTCAACCACTCTCGGCCTGTCTCGACGCCGTCCGCGTCGACCCACTGCATCACTTCTGGGGTGAGGGCGGTCCACCGGTCGACCTGGCCGACGGGGACGCGTTGCCCGACTCACCGTTGGGATAGCCGGCCACCGTGGCCGGACTCAGCGCTGGTTCGCGGCCAGGTGGGTCACGTAGTCGGCGATCAGGTGGTCGGAGATGTTGTCCACCCGTCCCCGCTTGAGTGCTCGGACGAACCCGTCCCACCGGTCCTTGGCGATCTCCTGCCGCTTCATGCGCCGGTGCACCCCGTTGGAGTCCAGGTACTTCAGCGTCCCTCGGTGTCGGTAGCCCATCCAGGTGGGCGGGACCCGCGGGACGATGTCGTTGTTGTTGACCCAGCGGAGGACGTCGATGTCGGCGTGCTGGACGTACCGCCTGGTGCCCACCCGCGGTGCACCGAACGTGATCGTCTGGATCGGATCGATCGGCACGTCAGCCATGAGGCAGCGACCGGCGCTGATCATGGCCATCGCCCCGCCGAGCGAGTGGCCGGTGAACCACACGTCGTGTCCGGGGCCGTCGGCCGATCCCATCAGGCCGTCCAGGATCTGCGGCCAGAGCTCGTCGACCTCCCGCTTGAAGCCCCGGTGCACACGCCCGACGGTCTCGGCCAGGTCGTGGAGGGCGTTGGCGTCAGCCCTGACGTCGTTCCAGTCGCCGGGCTCGGTCCCGCGGCAGGCCACCACCAGATCGTGGTCGGTGTAGACGAGGTAGGCCTGGGCGCCGTCCCGGTCGATGAACTCGACCTCGTCGAACCCCAGGATCGCGAAGGGGTCGGTGGCCTCTTCGGGCTCCAGATAGGCGATCATCGAGATCTCGGCGAACAGCAGCGATCGGGTGAGCTCCGTCATGTCGGCGACCGCCCCGTCGAGGCGGCTGTGGAGGTCGTCAGCGGTTGGGGCGGGCTTGTCCGGCATCGTCGACAGCCTGCCACAGAGCACTCAGGACGCCGATGTCACCGCGCCCTGGATCGACTCATCGGCCGCGAGGCCAGTCAGGCGATCCAACCGGCGGAAGCCGATGATCTGACCGACGGCCAGTCCCGCGGTCTCGCGGAGCATCTGACGACGCGCCGCATCGTCGGAGTAGGGCGAGCCGGGGGCTGGCGATGGCCGGGCCTGCAGCCCCACCTCGTCCGCGATCGCGACGGATCGACGCAGATGCCAGCCGTCTGAGACGAGGATCACGTCCGCGATCCCGTCGCGGGCCAGGAATCGGGCGGAGGCCGCGAGGGACTCATACGACGTCCGACCTCCCGTCTCCAACTGCAGGTCCTCGTCGGGGACGCCGAGGCTGGTGAGGTAGGTGTAGCCCGCCCAGCCTTCGCTGACCGAGTCACCGGAGCCCTGCCCACCCGTCACCACGACGCGAGGGGCCAGGCCCTGCCGGTACAGCGTCGCGGCGTGGTCCAGCCTGGCCTGGAAGACCGGCGAGGGACGGCCGTCGTAGTGTGCGGCACCCAGCACCACGATGGCCTGGGACGGCGTGGCCTCATCGTGGGTCGCCGTCCACCACACCTGCCCGAAGGTCACGCCGACGTAGAGCACGGCGGCCAGGAGCAGCCAGCTCAGGAGGGCAAACAGACGGCGTGTCACAGTCCCTCGACGGTACCGCGCGGGCGCCCGTCGACGGCCCGGCTTTGCCGCCGCGAGGTTGTCCACATGTGTAGGTTGACCCGGATTTTCCGGTAGAAGCTACACATGTGTACGAGTGAGCGCGCACCCGAACTGGTGACCGTCCCGTTGAGCCCGCCGCAGGCAGCGGAGGCCACCACCGCGCAGGTCTGGCCCGACGGGGAGCGGGGGCGGGCTGCGGTGATCCTGGCCCACGGGGCCGGAACGTCCATGGCCCACCGCCACATGCAGCGCCACGCCGCCGATCTGGTCGCCGCAGGCCACCCGACCGCCCTGTTCAACTTCGCCTACACCGAGATGGGTCGGAAGCGACCCGACCCGGCACCTCGGCTGGTGTCGGCATGGCGTGATGTGATCGCCGCGCTGTCGCCGCGCATCGCCGAGGGCCGGCCGCTGGTCATCGGCGGCCGGTCGATGGGCGGCCGGATCGCCAGCATCGTGGCGGCCGAGGACCCGTCCTTGCCGGTGGACGGCGTGGCCTGCCTGGCCTATCCCCTCCACCCGCCGGGCCGGCAGGACCGGCTGCGGGTCGACCACTGGCCGGACCTGACCGTGCCGGTCTTGCTGCTGTGTGGCAGTCGGGACCCGATGGCCCCGACGGACACGCTCGAGGCGAACGTGTCGGAGCACATGCCTGCTGGGCTCTGCACGACGCACGTGCTGGCCGCAGCCGATCACTCCTTCAAGCCGCGGAAGATGGACGGCCGCACCGAGGACGAGGTGTTCGCGGAGGCGGCGTCAGTGCTGGTGTCCTGGATGGCCGCGTTGCCGGGGTCGGTGTCACAGATCGACCAGAACTGAGCGTGGCGGGCCGTCACGTTCTGCCAGAGCCGCAGGTCAGCAGGCCGCGCCCGCACAGATTGACCGGCCGCCACAGGTCCGACATCGACGAAATCGGTCAATCCGTGCCATGGGAGGTTGACAGCGCGGCCAGCAGCTCGTCGTGGATCAGGCCGTTGCTCAGGACCGCCGAGCCCGAGTCGATCTCCTCCGACCCGTCGACCCCGGTCAGGCGCGCGCCCGACTCGGCCGCCAGGACCGGGAGGGGGGCCAGGTCCCACACCGCCGCCTGCGGGTCCAGCATCGCGTCGGCCCGTCCCGTCAGCACCAGCGAGTAGCCGTAACCGTCCCCCCAGGTCCGCAGCGTGAACGGGGGATCGAGCAGCAGGTGCCGCAGCGACGGCGGCCACCACTCCGTCCCGCTGGTCATGACGTAGGCGTCGGCCAGCGATCCGGTCTCGGTCAGGCGGACACGGCTGTTCTGGTGGAAGCAGCCGAGTCCACGACCGGCCCAGGTGGCCTCCTCCAGTGCGGGTGTGTTGATCACCCCCACCAGTGGGCCGTCCTGGTCGCGGCATGCCACCAGGTTGGTGAAGAGCGGCACGCCGTGGACGAAGGACTTGGTCCCGTCGATCGGGTCGATGATCCAGGTCCGCCCGGACGTCCCGGGCACACGGTCCTGCTCCTCGCCGATGATGCCGTCGTCGGGGTAGCGGTCCGCGATCAGCTGACGCAGGAGCGTCTCTGCTCCGCGGTCGGCCGCGGTGACCGGGCTGTCATCGGACTTGTGGTCCACCACCAGCCCGGCGCGGCGGAAGTGGGTCAGGGTGAACACGCCTGCCTGCCGAGCGGCGTCGACCGCGAACTCGAGGAGATCCTGCATGCGACGGCACTCTAGGCGGCCGCGGCACTGGCCGGGCCGGTCGCAACGGACGCCTGGCGCTGCGGACGAGTACCGTTCGGGCCTGGATGACGCTGGAGATCCGACCCGTTCGCCCTGAGGAGTACGAGGCCGTCGGCGCGATCGTCATCGCCGCCTACGACCGAGAAGGCACCATCGAGGGCCCCTACCGCGCCCAGATCCGCGACACCGGTGCCCGAGTCGATGCGGGGGCCGCCGTCCTGGTGGCAGTGGACGGGCCGGACCTGCTCGGATCGGTCACCTACGTCGAGGCCGGCCAGGAGCACTTCGAGAACGCCGGCGCCGGCGACTGCGGATTCCGCATGCTGGGTGTCGCGACCTCGGCCCAGGGGCGGGGTGTCGGGCGTGCCCTGGTGCAGGCGTGCCTCGACCGCGGGCGCCGGGATGGCCACCACCGTGTGGCGATCTACACCATGGAGTGGATGGACACTGCCCGTCGGATGTACGAGCGGATGGGATTCGTCAGGCGTCCGGACCGCGACGTCGTGTTCCCCGCCGGTGTGGGTCATGCCCTGCAGTACGACCTCACAGCGCAGGCGGCTGAGCACTTCGATCCACCTGGCCCGGTCCCCGAACGACCCCCGTGGTACGAGGATGCCTGGGCCGCTCACAACTCCTCGACGTAGGGCAATTCCGGCGATCCCTTTCGCTGGCCGATCGAAACGGTTTACGGTCCAGCCATGAAGGGTGACGTCATCGTTCTGGAAGACCATCATCGAGCCGCCGCGGCGGCCATCGTCCCGAGTCTGGTCGAGCCGATCAGGGCGCGAGATGGACGCTACGTGATCACCGTTGCGGGCGAGTCGGGCAGCGGCAAGTCCGAGACCGGCACCGCCATCGCCGAGGCCCTCGAGCCGCACGGCATCACCTCCGTCGTCCTCGGCCAGGACGACTACTTCGTCCTGCCGCCGAAGTCCAACGATGCCAAACGGCGTGAGGACGACTCGTGGCTGGGCCCGCACGTCGAGGTGCGGTTCGACGTGCTCGAAGGCAACCTCCTCGATGCGCTGGCGGGCGACGACGAGATCACGAAGCCGTTGATCGACTACGACGCGAACACCGTCGAGGAGGAGACCGTCGACCTTCGAGGCGTGGCCGTCGTCATCGCAGAGGGCACCTACACCAGCCTGCTGAAGCACGTCGACACGCGGGTCTTCATCGCGCGAAATCGGGTCGACACCCTGGAGCACCGACAGAAGCGGAACCGCGGCGATGAGGTGGGCGACCCCTTCATCGAGAACGTCCTGAAGACCGAGCACAAGATCATCGCGGGTCACCGGAACCTGGCGGACTTCATCATCACCCGCGACTACGACGTCATCCCCGTCTCATGACGGCACCCTCGCCGAGCACTCCCTCGATGAAGGCCAGCCTGCCGAACGCGGTGATGCTGAACGCGTACCCGGACTCGATCGGCGGTGACCTCTCCGCCATGGTCGCCGTCCTCCAGCGACCCGAGTTCGCCGATGTGTTCGGTCTCTTCTACCTGCTGCCCAGCGTGTTCCACAGCGACCTGGACCGCGGGTTCTCGGTGATCGATTACGAGCTGGATGCCGACATGGCCAGCCCCGCCGACATCGCTGCCCTGCAGGAACTGGGGATCCAACTCAAGTTCGATCTGGTCCTGAACCACCTCTCGGTCGGCTCGCCCCAGTTCCAGGACATGCTCGAGCGTGGCGACGACTCGCCGTACGTCGACTTCTTCATCGACTGGAACGCGTTCTGGGAGGGCAACGGCGAGATGCACGACGACGGGTACGTCGTGCCGAACCCCGAGCACCTGGACAAGCTGTTCATGCGCAAGCCAGGGCTGCCGATCCTGGCGGTCCGATTCCCGGACGGCTCTGACCGCTACTACTGGAACACCTTCTACCAGAAGGTCGAGGTCGTCGACGGCGAGCGTACGTATCTGGGGCAGATGGACCTCAACGCCAGCTCTGAAGCGGTGTGGGACTTCTACGCCAAGACCTTCCGGCGATTGGCCGAGCTCGGCGCGAAGATCCTGCGGCTGGACGCGTTCGCGTACCTGCACAAGGAGGTCGGACGGACCAACTTCTTCAACACCCCCGGGACGTGGGAGTACCTGGATCGGCTTCGGGGCATGGCGGAGGAGGTGGGGCTGATCCTGCTGCCGGAGATCCACTCGGAGTACGGGACCAAGGTGCACGAGGAGCTCTCCGACCGGGGCTATCCCGTGTATGACTTCTTCTTCCCGGGGTTGCTGATCGACGCACTCGACTCGGGCGACGGGACCAACCTCGTGCGGTGGATCACCGAGATCCAGGATCGCGACCTGGCGACCGTGAACATGCTGGGCTGCCACGACGGCATCCCGGTGATCGATCTGCGCGGCGGTCCTGACGCGGCGGGGTTGCTTCCCGATGCCACGATCGAGGCGGTGATCGACCGGCTGTTGGACCGCGGCGGACGGGTGAAGAACCTGTACGGCCCGGATGGCAACAAGATCTCCTACTACCAGGTCAACGCCACCTTCTTCAGTGCCCTTGGTGAGGACGAGCAGCGGTTGCTGCTGGCTCGGGCGATCCAGCTCTTCATGCCGGGTACCCCGCAGATCTGGTACCTGGACCTGTTCGCCGGCACGAACGACTACGAGGCAGCCGACCGCGCGGGGGCTGGTGGGCACAAGGAGATCAACCGCACGAACCTCACGCTCGAGGAGGTGGAGGCGGGCCTGCGGCAGCCGGTGGTCCAGCGCCAGTTGGAGATGCTCCGACTGCGAAACACCTCGGCTGCCTTCCACGGCGAACTGGAGGTGACCCTGTCCGGCACGGACCAGCTGACGATGACGTGGACGGGCGCTGGGAGCAGCGCGACCTTGCAGGCCGATCTGGCTGACCACACCTTCAGCATCAGCGCTGGCTAGGCTGGGAGCGCCCCATGTCCGTCCCGCAGATCTTCCTCCCCGAGCGGTTCCACGCCAACGCCGCCGAGCAGGTCCGGGTGCGTCGACGGGTGCCCAGCAGCATCGGGACCGTTGTGGTGGTCGCTGCGATTGCCTCGCTCTTCGTGTTCGACGCCCTGAACGCCTGGGTGCAGTTCGTCGTCTCCTGGGTGTTGTTCATGGCCGCAGTCCGGTGGATCGGCTACCTGGTCGGGGCGGTCGCGCGACGCTAGGAGGCGCGAGCGTGTCGCTGACGGTCAGGTGCCGGCCGGGAGTCGACGCAGGCGCTGCATCGCCCAGACGCCGAGCGCGGGGCCTGGGACCAGGATGGCGAATGCCAGCCACCACCCAGACGCGTCGCGGACCAGTGGCACCAACCAGATGGTGATCACCGTGAGCGTGAACCCGATCGCCAACTGCATCGTCACGGCGGTGCCGACGTAGCGCTGGTCGGCGTGTTCGGTGACCAGGGCGCTGAACTGCGCCGAGTCCGCCACCACCCAGAAGCCCCAGAACAGGCCGAGGGCGAGGACCAGCGCCGGACTGGCGTCCACCAGGGCCCCGACCACAAGGGCCATGGCGCCGCTGCAGAGCATGGCGATGGTCGTGGCGGTCGTCCGCCCCATGCGATCGCTGATGACACCGCCGACCCAACTGCCGAGAGCCCCGATGCCGATGACGGCGAACGTCGCGAGGGCCGCGGTCCGGGTGTTGTCGTCGACCACGTCGGCGTAGAAGACGGCGAACCAGGCCCACATGGCGTACAACTCCCACATGTGCCCGAAGTAGCCCATGCTGGCGAGGCGGACCTTCCGGTTGGTGAAGACCAGCCCCAGCTTCGTGGGGTCGAAGACGGTCCGAGGGAACGGGAACGGTCCGTCGGAGATGCCGACCTCGGCGATCACGCCACCCAGCACGGTCAGGACGCTGGTTGCCACGATGACGGTCCGCCAGTCGGCGCCACCGATGCCGTTGACGAGATGGGGGGTGGCCGACCCCAGGGTCAGCGCGCCGACCATCACGCCGAGCGCAGTGCCACGGCCAGCGCGGAACCAGGTCGCCATGGCCTTGAGGCTCGGCCCGTACACACCGGCCAGGCTGACGCCAACCGCGAACCGGACGGCCACGGCGCCAGTGAAGCTGTCGATCACGAGCAGGCCGAGGTTCGCCACGGCGGCGCCAATCGTGCCGAGCAGGACCAGCCGTCTGGCCGGCAGGAGGTCGGCGAGGTTGGTCGCGGCCGAGATGAGCGCGCCGGTGACGAACCCCAGCTGGACGGCGATGGTGAGCAGCCCGCCCTGGGCGTCGCTGATCCCGATGACGTCGCGGAGCTGTGGCAGGACGGCGGCCGCGCTGAACCAGGTGGTCATCGCCAGGACCATGGCGATCGACAGGATGGCCAGCGCCCGCCATCGACCGTCGGGGTCGGCCTGCGCGCTGTGCGCCACGGGGGTTGGAGTGGTCACCTAGTGTCGTAACCGTTCTCGGGCGTGAGGGGTTCCCTCCCTCAGCTCTTCTTCATCGGCCGGATCAGGCCTTCCTGCATGACGGTGGCGACCAAGGTGCCGCCTTCGGTGAAGAGCTGGCCGTGAGCGAGGCCCCGGGCACCGAAGGCGTTGGAGGATCGCATGTCGTAGAGCAGCCACTCATCGGCCCGGAAGGGGCGGTGGAACCACATGGCGTGATCGAGCGAGGCCATCCGGTAGTTGTGGTTCCCGGGTATGCCGCCGTGTGGCGTGATGGTGGTGCCGAGGAGGGACATGTCGGACATGTAGGTGAGCACGCACACATGCAGGTGCGGTACCTCGGGGACGTGGTCGAGCGCTCGGAACCACGCCTGGAGCCGCCCTGACCGGGCCCGCGCGACCTCGTTGGCCGGCGTGACGTAGCGCAGGTCGACCGAGCTCCACTCCGGAAACGGCGGCTTCCAGTCCACGCCTGCGCCGGCGAAGAGCTGCTGCATGGTCTGCAACTCGTCCGGGGAGGGAACGTCCGGCATGGGGTCGGCGTGCTCCGGCCCGTCCTCGGCGATCTGGAAGGAGACCGAGAGGTGGAAGATGGCCTTGCCCTGCTGCTTGGCCACAACCCGTCGGGTGGTGAAGGACCGGCCTTCGCGAATGCGGTCGACATGGAAGATGATGTTGTGCTTGGGGTCACCGGGCCGCAGGAAGTAGGAGTGCAGTGAGTGGACCTGGCGCTTCTCGTCGACCGTTCGCACGGCGGCGACGAGGGCCTGCGCGGCGACGTGGCCACCGAAGACGCGCTGGACGTCGGTCTTGGGGGCCTCCCCGAGGTACAGGTCGACGTCCAGCGTCTCGATGTCGAGCAGGGACAGCAGCGAGGAGACGGAATCAGCCATGGGCGTGCAGTCTGCCTGATGGGCCGCTCATGAGGGAAGCTGCGCACAGGTCCTACGGGACCGCCACGAGGTCAGGTTCCCCGCCACGAGGTCAGGTTCCCCGCCGCGAGGTCAGGTTCCCCGCCACGAGGTCAGGTTCCCCGCCACGAGATCGACCGGCCGTGCCGGTCGACAGACGCTGCGGGCTCCGCGGGTCAGACCTTCTCGAAGATGGCCGCCAGGCCCTGCCCGCCCCCGATGCACATCGTCTCCAGCCCCAACCGGGCGTCCCGTCGGTGCATCTCGTGGAGCATCGTCGAGAGGATCCGCGCCCCCGTCGCCCCCACCGGATGGCCCAGCGAGATCCCCGACCCGTTCACGTTCGTCCGCTCCCAGTCGGGCCCCTCGATGCCGGGCCCGAAGCCCCACTCCGAGGTGACTGCCAGCACCTGGGCGGCGAACGCCTCGTTCAACTCGATCAGGTCCATGTCCGCCAGCGAGAGCCCCGCCCGTTCCAGTGCAAGCACCGTCGCCGGTACGGGTCCGAGCCCCATGTGCGAGGGGCGGACACCACCGAGGCCCCAGCTGACCAGCCTCGCCAACGGAGTCAACCCGTGCTCCTCCACCGCGGCGCGGGAGGCCACCACACACATCGCCGCCCCGTCGTTCTGGCCCGAGGCGTTGCCCGCCGTCACCGTCGCCCCCTCCACCGTTCGGCCCATGATCGGCCGCAGCGACGCCAACGCCTCCGGCGTCGAGTCGGGCCGGGGGTGCTCGTCCGTCGTCACCTCCAGCGGATCCGCCTTCCGTTGGGGCACCGACACCGGGACGATCTGCTCATCGAACAGGCCGGCCTCCTGGGCCGCGACCGCCCGACGGTGCGACTGGGCGGCCAGCGCGTCCTGGTCCTCCCGGCTGATCTGGTAGTCGGCCCGCAGGTTCTCGGCCGTCTCGATCATCCCGCCTGGAACGGGGTGGTTGTGCCCTCCGGCCGTCACGCGCCCACGGGCCAGCCGGTCGGCGAAGTCCGCCGGGCGGCCCTTCAGCCCCCAGCGCGCGCCCAGGACGTAGTGCTCGGCCTGGGACATCGAGTCGGCACCGCCGGCGATCACGACGTCGGCGACGCCGGTCTGGATCCGCATCGCCGCATCCAAGACCGCCTGGAGACCGGACCCGCAGCGCCGATCGATCTGCAGACCGGTCACCGCGACGGGCAGCCCGGCGTCGAGGGCGGCAACGCGACCGATGGCGGGGGCCTCGCCATTGGGGTAGCACTGACCCAGGAGTACGTCGTCGACCGCGTCGACCGGCACACCGCTTCGCTGCACGACCGTCGAGAGCACCGTTGACGCGAGCGTGGTCACCGGCACGTCGCGGAAGACGCCGCCGTACCCGCCGACGGGGGTGCGCAGCGGCGTGCAGATCAGGACGTCGTGAAGCTCAGCCATCAGGCTCCGTAGTCTTGCAGCAACCCCCAGACGGGTCTAACCAGCGGTCACACCACAGGGCGGTTGAACCCGACGGCATCCTCCAGCGCGAGACCGAGCTCGATCAGGACCCGCTCCTCGCCCGGCCCGGCCGCCAGCTGGATCCCGATCGGCAGGTCATCTGCACCGATGGCCATCGGCAGCGAGATGGCCGGGACTCCCGTCACGTTGAACATGGCCGCAAACGGGGTGAACGCGTACAGCCTTGCCCGCAGATCCTCGAACGGCAGCGTGACGTCAAGCCAGCCCAGCCTCGGGGCCGTGGTTGCAAGCGTCGGATTGAGCAGCACGTGATAGCGACTCATCAGGTCGGCGTACATCCGCTTCGCCGCTCGAAGGCGACGGATGGCGCCCGGCACGGCCAGGGCGTTGCGCCGCGCATGGACGGCCAGGCCCCTGGTCCAGGGATCGAACAAGCCCGTGTCGGTCGAGCGACCGAGGACCCGCCGGTCGACCGCGGGCAGGGTCGCAGCCAGCAGGCCCCAGTACAGCAGGAAGTCGTCGGCCAGCCGCTCCTCGTCGTAGGGCATCCGGATCTCGGTCACCCGGTGGCCGAGGTCCGCCAGCGCATCGCCCGTCTGCCGCGTGGCGCGCTGCACCTGTGCGCTCACGGTGGCGATGGTGGAGGTGGCGACGACGGCCACGCGCAGACGGTCCGGACCGGGATCGGTGACGTGTCCGACCCGTGGGAAGACCGGTGAGGGGTCGTGCTCCTCCGCGGCCGCGACGTACGCGGCGGTGTCACGCATCGTCCGGGTCAGCACCGAGTTGCACAGCAGGTGGACCGGCATCTCCCGGTTGCCCTCGATGTCGACCATCCGACGATCGCTGGGCTTCAGCCCGATGACGCCGCAGCACGCCGCGGGAATCCGGATCGAGCCGCCCCCGTCCGTGGCATGGGCGATCGGCACCACTCCGGCGGCGACCAGCGCACCCGAGCCGCTGGATGACCCACCCGTGGAGTGCTCGGTGTTCCACGGGTTCCGCGTCGCCGGGAAGCCGATTGGCTCGGCCGTCGGGACCATGCCATGCTCGGGGGCCGTGGACTTGCCGATCGGTACGAGGCCGGTCGCCAGCAGCTCGACCACCTCGGGCGTGGTGCGCCGAGAGATGAATTGTCCGGAGGCGCGCGTTCCGAAGGTGGTTCGGTGGCCCGCCCACTCGCTCAGGTCCTTCACCACGGTCGGCACACCCGCAAGTCGCCCGACACCAGGACGGTTAGCCAACCGGCGGGCGGCCTCGAACGCCGGCGTGACCAACGCGTGCAGGTGCCCATCGACGGCGATTGCCCGTTGGATGGCCGCGTCCACCACCTCACGCCGGCTGACCTCACCCTCGGCAATCGCCTGAGCCGTCCGCACCCCGTCCCACGCGGCCATCGGCCCCTCCGCCAGGACGGCCGGGGCTGGGCTCGCGCCCCGTGTGGGCGAGTGACCGGTTGTCGCCGAGGTGTGCAAGGCGCCCGACCCTACTCTGGGCCGTCGATGTCTCCTCAACCGATCCTCCCCCCAGATCTGGATGCCGTGCGGGCGACGCTGCGGCCCCGCATGACCGAGATCCCGGAGATACTGGCGCAGTGGCCACGGGGTGAGGGGCCACTGGCCGACGTCCCGATCCTCGACCCAGCCGATCTCGCACCCAAGACCTTCACGGAGTTGGCCGGGACCGTCCGGGTGGCGGCCACCAGCCCCGACCTGATCACGGTCGCGGGATTGCTCGAGATCCCCGACGGTGGCGGTCTGCTGGTGACCACGATGACCCTGTGCCCCAGCGACCTGTCCGATCCCCCGGACGACCCGGCCAGCCGACGCGTGCTGGGAGCCGCTGGTGCAGCGGAGCCGGGGGTGATGGTCGAGGTTGCGGCACTCATCTCCACGCTGGATCCCGGGAATGGCATCGCCTGCGGCGTGGGAATCGTCAGGCCACTGGTCCTCGCCGACCCGGAGCACTTCCCGCATCCGGATGACGCCAGTACCTACGGGCCTGAGCTTCGGGACGCCGTCGGGGCCGCCGTCGCGGACGATCGTGAGGTGGTGACCGACCTCGGCGGCAAGGCCATGGTCCCGCTGGAGGGATCGGTGGCCCGGATCTGGAGTCCCATCTTCGCGGTCAGCCGTGCGGCAACGGCTGGACTGGCTCGTCGAGGTGCCGCCGGGGGTCGTCCGAGGTGACCAACAGCGTCAGGAATGGGCTGCTGACTGGCGTGTCCACCCTGTTAGTGTGCACGCCGGATGAGCGACGCCGAGCGAAGCCTCAGACAACCCGTCAGCGCCTGCATGACTGACTGGTTCGTGACCCTCGACAAGGAGGAGTCACTGGACACGGCTGCGAAGACCTTGCGCGACCGCGGGATCGGCCTGCTCCTGGTCACCGATGGCGACGAACTCGTGGGGGTCCTCAGCGAACGAGACATCGTGACGGCGTTCGCCGACGACGATCGCCTGAGCCACACCGCCCTGGCTGACCGGGCGAAGGGGGACATCCTGACCATCGAGTCGACCGCACCCATCCAGGACGGCATCAAGAAGATGGTCGCCGGTGGGACACGACACCTGGTGGTGGTCGACAGCACAGGCCGACCGGTTGGCGTGCTCTCGGCACGGGACGTGCTCAGCGAGCTGTCGGTCTAGTGTCCTAGCGAGCCGGCTGTGGGGCGGATCGCCTGGCCTCGATGCGCAGCCGCTTGCCGTCCCGCGAGCTGATCGCCCCGGCTGCGCCGACCACGACGACCAACCCGCCCAGCAGGTGGGTCCAGGTGAGTGCTTCGCCGACGATCATCCAGGCCAGGATCCCGGCGATGGCGGGCTGGGCCAATCGCATGACGGGCGGGATGTTCGCCGGGACGAAGGCCAGCGGCCAGGTCATGACGAAGTGTCCGATCGCACCAGGTCCCACGGCCACCGCAAACGTCAACCAGAGGTCGGTTGAGGTGACCGTCCCGACGTCGGTCGAGGAGACCAGGATCCAGCTGGTCACGACCAGGGCCGCCGTCCCCATCGTCCCAGCCAGGAACGGCAACACGCCGATCTGGCCCCGACTGCGCTTGGACGCGAGGAAGAAGCCCGCGAAGAAGGCGACGTTCAGGACCGCGAGCGTCATCCCCCCGATGTTCCCCGCAGGCCCGGAGGATGCGCCCACAGCCAGGTACGCCCCGCCAGCGATGGCGATCAGGGACCAGGCCCAGAACCGGCCGCCGGGCCGCTCGCGGAACAACCACCAGGCGCCCAGCGCGGTGATGATCGGCGCCAGCGCGTTCATCAACGCGACATCGACGACGGTCGTCATCTTGACCGCAGACATGAACATCAACTGGTGGACGCCGAAGAACACACCGGCGATGACCGGCCAGCGCCAGCCGGCCCTGCCGGGAGGTGTGACCTCGCGGCGATGGCGCGGGCCGGCGCCGACACGCGAGCGCAGGTGGACCACACCTACCGCGACCCACAGGACCGCGGTGCCGAGCCACAGGCGCCAGAAGCTGAACACCGGGCCCGACACCGATGACGCCTGCAACATCACGGGACCGGTGGAGTACAGCAGGACGCCAAGTGCGACCAGGGCCAGCGGAAACCGCTCCCCGATCGAGCGCACTGACGCGCCGAACCGTCGAAGACGAGCCGTGGTGACTGCTGGACTGGGTGAGATGAGGATGAACCGAGCGTAGGGGCCATGTGACGGGGCACCGCTCTCGACGGTGCCCACCCGGACGGCCCGCCTGGGGAATATGCTAGGAGCCGATGTCCGCCTTCGACGCCCAGCCGCCGTCGGAGTCGAGTGCGGCCGTGCCCCGATCGGGCAACCGGGCTGACCTCAGGATCGACGACGCCGCCCGGCAGGAGGTGTCACGCCTCCTCGGTCGCCATCTGGCCGACGGGCGGCTGGACATGCTCGAGTACGAGGACCGGCTCGAGCGCACCATGGCCGCGCGGAAGCAGTCGGACCTGGCCGGCATCCTCGACGACCTGCCGGCCCTGGACGCCGACGGTCGGCCGGCAGTGGTAGAACCGCCGGTTGACCCGTCAGCTGCCCGGCGGAGGGCCGCCGCAAAGTCGATGATCGTCGGCTGGCTGACGCTGGCGCTCTTCTTCACCATGATCTGGGCGGTCACGGACTTCGGCGGCTACTTCTGGCCCGTCTGGCCCATCATGGGCACGGGGCTCGGGGTCATTCCAGGCGCGTACGCGGTGTGGAACGGCACCAAGGAGCCTGACGAGGACGACGGCAGCTGGTTCTGAGGGCTTTCCGGGCCACGATCGTGCAGAACTCCGCCCTGGCGTGGGTCAGGCCCCGATCGTGCCGAATCCCGGCCGGTCAGGCGACCGACTCCACCTCACCCCGGTGCTGGTCATCCCACACCGAGGTGATCGGACAGCGCTCCTCGACCCCGGCGGTCAAGGTCACCGAGTGGCCCTCGTGGTCGATCACCAGGTCGGGGCCCGAGTTCAGCTGGTAGATCACCTCGCTCCGCTCGACCGCCACGTCGAGGCGATGCCCCTGCCACATCAACGAGTAGTGCAGGTGGTCCCAGGACGAGGGCAGTCGCGGTCGGAAGGTCAACCGCTCTGCCGTGTCGGTCAGACCGCCGAAGCCGTACACGATCGACATCCACACGCCACCGGCCGCGGCGACGTGGACCCCGTGACTGGTGTTCCCGGCGACATCGGCCAGGTCCATGAAGACGCCGTAGCGGAAGTACTCGATGGCCTTGCTGGCGTTGCCGATCCGGCTGGCGATGATCGACTGCACCGACGTCGAGAGTGAGGAGTCCCCGGTGGTGAGTGGGTCGTAGTACTCGAAGTTGCGGGCGATGTGCTCGTCGTCGAAGCACTCGTCCCGCAGGAACATGGCGAGCACGACGTCGGCCTGCTTGAGGACCTGGTGCCGGTAGATGACCAGCGGATGGAAGTGCAGCAGCAGCGGGTACTTCTCTCGCGGCGTGCCCTCGAAGTCCCACGGTTCGAGCGACAGGAAGTGATCATCCTGCGGGGTGATGCCCTTCGCGGCGTCGTAGGGCAGGTACATCGTCCGGGCGGCTCGACGCCAGGTCTCCACCTCTTCCCGTCGCAGACCGGTCCGTCCGATCAGCCGCAGGTGCGCCTCACGGTCGTGCTCACGCAGGCGGGTGACCAACTTCCAGGCATCAGCCAGGTTCTTCGCGGCCATCAAGTTGGTGTAGGCGTTGTCGTTGACCACCGTCGTGTACTCGTCCGGCCCGGTCACGCCGTGGATGTGGAACGACGTGCCCGCGTCGGTCTCGCGGAAGAACCCGAGGCTCGCGTACATGCGCGCGGTTTCCACCAGGATCTCCGCACCGGCGTCGTGGTGGAACTCGACGTCACCGGTCACGCGGGCGTACTTGTCCACGGCGTAGCTGATGTCGGAGTCGATGTGGTACTGGGCCGTCCCGGCCTCGTAGTAGGCCGACGCCTCTTCACCGGTGATCGTCCGCCACGGGAACAGCGCCCCCCGCTCCCCCACCTCAACTGCTCGCGCGCGGGCGTGGTCCAGCAGACGATGGCGGAACTGCAGCAGATTCCTGGCAACGCGCGGCTGGGTGTAGGTGAGGAAGGGCAGGACGTAGATCTCGGTGTCCCAGAAGTAGTGACCCTCGTACGCGCTGCCGGTTAGACCCTTGGCCGGGATGCCGAGGCCGTCGCTCCGGGCCGCCGCCTGGATGATGTGGAACAGGCTCCAGCGGACGGCCTGCTGGACGGTGGTGTTTCCGCCGATCTGGACATCGCTGCGATCCCAGAAGTCCTCCAGGTACTCGGCCTGCTCGGCGGCCACCCCGTCGAACCCGGTTCGCAGCGCGCGATCCAAGGTCCGGTCACAGCGATCGGCGAGTTGGTGGGTCGGCGTGACCGTGGAGCTGGGGTTCACCGCCGAGGTGTGGAAGGCCGCGAACTTCGTGATGCTGATGCGCGAGCCCTCGACGCCGTCGGCGGTGATCACGAGCTTCCCGCGGTCGGCGGTGGCATGGCCGGTCATGTCGGTGATGTGGTCGCCTTCGACGACGTGGTCGATGGCACACGCCAGGGTCATCTTCGAGTTCGCGACGGTGTACTCGAGCATCTGTCGGGTGCTGTCAGCCCGCGCGTCGACGCACTCGAGCACCTCATGATCGAACCCGTCAGCCAGCCGCGGGTCGCCGGCGTTGTCCCGGCTGTCAGCCTCGTTGCGCAACTGGCTGCTGATCACGATGGGCGCACTGCCCTCGAGGACCTCGATGTCATAGCGCATGGCGACCAGGTGGCGTTGAGCCAGCGAGGTCATGGCGGCGGAGGTGACGCGGACCACCACGCCAGCGGGCAGCCGCCAGGTCATCCGGCGTGTGAGTTGGCCGGTGCGGAAGTCCAGCCGACGCTCGTACTCGCTCACCTCAGCTGAGGCGAGGTTCAGGATCTCGTCGTCCACGTAGAGGTGGAACCGCCGCGGATCCGGGGCCGGGATGATGGTCTGGCCGGTCTTGGCGAACCCGAACGCCTCCTCGGCATGCTCGATCTGCCACTGCTCGTGGAGACCGTTGATCAGCGTGCCGCGTTCGGCGTGCGGATGGCCCTCCTCCTGCACGGCACGTAGTCCCAGGTAGCCGTTGCTGATGGCGAAGATGGTCTCGGTGACCGCCATGTACCGCTCGGTCCAGGCCGTCTCGACCAGCGCCCACTCATCGGGCGGGTACATCGATGTCGGCAGTCCGACGATGTCACGTTGCAGCATCGGTGTACCTCTCTCTCGCCGCTACTCGGCTGCCTGCAGCAACTCGCGGTTTCTCATGCCGTTGCTGCCGAGCCGCCGGCTTCCGAGCCGGTTGGATTCTCAGCCGGCTGCAGCAACTCACCCAGGTCGTCGACCACGATGTCCGCACCGTGATTGCGCAGTGCGACAGCGTTCTCACCGTGGTCATCCTCGCGGTTGACGCCGATGACCAGCCCGAACTCGCCACCATGCCCGGCCTCGACGCCGGCGATGGCATCCTCGACCACCACTGTTCGCGCGGGCTCCACGCCGAGCCGCTCCGCGGCGGCGAGGAACATGTCTGGTTCGGGCTTGCCGGGGATGTCGTCCTCGGCCGCAGTGACCCCGTCCACGACGACCTCGAACAGGTCGGCGATCCCGACGGTGTCGAGCACAGGGCGAGCGTTGCGGCTGGAGGAGACGACCGCCGCCCGAACGCCCGCGTCGAGCAGGATCCGGACCAGTCGGAGGGATGTCTCGTAGACGTCGACGCCCTCCTGGATCAGCTTCTGGACGACCTCGTTCTTCCGGTTCCCGAGCCCGTAGGTCGTGTCGGCTTCGGGCGGGTCGTCGATCGACCCCTCCGGCAGCACGATGCGGCGCGACTCGAGGAAGGCGCTGACGCCTTCGTAGCGTGGCTTGCCGTCGACGTAGCTGCGGTAGTCGGTGGCGATCTCGAACGGTTCGAAGGGGATGTCGTGGTCCGCGGCGTACCGGCGGAGGAACTCATCGAACATCTGCTTCCACGCCTGGGCGTGCAGGGATGCCGTGTCGGTCAGGACACCGTCGAGGTCGTACAGGACGGCGTCGTACTCCGAGGCGGGGATTGCGGGAACGGTTTCGGCGGGATGGTCGCTCATGACTAGACGCTACCCCGCCTCGTGTTCCATCCCGGGCTGGATTCGGACAAGGCCGCGATACGCCTCGATCGGAGTTCGACCCTCGTTGACGACCGCGTCGACTTCGGCGCAGATGGGCACCTCCACATCGTGCTCACGGGCCAGATCCACCACACTGCGGACGGTCTTGACGCCCTCGGCGACCTGACCCAGGATCTCGACGGCCTCCTCGATGGTCCTGCCCTCGCCCAACTGCTCCCCCACCCGGCGGTTTCGGGAGGCCGGGCTCATGCACGTCGCGATCAGGTCTCCGAGTCCGGTCAGGCCCGAGAAGGTCAGCGGGTCGGCGCCCAGGGCCTCGCCCAGCCGGGTGATCTCCGCCAACCCCCGGCTGATGACCATGGCGGCGGTGTTCACCCCGACCCCCAACCCGTCAGCCATGCCGGCGGCGATCGCGATGATGTTCTTCAGGACCCCGCCGAGCTCGCTGCCGAGCACGTCGGTGTTGGTGTAGACCCGGAACCGGTTGCGGGCGAACAGGGGCTGCAACGAACTGGCGATGCGCAGGTCGGGCATCGCGATCGTGGCGGCCGCGGCCTTGCCCTGGATGATCTCGCTCGCGATGTTGGGACCGGCGAGCAAGCCGATGGGATGGCCGGGCAGGATCTCGTCGATCACCTGGGTGGGGCGCAGCTTCGTGGACTGCTCGAGACCCTTGACCAGCGACAGCACCGGGACCCAGGGTCGCAGGTGCGGCTCGGCGTCGGTCAGCACCTGCCGGATCGACTGCGACGGAACCCCCACGACCAGAACGTCGGCCTGGGCACAGGCGGCCGCGAGGTCCGCGGTGGCATCGAGCTTGGAGGGCAGCTGGTTGTCACCCAGGTACTGGGTGTTGGTGTGCTGGGTCCGGATCTCCTCTGCGATCTCCGGCCGACGGGCCCAGATCGTCGTCGGGGTGTTGTGGCACGAGACGCTGCCGAGAGTGGTCCCCCACGAGCCGGAGCCGAGGATCGTGACGTTCATCTGTCTGGTCATCTGCCGACTATTGCACGGCTTCCTGACCTCGTGTCGACTGGTGCCTGGACCCGAGGAGAGAGCAATGACCAAGGCAGGGACCAGCGATCGCGTCGAGCCGCCGGGCTCGTGCCGCTGCGGCCTCTACAGTCCACGGCCATGGCTGCGATCCTCCACGGCGTCCGCGTCCTCGACCTGACCACGATCGTGGCAGGCCCCTACGCCACGATGCTGTTGGCCGACCTGGGTGCTGAGATCATCAAGGTCGAGGCACCTGGCGGTGATGCCTACCGCTCAGCCAAACCCACCATCCAGCGGGGAGTCGGCGCGCCGTTCGTCGGCGTGAACCGAGGCAAGCGATCGGTTGGGATCGATCTGAAGACCCCCGGCGGGCAAACCGTGCTGGCGCGTCTGGCCAGCAGGTGTGATGTCGTGGTGTCGAACATGCGCCCAGCGGCCGCCACGAGGCTCGGGGTGGACGCCCAAGCACTGCAGGCGCACAACCCGCAGCTGATCCACTGCTCCTCCACCGGCTTCGGCAGCGACGGGCCTGACGCCGAACTGCCGGCCTACGACGACGTGATCCAGGGCCGCGCCGGCTTGTCGTCGCTGCTTGGCTTCGACCGCTCGGCACCCGTGCTGGCGCCGACCGTGATGGCAGACAAGGTCACCGGACTTCACGTCACCCAGGCCGTGCTGGCGGCGCTCTACCACCGGGAGCGGACGGGCGAGGCCCTGGTGGTCGAGGTGCCGATGCTCGAGACGGTCACGTCCTTCGTCATGGCAGAGCACATGGGCGGCGCCGCCATGGAGCCACCCATCGGGCCAGTCGGCTACAACCGGCTGCTGACCCCCAACCGTCGGCCGTTTGCGACCACCGATGGCCACGTCGTCATCCTCCCCTACACCTCACGGCATTGGGCGGCGCTCCTGGACTGGATCGAGGCAGCGGATGCGGATCCGGCCGGTGCCTGGGCGGCCGCCACCTGGATCACCGACGCGGATGAGCGGGCCGGTCGTGTCGGCGAGCTCTACGGGATGCTCGGCGACCTGCTGCGGACCCGGTCCTCGGAGGAGTGGATCACCGTCCTCCGGGAGCTGGACATCCCTGCGGGACACGTCAACTCGCTGGCGGAGGTCTTCAACGACCCACACCTTGCCGCGCTCGGGTTCTTCGAGCGGACCGAGACCGTCTACGGGACCGTGGTGTCGCCCCGTCACCCCGTGCGGTATGCCGGCGAGGCGCAGCCGCATCCCGGTCCCCCACCACTGCCGGGTCAGGACACCGCGGACCTGTTGGCGGAGATCGGCTTCGATGAGCAGGCCATCACGGGACTGCTGACCGATCGAGCGGTCTGGGGGTCGTGACCGTCTGCTAGTCCGCGGTGTCCTTCTTGCTGCTCGAGGCCTTCTTGCCGCTCTTCGGCGCCTTGCCGGTCGCGTCCTCCACGGCGGCTGGGGCGTGATCGAGCGGGCTGATCGCCTTGGCGGCACCGACGAGGGGTGCCTTCAGGACGTTGCTGACACCATTGAGGGTGGAACCGATCGCGCTGATGATCCCGCCGAGCCCACCCAGGATGGTGGCCAGCAGACCACGGACCAGGTTGAGCAGCAGCGTGATGACCCCCACCAGGAGGCGGACCACGGCGTTGCCGGCCTTCTTCTCCACCTGACTGGCGGCGGCCACGACGTGATCGGTGGCCGTGGCGGTGGCGTTCGCCACGCTCTCGGCCGCTTTGTCGGACTTCTTGTTGCGCTTTCCCATGGGTGGACTCCTGGCGTGACTGCAGGATATGTGCATCTGTGGCGGTCGGGAACGACCATACCGGCGCGCCGTCAACCAGAGGGCTTGGACGCCAGGATCTGGGTCGGGGCGAGGATGCCGGCCTGCAGAGCGGCCCGGAGGTTGGCGAACATCGCGGGCCACTCCGAACCCATCAGGTGCGAGAGATTGACCGGTGGCGGATTGGCGGCCGCATCGGCCAACGCCTGCCGCACCACCGGACGACGGTCGACTGCCTCGCCCGGCACCAGGCCGGCAGCCGCCATGACATCGCCGTAGACGTCCGGGCTGGCCAGCCAACTCATCGAGTCACTGCTGGCCCACGGCAGCGGGAAGGACAGGGGCCCATCCGAGATCCGCATGATGTCGTACACGGCCACGGTGCCGCCGCGAACCGTGACCCGCGCCAACTCGCGGATCAAGGCGTCCTTGGCGTGGATGTTCATCCCGACGTGCACCAGCACGACGGCGTCGAAGGTCTCCGCGTCGAACGGCAACGCCAGCGCATCGGCCTGCTGGAACCTGATCTGCTCCGAGAGGCCGACCAGGGCCGTCAGGGCCCGGGCGGCATCCACGAAGTCGGGGGTCAGATCGACGCCGGTGACCGGTCCGGCGTGACGCCTGGCGATCGTCCGTGTGACTCCACCGATCCCGCAGCCCACATCCAGGACGGCCATGCCATCGGTCAGGTCGAGGTCGTCGAGGAGTGCGATGGTGGCCGCCCGGCCGCCGAGATGGAACTCGTCGACACCCGCCAGATCGTCGGCGGTCAGGTCCCCGGGGTCCAAGCCGGCGTCCTGCAAGGCCGTCTGCACGCGCTCCGACAGGTCGGCCTGACGGCTGTAGTGCTCGTCGACACGCATGGCAGCTCGACACCTCCTCCTCAGCGGGGAGCCTACGACCTCCGGGAGGTGGAGCGCGAGGGGAAGCGGTCTTTTGTGGAGCAGCAGGACTGGGCGGAGCGGATGTGCAACGGTGTGCCGCATGACCAGAGGCCCAGATGCACGCTTCAACGACACGCTCCGCGTTGACGACGACGGTTGGCGGCTGGTCGAGACGGGGTTCGAGGAGGACCGGGCTGTCGCCGTCGGATCGAACTTCACCGTCGCCAACGGCTACCTGGGTTACCGGGCGACCGCACCCGAGCAGGGCGCCGAGGATTTCGTCGCGCTCACGGTCAGCGACACCTACGACTGTGCCGACGGTCGCTGGCGCGAACTGGTCAATGCCCCCAACCCCCTCATGGTCACTTTCGCCGTGGACGGGACCACCCTGCGGCTGGAGGAGTCAGCTGAGCCAGAGAGCTGGCTGGACCTCCGCGCCGGGGTCAACGGACAACGCCGCACGCACGTGCTCGATGAGGCATCGATCACCCTGACGGTCGAGCGCTTCGCCTCCTACGACAACCTCCACCTGCTGTGCCAGCGGGTCACGGTGGAGAGCGACGCGCCACTCGAGATGCAACTGCGGTGCGGCATCGACGGGAACGTCTGGGACCTGAACGGTGTGCACCTCCCCACGCTCGACCCCACGATCGACGGTGATGTCACCGCCCTGTCCGGCGTGACCGGCGAGAGCGGGATCGGAGTGGCCGTTGCGGCTGCCCACCGGCTGGACGGAGATGTACCGACCGAGGAGCCGGCAACCGGAGACCGCCTGGTGGCGCGTACGGTCACGCTCGACCTACAGCCCGACCAGCCGCTGGTGCTCGAGACGTTCGCCGCGGTGGCCACCTCCTCCGACGTCGAGGACCCGCTGGCCGTGGCGCTCAATCAGGCGGCCGCGGCAGCCGCTGAGGGCTTCGGCACCCTGCTCGAGCGGACCACCGCCACCTGGCAGGGGATCTGGGGGGTGATGGATGTCCGGATCGAGGGCGACGTGCTCGATGACGCGTCGTTGCGGTTCAGCAACTACCACAACCGCGTCCACACGCCCCTGCACACCGATCACCTGCCGGTGGGTGCGCGCGGGCTGTCCTGTCAGGCCTACCAGGGTGCGGCCTTCTGGGATCAGGAGGTCTACAACCTGCCGGCGTTCCTCTTCACCGAACCCGAGGTCGCACGCAGCATCCTGGCCTACCGCCACAAGACGCTCGACGGTGCCCGAACCAAGGCCAGGGACCTCGGCTACGACGGCGCGTACTACGCCTGGGTGTCCGGGGTGACGGGTGAGGAGCTGTGCCCCGACGTCTTCTTCGTCGACGTCCTCACCGGCCGGGAGATCCGCAACCACTTCAACGTCTGGCAGATGCACGTCTCGCCGGACATCGTCACGACGATCCGCACGTATGTGGACGTCACCGGCGACACCGCCTTCATGGTCGAGCACGGTGCCGAGGTGGCGTTCGAGGTCGCCCGGTTCCTGCGGTCCTTCGTGCACTTCAACGACTGGGGTGGCCAGTACCACATCATCCGGCTGCTCGGACCCGATGAGTGGCATGAGAACGTCGACGACAACGCCTTCACCAACTACCAGACCCACGCGGCCCTCACGTTTGCGATCGAGACCTACGAGTGGCTCGAGCAGGAGCACGCCGACGCCCTGACACAGCTGTCAGCCGAGATGGGACTGCAGGCGTCAGAGGTCGACCGGTGGCGTCACGTCCGGGACAACCTCTTCCTACCCCAGCCGGACGAGACAACCGGGTTGATCGAGCAGTTCCGCGGCTTCTTCGACCTGGAGGACATCTCACCCGAGGAGCTGGCCACCCGGCTGCAGCACCCCGACGAGTACTGGGGCTGGCCGAACGGCATCGCCGTCCGCACCCAGGTTGCCAAGCAGGCCGACGTGGTGATGCTGCTGTGGCTTCATCGGGAGCGGTTCTCGGGCGATGTGGTGCGAGCAAACCACGACTACTACGAGCCTCGCTGCGCACACAAGTCGTCGCTGAGCGACGCCGCCTACGGGATGGTCGCGGCCCAGATGGGCGATACCGCTGTCGCGCTCCGTCACTTCCGCGAGACGGCTCGCGTCGACCTGCTGAACGCCCAGCACGCCGTGGTCGCCGGCACCTTCATCGGCGGAATCCACACCGCCGCCTGCGGTGGGACGAACCAGTTGGCCGTGCAGGGTCTCGGGGGCCTCGGCTTCGTGCAGGACATGCTGACGGTCGACCCACGGCTGCCGGAGGCGTGGACAAGACTGACCTACCCGGTGCAGTGGCGCGGTCAGCGCCTGACGATCCTGGTTGCCCACGACGGCGTGACGGTCCAGGCGGAGGAGGCCAACTCCACGGCGGTGGCGCTGAGCGTTGCGGGCGTGGCCATCGAGGTCCGGCCAGGCGAGGCCGCCACGATCGATCTGGCCAGTCGGTAGCTCCAAGCCGTCCTACTGCTGGGCCAGGATGTCGCCGAGCGGTGCCGGCTTGCCGAAGAGGTACCCCTGCGCGTAGACGACACCGAGGTCAGTCAGGGTCCGGGCCTCCTCGGGAGTCTCCACGCCCTCGGCGATCAGCGTGGCATCGATCTCCCTGGCCAGAGAGATCAGACCCGAGATGAGGACCTGCCGTGGCCGGTCACCATCCACGCCGCTGACCCACGCCCGGTCGAGCTTGACCACCTGTGGACGGAGTCTGAGGACGTGCTGCAGCGTCGCATAGCCCGAGCCGGCGTCATCGACTGCCAGGCGGACGTCGGTCAACCCCTCGACCATCGAGGCGACCTGCTGGTAGTTGGTGATGGGCTCGTGCTCGGTCACCTCGAGCGTGATGGCGCGGTCGACCGCCATGATCAGGTCGCGCAGCTCCACGGACTGGATCGTCGCTCCCGACACGTTGATGGAGACGTAGGCATCTCGAGGTAGCCGCCTGGCTCCCTCCAGGAGCTTGCGGACGGCCAGGAGCTCGAGCTGGACGCCCAAGCCGGCCCGGGGCGGCCTCGGCAAACCGGTCGGCCGGGTTGATGCCAGGGCCGAAGCGGCTGAGGCCCTCGTAGCCCACGGGCTGGCGATCCTGCAGCCGGACGATCGGCTGGAAGACGATGTCGAGGGCGGCCGTCTCCAACACGCGGCTGATGGACGCCCGCTCTGTCCAGGCCTGCTGGGCCGCATCGATGGACGGGCGGAGCAGGGTCGTCAGCTGGGGCGCCAGGGCCGCCAGATCCTCCGTTGCCGGGACGGCCATCGCGGCGTCCACGGGCACCTCGAGCACACCGATGGTGCGAGCCGCCGGCCCCAGCGGGATGCAGGCGACGGTGTCGAGCGGACGCTGCTCGACCCAGGACGCGCCCTCGTCGGCACGGGAGGGGTAGTTGACCAGCTCGACGGCGGTCCGGACGTCGATGCCGAGGACCAGGACGATGACGTTGCGGATCACCCGGAGGTCGCGGGCGACGATCGTGGCGAGCAGCCGTCAGGAGATCGAGACGTCCTCGGATGCGAGCCACGTGGCCGGTGGCGCACCAGCGAACTGATTCCACTCCCGGGTCATGTGCGCCTGGTCGGCGTAGCCACAGATTGCGGCGACGCTGGCCAGGTCCGGACGACGTGGTGAGGCGAGCAGTCGTTGTGCTCGCTCGAATCGCATGACACGGGCGGCGAGCTTGGGCGTCAGACCGAACATCCCACGAAACCGCTGACTGAGCCTTCGACGGTCCCATCCGACGTGATCTGCGATGTCGGTGATGCGTGCCGACCCGTCGGTCTCGCTCAGCAGGGTCCAGGCCGCGTCGAGCGGGTCGGGGATTGTGATGCTGTCATCGATCATGGTGCCGAGGACCTCGTCGAGGACGACCCAGCGTTCGGCCCAGGAGGGCGCCGAACCCAGCCGATCGACCAGCCCCTGCGCGATGGCGGGGACGATGTCGCCGAGGTGCACGTGCGTCGACGACAGCTCCGCAGGTGACGCGTCGAACAGGGCGAGCGCACCACGCGGTGTCAGCGACAGTTGGATGCCGTGCATCGACCCGTGGTGATGGACGCTGGAGGGCGCGTCGTGCAGCCCGGCGACCATCCCCCAGAACCGGTCGGAGCCAGTGCGAGCGCTGGAGACGTGGAGCGGCTCGTCGAACGCAACGATCATGGTGAGTGATCGCGACGGCAGCCCGGCGTGGATGCCTGGCTGCAGCCCCGACACCCGGTACCCGACGTACTGGTCCACGTAGGGGCGCAGCCTCGGTGCAGGGAATTGCACCATCTGTGTGTCCCGCGTCTCCGACATATCTCCATCGTAGGAGCCGCGACCAAGCCTCAGGTGAGCAGCGGGAGGACGGCGAGGTAGAGCACGATGAGCACGGCACCCTCGCTTCGCGTGACGGTGCGGCGCGTGACCATGGCCACAGTGGCGATGACCGCCGCGCCGATCGCGGCACCGGTCGCCGTGATCGTGAGTGCGGGGTCATCCACAGGAGGTCCACCGAGGATGCCGATGATGCCACCCACGGCCAACGCGTTGAACAGGTTGGACCCTAGCAGATTGCCCACGATCAGATCGGTCTGCCGGCGACGTGCGGACTGGATGACGGTGACCAGCTCGGGCAGGGAGGTGCCCACCGCGACGAGGGTCACCCCGACGAAGCCACCCGACAGCCCCGTCTCGTCGGCGACCCGCAGGGCTCCCCACAGGAGCAGCTGCGCGGAGCCGACCGTTGCCACCAGACCGACCGCGGTCCGGGCCGACTCGATGCCGATCCTGTGGTGCTCGGCATCGGCCAGCTCGGTGACGTCCTCGCCCACCGCGTCGGGGACCGGCGACGCTGAAGCGGGCTGTCGGACGACGATCGCGAGGCTTGCCACAAGTCCGGCGGCCAAGGCGATGCCCTCCCAGCGCCCGACGCCGTCTTGGACGGCGACGCCGAAGGCGATGGTGGAGGCGAGGACGAGTGGTGCCTCCACTCTGACGGTCCGTGACTGGACGGTGAGCGGGACGATGAGCGCGCCCATACCGAGCAGCAGCGTGAGGTTGGCCAGGTTCGAGCCGACCACGTTCCCGATGGCGACGCCGGTGTTGTCGTCGGCGACGGCAAGCGCGGAGACGAGCAACTCCGGTGCGCTCGTCCCGAACCCGATGATCACGACGCCGACGACCAACGCGGGCACACGGCGCATGAGGGCGACCCGCGCAGCCCCGATGACGAACTGATCGGCCGCCCATGCGAGTGCGATCACACCGGCCACGATCGCCAACACACCGTCGAACATGCTGACCTCCCAAAGAGCCGAGGGTCCAGGACGGCACGACGGCGCGCGACATGGTGATCCCTGAGCGATCCCCCGTCAAGTCGTCCTCGGTGGGCTCGGTCGGGAACCAGCCGTAGTGTTCGGAGATACAGGCGTGGATGACGGACAACGTCGCCGCCGCCGAACGCACGGACGGTGAGATCGGTGGGTCGGAATGAGCCGAGCATCCAGCTGAGCAAGACCGTCGCCTATCTCCTCCGCCACAACCCTGCGGCCGCAGGGCTCGAACTCGACCCCTCCGGCTGGATCGATGTCGAGGAGCTCCTCGAGCGGATGAACGCTGCTGGGCACCGGATCACCGCAGACCAACTCGATGCGATCATCAACCGATCCGACAAGCGGCGCTACGAGATCCGTGACGGCCTGATCCGGGCAGCACAGGGGCACTCGGTGCCCGGCGACCTCGACCTTGCACCGACCACGCCTCCAGCGCAGCTCTTCCACGGAACGGTGGAGCGGTTCCTTGCGAGCATTCTCGACCAGGGCCTCCTCAGTGGCAGCCGGACGCACGTGCACCTCTCAAGCGACACCGACACAGCCAGAGTCGTCGGCGCCCGTCGGGGCACGCCGGTGATCCTGACCGTCGATGCCCAGCGTATGCAGTTGGATGGTCACGAGTTCTACCTGGCTGCCAATGGCGTCTGGCTGGTCCAGCACGTCCCGGTGGAGTACCTCACCGTGTAGGCGTCCGCGTGAGCTGGACGGTCCAGTCGATCGGGGGAGCCAATAGTCAGATGTTCTCTCCACCTCGGTAGCGCTCAGACACCAATAGCTCCTCGAGACTCAACGAAAGAGCCCTCAGATCCACACCACTCCGAAGGAGCGCTTGAGCCGCGATACCCCGCGAATCCTGAATGAGTGCCAACAACATGTGCTCCGTGCCGATTGCGGTCTGTCCGTTGTCCTGGACGATCTGCGCGGCGCCCTCGAGAGCCCGCAGCATTCTCGGAGTGAACCGCCGGCTCGGATGCTGGAAGATTTCAGTGCTCATTCAGAATCGGCTGTCCCCAGGGCATCCAGATCCAGCCGGCGAGCCAATGGTGTAGGCACTCCCAATGCAAGCCGTCTGGTGTTGTCAGAATCAGCCCGTCGATAGTCGGCCCGCACTCTATCCCAGGTTCAGACATGGACGAGCTGATCGATGCGGCGGAGGACACCGGACGCTCTAGGCCGACCGCGGCGACAGGAGTCAGTCCAACCAAGAGGAGCGAGATGACAAGCGAGACAAGAGACCTCTTCATGTGCTTGCCTTTCGGATGCAGTTTCGAGCTAGAAGACTAGTTAGTCATCCATTGGTGACTAGTCATACTGGACTGATGGCCAGTGGCCCCTGCCTCACGTTCGCGGCACGAGAGCTGGCCTCCCCCGGGGCCGCAGGTTCCTCTCGGATGCCGCGGGCGGCCCATTAGCCAGCGTGGGAGGCGGCGAGGCCGCTGAGCCAACCAGACCCCGACGCCATCGATCAGCGACCATTGGTCACAGGATCTGACGCGCTGCTCAGACGCTTGTGACCATTCTGTGACCAATCGCCCCCATTTGGGCCCCCAACGGCAAAGGCCCCTCCGAATGGAAGGGCCTCTGACTCCTAGTGGTAGTTGCGAGGACAGGATTTGAACCTGCGACCTCCGGGTTATGAGCCCGGCGAGCTACCGAACTGCTCCACCTCGCACGTTTGAATCTAGCGAGGCAGACAGGGTGCTGCAACGGCTGTCCGGCCCAGTCCCGTCACTACCCTTAGGAGCATGGAACCAGCTGTTCTGGCGCACGTGAAGTGGTTCAGCGAGTTCGACTTCACCGATCCGCCGCGGTCGTTCTCCGAGGTCCTGACGCCGACCTTCTTCGCCCTCGCGGCGCTGGCGATGACCGTCATCGGAGCCATGGTGTTCATCGACCGCCGTTTGGACGATGTCGGCTGGTACGGCCGGATCAACTCATGGCTGTCCGATCGAGCCGAGTACAGCACCACCGTCATCCGCGTGGCCATGGCCGCCGTGCTGCTGATCTCCTGGGAGAATCGCGCGCTGCTCACCCCCGAACTCGCCGAACCACAGGCCTGGGTCGGCTGGATGCAGTTCGTCCTGGCCCTCCTGCTGCTCTTCCCTCGGTCAGCACCCGCGGCAGGCATCGGGATCATCTTCCTCTGGGTGATCGGTCTGGGTGAGTACGGCCCCCTCCACATGCTGGACTACTTGCACTACGTGGGGATCGGGATCTACCTCTTCGTGTCGGCCAGCAAGGACGAGAAGATCCGCGGCATCGGCCTGCCGGCCCTCTACCTGACCATCGGGTTCGCCCTGATCTGGCTGGGGTTCGAGAAGCTGGTCTATCCCGAGTGGAGCCTGCTGATCCTGGAGGAGAATCCGAACCTCGTCCTCGGGCTCCCACCGGACTTCTTCCTCCAGGGGGCCGCGTTCGTCGAGATCAGCTTGGGCTTCCTCCTCATCATCGGCCTGCTCGAGCGTCCCCTGGCCGCCGTCATCACCCTGGTCTTCTTCACCACCACGCTGGTCTTCGGACGGGTTGAGGTCATCGGCCACACGCCGTTGCACGCGGCTCTCGTGGTGTTCCTCCTCAACGGCCCCGGCAGCTTCTACAAGCCACCCATCGCGCTCCATCGCCGGATCTGGCTGCGGGTCTCCTTCGCCGTCGTCAACTTCGCGTTCGCACTGGCGCTGGTCGGCTTCGTCTACTCGCTATCAGCCCAACTGCAGTTCGAGGAGGCGACGGTCTCCGCCGCGCAGATCAGCCGAGCGCACGGTCCAGGTTGAATGCGGCGCTGATCAGGCCCAGGTGGGTGAAGGCTTGTGGGAAGTTCCCCAACTGCTCGCCGTTCGGGCCGATCTCCTCTGCGTACATGCCGAGCGGATTCGCGTAGGTCAGCATCTTCTCGAAGGCGAGACGTGCCTGGTCAACCCGTCCGGCGCGCGTCAGCGCCTCGACGTACCAGAACGAGCACATGCTGAAGGTGCCCTCCTCGCCGCCCACGCCGTCCTGGGTGCGCTCGGGGTCGTAGCGGTAGACGAGGCTGTCGACGACGAGGGACTTCTCGATGGCCTCGAGCGTCGACAGCCACTTCGGATCCGTGGGCGAGACGAACTTGACCAGTGGCATCAGCAGGATCGACGCGTCGACGACGTCGTCATCGATGTGCTGGACGAACGCACCGAGGTCCTCGTCGTAGCTCTGCTCCCAGAGCGCGAGGTGGATCGCGTCGCGGGTGGCCAGCCAGCGGTCGTGATCGGCGGGCAAGCCCCGCTGGTTTGCGACGCGGATGGCTCGCTCGACGGCCACCCAGCACATCAGTCGGGAGAACGTGAAGTGCTTGGCCTCGCCGCGGGATTCCCACAGCCCCGAGTCCGCCTCGTCCCAGTGGTCGCAGACCCAGTCGACCAGGCGGCGAACGTCGGTCCATTCGTCGTGGGAGAGTGGCCGGCCATATTTGTTGTACAGGTACAGCGAGTCGATCAACTCGCCGTAGATGTCCAGTTGGGTCTGCGATCCTGCAGCGTTGCCGATCCGCACCGGGGCTGAGCCGCGGTACCCGGACAGGTGGTCCAACACCTCCTCATCGGGCACTGCTTCGCCGTCGATGCGGTACATGATCTCCAGCGGCCGCTCGTCCGCGCCCCGATCGCAGAACCGCTGTGCCAACCAGTCGAAGAACGCCGTGGCCTCGGCGGTGAAGCCGAGGCGGAGCAGTGCATAGATGCTGAAGGCGGCATCACGGATCCAGGTGTACCGGTAGTCCCAGTTCCGCTGGCCACCGAGCATCTCCGGGAGGCTGGTGGTGGGGGCGGCCACGATCGCACCGGTCGGGGCGTAGGTCAGCAGCTTCAGCGTCAGCGCCGAGCGCTGGACCATCTCGCGCCAGCGACCCCGGTAGGTCGACTGCCTGATCCATGCCTGCCACCAGGCCACGGTGTGGTCGTACAGGTCTTGCGCCTCCACCTCGTCCAGGTCGTCGGTCTCCACGCCGTCCCGCAGCACGAAGGTGGTCGACTGGCCCGTGGTGAGGGTGAACGTGCAGCTGATGTCCCCATCGTCCACGTCGAGGACTTGTGTCGTCCGCACGGTGAGCTGCTGGTGGCTCGACGTGAAGACCGCTGCGCCGTCATGGCAGCGAACCTGGTGGTGGGCGCGTCCGTAATCGAATCGAGGGGCCAACTGCATGCCGAACTCGACCTGGCCACGCACACAGGTGACGCGACGCACGATCCGGCCGACGTGACCGTCTGTTCCGTCCGCGGTCCCGAGGACGCCCTCCTCGCCGGGCAGGCACATGAAGTCGACGACCTCGCTGATGCCCTGGTCGCTGTGGAAGCGGGTAACCAGGACGTTGGTGTCAGGGATGTAGAGCTGTCGTGATGTCGTGGCGGGAGCCGTGGGGGCGAGCGCCCACCGACCACCGTCCTCGGCATCCAGCAGACTCGCGAAGACGCTCGGCCCATCCACCCGTCCCGGGCAGTACCAGTCGATCGTGGCGTCGCTCCCCACGAGGGCGACGGTGTGCAGGTCCCCGATCAGGCCGTGCTGCGCGATCGAGCGGAACGACTGCTCGCTGCCACCGGGCGCCGGACCGCGGGTGTCATCCACCCCTCCGACGGTAGCGGCGAGCACGGCCGCTGGCCCATAATCGAACACATGTTCTGCTACCGTGTCCGGCATGCCGACACTAGCCGAGCTGCAGCGCGCACCTGACGCTCCAGCCGACCCACCGCCGGGGCTCCGACTCCCACTGCAGCGTGCCACCACGGTCGACACGCCGGCTTTCCGCGGCCTGACCTTCCTCGAGGTCGAGACCAAGTCGGCGCTGAACAAGGTCTCGGGCATGCCGTTCGGCTGGTCGATCAACCCGTACCGGGGCTGCTCCCACGCCTGCGTGTACTGCTTCGCCCGACCGACCCACGAGTACCTGAATCTGACCGCGACCACGGACTTCGACACCAAGATCGTGGTGAAGACCAACATCGTCGAGGTGCTCGCCCGCGAGCTGGCCCGTCCGTCGTGGAAGGGCGAGCACGTCGCGCTCGGGACCAACGTCGACCCGTACCAGCGGGCCGAGGGGCGCTACGAGCTGATGCCGGGCATCATCCGGGCCCTGACGACCTCGTGGACGCCCTTCTCGATCCTGACCAAGGGGACGCTGATCACCCGGGACACGGAGGGGCTCAGAGTCGCGGCCGAGAAGGTCGGGGCAACCGCCACGCTGACCATCGGCATGCTCGACGAGGAGGTGTGGCGGCAGACCGAACCCGGGACACCCTCACCGCGGGCACGGCTCGAGGCCGTCGCCAGGCTGAACGCCAGCGGGATCCCGACCGGTGTGATGCTCGCCCCGATCATGCCCGGCCTGAACGACGACCCGGGCCAGTTGGCCGCGGTGACCGAGGCTGCCGTGGAGGCCGGCGCCACCCACGTCACGCCGATCACCCTGCACCTGCGCCCCAAGGTGAAGGAGGCGTTCTGGCCGTGGCTGGTCGCCACGTATCCGAACCTCCTGAGGACCTACGAGGAGCTCTACGGCCAGCCGCAGGCCCGAGGACGGGCGACGCTGCCGGAGGATGCGGCCGCGCCACTGGTGTCGGTCGTGCGGCGTACCCGCGCCGCGGCGTGGACGCGACATGGCCGGATGCCGGATCCGGCACAGTGGCCCAGGAGACCCGACGGTCCCGAGAACCCGAGCGGCCACACCACACCCGCGGCAGCCCCGTCAGCCGCCAGGGCCGAGCAGCTCTCTCTCCTGCCCTGACTGCCGGAGGTCAGGTTCCCCACCGGAAGGTCAGGTTCCCCACCGCGAGGTCAGGTTCCCCACCGCGAGGTCAGGTTCCCCACCGCGAGGTCAGGTTCCCCACCGCGAGGTCAGGTTCCCCAGCAGGAGGCCGAGGCGCGCTCACAGGGGCTTGGCGAAGGAGAGCTCGTGACCGTCAGGGTCACGGAGGTGGAAGTAGCGTTCACCCCACTCGGCGTCGCGCGGCTCGAACTCCGGCTCCATCCCCGCCTCCACAGCCCGCCGATACATCCCATCGACGTCCGTGACGTAGAAGATCGCCCGGCCCCAACCGGTCTCCGGATCCTCACCGGTGACCTGCAGGTTGAGGTAGGACGACCCGACGCGAAACGAGGTGAACGGCTCGTCAGGGCCGCCGTAGGCCGCCTCGAACCCGAGGGCTGCGTAGAAGGCCCACGACCGACGCATGTCGGTGACCACCAGCGTGACGGCACTGAGTGAGGTCGGCTGGCTCATGACTCTCCGTCCTCCGCTGCCTCGGCATCGAAGACGGCCGAGGCTGGCTCGGCTCCGTCACCTCCGAGTGCCTCGGGCAGCTGCTCGATGTAGGCGCTGGCCCAGTACTCGTAGCCCGAGTCGTCAGGATGGAAGAAGTCCGGAGAGTAGTCGAGCATCGTGATCGGACGAGTCGCAGCCTCCAGGGCCACCGGCACCAGATCCGGGTGCTCAGTAATCACCTCCCGGGCGATGGCCGACAGCCGTCGAGACTCCTCGAGCCGGGGACCGCCCTGGAAGTCCGGCAGGTCGGCGACGAGCGTGCCAGCCGGCAGCTCGCACAAGAGCTCATCGAACTGCTCCTCGAAGACGGCGGCCGGGGTGTTGGTCGCGTCGTTGCCGCCGACGTCGAGGGTGATCAGGTCCGGCTCACCGCTCTCCTGCACGACCGAGCGCAGCTGCGGCAGCTGGGTCTCGAGCACATCCGCGGTCCGGGCACCGGTCACGGAGAGGTTCACGATCCTGACGGTCATGTCCGTGGCCTGTTCGACGTGCCGCACGATCTGCCCGACGTAGCCGTCCTCGGGGTCGGTGGCCCCGACGCCCTGGGCTGCGGAGTCCCCCAGCGCGACGTAGAGCAGGTCGCCTGGCTCCTCCGACCGGGCCTCCCAGTACTCGGCGTAGGCGTCGTGTTGGCCGAAGACCGAGGCCACGCCCTGCCCGATCCAGGTGGCCACGATGAGGAAGCTGACGCCGGCCACGGTCGCGATTTTGCGCCACGTCGGGCTGCGGGACCAGAAGGCGGCGAGGCGTGAGGTCATACCAGCTCCGAGTGTGCCGCGGGGGCCCGGGCAGCGGCGTCAGCCGTCAGCTGCTGGAGTCATCATCCGTCGCATCGTCCGTCGAGGCATCGCCGTCCAAGAGATCATCGGACTCGTCCCCGGCACCCTCGGTCGAGGGCAGACCGCCACCGACCTGCTCCTCGATGCGCGCCACGAGGTCCTGCGCCAGCGACACCTGGTTCTGGTACTCGCCCAGGTCTCCCTCGGCAAGCGCAGCTTCGGCCGCCGCGAACGCCTCGATCGCCTGACCGATCAGGCCCTGCACCTCCGGCGTGACCTCTCCGCCCTCACCCGGGATCGGCGTTGGACTCTCCTCGGCGGCCCCGGGATCCTCCGGCAACGCCGGCGTGTCGTCGATGTCCTCCGGCAGGTCGCCGAACAGGGACTCGAGGGCCTCGCCCAAGGTGTCCTCGAGCACGACCTCATCGCCGTAGACGAGCACGACCCGGCGAAGCTCGGGGATGTCGAACTGCTCTGCCCGCAGGAAGAGCGGCAGGGCGTACAACAGCGAGTCCTCGACCGGGACCACGATCAGATTCCCGAAGATCACCCCCGAGCCGGCCTGGTTCAGCAGGGTCAGCTCCCGGGCGATGACCGAGTCCTGGTTGATCCGTGCGAAGACCTGTTCCGGTCCGAACACCGTGCGGTTCGGCGGCATGTTGAGGATCCGGATCTCGCCCAACGTCTCGCTGTCGCCACTGGCTGCCATGTAGGCGCTGAGCACCTCACGGTTGGCCGGGCTGAAGGGCTGGATGAGGGCGAAGTCCTCCTCCGCCTCGCCGGGCAGTCGGATCAGCTGGTAGGTGGGCGGGAAGCTGCGGTCGGCAGCAGCTCCGGCATCCTGGTTGTTGTCCGCGAACGCCGGATCGGCCGGCAGCTCCCAGAGGTCCGAGGCGTTGTAGAAGCCGTCCGGGCCGGGGATGTGATAGCGCTCCAGGATGCTGGCCTGCACCCGGAACATGTCCTCCGGCGAGCGGAAGTGCTCGCGAATGTTGTCCGGCACCTCGTCGCCTGGCGTCAACACGCCGGGGAAGGCCCGGTCCCACGCCTGGATCAGCGGGTCCTCGGGGTCGGTGACGTAGAGCTCGACGGTGCCGTCGTAGGCGTCCACCACGGCCTTGACCGAGTTGCGGATGTAGTTGGCCTGGCCCTGCAACGCGGCGAAGCTCGCGATCCGCTCCTGGGGGATCAGGTCCCCCTCGGCGTTCGGGATGAACAGCGTGCGCCGTTCGGTCACCTGGCTCTCCGTGGCCAAGTCGATCCGCTCGGAGTACGGGACCATGTCCGTGGTGGTGTAGGCATCCTGGATCCACTTGATCCGACCGTCCACCACGATCGGGTACGGGTCGTGATCCAGCTGCAGGAATGGCGCGATGGCCCCGACGCGCTCACGCACGTTGCGGTTGAACATGATCCGGCTGTCGCTCTCGATCAGACCCGACAGCAGGATGTTCGGCTCGGCGTAGCGCAGTGCGAAGGCGACCCGGTTGATGATCCCCCCGACGCCGACGCCGTCCTCTCCGTCATAGCGGTTGAACTGCTGCTCGGTGTCGGTCTCGAAGTCGAACTCGGGGTCCTCGGTCCCGATGATCGAGTAGGTGGGGGCGCTCTCACCGAAGTAGATGCGCGGCTGCTCGAGCTGCAACTCGTCGACCCCGTCGATCGGGATGTCGCGCGCCAGGAACTCCGGCTGACCGTTGCTGGCTGCCGTCGCGACGGTGGAGGACACGACGCCGTACCCGTGGGTGAACGAGAGCGCCCGGTTCTGCCAGGACGGCTCGGTCAGCTCGTCGATGTTCAGCTCACGGACGCTGATCATCACCTGCTGCGGCTCGCCGTCCACGATGTAGCGGCCGACGTCGACGTCCCGGAAGTCGTAGTAGGGCCGCAGCTCCTGCAGCTGGTTGTAGGTGTTCTGCAGGGTGGCCGGGTCCCACAGCCGGATGGCCTGCAGGGTGTTGGTGTTGTCCGCGACCTCCTCGTTGGTGAGGTCCTCGGTGGCCGGGAACTGCTCGTAGGTGAGGTTGCCCTCCTGCCCCTCCAGGGCCTGCTCATCGGTCGCGACGTCAAAGGCGTAGCGCGTGAAGTCGAGGTTTCGCTCGATGAACTCGCGCTCGCGGGGCAGCTCCTGCGGGTTGACTCGCAGCGCCTGGATGGCGGCGGGGTAGGCACCACCCAGCACGACGGAGGCGACCAGCAGGATCCCGACGCCAGCGCTCGGCAGGACCCATCCGCGGTAGCGGATGTTGGCCAGGAACAGGGCGACGCAGACCACGCTGATGAACGTCAGGAGGGTGAAGGCGCGCAGCTCGGCGTTGACGTCGGTGTAGGAGAGACCGGTGACCAACCCTCGCTCGGAGTAGCTGAGGTGATAGCGGTCGAGCCAGAAGCCCCAGGCCCGGACGGCCACCAGCGAGGCCAGCAGGACCGAGACGTGGACGTTCGCCGGGGCCGTGATCTTCTGCCCCGGAGCCTGTGGTCGGATTCCGCCGAAGATGTAGTGCGCCCCCGCGGTCACGACGATCGTGACGGCGATCGCGCCGAAGAGCCAGCCGTTGATCATCGTCCAGAACGGCAGATCGAAGACGAAGAAGCCGAGGTCGATGCCGAAGTGCGGGTCATCGATGCCGAAGCTGTCCCCGTTGGCCCACAGCAGATAGGTCCGCCACTCGCTGACGAGCGCCGAGCCCGCGATGAGGCCGATGCCCAGCGCCACCGCGATCATGATCGGCTTGGCGTAGGGCTTCAGGGCGATCCGGTAGCGCTCCACGATCTCCTCGGCCTCAGAGGGGATCCGGAAGTCAGGTTCCAGCCGCCGCGCGAGGAAGAGGTTGCCCCCGACGAGCAGCGCCATGACCAGTCCCGAGACGATCCCGAGCCCGAAGCGCGTGTACAGCAGGTCGAAGAAGCGGTCGGCGAACCCGACGGACTGGAACCAGAGGATGTCGGTGTAGAAGGCCGCCAGGCGCGGCCCGACGACCGCCAGCAGGACCACCACCCCGAAGACGACAAGGATCCAGCGTCGACGCAGCTCAGCAACGATGTTCATGTTCGACGGCCGAGGGTAACGCGCTTGGCGGCGGACGCCGCTGGGGTGTTCGCGGGCCGGATGTGACGCCCCGGCAGGGGCGCCGGATTACCTACTCCTCGTCCTCCGAGGTGTCGGTGGCAGTGGCGGTGTCGCTGTCAGCGGCATCTGGCTCGGCGGCCTCGGCCAGCACGGAGTTGCTCGCGTCGGTGGCAGCTGCCTCCTCAACGTTCTCCTCCAGTTCGTGCAAGGCGACCTCGACGGTCTCGCGTGCCTGCTCGAGTCTCTGGGCCAGCTCGGACCGGCGGGCGACCAGTGCGTCGATCTGATCCTGGGTGGCGCTGGCCTGCTCGCGGAGGAAGGCAACTTCCTTCTGGGCGGCTGCAAGGGCCTCCTCGCGGGCCTCCTCAGCCTCGGTCTGCGCCTTCTTGCGGATCTCGTCGGCGGCCTCCTGGGCCGCGTCGAGGATGCGCTGGGTCTCCGCGCCGATCGCGGCGAACGGTGACTCCGAAGCTGGTGCTGCCGCGGCCGGCTGGGGCTGGGCGACCTCCTCCGACTCGGCGTCCGTCTCGGCTGCAGGTTCGTCGGTGTCCACGTCGGCCGCGGCGCCGCCGGTCTCCTCCAGCAGCTGGGAGAAGGCTTCGGCGACCTCGCCCAGGAAGGCGTCGACCTCGTCCCGGTCGTACCCACGAAGGGACACGAGGAACTCTCGTGAATGGATCTCCTCTGGAGTCAGCACCCGCACACCTTTCCTACGTCTCTAGTGGTCCTACCTGAACAGCTCGCGACCGGATTCGGTGTGGGACGTGGTCGCGGGGGCAGTCTACGACAGCGGCGGTGGCCATCCAGCTTGGTTCGGGAACGAACCCTGGCGTGTTGCCTCAGGCGCGGGAGAACAGTCGGCGCCCGTTGGTCGGCGCGGATTCCTGACTCCCGTTGCTCTCCGAGAAGCGACTCTCCAGAGGTGGCGAGCCGGCCTCGACCGCTGACAGAGCTGCCGAGGAGGCGCCGGTCTGGTCCGGTGTGGTCTGGTCCTGCGGGGTCGCATCCTGCGCGGGTGAGTCGAGCGCGGAGGCGGTGGTGGAGCCATCGGCCGCGGCGTCATCGTCGGCCGACGAGATGGTTGCGTGACCGACACGGGGGACTGAGGCCCCGCCGACCTGAGCCTGGTAGTACGTCTTGAAGCTCACCGGCACCTCAGTCAACTTGAACAGCCGGACGTCGCTGGCGTTCTCGAGGTTTCGGACCCGCTCGATGAACGTGACCGCGTCATCCAAGGAGTCGCTGAAGTGGGTACCGTCACGACCCTCGGCGGTGGTGAAACGGACAACGTGTTGCATCTAGCCCTCACTTCGGTGTCGTCGAGGGATCTCCCTCGGGTAGGTGGACGACGTGGACGTGGATCTCTCATCGGCACCCACGGCCACCGACTTTAGGGACTTGAGGGTCCTGACGTGGCAACCACCGGAAGTCGGCGTGGGCAACGCCGGTCTGCGGTCACGCCCCGAACACGGTCCCGAGGTCCCAGTCGGCGTCGATGGCGGCGCCGGCACCGGTGATGACGGCATCCAGTGGGTTGTCGGCGACGCGGACCGTGACCTGGGTCTCCGCCTCGATTCGCTGGTCCAACCCCTCGAGAAGCGCACCACCACCGACCAGCAGGATGCCCTGGCCCATCACGTCCTGGGCCAGCTCGGGTGGGCACTCCGAGAGGGTGTCGATGACCACACCGGCGATGGCTGCAGTCGGCTTCTCCAGGGCCACCCGGATCTGCTCGGACTCGACGCGCACAACCCGTGCGCCACCGCCCTCCAGGTCACGCCCCCGGACCTCGGCCGCCACGCCGTCCGGAGCCGGAAACGCCCGCCCCAGGGCCATCTTGAGCTCCTCTGCGGTCCGGTCACCGATCGCGATGTCGAAGTGGTCCCGCACCCAGGACTGGACCGCCAGATCAAGGTCGAAGCCACCGACCCGGACGGCTTTGCTGACGACCACGCCGCCGAGGGAGATGACGGCCACCTCGGTGTTGCCCCCACCGATGTCGACGACCATGGAGCCGACCGGATCCTGGATCGGCATCCCCGCGCCGATGGAGGCGGCCATGGGCTCCTCGATCAGATAGACCCGTCCCGCCCCCGCCTGCTTGGCCGCATCCCGCAGCGCATCCCGTTCGACCGGCGTGACCCCCGACGGGACGCTGATCAGCACGCCCGTCCGGCTGAACCGGCTGATCCCCAGGCGGTCGAAGAGCAACCGCAGCATGGACGCGGTCATGGCGAAGTCGGTGACGGCGCCACCGTCGAGCGGGCGTTCCAGCTGGGCCGGCCGACGCGCTGTGGCAACGGTGTCGTAGGCCCGCTGGCCAGCCGCGATCACCTTGCCGCTGCGCACGTCCATCGCAACGACCGTGGGCTCACGGATCACGATGCCGCGGCGCCGCGCCCAGACGACGGTGTTGGCCGTGCCGAGGTCGATCGCGAAGTCTGCGCCCATGACCTCAAGCGTAGGCGGAGGACTTCGTCGCTCATCCGCCCCTGATCAGTCGGTGCCGGGCCAGTGGTAGCCGCCGTCGGCCCAGTGCTCCTTCTTCCAGATCGGCACCGTGGCCTTCAGCGTGTCGATGAAGTGGCGGCCCGCCTCGAACGCCGTGTCCCGGTGAGGGCTTGACACCGCCACGACCACGGCGGTGTCGCCGATGGCCAGGGATCCGGTGCGGTGAACCGCCCACGCCGCGCACAGATCCGGCCACCGCTCCGCCACCTGGGCCGCGAGCTCCGCGAGTCGCTGCTCGGCCGCGGACTCGTACGCCTCGTAGTCCAGACCGGTGACGGCACGCCGCTCGCCGGAGCCGTCGCCGTGCTCGGCATCATCGATGGCGTGGTCACGGACGACACCGGTAAAGGTGACGCTGGCACCGGCGGCCGGGTCGGCGACGAAGGCGTGCGCGTCGTCCAGGCTCAGCGGGTCGGTGGAGATGGCGGTGTGCAGCCGGGTCATCCTCGAATCATCCGCCACCCGGCCACGGTCAGCAAACCTGCGGCCCCGAGGAGCGCCTGGCGGAGCCCCGCGCGGCGCAAGCGCCACGGGCCCACCGCGGTCACATCCGCATGAGCGGCCAGGAAGGCGCGCAGCGCCGACTCGTTGGTGTCCTGCGGGCTCCAGCCGCGAGCCTGCAGTGCGGCCACCTCGAGCACGGGCGGCCAGCGCAGGAAGGGCAACACGTCACCCGCAGCCCCGGGCACACCGAGGCGGCGGCCCCGACTGACCAGGGACTCGAGCGCCGTCGGGTCCAGCGGCATGATGACCTGACCGGTGAGGTCAGCCACCGCGGTGGTCGGAAGCGACCCCGGGCAGGCCACGTTGAAGGTGCCGTCCAGGGTCTGCTCGGCCACGAGGACGACCGCGGTGGCGACGTCGCGGGCCGTGGCGAACTGCCACCGCACCTCCGGGTCCGTCGGCACCAGGAGGCGAGGGGCCAGCAGCCGACCAGCCAGGCCCGCCACGTCGGTCAGACCCGGCATGGCCGCTGTTCGCAGGCGAGTCACGGTCACGCCGGGATGGACCTCGGCCCACCGGTCCACCTCCTCGCAGACCAGTTGCTGGTGCATCGCCGCGGGCAACCCCGGGTTGGCCGCGAGCGCGGCGCTGGGATCCAGCGGTTCGACCCGGTGTGGGTGGGCGCCGTACACCGCGCCACCGATGACCACGACGACGTGGCGCACGTCGGCCTGCGCGGCCGCGCGGAGCAGGTTCTGGGTGCCCCGCACACGCCGTCCGTAGCCCGCGTCAGGCGTCTCGCCGGTCGGCCGGACCGCGGGCAGGTGGATCACGATGTCCACATCGCGCAGCTTCTGCCCCAGGGTGCGATCTCTGATGTCGGCCTGGACGACCTGGGTGAGCGGTGGGACGGTCGGCTGCGACTCCACATCCACCGCAAGCCGCTCCCAGGCCGGTTGGGACGCCGCCAGTTCGGTGAGTACCGCCAGGCCCAGGGGATTGCCCGCCCCCACCACTGCGACGCGGGCCATCAGCGGCTTCTCTGCTCCATGCCCAACATCACTACCATGGGTTGCATGTCCGACAACGACTCCGGCTTCGGCTTCGATCCGCAGGACTTCGCCAACATCCCGCTCTTCAAGGAGCTGAGCAAGCTGATGTCCTGGCAAGGAGGAGCCGTGAACTGGGACTTCGCCCGGCAGACGGCCGCCGGCATCGCCGGCGAGCCCCGCCTGGCGATCGGCGTTGATGCTGACGGAGAAGCCTGGGCCGACGCCGTCCGGGTCGCGGAGTCGTGGCTGGATCCCCACACGACGCTCGACGCGGTCCCCGGTCCCGCGCTGGCCCTCACGGCACAGGAGTGGGTCGAGCGCGCTGCCGGGCCCGGCGGCATCGCCGTCTACGTCGAGCCCATCGCCACCGGCATGCAGAAGGCGCTGGCCGAGGGCCTGGCCGACCAACTTCCGGGTGGCATGGCGGGTCTTGGCGGCATGTCCGGCGCCATGAACCCGATCACCGCGATGCTGACGGGCATGCAGGTCGGCACGATCGCAGGCCACCTGGCCGACCAGCTGCTGGGCTCCTACAGCCTGACCGTTCCCACCCTGCCGACGAACATCGTGGCAACGGTGGGCGACCAGGCAGGGCTGTTGGCCCGAAGCCACGACATCTCGAGCGACGAGATGCGGTTCTGGCTGGCGCTGCGCGAGTGCATTCACCGGCGCGTGTTCGAGGGTGCCGAGTGGGTGATGCCCCATCTAACGCAGCAGATGGAGGAGTTCGCCGCGGCCGCGGAGTTCGACCCCTCCGGTCTGGTCGAGCAGATGGGCGGCCTCGGCAACCTCGGGCCAGAGATGCTCAGTGACCCTGAGGCCATGCAGCGGATGGCCGAAGAGGCCGGCGCGGGCATCGAGCCGAGTGATCGGCAGCGCGACATCCTCGCCAGGCTGCAGGCCCTGGTCTCGCTGATCGCCGGGTACGCCGATGTCCTGGTGGACCGCGCCGGAACCGGGAAGCTGCCGAACCTCGAGCGAATCGAAGCCGCCACGCTCACTGAGCGTGGGCAGCAGGGCAAGGGCGAGCAGTTCCTGACCCAACTGGTGGGACTGGACCTTCGACCCGCCGACATCGGTGCCGGTCGCGTGTTCTGCGAGGCGGTCCTGGCAGCACGGGGGCCGCAGGGCCTGGACGTCGTCTGGAGCGATGCCGTCCACCTGCCCACACCCGCCGAGATCGCCGAGCCGAGCCGCTGGCTCCTGCGCCTGGCTGCGGACGAGGCCACGGGCGCCATCTCGGTCGAGGAGGCGGCTTCAGGACAGGACGTTCTGGAGGATCTGGAGGTGCCGGACGACCTCGCCGGCCTGGATGATCTGTAGCCGGCGCGCGCCAGTAATCCACAGCGAAAAATGTTTGTCCACAGGCCAAAACACCAGGTCAGCACGGCAATGCCGCGCAACATCCACAGTTTGTCAACAACTCTCCTCAGCCTGGCGGGCACCGTTTGTGCAGGTCAACCGGGGGTCTCTCCAATCCACACCTGACCCTGTGGAAAACGTGAGTTGACAGGACGATGAACGGCGTCTACCTTCTCCCGATTTTGCTCGGCTCCCGATCCGGTCCGCTCGATTGGCGTTCAGGAGCTACCGGCCAGTAACCTCCGCTCACCGATCCCGCGAGAATCGAGATGAGGACTGCCATGCCGACCGAGATGAGCACCCTATTGGACGTCGCCCTCTCCCCCGAGGCGACACCGGAGGCCATCGAGTCCACACCGCTCCCCCAGTCGATGCGTGCTGCCGTCGTCCGAGCAGACGAGGTCGAGATGTTCGCCGGGTTGGACTCCTCGGAGAAGGACCCGCGGAAGTCGCTGCACATCGATGAGGTGCCGATCCCTCCTCTGGGTCCGAACGAGGTCCTGATCGCACCCATGGCCTCCGCCCTCAACTTCAACACCGTGTGGACCTCGATCTTCGAGCCCCTGCCCACGTTCGGCTTCCTCAAGCGCTTCGCGCGCGAAGGTGCGCTGGGGGCGCGCCACGATCTCCCGTACCACATCGTCGGCTCTGACGCGGCCGCCGTCGTGGTGCGCGTCGGCCCGGGGGTGACTCGGTGGAAGGCCGGCGATCGGGTGACCGTCCACTGCAACTACGTCGACATGGAGGGCCCCGAGGGGCATGACGACTCCATGATCGACACGCGCCAGCGGATCTGGGGCTTCGAGACCAACTTCGGGGGCATGGCCGACCTCAGCATGGTCAAGGCCAACCAGCTGATGCCGATGCCGACCCACCTGAACTGGGAGGAGGCCGCCTGCCTGGGCCTGACCCTGGCGACCTCCTACCGCATGCTGGTCAGCCCCAACGCGGGTGGCATGAAGCAGGGCGACATCGTCCTGATCTGGGGTGCGACCGGGGGGCTCGGCGGGTTCGCGGCGCAGCTGGTGGCCAACGGCGGCGGGATCCCGATCTGTGTGGTCTCCTCCCCCGAGAAGGTGCAGTTGCTCAACTCCCTCGGGATCCACACCGTGATCGACCGCAAAGCCGAGGGCTATCAGTTCTGGAACGGCGAAGAGCAGAACCCCAAGGAGTGGAAGCGGTTCGGCAGCCGGATCCGCGAGTTCACGGGTGGACGGGACATCGACATCGTCTTCGAGCACCCGGGGCGCGCCACCTTCGGCGCGAGTGTCTTCGTGACCCGCAAGGGCGGCAAGATCGTCACGTGTGCGTCGACGTCGGGCTACAACCACGACTACGACAACCGCTACCTGTGGATGAACCTGAAGTCGATCATCGGCTCGCACTTCGCCAACTACAAGGAGGCGTGGGAAGCCAACCGGCTGGTCGACCTCGGCATGATCCACCCGATCCTCACCGAGACCTTCGCGCTGGACGACGTGGCGGACGCCGCCTACGCCATGCACACCAATGCCCACACGGGGAAGCTCGGGGTGCTGGTGGGCGCCACCGCGGAGGGGCAGGGCGTGCAGGACGCCGCCAAGCGGGCGACCTTGCAGGACGAGCTGGACGGCTGGAAGAACCTGCAGTAGGTCCACGGGCTGGGTGGCAGTTTCCGCATCGGCCGCACACCACAGGCCGGCCACGACCGAGCCGCGGACCTATCTCGATCGATCTGATCCATCCATGTCGGCATCGACACGCCAGATCACGGCCGTGGCCGTAACACCGGCCGCCAGCGTGACCCATCCGACGCTGCGCACCCCCAGCCGATCCGCGGTCAGCCCGGCCACAAGTCCGCCGATTGGTGCGGCGCACAGCGCGACCAGCTTCATGGAAACGGCTGCTCGGCCCAGAAGGTCCGCGGCCACTCGATCTTGGCGCAGCACTCGAGTTGCGACGTTCCAGCACACGCCGACAGCACTGACGATCAGCAGTGCGACGAGAGACATCGCCGGGTCGACCGTCATGAAGACCACCCCGTACCCAAGGCCGATGGCGAGTGCGCCGGCTCGTAGCAACCACGCATAGCCCAGCAGTCTGAGGACGCGGTCGGCAGCCCAACCCCCAACGGCGCCTCCGACGGCCAGAGCTGTCAGTGCGCCGCCGTAGAGCGACCTAGGTAGTCCCATCGGCCCGATGACCAGGAGCACGGCGATGGCGAAGATTGCGGTATTGGCCATGTTCTGCAGAGCGGCGCAGATCGCGATTCTGCGGAGGACCCGATCACCCCAGATGGCGGCGAAGCCCGCTCTGACGTCTCCCTTGAGGGAGTCGGAGGCTTCAGCCGATCCAATGACCTCGCGCGGGGCAAGTCGCACTCGGCGGCAGAGCCCAGCCGCGATGCCGTACAAGGCCGCTGGGATGCCCAGTGCGAGTAGGACGCTGCTTCCGGCCAGAACGGCACCAACTGGCGCACCCACCCCCGCATTCATGACGATCTGCGTGGCGCCCAACCGGCTGTGTGCTGTTGCCAGGCGTTCGGGTGTGACGAGCGACGGCGTGGCGGTCTCAGCCGTGACGTCGTTGACCATCTCACAGGTCGCGCCAAGCGCTGCGACCGCATAGACGACAAGCAGCAGCGTCTGGTCGCGTGCCAAGAGTGCGAGGCCTGCGAGCAGGGTCGCCCGAACAACGTTCGAGGAGACCAAGATGCTTCGACGGTCACCACGGTCGGCGAGTACTCCGGCCGGAAGTGCGGAAATGGCGAGTGCACCCATGAAGACCGTCTGAACACCCGCAACTCGGGCCGGGTCCGTCGTCGCCAGGGTGGCGAGGACCGGCAATCCTGCCAGCAGGATGCCGTCCGCAAGGTTGGCACCGCCCGTGGCCAGCCATAGCGAACCGAACCCGTTCATGTTGTCGTTGTCGTGGTCGGCCATCCTCAGATCTCGTCGAAACCGTGCTTCAATGCAAAGGAATCTCTGCAATCGGAGCTCGAAGCTACTTCCCCAAAAGTCTCTCTGCAAAATCTTCTCTGCAAAGGATCTGGCATGGCCGATGAACGCCCCTCTCACCCGGGTGAGTCACGACGCCTCACCACGACGATGCTCCAGGCTCTTGCCCACCCGATCCGCTTTCGCCTCTTGGAGATGTTGCAGCTGGGTGGGGCGGCCACCGCCAGCATGCTGGCCAGGGAACTGGGAGAGTCGAGCGGGACCACCAGCTACCACTTGCGGCAGCTGGCGGCAGCCGACCTGATCAGAGAGGCCGACGAACTCGGCGACGCGCGGGACCGCTGGTGGGAGGCGGTCGGCGGCTGGACGATTGACGACGACCATGACAGCGAGGACGACCGGGGTGACGTCGACATCATCTTCGATCAATCGGTTGGCGCACGGGTCGCGCGGCTACGTACCTGGCAGGCGCATCGACGCGAGTGGGGGAAGCGGTGGAGGGACTCGACGACGCTGTCGTTCCGCTGGATGGCGCTGACGCCAGATGAGATGTGGAGTCTGGCCAACGAACTGGCCGAGGTCGCGGAGCGGTACAAGGGTCTCCGGGACCGCGACAACCCACCACCGGGGACCGCGAAGGTCATCGTCCAGACCGATGTCTACCCCTTCGGCCACCCACAGGATGACCCAGGATGACCATCGGCCGAGGCGGGACGACCGGAAGATCCGACAGATCGTCAGGCCTGTCCCGCGGGATCGTCAGAGCACGGCCCGGCGCCGTTCCAGCGTCAGGGCTCTTGCGGCCAGCGCCGACCCTTCGCCAGCCAGCCGGAGGCGCCTGAACCTGCACGGGTGGCCCGGCAGAGACGCGCCACGTCGACCTTGAACGGAGGGGGGTGCCAGATTGTCCGAAGTGGCCTTGAGCTGGGGTTTTGTATCGATCTCAGGACCTACGGGCAGTAGAATCAGACAGATGACGGCGGGTGTGATGGAGGCGGCAGAGGTCACCCAACTGGTGGCGGCCCTGCAGCGTCTGGCGGCCCGGTTGGACCCCGACGCTACTGGCTGAGGGGATGACCACCCTGGTCGCCCGCCGCGCCTACGACGTGACCTCTGCGACCGGGCAGACCGCAGCACGCGAGGTGCGGCAGCAGCTGGCCACGGCAACAGGCATCACCGAGTCGCAGGCGCGCCCGCGGCTGGCCACCTCGATCAGCCTGCAGGGCAACGAGCAGGTTGCCGAGGCAGTGCGTGCGGGCAGCCTGTCCGCGGTCCAGGCCGAGGTGGTAGCTGATGCGGCCGAGGCCGCCCCTGACCAGACCGCTGACCTGCTGGCGGCGGCTCGGGTGCAGTCGGTGCAGGATCTGAAACGGACCTGTCGGGACACCCGTGCTGCTGCTGACCCTGACCCCGCAGTAACCCGACGTCGGCATCACCGTGACCGGTCCTTCCGGGCGTGGTCACAGTCCGATGGGGAGTGGAAGGCGTTCCTGTCAGGTCCGGCGGATGCCGGTGCCCGGATCGAAGCAGCCATCCGCAGCACCCACGACCAGATCTTCAAGACCGCACACGCCGAGGGGCGGCGGGAGCAGGACACCGCCTACCGGTTCGATGCCCTGCTGGCCACCCTCGAAGGCGCCGATGCTGATGCCGCTGATCCAACTGCACCGGCGGCCGCGGCATCATGGCCCGGGACAGCTGGCCGGGGTGGTCGGCAGACCAAGGTGATCATCACCGTTGACGCCGCGGCGTTGAAGCGTGGCCATGCTGAGCGTGGTGAGACCTGCCACATCGCCGGGGTTGGGCGGGTACCCGTCGAGGCAGTCAAGGAGGCCATCCCTGACGCCCACCTTGCCTACGTCATCCGTGACGCCGTGGACGCGACCGTGGTGCATGTCGGTCGGCAGGTCACGGCGGCCCAGCGCACCGCCCTACAAGCCCGCGGCTATGAGTGCGAGGTCCCCGAGTGCCGGTCGACCCATCTGTTGGAGATCGACCACACCACGGACTGGGCGATATCGAGACAGACCCGTCTGGACCAGCTCGCCTGGCTGTGCCGTCATCATCACCGCGACAAGACTCGCGGCACTCACCGGCTGACCGGCCCACCCGGCCACCGCCACTGGATCCAGACCAACCCTCCCGACACCCGGGACAGCCCACCTGAGCCTGCTGGCCGGTCGGTTGGCGCACAGTCAACCGCGCCGGCCGCACAACCATCACTCCTCGACACCAAGACTCACCATGCTGGGAGCGACGCCGCCGATCCGGCGAACACAAATCGACAAGACGCTGATCGACCAGCCGTGACGCCGGTTGGATCCGACAGCTCAACCCGGACAAGCAGTCAGGGGCAGCGGTCAGCGCGGTACCGGCAGGCCGCCTTCCGCAACCGCGGACTGCAACTCGGTCGGCAACACCGCAACCAACCATGGATCGGGCACTGGCACGGCCAAGCCATCCACTGCGACGGCAACCCCAGCCCGACGGCGGACCAACCCTCCCCACACCGCCAGCGACTCCTCCACCAGCACGGCTGGATCCCCCACCGGCTCGACCGAGAGTCTCCCCACGACCAGGCGGTTACTCAGTCCCCAGGAGCAGCGGCTCGACACAGGTGAGCGGCGCGAAGGCCTGCCCGTTCAACGGGTCGACCACGACGCCGACGGACTCCGTCACCACAGTCGCCCGCCACGACGGCAGGCGGGTCCAGGTCGAGCCGTCCCAGGTCGCCGGTGCGCCGGTGGCGTACAACACCGCACGGACCTCCTCTCCCTCGGCGTCGCAGTCAGCCAGCGCAGGTGCCGCTGCCGCCGCCAGGTCGATCGGCTCCAGGGCATCCTCGGGGAACGGGTCGATCAACTCGACCCCGAGTGCCGGAATCGATGGCAACTGCAGGCCCTCCAGCAGTGGCCGCTCGAGCCGGAGGTCGTCAGGCGCCGAGCGATACACCAACATCCGCTCCGCGTCCGGCGCGACGTAGGTCAGCCGGACGGAGTCCCAGCGGCCGTCGGTCATGAAGACCACGAGGTCGGCCAGGACCGGTTCGTCCTGCCAGATCTGGGCCTCGGGCAGCGCAGCGGCCCGAAGTGCCGGGATGGTGCGAGGCCACTCCTCCTCCGGGGATCCCAGGGCCGGTTCCTCCTCCGGTCCTGCCTGGTCGTCGGAGGCCTCGATGGTGACCTGGCCCTCCGGGTCGGTGATCTGACAGCCGACCAGCCCGAGGCCCAGCAGCAGGGTGACGACCAGACGCGTCACGTCAGCCCTCACCGGATCCCCTCCGGCGCGGTCATGAACGACAGGTGCTCGGGTGGCACCGCGGGCAGGAGCAGGCAGACCGTGGCGTCCCGCTCGACCCGGATGCGACCCCCCTCCCCTTGGATGAGCGACTTGGCCAGGCGCAGGCCGCGCCCGGGCGTTGCGTCCTCCTCGAAGCCGCTGCCCTCGTCCGACACACATAATCGGACCCACTCACGGCCCGTGGCGGCCGGCCGGGCCGCCTCGGCGATGCGGATGGTGATGGTGCCGTGGCCGTGGACCAGCGCGTTGTCCAGCAGCACCTGCAGGCACTGGCCGATCGCGGCCGCACGAGCCCGCACCGCCGGCACGTCCTGTGCGTCGACCAGGACGTCCCGGTCAGCGGCCTGCGCCACGGCGCGCCAGGAGTCGATGCGGTCGTCGACCAGGGCAGCCAGCTGCAGGTGCTCATCCCCCATGGGCACGTCGGCCAGGGCCAGCAGCTCCTCGATGGTCGCCTCCAGCCGGTCTGCTTCGGTGAACGCTGCGCCGAGCAGAGCCTCATCGGCGCCGGCCAGCTCGAGCGCCTCCAAGTCCAGCCGCAGGGCGGTCAGGGGGGTGCGCAGCTGATGGCTGGCGTCCGCGCCGAAGGACCGGCTGCGCTCGACCATCGTTCCCAGCCGGTCGGCCGTGATGTCCAGGGCGGTGGCGACCTGATCGGACTCGGGAATCCCCGTCCGGGGTGCCCGGGCCGTGAAGTCGCCCTCCCCGAGCTGGGCGGCGGCCTCGGCGAGTGACTCCATCGGCTCGGCCAGGCGCCGGGCCAGCATCAGCCCCACCAGGCCAGCAAGTCCGAGCGCGGTCACGCCCAACCCAGCGATCGAGAGCCACGCGGCACCCAGTTGGCGCCGATAGTCCTCGTCGCTGCTGACCGCCCGCAGGATCTGACTGAACTGGCCCGTCCGCAGCGGCACGGCCACGGCCAGCACGCCAGGCCCCCGCGCTTGGCCGACCTCACCGCCGAACGCGCTCTCGAGGTCCTCGGTGAAGTCGGCCGGGACGGTTGGGGGGCCACCGGTGTCGAGGACCAACCCCCGATTGCCACTGCGGCCGACCAATTGGAAGCGAAGGTCGGACTCCGCCGCCAGGCGGTCGAGCTGCTGACGAACTTCCGCGGCCGACATCGCTTCGGAGTTGATCAGGACCTGGACCTGCTCCGCCTGGCCCTGCAGTGCGTCGAGCGATGAGCCCAGCAGCGTCAGCCGCATGGCGAAGGCCAGCGGCAGACCGAGCAGGACCACCCCGACGGCGACAGTGCCGACGGTTGCCAGCAGCAGGCGGCGCCTCACCGGCTGGGCTCGGCCTCCGACTCGAAGCGCAACCCGACGCCGCGGACCGTCGAGATGTAGGTCGGGTCAGAGGCGTCGTCGCCCAGCTTCCGCCGCAGCCACGAGACGTGCATGTCCACGGTCTTGGTCGAGCCGAACCACGTGGTGTCCCACACCTCCCGCATGATGTCCTCACGGGAGACCACCGTCCCGGCCTCACGGACCAGCATGCCGAGCAGGTCGAACTCCTTGGGTGTCAGGTCCAACTCCTCCTCCCCTCGCCACGCGCGACGTGCGGCCAGGTCCACCCTGACGTCCTGGGCTTCGACCGGCCCGAGCTCGGCCTCCCCGGCGCCGGCCTGGGCGCGACGGATCAGCGCGCGGAGCCGGGCCAGCAGCTCGGCCAGGCGGAACGGCTTGGTGACGTAGTCATCAGCGCCGGCGTCCAGACCGACGACCACATCGGCTTCGCTGGTCCGGGCCGTCAGCATCAGGACGGGGACGCCCGGCAGTTGGTCGTGCAGGCGCCGGCAGACCTCGACACCGTCAATGTCGGGCAAGCCGAGGTCAAGGACGACGGCAGCGAGCTCATCGTGAGCCAGCGCCAGGGCCTCCCGACCGGTGGCCACGCGATGGACGTCGTACCCGCCGCCACGAAGCGCAGCGCCGAGCGGGATGGCGATGCCGTCATCGTCCTCGACCAGCAGGACCTTCTGCTCGTCGGTTGACTGGTTGCCTGTGGTGGCCACGGTCGGTCTCACCCACTCCTGTCGGTGCTGGTCTCGTCCCTGCGGTTCTCGGCCCTCCGGCCTGGTGCCCAGCAGTATGCCTACCAGCGCCGAACCCCTCCGCTGGTGCTTTGCGGAATCTTTGCCGCTGCCACGTCCGTGCTTGTGATGGCCGGACCTACCGTCATCCCTGCACGACACGACCCCGTGATGACGCACATGGACCCGGACGATTCGGGTACACCAACAGCATGGAAGGAACGTTGGCATGAGTTCGACATGGCTCGACGACGATGAGTGGACCGGTGGTCCCAAGCGCGCAGCCGATCGGACCCCGACGGCGCAGCTGGCCGCCCCGACCGCTCCGGCACCAGGTCAGACCGGCCGAACACCGACCGGGGAGGCCAACCGGCCGTCCAACGGCCGGGCCCGTGACGGCGGGGCGTGGGAGGCGACGCCGGAGGGATACGGTCGCTGGCAGGCTCCGGGGCAGGCGCCCGCTGGGCCGCTGCCCGGCCGTCCTGCCGCACCCGGCATGCCGGGCCAGCAGATCCCAACCGCGCCGCTGTGGCAGGCGCCGGAAGGCACAGCCGACCTCGGTGACTCCACGGGCGCGACCCGCCCCGAGGAGGAGCACCCATCACCTCCGCTGAGTGGACCAGACCATCGCGGGAGCGACACCCGGCGTCGCGGCGCCACCGTCCGCCAGGTGTTGGCGGCCTCGCTCGTGGCCGCGCTGGTCGCTGCCGGACTGACGGTTCCGCTCACGCTGCGACTGGCCGACGCCGGCGAGGAAACGGCTGCGGCTACAACGACGCAGACGATCGCACTCCCCGCTGAGGAGGACGCGAGTGCGCCCCAGCAGGAGGAGGACGAGACGCCTGTCGCACCCGCGGCCCCGGCAGCTGAGATCACCTCCGACACCGTCGCCAACGTGGCGGAGCAGGTCCTGCCCTCCGTCGCGGTCGTCGAGACCGCGGTGAACGGGCGCCAGGTCGGCTCCGGGTCCGCAGTGGTCTTCCGCCAGGACGGCTACCTCGTGACCAACAACCACGTGATCGATCAGGCCGACCAGGTCCGGGTCCGGCTGTTCGATGGGCGTGTCCTCGAGGCAGACGTGGTCGGGACGGCCGCCGACTTCGACCTCGCCGTGCTCCAGGTGACGGCAGACGATCTGGTCGTCCCGGGCTATGCGGATGCCGAGCCCCGTGTGGGTGAGACGGCCATCGCGATCGGGGCCCCGTTCGGCTTCAACTCGACCGTGACGTCCGGCATCGTGTCGGCGACCGGTCGGACGCTGAGCGACCCCGCGACGCAGACCTCACTCGTCGACCTGGTACAGACGGATGCCGCGATCAACCCCGGCAACTCCGGCGGCGCGCTGGTCAACGCCAGCGGCCAGGTGATCGGCCTGAACACGGCCATCGTCGGCGGTGGGACCAATGACGGGATCGGGTTCGCCGTCCCCACGTCATCAGTCGTCCGCGTCGGCGACCAGCTGATCGAGCAGGGCTTCTTCGAGTACGCCCAACTCGGTGTCGGCCAGATCCCCGGCGGCGTGACCCCCGAGATCGCGGAGTCCCGCGGACTCGACACCACCAACGGCGCGCTGGTGGGGGACGTCAACCCGCAGAGTGCGGCCGACGTCGCGGGCATCGTCACGGGCGACATCGTGGTCGCGATCGCCGGTGAGGAGATCAGCAGCTTCGATGACCTGGCCGCGTCGATCCGCGGCATGAACCCGGGTGATCAGATCGAACTCGAGGTCATCGGCGAGGACGGCGAGAGCCGGACCGTCGAGGTGACCCTGGGCGGCGTCCGAACCAACGACTAGCCCGGCCCGTGCAGGTCCCGTCGGGATCTGCACGCCCGGGATCTGCACGCCCGGAATCCAGACGGCCCGGAGCTACACGGGCAGCGAGCGCTCCACGGCGACGCCGGCGCGGAGCAGGGCACCCCGCAGCAGCCGGCGCAGCGTCGCGTCGTCGCCTCGTCCCTCCTGCAGCGCTGCCTCGTCCCACGCCACGATGAGGTGGTTGAGGTCGCGGGAGGACAACTCCGGTAGGAGGTCGAGGACACGCAGGTCGAAGGTCGCGGGTCCCGCCGTCGGCGGCCGGACCGCATCGCCGTCCAGGACCCGTACGACGTTGGCGACGAGGCAGCCGCCCTCGCCGCCCTCCCACGAACCAGCGACCAGCGGCAGATCCGTGCGATCAGCGATGGCCGCGAGGGCGTGCTGGGCGGGACCGGGCAGACCACCGATCGCCTGGGCCAGGCGTTGCTCGGGGCCGATGGCAGCGTTACGTCTGACGGTCTTGCGCACGCGGGTCACCTCGCAAACGGTCACGGCCACGTCGGCCGGTCGGCTGATGTGCCTCGACCGTACTGCCGCAGGCGCATCGTCGCCGACGACGGGCTGGCCGGGCACCGCTGCTCGACCACCTCGGCCGGATCACCGCCGCTATCCTCTCGTGAGCCATGAGTGACATCAGCGACACCGAGAGCGGGACCGGGCGGATGACCGCCGCAGACGCCAGCACGGCGACCGCCGGCTACGCCGTCAGGGTCACCGCCGACCGGGTCCTGTGCGAGATGGACCCGAACTCGGAGCGAACGTCACGTGGGGGCATCCTGATCCCCGCGACGGCCGAGTCGAAGAACCGCCAGGGCGTGTGGGCCGAGGTCGTCGACGTGGGGCCACTCGTCCGCTCGACGACACGGACGGACAAGGTCCTGTTCCTGCCGGACAGTGCCATCGAGGTCGATGTCCACGGCACCGACTACCTGATCGTGCGCGAGCGCGACATCCACGCGGTCGCCTCCACCGAAGAGGACGCGAGCAACACCGGTCTGTACCTCTGAGATAGTCCACCTGACCACGCACCAACGCCGGAGCCCGAACAACCATGGCAATCCCACGAGCGTCCTACGCGATCATCCTCCGCGTGAAGTTGAGCCACGACCCGACCGCCATCGGCCGAGCGACGACCGCCGTCGGCGAAGCGGGCGGCTCGGTGACCGCCGTCGACATCGTCGAGTCCACGAGCGAGGGCATGACGGTGGACCTGACGGCAGACGCTGGCAACGCCGAGCACGGCCGCCACATCCGTGAGGCCGTCAACGCCGTCCCGGGCGCCCAGGTGCACAAGTTGTCCGACCGCACCTTCCTCATGCACCTCGGGGGCAAGTTGGAGGTTCGCTCGCGGGTCCGGATCAAGTCACGCGACGACCTCTCTCGCGCCTACACCCCGGGGGTGGCCCGCATCTGCACGGCCATCGCGGAGAAGCCAGAGGACGCATGGCGTCTGACCATCAAGCGGAACACGGTGGCGGTCGTGAGTGACGGCTCGGCTGTCCTGGGCCTCGGCAACATCGGCCCCAGGGCGGCGATGCCGGTGATGGAGGGCAAGGCCGTGCTGTTCAAGGAGTTCGCCGACGTCGACGCCTGGCCCATCTGCCTGGACACGCAGGATCCCGATGAGATCGTCTCGATCGTGACCGCCCTGGCGCCCGGGTTCGGGGGCATCAACCTCGAGGACATCGCAGCCCCGGGCTGCTTCGAGATCGAGGAGCGCCTGCGCAAGACGCTGGACATCCCCGTCTTCCACGACGATCAGCACGGCACGGCCATCGTGACCCTGGCTGCGCTCACCAACGCCCTGCGGGTCGTCGACAAGTCCCTGGCCGACGTGCGGATCACGATGGCCGGCGCTGGTGCCGCTGGGACTGCGATCGCCAGGATCCTGATCGACGGAGGCGCCCGTGACATCGTCGTGTGCGATCGGGATGGTGCCATCCACAAGGCGCTCGGCGACCCCGCGAAGGCGTGGTTGCAGGAGCACACCAACGCCGACGGTCGGACCGGGACGCTGCGAGACGTGCTGGCCGGCAGCGACGTCTTCATCGGCGTGAGCGGGCCGAACATCCTGACGGGCGAGGACATCGCCACCATGGCTGACGACGCCATCGTCTTCGCACTGGCCAACCCCGATCCGGAGGTCGATCCGGTGGAGGCCGCCGCTCACGCTGCGGTCGTTGCAACCGGTCGCAGCGACTACCCGAATCAGATCAACAACGTCCTGGCCTTCCCCGGGGTCTTCCGAGGCGCTTTGAACGCGAAGGCCACCGACATCACCGAGGAGATGAAGGTGGCCGCGGCCAGGGCTCTGGCCGGCGTGGTCGAGGATGAGGAGTTGCACGCCAACTACATCATCCCCAGTGTGTTCTCGAGCCGTGTTGCGCCAGCCGTGGCCGCAGCCGTGGAAGCCGTCGCACAGGGACGCACACCCGAGGAGTAGTCAAGCCGCCAGCCATGGGACTTCCCGTCAACCGCCGCAAGAACGTCACCTACAAACGGGGACGACGGATCCGACTACCAGACGTTCCGGGCGTCCGACGCGAACAGCCGCACTGGGACGCCGGTCGCATCGTTGCCGGCGTGGACGAGGTGGGGCGCGGTGCCTGGGCCGGTCCGGTCACCTACGCCGCCGTGATCCTCCCCAGCGACCGGCGGATGTACAAACTGCGCGACTCAAAGCTGCTCGATCCGGTCAGACGCCGACAACTCGCCGCCCGGGTTCACGACTTCGCCCGCGCCGTGAGCATCGGTGAGGCCACCAACGCCGAGATCGACACCCTGGGCATGTCGGCCGCCATGCAGCTGGCGGCCAGACGTGCCGTCCAGGGCCTGGAGGTCCGTCCTGAGGTGCTGCTGCTGGACGGCAACTGGGACTTCTGTGCGGATCTGGAGACCACCAACGAGTGCATCGTGCACGGGGATGCCCACTCAGCGTCCATCGCTGCGGCGTCGATCGTGGCCAAGGTCACGCGGGACAGTCACATGGCCGAGGTCGTGGCCGCCGAGCACCCCCCGTACGACTTCGCCAGCAACAAGGGGTACCCCTCCCCCAGCCACCGAGCTGCGCTGGCCCAGCACGGACCGTGCGCATCCCATCGGCAGACGTGGGCACCGCTGCGGGAGCTGCTCGACACCACTCAGAAGGACTAGTTATTCAGTAACATATGTTGCATAGCCCATCCGTACCATGGCAAAGTAGGAGCAGGCGGTGCACACTCCAGAGAAGAGGGGCCCTAGGGCGCCCCTGATAGCCCGGCGGAGAGTTGACTGCGCTCTTCGCCGGGCTTCTCTCTGTCTACAGATGGTTGGTCTCAAGTAGAACAGACGTCTCGGCGGCAGCGACCCTTACGGCTCAACTGCAGGAATCTCGTGTCAGACTGCGGTGTTGACCGGATCCAGTGCTGGCGCCCGCCACACCATCACACCCTGCTATCGGATAGTCACCTCATGCAACTGCACGACACCCGTACGCGGTCAACGTCGACGTTCGTCCCGGCTGCCACGGTCCGGCTGTACGTATGTGGGATCACCCCGTACGACTCGGCGCACCTGGGCCATGCCTTCACCTACACGGTCTTCGACGTGCTGATCCGACACCTCGAGGCCAAGGGTCACCGGGTTCGCTACGTGCGCAACGTGACGGATCTGGATGACGACATCCTCCGTACAGCAGCCGCTCGAGACGTGAACTTCGAGGTGCTCGCCCGCACGGAGGCGGCAGCCTTCGACACGAACCTGCGACGTCTGGGACTGCGGGATGCCGACGTCATCCCCTACGCCACCGAGACCGTGCCAGCCATGATCCCGATGGTGCAGGGACTGCTGGACCGCGAGTTGGCCTACCAGCTGCCAGATGGACGCGTCTATGCCGACACCGGTCAGATGGAGGGGTTCCTGTCCTTCTCCCGCCTGGACCGCGAGACCGCACTGGAGCAGTTCGCCGAGAAGGGCGGCGACCCTGATGCGGCAGGCAAGAACGATCCCCTCGACTTCCTGCTGTGGCAGCCCAGCGCTCCCGGCGAACCCGGCTGGGTCACCCCGTGGGGCGATCCGTCCATCACCGGCCGCCCAGGATGGCACCTGGAGTGCTCCGTCATGGCGATGGAGCACCTCGGCAATGTCATCGACATCCACGGCGGCGGCAACGACCTGATCTTCCCTCACCACGAGGCTGAGATCCTCCAGAGCGAGGGCCTGACCGGCCAGGGCCCGTTCGCCGGCGTCTGGATGCACGTGGGGATGGTCGCACTCGAGGACGTCAAGATGTCCAAGAGCCTCGGGAACCTGGTCTTCCTCGGGGATCTGCTGGACCGCTACTCCCCATGGGCCGTCCGGCACCTGCTGCTCCGGAACCACTACCGGAGCGGGTGGACCTACACCGAAGAGTCCATGATGGCCTCTGCGGAGGCAGCGGCCGCCCTGGAGTCAGCTCCCGCGGGTGACGCCGGGCGAGCAGACGCCCTCCGTGACGCCGTCGCCAAGCGCCTGGATGACGATCTGGACACACCGGCGGCGCTGGCACTCATCGACGATGCCGTCGCTGACGGCGACGGGGATGCCGCGAGGCGTGCCGCCGAGTTGCTGGGCTACGCCGCCTGACCGGCGGCCGCCAGCAGCGGGACCAGCATCTCCTCCTCGGTGAGGCTGCCGTGTCGCGAGGCCATCTGATCCTCGCCCGGCGTGGCGGGGTCGGCGATGCCGATGTCGGCGAAGGGTGCAAGGACGACGTCGCCGATCCGTCGTCGGTGCTGCGGCGGGCCGGCAGGGCCGAACCACCCGCCGTCGAACAGCTCGTCGCGGCTGAACACCCAACAGCGATCGCCGAACACCTCCCGGCAGGCCGTCAGCAGCTCCTGCTGCTTGTTGGGACGCGCGTAGAGGGAGCGAAACCGACTCTCTCCGGCCCGGCGCGCGATCAGGCGGTCAACCGGATCGGTCCCCACGATCGCGTCCGGACCGACCTCGACGTGGCCGTGATCGGCGGTGATGACCAGGGCGCCGTCGCTCGGGATGAGTGCCAACAGGTCGTCCACCAGCCGGTTCGTGTCGGCCAACTCGGCGGTGAACATCGGGTCCCCCAACCCGTGGGCGTGCGCAACCTTGTCGATGCCGTCGTAGTAGGCGTAGACCACCCGTGATCCCGCCTGCAGGGCCAGCGCCACCTGGTTGCGGAGCACGGCGGGTGTCTGCCAGCCCCGGAAGTGCCCACCGCGCAGGTGGGCCTCGGTGAACCCCGTCCCGTCGAACTCCGACTTGACGATGGTTGGCAGCGGTCGACCGTCGAAGGCCGGTACGGGCTGCAGGGTGGCGGCATCAGGGCCCTTGCGCCCACCGTCGTAGCGCCACCGCAGGACGTTCAGGACCCCTTGGTCCAGGCCGAAGCGATAGCCCAGCAGGCCGTGCTCCGCCGGCGTCAGGCCGGTCGTGATGCACGACAGACCGGTGGCGGTGGTGGACGGGACTCCACAGGTCACGGCGCGGCCCGTCATCCCGCTGATGGTCGGCAGGTGGGTGCCGTGGTCGGCCAGCATGCTCCAGCCCAACCCGTCGAGGACCAGCACCACGACCCGGTTGGCCGCCACAGCCGCATCCGGCAGCCAGTCAGGCGGTGATGAACTGCACAGCCCTGGGATCACTCCACCGATCCACGCCGCACCGTAGTCGGGCTTGATCGGCTCCCGACGTGATGTCGGCGGCGGTGAGGGCTCGTCGCGGGGCATGGCGACGGCTCACATTAGCGGTCGTCGGACTCCGAGCGTTCACGCGTGATGGGGCCGGTGCGCGCGAGCGAGCCAGCCGTGCTGTCGACGGTCCCGGTCACGATCCGGTTGTCCGGCTCGGACGGGATGACGATGTTGGACGCCCGGGCCGCACGCGCGGACTCCGTCTCGCGGCTCCAGGACCGGTCGGGGTCCTCGATGCCACGACCGCTTCGGCGTCGACCGCCGACGAACAGCAACAGCACCCCGAGGCTCAGGAAGCCGACCACGATCAGGAAGGCGTACAGCGGATCGAAGCCCTGGGCGGCCAGACGGTCCTGCCCGGCGTCGGAGAAGACGGCGAAGCCGAGGATGGCGATTCCGATCATGGCAAGCAGCGCGAGGGTGGTGCGGAAGACCAGAGCCCTGCGGGAACCGGCCGTGGCTGCCACCTGCGACGCCGGTCCGGGTGTGGGTTCGGTCTCCGCTGCCGCGTCGCCCGCAGCGTCGTCCTCATCTGACCCCGCCTGGTCCTGTCCCGAGTCGACGGCGCCCGTGTCCGCTGCGCCCGTGTCATCGGAGCCGGCGTCGGCCGCCTGGGTGTCGGTGCTCTCGTCCACAGAGCCGGCATCGTCCGTGCTGGCACCGCTGGTGTCCTGACTGTCGGCTGGCTTGCTCTTGCGGCTCGTGCTGTCCGCTGGCGCGGTCCCGTCCTCGCCGTCGGTGTCAGCACTGTCGTCGACGGACGTCTCGGTGCTCGTCGTCTCCCCGGCCTCGGCTGACCCGGTCCCGGGTGCAGCGGTCGTGTCGGTTGACGGTGCATCCGTGCTGTCGGTCTCGCCGGACTCCCCGCTCTCAACGGTCTCGACGGTCTCGCCATCGATCTGTCCGTCCGGCAGGTTGCTCAGCGCCTCGGCCCCGTCCTTCTTCCCCATGAGGGGTCCGAGGATCAGCGAGGGGTCGAACTTGCCCTGCGGCATCATCCCCGAGCCAACCAGTCCAGCCACGGCGCTCTGCACCGCAGACCCGACGCTCTCGCGACGGGCGGTTGCGCTCCGGACTGCCTCGGTCACGGCGTCGGAGTCAGCCTTGGCGTGCTCCGGCAGGACATCTGTCCCGTCCCGGTCGAACGCATGCCACTTGGCCGCCTCATCACCAGCGGACGCGGCGTCGCCACCGCCCTCGGCCAGGTCGTCGAGGACGCTGGAGACGTCGGCATCGGTGACCGTCCTGGGGCCGTCGGTGTGGTCGTCGAGGGTCTCCTCGACCTCGGGGATGTCCACCTCGATCTGACTCGAGTCGATGGGAACGACCACACCATTGGTGAGGGTGTCACTTGTCTTGCTGGCGTCCCAGGCCTCAGCGACCGCCCGCTCGACCTCGACGATGTCGGTATCGAGGATGATCGCGACCTCGGCGTCGGTCAGACCGACCTCCTCGACGAGCACAACAGCCTCCATGGCCGGCGTGCGCCGTTCGTCGGCGTCCATCAGCCAGTGAGCCAGCGAGAAGAACTCGACCTGGTCGATGACCCCGGACTCGAGCGCGGCCTGGGCAATCTCGTCGAGGACGGCGTCGAGACGCGACTCCGGCAGGAAGACGCGGAGGTAGGTCAGGAGCTGCTGCTCGGGGAAGTTCACGGCTGCCCCATCTTGCAGGATTTTGTCATCGAGTGACGGCCGATGTGCATCGGCTCGGGGTTGAGCGAGGGTCGGAGATGGCATGGAGTCGTGGGTGCACTAGGGTCGTGATGATGTCGACGTTGGACCACCCTCCGCCACGGTCAGAGCGGCCAGGGTTCCCAGTAGAACTCGACACGTTCCGCGATGAGTTGAGCGAAATCTTCGCGCGGACGCCGGTGTACGCGGTCCACGGGGTCCGCATCGATGATTGGGGGCCGGGTTGGGCGTTGGTGAGTCTGGCACCAACATCGTCACTGGCCAACTTGGCGGGTTCACTGCACGGCGGGATCAGCTTCCTGTTGGCCGACGCGGCCTTCGAGATCGCCTGCAACTCCTACGGCCGCATGGCGGTGGCGCTGGAGGTTACGACCCACCACCATCTGCCGGCGCCGACGGAGGGTCGCATCTCCGCGGACTGCTGGGAGATCACGCGCGGTGGTCGAACCGCCTCCTATCGGATCCAGGTCCGCGACGAAGAGGACCGGCTGCTGTCCAGCTATCAGGCGCTGGCGTACCGGACCAGCAACTGGCACATCGACCCTGCACCCCTGCCGGAGGGCTGGGGATGAGCTGCGCAGGCCACCCCTCGCCGCTGCAGCCGGTGCGGCCCGTCAGGGACGCACGGAGCTGACCTGGCCCTCGTCGAGGTCCAGCGGTCGCACGGACCGGACGGCCAGGACCGAGGCGTCACGAGGACGGATGGCCCGGCTGAAGTCGAGCGCCTCGGGGACCACCTCACCCCGTCGCCGGAGCATGGCGCCGTAGGACGCCGCCACCAGCATGATGACCATCGCGAACGCCGTTGCGAACCAGCTCGGCTGGACGATGGAGAGGCTGGCCGCCGCAACGTTGCTGACGGGTTGGATGGCGACGGCGATCCCGGTCTGCGGCGTGGTCAGCGAGGTCGCACCGGAGGCCTGCACCGAGCCGTCCGTCGACGAGGAGCCCGTCACGGGGGTCCCCGGAGCAGCCTGGGGGCCACTCGCCACCTCAGGCGCCAGAACCGTCGGTGGGACGAAGCCGCCGGGCACACCGGTGTAGGTGTTGGTGTTGGGCGCTGTCGCCGTCCCGAGCGAGGGGACGACCTGCGGCCCGTAGGTGGTGATCGGCGGAGGCGCGATGGCTGGCGCGGCCCCATCTGCGGCCTCGACCGCCTCAGCCGCCCCGGGGTCGGCGGGGACGACCGGCACGATCGCCACCTCCTCCGCGGACCCGCCCTCTGCCTGGACGACGCCGGTCGCCGGCTGTTCCTCCTGCGGAAGAGCTGGCGCCGTCGGCGGTACCGGAGCGACATCCCCGACGCTGCCGAGGTCTTCGGTGGACGCATCCGCGGTCGGGCTTGGCGTCGGCGTGGGCATCGGTGTCGGGGTCGGCTCTGCCGGGAGCGCCGGCGCTGCCGGAGACTGCTGCTCCGTGGGGGCTGACGTGGTCGTGGGCGTGTCCTCGTCCTGCGCCGTCGCCGACACAGGGATCAACAGGACACTCGCGACCAAGAGCGCGAGTATCCGAATCGAGTTCCGCTGGGCGGTACCGGTCAGGTCGAACATGGTGGAGTGAAGAGGGTTGGACTGGCCGCGCTGATACTACCGTTCAGCCACCGGCCATCGCCGGATGGTAATGGATACGTGCCTACTGGTCGTCAATACGGCCGTCGTTACTCAATCGGCAGATCGTCCGCCCCCTGTAGCGTTGCGCGCAACAATGATCCTCGCAAGCTGGAACTGCAACTCGTTGACCGTCCGAATGCCCAGGGTCCTCGAGTTCCTCGACCTGCACCAGCCCGACGTGTTGTGCCTGCAGGAGACGAAGGTGCGGACCGAGACGGTGCCGCACCTCGAATTGCAGATGGCCGGGTACACCGCCATCGACCACTCCAGCGGCGGTCGGAACGGGGTGGCCATCCTCGTCAAGGACGGTCTGGACGTGCAGGACGTCACCCGTGGACTTCCGGGTGAACCCAACCCCGACGAGGCCCGCTGGATCGACGCCGTCGTCCAGGGGATCCGGATCGTCAGCGTGTACGTGCCGAACGGGCGGAGCCCGGAGGACCCGGCGTTCACCGACAAGCTCCGCTTCCTGCAGGCCCTGACCGACCGAGCCTCCGCGTGGGCGGACGGGAGGACCATCGTCACGGGCGACTTCAACATCGCGCCTGGTGACCTCGACGTCTACGACCCGGTGCGCTACATCGGCACCACGCACACCAGTGCGAAGGAACGGCAGACGCTGACCGACCTGGGCTCCGTCGGGTTCGTCGATGCCTTCCGGCACCTGCACCCCGAGCAGCAGACGTTCTCCTGGTGGGACTACCGCGGTGGCAACTTCCACAAGAACCTCGGCATGCGCATCGACCTGTTCATGGTCAGCGAGCCGCTGCATCGGTCGCACGACATGAGCTATGAGATGGCAAGAGACTTCCGGAAGGGCACGAAGCCCTCAGACCACGCGCCCATCATCCTGCGGCTGACGCCGTGACCGGTGGTCGCTGACGGCCACCACCAGTCGACCCAGTCCGTGGCCGAGGATCAGGCCGGCCATGGTGTCCGTGGGGTAGTGGACGCCCAGGTGGATGCGGGTGAGCGGCACCCAGGCGGGCATCAGCAGCCAGACCCACCGACGTCCCGGGCCCGCTCTGCCGGCCAGGACCGTGGCGGTCGCCATGGCCACGGCAGCGTGTCCCGAGGGCATGGACGACCCGGTCGGTTCGGCGATCAGCCGCGGCGTGGCCTCTGCTTCGTACGGTCGTGGCCGGTCGAAGACCTTCTTGGCCTGGTGCGCAACGGTCCAGCCGAGCGCGCCGGCGGCTGCCACCTCGCCCGCCCGTCTGACCCGGCCGCCGGCCAGCAGCATCGCGGCGGCGCCGGCAACCATGAACATGGATCCGAGGTCCGTGGTGGCGCGGGACAGCGCGACGGCACCGGGCAGACGGCTGAACGCCTGGCGTACCACCTCGCCAGCCTGTGCGTCGATCGCGTGCAGACCCGGTCCGACCGTCAGACGCTGTGGTGCTGCCCTCCTCCCAGCCGCCACGACCCCTAGGTGGCGTCCGGGTCGAAGGGTGCTGCCCCGGGAACGGCGCCGCTGGCAGTGGGCGTCAGCGCGGCCATGCCGGGACCCGACTGCGGCTTGTTGGACACCGGCATCGTGCCCGACGACCCGATCTCGGCGGTGACGCCTGCCTCGACCTCGTCGAACTCCCCCTTGATGGCGTCGAACTCTGCCTTGACCTCGTTCACCGGTGCCATGAGCGCGCCCGCGGCCGTGCGCCGGACGTCCTTCAGTTGGGTGCGGAGTTCGCGGGCCTCGTTCGCCACCTCGAGCAGATCGTCATCGAGGCCGGCGGCGTCCTTCAACTCGCCGAGGGTCTTGTTCGCCTCACGACGAAGTGCCGTGATGGCCTTGCCCGCATTGCGGGCCATCCCCGGCAGCCGTTCTGGACCGAAGACGAACAGCGCGAGGATGGCCAGCGCGATGATCTCGGCGAATCCGAGACTGCCCATCTGCTCGAGTCACTCCCTTTGGTCGGGGCCGCGGGCCGCAGGGTCACGGTCACGGAGGCCCATCCGAGAGTTGGACGGAGGCCGTGACCTCTGCACCATCACGGATGTAGCGGAGGTCGATGGTAGCGCCGACCTCCTGGGACTGGATGGCCGAGACCAGATCGGTGACGCCGCCAACCTCCCGATCGCCGACTGCGAGAATCCGGTCACCAGCCTGGACACCAGCCACATCCGCGGGCGACTGGGCGACCACCTGGTCGACCAGCGCGCCGCCCTCCTCGGCCTCGGTGGTGGCCACCCCGAGGTAGGGCGCCGCAACACCTCCGTCGGTGATCAGGGTCTGCGTCGTGGCCCTGACGATGTCGACCGGTATGGCGAAGCCGATGTCGCCGCGGGTCTCCTCGCCGAGAATCGAGGAGCTGACGCCGATCAGTCGTCCGTCGGTGTCCAGCAGCGGACCGCCGGAGTTGCCCGGGCTGATTCGCGCGTCGGTCTGGATGACCCCAGGCAGGCGCACGGTGGTGCCGTCGACGCCGCGGAGGTCGACGGGACGGTCCAGCGCGCTGACGATCCCGGCGGTCACCGTGCCGTTCAGGCCGAAGGGTGAGCCGATGGCGAGCACCGGCTGACCGACGACCACCCGGCTGATGTCGCCGAGGGTGATGGGCGTCAACTCCTCGTCCTGGGTTCGGACCCGGATGACGGCCAGGTCGGTTGCGGGATCGCTGCCCACCAGGGTGGCGGGCGCCGTGTTGCCGGAGGCGAAGGTCACCGAGATGGATGTGGCACCGGCAACCACGTGGTCGTTGGTCGCGACGTGCCCGTCGGCATCCAGGACGACCCCGGAGGCGTTGCCGGACGCGCCGTCCCCACCGATCCCGCGGACGTCGACCCGGACGACGGAGGGTGCAGCGATCTCTGCGGCCCGGACCACGTCGCCGGGCCCGTCGGGGTCGCCGGGTGTCGTCTCGCTGATGAGGAGGAACACCCCCGCCGCGCCGACGACCAGTCCCAGCAGGACGCCGAGGAACCCCCAGACGCCGGCCGAGATCGGCGGGCGGTGCGGTGGCGGATGCGGCGTGTCGGTCACGTCTGACAGCCTGCCGCTCTCCCGCGGTGTGTCACATCCCTGGCTGGAGATCGTGGCGGCACATGGCACACCCCTGGTTCGGACGGCGCCGACCTACTCGACCAGCCCTGCCGGGAGGCCGGTCGCCATCCCCATCAGGTCGTCCACCGGAGCGTCCCCGATCAGCGTGTACGTCCGGCCGGCGGCGGCCCACAACATCCGGTTCGGATAGCCCTCCCACAGGTAGGCCATCCGATCGGTCAGGGCACCGACGTGCTCGGCAGACCCGCTGATCTGCGCCAGGTCGGGCTGGCCTGGCTGGACGAACAGCGAGGCCACGTAGAGCCCGTCGCTGTACACCGCCTGAACCGGCATCCCGGCCACGTCGCTGCGGACCGCAACACCGATCAGCTGGTAGGAGCCGGGCAGGGACGCGGGGATGTCCCAGCCCCCTGCGCGCAGCGCGTCCACCTGGCCCGGCTGCTGGAGCGCCGTCTCACCTCCGCTACGAACCGGCTCGACGGCGGCGTCCAGGTCCAGCGACTGGTAGGACACCGAGCGCTGGCGCCTGCCGTCGTCGAAGGTGACGCGGCGGAGGAACACGCCGGTGGACTCGTCGATCCAGACCTGCTCGCGAACCTCCTCCTGGTCCCGCAGTCGAAGGTCCACCCGGATGCACGGCCGATCCATGATGTGGTCGACGTGGCCGACAGTGATGTCGTACTTCTCCGTCGGATCGGCGACCCCACCAGCAACCGCCTGTCCGGCGACGGAGACAGGTGAGACGGAGACCACGGCGGGTCGATCCGGTCCGTTCGGCCACGTCATCACGAGGGTCTCGCCCGTACGAGAGACGCTGGAGCCGCGCACGGCCCCCTGCAGCAGCGTGGTAGCCCCGTCACTGGCCGGGTTCCCCCATTCTGTCAGCAGGGCCGCCGACGCGGACGCTGCCCCGTCCACGTCTGACCAGGCGCCGATCGGCATCGGCACCCCACCCGCCCTGGTCAGGGTGATGTGATCATCCGCCAGCCGGTCCAGGTCGACATCGACGGGTCGGATGAGTCCGCCGCCACCGACCGTCATCGCCATCCCGATGGCCATGACCATGACGGCGAGGAGGGTGCCGACCGATCGCCACCGGCGGGTCGGGACAGCATCAGAAGCCACCTGCTCGGAGGGCGGTCCGACGGCGGGTGTGACCGCCCACCGCAGCAACGCGGCCTCGCCGGTCGGGGCCTGCGGGTCGCGCTCCAACGCACTCTGCGTGAACAGGCCGGCCGGCACCTCCCGCACCGGCAACGAGCGGAGCAGGGACCGGGCTCGCCGCAGACCCTCCAACTCCGCCAGGCAGCCCGGGCACTCCACCAGGTGGCGCCGAAGTCGGGCGGCCGCGCGACCGTTCAACCGACCGTCGAGGAGGAGTGACAACTCGGGCTCGTGATCGGCACACGTGTGCTCGCCGTTCACCGCCCGTCCTCCATCACCCCGGCCGCCCGGTACGGGCGCCGCCGGGTCATCAGGTGGCCTCCCCGGCCGTCCGGGCCGCCTCCCGCGCCGCCAGGAAGGCCTTGAGGCCCTTCCGACCTCGGTGGATCCGGGAGCGCACGGTGCCGAGCGGCCAGCCGGTGATCTCGGCCACCTGCTCGTACGGCAATCCCTCCACGTCACACAGGACGACGGCCAACCGGAAGTCCGGGGACAACTGCAGGAGCCCCTCCTCCAACCCCGCCTCCAGCAGCCGGCGTTCGATCAGGTCGGCAGGACCCGGCTCGTCGGAGACCGGCTCGTTCCAGTCCTCCTCGGCCAGCGGCTGCATCCGGAAGCGCTGCTTGCGTCTGACCTGGTCGAGGAACAGGTTCTTGGTGATCCGGTACAGCCACCCGTCGAAGGTGCCGGGCTCGTAGCGATGCAGGTTGCGATAGACGCGGACGAACACGTCCTGGGCGAGGTCTGCGGCGTCGTCCGGGTTTCCCGTGAGCCGGTAGGCCATGTTGTAGATCGTCCGGCCGTAGCGATCAGCGACGTCGTCCCAGGAGGGTCGGGGGTCGGGCTCCTGCGAGGATTCGTCGTCGCCATGTCGCCGTGGCATGTGTGGGCATAACGCGACTGCCACCGTTGGTGTTCCCAGGAGCACGGAGACGGCGGGGTAGGCTACGACGCGATGCTCAACGACCAGCGCATCGCTACGTACCTACGCGGCTTGGCCGAGGGAGAGGACGAACCTCTCCGCGCCGCCCGGGCACGAAGCGAAGAAGCCGACATCCCCGCCGTCCCTGCAGAGACCGGCGGCGTGCTGCGATTCCTGGCCCGCGCGACCGCGGCGCGGACCGTCGTCGAGATCGGCTCGGGTGGCGGGTACAGCGGCCTGTGGTTCCTGGGCGGCATGGACCCCAAGGGGATCCTGACCACGATCGAGTTGGACGCCTCGCACCAGTCGCTCGCCCAACAGGCCTACGCCGAGGCCGGTGTCGCCGGGCGCGTCCGCTCTCTGCTCGGCCCGGCCCTGCAGATGCTGCCCAAGCTGGCGGACGACTCCTACGACATCGTGTTCATCGACGCCGAGAAGTCGGAGTACCCCGAGTACCTCGAGCACGCCAAGCGGCTGCTCCGTCCTGGCGGGGTGCTGGTCGCCGACAACGTCCTGGCCGGTGGCCGGGTGGCCGACCAACTGGTCGACGATGAGGACACGCTGGGTCTGCGCAACTTCAACGCCGCCGTGACCGAGGACCCTGACCTGTCCGGCCTCATCATGCCGATCGGCGACGGAATCCTCGTCGCGGTCCTGGCCGAGTAGCGGGGCACCCTCGGCGGTGGCCGGGTCCGGACGGACTGGGGCCAGCCGACGGCCCTGGCGTCCCCGCGGCCGGGGAACGTCCACCACGAGCACCGCGGGTGTCGCCGGACCGGCCGTCGGGGCCCTGGCCAGCGTGACTGCGATGGCCGAGCTGCAGCGACAGCTGGGACAGACCCTCGATGGACCAACCGCCACGGTTGTCGCCGACGCTGCCCGCCTGGTCCTGGGGGGGCGCGGCGTCGTCGTGACCGATCTGGACCGCGTGCTGGCCACCCGGGGTGAGGTGCCGGAGGACTCCGAGGCGACGGTGGTCACCATCCTCGACCGTCGCCGCTGGGCGGATCCGGTGGTCCAGCAGGCCCAGGTCGGCGGACTGGATGTCGCGGCCGCCTGCGCGGTGATCGCGATCGACGGTGTCCCGATCGGCACCATCCACCTGGTCCACGACACCATCACCGAGGACCTGCTGGCCAGCCTGGACGCACTGGCACAGCTGGTGGCGACGGGGATCAGGACCCAGGAACTCGAGTCACAGCGCGGGCAGGCGGCGCGCAGCGAACTGCACGCGCTCCGGGCGCAGATCTCACCGCACTTCATCCACAACTCGTTGACGGCGATCGCCGGGCTGGTCCACCGCGAACCGGGGACGGCGAGGGAGCTGCTCTCCAAGTTCGCCGAGTTCCTGCGGTCCAGCTTCCGGACGACGGCTGATCTGATCCCGCTGGCCGACGAACTCCGCCTGGTGGAGATCTACCTGGACCTGGAGCGGACGCGGTTCGGCGATCGGTTCGAGGTCTCACTCCGGGTGGCGCCGGAGGTCCTGACCGCCCCGGTGCCGGCGCTGTCCATCCAGCCGCTGGTGGAGAACGCGATCCGCCACGGCCTGGAACCGCTGGAACGCCGCGGTCGTCTTCGCATCCGTGCGGTGGACGCCCAGACCGAGGTGTCGGTCGTGGTGGAGGACGACGGGGTCGGGACGGACCCCGAGGCGCTGCAGGCTGCCATGCTCGGCAACCGCGCCACCCGGCACATCGGCGTGCTGGCCGTCGATGAACGCCTCCGGTCGACGTTCGGGCCTGAGTATGGTCTGATGATCCGCACCGGACCTGACCGGGGAACCGAGGTGACCATGCGGGTGCCCAAGTCCGGCGCTCTGGGTTGAACCGGAACACCCCAGAGCCGTGGAGATCGAACGAGCTGAACCCGGCAGGGCGGAACGGAGGGTCGCGGATGACAGCTGATCGTGAGGGACTGACCGTCCTGGCGGTCGACGACGAGCGGCCGGCGCTGGATGATCTGACGTGGCTGCTCGACGCAGCCGACACGGTGAGCGAGGTCATCGACGCGACCAGCGGCGCGGAGGCCCTGCGGGTGCTGAGCAGCCGCGACGACGTTGACGCCGTGCTGCTCGACATCCAGATGGGTGGGCTCGACGGGTTGGAGCTGGCGCGGCTGCTCGGCAACTTCCGCGCGCCTCCCGCGGTTGCCTTCGTGACGGCCTTCGACGAGTACGCCGTCGATGCCTTCGGACTGAACGCGGTCGACTACCTGCTCAAGCCGGTCGATCAGGAGCGACTGGAGGAGACGCTCCGGCGGATCACACTGCGACGATCTGGCCCCGCCGCCCGGGGAGCCACAGCGGAGCTGGACCGGTTGGACGCCTCGGTCGGCACCCGGACGGTCACGATCGAGCGGGACGACGTCGAGTGGGTCGAAGCCGCGGGCGGGTACTGCCGGGTCCACATCTCGACGGGTGAGAGCCACCTCGTCTCCCAGACGATCTCGGGTCTCACGTGTGCCTGGCTGCCGCACGGCTTCGTGCGGATCCATCGCGGATACCTGGTCCGGGCCAGCGCGATTCGTGAGGTCTCGAACGTCGACGGTCGCCGGACCGTCCAGGTCGGGGCTGAGGAGCTTCCGGTCAGCCGCCGGTACGCGAAGCTGCTGCAGGACGTGCTGACGAACCGGTGACCGAGCTCGTGCAGCCGGCTGAGAATCCACCTGGCTCGGAAGCCGGCGCCCCGGAGGCCGGCGACGGCCGTCAGACGATCCTGCATCCTCGGACGGCGGCTGCCCGCCGACATGGGCGTTCCACCTCCCGCAGCCGGTTCGTCCGAGGCCACCGCGCCGATCCGCGGACCGTTGCCCAACTGGTCTCCAGGCAGCGCCGACTGGCGCTGATCAGTGCCGCGGTGCTGGTGGTGCTCATCGGCGGACTGCCCGTCGCGTTCGTGCTCGCGCCCGACGTGGCGGCGTGGCGACCACTGGGTGTGCCATCGCTGGCCTGGCTGGTGCTCAGCCCCGGGGTCTATCCGGTCTTCGTGGTCCTAGCGGTCGTCCACGCCAGGCGCGCTCGCCAGGTCGAGCAGGAGTGGATGGACGACCACTCGTGACCGCGCTGGTTGCCACGATCGTGGTCGTGTCCTCGACGCTGCTGGTCGGCGTGTGGGGTGTTCGCCATGCGCGGACGACCTCGACGTTCCTGGTCGCCAACCGGTCGGTTCACCCCGTGATGAACGCCTTCGCGGTGTGTGGGGAGTACCTCTCCGCTGGCTCCTACCTGGGGCTGGCCGGCCTGGTCGTCATCTTCGGGGTCGACATCCTGTGGCTGCCGGTTGGGTGGACGGCCGGCTACGTGTTCCTGCTGCTGTTCGTCGCGGCCCCGTTGCGTCGCTTCGGGGCCTACACCATCCCGGAGTTCGCGGAGGGCCGGCTCGGCTCACGTCGGCTGCGGGTGGTCTCCGCCTGCTTCGTGCTCGTCATCAGCGTGATGTATCTGCTCCCGCAGATGAAGGGGGCCGGTGTGGTCCTGCAGCAGCTCGTCGGCGCCCCGTACTGGGTTGGTGTGTTCCTCATCGGCACCGTCGTGGCCATCGGACTGTCGACCGGCGGCATGCGCTCCATCACGTTCATCCAGGCCTTCCAGTTCGTCCTCATCGCCGTCGGCGTGGTGGTGCCGTTGGCGCTGCTCGGCTGGGGCTCGGACGAGGCGCTCGTCCCCACCGCCACGGACCAACCGCCGGCGTTCGACCAGGCGACGCAGGTCACCTATCCACGCGACGTCGTGTTGAGCCTCGACCAACCGACGACGGTGATCGTGGTCGACGCATCGGGGACCGGCGAAGCGCTGGAGATCGGACCAGGTCGGTTCGAGGTCACCGGCGGCACGGAGCTGCGCTGGTCGGCCGGGACGCCGGTGCCGCACGTCAGCGACCTCGAGCCGACGGCCGAGGACGAGTGGGCCGTGCCCTTCCTCGGCAGCGATCTGGCGGGTGGCCACCCGTTGTACTTCGCCTTCTCCGCGCTGGTGGCCAGTGCCCTGGGAACCATGGGGCTGCCGCACGTCCTCGTCCGCTTCTACACCAACCCGGACGGCAACACGGCCCGCCGGACGACCGTCTGGGTGTTGGCGCTGCTCGGGCCCTACTACAGCCTGATCCCCCTCTACAGCCTGTTCGCGCGCCAGGCGACCCCGGAGGTGCTGTCCACGGGTGACACCGAGGTGGTCAGCCTGGTCGTCACCGACACGCTGCTCTCAGGGGGCTTCGGTGAGGCGGCCACGGCCGTCATCGCCGCCGGGGCCGTCGCGGCCATGCTGTCGACCTCCGCCGGGCTGCTCATCAGCGTGGCCGGTGCGCTCAGCCACGACTTCACCACAGGCGGCGTGCCGCAGTTTCGCCGTGCCGCCTGGGCCGGAGCTGCCGTGGCGATGCTGCTCGGTCTCATCGCACAGCCGTTCGACATCTCGATCATGGTTTCGTGGGCCTTCGCGGTCGCCGCGTCGTCGTTCTGTCCACTGCTGATCCTGGGCATCTGGTGGTCGGGCCTGACGGAGCGTGGGGCTTTGGCGGCGATGCTCGTGGGGGGCTCCTCCGCCACCCTGGCCATCCTCTGGGCGATGGTCTCCGGACCGCAGAGCGGGTGGGCCGAGGCGCTCACGTCGGCGCCCGCCGCCTGGTCGGTGCCGCTGGCGGTCGGGGTGGCGGTCATCGTCTCCCGCCTTGACCCGATGAAGGTCGACGATGTGCACCAGACGATGGCGGTCATGCACCTCCCCGATCACCGCTTAGCGGTCGAGGGGTGACCGTTGGACGGAACCGCCGCCGCAAACCCTTGTGCCAGCGGCGCTCCTGGGGTTGAGTCCAGCCACCGTGACCGACGCAGACGAGCCAGGCGTGGACGGGGCAGCCTCACCTGCGGAGCCAGGTGATCTCCCCGGGTGGCTGGCCGCCCTCGACCGGGTTCGCGCCGGGTCCGATCGCGTGGCCGAGTGGTGCGGCTGGATCGCGGCCCGGCTGATGCTGGTGATCTTCACCGTCGGCATCTTCAACGTGATCCTGCGATACGTCGGTCGGGCGACGGGCCAGACCCTGGTCTCGAACCTGTGGATCGATACGCAGTGGCAGTTGTACGCGCTGGCATTCCTGCTCGGCTTCCCCTACGGCATCAAGCACCAACTGAACCCCCGGGTCGACTTCTGGTACGCCGACTTCAGCGCCCGCCGCAAGGCGCTGATCGACGTGGTGCTGCACACCCTCCTCCTGCTGCCCTTCTGCATCCTGGCCATCCAACTGACCTGGCCCTTCGCCGCTCGCGGCATGGGCCGGGGGTTCGACGGGACCTGGTCAACCTGGCGGCTCTGGGAGGTGTGGGAGACCTCGGCCAACCCGGATGGCCTTCCGGTCGGACCCATCAAGCTGATGATGACGGTCGGCTTCGTGCTGTTCGCCGTCCAGGTCCTGGCGGAGATCATCCGGAACGTGGTGGTCATCGCAGGCCACGAGGAAGTCCAGGTCGTGGATCCCGACCAGCCGCTGAGGGTGGAGTAGCTCGATGGGGCGAGCGTTCTGATGGACCTGGGCGTCATCCTCGCGTTCGTGATGTTCGGCGTGTTCCTGGCACTGCTGCTGATCGGCTACAACGTCGCCTACTGCTTTGCCGGCACGGCGGTCATGTTCACCTTCATCGGTGACCTGGCCGGGGTGTTCGACCCGAGTTCGCTGGCCCTCCTGCCCTCCCGGTGGTTCCCGACGCTGTCCAACCAGACCTTGCTGGCGATCCCGTTCTTCGTCTTGATGGGCGCCGTCCTGGAGCAGTCCGGCGTCGCCGAACGGCTGCTGCGGTCCATCGGCCTGGTCATGGGCAACCTCCGCGGTGGCGTGGCCATCGCGGTGATCATCGTCGGCACCCTGTTGGCCGCGGCCACAGGTGTGGTGGCGGCGACCGTGATCGTCATGGGTCTGCTGAGCCTGCCGACCATGGTCAAGTACGGGTATGACCACAAGTTGGCGACGGGCGCGATCGTGGCGTCGGGGACGCTCGCCCAACTCCTCCCGCCGAGCCTGGTCCTCATCCTGCTGGCACAGCAGATGAACATCTCCGTGCTCGGACTCTTCCGCGGTGCGCTGCTCCCCGGGCTTCTGATGGCTGGCTTGTACATCGCCTACGTGGCGGTGGTTGCGTGGCGTCGCCCCGACGCCGCGCCGGCCATGCCGCAGGAAGAGCGCGACAAGGTGGCCGGCATCCACATCGGCCGCGAGGTCCTGGTCGCGATGGTCCCGCCGGTCCTCCTCATCGCCGCCGTGCTGTACGCGATCTTCGGTGGCATCGCCACCCCGTCGGAGTCAGGTGCCGTCGGGGCCCTGGGCGCCCTGGTCCTGGCGACGGCCAACCGCAAGTTGTCCTGGGAGATGATGCGGAAATCCCTCCGCTCGACCGCCGACATCGTGATCCTCGTGATGACGCTGCTCTTCGCCTCGACCTTCTTCGCGCAGGTCTTCGAGCGGCTGGGTGGTCAGGACCAGGCCACCCGATGGCTGTCGAGCATCGGCGGAGGCAAGTGGGGATTCGTCGTCGTGGCGATGATCGCGGTGTTCCTCCTCGGGATCAATCTGGAGTTCCTCGAGATCACCTTCATCGTCGTCCCGATCTTCGTGCCGGCCATGCTCGCGCTGAACTTCACCGAAGCCGACTTCATCTGGTTCACCGTGCTCATGGCGATCAACCTCAACATGGCCTTCATCTCGCCGCCGGTCGGCTTCAGCCTCTTCTACCTGCAAGGGGTCAAACCGGACGAGGTCAGGACGGCCAGCATCCACCGGGGCGCGCTGCCCTTCATGGGCCTGCAGATCGTCGCGCTCGTCCTCGTCGCCGCGTTCCCGGCCATCGTCACCGTCCTGCTCTGACCCATCACGATCCCTGCCCCGTCCACGCCCTACCCCCTCCACCCCACCCACCGTCAACTCGAGAAGGAGCCCCCATGTCCGATGACACCACCCCCACGGCAGCCCCCGTCCCGTCCGTGACCGACCCGATGGCAGCACTCGCCACAACCTCCGCCGCCCCGGCGTCCCGACGGCGGTTCCTCACGATGGCCGGCATGGCCGGAGCAGCCGGGCTGCTGGCCGCCTGCGGCGACGGCTCGACCGATGATGAGGGGGACGGTGCCACCGAGGACGCGGGCGCCGACGGCGAGGACACCGCACAGGCCGAGGGCGGCACCTCGGGCGGACTCGACCTGACGGGCGGCGAGGGCCCTGAGGTCAGCTGGGACATGACCACCAGCTGGCCGGCCGGCCTGGAGACCCTGTTCGGGACCGAGGAGAACGGTGTGGGAGCGGTCGGGTTCGCCCAGGTCGTCGGCCAGCTCTCCGGCGGTCGGTTCAGCATCAACGCCGTGCAGGCCGGTGAGCTCGCCGGCGCCCTCGAGGTCGTCGACGTCCTGCAGTCCGGTGCCGTGCCAGCCGGCCACACCGCCTCCTACTACTACCTGGGCACCTCCCCGGTGTTCGCCTTCGGGACGGCTGTGCCGTTCGGCCTCAACTACCGCCAGCAGCACGCCTGGCTGTACAGCTACACCGACGACTCCGGTCGGCGGGGCCTGGATGTGCTCCGCGAGGTGTACCGCGAGTTCGGGATCATCAACTTCCCGGCCGGCAACACCGGCACCCAGATGGGCGGGTTCTTCAACGTCGAGATCAACAGCCTGGCGGACCTGCAGGGCATCGTCATGCGCATCCCCGGTCAGGGCGGGGAGATCATGAGCCGGCTTGGTGCGACCACGCAGAACCTGCCCGGCGGTGAGATCGCGCAGGCCCTGCAGACGGGTGCAATCGACGCCGCCGAGTTCGTCGGACCGTACGACGACAACACCCTGGGACTGGGCGAGGCCGGCGACTTCTACTACTACCCCGGCTTCTGGGAGCCTGGCGCGACGCTGGACGTCTTCGCGAGCCTCGAGGCCTATGACGAGCTGCCGGAGTCCTACCAGCAGATCCTCGACCTCGCCGGCGAGCTCAGCCACACGCGGATGATGGGCTTCTACGACAGCCTGCAGCCGGCATCCCTGGAGCAGATCCGGGCCGACGGTGCCGACGTGCGTCCCTTCCCCGACGACGTGCTGGCGGCCGCGAAGGAGGAGTCAGAGGCGCTCCTCGACGAGCTGGCGGCCTCCGACGAGGCGTTCGCGACCGTCCTCGAGCACTGGCGTCCGTTCCGGGACGCCGTGACCGCGTGGCACAGCACCGCGGAGTTGGCGTTCATGAACGCCGCTGCCCCCTCCTCCTAGTTCTCGCTCGGATCACCGGCTGACGCTACCGCTGCTCTGCCCGGCCGCGGTAGCGTCGCCTGCATGCGCACCGAGCCGTTCACCGAGGAGCTCGACCAGCTCCGCTCCACCGTCCGCCAGTGGGTCCAGAGCGAGATCGCGCCGAACGTGGAGGAGTGGGAGGCCGACGGCTTCCCCGACAAGATCGTGCGGCGCGCCGGGGAGCTCGGATTCCTCGGCCTGACGGTCGCGGAGGCCTACGGGGGGTCGGGGGCTGACTACTGGGCCACCGCCGTGCTCGGCGAGGAGCTCGGCCGGTCGGGGTTCGGTGGCCTACCGATGGCGCTGGCGGTCCAGACCGACATGGCCACGCCACCAATCGAGAAGTTCGGGACGGAGCATCAGAAGCAGCACTACCTGCGACCGGCGGTCGAGGGCACCAAGATCGCCGCCATCGGCATCTCCGAGCCCGAGGCCGGTTCCGACGTCGCCGGTGTGCGAACCCGCGCCGTGCGGCACGGCGACGGGTGGGTGCTCAACGGCGCCAAGACCTACATCACCAACGGGACACGAGCTGACTTCATCACCATGGTCGTCCGGACCAGCGGTGAGCCCGGGGAGCACGCAGGGCTCTCCCTCATGCTGGTCGACACCGACCTGCCGGGGTTCAGCGTCGCGAAGAAGCTGGACAAGCTCGGAATGCGCTCCTCCGACACCGCCGAGTTGTCCATGGTGGACGTCCCGCTCGGTCCCCATGCGCTGCTGGGCGAGGAGGGCAAGGGCTTCGAGCAGATCATGTGGCAGCTGCAGGGCGAGCGGCTGATCAGCGGGTTCCAGGCCCTCGGGACGGCGCAGGACCTGCTGGAGCGGGCGCTGGCGTACGGGCGCGAGCGCCACGCGTTCGGCCGGCCCATCGCGTCGTTCCAGGTCCAACGCCATCGGCTCGCCCACGTGGCCACGCGGATCGAGGCGTACAAGCGGATGCTGTACGTGGCGGCCGACGCCTGGAACCGCGGTGAGTACCCGACCCTGCTCGTGGCCCAGGTGAAGCTCGCCGGCGCGAGGCTCGCCCACTGGGTGGCCGATGAGGTCATGCAGCTGTTCGGCGGGTTCGGATACGCCGAGGAGTCGGGCATTCCCCGCCTCTGGCGCGACATGCGACTCCCGCGGATCGGCGGTGGGGCGGATGAGGTCCAACTCGAGATCATCGGGAAGATGCTCGAGGCAACCCCGACCCTGCCGCGCTTGGGCACGCCCGATCGCAACGGTCGGCGCGACCCCGACCGCTTCCACCGGCCAGGGGCAACCGCAGCCGGGTCCGACGAGCACGGAGGCGGGCTGCAGCCGCTGTACACCGCCGAGCACGACGCCCTCCGTGGGACCGCTCGTCGGTTCGTCGCCGAGCGGATCAGCCCCCACGTCGAGGAGTGGGAGCAGCGCCGGGACTTCCCCCGCTCGCTGTTCGCCGAGGTCGGCCAGGCCGGGTTCTTCGGCCTCAAGTTCGACGAGGCGTACGGCGGGTCCGGTCCGGACTTCGTCGCACAGTCGGTGTGGGTCGAGGAGCTGGCGCGGGCCGGTGCCGGCGGATTGGCGGCGGATCTCGGCTCCCACAGCGACCTGGCCGCCCTCTACGTCGCCCGCGCCGGCTCGGAGGAGCAGAAGCACCGCTGGCTGGTCCCCTCCATCGCGGGAACCGTCATCGGTGCGCTCGGGATCACGGAGCCGGACGCCGGGTCGGACGTGGCCGCCACCACAACCCGTGCTGTCCCGGACGGCGACGACTGGGTGATCAACGGCGCCAAGACCTACATCACCAACGGATCCTGGTGTGACTACGTCGTGGTCTTGGCGACGACGGATCCCGCTGCCGGCCACGGCGGCAAGACGCTGTTCGTGGTCGAGGCCGACACGCCGGGCTTCGAGCGCCGCCGCCTGTCCATGTTGGGCTGGCACACCTCCCACACCGGTGAGCTGAGCTTCTCCGACGTCCGCGTGCCCGACAGCCACCGGCTGGGCGAGGTGGGTGCCGGCTTCTACGCCGTCATGCAGAACTTCGCCTGGGAGCGCGTGATGATGTCGCTCGGGGCGACCGCGGCGGCGGAGATCGCGTTGGAGGGGGCCATGGCCTACGGACGGCAGCGGCACGCCTTCGGCCGCCCGATCGGCAGCTTCCAGACGTGGCGACACACCTTCGCGGACTTCGCGACCCAGATCGCGATGGGACGCGCGCTCACCGAGCAGGCACTGCGCGTGATGCTGGCCGGTCATGGCGATGCCGCGGTGGTGGCGGCGAAGGCCAAGCTGTTCACCCAGCGGCTTGCCGTCGAGGTGACGGACGCCTGCGTGCAGATCCACGGCGGCGCCGGCTACATGACGGAGTTCCCAGCGCAGCGCTGGCTGCGCGACGCACGGCTCGGCCCCATCGGCGGCGGCACCGATGAGATCATGTGCGAGATCATCGGCCGCAGTCTGGCCGTCTAGGCCGCAATCTCCCTACAACCCCGAGTCGCGGGCGGACTGGGTGCGTGGCTCCCCGTCCAGGGCCCCCAGCGAACAGGCGATCTCGCGGTCGCCGCCACTCCAGGAGTCGGCCGTCGGGTACAGCGGGGTGACCAGCAGGCTGGTATCGGCGAAGTCGATGCCGACGTAGGACTGGAAGGCCGGTCCCTGGCAGAGGAGCTGGGTCTGATCCTGGAGGGACTGCTCTCCCGGGTACGTCGCGCCGTCACCGAAGGGCAGGACCTGGCTGGCGAAGATCTCCCCGACGTGCGGCTGGCTGCACGGTCCCGGAGCCACCGACCCGACCGTCGCCGGCTGTGCGATGGCGGCCAGGCACGTCCCCGGAACCAGGCTCGGGTCGCCGCCGGGAGGTGGCGTGTCCGCTGCGGGGTCGCCTGCCACGCCGTTGTCCTGTGCCGGGTCGGCGGGAGGTTCTGGCGGTGGGGGTGGTGGCGGAGGAGGTGGGGGCGGAGTGTCGTCCGTGCCTGGCTCCTGTGGCAGAGCGGGTGGCTCGGCCTCCGGGGCCGGGGGCGTGTCGGGAGCGGGCTCGGTGGCCAGAGGCGTCTCCGCGGGTGTGGGCGTCGGGTCCAACTCACCGGGCTCCGATGTCGGGACGGGCTCCGTTGCGACGGGAGGCTCCGGGTCGGGCGTCGGTGAGGCCGGCTGGGTGGCCGTCGGCGACTCGACCGCCGTGCCGCCCGGCGCGGAGGGGTTGGTCTCCAGGGTGACCGAGGTGTCGTTCGCGCTGCTCAGGGCGAACCCGGCCGCCAGCAGGATCACGATGATCGCGCCAGCAAGCCCACCCATCACCTGGTCCGAGAACTCCTCTCCGACCCCTCGCGCCGGGCTGCCCGTCTCGGAGTCCCCGGCGTTGTCGACCGACTGCTCACGCGTCGGGGCGACCTCTGGATCCTCTGCCGTCATCCGCCTCAGCGTAGCCCTGGACCGGCTGGCATCGTCCGCGGCCCGCCGGTGTGGAGGTGGTGGACTGCAGACACCGGATGCCTAGACGAAGAAGCGGAACTTGCTGGCCAACTCCGCGCTGAAGGCCATGATGACGGCCAGGTAGAAGTAGCCCGTCGCAGCCTGGATCGACCGGCCGCCCTCATTGGTCAGCCTGATGAGGAACGCGGCGATCACGAAGCAGATCGCGACCAGGCCGCCGGCCAGCAGGACCGTGAAGTTGTCGGTCTGCAGGAAGGGCGAGAACTGGGTGGAGTCCGCCGGAATCGGGTTCATCGCACTCAGGCCGGCGGCGACGGCGGCGGCGACGGTCCCTCCGGCGAACCACCGGGCACTGTTGACCATGAAGCTGTTGGACAGGCGGCGCTCGACGAGATACCAGTGCCCCAGGAGGAGTCCGTAGAACGCCGATCCCAGGAAGATCGCGCCCAAAGCCAGTTCCGCGAGGCCTCGGATGACGGCATCGTCGCGCAGGGTCGCGAACAGCGGCAGTGTCACCACGCCGGCCGCGGCCGCGACCAGGCCAACCCATCGGCTCACGGACTGCTGGCCGATGACCAGCAGCACCTGCCACACCACGAGCAGGCCGGTGAACGCGGCAAGCGCAGTCGACGTGGCGCCGGCACCGGTGCCGACCAGCGCCCACGCGCCAGCCGCGCAGAGGACGAGGAAGACACCGGTGAGCAGGAAGAATCCTCGACGGACCTCACCCCAGACGCCGCCTGCCCAGAGGACCACAGCTCCGCCGACTGCGGTCTGGAGCAGGATGACTGACATCACACCGGCGGGGCCGGACATCGTTGGTTCACCGTCCTGGAGAGTCGCGCCAGCTGGTGCCGACGCCGCTTGAGTGACACGGAGTTGCTTGACAGCTTGCGACGACCGTGCCGGTCCCGCACCCGCCTGGTTGCGAGCGACTGGCATGTCCCGCACCATCTGGGGCATTGGGCGGTGGAGCCGACTGCTCACCCGATCGCACAACCGAGGTCCCGAATGTCGAACGCATCGTCCACCACACTCCCTGATCCCGCCGCTCTCGTCGGCACGACCGGCTCGGTCGAGCTGACGGTCGCAACCGGCGACACCGCCATCGCGCTGGGGTCGGGGGACGTCGAGGTCCTGGCGACCCCCCGGGTCGTCGCCCTGGCTGAGGAGGCGGCCTGCGCCGCGCTGGCCGGCTCGCTCGATCCGCAGATGACCACGGTCGGTGTCCGGGTGGAGCTGGACCACATCCAGGCGAGCCAGGTGGGCTCGATCGTGGTGGCGACCGCCACCGTGACCGCGGTGGAGGGCCGGAAGGTCGACTTCGCACTGTCGGTGATGGAGGAGGAGGCCGAGGTGGCTCGTGGCAGCCACCGGCGCGTGATCGCCCGCCGCGAGGTCTTCGCCACCTGACGGCGGCCGAGCCGCTACAGGCTGGTGAGGTAGCGCAGGAGGGTACGCACCCCGAAGCCGGTGCCGCCCGCGCTCAGATAGGCCCCGTCCGTGGCCTCCCGGAAGGCCGGGCCAGCGATGTCCAGGTGCGCCCACGGCACCTCGTCGCCGGCGAAGTGCTTGAGGAACAGCCCGGCGGTTATCGTCCCCGCGTGACCGGGCTTCCCGATGTTCTTCAGGTCGGCCACCGTCGACTTGAGCGTCTCGGTGTAGGCCTCGACAAGCGGGAGTTCCCAGATCTGCTCGCCCGCCGCCTCGGCGGCGGCCTCGAGCGCACCGACCAGCCCCTCGTCGGTCCCCATGATCGCGGCCACGTCGTCCCCGAGGGACACCACCTGGGCACCGGTCAAGGTCGCCAGGTCGATCAACACGTCGGGCTCCGACTCGTTGGCGTAGGCCAGCGCGTCGGCCATCACCAGTCGGCCCTCCGCGTCCGTGTTCATCACCTCGACCGTCGAGCCGCCCCGGTGCACCAGGACGTCACTGGGACGGGTGGCTGAGCCCGAGGGCATGTTCTCCGCCAGGGCACACAACCCGGTCACCTTTGCCGACACGCCTGTGGCCGCACAGGCCGAGAGCGTTGCGGCCACCGCAGCCGCACCAGCCATGTCGCACTTCATCGTCAGCATGGACTTCCACGGCTTGAGCGAGAGGCCACCCGAGTCGAACGTGATCCCCTTCCCGATGATCGCGACGTGGGTCTCCCACCCGTCGGGCTCGTAGGTGAGCTCAACCAGTCGAGGTGGCTCCGAGGACCCCCTGCCGACGCCCATGATCCCGCCGAAGCCGCCCTCGACCAGCTCGTCCTCGTCGAAGATCTTGACCGTCACGCCCGAGTCGGCGACCAGCTCGCTCATGGTCGCGGCGAGCGTCGGAGGCCGCTTGTGCTCCGGCGGGCAGTTGACCATGTCGCGCGCCGCGCTCACCGCTGTCGCCACAACCGCCGCACGGGAAACCGCGTCAGCCGCACCCTCGACGTCGCTGATGATCACGACGCCACTGACGGTCGGGACCTCGTGGGGCTTCTTGCGGTACGTCGTGTAGGCGTAGGCGCCCAGTCCGGCACCCTCCGCGATGGCCTGGACCTCCTCCACGGACCCCTCTGCGAGAACGGCGACGGAGCTGTCCTTCGGCGCGTTGCGGACCGCGCGGCCCGCGGCCTTGCGCAGCGCTTCGGCGTCCGGCGACTGGCCCGTCCCACAGAGCACCAGCAGGCGACCTCCGACTGGAATGCGCGCGACATCGCCAGCTTCGCCGGTGACGTCGACTGCGGCGATGGCGGCGGCCAGGTCGACGCCGAGCGACTCCCCGAGCGGCGTGAGGATCGCGGCTCGGGCGTCCTCGTCGGCAGGGATCAGGGCGGCGATCGCATCAGCGTCGGCGTCGGTGAGTGGGCCGGTGGTGTGGGTGAGGCTGGTAGTCACGTCGCGCAGGCTACCCTCCCACTCCATGAGCAATGCCGACGGGCCAGGCGACGGCGTGTCGACCGAACCGAAGCCGGTGGACCTCCGGGACTACGTGGAGTTCGACGTCGACGGGCCCACGTCGCGACGGGCCATGCTGACGGACGTCTTGGCGCTGGACGTGATCTGCCTCGAGCCACAGCAGACCGTCGAGGCACGGACGTTCGAGACGGCTGACGCCGTGTACACCGTCCTCGGCGGCCAAGCCTGGGTCGTGACCGACGACGGCGAGGTCACCCTCACGGCGCTCCAGGCGATCCTGGTTCCCGCCGGGGTTCCGCACGGCTTGCGAAACCTGTCCGCGGACCCGCTCATCCTGCAGGTCGTGACCAGCCCGCCGGACGAAACCCCGGTCCTCGCGATCGGGGCCAGTCCCGTGGCCATCGCAGAGCATGAAGCAGAGGCGGCCCGGCCAGGGCTCGTCGACCGACTACGTCGCACCCTTGGGAGTGGATGATGCCAACTGTCAGCACTGGAACAACGATCACGATGCGCAGCACCGTCGCGGATGACGACCGGCCAACTGGCGCGCCGGCTGACCGGGAGGGCACCTACGGGACGGGAGCCATGATCCGCGATGTCGAGGAGGTGTCGCGCTTCATCTCGTCGCTGATGATGGGAGAGGGGTCCTACCCCGAGGTGGCTGCGGTGAGCCTCGAGCATCACTTCGCCGTGCCCGTCGGCAGTGCCGTGGAGTTGCGGGCGACTGTCACCGAGGCCAGCAGCCACAAGATGGTCACCGACGTGGTCATCAAGGCCGGAGATCGTGCGGCCGCCTCGGCCACGCTCACCCAGACGCTGCCGGAGTCCGGTTAGGAGATCTCCTCCGGTCGAGGCACCAGGTCGAAGGTCGCGTTGAGCGTCCCGCCGTCAGGCAGGCGGAGGTCGAACTCGCCGCGATAGCGGGCCTCGGGGACGGCGACCTCGATCTGGAGGTTGCCGGAGACGGCCCGCACGCGGGGCCCGGTCCCGACCTGGACGTCGACGATGGCGGCATCGGTCACCGCATCGCACGCCTGGTCATCGGCGCAGGGCGGGTCCTCGATGCGGAGCTCGGCTCCCTCGACCAGGACGTCCGGGTTCTCGAAGACGATGACGACGAGTTCGCCGTTCACGTCCTCGGTGATGATGCAGACGTCGTCGTCCGGGCCATCGTTGATGTCGCAGTCGCTGAAGTTGACCTCCGGCAAGCCGTCGCTGACGGCGACCTGCCGATCATTGAGGCGTCCCGAGAACTGCACGCCACTCCGTCCGTCTCGTGGATCGGGAAGGACATCGCCGGGTGTCTCCCCGCATGCGACGAGCAGGACCAGCAGCAGGACGGGAACGACGCGAAGAAGGCTCACGACCCACGGTTGTACCCGTAACCATGACACTTACCCCGCTCCCGGCGGATAGACGGCACGCTTGGACCACCACGGCAGCACGTGTTACGGATACCTACGACTGACGTACTAAACTGTCACAGGTGACTCATGTCCCAGGAGATCGTCGGTGAAGGCCAGGTCAGCGCTCTTCACCGTCTTCGGCGACCTGGTCCGACCGGCGGGAGGGGAGGCCTGGCTGTCAACGCTGACCGCATGCATGGAGACGCTCGACTTCTCCGCCCCCGCCGTGCGGACGGCCCTGCACCGAATGACGGCGGAGGGGTGGGTCGAGCCGCGAAAGGCCGGTCGGTACGCCGCGTATCGCTTGACGGAGAAGGGCGTTGCGCGACTGGAGGAGGCGGCCACACGCATCTATCGGCTCAAGGGCCAGGAGTGGGACGGCCGCTGGCGGCTGCTGCTCTGCCCGACGTTGCGGGACGGTGACACGCTGGCCGCGCTCGAGTGGCTGGGATACGGACTGGTCCAGGACGGTGTCTGGGCGCACCCGCATCCGCATCCCGAGAGTGCTCGTTCCCTCGTGTCCGGGGTACCGGGGCTCGAGTCGTCGGTCGAGTGGCTGGACGAGGTTCTGGTCGAGGACAGTGCGGCGCTGGCCGCCCGGGCCTGGGAGCTGGAGGAGTTGCGAGACGGGCACACGGCATTCCTGGAACGGTGGTCGGGCGTCACACCATCCGCTGAGCCCGGGGAGGCCATGGGGATGCGCTTGCGCCTGATCCACGAGTGGCGATCGTTCTTGTTCCAGGACCCTGGGTTGCCGACGGACGTGCTGGGCGAGGACTGGCCGGGCGCGGACGCCGCTCTGGTCTTCGCCCGCGTGTACGAGCAGCTCCAGCGGCCGTCGTGGCGCTTCTACGTCGAGCAGCAGGAGTCGGTCCCGGCAGAGGGGCCGGATCTGACGGTGATCGCCGATCACAACCCCTTCGCCAAGGGCCTGTCGGTGATGCAGCGCGGCTGATCGGTGGGCCTTCCTGGGGCGCCGGGCGCGCAGCGACCGGAACCACAACCGGCTAGCATTCACGGGCCCCTGCCCCAGTAGCTCAGGGGATGGAGCACTGGTTTCCGGAACCAGGTGTCGGAGGCATCGAACACCGTCTTCCTGGGGCGCCGGGCGCGCAGCGACCGGAACCACAACCGGCTAGCATTCACGGGCCCCTGCCCCAGTAGCTCAGGGGATAGAGCACTGGTTTCCGGAACCAGGTGTCGGAGGTTCGATTCCTTCCTGGGGCGCTTTGTCCGATCTGCTGCAGCCCGCCAGAGGCAGACTCCTCGTCGCCACTCCGGCACTCTCGGACCCCAACTTCGCAGGCAGCGTCGTGCTGCTGCTCGAGCACGACGAGGAGGGCTCTGCCGGGCTTGTCCTGAACCAGCCCAGCGAGCTGACGTTGGCCGAGGCCATGACCGCCGAGCGTCTCGCCCTGAACAACACCGACCCGCCGGTCATCTTCGTCGGCGGACCGGTGCAGCCGGAGTCGGCCGTCGTCCTTGCCAGGGCCCGGGACCTCTCCGCCTTCGACGAGGACCGGCGTGTGGTTGGTGACGTGGGCGTGCTGGCGCTCTCAGGCGATCCGGTGGCCACGCTGGCCGAGGCGCCGGCCTTCAGGGTCTTCGCCGGGTACTCGGGCTGGGGTCCGGGTCAGCTGGCCGACGAGATCGAAGCGGGCAGCTGGTTCGTCGTGAAGGGTGAGGCCGACGACGTGTTCGCCGCCGAACTCGACAGCCTCTGGGAGCGGGTGCTCAGGCGTCAGGGCGGCCTGTTGTCGACCGCCACGGACAACCCCGAGCTGAACTAGGCCGCTAGCGAACGGCCACCAGGTCGATCACGAAGACCAGAGTGTCGTTCGGGGCGATCGCAGGCGTCGGCGACTGGGCGCCGTAGCCCATGTCCGGCGGGATGACGAGCATCCGGCGACCCCCGACCTTCATCCCCGGGATCCCCTTCGTCCAGCCGGCGATGACCTGGTTCAGGCCGAAGCTGATCGTGTCGCCGCGGTCCCACGAGGCGTCGAACTGCTGGCCCCCGTTCTTCCACGACACGCCGACGTAGTGCACGGTGACCGTGGCCTGCGCGGGCACCTCCGCACCATCCCCCTCGATCAGATCCGTGATCTCCAGTTCGGTCGGCGGCTCACCGCCGGGGAGGGTGATGACGGGCTTGTCGGTCTTCTGGCCGGCTACCTGGACGGCTGACATGTGACGGGTCCTTCGTCGTGGGGGTTGGTGGATCAGAGGTCGGATGGGCTGTTTACAGGTTGACTACTGGTTGACGTCGACCAGATCGATGACGAAGACCAAGGTGTCGTTCGGTGCGATGTCCTCGCCACGAGCTTCGGCACCGTAGGCCTGCTCGGGTGGGATGACCAGCAGCCTCCGTCCACCAACCCGCATACCCGGGATTCCGCGGGTCCACCCCTCGATGACGTTGCTGAGCGGGAAGGTGGCTGGCTCTCCCCGGTCCCACGACGCGTCGAACTTCTCGCCGTCGTTCGTCCACGAGACGCCGACGTACTGCGTGGTGACGATCGAGCCCGCCGGGGCCTCCTCCCCGTCCCCCTCGATGAGGTCCACGACCAGCAACTCGGCCGGCGGCTCACCGCCCGGGAGGGTGATCTGCGGCTCTTCGCCAGGCTCCCCGCTGACCTCGACGCCAGCATCGTCCGTGCCAGGCTCGACCGGCTCGGGCGGCCGCTCGAAGGAGACCATGTCGATGACGAACACCAGCGTGTCGTTGGCGGCGATGTCGGGTGAGGGCGCCTGTGCCCCGTACGCCTGGTCGGGCGGGATGATCAGCAGGCGCCGGCCGCCTTCTCGCATGCCCGGAATCCCGTTCGTCCAGCCGGGGATCACGCCGTTGAGGGGGAACGTCGCCGGCTCGCCACGGTCCCAAGAGGAGTCGAACTCCACCCCGTCGTTGAGCCACGACACCCCGACGTAGTCGGTTGTCACCGTAGCCCCCTCGGGAACCTGATCGCCGTCGCCCTCGATCAGATCGACGACCACGAGCTCGGTCGGGGGTTCGCCACCCGGCAGGGATACCTCCGGCTTGGTTCCCGGCTCGCCCGTGACCTCGACCCCAGCGCTGTCCGTCGATGTGGCAGGGCCGTCCGGCGTCCCGGCGGCAGCCTCCGAGCCCGCCCCGTCCTCAGGAGCCCCCTCGTCCCCGTCCGCAGGAGCCGCCGAGGGCTCATCAGCGGCCGTCTGGTCCTCGTCGACGGTGGCCGCCCCGTCCTCGGCATCCGCACAGCCGGTCGCCACCAGCGCCACGGTCATCAGCAACAACAACAGGACGCGCGTAGGGCGCAGGTTCGTGAACATGTCGCGCCGACGGTAGCGCGGTGTTGGCTGGGTCGAGCGGGCCGGGTCTACCCCGTGGGTCAGGCCGGCCCCGTGCGATCAGGCCGGCCGTGGGGTCGGGCCAACGCCTGAGCCATCCGATGCCTCGGCCAACACACGATCGATGCGTCCGAGCAACTCCTCATCCACGTCGGCCCCTCCCGCGCTGTACCGGAGTGGCTGCGCGGCCATCAGGTCCCGGGTGCGCCGCTTGAGCGCCCGCAGACGTGAACGTCGCCGGTCGATCCGGATCTGTTCCATGTCTGCCCCTTCCTGGGCTGGTCGCTCACTCACTGCTATCGACACTACTGGGAAGAGACTGAAGTCCTCTCGTCTGATACAAGGTCGTAACACTGGGGTGGGATGGCGCCTGGGCGCGGGCCGATGCGCCGCCATACGGTGTGCGGATGCCCGAAGGGGACACCATCTTCCGGTCCGCCAAGTCGTTGGACGCGGCCTTGGCCGGCAAGACCGTGACCGCTGTGCGGACCTCCGTGACACAGGTGCGGCGTCTGGTCCCCGAGCGCCTGGTCGGCCAACGGACACGGGAGGTCCAGGCTCGCGGCAAGCACCTCCTCCACTGGTTCGAACCCAGCGACCTGTGCCTGCACACCCACATGATGATGACCGGCTCGTGGCACCTGTACGAGCCGGGCCGATCGTGGCGCAAGCCGGCACGACATGCGCGGGTGGTGATCGCAACGCAGGAGATCGAGGCCGTGCTGTTCAGCGCGCCGGTGATCGAGCTGCTGTCCCGCGCCCAGGTCGATCGGCACCGGTCGTTGGCGGCGCTCGGCCCCGATCCACTGGAGGGTGATGCCACCGGGCCCGTCGACCTCGAGGAGGCGGAGCGGCGCATGGCCGCCCGACCCGAGACGGCCATCGGGGAGGCGCTGCTCGACCAGCGGGTCATGGCCGGCGTCGGGAACGTCTACAAGAACGAGGTGCTGTTCATCCACGCGGTCGACCCCTGGACACCCGTGGAGGAGGTGGACGAGCCCGTCCGGCGCCAGCTGCTGCAGACCGCCTCGGACCTCCTCCGGGCCAACGTGGCCCACGGCGGTCCCCAGCGCATCACGACCCGGCGGCCGGAGGACGTGCGTCGGGCAGGGCGGCGCGGGTCTGACGCGGTCTGGGTCTACGGCAAGGGCGGGCGACCCTGCCCTCGGTGCGGGTCCCCGATCGACGTGGCCTCCCTGGGCGATCAGGCTCGCGTGACGTACTGGTGTCGCCGGTGCCAGGGGCCCGGACCGCGGTAGGCCAAATGGGGTTGGGTGGACTTCCAGGCGCCCAAGCGCCGAAAGTCCACCCACCCATGATCGACTAGCGGCGGACCAGGCCCCTGGGGTGGTCCTCGAAGCCGGCCTCGCGGAGCGCCGCGACCAGCGGCTGGTCCGAGGGGACCTCCCCGTCGATCTTGCCGATCTTCAGGTCGTCCACCCGCCCGGCGTCCACCAGACCGCTCGCTCCGGCGGCGGCGACCGCCAACTGGTCCCGATCAGTCGTGAACGTCACCGCCGACCGACCCCCCTTCTCGAGGAAGAGGACCAGCTCGCCGTCAACCGTGATCACATGGGCTCCTGGGACCCGGCGAGGACGGCCCCTCTCCCCCACGGACTCGGGCCAGGACAGCGTCGAGCCGTACACCTGGGCCGGGTCGGTGGCCGCCAACGCGAGCACCTCCGGCTCCCGATCGGCCCGGTCGTCCACCTCTCGAAGCGCACGCAACCGGTCGATCGCGCCGGGGATGGCGAACTGCGCCCCGCCCAACCCCTCGACGAAGTAACCGCGCCTGGCCCGGCCGGCATCTTCCATGGCCTTGAACACCGGGTAGACCCCGCTGAAGGCCCCCGGCAGGTTCTCCCCCATCACCGCATCCCGTGTCACCACGCCGTGCCGCCCCAGCAACACCGCCGCTCTGGCCGCCATCCGCTCGGTGGGCGGCACGCCCCCGGCGACCAGGTCTGCCACCAGCGACCACCGGCCGGCCGCGGTCGGAGGACCCGACCGGCTGGCGACACGCCCCGGCCGTCGTGCTCGGCCCCGCCGGCCCCGACCGGACGAGCGCCGACCGACACCGCCCGCGACCGCGCGGAGGGCCTGCATGGTGTCGTTGGTCACCAGCCCCTCCCACACCAGGTCCCACAGCGCATCGACGACCTCGGACTCGGGCAGCCCACCGCTGCCGTCCCCGGACGCACCGGCGAGCGCCGCCCGGTAGAGGTCGGGCCAGAACGAGGCTCCGCGGGCACTCAGGTGCTCCAGCAGCAAGACCGACAGGGGAGACAGGTCGTCCGGCGTCACGGGCGGATCCAGGAGCACTGCCGCCTGGTCACGCAGGTACAGCCCCACCCGGCCGTCCGAGGAGGCCAACGACCCCAAGCCCGCCCAGACGATCTCACCTGACGCGGCGAGCTCGTCCAGCCAGGAGGGGTTGTAGCCCCGAACCCGACTGGCCAGCACATCCCGTTCGAGGATCGATGCCGGGATCGGAGCGCCCTGGAGTTGCTCGACCACCTCGAACGTGCGGTCGACTCCCGGGGTCCGCGGCTGCAGAGCCGCCCCCTGCCAGGCCGGGACGAAGCGGGCCAGCGCCTCGGGGCCGACCGGCTCGACCTCACGCCGGAGCGCCGCCAACGACCGACGCCGCAGCCGGCGCAGGACGCTCGTGTCGATCCACTCGCGGCGAGACCCGCCCGGCCGGAACTCCCCGCTCACGACCCGCTGCTCGGCCAGCAGCGTCTTCAGCGACAGCTCGACGGCATCCCGTGGCAGGCCCAGGCGATCCCGGACATCCTCGGTCACGAACGGCCCGTGCGTGCGGGCGTACCGGGCCACCAGGTCCACCATCGGCCGCTCAACCGGCTCGGCCAGGACGTCGGGCAGTCCCACCGGCACGGGGACCCCCAACCCGTCGCGAAGTCGTGCGGCGTCCTCCACCGCGGCCCAGCGATCCTCCCCGCCGACGCGGGCCAGGTAGATGCGGCGGTCGGCGTCGAGCGCGGCCAGCCACTCCTCCGCCGGACCATCCGACCGGGCCACGACCTCGTCGGTCCGCAGGTCCCCGACGACCCGGAGCAGGTCGTGCACGTCGTCTGGCGAGCCCGCCAGCCGATCGTCCGTCAGCCGCTGCAGTTGCAGCTCCAACTCGGTCAGCGCGTCGGCGTCGACCAGATCTCGCAGCTCGTCAGCCCCGAGGAGCTCGGCCAGCAGCTCCCGGTCCAGCGTCAGCGCGGAGGCCCGGCGCTCAGCCAGCGGCGCGTCGCCCTCGTACATGTAGCCGGCCAGGTAGTCGAACAGCAGGCTGGACGCGAACGGGGAGGCGACCTCGGTCGTCACCTGGGTGATCCGGATCTTCCGGCTGGTGATGTCCCGGAGAACCCCCTGCAGGGCCGGCACGTCGAAGACGTCGCGTAGGCACTCGCGATAGGTCTCCAGGAGGATCGGGAACGACCCGAACCGGCTGGCCACCGCGAGCAGGTCCTGCGAACGCTGCCGCTGCTGCCACAGGGGCGTCCTGCCGCCCGGCCGGCGCTTCGGCAGCAGCAGCGCCCGCGCCGCACACTCCCGGAACCGGCTGGCGAACAGCGTCGAGTTCGCCAGCTCGCCCACCACCAGGTCCTCGACCTCGTCGGCCGGCGGGACCAGGACCTCGCGCATGATCTCGTCGTCCAGCCACTCCTGGCTCACCCCACCAGCGGAGACACCGTCGACGGGCGCCAACATGCCGAGATCCGCTGACTGGTCGTCGGCAGATCCGATGTCGGGCGAGCCGTCCAACGATCCGAACGCCCCCACGTCGCCTGATCCCAGGCCGTCACCCAACCCACTTCCGCCCCACCCGGCATCCGGCAGCCGCAGCACGATCCCGTCGTCGGACACCATCGTCGCGATCTCGATCCCGAAGCGTTCCCGGACGCGTGTCTCGATGGCCAGCGCCCACGGCGCGTGGATCCGGCCCCCGAAGCTCGACAGGATGCAGACCCGCCAGTCGCCGATCTCGTCGCGGAACCGCTCCACCACGATCTGGGTGTCGCTCGGCATGACCTCGGTCGCCTGCCGCTGCTCCTCCACATAGGCCAGGAGGTTCGTGGCAGCCAGGTCGTCGAGCCCGTACTCGGCCTGCAATGACGACAGCGCCGACTCACTGCCCGACGTCGTGACCTCGCGCAGGAAGGCCCCGACCGCCTGGCCGACCTCGATGGGCCGCGAGGGCGTGTCACCGTGCCAGAACGGCAGCCGCCCCGGCTCCCCCGGAGCCGGCGACACCAGCACCTGGTCCCGGGTGATGTCCTCCACCCGCCAGGTCGTGGCGCCCAGGACGATGGTCTCGCCCGGCCGGGTCTCATAGACCATCTCCTCGTCCAGCTCACCGACCCGACGCCCCGGCCCGTCACCGGCGATGAACACGCCGTACAGCCCCCGGTCGGGGATCGTCCCACCGCTGGTCACGGCGATCCGCTGAGCCCCACGCCGACCCGTGATCTGATCGGCCACCCGGTCCCAGGTGATGCGCGGTCGCAGCTCGGCGAACTCATCAGAGGGGTAGCGACCGCTGAGCATGTCGAGGACGCCGTCGAGCTGCGCTCGCGGCAGCTCGCTGAACGGCGCGGCGGCCCGGATCACGTCGTACAGCTCGCTGACCGACCACTCCTCCATGGCTGCCATGGCGACGATCTGCTGAGCCAGCACGTCCAACGGGTTGCGCGGGTAGCGGGTCTGCTCGATGTCGCCGTCCAGCATCCGCCGGCTGACGACGGCAGCCTCCACCAGGTCACCGCGGAATTTGGGGAAGATCTTGCCGACGGACGGTGCGCCCACCTGGTGTCCGGCCCGACCGACGCGTTGCAGCCCGCTGGCGACGCTGCCGGGTGACTCGACCTGGACCACCAGATCCACGGCGCCCATGTCGATGCCGAGCTCCAGCGATGACGTCGCGACCACACACGGCAGCCGGCCGGCCTTGAGGTCCTCCTCGATCAGCGTCCGCTGCTCCCTGGCCACCGACCCGTGGTGTGCACGGGCGATGATCGGCGCCGCGGCGTCGGGATGGGCCAGGCGCTCCTCTTCCGACCGCGCGGCCAGCCAGCGCTCTGCCGAGAGATCGTTCAGCCGGGCACACAGCCGCTCGCTCAGCCGACGGGAGTTGGTGAAGACGATCGTCGACCGATGCGCCTCGATCAGGTCGAGGACCCGCGGGTGGACGGCCGGCCAGATCGAGCGGCGGTGATCCCCGGGGGCGGATGCTGGCCCCTCCGGCGCCTGGGGGATGACCTGTCCGAGATCGGCCATGTCCTCCACCGGGACGATGACCTCGATGTCCAGCGTCTTGTCCGACGGGATGTCCACGATCCGGACCGGCCGCGGCGTCCACGACGACGCCGACGACCCCGACTCGGGCGCGGCACCGGCGTCAGCGGACACCTCCCCGCCACCGAGGAAGGCCGCCACCTCGCTCAGCGGCCGCTGGGTCGCCGACAGCCCGATCCGCTGGAGGGGCTCGGTGGCGCCGGCCCGCCGCCGCAACGCCTCCAGCCGCTCCAGCGACACCGCCATGTGCGCACCGCGCTTGGATCCGGCGACGGCATGGACCTCGTCGATGATGACCGTGTCGACGTCCGTCAGCGTCTCGCGCGCCCGCGACGTCAGGTAGAGGTACAACGATTCGGGGGTGGTGATCAGGATGTCGGGAGGCCGCGACACCAGCGCCCGTCGCTCCTCGGGGGTGGTGTCCCCGGACCGCAGGCCCACGCTGACCGGCTGCAACGTCTCGCCAAGGCGCTCAGCCGCCTGCTGGATCCCGATCAAGGGCGCCCGCAAGTTCCGGTCGACGTCGTAGGCCAGCGCCTTGAGCGGCGAGATGTACAGCACCCGGGTGCGGCTCTTCGCGTCAGGCTCAGGAGCCGGCCGGTGCACGAGACGGTCGATGGCGGCCAGGAACGCCGCGAGGGTCTTGCCCGAGCCGGTCGCGGCGCTGACCAGCACGCTCTCACCGCGCGTTGCGTGCTCCCAGGCCCCGAGTTGCGCTGCCGTGGGAGCGGCGAAGGCAGCGGTGAACCAGGCGCGCGTCGACTCGCCGAACGCCTCCATCACCTCGGTTCGAACCACGTACTGCAGGCTATAGACCCCTGTGACATCCCCGAACCACCGGCGATCAGTGGGACACCACCTGATGCGCCCGGCCCTGCGCTGGCTACTCTCCGAGGCACAACCATGGCGATCTCCCTCTCAATCCCCGGTCACGTCGATCACCTTCCGGTGCTGCGGGCCACCGCCGCCTCCGTCGCCGCCCGCGCCCGGCTGACCCTCGACCAACTGGAGGACGTGCGCCTCGCCGTCGACGAGGCCGCCAGCACCCTGCTGTCCGGCCGCCCGCCGGCTGTGGAGATGGACATCGACCCCGCGGTCATCCCCCTCACCGTGACCTTGACCGCCACCCCGGCCGCACCGATCAGTCTGGAGCCCGACGGCTTCACCTGGACGGTGATCGACGCCATGACCGAGGCGTTCGACGTCACCACCGAGCACGACGAGGTCTCCCTGAGGATGCGCTTTGCGGGAGTCGCGGAGTAGTGAGCACCGAGGCGCTTCGTCACTACGAACGCTCCGACACGCGGGAGCTCTTCGCCCGGCTTCGTGAGACGGGGGACACCGACGTCCGGGAACGGCTGGTCGAGCTCCACCTCCCCCTGGTGCACTACTTGGCGAAGCGGTTCAACGACCGCGGTCAGCCGCTCGAGGATCTCGTCCAGGTCGGCTCCGTCGGTCTGTTGAAGGCCATCGACCGGTTCGACCTGGACCGCAAGGTGGCGTTCTCCACCTACGCCACCCCCACCATCGTGGGCGAGATCAAGCGGCACTTCCGGGACAAGGGCTGGTCGGTGCGGGTGCCCCGCCGTCTGCAGGAGCTCAGTCTGCGGCTGGGGAAGGCCACCAACCGGTTGCACCAAGAACTCGGTCGCGCCCCCACGGTGGACGAACTGGCGGAGGAGTTGGGAGTGACCCACGACGAGGCGTTGGAGGCCTACGAGGCCTCGATGGCCTACTCGACCGGCTCGCTCGACCAGCGCGTCGGCAAGGACGAGGACTCCGCGACCGTCGGCGAGCTGATGGGCGATGAGGATAAGCGCCTGGATCAGCTGGAGCACTTCGCCTCCATCGCCCCGGCCGTCGCCGACCTCGACGAGCGAGAGCGGACGATCCTCTACCTCCGCTTCTTCAAGGGCCTGACGCAGTCGCAGATCGCCGAGCAGGTCGGCATCAGCCAGATGCACGTCTCCCGTCAGCTGGCCCGGACCATCCGGTTCCTGCGCGACCGTCAACAGGACTCCGAAACCACCTTCTGAGCTGCGAATCCCCTCATAGACCGGCCCCCAGCTGCCGACATACTTGAGGTGATGTCTCGTTCGCCGCGCGGATGGTCGCTGGTCAGCCTGCTGCTGGCCTGTGCGCTGCTGGGCACGGCGTGCTCACCGTTCGTCCAGGTCGGCGTCGCCGAGATCGACCTGGAACCCGCGCCGCAGTTCGAGCAGTCCTTCGTCTACGCCGCCGACGGGTCGCTGATCGCCACGCTGCGATTCAACAACCGCGAACCCGTCACCCATGACGACCTCCCAGAACACCTGATCCACGCCATCGTCGCGGCCGAGGACCGGCGCTTCTTCGATCACGATGGCGTGGACGCCCGGGCCATCGCGCGCGCCTGGGTCGCCAACCGCCGGGCCGGCACCATCGTGCAGGGTGGCTCGACGATCACCCAGCAGCTCATCAAGAACCGGTACTTCCCCGAAGCCGAGAACACCCTCGAGCGCAAGTCCACCGAGGCCCACCTGGCGATGCAGCTGGAGCGGACCGCGACCAAGAGCGAGATCCTGACCGACTACCTCAACACGATCTACCTGGGGGCCGGGGCGTACGGGATCGAGGCGGCGGCGCAGACCTACTTCGGGGTGACCACCAGCGACCTCGACGTCGGACAGGCCGCCCTGATCGCCGGTCTGATCCGGTCGCCGGAGGCGGACTCGCCCTACACCAACCCCCGCGGCGCGGTCGAGGAGCGCCGACGGGTGACGGCGGCGATGACGGCGGAGGGGTACCTGTCCCGGCCCGACGCCGTCGCGATCAACAACGCCCCGCTCGGCGTCATCCCGCCACCGGAGCCGCCAGCCACGCGGTACCCCTTCTTCGTCGAGTTGGTCAAGCGCACGCTGGTCAACGACCCGACCTTCGGGCTCGACGAGCCCACTCGGTGGCAGCGCCTCTTCGGCGGCGGTCTGCGCATCCACACCACGATCGACCCGGCGCTGCAGGCCACAGCCGAGGCGGCGGCGACCAGGTTCTGGAACCAGCCCAGCGACCCCGAGGTCGCGCTCTCTGTCGTCAGGCCCCAGACCGGCGACATCGTGGCGATGGTCGGCGGACGGGACTTCGAGACCAATCAGTTCGACCTGGCCACACAAGGCCGGCGTCAGCCGGGCAGCACCTTCAAGGTCTTCGGGCTGGTCGCCGCACTCAACAGCGGGTGGCGACTGGATCAGACGATCCAGTCCGGCTCGGGGACGTTCGACCTCGGCTCGGGTGACCCGTGGAGCGTCCGCAGTGGCACCAGTGGTCGGATCACGCTGCGTCAGGCGCTGGCGAGCTCCTCCAACGGTGCGTTCGCCCGTCTGGCCCTGGACATGGGAGCGGGCGCCGTCGAGCGGACGGCCGTGGCGATGGGCGTGACGTCGGAGATCGGCGTCAACCCCTCCACGGTGCTGGGCGGTCTTCGCGAGGGGGTGAGCCCCATGGAGATGGCCGGTGCCTTCGCCACCCTCGCCAACGATGGAGTCCACGCGCCGCCACGACCGATCACCGAGGTCACCGACGCCGACGGCCAGGTCGTGTGGGAGCCGAGCCAGCTGCCACGCGTGGCGATGGATGCCCAGACCGCCTACCTGGTCACCAGCGCCATGGTCGACGCGGTCGAGGAGGGAACCGGCGGCCAGGCGCAGCTGCCCGACCGCCCTGTGGCCGGCAAGACCGGGACGGTCCAGAACAACGCCGACGCCTGGTTCGTGGGGTTCACGCCAGAGCTGTCGACGGCCGTGTGGATCGGGTATCCCGAGAGTCGCCGCCCCCTCCTCAACATCCACGGCGAGGCGGTCGTGCAGGGCGGCAACTGGCCCGCTCGGATCTGGCGGACCTTCATGGCCGAGGCGCTCGAGGGTGAGCCCGTGCGTGAGTTCACGCCGCCCGCCGAGCTGGTCGAGACGGTCCTGGTCGATCCGCTGACCGGCGGCATCGCCACGCCCTACTGCCCCACGACGGTCGAGGTGACCGGTGTGCCGGGCGAACTGCCAACCTTCACCTGTCCGCTGCACACCGCACCTCCGGCCGTCGCTGCTCCCCTGCCGGTCCAGCCACCGGAGCCGGCGCCCGTCCCCACGATCGCCGTCCCGGTGACGCCGGTTCCGACCCTGCCGGCGACGCCCACGCCAGCGCCGACCCCGACGCCGACCCTGACGCCCACACCGACCCCGACGCCCGGTGCCTCGGTCGTGCCTGCCCCCGAGCCTCCGCCACCGCCGCCCGGGCCGACGATCAGCGGCGGATAGCCGCGGGACCGAACCCGCCTCCGCGCTCCTCCGCGGACCGCTGCGCATCCCGCCGGATACCCTTCCGGCCGTGCGGATCTTGATCGTCACCAACCCGGTTGCCCGTCGGACCCGTCCGCATCTGACCCGCTGGGTCGCCAACACCCTGAGCGACGTCGCCAAGGTCCGGGTTGCGCCGACCACCCATCGCAATCACGCCAGCGAGCTCGCAGCAGAGGCGGCGGCGGACGGCCTGGACGCGGTCGTGGCGCTCGGCGGTGACGGCACGGTCAACGAGGTGTTGCAGGGTGTGGCCGGGACCGACACGCGCCTCGCGGTCCTGCCCGGCGGATCCACGAACGTCTATGCGAGGACCTTGGGTCTGTCCCAGCGCCTCGTGACCGCGACCTCGATCCTGCACGAGGCGCTCGAGACCGATCGCACCCGACGAGTGCCCGCCGGGCTGGCTGGCGACCGCTGGTTCGCCTGGTGCGTCGGCTTCGGCTACGACGCCGAAGTCGTCCGAGAGGTCGAGAGCCATCCGCGGATGAAGCGGACCCTGGGGCAGGCCTCGTTCCTCCTCCACGGCTGGGGCGTGCGCCAGCGGATGCACGAGCAGACGATCCGCATCCAGGCAGGCCCCGCCCGACCGATCGGGCGGCAGGAGGACGCGCCGATCTCGACGACGACGGCCGCCGCTGCGGTCATCTGCAAGGCAGACCCCTACACCTACCTCGGCCCGCTGGCGTCCCGGATGTGTCCCGAGGCGACGCTGGAGCGGGGCTTGGACTGCACGGCCATGACCGACCTGTCGCTGCCGACACTGCTCAACGTCATGCGCAAGGCACTCACCGGGCGCCACGTACGGGACCTGGCAGCGGTCACCGGTTGGCACGATCGCGAGACGTTCGATCTGTCCAGCGACCGACCCGTGGCCGTGCACACCGACGGCGATCCTGTCGGCCGCACCACCCACCTGTCCGTCAAGCTCGTGCTCGACGCCATCAACTTGATCGTCTGACAGTGATGGCTCGCTACGGGACGTAAAACCTACTACCTTGACAGTAGTAAATCGGCCGGAATTGTAAGAAAGCGTTTACAGACCGGCAACACTGCGCTATGAATGGCCGCAGCGCGGGCCGCACGCAGGGCGATGCCGCGCACCCCCCTACACGAGAGGAAGACCACAATGATGCGCATTTCGCGCTTGCTGGCAATGACACTGCTGCTGGCACTCTTCGCCGCCGCGTGCGGTGGAGCCGAGTCCTCGTCCGACGACACCTCCGATGCCGACGACGCCGCGGCCGCGGACGAGTCCACGGACGACGAGGGCTCCGACGAGGAAGCTGCCGACGAAGGCTCCGACGACGAAGCCATGGACGAGGGCTCCGACGACGAAGCCATGGACGAGGGCGAGATGGCCGAAGGCGACTTCGGTGGCGCCGAGGTGACCATCACCGGCCCTGAGCGTGACGACCCCAGTGTCGCTGCGATCCAGCAGACGCTGACCCAGTGGGCCGAGCCGCAGGGCATCAACGTGACCTACACCGGTGACGCTGACTGGGAGGCCAACATCAACACCCAGGTGTCCGGTGGCAACCCGCCGAACATCTCGATCTTCCCCCAGCCCGGCAAGCTGCAGGAGTTCGCAGCTGACGGCTTCGTCGTCCCGCTCTCCGACGAGGTCGACGCCACCATCGACGAGTTCTGGGCCGAGGACTTCCAGGCCGACGGTCAGCTCGACGGCACCCAGTACGGCGTGCCGGTCAAGACCGACCTGAAGTCGCTGGTGTGGTACCAGCCCGCCCGCTTCGAGGAGTTCGGCTACGAGATCCCGGACACCATCGACGACTTCACCGCACTGATGGACCAGATGGTCGAGGACGGCAACACCCCGCTGTGCGTCGGGATCGAGTCCGGGCAGGCGACCGGCTGGACGTACACCGACTGGGTCGAGGAGATGATGCTCCGTCTGCACGGCGGCGAGGTCTACGACCAGTGGGTCACGCACGAGATCCCCTTCGACGACCCCCAGGTCGTTGAGGCCATGCAGGCCGTCCTGGACTTCTGGGTTCCGGAGAACGTGTTCGCCTCCGGTGGCTCCATCGCTGCCACCAACTTCGGTGACAACGCCCAGCCGCTGGTCGACGGCCAGTGCATGATGCACCGTCAGGCGTCCTTCTTCGCCGGCTTCTTCCCCGAGGGCCAGGCGTTTGCCGACGGCTCCGAGGAAGCAGTCGACGTGTTCGCCTTCCCGGACATCAACGGTGACAACCCGGCCCTGACCGCCGGCACCTACGCGGCCGCCTTCAGCGAGGACGAGGCCACCATGGCCGTCCTGAACTACATGGCGACTGCCGACTACGCAGAGACCCGTCAGACGATCCAGACCGAGGAGCTCGGCGGTAGCCTCTCCGGCTTCCTGTCGGCTGCTCAGGGCCAGGACCCCAGCGTCTACCAGCCGCTGGAGCAGTCCTTCCTGGAGATCCTGAACACCGCCGACCTGGCTCGGTTCGACGCGTCGGACCTCATGCCGGCCGATGTCGGTGCGGGCACCTTCTGGAGCGAGGGAACCTCTGCAGTCAACGGCGACATCACCGCCGAGGAGGCAGCGGCCAACATCGAGGCCTCGTGGCCCGAGTAGGTCAGGTGACCGCCTGACCTCAGGCGATCGCAATGCCCGGTTCGGGGCGCTGACACCACCGTCGGCGCCCCGAACGGCGTTTCAGGGAGATGTGCAAGAATCCGCTCAGCGTGGCGGAGCCACTCGGCAGGGAGCAACAGAGAGAGGGCTATGGACAAGATCATTTCAACGCTGATCACGGTGGTGATCGCCGTGGGAGCAAGTGCCGGCCTCTGGGTCGGCGCCAACCTGGTGTTCAACCAGGCGCGCAACAACTGGAGCCGGTTCAACGCGATGGCCGGCTTCGGCATCGGCTTCGTTGCCGGCGTACTGCTGTCAGGTAACCGTGTACTCATCTACTCCGACGGGTCGACGACCGGTCTGGGCCAGTTCGGACAGTGGGTCTGGTTCCCCATCGTCGCCGGCATCGCCTGTGCGGCCGTCGCCGTGCTGCTGTCGGTCACCGAGGCGCCCGGCCGTCGCCTGCTGGTCGGCGGGGGCGGCGGCGCAGCTGTCGGCATCATCGCCGGCGCACTGACCAGGGTCGACTTCTACCCCAGCCTCGAGGTCGTCCCGCTGCTCGGCTACACGGCGGTTCTCGCGGGCGTCGGCGCCGGCATCTCCACCCTCCGGAAGTCATCGCCCGTCGGCGGCGCGCTCATCGGCGCAGCGATCGGGTGGGTCCTGGGTGCCTGGGGCGCTCCGGAGATCGGCACCGGCAACGCGGCCTGGACGGTGGTCGCCATGGCGGTCCCCACGGCGCTGCTCGGCGCCCGCTTCGGACTGGGTCGCAACCCGAGCCTCTCGGAGCGGGCCATCCTGGATCAGAAGTCTCGGGGGGTCATCTTCCTCGGACCTGCCCTGCTATTCATCTTCGCGACGCTGGTCGTACCGGCTGTGCGGACGCTGTACCTGTCGTTCCTCGACCGTCGCTCCGAGATGTTCGTCGGGTTGCAGAACTACACCGACACCTTCACCGACCGGACCTCCCTCGACCTCTCCGGGTGGGCCAACCTCTTCACCTCCCGAATGTTCATCGTCGGCGTGATCCTGTTGGTCCTCGGCGCCGTCATCGGCAGCCGCTCGCGGCAGACCACGGGTCACTTCGTGGAGCTCGGCAGCCCGTCGATGTTCCCGCTGCTCGGCGGCACCCTGCTCTTCTTCTTCGCCCTCTTCACCGTCCTGCGCGGGACCATCATCAACAACCTGTGGTGGGTCGTCGCCGTGGTGTTCTTCTCCACCGCGCTCGGCCTGGCCGTGGCCGTCCTGGCCGAGAACGCCAAGTTCGAGAAGGTCGCCAAGTCGCTGATCTTCATGCCGATGGCGATCTCGCTGGTCGGCGCCTCGATCATCTGGCGCTTCATGTACCAGGCTCGTGACGTCTCCATCGAGCAGACCGGTGTGCTGAACGCCGCCTGGGTGGGGCTGGGACGACTCAGCACCGGCGGTGGTCTCCCGACCCTCATCGTCGGCGGCCTCGCCGTGCTCGCGGTGATCGGTCTGTTCGTGATGATGGCCCGCGCGCTGACCCGCAAGCAGTACGGCAGGGCAGCCGTCCCGGGTGTGGTGGCTCTGCTCGGCCTGTGGTTCGCGGTCCGGTTCTGGAGCCCTGGCGGCGTCGGCGGTGTCGCGCCCACCGATGACGGCGGCTTCGTGGCACAGACGATCCTGTTCATCCAGGAGACCCCGTTCAACAACTTCTGGCTGATGGTGGTCCTCATCTGGATCCAGACCGGGTTCGCGATGGTGATCCTCTCCGCAGCCATCCGGGCCGTCCCGGCTGACCTTCTGGAAGCAGCCTCCGTGGACGGGGCGACGTCGACACAGATCTTCTGGCGGATCACCCTGCCCCAGATCGCCACGACCATCGGGGTGGTGGTGACGACGCTGATCGTCCTCGTCATGAAGGTCTTCGACATCGTGAAGGTCATGACGAACGGTCAGTTCGGGACGCAGGTGCTGGCCAACGACATGTTCGCGACCGCCTTCAACAACTTCGACACCGGGCGTGGAGCGGCTCTGGCGATGCTGATCCTGTTCTCCGTCCTTCCGGTCATGATCTACAACATTCGCCAGATGCAGGAGGCGTAAGCCATGAGCAGCAGCACTGTTCCCGAGCCCGTTGTCGTCGAGAAGAAGGCCGACCCGTTCTCCGAGCGCAGCGACGTCGGCCTCCCGCCATCTGACGCGGGCGACGGACCCACCGACAAGGCCTATCGGTGGCTGAAGAGCCTGCCGACCGGCGCCCTGTGGATCATCGTGGCGATCTGGACCCTGCCGTCCCTGTCGCTGTTCATCAACTCGTTCCGCACCCGTGATGCCCAGCGCACATCGGGCTGGTGGGCTGATCTGTTCAACGGGGAGGCCTACACCCTCGAGAACTACAACACGGTCCTGTCGGCCGATGCCAGTGCCAGCCTGACGGACGCGTTCCTCAACTCAGCGGCCGTGACCCTCCCCGCGACGGTCATCCCGATCGCGATCGCGGCGTTCGCGGCCTACGCCTTCGCCTGGATCGACTTCAAGGGCCGCAAGGTCCTGTTCATCGCAACCGTCTCACTGCTGGCAGTGCCGCTGCAGGTGGCGCTGATCCCGATGCTGCAGCTCTACGTGGGCGGCGCACACCTGACGATCCCGCTGCTCGAGAAGACGATCACGCTGATTCCCGACTTCGACCTGGCCGGGACCACCACGGCGGTGTGGCTGACCCACACCGGGTTCGGGCTGCCCTTCGCGATCTTCCTGCTGCACAACTACATCTCGGGCCTGCCGCGAGAGCTGTTCGAGTCAGCACGCATCGACGGGGCCGACCACTTCACCGTGTTCTGGCGGCTGGTCCTGCCGTTGTCCATGCCGGTGCTGGCGGCCTTCGGGATCTTCCAGTTCCTGTGGGTCTGGAACGACTACCTGATCGCCAACACCATGGCGGGCTCCAACCCGGAGGCGCTGGTGATGACGATCCGCATCGCCAACCTGGCCGGTGACTTCGGCCGGAACGAGCATCTGCTGCCGGCGGCGGCGTTCGTGCAGACCGTCATGCCACTGATCGTGTTCTTCGGCCTCCAGCGCTACTTCGTCAGCGGTGTGCTGGCGGGCAGCGTGAAGGGTTAACCGGCAGGGTCCAGGACCTCAGCCATCGTCACGGCCCGCCGCTCCTCGATCGAGCGGTGGGCCGCGACTCCCATCGCGACGGAGAGCAGCCCGTCCTTCAGCGACACCTCCGGACGAATGCCGCTTCGGATCGCGTCCCGGAACATCGTGTGCTCGACGTAGCTGGAGCCCTCGTGGTGCCCCATGTAGGGCACCTCCGGTGCGGTGGCGGTCTCCACGTCGGGTGAGAACCACGACTCACCCCGTCGACCGATCGAGAACTCCGAGACGGGCAGCCGCGACTCCACGGTGGCGGCGTCACCCACGACGATGATCTGGGACTGATCACGGCCCGCTTCCGCGAACATGCACAGATCGAGGACGGCCCGAGCACCGCTGTCGTACTCCACGATCACGTAGGCGTTGTCCAGGATGTCCGGTGTCCGACCGTCGTAGGACTCGTTCAGGAAGTTGACGTCCTGCCCGCCGGACGCGAGGACTCGGACCGGTGTGGCCGCCGTGAGCAGGTTCATCAGGTCGAAGAAGTGGCAGGCCTTCTCGACCAGCGTCCCGCCTGTGTTCTCGTTGAACCGGTTCCAGTCGTCCACCTTCGGCAGGAACGGGAAGCGGTGCTCCCTGACGGAGACCATCCGCAGTGGTCCGGTCGTCCCCTTCTGGACCTCCTCGACCAGTCGGGCCACCGGCGGCATGAAGCGGTACTCCAGGCCCACCCAGGTGAGCGCCTCGCGGCCCTCGGCGGCGGCGATGACCGTCCGGCAGTCCTCGACGGTGGTGCACAGCGGCTTCTCGACCAGGATGTGCAGGTCCGTCTCCAAGAGGTCGAGCAGGATGTCCCGGTGCGTCATGTTCGGCGTGGCGACAACGACGGCGTCGACCCGGCCGGAGGCGAGGAGCTCGTGGTGGTCTTCGACGTAGGTGACATCCGCTCCGGCAAGGACCTCGGCGGCTGCAGCACGTGACGGCTCGTGCGGGTCTGCCACCGCCGTGACCACTGCCCCGTCGAGGTGCCGGAGGTTCATGATGTGCTCCTGGCCCATCATCCCGGCCCCGACGATGCCGTACCGAATCTCACCCATCCTGCGTTGTCCTTCTCCTCTGGGCGCCTGCAGCGCCGAACTGCGACCAGCCCGACGTGGGTGGCTCTGTCGATTTAGAGTACGGCCAATGTCTGAGCCCCTGACGACCACCCGCAGAACCGCCGTCGGCCAGTTCACCGTCACCCGCCTCGCCTTCGGCTGCTGGCGACTGGTCGACATGTCGACGTCCGAGGCGGCCGCCCGCATCAACGCCTGTCTGGACGCCGACATCACCCTGATCGACACGGCCGACGTCTACGGCCTCGATTGGGGCGGCTCGGGGTTCGGCGCGGCCGAGGAGCTGCTCGGCCAGGTGCTGGCCGCCGACGCCACGATCAGGGATCGGATCGTGCTGGCCTCCAAGGGCGGGATCATCCCCGGCGTGCCGTACGACTCGAGCGAGGAGTACCTCCGTCAGGCCGTGGAGGCGTCCCTGCGACGGCTCCAGACCGAGACGATCGACCTGTACCAGATCCATCGACCCGATCTCTACACCCACCCGGCCGATCTGGCTGGGACGTTGACCGCACTGCGGGAGGAGGGAAAGATCCGCGAGATCGGCGTCAGCAACGTCACGCCGGCCCAGTCACGTGCCCTGGCGGCCCACCTGGACGTGCCGCTGGCGAGCACCCAGCCGCAGTTCTCGGCCGCGCACCTGGATCCGCTGCAGGACGGGACCCTGGACCTGGCCATGGAGCTGGACATGGCCGTGCTGGCCTGGTCCCCGCTGCACGGCGGCGCCCTGGTCTCCGGCGACGACGTACGACCCGAGTTGGTGGGCGTCCTCGACCGGCTCGCCGAGCGCGAGTCGTGCAGCCGCGCCGACATCGCCCACGCCTGGATCCTGGCCCACCCATCCGGCGCCATGCCGATCCTCGGCACGCAGAACGTCGACCGGATCGCCGCAGCGCCCGACGTCTTCGACATCACCCTCACCCGTCCCGACGTCTACGACATCATCGAAGCCTCCCAAGGAGCACCCCTACCGTGAGCCCGGACCCCTCCGACGCAGACACGACCAGCGCAGACACGACCGGCGCAGACCCGACCGGCGCAACCCCCGTCGAGATCTCGTGGTTCGGCGCCCTGTGCGACGACGACTACGAGTTCCTCGGCCAACCCGACCCGTCCCTGCAGTCCAGCTACGAGCACTGCCGCGACATCACCCTGACCGCCGACCGGGCCGGGTATGACAACATCCTGCTGCCGTCCGGCTATCAGCTGGGGATCGACACGGTCGCCTTCGCCAGCGCCGTGGCGCCGCAGGTCGAGACGATGCAGCTGCTGACGGCTGTCCGCATGGGTGAGATGTGGGTGCCGCAGTTGGCACGGCAGCTCGCCACCATCGATCAGATGCTGGATGGCCGCCTGACGATCAACATCATCTCCTCCGACATCCCCGGTGAGACCCTCGAGTCGGCGCCCCGGTACCAGCGGACCGTGGAGTGGATGAAGGTCCTGCGTGCCCTGCTGAACCGCGAGTCCGTGGAGATGCACGGTGACTTCCTGGACCTGGAGCTGGACCCGCCGCGGATCGGCACGGTCTCCGGAACGTGCCCACCCTTCTACTTCGGCGGCTTCAGCGACAACGCCAAGCAGGTCGCGGCCGAGGAGGCGGACGTCTTCCTGACCTGGCCGGACACCGTCGCCTCGGTCGGTGAGACGATCGCGGACATGAACGGGCGTGCGGCCGAGTTCGACCGGACCCTGGCCTACGGGCTGCGCGCACACGTGATCGTGCGGGAGACCGAAGGGGCTGCGGTTGATGCCGCGAACCGACTGGTGTCAAAGCTCGACGACGAGGTGGGGGCCGGCATCAAGGCCAAGTCCCTCGACACCCAGTCAGTTGGCGTCAGCCGGCAGAACGAGCTGCGCGCCAACGCCTCCTCCGACGGGTTCGCCGAGGAGAACCTGTGGACCGGCGTCGGCCGGGCCCGGTCGGGAGCGGGCGCGGCCATCGTCGGCGACCCCGATCAGGTCCTCGCGAAGTTGCGGGCCTATCAGGAGGTCGGGGTCAACGCCTTCATCCTGTCCGGCTACCCCCACATCGCGGAGTGCCAGCTGTTCGCCGAGCACGTGCTGCAGCGCATCGATCACGCGCCGCTGCGACACTCCCTCGCGACGGTCTGAGTCAGGAGATGAGCGATCTCCAACGGACCGTCGTCGACGAGCTGAACGAGGGCACGCCCCTGGAGGCCCTGGACGGGAGGCTGCTCGACCCCGAGCAGTTCTACGTCCGCAGCCACTTCCCCACACCGGTCGGTCTGGAGGCCGGCTACCGCCTCACCATCTCCGGCCTGGTGGGTGACCCCATCCAACTGACCGTCGACGAGCTGCGGCAGCTGCCCCAGCGAGAGCTGAACGTGACGCTCGAGTGTGCCGGCAACGGGCGGACGGCCCTCGACCCGAAGGCCCCTGGCACCCCGTGGGGCTTCGGTGCCGCCGGTGTCGCCACCTGGGCCGGGGTCTCGGTCAGGGATGTGCTGGACCGCGCGGCCTTCGACCCGCAGGCCATGCACCTGCTTGCGATCGGCGCCGACTCCGGTGAGGAGGACGGTGCCGTCATCCCCTACTCACGGTCGCTGCCGCTCTCGCGTGCCCTGCACCCCGACACGTTGCTGGCCCTCGACATGGACGGGCGGCCGCTCACCACGGAGCACGGCGCCCCGGTCCGACTGATCGTGCCGGGCTTCTACGCCATGGCATCGGTCAAGTGGGTCGTCGAGCTGAGCGTGCGGCAGGCCGAGTTCCACGGCTGGTTCCACCAGGAGCGCTACTGCTACCTCGAGGACTCGTTGGCGGGGGAGGGTGCCCCGGTCACCGAGATGCGCGTGCGGTCGATCATCGCCTCACCCGGTGAGGACGAGGACCTCCGTGCCGGTCAGGCGACCACCATCCGAGGGTCGGCCTGGTCGGCACAGGAGGGGGTCTCCGCCGTCGCCGTCAGCACGGACGGCGGGCGGACCTGGATCGATGCCGAGTTGGGCGAGTCCCAGGGCAAGTACGCCGCACGTGGCTGGACCTGCGCGTGGACCCCCGACCAGCCAGGGACCTACGAGGTGTGGTCCCGGGCCACCGACGGCCATGGGCGCAGCCAACCCCTCACCCAGCGCTGGAACCGCCTGGGGTACGGCAACAACATCGTGCACAAGCGACGGCTGACGGTGAGCTGAGTCGCAGCGGTGACGTCAGTTGCGAAACATCACAGACGATCGCGTTCTTTTGCAAGCAGGCCCTAGACGTCATGGGTCGTGGACGCTAGGCTCCTACCTGTGTGGTTGCTTGTGACCGGCTTCACAATTCCCGGTTTCACAACTGGGTGACCAACGTCCACTCACCTCGCCTGTGCTCGCGACCCTGTGTGCGCACGCGACACACCTCAAGGAGCCAGCATGCTGACCTGGCGCAGTAGATCCGCGTGTCTCAACGTCGACCCCGAGTTGTTCTTCCCGATCGGGAGCACGGGGCCGGCCGTCGAGCAGACTGCTCGAGCCAAGGCCGTGTGCAACTCGTGTGAGGTCGTCGCGGAGTGTCTGGAGTGGGCGCTGGACACCAACCAGGACGCTGGTGTCTGGGGTGCGCTGAACGAGGACGAGCGGCGCGCGCTGCGTCGGCAACGGCAACGTCGGCGTCGCCTGGCCAGCTAGAGCGGGAACGGCGCGATCGTGGACTTCTTCGTCTGGGGCCGACCAACTTCACGATCGCGCAGCCATGGCCGCACCTGAGCCCTACCTCGCACCCCCGACCGAGGCATCACCCCGACCTCGGCTCGACCGACTGCGCGGACCGCTCTGGGTCGTGATCGCCCTGGTGATCCTGGGTGCGGCCGCGGCCTTCGGGATCCTGGCCGACCGGCAGGACCCGACACTCGACGTCCCAGGCGCCGATTCCGGCGTGCCGGACCTGCCCGCCGAGGAGCGCCCCGGCGTGCCGGGCCTGCCGGACCGCGGGCCGTAGCGCCGTCAGGCCGTCCGCTTCACGGTTTGCACCCCCGGCATATGGAGCGCCCGCGCGCCGTGGACTACGGTTGCGCCCCCAGCAGGACCTCAAGCCACAGAGAGTGACACCATGCGCGACGAAACCATCGCACTCCACACCGGGTACGAGCCCGAGCCCACCACCAAGTCCGTAGCCGTCCCGATCTACCAGACGGTCGCGTACGAGTTCGACGACGCCCAGCACGGCGCCGACCTGTTCAACCTGGCCGTGCCCGGCAACATCTACACGCGGATCATGAACCCCACGACCGACGTGCTCGAGCAGCGCGTCGCGGCGCTCGAGGGCGGTGTCGCAGCCCTCGGGGTCAGCGCTGGCAGCGCAGCCATCAACTACTCGGTGCTGACCATCGCCAAGGCCGGCGACAACATCGTCAGCGTCCCCATGCTCTACGGCGGCACCTACACCCTGTTCCGCCACATGCTCCCCGAGCTCGGCATCGACTGCCGCTTCGCCGACAGCGACTCGCCGGACGACCTGGAAGCCAAGATCGACGGGGACACCAAGGCCGTCTTCCTGGAATCGATCGGCAACCCCGCTGGCAATATCCCCGACCTCGAGGCCATCGCGGAGATGGCCCACCGGCATGGCGTCCCCGTGATCGTCGACAACACCGTTGCGACGCCGGCGCTGATCAAGCCGATCCAGTGGGGCGCCGACATCGTGGTCCACTCCCTGACCAAGTACATGGGCGGCCACGGCACCACCCTGGGTGGGATCATCGTCGACGGTGGGACCTTCCCGTGGGCCGACCACGCCGACAAGTACCCGGGGCTCACCCAGCCCGAGCCGGCCTATCACGGCGTCGTCTACACCGACGCGCTCGGCCCGGCCGCCTACATCGGCCGTGCCCGGACCGTGGCGCTGCGCAACACCGGGTCCGCGATCGCCCCGACCAGTGCGTGGCAGATCCTCCAGGGCATCGAGACGCTCAACCTCCGGATGGAGCGACACACCGCCAACGCCCAGGCCGTTGCCGAGTTCCTGGAGGGGCACGCAAGCGTCGAGTGGGTCGAGTACGGCGGGTTGGAGGGCTCGATCAACCACGAGATGGCCAAGAAGTACACGGCCGGCCGTCCCTCGGCGCTGCTGACGTTCGGGATCACGGGTGGCTTCGAAGCTGGCGAGCGGTTCTATGACGCCCTGGAGCTCTTCACCCGCCTGGTCAACATCGGTGACACCAAGTCGCTTGCGGCCCACCCCGCGTCGACGACGCACCGTCAGCTGAGCGAGGAGGAGTTGGTGACCGCCGGCGTCACGCCGGACATGATCCGGCTCTGCATCGGCATCGAGCACATCGACGACATCCTGGCCGACCTGGAGCAGGCCCTGAAAGCCAGCGCCTAGATCTCAGCCGCTCACCTGCAGGGGGATCACGATCTCGACGGCGGTGCCCTGCTCCGGCTCCAGGCTGTGCAGGGTGCCGCCCAACTCACTGCCCACCAGGGTCCGGACGATCTGCAGACCCAGGTTGGAGAGGGACTCGAGCGTCACGCCCTCGGGTAGGCCCCGTCCGTTGTCCGACACGATGATGGACAGGGTGCTCGAGTGCCGGTCGAACGCAATGTCGACGGCGCCACGCCGGGCGGAGAAGTCGAACTCGACGAACGCGTGCTCGACGGAGTTCTGCACCAGTTCGGTCAGGACCAGAGCCAGGGGTGTGGCCACCTCCGCCGGCAACTCCCCAGGGTCGCCGGTCACGGTGAACTCGACGGGGGTGTCGGGTGAGACCAGCCCTTCGCGGAGCATGTCGACGATCCGAGTCGCGATCTCGGAGAACATCGCCTCCTGCCGCGCCTCCCGCGACAGGATCTCGTGGACCAGTGCGATGGAGGAGATGCGGCGGACGGACTCAGCCAGGGCCTCCCGCCCCTCGTCGCTGGCCATGCGACGGCCTTGCAGTCGGAGGAGCGAGGCCACCGTCTGCAGGTTGTTCTTCACCCGGTGGTGGATCTCGCGGATCGTCGCGTCCTTGACGCGGAGGGCCTTCTGGTGCCGCCGCCGCTCGGTGATGTCGCGGACGAGGACCAGCGCGCCGGTGAGTTGATCGCCCTCCAGCAGCGGCATGAATCGGCGGAGGACCACCGAGCCGTCGTGCTCGATCTCCTCCATCACCGCGATGTTGCCGTCCAGGGCGGCGTGGGCGTCGCCCGGCCGGGGGTCGATGTCGGCGATGTTCTGGCCGTGAACCGCGTCGACGTGCCCCAGCCGACGGTAGGCGCTGATGGCGTTGGGCGAGGCGTACGTGACCGTCCCGCCGGCGTTGATCCGGATGATGCCGTCGCCGACGCGTGGGGAGGCGTCGCTGTCCTCGGGTCGGTCACCGACCGCGTAGGGGAACGTGCCGGCCGCCATCATCACGGCCAACTGGGAGGCAGCCTGCAGGTAGGTGAGTTCCAACTGGGAGGGCGACCGGGCCGTGGCGACGTTGGCCTCGCGGCTGATCACGGCGATGATGCGGTTGCCGTATCCCACCGGGATGGCCTCCTCCCGGACCGGCACACCGGTCGACCAGTCCGGGTCGGCGTCGCGGATGACCCGCCCCTCGGCGAACCCCCGGCCCACCATCGGCCGTTGGTGCCGGAGGAAGAAGTCGCCGACCAGGTCGTCGACGTAGATCGTCTGAGCGGTGTAGGGCCGCATCTGACCGATGCAGCGGTACCCGGCGTCCTGGCCCTCCTTGGCCGGCACGAACAGCAGCAGATCGGCGAAGGACAGGTCGGCCACGATCTGCCACTCGGCCAGCAGGTGACGGATGTGACGAACCTCGTGCGTGGACAGATCGGTCTCACCCAGCAGGTCCGTCAGCACGCTCATATCGCGATCCTACGTCTCGGTTGGGATCCCACGTCTCGGTTGGACGGGTCGACCGTCGCGCGCCACCGACCGAGCGCAAGTCGGTCCAGCGGGGGTCAGTCCAGCAGCGCGGTGGCCTCGGTCGTGACCGCGTCGGAGACCAACGACGGCCGTCCGACCACCGTGACCGGATCGAGATCCCGATCGGTGAGGAACGCCGCGGCGGCCGACGACAGCTGCTCCCCCTGGGTCAGGATCAGGGGGGCATCGTGGCGGGCCGACAGCGGCGCGGAGGCCAAGGCGTAGGCCCAGGCGTCCGCCTCGAAACCCTCGGCCAGGATGACCCCGCTGGTCCGGTCGGTCCACAGGTCCTGGGCGATGGCCACTGCAGTGGCCGTGCGGTCCGGTCCCGCCAACCGGGTGCCATCCGGTAGGTCGAACGCAACCGCCTGAGACAGCGCTGCTTGACCACCGAGGATGAGCGTCTGCTCGATGCCCAGGTCGCGCAGTGCGTCGCGGGTCTGCGGCGACAGAGCCTCCTGGTCGCTGAGGAGCACCGGCACCCCGGCCGCGGCGCCGTAGGCCCCGCCGGCGAGCGCATCAGCCCACGGCGCGGCGTCGTCCGGCCCTGCCCGCGCGATCATCGCCGTCGTCGCGCCGGACTCGGCGACCACCTGGCCCGCGATGGCGGCCGCGGTGTCGATCCGCGTGGGGCCCGCCAGCCGGCGGACGCCGCCGTGGTCCCGGACCAACTCGGAGGTGACCGCCGAGTCGATGGCCGCTGTCCCACCAAGGACATAGATGACGGCGTCGGTCGACAGGATCCGGTCGAGCTCGTCCGCCACACGAGGGTCGAGGTGGTCGGATGTGGTCAGCAGCAGTGGTCCAGCCCCGCCGGCCAGCGGTCCACCGGCCAACGCATCGGCGAACACGTCGTGCCGAGCGATCACCGCACGGTCCACCGTGCCGTCATCGAACGTCGTGGCACTGATCGCAACCGCCGCACCGATGGCGTCATCGACGTCGCCGACCCGGCGGAAGAGGTCGAGGGTGAGGTCGACCGGCCGGGTCAGGGTCACGAACTCGTCGACCGTGACCTCAACGGCGTACCGGCCCGGTCCGATGGCCTGATCGCGCCACACCACATCGACGTCGCCCTCGCCCTCCTGCTGGAAGACCGGCTCGCCGCCAGGATCCAGGACCTCGACCACCCACGCGACACCCGGGGCAAGCTCGCCCGAGATCCGCACCGGTGTTCCCAACCGTCCGTCGCCGTCGACCGTGACCGCGGTGGGTGAGACGCCGATGTCGTCGGTCTCCGGCGCGAGGAACGGCAGCCGCCCGACGGCCGTACGACGTTCAGCCGCGGTCACCGTGTAGGTGTACTCGCCCGGCCGGAATCGCTCTCCAGCCAGGGGCACCTCCAACTCGACGTCCTCCCCCTCCCCGGCCGCGGAGCCGAGCGGTGTGCCCATGGGATCGGTCAAGGTCACCTCCCACTCCCCGGGCGGGCTCATCGTGGCGCGCACCGTCACCTGATCGACATCGGCGCGGCCACCGCTGAGGGTGACGGCCTCCACGTCCGCCCGGTGATCGATGATCTGGTTCCCCAGCCGGTCGTCCACGCGGTCCCGCAACGTCGGCAGTTGGTCGATGATCGGGTTGCCGGGACACGTCGTGAACTTGACGTCGCGGTGGGCCACCAGGTTGTCGAGGAGTGCGATCTCCCCCTCGGCGTACTTCTCCGAGCCGTAGCTGCGCACCTCGGCCACGCCGTGGGCGGAGAAGTGGTGGATCTCCGCCAGCCAGGCCACGAGGTCGACCACACCGTCCAGCGCGGCTGGCGAGGGGCCGGCGAACTCGAAGTTGCCCATCAGCGCGATGCCGGTCGACCCGGTGTTGAACCCGGCAGCCTGGGAGCCGACCACCGGCTCCGTCAGTCCTCCCGCCCGGCCCTCGAAGATCCGGCCGAAGCGATCGATGAGGAAGTTGTAGCCGAGGTCGTCCCAGCCCAGGCTCTGGACGTGGTAGGCCTGCGCCGACCGGAGGATGGCCGGGACGTCCTCGCGCGCGTAGCCATTGATCCCGACGGTGTGGTGCAGGAAGGCCCGGTCGACCTGCAGGGCGTACGCGGGCTCCGTCCGGACGATGCTCTCGTCGGCACCCCACTCCGCGCGGCTGATGATCGTCGGCTGCTCCGGACTGGCCGGCGGATCGGGAGGTGCCAGGGGGTCCGGTTCGTCCCCGGACCAGGCCTGGGTCACACCGTCGGCAAACCGCTGCGCCCAACTGCGGTCCTGACCGAACGGATCGAGCAGCACCACCTCCGCCCCGGGACGCAGTTCGCCGAGAACCCTGATCTCCACGCGATCGGCCGGCCCCGTGAAGACGGGCTGGGTCCAACTGCCAGACGTCGCGTTCTGCGCTTCGGCGCTGGCAGGATCGGGGCCGTCGTGCAGAGCCGGCAGTGCGGACCAGGGACCGAACGTCTCACCGGTTTGAGCGGTCCGAATCTCGGCAGTGACCGGCTCCGGGGTGTGCAGACCAACCATCGCGAAGGCCCCGACCGGACCGGGGTCGACCGAGGTCCAGAGACCGGTGGTGGCAAACGACGCGTCCGGGCCGGCCGACCCCGGCGCCAACGGAACGACCTGTGCGGTGACGGGGGCCGCCGCCTGCACCGGCGCAGGTGCAACGGGCAGAACCGCCACGAGCAGGACGAGCAGGAGGCCAAGCCTGACGGCCACGGGTTCCGGGTCCCGGTCGCTAGTTGCCGAGGAACCGTTCGAGGCCCTTCAGCGGGCCGATCTGCCGGATGCGTTCGAAGGCCCGGGCCTCGATCTTCTTGACCTCGGGGATGGTCATGCCCATCATCTTGGCCACCTCGCCAGGCTTCATCGGTTGGCCGTCCACCAACCCCATGCGGGCTTCGAGCACACGCCGTTCGACCTCGGGCAGCCGCTTCAGGAGGCTGAGGAGCTTGCTGCGGAGGCGGACCGCCTCCTGCTCCTCCGTGCTCCGGCTGTCCCGACGCCCACCCTTACCGGAGCGGCGGTTGCTCCGGCCCTCACCCCCCTGCTTGGGGCGGGGCGACTGCTGACCGCGCGAGTCGCGTCCGGTCTCTGGCTTGGAACTCATCGTGCCGCAAGGCTAGGTGGGACATCCTGCCGTCGCACTGAGGCACCGCTCATCCTTCCCCGCTGACTGCGCTGCGGCGGGTCAGCTGAGCTGGAGGCGGGACATGATCCCATCGACCAGACCGGCGGGGGCGCTGTCGCGGCACTTCGTGGCCACCAACTCACGCAGACGTCGTTCGAAGTCGGCGCGGTGGAGGCACGGCGGGCAGTCCTGCAGGTGCTGCTCGATCACCTGCTCCGCGTCACTGGCGCACTCGCCGTCCAGGAAGAGCTCCAGGCGTTCGAGCAGGGCGTCACATTGGTCACTCATGGCAGTCACCCATGGCGGTCACTCTTGGCATTTCCAGGATTGGCATGGTCAGGATTGGCATGGTCACGATTGGCATGGTCACGATTGGCATGGTCACGATCGGTCATGGTGGGGTCCTTGTCGCTCTGACGGCCGCGATGGCGTGCTGGACGCAAGCGTCAGGTGCTGGTGCTCTCGTCCGGGGAGATGATCCCGTACCGCACGGCGTGGTCGTACAACGCCTTTTGCAGTGCGCTTCTTCCCCGATGCAGTCGACTCATGACTGTCCCGATCGGTGTCTCCATGATCTCGGCGATCTCGGCGTAGCTGAAGCCCTCCACGTCAGCCAGGTAGACCGCGGTCCGAAACTGCTCCGGCAGGTCGTCGAGCGCCCCCTTGACCGCATCGGCCGGCAGCTGCTGCATGACCTCGAACTCGGCCGAGGGCGAGGTCCCACCTTCGAGTCGGTCGAACAGTGAGAAGTCACCGGCATCGTCCAGGTTGTCGCGCACCCCGTCAGCCGAGACCTCATTCGGGCGGCGTTGCTGCTTGCGATAGGAGTTGATGTAGGTGGTCGTCAGGACCCGATAGAGCCAGGCGCGAAGGTTGGTACCCGGCTCGTACTGGTGGAACGCCGCGTAGGCCTTGGCCATCGCGTCCTGCACCAGGTCTTCGGCATCGGATCGGTTGCGGGTGTACCGCATCGCCGCCCCGAAGAGCTGATCGACGTATGGCATCGCGTCAGCGGCGAACCGCTCCCGGCGCTCCTCGTCGGTCAGCACCTGCCTGACGGGTCCGCTGGGTGCCGTCTGGTTCGTTGCCATGACCGCGGATTCTATCGAGTTCCCGCACACCGCTTCAGACAAACTCAAATCGTTTTAACACTTGTAAACTAGCCTCAACGTGTCATAGTGTCCCTCAACCTCGATCGTTCGGACGAAAGGCGACACGGATGGACAGTGCGGAACTGGACCGGTGGTTGGACGAGGACCTCGGCCCGCAGCCCGATCAGGTCGACACGGGGTGGGAACCCTCGCCCGCAGTAACCCCCCGGTCCGCTGAACGAGGGAGGCCGGAGGGGAGGCCACAGGGCCGGCTCTGGCTGCTGATCGGCGGAGTCGCAGCGGCCATCTGGATCGTGGTGATGGTGGTGGTCTCACAGGGCGACGGGGACCAGGACGGCCCCGTCTCGACCACGCCCAGCCCACCTCCGGACGACGCCGCGGTCGACGACGATCTGATCGCCCCCGTCCCCACAGCAGGCTCCGACCCCGCCGGCGGCCTCTCCGAGGTGGCCGTGGAGGCGACCCCGACGGCGGCCCTCGACCCGCCTCAGGAGCTGCCGACGACGTTCCGCGCAGTGGGTCCCGCGACGGCGGCGCTTCGGGCTCGCCTGACCGCCGAATCGGAGGGGCACACCAGCTACCTGGAGTGGGCGACCCCTGTCGAGGTGGTGCCGCTGGGTGCCGGGGTCGACCTCGTGGTGCTCGACGCCATCTGGCTGGCCGGTCCGACGGGTGAGGGGCTGGGCCAGGTGCACCAGGCCCGCTGGGCCGTTCCAGTTGCCGACGACGGCCGGGTCCTGTCCGCACCGTGGCCGCACAGCGCCGCACCACCGCAGGAGCGCGAGGTGGCCGAGCCGCCGATGGGCACGGTCCGCATCGGCGAGGTGGAGCAAGCGGTCCGTGCAGCGGGCTGGACCGACGTCACCGTCGTCGGCAGCGATCCGCATCCGCTGCTCCCCGGGGCAGTCACGGCTCTGGTTGAGGGTGTGCCGCCGGGCGGTGGGGATGTGACGGCTGAGGTCGTGTGGTTGCACGAGGACACGGACGGCTCGCTGCAGGTCCCGGGGGCATCCCTGGACGCTGTCGACGCCGCAGCCCCGGACGTCGCGGCGCCGTCGGAGGACATCGAGCTGCAGGCCAGCCAGAAGAGCGACGAGGCATTTCGGTGAGCAGCCGGTTCCAGCAAGCGGTCGTGGTTCACTGGATTCGAGGGTTCGTCGAGCTGCTGCTCGAGGTCGAGGCCGGTCGTCGGCCACGGCGACACCTCCGCCGGTTGGTCCACCCCGACTTCTATACGCGGTTGGGTGGCGACCCCATCCCACCGCACACCACGGCGGTGGTTGGAACGGTCAGACTGCAGTCCAGACCGGGGAGCCACGAAGCGGCGGTGACGGTGGTCCACTCCTCCACGAGCGGAGGGGCCAGGGTCCGGGTGCTTGCGGTTGCGATGCGACCGGTCGACGGCATCTGGGTGGTCACCGAGGCGTGCGGGCCTGAGGCCCGGGACGTCGAGATTGCCTCGTGGTCGCAGGAGGAGGACGCGGAGCTGGCGTGGACCGACCTCGCGGAGGTCGATCGGGTCGAGCCACAGGACTCGCCGACATGGCAGCTTCCGGCCGGCTGGCGTCGTCCGGTGCGCGCGGCCTGAGTCGCCGCGGCTACGCTGCCGGGTCGTGACGACCTCACCGTTTGGTAGCGCCGCACTGCTCGAACTCGTCCACGATCTGATCCCGTCGGGCTCGCGTGTGCGGTCCGAGGACGAGGGGCTCCGGGCGGCTGTTGAGGCGCTGGGGCAGACGTGGCACACCACGGAGGACGCGGCCGACGTGGTCCTGCTCCTGGACGGCAGCCTGGCAGGCGCCGGCGTCCACGCCTCGGGGATGGTCGACCGTGCCGCAAGGCAGTGCCGACCGGGTGGGCTGATCGTCGCCGCCGCTCCGTCGGCGGTGTACCTGCGCTTGACCGGTCGGGGCCAGGACGCCACGCCGGCCCTGTCGGCCGACGACCTCGACCACCTGTTGCGCGAGCGTGGGGTCGAGGTCGAGCTGCTGGCGGGGCCGGGAGCCGCAGCACACGTCGGCGGCCGGCCCTATGCGGGACGTGCCGATCTGGCCCTGGATCGGTCGGCAGGTCTCCGCGACGCCGGTCCGGTGGTCCTCGCCGTCGGGCGAACCCCGCCGTCCGAGACGGACCGGTCGCGGGTCTTCTACACCTCCATCGCCACGAAGATCGTGTCCGCCTCGACGATGTGTCTGGACGACGCCGGCCGACTGCTCATCGTCTTCGACAGCTTCAAGGGGTGCTGGACGTTGCCGGGTGGCCTGGTCGACCGGGCCGAGAGTCCGCAGGATGCGGCCGTGCGAGAGACCCTCGAGGAGGGTGGTGTGCCGGTCGAGCCCGGCGACCTGCTCGGCGTGTTCGCCCACGACCACCCGGACCGGATCAACCTGATCTACGGGGTCACGCCCACGGAGGCCGTGCCCTCCCCAGAACCGCTGCACACCCACGAGATCGCCGAGGCCCGCTGGGCACCGGTCGCCGAGGCACTCCAACTGCTGGCCCCCTACATGGCCCGCAAGGTGCGGCGCTGCTTGGACGATCCCGGCTCGACGGCGGTGCTGTGACAGACGGTCCCTGACGAGGTTCTTACAGGATGTATCAGGTCGTCTGATCCTTGCTCATTCCTGACATGCGACGGTCGAAGTCCTTACACCTGCTGGTGTTCACCTCGACCTGACGCAATGATCCCCTGAGTCGGCCACTGCATCGGTCGGCATCGAGTCAAGGAAAGAGGGACCCCCTGTGAAGAACCACTCCAAGCTTGCTGCGCGCACATCTGGTGTGCTGCTGCTGGCACTACTCGCGTCCGTGATGGCCCTGGTGGCGGCGCCGGCATCTGCCGCGGCACCCACCGGCCCGGTGGAACTCATCAGCGTGAACGCTGACGGGAACGCCGCCGGTGACGACCAGAGCAACGGCGTGCCGTCCATCTCCGACGACGGCCGCTACGTCGCGTTCCAGTCGCGTGCCACCGACCTGATCGACGGCCTGACGGACGCCAACGGCGCGAATCTCGGCGACGTCTACCTCCGCGATCGGATGCTCGGCACCACCACGCTGATCAGCTACGCCGCCGGCTCTCCGACCACCACCGCCTCCGGTGGGTCGTCCGGGAACCCCGTCATCAGCGACGACGGCCGCTACGTCGTGTACGACTCCTTCGCCACGAACATCGTGACCGGCCAGACCGACCAGAACAACGAGCGAGACGTGTTCGTCTACTCGGTCTCCAGTGGCATGAACACGCTGGTCAGCCACGCCTCGACCGACGACTCGACCACCTGTGACAACGGTCAGTCGCTGGGACAGGACATCTCCGACGACGGCGCTTACATCGCCTTCCAGTCCCTCTGCGACGACCTCGTCACCAACCAGAACGCCGGAGGTGCCTTCAGCAACGTCTTCCTCTACGACCGCGCGGCCAACACGACCATCGACGTGGTCAGCCGTCCCAACGCCGTCAACCCGGCGAACATCACGGTCGGCGACGGCGCCTCGACGAACCCCGACATCAGTGGTGATGGCAGCCGAGTCGTCTACACCACCCAGGCGACCAACATCGGTGCCGGCGACGGCGGCAACGGTGTCAGCGACATCGGCTACTACCGCCAGCCGGTCGGCAACCAACCGACACTCAGCGTCACCCTGACCTTCGGCTTCGACGGAAACTCCGGCAACGCATCGGTCTCGGACAATGGCGAGTACGTGGCGTTCGACACCGAGGCAACCAACGTCGACGGGACCGACACCAACGGCAACGTCGATGTCGCCCTGGCCACGATCCCGGTCGGCCAAGCTCCCACGTTTGTGTACGCATCGACGAACACGGCCGGGAACGACACCGGTGACAGCTTCAGCGACAAGCCACAGATCTCCGGCGACGGCTCGTACGTGGCCTTCCTGACCCTGGCCGACGACATCGTCGACGCCGCACCGTTCCGGTCCGGAACGAACTGGGATGTCGTCCGGTACGGCCGCTCCAGCGGCGACGTCGAGTTGGTCAGCATCAACACCCTCGGCAATGCTGGCGGCAACGGCGATTCCGGCTTCCCGAACAGCGGGTTCGTGGGCCTCGACATCTCCGACGACGGCAACACCGTGATCTTCAGCAGCGAGGCGTCCAACCTCGGCCTGACCGACAACAACGCGGAGGATGACGTCGCCGTGACGGACTTCCCCTCCGGTGACGTGACGGTGCTGTCCAGCAACGCCAACGCCAGCACCACCGGCAACGACGAAGCTGACGCACCGGTGATCTCATCGGACGGCATGAACGCTGCCTTCCGCTCCGACGCCTCCGACCACACGCTGATCAACGACAACAACAACGATCCCGACATCTTCGCGGTCGGCGAGTTGGAGGAGGAGGACCTCGAGCTGTCCATCGCTCCCTCATCGGTCATCGAGGGCGACGACGGCACCGTCGACCTGACGTTCACCGTCTCCCTCTCGGGCCCAGCGCCTGGTCCTGGACCGGTGACGGCGGACTACGCCACCACCGATGGATCGGCGACCGGTGGGCCATCCTCCGGTCCCGGAATCGACTACCGCACCTCCTCGGGCACCGTCTCGATCGCGGCTGGCTCGTCCTCGGGCACCATCACGGTCCCGGTCTACGGCGACACCGACATCGAGCCCGACGAGACCTTCACGGTGACGCTGTCCAATCCGTCCTCAGGCGTCGTGCTGGCCGGCTCGGGCGGCGGCTTTGCCACCGGCACCATCATCGATGACGACGATGACGTGATGGTTCAGGGCGAGAACGTCACCTACGACGGCGTCAACGACACGCTGCGCGTCAACATCAACCCGATCGAGACGGGCATGGTCGACACGGCCAGTGCCACCGACATCTCGATCAACTACTCCCGCAACCTGTACCCGACCCCGGATCCGGGGAGCCAAGGCTCCGCAGGTCAAGGTCCGGCTCGTGAGGCGCTGCTGGCCACCGATGCCGTGTTCGCCGACGCGTTGGCCTCCGGCGCCCTGCAGGGCAACACCGTGACCGGCGGTCGTCCGCTGCTGCTGACCGACACCAACCAGCTCTCGCCGAGCGTGGTGGCTGAGTTGGAGCGACTGGACGTCGAACTGGTCCACATCCTCGGTGGCGTCGTGGCGATCAGCCAGACCGTCGAGGACGACCTCAACCAGCGGGGCTTTGCCACCAACCGGTTCGAGGGGCCCTCGCGACTGGAGACCGCCATCGACATCGCGAGCGGCGCCTACCCGACGGCCACCACCGCCATCCTGGCCCGAGCCTTCGCCGGCCCCGACGGCGATGACACCCAGGCGTTCGCGGACTCCATCGCGGCCGGCTCCTGGGCGGCCGAGCGCGGCTGGCCGTTGCTGCTGACCCAGACCGAGGTGCTGTCCACCTCGACCCGGGAGTACCTGGACTCCGCCACGATCACCACGATCAACATCGTCGGCGGTACCGCCGCGGTGTCCACCGAGGTGGAGCAGGAGCTGCGCGACCGTGGCCTGACGGTCAACAGGATCGAAGGTCCCAGCCGCTTCGACACCGCCCTGGCGATCGCCGCGGCGCGTGGCTACACCAGTGAGTCCGACGCCGCCCAGGTCATGCTGCTGGAGGGTCAGGCGCCAGATGCCTGGGTCGCCGGGTTCACCGGTGCCGGGTACTCAGCCAGCAACGGCGCACCCATCGTGCTCGGCGTCGAGTCGGTCATCCCCGGTCAGACGGTTGCGTTCCTGCAGCCCACCGGTCCGATGCCGCGGGTGGATGAGGACAACGTCGACGGGTACGTGCTCGTCTGCGGCATCGCCACCAGCCGGTGCGACGAGGGCCGCGGCCTGCTGGGCCTGCCGTCACTGGCCGAGGCCAGTGAGCCCATGGGTTCCTACGCCAAGGGCGCAACGGCAACGTTCGAGCTGACCGGCACCTACGACTCGTCGTCGTACCGGACGGTCATCACCTGCGGTGAGGGTCCCTCGGTGGAGACCGGTACCGGCGGTCCGACCAGCCACATGGATGGTCAGCCCGCCAACTCGATCGGGGTCACGATCCCGGCTGACACACCCTCCGGGGAGTGCATCGTGGCCGTGGTGCTGACCTACAGCAACGGCAGCGCCCAGACCATCGCGGCTCGGATCACCGTGACCGACTAGATGGTGAATCGGGTGATCTGCTGATCATCGACGGTCGGACCCCCGCACGCGTGCGGGGGTCCGATCTGTTGGTGGATGGTGCACGATCGGGGGCTAACCCGCGCATGTGCGGTCCAGGCCCCGATCGTGCAGATCCGTGGTCGCGAGTCAGCGGCCGGCGTCCATGGCGGCGGCGAGGTCACGGTCACCGACCACCTCGACGGCGTCCAGCGGAACGCGACCCCACAGGCGCAGCCAGACCTGCTCGGCCGGGCCCGTGACCGCTGCCCGGGCGGCGTCACCGTCGCCGTTGGTGACCGTCCACGTGTGATCGTTGTCGGTGAGTGTGACCGTGACCGTCCCCTCGGGCTCGTCGCCGCGCCGTCGTCCGGGCACGAAGGCCGTGAGCACCTCGTCGATGCCGTCGACCGCCAGCGCGTGGTCGAGGCCGAGGTCCACGCCACGAGCCTGCTGCATGTCCCACCGGTGCATCGTCGCCTCCAGCGCCATCCGTCGATGCCAGAAGGCGGTCGTCGGCGGCTGACCCAGGAAGTTCCACGCCGGCCGGTCATCACCGACCTGGTCGAGGTTCGCCAGCAGGATGTCCAGTGACGCCTGCGCCCACTCGATCAGCTCGGCGTCAGGTGGTGTCGGGCGTGGATCAGTCGGGGGCGTCGTGACGCCGCGGAGCAGGTTGGCGCCGTGGAAGCGCTGAACGGTCCCGAGGTGCCCCACCAGATCGGCGACCGTCCATCCGGGGCAGCTGCCCACCGGCGTCGAGAGGTCGCCGTCCCGTGCCAACTCGAGGAACAGGGTCGTCGCCTGCGCCGTGTGGGTGCGATAGTTCATGGAGGCGGTGCCTTTCCAGAAGGTTGCGTATGTCCCGAGGGCGTCCCGAGACCAGTATGGTCGGGGGATGGCCCCCAGCCCTGTCGCATCGAGCCTTTCTGGCAGCGGCCGCGCCTCTCGCACGGCTCGGGCGGTGGCGGCCGGTCGGGCGATCGGCTACCGGCACTTGCACGACCCGCTGGCACACCGGTTCCTGCCGCCGACCGAACGTGCCGTGGTGAAGCGGGCTCGCGCCGTCGCCTCACGGCGGATGGGGGCAGATGCCCTGGCGGTGACGACGGGCGGCCTGTCCCGTCACGCAGCTCTGCGCATGTTCGCCATGGATCAGGTCGTGGAGAAGGCCATGGCCGGCGGTGTTCGGCAGGTCGTCGTGGTCGGCGCCGGCTTCGACACCCGTGCGTGGCGGGTGCCGAGCATCCGGGAGTGCACGGTCTGGGAGCTCGATCTCCCCGGGACCCAGCAGGCCAAGCGGTCGGGGCTTGGCGGCCGCGGACAGGCGGCACACGTCAGGTTCGTCGAGGCAGACCTCGCTCGGGAGTCCCTACCAGCGGTGATGGCGGCCACCGACCACGACCCGACGGCGCCGACGGTGTGGGTCTGGGAAGCTGTGGCGCCGTACCTCCCTCCGGAGGCGGTGACGGCGACGCTGTCCGGCATTGTCGAGCAGTCAGCCGGCGGTAGCCGCCTGGGCATGACGTTCGCGAACCCGTCGGCGATGGGGCTTCGCGTCCTCGCGCCGGTGACGGGCACGCTGGCCAACTACGGCTTCCAGGCGATGGGCGAGCCGATCCTGTCGACGTACGACAGTTGGGAGATCTGTCAGGTGGTGGAGGCTGCGGGCTTCCACGACCCGGTGGTGACCGACGCGGATGCGTGGGCCCGGGCGGCGGAGTGCTCCGCTCGCCCGGACCCGCTCCGGGCGGAGATGTTGCTCACCGCCCAGGTCTGATCATCGAGGTGGCTGACCGTCCCGGTCGCGTGCGTGTCCCGCAGTCCACCAGAGCGGACCGTGAGGACACGCAATCGGGGATGGCTCCGGCTAGGAACACGCCTGCCCGTCCAACTGGTCGACCTGCGCCTGCACCGAGGCGGGGAGGACACCCTCCCAACCGAGGATCAGCGTCTCGACCTGCGGGTCGCCGCAGGTGGACAGCAGCGTCTCGGTCTCGGGCGGCAGGAAGTCGGGACCGCTGACCAGCAGGGCCGCGCCACGATCAGCCGCAAGGCCCGCCCCGGCCAGGCCGAAGGTCCAGCCATCCTCGGCGAACCCGTCGAACAGCAGCACGTCGCGCGGCTGGTCTGCCTGCAGTCCCAGGAGTTGGGTGGCGATCTGGGCTGCGGTGTCGGCCCGTGACAATCCGGCAATCCGCCGCGATCCGCTCAGGTCGGCAGCGACCTCGTCAGTGACCGCCGCGGTGCCGCCCAGGATCGTCGCGGTGGCGCCGACGTCGCTGATGTAGGACTCCACAGCGGGATGGACGGACTCGGTGGGGGTGACGACGACGGGGACGAACTGCGCGGCCGCGTACGCGCCGCCGGTGACCGAGTCGGCCCAGGCAGCCGTCGGGTTGTCCTCGGGGCCAACACCTCGGGCGACGATGACCTCGTCGGTCGAGCCGCCGAGTTCCACGACCTCGCGGGCCACGATCGCTGCGGTCTCGAAGCGTGAGGGGCCGGCCAGTCGCTCGACGGTGAAGCCGAGGTCCGCCACGGCCCTCTCGACGGTCTCATCGAGTGCCACGACCCCACCGAGGAGGTAGACGGTGTCGCCGGGACGCAGGACGCGCTGGAGCTCCTCGGCGGTCGCGTCGGAGAGCTCGTTGCTGGGGGTGAACAGTAGGGGGCCGTTGCGGGCGAGCGGCGAGCCGGCCAGCGAGTCGGCGAAGGCATCATCTCGGCCCAGGACGGCGTACTCGGCCTGGGGCAGGCCGCCGGTGCCGCCGCGGCTGCTGGTGGCCGGTCCGAACCGGGCGTTGGAGACGGCCGCCGCGAACGGTCCGGGCTGTGAGAACTCGGCGCGCTCGGTTGTGGTGGGGTCGCCGTCGTCGCCGCCGGGTGGCAGGGGGGTGTTGGGGGCGGGGTCTGGATCGGGATCGGGGTCCGGGTCGGGATCGGGGTCCGGGTCCGGGTCGGGATCCGGGTCAGGATCGGGATCCGGGTCGGGGTCGCCGCCGCGGAGGTCGACCTCCTGGCCCCAGGCCAGGCCCAGCCGCTCGGGACTCTGGAAGTCGGCGGCGGCTGCGCCCATCAGCATCTGCGGGTTGCTGCCGTCAGCTCCCATGACCCACACGGACCCGTTGGTGCCCTGGAAGGCGATGTCGCCGTTGTGTGGCGAGACGGAGGGATGGATCGGCTCAACCGGAGCTGGCACGGCCCGGAAGTTGTTGCCATCGACGTCGGAGAAGCACACGTGAACGGCGGAGGCGCCATTGGGGACGCAGCTATAGACCAGGTTGGTACCCGAGAGGTCGTAGAACTGGGCGTAGTCCGCTCGCTGGTACTGATCGCCGGCCACACCGACATCCGTCGGGTTCTGGCCGTGATCGGTGTACCTGATCGCGCTGGCACCACCGACGTAGGCGGTGTAGGCCACACGGGTGTTGAGTTCCGGGTCTCGTGACTCTGACCCGTCGGGCTCCCCAACGTTCCAGTTGGGACCGGTTCCGTCGACGACGACGCGGATCTCGCTGCCGTTGGAGAGCTGCACCCGTCTGCTGTCGGAGGTGAAGTAGATGTTGCTGAAGAAGCCGTGCGACGGCGACAGGCCACGTACGGCGAAGCCAGGTATCTGGACTGCGTCGAAGTCGAAATCGCCCGTCTCGCTGTCCAACGTGATGTCTCTGATTCCACTCTCGGTTGCCGTGCCGTCAGAGCCGAACTCGACGTAGGAGGCCAGCATCCCGGTACTCCCGATTCCGCTCTCCGGTGGGTTCAGGAAGACGGATGGTTCCGCGTACTCCCGGCTGTTGTCGGGTGTGAGGTTGCGTTGGTCGGTGCCATCAGGGCGCATGGCGAGGATGTCGCCGTTGCGACCCACGAAGAGCCAGCCTGGCCCATCCTGGGCCGACGCCAACCCCGGAACGGCGACGAGCAAAGCGGCAAGGAGGGCGAGCAGAACCTGGACGGACAGGACACGATGAAATAGCGACTGCGGCTTCATGCGCTCAGGATTCCACACGCCGCTAACGATCGGCTAACAGGCATGGACCCGGCTCTCCGAACGCACCCTCGCCCGCCTGACGGGTGGTGTCAGGCGGGGAGGCTGGTGTAGGTGCGGCCGTCGGGGGTGGTGAGGGTGACGGCCCTGGTATGTCGATCCAGTTCGAGGCGGAGTCCACGCGTGTGGACCCGGCTGTGGCAGTCGCGACAGAGCAGCATCAGGTTGTCGGTGCTGGTGGGTCCGCCCCGGGAGCGGGGGATGATGTGGTGGGCGTCGCAGTGCTGCGGCGGGGCGGTACAGCCAGGCAGGCGGCAGCCATGATCCACGGCGTAGAGGGTGCGGTAATGCGCCCTGGTGATCGGCGAGGTGGCATCGCCGACGGCGATGGGCCGGCCGGCATCGGTCACCACGGTGGTCAGGTGCGGGTCACACAGGAGCCGATCGACCGTGAGGCGGGTCAGCGGGATCGGGCCGCCATGCCAGCGGGTCAGTGCCCGGCCGGTCGCCGACGGTAGGTCGCGGTGGTCGATGACGATGGAGATCGTGGGTCGTGGCGGCCGTGATGCCCGCGAGGGCGTGATGGGTCTGGGAGTCGGATGAGCGACGTGATCGGCCTGGCCTAGGGTGCGCCGAGACCCGCCTGGCGGGTTGGTGTGCTTTGTAGTGCCGTGGGTGTGGGGCTCGTTGGGTGTGGCGGCTGCACTGTCGGTTCGGGCCCGGGCCTGGTCGGCGATGGTCTGGGGCACGTCGGTCTGGGCGTGGTCGAGTGCCGGACGACTGGGCATGCCCTCGGGCGGGTCCGGGGGTTCGTGTCTGTCCGATGTCGGGAGTGCACCAGCCAGGTAGGCGGCAGCGACCCGACGCAGCCCCTCGGCCAGTTGGGCCGACCGGGCGGTCGATGGGAGCAGCTCGGCCGGCACCGGACTGCCGTCAGCGTCAACCCGAACCGCGACGGGCTTGGCTGGTGGGTCGGCGGCCGCCTCAGCAGCTTCGGCGATCGCCGTCACCGCATCGAGGCGGTCATAGCCGTGATAGGCCGCGCCTCCGAACAGATCGGGCTGCACCCGGAAGGTGCGTCGGTCGCCCGGGTCCTGCTCCTCCACTGTGGTGTCTTCGGCGGTGATGACATCGGCCCAGCCAAAGGCCCGTTGGACGATGCGGTCCGGCTCCCCCTGGCCGATCTCAGGTCCCAGCTCGCCGTCGAGTTCGGCCATCTGCGCCACCCGCAACCCCTTGACCGCGCTCACGATCCCGCGGACCTGCGACCAGGACAGGCGGCCCTGCGCAAAGGCGGCATCAACAGCCGGCAGGTGGCACAGCGCCTTCTCGGCACGGCACAGGAACCTGACCTCTCCGCCAGTCCGGCCCGTCGCCAGTGAGACCAGTCGCTCCAACGGCAACCCCGACTCGCGTTCGGCCGCACCGGTTTGGCGGGCCTTCCGGACCAGCGCGATCGCCTCAGCCATGCCGGCATCGAGTGATTGGAGCAACCCGGTCAACTGATCCGCGGCCGACTGCGGCCGAGCGGCGCTTGAGTCGGGTCCGGCCGGGTGCGGCGCCCCCTTACACACGATGTCATCGGCCGGCACCTCATCGACCCCCACGTCATCGACGGGCGAAACCCAGCCGGACGGCTGCTCCAGCGACGGGTTGATGACGGGTGCGGACATGGCTGTATTGAACCAGGAGGGTGTGACAGTCCAGACGCGATGCGGGCTCAAGCGAGGAGGAATCTAGGAGACTCTTCAAGGTCGGTCGCCGTCGCCGAGAATGGCGGCTACGGCCGCGCGGGCGGCACAGTTCTCAAGGTGCACGGATCTGTCGAGTCACGTGGAGGGGACCCTTCGCCAACAGCGAGCTCAACGAAGTGCACGTTGCGGCCTTCGATCACCCGGGGACACCGGACCGGGAACGAGATTGGGCCCGACGCAACCTCGGCTCAGGAGGTTGCCAACATCTTCCAGATCGTGCTCCCTGAATGTGCCAAGAGGTTGCCGTCACCGGTCTCGTCTTCGACGATCCGATGGAGGGTCCAGGAACCCATCTCCGTCATCACGTGGTTGGACCCGAGGTAGTACCACACCGCACCGAGCGCCTGCTCGAAGGCCCAAGCCTTGCCTCGCTGCCACTCGACGTCGTCGCTGCCGAGCAGCTCCCTGAAGATCTGACGCGGACCGACGTCCAGCAGGTGCCAACCGGCCACGAGGTCCAATGCAGGATCGGCCGGACCGAAGCCACCGACGTCGAGGACACCGGTCAGATGCGTGCCATCCGTCAGGAGGTTGGCCGGGATCAGGTCGGTGTGGCTAAGCACGTCGGTGGGAGGCTGGGGCAGCCGCCTGAAGTCTTGCCAGAGCGCCCTGAGGAGTTCGGTGTCCAGCAGCCCTCGGCTCCTCTGGAGGCACTCATCGACCCACTCGTCGTGGACCGGCAACGACCCGCCCCTGTTGCTGCCCGCGAAGGCCTCGCCACGTGTGTCGCCATACCTCAAGGCGCCGATGAGGCCTGCGAGATCCATGGCGAAGGTCTCCGAGTCCCCCAGCGAGGTGCTGGTCGCCACCTCCCCCGGCAACCAGGTCTGCACCGACCACGCAAGCGGGTAGCCAGCACCCGGGCGGCCCATTCCGACGAAGGAAGGGACGGGCACAGGACTCAAGCCGGCTATGCGCACGGCGGCCGCCTTCTCTTTGGCGATGACGCTTGCCACCTCCTCGGGCTTGCCTTTGCGCAGTGGGAACTTGGCCGCCAGCGACTCGCCGAGACGGAAGATCGCGTTGACCGTGCCCGAGGACTCGTACCGGCGGAGGGGCAGGTGCGCCAACTCGCTGAACTGGTCGCGAAGGAGTGCCCGAACCGTTGCTGCCGACACATTCAACTCGTCGGTGTGCATCATCGAGACCTCCGGATCCGCTGCTCCAGGGCCGGGGATGGTAGACCACCGACCGGCTGAGTCTCGAGGGGGTGAGTCGACAGGCGCCACGAGGCGGGGTGAACACCGCTTCCGCTTAGGAATGACAACCCGATGCGGCCACGATTCAGCCGACCGATCGCAGCCACTCCACGACCTCGATATGGGCCTCGCGATGCGACGAGTCCACCGCCCAGGCCGTCGTCTGGGCACACGTCCACCGCCTGGCCCGTTCTCGATCGAGCTGGAGCCCATCGCAGAGCCGGTCCAGTCGGTGCCACACGGCGCGGAGGCTGTGCCCGAACTCGAAGGATCGAACGATCGAGGCCGCCGCGAAGGCTCGCTCTCCGACCAACGGTTTCGGGTCGATGATCAGCCACGGCTCTCGCTCGGCCGACAGGATGTTGTGGGCGTGCAGATCAGCGTTCAGCAAGACCGGCGGCTCCACACCGAGGAGCAGATCCTCGATGTCTGCGACCGCAGCATGAACGAGTCGTTGTGGAAACGGTCGCCCGAAGGCGTTCCATCGTCGCGGCAACCGGCGGGCCCAACGGCCAGCTTCATCTGCCAGCGAGGTGAAGGCCACGGTGGTCGGAACCAGCGTCCGTCGGAGCAGATCGACCACGACGTCCATCCGGTCTTGCGAACCAGCAAGGTCCGCATCCTCGACGTCGGCAAGTGCCGTACCTGGTCGACAACGCTCCAGCAGCAGTGCACGGCGGGCTGAGTCCTCCGCCAAGAGCCGAACAGCGCCATCCCCGTTCCACACCGCCAACGCGGCGCCCTCCCGCTCGCTCTCCGAATGTGGGAAGTTCAGCTTCAGGACCACCTCACCGTGCACCGGACTCACGGCTGGCGCAGTCCACGAGACGTGAGAGCGGCCGAAGGGAGGGCCGACGTCCAGTTGCCACAACGCGGCGACATCAGCGCGTCGGGCAGCCAGCCCCGAGAGCCACCGCTCGCCGCCCGGCAGCCTCCTGAGGTGATCGAGGTCTGGCACTACGAAGCAGGCAGTCGTTGGCGTATCCCGGCAAGCCCACGGGCCACCAGCACTTGGTCCTGCTGGTCCAGCCCGTGGGTGACCTCCCACCACGGTCCGAGCGCGTGCATCAGATCGGCCCGGCGCACCAACTCTGGCGGCAACTCGAGCGCACTGACGAGACCGTCCCGAAGGCGGCGACCGCAGCCGTTGAGCAGCCAGGCAAGATCGGTTGCCGGATCACCGATTGCGGCGTCGCTCCAGTCGAGGACGCCGGTAAGGCCCTGATGGTCGCACAGCACATGAGCCGGACCGATGTCGGCGTGCAGCAGGACCCGTGGAGACCGACCTGCCTTCGCGGACTCCAACGCCGCCGCCTCGTGCAGCAGGCCCAGCGCCCGACGGTCGTCGACCAACGGAATTACGCGGTCTCTGAAGTCCGCAAGAACTGGACGCAGATCCCGAGCTTGGACGCCAACAGCCACTGCCTGCGCAACGGGAACGACGGCCAGTGCTCGAAGAACTGCGGCGACCTGTTCCACGATCCGCGCGACACCGATCCCACGCAGGACCCGATCGTTGAGTGGACGTCCCTCGATCCAGGTGATGACCATGCTCCCATGCGTCGGACAGACAGCCTGTAGACGAGGAGCCAGCACGTCTGACTCTTCGAGCACGGACAGGAGTCCGGCTTCCATCCGCAGATGTCGTTGGACGTCGCGGCGGCGTGGCAGACGGACGGCGTGCCCTGACTCCAGCCTGAACACGTGGCAATGCCAGCCGGTATCGACCGGCCACCAGGCACCCACCGGGGCACCCAGGTCGGGGAAGCAGCCGTCCATGGAGACTACGTGTTTCTCCACGGCCTCCGAACGGTTCACGTCGGGGAGACTAACGGCGTTGTCGGGGGAGGGTTCCAGCCGTCTGGACCGGTAAGGCTCCCCACCACAACGGCAAGACTCCCCGCTCGACGGTAAGGCTCCCCACCCGACGGCAAGGCTCCCTACCTGACGGCCAGACTCCCGTCCTTGGCGGCCAACCCGCCCCGCCGACGGAGATCTTCCCCAGCGGCCCGCTCAGCCGCCGTGACACCTCTTGTACTTCTGTCCTGAGCCGCAGGGGCAGGGGTCGTTCCGGCCGACCTTCTCACCCTCGTTGCGCACGGTCGCGGGGGCCGCCGCCTTCTTCGCCGCCGCCTCGCGAGCCGAGCCCGGTCCGGCCGTGGTCGTGGCCCCGCCGCCGACCTGGTAGCCCGAGCCCCCTCCCCCACCGGAGGAGTAGCTCAGCTGGGCTTCCATCGGCCGGCTCGAGGCGCCGTCCAGCGCTGGTCGACGGATCGGCGGCTTGGGCGACCCACCTGACCCCTTCGGCCCCGCGCCAGACCCGTTCGACGAGGCATCCGAGGAATCCTTGGCCGGCGCCGCCCCGTTCGTGCCTGCCGCCTTGTCACCCGTGCCAGCAGCACCCTGCTCCCGCTTCACCGGCAGGTTGAAGAAGTAGCCGACCGACTCCTCCTTGATCCGGGCCTGGATCTCGACGAACGCGTTGTAGGCCTCGCGCTGGTACTCCACCAGCGGGTCGCGCTGGCCGACGGCACGAAGGCCGATCCCGTCGCGCAGCTGGTCCATCTCGTAGAGGTGCTCACGCCACACCCGGTCGACGACGGAGAGGATGACCCGCCGCTCGACCTGGCGCATCGCCTCGGGCGTGATCTCCTCCTCGCGCTGCCCGTAGCGCTCCATCGCCTGGTCCTCCAGCTCCTCACGAAGCCGGAAGTGACCCTCTTTGCCCTCGAACTCCTCGATGTCGACCTCATAGTCCTCGAGGCCGAAGAGGGTCTGCAGCCGCTCCTCCAACTGGTCGACGTCCCACTCCTCCGGGAACACGCCGGGCGGGCAGAACAGCTCGGCCAGGTTGGACACGGCGTCCTCGACGAACTGCTCGGCGATCTCCTCGACCGCCTCGTCGGTGTCGTGCAGCACGGTGTCCCGCTCGGCGTAGATGATCTTGCGCTGCGAGTTCATCACGTCGTCGTACTTCAGGACGTTCTTGCGGATCTCGTAGTTGCGCGACTCCACCTGCGCCTGTGCCCGGGCCACCGCGTTGGTGACCATCTTGGCCTCGATGGGCAGGTCCTCCGGCATGTTCAGCCGGGTCATGATGTTCTCGACGGCTGAGGCGTTGAACAGCCGCATCAGGTCGTCCTCGAGCGAGAGGTAGAACCGCGACTCGCCCGGGTCGCCCTGACGGCCGGAGCGACCGCGCAGCTGGTTGTCGATCCGCCGACTGTCGTGCCGCTCGGTCGCGAGCACGTACAGGCCACCGAGCTCGAGGACCTCCTTCTTCTCGGCCTCGCACTGGGCGGTGTACTTCTCGAGGGCCACGTCGTAGGCGGCCTGGTAGCGCTCGCGCCACACGGCTTCGGGCTCGACCTCGCCGGTCTCGGGGTTGAGCACCGGCTCGGATCCGGCCTCGCGCTTGGCCTCCTTCGTCGCCAGGTTCTCGGGGTTGCCGCCCAGCATGATGTCGACACCACGGCCGGCCATGTTCGTGGCGACGGTGACCGCACCCTTGCGCCCGGCTTGGGCCACGATGTCGGCCTCGCGGAAGTGGTTCTTGGCGTTGAGGATCTCGTGTTTGATTCCGTTGACCTTGAGCAGCTTGTGCAGCTCCTCGGACCGCTCGACGGACACGGTCCCGACCAGGACCGGCTGACCGCGTTCCTGCCGATCCTTGAGGTCGGCGATGACCGCCTTCATCTTGGCGTCCAGCGACTTGTAGATCTGGTCGGCGTGATCCACACGGGCGATGGGCCGGTTGGTGGGCACGACGACGACACCGGCCTCGTAGACCTCGGCGAACTCCTTCTCTTCGGTCTTCGCCGTACCGGTCATGCCCGAGAGCTTGTCGTAGGTGCGGAAGTAGTTCTGCAGGGTGATGGTGGCCAGGGTCTGGTTCTCGTCCTTGATGGTCACCCCCTCCTTGGCCTCGATGGCCTGGTGGAGCCCCTCGGAGTACCGCCGACCCTTCAAGGTGCGGCCGGTGTTCTCGTCGACGATCAGGACCTCGCCATCCTCGATGATGTACTCATCGTCGAGACGGAACAGCTCCTTGGCCTTGATGGCGTTCTGGAGGTGGTGGATCAGCGGCGTGTTGGCGTTCTCGTAGAGGTTGCCGACGCCGAGCAGCTCCTCGACCTTCTCCACGCCCTCCTCGGTGACGCCGACGGTCCGCTTGGCCTCGTCGACCTCGTAGTGCTCGTCGCGCTTCAGCTTCGGCGCGATGCGGCGCGCGAAGATCTCGTACCACTGGGACGACTGGTCGGCGGGCCCGGAGATGATCAGCGGCGTCCGCGCCTCGTCGACCAGGATCGAGTCGATCTCGTCGACGATCGCGAAGTTGTGGCCGCGCTGGACCAGCTGATCGGCGGACAGGACCATGTGGTCGCGCAGGTAGTCGAACCCGAGCTCGTTGTTGGTCCCGTAGGTGATGTCGCAGGCGTAGGCCTCGCGCTTGGACGCCTTCTTCTGCTGCGGGTAGACGTACCCCGTCGACAGGCCCAGGAAGGAGTAGACGCGGCCCATCCACTCGGCGTCACGGCTGGCCAGGTAGGGGTTGACGGTGACGACGTGGACGCCGTCGCCGGACAGGGCGTTGAGGTAGACGGGGGCGACCGAGGTCAGGGTCTTCCCCTCACCGGTGCGCATCTCGGCGATCGACCCCTGGTGGATGACGATCCCACCGAGGATCTGCACATCGTAGGCACGCTGTCCGAGCACGCGCTGCGCGGCCTCACGACAGGTCGCGTAGGCGTCGAACATGAGGTCGTCGAGGGTCTCGCCGTCAGCCAGCCGAGCCTTGAACTCATCGGTCCTGCCGCGCAACTCGGCATCGGTCAGGCCCTGCACGTCCGACTCGAGGGCGTTGACCTCCTCGACCAACTTCCACAGTTGCTTCAGCTGACGGCCTTCGCCGAGTCGCAGCAGCTTCTGGAGCACCATTGACCTACTCACCTACGAGGGATTGACGACGCCCCGATTCCGGCGTCTGGGGGACCACCAATCGTATCGGCCTGGTGACCCTCTGGGCTGAGGGGTGTGGATGGACTACCGTCCGCCCATGTCGCTGCACCTCGGCCTGGCCTTCGACCGCACGTTTCCGGCGTCCTTCGTCCTCGAGGTCGCCAGCCGGCTGGACCGGCACGACGATGCCCGGCTGTGGCTGATCGAGGACTGCTTCCACACCGCCGCTCAGCCGTTGGCCGCCGCGGCGCTGGCCACCACGACCAGGCTGAACGTCGGACTCGGAATCCTGCCGGCCGTTGCCCGCAACCCCGCCATCGCGGCGATGGAGATCGCGACGCTGGCCGAGCTCGCCCCCGGCCGGATCATCGCCGGCATCGGCCACGGCGTGCAGAGCTGGATGGGCCAGATGGGTGTTCGTCCCGAATCGCCGCTCACCACGCTGGAGGAGGTGACGGTCGCCGTGAAGCGATTGTTGGCTGGCGAGGAGGTCACCACGCAGGGGTCCGTCGTCTCGCTGGACGCCGTCAAGCTGGAGGCACCCCCCTCCCAACCGGTCCCGGTCATCTCCGGCGTCCGGGGACCCAAATCGCTCGCCCTGGCGGGAAGGGTTGCCGACGGGGTGCTCCTGGCCGAGCCGGCGGCGCCGTCCTACGTCCGCTGGGCCCATCAGCACACCAGGGTCGGGGACCGGGCCGATGACGACTTCATCACCGCGGTGTACTCGCCGCTGTGCCTGACCGACGACGCCACGCAGGCGCACCAGCTGATGGCGCCATGGGTGGCTGGGCAGCTGGCCGACCCGAACGCCGGTGTCGCGGCCCTGCCGTTCGCAGAGGAGCTCCAGGCCCGGTTCGCCGACGGCGGTGACGCTGCACTGGTCGACATGCCCCACGAGTGGTGGACCGAGATCGGCCCGATCGGGACGCTCGATGATGTCATGGGCCATCTCGGTGCCCTGGCGGATGCCGGGGTCGACCACGTGGGGCTGTTCCCGGCACCGGACGTCGAGGTCGCGCGCCGACAGCTGGATCAACTCGACACCCTCATGGCTGCCCAGCCGTAGGCCGCTACTCCGGCACCCGCCACCGCCAGGTCGACTCGGCGACCAGGGGCTGGCCCGGGTGGATCACGTGGGGGCCGCTGTTGAGGGAGTCCGGCGGACCGGACTGTGGCTCGATGGCAACCATGGTGGGCCACTCGTCGAACACGACGAGGTGGGACAGCGTCGAGGTCACGTCGATGGCCAGCCGACCCGGCCAAGTGACCGTCGCCGGGTCGGTGAGGTCGGTGAAGCAGTCATCCCAGGGACCGGGCGTTGGCTCGGTGGTGCGACGCCCTGTGACGCCGTCCGCCTCGCGCACGTACATCGTCGTCGCGGCGAACGACAGCTCGGCTGGCTCGCCCCCCTCGATGCGACGCCGGAAGCAGGGGTGCCAGCCGAGGTCGCCGGGCATCGGTTCGTCGGTGGCGTGCAGTTCGAGCCGCAGGTCCAGACCGGTGTCGCTCAGCACTATCTGCTGTCGCACGAACCCGGCGAAGGGCCACTCGTCGGTCAGGTCGGCGCGGATCCAGCCATCACCGTCGGACTCCCACCTAGTTGACCACACGGTGCCGTGAAGAGCGTGGGGCGCGAGCGTTGCCGGGAGCTCCACCGTGCGGCCATCGACGTCGAACCGCGCCTCACGGGTGCGCCCGACCCAGGGAGCCATGACGAACAGGCCGCGGGCGTACGCCGCGCCGGTGGTGGCCAGGACCTGGGTGTCACCGATGTGCCAGGTACGGATGCGGCCCCCGTCGCCGAGGTCGATCTCCACTCGCGAAGTAGCACTCTCCAACCGAAGATGATCGGTCGTGGGCATCAGATCACCTCATCCGGCATTCGGCCCGCGAGGCGCGGGCCCCCGGCCTACTCGCCGAAGAGGTCCTCGGTGAAGTCCTGGCCGCACGCGTCCAGAGCTGCCTGGTCGTTGCCCGCCTGCTCGACGCAGTCCGCGAAGCTGTCGAAGTTGTCCTCAGCGGCGTTGAACAGCGCCGCGCCGAGGGCGACGAACGCCACGGCGATCAGGACGCCGAGGATGCCCAGGATGATCCCGGCCAGCGCCATGCCGCCACCGGTGGCCTCCCCGCGCTTGACCTTCCCGCGGGCGATGAACCCGAGGATGATCGCGACGACGCCGAGCAGCGCACCGACGACGAAGAAGCCGCCGATGAAGCCGAGGATGCCCAGCACGAGTGCCGCGATGGCCATCCCGTTGCCACCCTGGGGCTGCTGCTGGCCGTACTGGGGTTGCGGCTGGTAGCCGCCACCCTGGTTGCCCCACTGGTCCTGACCGCCCCACTGCTGGGACGGCGGCTGCCCGGGGGCCTGCGACCAGTCGCCTGGTGGCGGGCCCGGAGGCGGGTTCTGTCCGCCCTGGCCTGGGTTCTGCGGATTGTCTGACACGGGCTTACCCCTCTACTTGATCTCGAGCAGCTTCTCGCGCACGGCGTACACCACGGCTTCCATGCGGCTGTGCAGGTGCAACTTCTCAAGGATGTTGCGGACGTGGTTCTTCACGGTGTTCTCGGAGATGAACAACTCCTTGGCGATGTCACGGTTGTTCATCCCCTTGGCGACCAACGTGAGCACCTCCATCTCCCGATCGGTCAGCCGCGGCGCCGGCATCTGCTGCTTCTGCTCGTCCTTCTTCGCCATGAGGGCGAACTCGTTGAGCAGCTTCGACGCCATCGACGGCGAGATCAGCGACTGCCCCGCGTGCACGCTGCGGATGGCGTCGGCCACCTCGTCGATGGAGATCTCCTTCAGCAGATACCCCGACGCGCCCGCCTTGATGGCGTCGTAGAGGTCCTCCTCCTCGTCGGAGATGGTCAGCATGAGGATCTTGGTGGAGGGAACCTTGTCCTTGATCGCCTTGGTGGCCTCGATGCCGGTGGTGCCGGGCATGCGGACATCCATGAGGACGAGGTCGGGGATGTGCGACTCGGTGAGCTGGACGACCTCCTCACCGTCGTTGGCCTCGGCCACGACGTCGATGTCCGTCTCGGACTCGAGCACCATGAACAGGCCCCGACGGAACAGGGCGTGGTCGTCGGCAACGATGACCTTGATCGAGTCGCTCTCCTCCTCCTCGCCCGAGGCTGACCCGCTCTGCGCTTCGTCGCTCACTGTTTCGCTTTCCGTTTCAAGACGACACCTGCGGTGACAAGCCTAACCGGCCGAACATCCGCAGGTCAGCACCGTTTCCGCCGTGCCCCTTCAACTGGCCATGACGGTAGCCGTACCTTCGATCAGGCCGACATCGCCGCCGTCGCGATGATAGACGACGTTCGGGTCACCGGTCTCGGCGTTGGTGAAGAGGTAGAAGTCATGGCCCAGCAACTCGAGTTGCAGGACCGCCTCCTCGGGGGACATGGGCGTCAGCTCGTGTTGCTTGCGGCGGACGATGACCGGCTCGGGCTCCGGCTCGACCATCACGGCCTCGATGTCCGGTGGTGTGGTGTCGACGGGTGTGTGGTCCACACGGTTGCGGCGTCCACGGTCGACCAGTCGGGTCTTGTAGCGGCGAAGTTGACGCTCCAGGCGGTCTATGGCCTTGTCGGTGGCCTCGTGATGGTCGGCCCCCGCACCCACGGCGCGGACGGTGTGCCCCTTGGACCTGGCGGTGATCTCGACGGAGGCCGGGTCGGGTATGCGTGGATTGTGTTCCTCCGAGAAACTGACCTCGAGATCGATGATCCGGTCGAAGATGCGGGTCGCGTGCTCAACCTTGCGACGCGCTTCGTCCTTGACTCGACTAGAGACGTCGCAGTTCCTGGCTCGGAGAATGATGTCCACGAGTGCTCCTGTTCGTGCGGCTGGCGTGGGCCGCGGTTGCTGTGCCAACAACGACAAGACCCCGCCATCGGCCGGTCGCCGAGCGGGGTCTGGACGGACGTGATGGCAAGCAGCTCGCGGGAGTCTGCAGACGAATGCCGATCACCTCCAGGTTGTCGCTCCTTGGTAGGATCGTAGGTATCGCAGAGTCGCGCAAGTCTTACTCCCCCGAATCAATGTCACCGAACGAGTAGCCAAATGTCACAGACCGTGGAGTCCAGAGCCGAATCAGCCGGGAGCGGACCACTCCAGGCATGGTGGAACCTGTTCGACGGCTGCACCCACATCAACGAGTTGACCGCTCGTGAGCACGCGACGACACTCGGCGTCATCCAACGTCTGCGGCTGGTACCTGGCCAATCGATGGAGGCGACGATCACAGATGGCACCGGCAAGCTGCGGGCCGTCTGGACCGAGGTCGAGGTGATGGGAGGTCTCGAGTTGGGCCGAGGCCTGCGGCTGCAGGGGACGGTCTGCACCGACGGCGATGTCCCCGTGATGCGCAACCCCACCTGGTGTCTGGTCCGGGATCCGTACGCTTGCTCGGAGCTGAAGGGCTGACCCCCGTCGGCGTCTAGCCGATCAGCGCCTGCCGGACGGACTCGAGTTGGCCGACCGGGGTGAGCGCCAGGACCTCATCGCCCTCCGCAAGCGCCGTCGTGCCACGCGCCGGAAGGACGCGGCTGCCCCGGACGATGGCCACGACCGCGCTGCCCGGCCCCAGCTCAAGCGCGTCCACCCGCTCTCCCACGGCCACGCTCGAGTCGTCCAGACGGACCTCCAGCAACTCGACCTCGCCCCGCTGCAGCTTGAGGAGGGAGATCAGGTCCCCGGAGAGCACCTCCTCCTCCACCAACGCGGTCAGCAGGTGCGGTGGGGAGACCGCCAGGTCGACGCCCCACGACTCGTCGAAGAGCCACTCGTTGGAGGGGTAGTTGACCCGGGCGAGGACGCGGGGGACGGCGAACTCCTCCTTGGCCAACAGGCTGATGACCAGGTTGTCCTCGTCGTCGCCCGTCAGCGCGACCATCACATCGGCGTCGCGGAGGTCTGCTTCCTCGAGGGTGTCGGGAGAGCAGGCGTCCCCGTCGATGACCGTGATGTCACCAGTGACGATCTTGGCCAGGGCGTCCTGGCGGAGCTCGATCAGCGTCAGGTCGTGCCCGCGGGCGTCCAGTTCACTGGCCAGGTACCGACCAACCCCGCCCGCACCGGCGATGACGATGCGCATCAGGTGCCCTCGGCCGTCTCGGCCCCGAGTGTGGTCAGGGCCGCCTCGACGTCGTCCAGGAAGTCGCGATGTACGGCGATGTGGACCCGCTCACCTGCCTGGACCAGCTGTCGTGGCACGGGGATCGTGGTCTGCCCCGTTCGGCTGACGGCCGTCAGGGACCACTTGCCGTCCCGCTCGAAGTGGGCCACGTCCCAGGGTCCGCCGTGCGCCGGCAGGTCGTGGGAGATGACGACGACGTCCCCCTCCCCCGGCCCGATGGTCGTCTCGATGCGGGCCGCGTCGGTGAGGATCTGCCCCAGGACGGCATCGATGGACCAGCGGGTGGTGGCGATCGTGGTGATGCCGTGCCGCTCGTAGATGGCGGCCCGCCGCGAGTCGTAGATCCGAGCCACGCAGGTCCGCACCCCGAAGGCCCGCCGCGCCGTTCGCGCGGACACGATGTTCGAGTTGTCCCCGCTCGTCACCGCCACGAACGCGTCGGCATCCTCGACCTCGGCCTGCGCGAGGGTCTCCCGGTCGAACGCCACCCCGGTGATGGTCCGGCCCCCGAAGTCGGCCCCCAGTCGGCGAAACGACCGCGCGTTCCGATCGATCACCGCGACCTGATGCCCCAGATGGTCAAGACCTGACGCCAGGCCGGAACCGACTCGGCCGCAGCCAGCGATGATGACGCGCATTGGCCTCAGTGTGACCCATCCTGCGTACCCTTGCGCTCTCCAATGGCAATTGTCAGCTCACTCAAGCGCCGGTTGATCGGCGATCCCCGTGCCAGTGGGGAGTTGACCGAACAGGTCGTGCCGCCGTGGCTCGGCCTGCCGGTCTTCGCCTCGGACACGCTCTCGTCCGCGGCTTACGCAACCGAGGAGACGATGATCGTCCTGGCGGTCGCCGGGACGGCCGCGGTGTCAACGGTCTGGCCGATCGCCGCACTTGTCGGACTGCTGATCGTCGTGGTGATCGCGGGCTACCGCCAGACCATCCGCGCCTATCCGGACGGCGGCGGTGCGTACCGCGTCGCCCGGACCAACCTAGGTGAGGGGGCCGGTCTCTCGGCAGCAGCCGCGCTGCTGATCGACTACACCCTGACCGTCGCCGTGTCCGTCGCGGCCGGGACCGCCGCCGTCGTGTCAGCCTTCCCGCAGCTCACCTCGGCTCGGCTCGTGATCGCCCTGACCTTCGTGGGGGTCATCACGGTCATCAACCTGCGTGGCGTGCGGGATGTCAGTGTCCCGGTCGCGGTGCTGGTCTACGGCTTCCTCATCGTGATGGTGGCCATGATCGCCCGAGGGCTCGTCCAGTGCGTGCAGGGGTGTGCGACGGTGCCCTTCGACCAACCCGCCGTGGCAGAGGTCGGCACCGGGCTGACGGCCTTGGTCGTCTTGCGGGCGTTTGCGACCGCCTCCACCTCCCTGACCGGCGTCGAGGCGGTCTCCAACGGGGTCGGCGTCTTCCGCCCGCCGGCTGCGGCCAATGCGGCCAAGACGCTGGGGGTCATCGGAGCGATCGCGGTTCCGCTGTTGGGCGGCATCGCCTACCTGGCAACCCGCATCGACGGGGTCGTCGCGGTCGACGGCCTCGAGCGCACGGTGACCTCCCAGATCGCGGCCGCCGTGTTCGGTGCCGACAGCTCGGGCTTCTTCGCCGTCCAGGTCGCGACCGCCGCGATCCTGTTCCTGGCGGCCAACACGGCCTACGCGGACTTCCCCCGACTGGCGTCGGCCTTGGCGGCCGACCAGTACCTACCGCGGCAGTTGGCCCGACGCGGTGATCGGCTGGTGTTCTCCAACGGCATCCTGGCGCTCTCGGCGGCTGCGGCCGTGCTCGTGGCGGCGGCCGGCGCTCGGGTCACCGACCTCGTCGGGCTCTACATCGTCGGCGTGTTCACGGCCTTCTCGCTCTCCCAGGCCGGCATGGTGCGGCACTGGCTGCGCGAGCGGTCCTCCGGCTGGCGGGCGTCGCTGGCCCTCAACCTGGTCGGTGCGACTGCCACGTCTGCGGTGCTGGTCATCGTCCTGGTGACCAAGTTCTTCGTCGGTGCGTGGATCGTGCTGCTGATCGGCCCGTTGCTGGTGTGGGGCATGGCGGCGATCAATCGGCACTACCGAGCCTTCGCGCAGGCCGTGCAGGAACTCGGCGTGGCACCGCAGTCCCGTAGAGAGATCAACGTCGCGATCATCGAGGATCGGGTCGACGCGGCCACTGCAGCCGCCGTCGCCTACGCCATCGCCATCGGCTCGGACAGGGTTGAGGGTGTGCTCGTCCCAAGCGGCAGCCGGCGGGCGAACACCCGGGAGCGCTGGCGCACGCTGGCACCCGACCTGGACGTCGCCGAGTTGGCGCAGGGCATCACCACCTCACCCGCCCTGTCGATGCGCAACGCGGCGCGAGAGTTGGCGGCCCAGCGACCCGATGCCTTCGTGGTCTCGATGATCCCGGAGACCCGCTCCGACACCTGGGTCGATCTGGCCAGGGCCCACCGTGGCGCCCAACGGGCCAAAGCCGCGCTGGTAGCGGACGGACGGACGGTGGTCACCAACGTGGTGGCCCCACCCGGGGGGGACGGCCCCTACCAGGTCATCGAACCGGTCCAGCACCATGTGGTCGTCCTGGTCAACCGCGTCCACACGGCCGCGATGCGGGCGATCGCCTACGCGCAGTCGCTCGAGTCCACGTCGATCCAGGCCCTCTCGGTCAACGTCGGCGGTCGTCGCTCCGGGGAGATCCTGGAGGCGTGGCAGACCCTGGGCGTGGACATGCCACTGGACATCATCGACAGCCCCTACCGGGCGGTGGTGGACTCGGTCCGCCACTACCTGGAGGACTTCGAGCCGGACGGCCAGTACGCGGTGGTGACCGTCGTGATGAGCGAGTACGTGCTCCCCAAGCCGTGGCAGCGGTCGTTGCACAACACCTCCGTGCTGCAGCTCAAGAGTGCGCTGCTGTTCCAGCGAGGTGTGGTCATCACCAGCGTCCCGACTCGGCTTGACGTGCTGCCGAGGGTGCGCCTGCTGCGCCCGCGAGCGTGATCGCCAGCACGCGCTGCGCGCCGGCGGCCTGGAGTGCCCTGGCAGCGGCGAGCAGCGTGGCGCCGGTGGCACGGACGTCGTCGACGAGCACCAGCCGTTGCGGCACCCGCCCGTGGGCCTCGAACGCGCCGATTGCTGAGCGCCGCCGGTCCTTCGCGCTCAACCCACCCTGATCGCGCCGGCCGGCCCGGGCGCTGAGCAGGCGGGTGGCCTGTGGCCCGGCCAAGACCTCTGGAAGATCCAGCCCGCGGCGTCGAGCCCGCCGCCGGGGGGCGGGCACCCAGGTTCGAGGCACCTGACGCGGCAGATGCGGGTCGATGATCGTCGCCAGGTGTCGGGCCCCCTCCCGCATGCCGTCGGTCTTGACGCGCTTGATGGCTCCCGCCAGCGGGTCCTCGTAGGCAAAGACCGCCGTGGCGAGCACACCCGGCGCGAGGCGGTGAGGGACACCGTCGTCCTCCAGATCTGCCGCGCAGGTGGTGCAGAGCCCATCACGGCTCCGTGCCAGGCAGCCGAGGCAGCGTGGTGGGACCAGCAGATCGAGGATGACCGACATCTCGTGATGGTGGCACGGCTCCGCTCGTTGCCGGCCCCGTTGTCCACAGGCGAGGGATCTGTGCGAGGCTGCGGACATGCTTGCTGCCTATGCGGAATCATTCGACGCCGAGAACCCCCTGCAGGGACTGCGTGTGGAGGAGGTCGACGACCCAGCAGTCCCCGACGGCTGGGAGCTGGTCACCGTCAAGGCGGCCGGACTGAACCACCACGACATCTGGTCGCTGAAGGGCGTGGGTCTGAAGGAGAGCCAACTGCCGATGATCCTGGGAGGTGACGCCGCCGGTGTCACCGCCGACGGGCGCGAGGTCGTGTGCCACGGCGTCGTCGTCGGGGCGGACGGGATGGGCGACGAGAACGACCCCGATGTGCGGTTCTCGCTGTTCAGCGAACACCACCCGGGCACCCACGCGGAGAAGCTGGCCGTCCCCTCCCCCAATCTGATCGACAAGCCGGCGGAGCTGACATTCGAGCAGGCTGCCTGCCTCCCGGTCGCGTACCTGACGGCGTATCGGATGCTCTTCGTCCAGGGCGGCTTCAAGCCCGGCGACACCGTGCTGGTGCAGGGCGCCGGTGGTGGGGTCTCCACCGCCGCGATCCTGCTGGGTCGCGCGGCCGGCCTGCGGATGTGGGTGACCAGTCGCTCGGAGCAGAAGCAGGAGAAGGCCGTCGAGCTCGGCGCCCATGAGGCGTTCGAGTCCGGCTCCCGTCTGCCGGAGCGCGTCGACGGGGTCCTCGAGACCGTCGGCCGGGCGACGTGGGAGCACTCCCTCCGCTCGGTCCGGACCCAGGGCACCGTCGTGGTCGCCGGGATGACAAGCGGGGACGCACCGGGAGGGCTGGCGCACCTGTTCTTCCGTCAGCTGCGGGTCATCGGGTCGACCATGGGCACCCGCAAGGAGCTGGCCAAGCTGATGCAGTTCATGGCCACCAGTGGGCTGACGCCGCTGATCGACGCCACCTACCCGCTGTCCGAGGCCCATGAGGCGTACAGCCGGATGGCCGAGGGTGAGCTCTTCGGCAAGATCGTCCTGACGACGTAGACGTCGGCGAGAGCGAGGTCAGATCTCGTCATTGGGGCTGCCCGCGACTCTCCGCACACAGGGGTAGGCGGTGCGGGAGACCGTTGCGCTGGAAGTCGTACCTGACCCGCGCCATCAAGACTCTCGGTACCCGACCGGCTCGCGGAGGACAACGCCCGGTGTACCGAGAGACTCACTCCACACCTAATAGGTCCGTCGAATTTGACTCAAAATGGCTTGACCTATAAGGTCCTGGTGTGAACGTGGCTGAACGAGCCGCAGGGCATGCCGCCCTCGGCGATGCGCACCGCCTCCAGATCGTTGACGCGCTGCAGTGGACCGATATGACGTTCTCTGAGGCGGCGCGGCTGACCGGTCTCCGGGGTAACCGTCTGGCCCATCACCTCAAGGTCTTGGAAGATGCCGATCTGGTCCGTCGACATACCTCGGAGGGTGATCGCCGCCGCCGGTACCTGCAGCTCGATCGATCGCGAGTGAGTCAGTTGACGGTTGGGGTCCCCATGCCAGGGCAGAGCGTCGTCTTCGTCTGCACGCACAACTCCGCGCGCTCGCCGTTTGCGGCCGGACTGTGGACGAACATCGTGGGTGATCAAGCCCGCAGTGCAGGGTGCCAACCGGCATCACGCGTCCACCCGATCGCGGTCGAGATCGCCCGGGACTTCGGCGTTGACCTCTCCGTCGTGCGGCCACAGGGCTACGACCAGGTGTCTTTGGACTCTGCCCTCGTGATCTCGGTGTGCGATCGGGCAAACGAGGCCGGGGCCTGGCCGGCCCGCAGACGTTGGCACTGGTCGGTCCCCGATCCCCGACAGGTTGGCACCGCTGCCGCGTTCCGGACCGCGTTCACAGAGATCGATCAGCGCATCCGCGCTGTTGCCGCCGGAGCGGCCTCGCAACCGAATCGACACGAAGGAAGGACCCCGCCATGACCGTCCAACTCACTCCCAGCCAGCAACTCGACGTCAAGCAGGCCGTCGAACGCCTCCGTCAGCGGTTTGACGGGCAGTTGAACACCGAGACAATCGCCAGATTCGTCGATGAGTCGCTTGACCGGATCGTCGCGAACGCCACCATCCCTGACTGGGTGCCGCTGCTTGCGGAGCGGTTTGCCGCCGACCGCCTCCGCGCCTTGATCCGCCTGGAGTCGAGCGACCTCGACCTGAATCCCAGCGTCCTGTTCCTCTGCGTCCACAACGCCGGACGCTCCCAGATGGCGGCGGGGTGGATGCGTCATCTCTCCGGCGGCGCGGTCGACGTCTTCTCGGGCGGCTCGGAGCCAGCAAGCGAGGTGAACCGTGCAGCCGTGGCAGCGATGAAGGAGAAGGGCATCGACATCAGTCAGGAGATCCCCCAGCCCTGGGCCGACGAGATCGTCCGAGCGGCCGACGTGGTGGTCACGATGGGTTGCGGTGACGCCTGCGCGGTGTTCCCCGGCAAGCGGTATCTCGACTGGGAGATCGAGGACCCATCGGGCAAGGCTCTGGAGGCCGTGCGGCCGATCCGCGATGATCTGGAACAGCGCGTCCGAGACCTGTTGGCAGAGTTGCGGACGCCGGCCTCGGTCTAGTTCGTCGTGGGGGGCGCGGGCAGCCATCATCTCGCGCAGCCTGGACTCTCGGTGCACACGTGGGAGCCGGGCTCCGGCTGGTGTACTGAGAGTGGGGCCTGACCTGGGGCCACAGAACTCTCGGTACGCGCAGGACCCGGGGCGGCACCAACTCATGTACCGAAAGTCAGCCGCGAGACGGTGGACCGAAAGTCAGACCGACCGCTGTCTCGGGAGGGGACGGGGCCCGTGGGCGGCTACTCCGGTAGGAAGTCGAGGAGGGCGACCGGCTGGGTGGCCACGATGTCGGTGGCCCCGATGTCACGGAGGTCCGTCAGCCGCTCCCACAGCTGCCCGTTCTGCGCGACGAAGTGGACGGCAGCCAGGTCGTCACGGCCCGCCAACGGCAGCACGGTCGGCGACTCGAGCCCGTGGAACATCAGGATCAGGTCCTCGATCCGCTCCCGTGGCAGGTGCAGCATGACGTAGCGGTGCTGCCGGGCGGCAAGGGCGGCCTCCAGCCGCAGCTCGAGGTCCTCGAGGGCAGGGTGGCCTGACTGGTGGACGAACTCGGCCTCGCACGCCTTGATCTCGGTCAGGACCTTCAGCCGGTTCTGCCGCAGCGACGTCCCGGTCTCGGAGTTGTCCACGATCGCGTCGGCAAGCCCGGCGGCACAGACGCCCTCGAGCGACCCGCCCATGGCCACGACCCGGACGTCGACACCCTTCTCCTCGAAGAACTGCTCGGTGAGGTTCGGCATGTGCGTCGCGACGACACAGCCGGACAGGTCAGCTAGGTCCGCTCGGCCGTCGTCGTCCTTGCTGGCCACGACCAACGTCGAGCGAGCGAACCCGAGGGGCTGGGAGGCGAACTCGGTGACTCTGTGCTCCATGGCGATGTCGGTGGCGATGAAGGCGCCGTCAAGCGCACCAGCACAGAGCGCGGCGGCGGCGTCCCGCGGGCGCATCTCGATCAGCTCCAGGCCCTTGCCGGCCAGGGCCATCGATCCGGAGCCCCGCAGGCCGGAGGTGGGATACCCGGCGGTCGTCAGCAGCTTGAGCACCTCGTCGCGCAACCGCCCCTTGGAGGGGACGGCGACGCGGGCGCGGCCGTTGGTCGATTGTCGGGCAGGGATGGCGTTCATCAGGCAGGACTCTCCGGCAACAGGACGTGTGGGTCGACGTCGGGCTCAGCGGCGGCGACGGGCCAGATGGGCCAGGACCTGTTCCCACCTCACCCCGGCGCCGGTGAGCCCCGCCATCAGGTGGAAGACCAGGTCGGCGGCCTCGGACGCCGTCCGGTCCTGATCCACCTCCGCGGCACCGAGCTCCAGGCAGACCTCGAAGGCCTCCTCCATGATCTTGCGCTGCGCCACGACCGGATCGGTGATCAGGGAGACGGAGTAGGAGTCAGCCGGCTGCTCGCGCTTGCGGCTCTGCAACAGCGCGTCGAGGTCGGTCAGGAGGTCGGCCATGTCGGCGGCAGATGGTACCCGCCCTCCCGCGAGCCCGGTCCGCCGCTCAGAGCGTCGGCAGCCAGGCCTTCAGCACGCCGGCGAGGCGGGGACCTGCAGCCTTGCCCTCCCGCATCACTTCCTCGTGATCGGTCGGGGTGCCCCCCAACCGGTGGACATTGGTGATCAGGGAGCAGCCCATCACCCGCATGCCCTCGGCGTTGGCGGCGATCACCTCGTTGACGGTGGACATCCCGACGGCGTGCCCGCCCACGACGCGGAGCATCATCACCTCGGCCGGTGTCTCGTAGGTGGGCCCCGCCAGGCCGACGTACACCCCGCGCTGCAACGACACGCCGAGGTCCTTGGCGGTCGCCTCGAAGGAGGCCCGCAGGTCCGCGTCGTAGGCGTTGGACTGGTCCAGGAACAGTGGCGGCACCCGCCCGGTCAGTGCGTTGTGACCGCTCAGGTTGATGTGGTCGGCGATGACCATGAGGTCGCCGGGGTCGAAGGTGTCAGCCAACCCCCCCGCGGCGTTCGTGACGACATAGGTACCAACCCCGATCTCCGCCGCGGCGAGCACGGCAGCCACGACCCGGTCGACGCCCAGCCCCTCGTAGAGGTGCACCCGCCCCTGCTGGACCAGTACCTGGACGCCGTCGATCGTCCCCGAGACGAACTTCCCGGCGTGTCCGGGCACCGAGGTGTCGGGCAGTCCGACGTCGGCGAAGGGGATCTCGAGGCGGTCCTCCACACCATCGGCCAGGGATCCGAGCCCCGACCCGAGGGTCATCATGACGGTCGGCTGCCGGTCGCCGAGGCGTTCCCGAAGTGCAGATGCGGTGTCAGTCACAACAGTCCTACTTGCTGCGGATGATGGTGCCGTCGCCGGTGGTGATCTCCTGCTGACCACGCGGCGGCTTCGCCTCGTCCAGCAGCATCACCGGGATGTTGTCGCGGACGGGGAAGACCGCAGTGCACTCGTTGCACAGGATCACCTGGCGCCGCTCCTTGTACTCGATCTCGGAGTGGGTGTCGCACGGGCAGCGCAGCAGTTCGACCAGGTCTTTGGGGACAGCCATGTGGGGTGCTCTCTCTCGGATGGACGTCTTACCGGATGATGGACAGTACGCGGTCGCGGACCGCTGCCATGATGGCAGGGTCCTCCGCCTCGACGTTGAGGCGCAGGAACGGCTCGGTGTTCGAGGGGCGCAGGTTGAACCACCACGTGTCGGCCTCCACCAGCAGCCCGTCACGGTCCGCGATCTCGGCCTCAGCAGCGAAGTCGGCCCGGACCGCATTCATCGCGGCATCGGTATCGGGCACCGTCGAGTTGATCTCGCCTGACGCGGCGTAGACGTCGTAGGGGGCGGCCAGGGCGGAGAAGGGCTGGGCTGACCGGGCGAGAATCTCGAGCAGGATGACGGCGGCGATGAGACCGGAGTCGGCCCGGTAGTTGTCCCTGAAGTAGTAGTGCGCCGAGTGCTCGCCACCGAAGATCGCACCGGTCTCGGCCATGACCTCCTTGATGAAGCTGTGGCCGACACGGGTCCGGACCCCGACGCCGCCGGCACGCTCGATCGTCTCGGGGACGATCCGCGAGCAGATCACGTTGAACAGGATCGTGGCCCCGGGGTCGGCCGCCAGCAGCGACTCGCTGATCATGGCCGTCACGATCGAGGGGGACACCGCCCTCCCCTGCTCGTCGACGCAGAACATCCGGTCGGCGTCGCCGTCGAAGGCCAGGCCGATGTCGCATCCCTCGGCCACCACGCGCGCCTGCAGATCACGGAGGTTCTCCGGCTCGAGCGGGTTGGCCGGGTGGTTCGGGAACGTGCCGTCCAACTCGAAGTACAGCGGCACCAGGTCGATCGGCAGGCTCTCGAACACGGCCGGCACCATCAGACCGGCCATCCCGTTCCCAGCATCGACGGCGACTCGGAGCGGGCTCATCTGGGCGACGTCGATGAAGGATCGGACGTGCTCGGCGAACCGACCGACCATGTCATCGATGGTGCGGTGCGAGCCGGGTCGCCTGGCCGGTGCAGCCAATGCTCCACTGGCCGCCCGGTCGCGCATGGCCAGCAGCCCGGTGTTGGTGGACACCGGCGCGGCACCGGCCCGGCAGAACTTCATCCCGTTGTAGCCAGCGGGGTTGTGGCTGGCCGTGAACATGACCCCGGGGAGGTCGAGTGAGCCCGACGCGTAGTACAGCAGGTCGGTGGAGCCGAGGCCCAGGTCGACCGTACCGACCCCGTGCATCCGGACGCCACGCATGAAGGCGTCCGCCAGCTCCACACCGGACGGCCGCATGTCACGAGCCACGACGATCTCGGGGCCACCGAGCTCCACTGCGGCGGCGCGGCCGAGGGCGAGGCAGACGTCGGAGTTCAGCTGGTCCGGCACGGTCCCGCGAACGTCGTAGGCCTTCACGATCTGCGTCATCAGGGCTTCCACGCGGCGGGATCCTACCGGTTCCCCAACGTCGGCTTGGATCTGGACGCGCCGTCTGGTGTGCTACACGCCCATGGGGACATCACACACCGCAGCGGGATCGGCCGCACGCCTCACCCTCCTTCCACCCATCCTCCTCCTCGCGCTCGTGGCGGCGTTGCTGCCGGGATCGCGTGCGCAGGCCGGTGAGGAGACACGGGCTGGGGACACGCTGGCCCTGGTGGAGGACGAGCAGCAGCCGACCAACATCGACATCGCGGTCACGATCGCCGAGGAGACGTTCACCACCAGTGAGACGGTCCTCATCACCCGGGACGACCGCTTCGCCGATGCCCTGGCGTCGGGCTACCTGCAGGACACCGCGCCGCTGCTGATGGTCCCGACCGATGGGCCGATCCCGGCCAGCGTCACCCAGCAGATCACGGATCTGGGCGCAACTCGTGCGGTGATCCTCGGTGGCACCGCGGCGGTGTCGGCCGCTGTGGAGGCGGAGTTGTCGGGTCAGGGCCTGGAGGTCGAGCGACGGGAGGGGGGTTCCCGGTTCGAGACGGCCATCGACGTGGCGGCCACCGATGCCGCGGGCGCAACCACCGCCATGCTGGCACGGGCGTTTCCGGCCCCCGGCGGACCGGAGTCACAGGGCTTCGCCGACACGCTGGCCGCCGGGGGTGTCGCCGCGCGCCAGAAGCTGCCCATCCTGCTCACGCAGACCGAGACGCTGACCCGGGCGACGGCCGACTACCTGTCGGGTTCGAACATCACGACGGTGCTCGTCATGGGCGGGACCGCCGCCGTCAGCGCAGCAGTCACCGACCAGCTTGCCGGCATGGGCATCGCCGTCGAACGCGTTGCCGGTAACTCGCGGGACGAGACCGCCATCGAGATCGCCAAGATCGCGGGTGATGAGAGCGCGGCAGATGCCGAGCGGGTCATCATCACCCAGGGCGAGGGTGAGAACGCCTGGGCCAGTGGGTTTGCGCTCGCCTCCCACGCCGCCGCCTTCGACGCGCCGATCGTGCTGGCGCAGGACGGCCGGATCCCCGCGCCGACCCAGGCCTTCCTGGATGGCGGTGTGGGTGGCGACCCGGCTGCAAGCCCGGTCCTGACCTGTGCGATCGTCGCCTCGCTCTGCGAGGAGACCCGGGTCACGGCGGGACTGCCGCCGACGCCCACCACGCCGTTCGAGGACATCGGTCCAGTGGCCCTGTCGCTGACGAGCGATGATGTCGACCGGATCACCTTCGATGCGCTACCGGGTGAGCGGATCGGCATCGGCTACCGCGACCTGATCGCCGCCGACTCCGAGACGACGGTCTGCGTGGAGATGATCCTGACCGATCCCGACGGCCGGGAGATCGCCGCGCTGACCAACGGCTTCTCCCACTGCAGCGATCGACCGAACGCCGCTGCCGGCTCCGTGTCGTCGATCCTCCTCGGGGCGGGCGGCACCTACAACCTGCAGACCTCCATCGCGGACGGTCTCTCCGCGACCCTCGAGGTCTTCGTGACGGGGGCGCCCGAGGTCGAGATCCAGCCCGGCGACCCAGCGGTACCGGTGTCGGTCAGCCGGCCCGGCGAGGTCCATCGAACGGTGTTCGAGGGACAGGAGAACGACCAGGTCTCCATCGGCTATCGCAACTTCGTCCCCGACGACGTGGACCGCGGCGTCTGCACCGAGATCCGGCTGCGAACGCCGCTGGACAACAGCGTGATCGCACAGATGACCAATGGCTTCACCCACTGCACCGAACAGAGTCCGTCCCAGGGCCTGACCGATGCTGTCGTCCTGCCGACCGACGGCACCTACGTGGTCGAGGCGGCGATGGCCTTCGGCGGACGCGCCGACCTGGACCTGCACGTCACACCCGTCGTCAACGAGCCGCTGACGCTCGGCACGCCCATCCCGGTCACCGTCGATCGGCCGGGGCTGCTCCACCGCGGGACGTTCACGGGCGCCGAGGGACAGACCGTGGCGATCAGCTACTCCGGGCTCACCTCAACCGATGCCCAGGGCGAGGTGTGCGTCGACGTCGAACTGCGAAGCCCCACCGGCGCTCGAGTGGGGCAGCTCAACAACGGGTTCAGCGACTGCACCGGCCAGGGAACCACGAACGTCAGCGACCCGCTCACCCTGCCGATCAGCGGGGAGTACGTCCTGGAGAGCACCATCGTGGACGGCCGGACCGGAACGATGTCCGTTCGCGTGCAGTGACCCTCACGGCACGAACGACGCCGCCACCGGGGCGGCCAGCACACGGTCCGCGCGGACCAACCCCAGGCGGGTTCGCCGGTCGACGAGGTCGTCGACGGTGAGTGCCCCCTCGCGGTCGACGGCGAACCGGAACTCCGCTCTGCGGTAGGGCAGTCCCGGTACGACGGGTTCGGCCAGGGAGGGCTCGTCGCGCATCATGCTCGACAGGACCGACGCCTCTGCCCCGTAGCGGGCCACCAACCACGGGTCCTCCGGCCAGGCGGCCAGTCGCGCTCGGGGCAGCGCCCCAACCAGCGGCTGCGAGCGAGTGCGACCGGGCCGATCGGTCAGACGGTCGACGGTCTGGGCGGCCATGGCCCGGTACGTCGTCAGCTTGCCGCCGACCACCGTGATGGGCCCCTCCCCGTCGTCCACGACCAGATGCCGGCGGGACAGATCGGGGGTGCTGCCCCGCGCTCCCGAGGCGTCGATGGGCTGGACCAACGGGCGGTAGCCCACGAAGCCACCCAGGACAGCATCGGGTGCGAGCGGCCGCGTGAGCACCCCACCGGCCACGTCCAGCAGGAACGCCTGCTCCTCCGGCGTGACTGAAGCCTCGCGGGGGATCGGCCCGCCGGCCTCCTCGTCGGTCAGACCGAGATAGACCCGACCGTCGGGCTGGGGTAGCAGGAACACGAACCGGGTCGGGTGGCCCGGCACCGGTGCGGTGATGCCGGCTGTCGGATGTCCCAGCGCTGCGCCGTCGATCACCAGATGAGCACCACGACTCGGCCGCAGGGCAACCCGGTCGTCCAGCGTGTCCGACCACACCCCGGCCGCCACGACCACCCGACCAGCCGTCGCGGTGAACGTCTCGCCGGTCATCTCATCCCTGAGTTCCGCACGGGTCCGCTCGACCGCTGCCGCGCCGACGTAGGGCAGCACCCGTGCTCCGAAGGCCGCTGCGGTGCGGGCCAGCGCAACCACCAACCGGACGTCATCGACCACCTGGCCGTCGGTGTTCACCAGTGCGCCGGCCGCTCCGGCCGTCCGCACGGTCGGGGCCAGACGCCGTGCCACACGCGAGGAGACCCACCGAGGTGACGGCAAGGTCCGACCGGCCGTCCCGGCGGTCAGTCGCAGCACGTCCCCCGCCAGATACCCCAACCCGACCAGTGCGGTCATGGCGACCGATGCGCCGACCCCGATCGGGGTCAGGAACGGCAGTGCCCTGGTCAGGTGGGGCGCCGTTCGCTCCATCAGCACACCACGCTCCACCGCGGACTCCCAGGCCAGCCTCACGTCGCCGCTGGCCAGGTACCGCAGGCCGCCGTGGACCAGCTTGGACGACCAGCCGGACGTACCCGAGCCCAGGTCCCCCACGTCGACGACGGCCACCGACAGTCCGCGCGTCACCGCGTCGAGCGCCACCCCGCAGCCGGTGAAGCCGGCACCGATCACCAGGACGTCCGGCCGCCAGCCGTTGCCCAGGCGGTCCAGGTCGGCCCGCCGTCTGGCGGCCGACAACGCCGACGGCACCGGCCTCGGGACCTCTCCGGTCCGGCGGGCTGTGACGGTGTCGGGCATCCCGAGGCACAGTAGCGACCACATGCCGGCATCCTCGACACACATCGCACCACCGGACCAGCCGATGAGCTGGCGAGGCTGGGGAGATCCACGCCACATCCCGGACCTCACACCCCGCGTCGTGAAGGCGCTGGAGGCCGAGATCGGCACGCTCGCAGCCACGACCACACCGGTCACCGTGGACGAGGTTCGGCTCCGCCCGTCGACGGTGAGCAGCGCCCTGCAAACCGACCTCGAACGGACCGTCGGTGCGGCGCATCTGACCACGGACCGCCTCGCTCGGATTCGACGGTCCGGAGGCAAGAGCTACACCGACCTCTGGCGACGCCGGGACGGTGATGCCGAGGGCGCCCCCGACGCCGTGGTCTTCCCCGCGGACCACGACGAGGTCACGCAGGTCCTGGAGGTGGCCACACGCCACGGTGCCGCCATCGTCCCCTACGGCGGGGGGACGTCCGTCGTCGGTGGCCTCGAGCCGTGCCGTGAGGACCGGCAGACGCTGGTCAGCCTGGATCTGTCCCGCATGGACCGTGTGGTTGCGGTGGACGAGACCAGCCGACTGGCCACGTTCGAACCGGGTGTCCGCGGGCCCGCAGCCGAGGCAGAGCTGCGGCGTCGCGGGTTCACGCTGGGGCACTTCCCGCAGAGCTACGCCTACGCCTCGATCGGCGGCTACGTGGCAACCCGATCTGCCGGCCAGGCGTCAACCGGCTACGGGCGTGTCGATCAGCTGGTCCATCAGGTGCGTCTGGCCACGCCGACGGGAACCGTCGTGGCCGGAGGTGCGCCAGCGAGTGCTGCGGGGCCGGACCTGCGCCAGTTGCTGATCGGCAGCGAGGGCACGCTCGGGGTGATCACCCAGGCCACGTTGCAGATCCAGCCGGCCCCCGAGGAGGAGCGCTACGAGGCGCGAGCGGTCGGCTCGTTCCATCGGGGGTTGGAGGTGCTCCGCCACCTCCAGCAGGAGGGAATGGCGCCCGACGTCTGTCGGCTCTCCGACCCTGATGAGACGCGGCTGTTCGCCCAGCAGGCCGACGGCGGCGCAGGCCGCCTGTTCCGGGGGTACCTGCGGACACGCGGGTACGGCGACGGCTGCCTGCTGCTGCTGGGGTGGAGTGGCCTGCGACGGCAGATCGCCCTCAGCCGCGCGGCCGCCGCGCGGGTGCTGAGCGAGCACACCACGATCCGGCTGGGCTCGCGACCGGGGCAGTCATGGGCGCAGGGACGCTTCGACGGCCCCTACCTCCGCGATGCCCTCATGGACCGTGGTGTGATGGTCGAGACGCTGGAGACCGCGACCACGTATACCAACGTGGAGCGGCTCTACTCAGCCGTCCGCGGTGCGATCCGGCACGCCATGGCGGACAGCGGCCGACCGGGCGTGGTGCTCTGCCACGTCAGCCACCTCTACGACAGCGGCTGTTCGCTGTACTTCACGTGGCTGTGTCGCGAGCGCGCTGATGACGTGCTGGGGCAGTACCGGACCATCAAGGAGGCGGCGAGCACGGCGATCACCCGAGCGGGTGGGACGATCACCCATCACCACGGCGTCGGAACGGAGCATCGTGCCCATCTGACCGCGGAGATCGGCGAACGAGGCGCGGCGCTGCTGCGGGCCGTCAAGCAGGAGTTGGACCCGGCCGGGATCATGAACCCCGGCAAGCTCATCCCGTTGCCGGGCGATCATGCCCAAAATGGGGTCGACGCCGGGCATGGGGCGAGCACACCGGGCGTCGAGGGACCGTGAGGGTTTCTAGGACAGGACCTCGAGCACGTCGGTGAGGTCGATGGAGGCGTCGACGGCGTCCCACCAGGTGTTCTCGCACTCGCGGCAGGTGTTGAACATCATCGGGGTGTCCTGCGGCTTCAATTCCACGCGGAGGAGGTCGGTGGATGTGCAGGTCGGGCAGGTGGCGTCACGCGTCATGGGGGTTTGACCTTCGGTGCTCTGAGGATCGGAACGTGGTGTAGTGATCGGCGGCACGACACCGAAACCCCATGGGCATCCTGGGCTATCTTTTCCTCACCGACTAACTAGTTACTCTCTGACGAGGCGGAGCGTCGGCCGCGGGTCAGCCGTGGTGGTCCCATCGGCCGCGATCGCACCCTCCTCGGCGACCTCGGTCTCCATCTCCTCAAGCTTCCGACGGACGTCAGGGGGGAGTTCGGCACCGATGTACCGGCTTCTGCGCCTGCCGTCCTCGACCCAGTGGGCGTACCAGTACGGACCGTGGGGGCACCGAGTGCAGGTGGGCTTGCCACACTTCACCGGCTTCTGGCGGTAGCGGACGGTCGGCATCCCCGGAAGCCCCTCGATCTCCAGCACGGGCGACTCCGATGTGACCAGCAGTCCACGCCCGAGCACCAGCAACTGTCGCAGTTGGGGCTCGTCGAGACGACGGATCTCCTCCACCAGCCAGCGTGGGAGCGCCATGACCGGCCCCGGCTACTGGTCGGTGGGGGTCTCGTCGACCGGCCCGTCCGTGCGCAGCGGCAACGTGAGGACCACGGCCGGCCCGTCTGCGTCGTCCGCAGCGCCACGGTGCTGGGTCCCCGCCTGGTGGGAGCTCGTCTGCTGCATCGTCGTGGCCAGGGCTGGCAGGTTGCGGGGCACCGGGGCCATGCCGTGGGAGATCTCGGCGGCGGAGACCATCCGAACCGACGGTGCCGCCCCGACGGATTCGGGCTCGCCTGCCTCGTCCTCGTCGGCGGTCACCAGGGGCGTGGGCTGCGTGACGGCCTCGCTGCCCGCTCGCTGGTCGGTTCCGTCGGGGTTGTAGGTCGGCAGCCCGTCGAGCAGATCGGCGTAGCGCGAGGTGCGTTCGGGCTTCGGGAGCTGCTCCTCGAGGCGACGGTCGACGGTCTCACGGAGCGTGGCCACGCGCTCCACGATCTCAGCCGCGGAGGGCTCGTGGACGACCGGTGCCGGCTGCCGTTCGTCGACCAGGCTCCACCCTCGCGGCACCTTGAGGTTGTCAGCGTGGTGGGGGCACAGATCGTGGGTCGCCGGGTGGTCCTCACCGAGGTCGGACAACCAGACCTCGCTGGTGCCGTAGCGATAGGACAACGTGGCAGCAGCAGGCCACCGACAACCTGTCTTGATACACGAGCGCATGTCCGGCATGCAAGGGACCGTACGGCCAAGTCGGCTGTTTTCCTCGGATCTCATGCAATTCGTCAGCCGAAGAGGTTGCCCTCTTCGGTTGCCTCCTCCCCCGGCGCGGGCTGTTGCGGTGGCGGACTCTCGTCGGGCTCAGGTGTCCCGGTTGGCGCGTCGCCACCGGCTCCGGCCTCCCCCGGCGCCTCATCGGTCGGGAGCGCATCCGTGGGCAGCGGTCCGGGCGAGAAGGTCGGCGTGACCGTCGGCTCGGGGACGATCGAGGGTGTCGGGCTGGACTCCAGCGGATCGAGCTGACCCTCGCCGCCGCCGTCATCGATCACCGGAGCCGCGCTGGGTGTTGCCGTCGCGGATGTCGCCGGCCGGGTGGACAGGGCGGGATCACGTCTGGCCTGGTCGGCCTCATCAGGGCCCAGCAACTCGCGGACCGGGGTCCCGGTCGCCGACCACAGCTGAGGCGCGCTGCCCGGCGACACCGACACCACGGCCGCCACCACCGGTCGGTCGGCGTCGACCAGCACGGGCCCCTCCGGTGCTGCGTCCTGCAGCGGGAGCTCCACCACCGCGTTCGGTGGGATCGAGACCGCATCCCACTCCGGGGGTGCGGACCCGGCCGTGCTCAGGCGTGCTGAGGCCACCTCGGCGCCCGGGTTGAAGATCGTGATGACGCCATCGGGTGGTCGGGCGCCCGGCAGCGTCCACGCCACGTCAGCGGCGTTGGCTGCAGCCGCGATCGACACGCCGTCCCGCTCGGCGTCGGAGCCGGCTTCCCCCTCCATCAGGGCCGTCGTCCGCGTGGCCACCAGGCGGACGCCGTTGACACTGGTGAGCGCGACACCCATACGAGGGAGGGCTGACTGGTCGGCGAGGTCGAACCGGGTCGTGCCACCAGCGGGGACGGTGACCTCACCGACGGACGCCGCCGTGGTGGCAAGTGGCGTGGTGACGCTGACCTGGACGGCTGCCGCTCGGTCCTCGGGGTTGTAGACGGTCACCCACGAGTCGGTTGACGAGTCCACCTGGGCCTCGGGGAGGTAGAGGGTCTCGCTGGCCTCGGGCACGGCCGGGATCAGCGCACGGCCCGTGATGGCCTCGAGTCCTTCGCCTGCGGGCCCGCGGACGATCTGTCCCTGCGGGATGACTCGCCCGGTGCGCGCCTGGACGGTGACCGCCAGGTCCGCCGTCTCGGGACGGAAGTCCGCTAGGTCCGTGACCACCACCTCACCGGAGGGGACGGACAACTCGTCGGCGATGATCAACTCGACGGCTCCCTCGGTGGTCCCGAAGCGGAGGGTGACGATGGCGTCGCTCTCGAACGGATTGAACAGGTTGATCGTGGAGGTGTTGCCGCGGTTGGTGTCGAAGCCGGACAGGTACCAGCGGTCGGAGGGTCTCGTCTGACAGGTTGCGACCGCCTGCTCGGTGTCATCGGTCAGGCGGTACTGGGCCAGGACCGGCGCGCCCAACCAGTCGACCGTGACCGGGGTCGAGAGCTGGTCTGCCGGTATCTCGAGGGTCGAGGACCGTCCCGCCTCGAGCACACGCGGCTCGTCGATCTGCGGCACGCCGTCGATGAAGCGCGTGATCGTGATCTGGGAGTCCTCATCGGCGGAGGTCGAGGCGATCTCGAGGGCCGCGGTGTCGCCCTCCGAGGCGGTCATCGGGCAGTAGGCCGTTCCGGACCGGGCGCGCTGCACCTCACCGGTCTCCGCCTGAACGACCTGGTCGGGCGGGTCGGGCAGCACGGCACTGCCCAGGACCAGCGCTGCCGCCAGCCCGATCGCCAGCAGCAGCAGGACGCTCCCTCGCTTACGTCCCCGGACGGCGGTCATGATGCCCCCGCTGGCGGTCGGTCGGGGTCGATCTTCGGCAGCGCCATGGTCTGATCCGCCAGTCCGACCAGGTCAGCCGGCATCGACGTCACGCGCTCCTCCCTGACCGAGGCGCCGGGCGGTCGGACGGCGAGCGAGAGCACGATCAGCGCGACCAGGATCTGGCCCGCGACCACGGCCCGGCGCCGCAGGCCACCCTCGACCGCAACGGTGAAGTTGAAGGTGGTCTCCTCCACCCGGAAGGCGTTGATGGCCGGCACCTCGACCTGTTGGAGCTCGTCTCCGCCGCCGACAGCACGCCACGCAGAGGAGGTCGACTCGCTGACGACCAGCAAGCCGCGGTCGGAGTCCAGGGTGTCGGTGGTGTAGCGGCCGGGCCGGACCTGCGACAGCGTGATGTCGAGCGGCCCGGTGGGCCCGGGGTCACCGGTGGCCAGCAGCCGATCGGCCTGCGGCTGGCCGAGGATTCCGGCCCGGGGCAACCACGTGCGCACCTGGTATGTCACGGCCGCCTGCGACGACAGCGGGTCGAGGTCAACCTGGCCCGACAGCGCGGTCTGCAACGTGGGATCGGGTTCGAGCAGGACGACGTAGCGGATGTTGAGGACACCCAGTGTGGCGGCCGCACCGCTGCCGACACCATCACTGATCTGGGTGACGGTGTCGTTGATCAGGTCGGTGAGCGCCTGATCCCGGATGGTCCCGTACTCGGACATGTCCGGGCCGTCGTCGTCGGTGATCTCCCACGTGACGCCGCCCTCATCGTCGGTGTCCAGCAGCAGCACCCGGTACTGGCCGACCTCATCACCCTCTGACCCGATGAAGGCCGGCACCAACGTCGGGTCCAGGCTCAGGGACTGCCACGGACCAGCCGTCAGCAGACCGAGACCTGCCAGCACGCCGCCGATGCCAACCAAGACGCCGACGGCAGCGCCGACCTGGCTGGCGCCGAAGTCAGCGGCGGTCAGGAGGTCGGCAGACCATCGCGTCACCACGGTCGCCAGAACAGCCAGGGCCAGGACCCCAGGCAGCAGCAGGGTGGTGGTGTCGAGCAACGGCACGCCGGCCCACTGCGCCAACCAGGCCAGCGTCCCGGCGACCGCAACGGCCAGACACAACGCCCCGGTGATCAGCGGGCGGGAGCGCATGCCGACGAAGAGCACCCCGATGAACACCGCGGCCGGCAGCAGGAGCATCCCGAACCCGAGCACGCCATCCAGGCCGTCCACGGTCTGGGGTTGCCCGAGCAGCGCCCGCCAGGGGGACAGCGGCTCGGTGGCGGGCAGTCCCACGGTGTTGGCCAGGGTGCCGCCGGCGGGGCCGCCGTTCCGGGCCAGGTCCAGCAACCAGGGTGCCAACAGCGCGCCGGCTCCGGCCAGCCCGACCAGCAGCCGAGCCAGTGGTCGCCACCAGCCACGCAGGGCGGCGGTGACCGCGCCCACGAGAACGCCGACGACCAGGAGCAGCCCGTCGATGGGTGCCGCGGCCAGGGCCAGCATCAGGGTCAGGCCGAGCAGCGCGGTGCTGCGCCACGCCCGGCCTCGGACGGTCTGGGGCGAGGCGGTGGTGATCGTGAGGGACGCGGCCGCAGGCAACAGGGCCGCGACCACGAGCAGCCCGTACTGTCCGCGGGACAAGGTTCCGAGCACGACCGGCGAGAGGACGTAGACGGTCGCGCCGACGACGCGCGGCCATGGCCGTGACGTGACCAGACGTCCGGCGCGGAGGGTCGTGACGAAGGCCAGGGGCAGCAAGCCGAAGACCAGGAGCCGCCCGGACAGCCAGGCGTTGCCGCCGAGGACCGTCCCGACGATGCCGAAGACCGCCTGGATGGGTGAGGGGAACGACGCTGAGCCGAGCGGCTCGGCTCCCCAGGGGCTGACGTAGTTGCGGAGGAACGTGGCGGCCGAGTCGGGCCAGGGGGTGATCTGTCCGCCGACGACCGGCCCGCTGCCGAGCAGTGGGGCGATCGAGAACAGGAACGCCAGCAGCAGCGGGACGCCGAGGAGGACCAGGGGTCGGTCGCGGAGGAAGCGCTGCAACGGCTGGTCCGCCAACGGGTCGATGCCGATGCGCTCCACCTCCTCCGCGTCGATCAGGGCTGAGGTGTTCGTCCCGGCGATCAACTCGTTGAAGGAGTCGGAGTACTGCTGCAGACGAGGGAGGCCGGCGGCGAACAGGGCGCCGACCTGCTTGTCGGTCCGGGTCCTGGCCGTCTGGACCACACGGCGACGGGTGAGCGTCCCACCGAGTTGGCTGATGTTCCAGACGTACGCCCGGATGATCGAGAAGGCCTCACCGAACCGCCGGGCGACGACGAGGGCAAGCGTCCTGATCACGGCCAACGCGAAGCCGGCTGGGAGCAGCCACGCCAACCGACGCAGCGAGTAGTTCTTGATCGTCGTGGCCAGGGTGTTGCGCTCGATGAGGTATCGAGCCCGGCTCATGTCCATCGACTCGCGCAGCCCGTTGGCAGCCGCGGCAACGTGGTAGCCGACGGCCTCCGGCACCACCGCGACCCGTGAGCCGGTGTTCCACGCCCGCCAGCACAGGTCCATGTCCTCTCGGAACACCACGAACCGTGGATCGAACCCGCCGATCCTGTTGAACAGGTCAGCGCGGATCATCATCCCGGCAGTGGGGACGTACAGCGTGTCCCGCCGACTGTCGTGCTGCCCCTGATCCAACTCGCCGTCGTCCAACTGCCGCTCGGCCCGCCCGAACACGTCGGCGCTCATGCCGACGCTCTGCAGCAGCGCGTCCTCGTCCCACTCCCGCAGCTTCGGGCCGGCGATCGCGAGACGCGGGTCGGCCTCCATGGCTCGGACCAGCCACTGCACGGCGTCCGGCATCAGGGCCATGTCGTCGTGGACCAGCAGGACGTAGTCGGCCTTGGCGTCCGTGTACTCGCGCAGGGCCTCGAACACGGCGCGGGCGAACCCGCGATTGCGGTCGAGGCGGAGGACACGACTGGCGCCCAGCCGCTCCCGCATGATCTCGCCCGTGTCGTCGGTCGAGGCGTTGTCCACGCCGACGACTGCCAGGCGCGGATACCCCTGCGCGCGAAGGGTGCGCAGCGCTGCTCGGAGCCAGTCGCCGCCTGAACTGGCAACGATGATCGCCAAGACACGCGGGGTCGCGGATGACCGCGACGCCGACGGTGGGGAAGGTGCGGGAGCGGTCGTCATGGCGCTACTGCCTCCAGCCTATGGGTCGGCCGGAGCATCGAGCCACGGGCTGGGGGTGGTCAGGAGGCCAGTCGCTTGAGTTTGCGCCGCTCCCGCTCGCTCATCCCGCCCCAGATGCCGAATCGTTCCTCGTTGGCCAGGGCGAACTCCAGACACTCGGCCTTCACCTCGCACATCGAGCAGATGCGCTTGGCCTCGCGGGTGGAGCCCCCCTTCTCCGGGAAGAAGGTGTCAGGCTCGGCCTGCAGGCACTTGGCCTGGTCTGCCCATGGCAGTTGCTCTATGCCGATCATGTGCCGTCCTTCAGGTCACCGGCCACATCCAGTGGCCTCGAGTATCCGGTGTGTAACTACGTGCCTGTAAGTCTGTGGCAAGACGTGCGGAACGTCAACCCCGATCCGGCGAATCTGTGGTACGGGGTTCCTGGGCCCGCCGGCGGGGTTACTCGGAGGCGCCGGTGCAGGTCCGCCGGTGCGCTGCCAGTCCCGGTGGCGTCTTGGCCACGAAGCCGCAGTCCGGGCAGACGTTGCCGAGCCCCCGCCGGCGCTCCAGCACCGGCACATCGGCGACCGGCGCGGGCACGGACGGCGGTGGTGGCGCCGTCACCCGAGCAGCGGTGTCCCTCACGTCAACCGGCGGCCGGTCAGCCCGGGGGCGGTCAGCCGGAGGGCGGTCACCGGGACGGGGCTGGGCCCAGCGGTGCCGCCCGCCGTCTGCATCGCGCGACAGGAGATCCTGCAGCTGTCCGGCCATGGTGGCCAACACTCGCTCGGTGTCCTCCGCATCGCCCTTGAGGTCCTGGACGTGCCCGGTCATGGCCATCTCCAACTGCTCGAAGCGGTCCGTCACGTCCGACAGCAAGGCTCTGACGTCGGCCAGGCCGACCTCGGCGCCCTCCGCACTCGGCCGCCGTTGGCGGTCCACTCCGGGGCTGATGGCTGCCAGTCGGGAGGTGGCCTCGTCCAGCCTGCCGAGGCTGTCGTCCTGAGCCTGCTGGAAGGCCTGGGACAGCTGGGTCCGCAGCGAGGATTCGGCGCTCGCGAGCTGCGCCAGCACGGTGCTGGCCTGCGCGTCGACCCCGGCCAGGACCTCGTCCGCTCGGACTGCGAGAGCATCGAGGACGGCATCCGCATCGGTGCGCAGCCCGCGGCGGAGGTCCGTGATGAGGCGGTCGGCCCGTTCCATCACCTCCATGCCATCTGGTCCGGTGGCCGGCCCCTCCTCGAGTCGTCCGCGGAGCGAATCGACGGCGACAGCCAGGTCTGCGAGCCGTTGATCGGTGTCCGACAGCGAAACCCTGAGCCCCTCCTCCGTGGCGGCACTCATCCGCTCGACCGCAGCGTCGATCATGCTCACGACGTCTCGCCGTGATGGACCGGGCGGCGGCGGCACGGGTTGCTGTTCGATCGCCGCGGCGACCATCTGCTGGATCTGGTCGGCCAGGCGCCGCTCCATGGAGGACAGCATCGTCCCCAGAGCGGTGGACGCGGGGTCCTCGAAGAGCGAGGGCGCGACAGTGACGGCCTGGTTCAGCTGGCCGACCGCGTCGATGATCTCCGACCGGACCGACTCGACGACCGCGCCGAGGTCCCGGACCACCTCATCCCGTTGGCGACGGTCCTCCTCGACGCTGGCGACCAGGGCATCTCGGACACTCGAGACGGTCGAGGTCACGTCGGAGGGCAGGTCGAGCAGCAGCTCCTCCATGCGTCCGGCGATGTCGCCGACCCGGCCGGCGTCCTCACGCTCCCGCTGCGCGAGCCGATCCACCTGGCCCCGCAGGGCCGTCCGGGTGAGGCTGATCTGGGTGTCGATCTCCTCGCGGACGGCGGTGAGCAGCTCCCCCACCTCGGTGTGTCCGCGCGAGCTGAGCTCCTCGCTCTGGTCGACAGCGCGGCTCACCACGCCCTCCAGGGCACTGACCTGGTCGCCCAAGCCGTCCATGAGCCGGGTCACCGTGGCCTCGACCCCCGCCACCGTCTCCTGTCCAGCGGCCCGACCGCCGGTCAACGTCTCCGCGAGGCCCTCCCGGGTCGACGTCAGCTCGGCCGTCAGCCGCTCGGTGGCCTCGGTGATGAGGGTCTCCAGCTGCTCGGTGTGCCGGCGGTGGATCGTCTCCAGCTCCCGCCGCGTTCCCGCGACGTCCTGGGAGAGCTGCCGTCCGACGTCCGAACTGGCCGCCTGGATGTCGGCGGCGATCGACTGTCCGGCCGAGCCCAGCTGCTCGACGGCACCGTCGATCCGGGTGCTGGCCTCCGCGACGCTGTCTCGTGCCCGGGTGATCTGCTCGGCCAACCCGCCGGCCACGGCCTCCGTACTCGCCTCGATCCGCGTCGCCATCTGGTCGGAGGCCTCACCCAGCTGGCCTGCAGCCTGCTCGGCTGCCTGCCGGAGGCCGTCGACGGCGATCTCCAGCGCCTCACCCACCCGTACGGACAGCTCCGACGTCGCTGCGGTCAGTGCAGAGGTCTGGGCGACCTGGTCCTCGCCGGCGGCCTGCAAGCGCTCCTGGAGGGAGGCCAGGCTCTCGGTCATGGTCGACGCCAGGTCCCCGGTGACATCGGCCAGCCCGGCCTCGAGGGCCGCCCGGGTCTGCCGCGTCGCATCCCCGAGCAGCGTCATCGACTCCGTCGTGGCGGACCGGGATGCTGCGACGTCGTCCTGCAGGGCTTGGCGGACGTCGGTCACGAGCGCCGTGACGTCCGGCCTGATCTGCAGGGCAACCGCGGCGAGGTCCTCGGCCGCCTGCTGCAGCCGATCGGTGTTGGCCAGGCTGGCCTCGGAGAGCGCGGCCGTCGTCTGTTCGATGCGTGTGCTGGTCTGCTCGAGGTCCTCGGCCAGCTCGGTGCGGACCTGGCCGATGGCCTCGGTCAGCATCCCGCGAGCTTCGGCGGTGACCTCGCTGGCCACCCCGCTGGAGCGTTCGGCCGCCTGGTCGACCGCCGCCGCCAGTTGATTCACCAGCCCCTTCGCCGAGGGGAGGAAGCTGCGCCCGGTGTCGCTGAAGGACTGGGCGATCTCGGTCATGTCGGCCGCGGCCTGCGTCAGCTCGGCCAGGGACGCCTCCACCCGTTCGCGGTCGGCCAGCGCCACGTCGGTGAGCGACTGCTGCAGTCGCTGCGTGGCCCCCTCGATCCTGCCCGGGACGGACTCGACCACGTCGCGGAGGGTCCGGGATGCCTCCGTCAAGCCCGTCAGACTCTCGACCTGCGCCTCGGTGAAGCGGCGAGTGGCCTCGTCGGCGGCGGACTGGACCCGCTCGGCAGCCGCACGGGCGGTGTCGGTCAGCATCGCCATGGCCTGGTCGGACCGGGCCTTCTCGCCGCTGACGACCTCGCCCAGCGCCTGCTGGACGTCGACCAGGGACTGCCGGACCTGGGGCTCCAGGGTCTGGGCCGCTGCAGCCGAGGCGGCGCCCAGGTCCTCCACGGCCTGCGCAACGCCGTCCTGGACCTGCGTGACCGCGGCCAGCAGCACCGGCTGCAGCTCCGCCGGCATCTGCTCCAGGGTCTCGGCCGCCTCGGTCAGGCGCGCCAGGCCCGATCCGTGCGCCTCCGCCAGCCTGGCCGTCGCCCGCCCCACCGCCTCCAGCACGCCCTCGCGGGCAGACGAAGACGCCTCGGTGAGCGCCGCAAGTGCCGCGTCGACCTCGGCCCGGTCCTCCGCCGCCACCTCCCGCAAGGAGGTCTGCACGTCCGCGAGCGCGCGCGCCAGGCGCGGCTCGAGCGACGACGCCGCGTCGGTCAGCAGGGCCGCAGCCGCGGCCACGCGTTCGGTCCGGTCCTCGTTGGCGCCCAGCAGGGCATCGAGGGCGGTGTCCAGCGTCTGTCGGGTCTGCGCGGCGTTGTCGGTGGTGACCTGGGTGACCAGCGCTGCCGCCTGGGTGAGCGCGTCGGCTGCCTGGGTGGAGTGTTCGGTGAGGTCGGCGAAGCGCTCGACACTGCTGCGCTCCAGCCGGGCGACCGCCTGGTCGACGATGGAGCGCACATCGCCGATGCCGGCACCTCGTGCCCCGGCCAGCTCCGTGACGGTCTCCACGATCTGCTGACGCTGGGCGTCCAACATCGTGGCCAGCTGCTCGGTGGTGCCAGCCAGTGCGTCACGAAGCTGCGGCTCCAGGTCCGTGCGAAGATCGGCGGCCCGATCGATGAGTCCGGCGAGCCGCTCGTTGCGATCGGCCGCGGTGTCCAGGAGTCCGGCCAGCTCACCGGCGATGGCCTCGCGGGTGGCTTGGGCTGCGGCGTCACCGACGGCCGTGCTGGCCTCGTCCAGTTGCCGTGAGGACTCCGTGAGGTCCACGGTGACCTGGCTGGCGACGTTGCTCAGGCGGGTGGCCACCTCGGTCGCGGCCTGCGTGGCGGCGGTCGTCACGACCTCCGTCAGTTGGCGCTCGGACACCCGCGAGAGCCGCTCCACCGATGCCTGGGACTGCTCCTGGAGGGCCGCGATGGCCTGCTGTGCTGCGGCGACCGCGATCTCCTCGATGGCCGCCGAGCCGGTCGCAGCTGCCGTCTCGCCTGCCGCACGGCTGGCGTCGCCGATGTCCGCCCGCGCCGACTCGAGGAGCGCGGCCAGGTCTCGTTCCGTGGACTCGGCCAGGCTGGCCAGCGCACCGGCCGCGCTGCGCTGCAGGGTCTCGACGGCTTCGCGGGTCCCCGCGGTCTGCGCGTCCGCCCGGTCCTCCAGGCTCTCGATCGCGTCGTCCAGACGCTCGATCGCGCCCGTCCAGCGACGGTCCTGCTCCGATCGGGCGATGTCGGCCACCCGGTCGATGGCGACCAGGACGTCACTGCGCGATTGGGCCACGGCGTCGGCGATCGGGGAGGCCCCGTGCTCGACCCGCTCGAGGCCGCTGATCATCTCCTCACGCAGGGTTGCGACGGTGCGCCGCAACTCGGTGAGGGTCTCGCTGTCGGCCAGTTGCGCCCCCACGCCGGCGATGCCGCCTTCGACGCGGTCGAGGGCGGTGACGAGCTGGTCCCGGACGTAGTCGAGCTCCCGTGGGCTGACGGTGTTCTTGGTCAGCTCACTGGCTGCCCCGCCGAACTGGTCGGACAGTGTCGCAAGGCCATCGGACACCGTGACCAGGCTCTCCTCGACACGGCTGACCAGGCGCCGGATCCGGCGCTGCTCCTCGAGTTGAGCGGTCACCGCGCTCTCGAAGGCCTGGTCCACTCGTGATTCGATGTCGCTCATGCGCAGGTGTACCTTTCGGCAATTGCTCTCCGGCCCAGCCTAAACGGCGGCGCCGCCAACTCCGGTGGGGCAACACCGTCCATCCGTTGTCCAGATCGGTGCCATCCGTTGGCTGGATCGGTGCCGTGGCGCGTGGCCGGGCTGGTACCTGACCGGGTGGGTGGACTTCCCCGGCCCCCAGGCCGGAGAAGTCCACCCGCCCGCTCTGGCCGGGCGACTACCAGCCCCGTCTGATCCGCTTGGCCACCCAGGCCCGGTAGTCGAAGGGCTCGAACCAACGCGCCACGATCTCGGCGTTCGGGACCGTCCGGTGGGCCTCGGCCAGCCGGCGCTTGCGCAGAGTCGAGCGAGGATCTGCCAGATCGCGGACGGCGCCGAGGAACGCCAGCGGCACGGTCAGCGCGAGGTCGGCGGTGCGGAGGGCCGTCGTCGCGCCCAGCAGGTGCCAGTGGCGCAGCAGCGATCCGGGGTCGTCGTTCTTGGCCACGGTCAGGAACCAGTTGCGGTAGCTGAGTCGCTCGACCAGTCGGCTCCGGCGGGCGCCCTCCCCGCCTCGCTCGTGACGGCCGACGGCATCGGGGAGGTACCACGCCTGCCACCCTCGCGCCTTCAGCCGCCAGTCGATGTCGACGTCCTCGAAGAACGCGAAGAGATCGTCGTCGAACACCTCCCCGTCGAGGGCGATGTCGTGGAGGGCGGCGACGCGGTGGAGCGCAGCGGCGCCGGTGACGCCGAAGATCTCGACCGGGTCGTCGTAGCTGCCGTCGTCCGGGAGGCCGTCACCGCGGTTGCGGAAGACCCGGTTGGTGTGGGCGCTGTGCCCGGCGGAGTCGATCATCGGCTGGCCATCGACGGTGACGACGGACCCGTCGGGCCGCATGCGGTGCAGCCGGCCCTGCACGCTGGCTGCGTGCGGCCGGGCCTCCAGACCCGTCGCGAGGGCTGCGATGTGGCCGGGATCCAGGCGCACGTCTGGCGTGACGAGGAAGAACCCACCGTCGGCGGCACGGGCCAGCGCCTGATTGGCGGCCCCGGTGTAGCCCAGGTTGCGGCGGTTGGCGATCACCTCGACGTCGGAGAACCGCCGCGCGATATCCGCCGAACCGTCATGTGAGTTGTTGTCCACCACGACGAGGTGCAGGTCGGGGTGGGTCTGGTCCAGCAGGCTGGTCAGCGCGGCCGCCAGGTGGTCCGCGGTGTTGTAGGACACCACGCAGACCGTGACCCTCATGGCCACGCCGTCATGGGACGGGCAGGACGTGGGGGTTGGTCACCTGGGTTCCGGTCACGTCGGTGATCGTGACGCCGGTGTCGGCGAAGGCCAGATCGGTGCCGATCTGGGCGATCAGGGAGCCGCCAGAGGGACCGGGACGGCCGACATCGATGAGGGTCTGCCGGCGCGGTCCCTCGTCCACGGTCAGGTCCTGCGCCCCGACGGTCACATCGACCTGGGCGGTGGTCGCCAGTCCAGCCGCCTTGAGCGGTGGAGGGTTGTAGTCAAGACCTTGGACGGTGCTGTCGTCAGCCCAGACCAGCTGGCCGATCCGCAGGTCCGCGCCGAGATCGGTGTCAAGTGTGGGGCGCTGCTCGAAGAACCCGACGCTGACCTGCGGATCTCCGCCGCGGTCGTAGGCGTAGGCCGTGCCGTCGGGACTGAGGGCGGCCGACTGGAGCACCCCTGGGACGGTCACGAGCGGCATCACCGGGCCACCGGCGATGTCGACCAGACCCAGATTGCTCTGGACACCAGGTTGGACGCTCTCGATCACGTACACCAACACCCCCGCACCACTGGCCGCGCCGTCGGCGGCGCCGACGGCATCGCTGCCGGCGACGCGGTGACCCGGGGCCAGGGGGGTGATGGTTCCGTCCGCGAGAGTGATGCGTTCCACGCCGATGTCGCCGTTGTTGTTGCGGGTGGCGATCACGGCCTGGCCATCGGGGGTGAACTGCGGCTCGGACCAGCTGACGGCGTCTGCCAACGGGACCAGGGTCGTCGGCGTGGCGAAGTCCTGGCCCGTGCGGGTGATGATCTGGTCATCGTGCACGTACACCAGCGTCTGGCCGTCCGCCGACACCCGAAGGTCGCGGCAGCCGTCGCACGCGTCGATGACGCGCGGGTTCGAGCCATCGACACCAACCAGTCGCAGCTCTCCGGTCGTCTGGTCCGTCGCCTCCTCCCCCGCATGGAACACGACCTGGGGCACGGGATCCTCGGGCGGGATGACCGTGTAGGAGGCCGTCGTTGCGTCCTGAGCCACACCACCCGGCAGGATCGGCGTGACGATCAGCTCGCACTCCCCGACCGTGGTGATCGTCACGTCTGTCGGACTGGGCCCCGCGATCGGCCCGTCGGTGCAGGATCCGCTGATCTGGAGCTCGTCCACGGTGTTGTTGGCCAGGATCTCGACCCCATCGCCCTGGGTGATGGTCGATCCGCTCGGCGGGTCGAAGCGCAGCAGGACCCGCGGCGGCAGCTCGAGCAGGCTGCGGGCCTCGTCGCAGACCGAGGCCACGGTCACGCAGGTGAGTCGGATCGGATCGGTGTCATTGGGGGTGTCGCCCACCGATCCCCGTCGGGCCTCGGGGGTCTGAGCACTGCTCAGCCAGGCCGCCGTGGCCGGCGGGATGACCTCGCCGGAGGTGAGCACGATCGGTGCGCCGAAGCGAGCGGAGTGGGCCGCCGCGGCGAACCCGCCCGCCCAGGCGTTGTCGCCCTGCCCGTCGACCAGCGTCAGCCGAGCGGCATCGGAAGCCGTCGGGGCGCCGACCTTCTCGGCCACGGCGACCGCCGTGCCGAACCGGTCGCTGCCCGCCACCCGCTCCACATTGTCCACCAGCAGCCGGAGCTCGGCCTCGACCTCGGCGCTGACCGCGGCAGTGCCGCCCAGGATGAACGCATTGCGGACAGCGCCGCTCGACAGGTAGTTGCGTGTCGTCCCGGTCAGGACCTCGGTCTCGGTCAGGAGGATGGGCCAGCCCGACGACGCGGACCAACCGCCGGCGGCCATCGCGTCGGCGAAGGCCTGGGTCGGATCCCCCACCGTCGGGTCGGAGAAGGCCCGGGCGATCAGGACGGTCTCGGAGCCCTGCGCTCCCACGTCGGCGATGGCCGTCGCCGTCTCGATGCGCGAGGGACCGAAGGTGCGATCGACGGCGTAGCCCTCACCGGTCAGCTCCGCCTCCACCCCGGCGGAGATGGCATCGACGCCGCCCAGCAGGAGCACCTCCGCCGGATCCAGCAGCTCGATCTGGGTCATGATCTCCGGTGGGATCGGACCCGCCGACGGGACCAGCAGCAGCGGACTCTCGCTCTGCAGCAGGCCGGAGGTCATGGCGTCCGCGAACTCGTCGTCACGACCGATCAGGACCCGCTCCGCCGAGGCGAACGTCGCGTCCGTCAGGCGTGAGGCGATCTCAGCCGTGGACAGCCCCTCCTCCCCGTCCTTGATGATGGAGATCGTGTCGGCGGGATCAGCGATCGCTGCCGTCATGGTGCCGGCGAGCAGCGCAAGGACGGCGATGGCGACCAGCAGTCGTGAACGGGGGTGGCGAGTGGGTGAGGTCGTGCGCATTGCGGGCCTGAGGCTCCCTTGGGCGATGGCGGTCTCGAACGGACCGCCGCGTAACCCTAGGACGAACCGGCCGTCGTCACTGATACCTCATGCGCGGGATTGTCACGCCGGGGTGTGGGCGGTCAGTTGCCGGTCAGAGCCCGGATCTCGTCGCGGACGGTCGCGTTCACGCCCTCGGCAAACCGCAGCGTCGGCGCAGATGCTGGTCCGTAGTTCTGCTCGGCCAGGACCGTCCGGACCGGCCCGGGAGTTTCGGTGTCACCGGCGAACAGCAACGGAGCCTGATGCCTGGCGGCGTAGGAGCTGTGGGCCAGCGCGGAGGCCCAGCCGTCCGCTGCCCATCCCGGCGTCACCATCAGGTGCCCCCCGAAGCGGGGCTCCTGGGCCCACAGCCCACGCATGACGTTGGCCCCGGTCTCCGAGCGGTCACGACCAGTCAGGCGACGGGCCCCTGCGGCCCGCATCGTGGGGTCGCTGACCACCGCGGTCCCACCGATCACCAGCCGGTCTGCCTCGGGCACGGCGTCGAGCATCTCGGCGGTCTCGCCGGGCACTCGGCTCCGGTCGAGGAGCAGCACCGGCTCGCCGTGCAGGGCTGACTGGCCGGCGATGGACACGGCGTCGGCCCATGCGTCGGCGCCGATCAGGTGGATGCGTGACGGACGGCCGCGCACGGCCAGCAGCTCTCGTGCGACCAAGAGGGCCGTGGCGTAGCGGGAGGAGCCCGCCAGGCGGACGGGCTGCGCGCCCGTTGCGGCGATCTGTTGTTCGGCCTCGCTCGAGAGGCCGCCGCCGAGCAGGTAGACGCGGGTGTCGGCGGTCGATACTCGGCTGATCTCCTCGACGACCGCGGTGGGCAGGCGTCGTCCTTGCTTGACGAACAGGATCGGGCTGTCCGCGCCCGCGAGTCCCGAGCCAGCGAGGGCGTCGACCGCCAGGTCGTCCCGGCTGATCACGATCCGGGGGCAGCTGGCTGCCGCCATGAGCGCCTGTGAGAGCGCCAGCGCCTCCGCGCCTGCCGGGGACAGCTCTGGCTCCTCGGCTGGCGGTGGTGGTGGGGGTGGTGGTGGCGGGGCGGACTCCTCCTCCAGCAGCTGGACGAAGTTGCCGGTGCCGTACAGGCGGCCATCGGCGGCCCTGACCGACCCGACGCCGATCCGGTTCCAGTTGCTGCCGAGCATGATGGCGCGGTGTGGTGGGGAGTTGATCCAGCCTTGGACGACGCGTGCTGCCAGCTCCTCGTCGGCGACGCCGCTCTGCGCCGCATACCCGACGATCTCACCCGAGGCGCCGACGGCGCGGCCGTACTGCTGCACGGCGTTCGGGTTGTGCGACAGGCCACCGTTCGCGGCCATCACCTGCGACCAGCCTCGCGAGACCGCCGACAGGGCCGGATCCTCGGTGAGAGCCGGGAGACCGTTGCGCTGCCGGTACTCGTTGATGAGCCGCAGCAGTGTGCTGTCGGCGGCGGACTGAGCTGATGCGGGTACCGCGGGGATGGCTGCCAGGGCGCCGGCGGCGGCGAAGCCCCCCAGCAGCGTGCGACGGTTCAGGCGGACGGGCGACCGGTGGACGGTCGAGGCTGGTGCGCTCATGGGTCTCACTCTCCGTAGTCGGCGGGCCCTCAAGCCGTAATGCCAGGGAGAATGCCTCAGGTGCTCCCGAGCACTCATCGTCCGGTGGTCCACCTGCCTGATCGGACTACAGTGAGCCGATGCGCCGTGTGGCAAGGCTCGGAATTGCAACGATTCTCCTGCTCAGCGCTGGGTGTGGACGCGTGGGTGGGGAGCCGTTCCAACCGTCGCTGAACGTCCCGCTGGTGGTTGAAGCGGACAGTTCGGTCGGACAAATTCTCAACCCGGTCGGCGAATCCGTCAGTCGGATCGACGTGAGCGTTGCCACGTTCGCCCAGGAGCCCGATCCCGAGGGCATACTGACGGTGACGGTGGAGGGGGCCAGCGGACCGAGGGAGACGGCGGTGTCGGGCGCAGACCTCACCGACGGCGCGTGGGTTGCGGCCTCCTTCGACCCGCCCGTCGTGGTGGGGGACCTGGCCGAGGTGCAGCTGTCCTGGGACGGGGCGACGCCGCTCGCGGTGTGGAGCAACCGGACGCTGGCGGGGACCGTCGGCATCGAGAACGATCCGTACGCGGCGGGACAGCTGGTGGTGGACGGACGGCCAACCGATGGCGATCTGGCCTTCCGGGTGGTGACGACCGACGGTTCCGTCAGCGACCACGTGGTCGAGGTCGTGCGAGGCGCTGGTGCCCGGCTGCTGGACCAGCCGTGGTTCGCGCTGGTCTGGCTGGTGCTGCTTGGTGGGGCGGGCGTGCTGGTGGCGCTCGGCCGCCGCAGACAGGTTTCCAAGCGCTGACCGGCGCGCCGCTGGTGCGCGATCGTGGAGATACTCGGCCAGAGCCGAGGAACTGCGCGATCGCGCTAGAGGAGGCGCTTCGTGCGACCCGGCGAGGCGGCGGTCCTCAGCGAGTGGCCGTCGGTGGCTCCGCGCCCCGCGGCCACAGCGGGTCCGGGTGTGCCGCCGGCCCACCGTCCTCGGGCGCCGGTGGCTCGGACTCCGGTGGCCAGACCCCGGCCGGGTTGTCGACGGTGAAGGTCGCCTCCACCGGGACGACCCCCACATCCCACGGCTCGCCCCGCACGACCACACGGGCCGCCTCCAGCGCCTGGTCATGCACCTCGTCGGTCTCGGCGTTGCCGATCTCGACATCGACCAGGTAGGTGCCGGACAACACGTTGAGCCGCAGGTCCACGGTGGTGGTGAACGGCGTGTCAGGCGGCGGCGGGGCGACGTACTGCACGCGGTAGGAGGTCCGCGAGTCGTACAGCGGCATCGCCAGGTCCGGTCGGCGCAGCACGATCCGCACGTACAGGCCCCCGTCGCCGATCAGCTGCCGCGTCGGCTGGGCCGTCACCGTCAACCGGGCCGCGGTGCCCGTGTCGACGGCCTCCGAGGGTCCGCTCGGCGTCTCGGATGCCGGCAGATCCGGGAACGTCACGCCGACATCGGTGATCGTGACCGCTCCGGTCACCGTGTCCTCGTCCTCCTCGACGGACTCGTGAGCCGACAGCTCGGGCAGGCGCATCTCCGCCCCGTGCCCGCTGGCCAGGCGGCGCTGGTACTCCTCCAGCGCCTGGGAGACCGGGCCGTCGAAGACCACCCGGCCGGACTCGAGCAGGATCCCGCGGTCGCACAGGTTGTTGATGGACTCCAGGTCGTGGGAGACGAGCACGACGGTCTTGCCGGCCTCGGCGAAGGCGGTCATCCGCGCAAGCGACCGCTCCTGGAACGTCTGATCGCCCACGGCCAGGACCTCATCGACCAGCAGGATGTCGGGGTCGACGTGGACGGCGATCGCAAAGCCCAGCCGCACGTACATGCCGCTGGAGTAGTTCTTGACCGGGTTGTCGATGAAATCCCGGATGCCCGCGAAGTCGACGATGTCGTCGAAGCTCGCCTCCACCTCTGCGCGCGAGAGACCCAGGATCGACCCGTTCAGGAACATGTTCTCCCGGCCGGTCAGCTCCGGGGAGAACCCGGCCCCCAGTTCGAGCAGCGTGGCAACGCGGCCGTTGGTCTCCACGGACCCCTGGTCTGCGGGGAGGATTCCGGCCATGCACTTGAGCAGGGTCGACTTGCCGGAGCCGTTGTGACCGATCAGCCCGACCCGCTCCCCCGGCATGATGTCCAGGGTGACGCCGTTCAGCGCGTGGAACTCGCGGAACGAGCTGCGCCGGAAGCTGGTCAGCCGTTCCTTGATGCCGGGTGGGACCTCGTCGTAGATCTTGAAGACCTCGTGGAGGTCGGTGACGCGGATCGCGGGCGTGCGCTGGCTCATGGGCTGGCCAGGCGCAGGAGTCGACATGCTCACGGTCGTGAGGCGAGGATCTCGATGCTGGGCACCCCGTCGGTGTGCAGCGTGGTGTCCACGACCTCGAGGCCTGTGGACCTGACGGCCGCCAGGAGGTCGTCGTGGCTCAGCCAGACGCTGTAGTGATGCCCGCTCCCCCAGAAGTGGTCCGCCGCCCGGTCGTCGCGGTACTGGTGCTTGTTGTAGGTGTAGGTGCGCTCGCCGCGCTCGACGGGCACGGCCTCCGAGAACATGGCCGCCACCTCCTCGCTGAAGGAGGAGGCGTCGTAGTAGTGGGTCCAGATGTAGAGGTGGTCCCCCGCACCAGCCGCCAGCTCGATGACCCGCACCGGATCCTGCATGTGGTACAGCACCCCACAGGCCACGACCAGGTCGAAGTGCTCCTCGGGGTTGTCCTCCATCCAGCTGACGAAGTCGCCGCAGAGGAACCGCGAGCGCTGCAGCCCGAGCAGCTCCTTGACGACGAGGCACTTGAGGTAGGACTTGGTGTTGCCCTCGATCGCGAGGACCGACGCGGCGCCGGCCTGCTCGAGCATGGTGGTGTGGGCGGCCTCGAGCGGTCCGAGCTCGAGGACGCGCTTGCCGTCGACGCCACCGACGGCAGCAATGGTCTGGGTGATGCGGGGGTCCTCGAACAGGGGGCTCTGGCCGGCCTGGACCTCGCCGAGGGACCCCGGCATGGCAGAGGCCCAGCCGCCGTGGAAGATGTCCAGCGTCCCCTGGACGGTGGGGGGCTCGTTGACGTGGGTATCGAGGATCGGGGTGGGCCCATCGGCCACGGGGGGCTCCGCTGGCTCAGCAGGCAACATTGGCTCAGCAGGCAACACTGGCTCGGCCGGCGCGCTGCCGCTCCCGCCTGATCGAACCAGGCGCGGCTTGAGCCGCGAGAGTCTGCTGCGCACGTCCATGCGAGGAGGTTAGCGCCCGGGCACGCTCAGACCTGTTTGGCGAAGCTCGAGGCCGAGCGCCGGAAGACCACGTAGCCGAAGACGAAGGCCAGGGCGGCGCAGAGGGTGCAGACGCCCCAGGTGGCGAGGTCGGGGATCTGCGGCGGTGGGTGTGGTGGGCTGCCGAGTGGGTTGCTCGGGTCGAGTGGCAGCGCGATGCCGTACAGCAGCGTGTGGAACAGCTCGGCGAACCACGTCATCGGGTTGACGCGCAGCACGGTGACCCAGGTGTCGCCGTTGCTGGCGGCCCCCCGGATCGTCTCGATCGAGTAGATGATCGGGGTCAGGTAGAACCACGCCATCATCACCACGGGGAGCAACTCGGTGAGGTCACGGAACTTGACCGTGAGTGCGCCGAACAGCATCGACACCCCAGCGGTGAAGAGCGCGACGAGCAGCAGCGCGACGACGATCGCCGGTAGGAGTTCGGGGTGGAACCCTCGTTCCCAGATGAACAGCGGGCTCACGACCGCCAGGCCGATCAGCAGGTGGACCCCCTGGGCGATCACCAGCGACATGGGGATCAGCTCTCGGGGGAAGTAGACCTTGGAGATGAGCCCCCCGTTGGCGATGATCGAGCCCGCCGACGACATCACCGAGTTCTGGAAGAACCCCCACACCAGGTAGCCGGCCAGGAAGAAGACGGTGAAGTTGCCGTCCCCGAAGGGGATCCGCAGGAACGTCGCGAAGACCAGCGTGAAGATGGCCGCCAGCGCGAGCGGCGTGATCATCGACCACGCGAACCCGAGCGCCGATCCCTTGTACCGGACCTTCAACTCCTTGCGGATGAGGTTGGCGAGGAGTTCCCGGGTCTGCCAGACCTCGGTGGCTACAGCGACGGGGGACGACATCGGGGGAATGGTACGCCGACCACTCAAGCCCTCCGCTGTACTCACCGACAAGTAACGGGTGACTACCCTGAGTGACAGATGGCCGTGGCGTCTGCTCATCGCTGGGCTGCTCGCCCTCGCTGTGAGCCTGGCTCTTGTGGCCCCGCCGCGCTCGGCATCCGCCCAGCCCCAGCCCGATGCCGAGCAGCCCGACGTGATCGCCTCACCCGACCTGCGTTGGATCCCGTCGGACCCGACGGCCGCAAGTCTTGCCCTGGCCCGGCTGTCCTTCCCTCCGGGGATGTCCGCGGAGCGTGTTCTGATCGCCCGTTCGGATGCCTTCGCCGATGCGCTGGCGGCGGGGGTGCTGCAGTCGGGCGCGCCGCTCCTGCTCGTCGACGGGACCGCTCCTGTCCCGACGGCAGTCGCGGCGGAGATCGAACGGCTGGAAGCCGGTGAGGCCCTGGTCCTGGGTGGTGAGGGCGCGGTGAGTCGGACCACGGCAGACAGCGTCGCCGCACTCGGTCTGAGCGTCCTCCGGATCGCCGGCTCGACACGACTGGCCACGGCAGCGGCGATCGCCGACGAGGTCGCGGGCCAGCGCACCGACGGCGTGGACGCGGTCATGCTCGCCCGCGCGTTCGGCGACGGTGGCGACGAGACCCGCGCCTTCGCAGACTCGCTGGCCGCCGGGTCCCTGGCCGCCGAGGCCGGACGCCCGATCCTGCTCACCCAGACCGACGTCCTCTCCGGTGAGACCGAGGCCGCCCTGATCGACTTGCAGCCGCGTGAGGTCATCCTCATCGGCGGTGGTGCGGCGGTCGGCGCTGCGGTGGAGGGCCGCTTGGACGAGCTGGGCTTCGCGACCCGTCGCCTAGCGGGCAGCACTCGGGTCGAGACCGCTGAGGCCGTCCAAGGTGAGCGCAGCGCGTTCCGCGCGGTCTCACCGCTGAGCGGCGCGACCCGTCCGGGCGGTGCGTCGCAGGACGATGACGGAGCCCAGCCGAGTGCCCACGCCGTCGTCCTCGACGCCGGCGCACCCGACGCCTGGGTCGCTGGCTTCGCGAGCGCATCGCTTGCGTCGGCGACCGGTGCCGCGGTCGTCCTCTCAGCCGGTGGCCTCAGCGACGCCGCGCGCGCCGGTCTTGCCAACCAATCGGGCCCGCTGGTCTGTGCCGGCGACTCCGGCGCGTGCGCCGACGCGGCCTCCGCCATGGAACTGGCCCCGGGAACGGCGGTCACCGTGACACCGCCGAATCCCGGCCCCGGCGAGGAGATGAGCGTCACCGTGGAGGGGGCGAGTGGGGACATCGGTCTGCTCGGCACCTGCATCAGCGCCGCTACCTCCATTCCCTCGGGCGGGTCCGTCGCGCTGGCTGGCGACGTCGGATCGTCCTGTCACCTCGTGATCACCTCGGTTGACGCGGACGGTGTCACCCAGACCGCGATCGCCACCGTCCTCCCTGGGCGCTCACCGCAACTGGCCGGAGTCCCCGACTTCGCCACCCATGTGCTCGGTGACCCGTGGGACTACGACAACATCGAGGACATCGTCCTCGCGCCCGGGACCATGTACCAAGCTTGGAACGCGCGGCTCGAGGAGGGTGAGTTGCGCTTCAGCACCAACGCCGGGCACGTCCACCTGCTGTGGCAGGGCATGCCCGGCGCGATCGCCATGGGTCGCGACGGCGCCCTCAACCCCATCGATCCAGGCCGCTTCGGGCGGGTCCAGGTCCGCGTCCACTCCAGCGTCGAGACGCTCGGCGTCGTCGGGTCGCAGATGTGCCTCGAGCCGCCGGGCCACTGCAGCCTGAACCACACCGCACCACTCCGACCCGGCTGGCAGACCATCGAGGTCGAGCCGAACTGGGACGGACCGGTCTACGGCCTCCGCTTCGGGGCCACGGGTGCCGCGGACCTGCGGGTCGACTGGGCCCGCGTCATCCCCACCGCACAGCCCAGCACCACGGTGGCAGGTGTCGCACCCCTCCAGATCACCGCTGGTCCTGAGGGGGACATCCAGCCGGTTCTCGACGGCACGACGTTCTCGCTGAACGGTGCCCCCAACGGCACCTACACGCTCACGGGCGCAGACGGTGTCAGCAGCGAGCTCGAGGTCGTGGAGCCGCCCCGGATCCAGATCACCAACCCCGACGATCAAGGCGGGGAGGACTACATCACGGCCACCACCGGGGATGCGTGGGACTTCGACCAGCCGACCGATGTCACCCGCTTCTGGAGCACCCGGAACCAGCGCTTCGAGGGCGGCGTACTGTTCGGCACCAACACCTCCAACGACCCCGGCGTCGACCTGCGGATGGGGCCGGTACCCTTGGACCCGACCCGCTACCACCGGGTGACCCTGCGCTTCGGCAACGAGGGCCCCGCTGACCTGTCCTTCAATCCCGGCGGTGGGTCGATGGCCCGGCTGCTGTGGGGCCGCAGCGACAACTTCCAGACGGGCAACGACATCGTGTCCTACGCCGCCTACGACTCGTTCACGTTCTCCATGCTGGATCCCTTGGCGCTGGAACCTGGTGTGGCGCCGTGGACCACTCAGCCGGTCGAGCAGCTTCGGTTCGACCCCAACGAGGACCCCGGAGCTCGGAACTGGACGATCGACGAGATCGCCATCCGGGCCGACGACGAGGCATCGGGCCCGTTCGTGGTGGACATCGCCGAGACCCGGGCGGACGAGGGGTTGGACGCCACCCAGCTGACCGTGGCCCTGGACACCGACCGGGTCGGGTTCGACGGGAAGGTCCTTGGGACCGGCACGAGCACAACGGGCACGGGTGTGGAGGTCGACACGTGCCAGGTGCCACCGGGCACGTACTGGGTCCACGTCACCGGAACCCGCGGTGACACCTCGGCCAGCGTGTACGCCACGGGCCCGCTCCAGGTGGACCACAGCGCCTGCTGATCCCACTCGTGCCCGGCCAGGGGTGGGTGGACTTCCCAGCCCTCACGGGCGGGAAGTCCACCCGCCAGGCCCAGGCCGCCCCGAGGACCTGTGACCCCTGGCGGTCACGGCCCATGACCCCTCGCGGTCACGGCCTCTGACCCCTGGCGGTCACGGCCGAGTGGGCGACGGACCCGACGACGGACCCGACGACCGCGCCAGCTCACGCACCGCCGGCCACGCCCAGATCACCATCACCGCGATGAAGGCCGAGCGGAACCCGCCGGCCAGCTGGGTCGCGAGGTCCGGGCTGGTCAATGTCACCTCCCGCAGGTTGGGCACGGCGTCCGCCAGGTCCGGCGCCAGCGGCTGGAACAGCCCCCACGTCGTCCCCGGCCCACCCAGCAGATCGGCCAGCCCGAACACGACCACCACCATCAGCAGGTGGGTGCCCAGATTCCCGCGCCACGTCGGTCGGCGAGCCAGCGCCAACGCCACGAACGGCGTGAACCAGGCGAAGTAGTGCGCACTGAACGTCGTGAGCGCGAACAGTCCGGCGTGGAACACCGCCAGCCACACCCAGAGCTCGCTCACCTCGGGCGGCCTCTCTCCCCACCAGTCGTAGGACCGGCCGAGCAGCACCACGTACAGCCCGACGGCGAACAGGCCGAAGAGGTAGATCGGCCCCGGCCCGTCCACCGGCAGCGTGTAGGCGAAGAAGGTCGCGCCCGTGTTGAAGTCCCGCAGACGCGAGAACTCCCCCAGCGTGTCCGCCCAGAGCGTGTTGGTCCACAGCACGAGACCCAGGGGGAGCAACGACAGGGCCGTCCACGCCGCCTGACGCGTGACCCCTCGCATCGCCACCAACGCGAAGATCGGGATGAGCATCACCGGGTAGCCCCGCATGGTGATGGCGACCCCGAGCGCCACCGCAGCCCACCACGGATGGTCGCTCTCACACGCCCAGATCGCCACGACCACCAGCGCCACCGCGAACATCTCGTACCGACCGAAGGCGTAGGAGGCGTAGAGGCCGATGGGTGAGAGCATCCAGAACGCCCAGGCCCGCTGAGCCTGTCGCGCCGGAACCCGGGCCACCATCAGCAGGATCACGACACCGGCGGCGAGGTCGAAGAGCAGATACGGCGTCTTGAGCGCCAGCAAGGTCCCGAAGATCCCATCGGTGTCCACGAACGCGCGTTGGATCTGCGGCGCCAGGCCCGCGCTGTCGGACCACCACCACGGGTCGGTCCACAGCACATCGGCGGAGGGCAGGACGGGATCGAGCAGCCGCAGGCTGAGCGCGTGGGTGTAGTGGGCGCCCATGTTGACCAGGTACTCGCTGAACACCTCCCCGTCGTAGGCGATCAGGTGACTGCGCCAGTACACCGCCAGCAGGTCAGCGCTGATCGTGAACGGGGCGATCAGCAGCCGGATGATCAGTCCGATTCCCAGCCAGCGCAGGGTGCCCGGGCGGGTGAGCACCTCCGGAACCCGCGCCTGCACTGCCCGGGCCAACGGAGCACGCCGCGACCCACGTGTCCGAGGTCGCTCGCTCACCATCGGATCGTTCACCCGAGCATCCCGTCACCGGCGATGAACCGCTCGAGCTTGGCATGGTCGATCCGTCGCCGACGCCACAGCTGCACCCGGCTGCCCAGGTACAGGGGGGCCCGCGCCAGCCCGGCCAGTCGGCCGCGGCTGACGTTGCTGAACACCTCCGTCTCGCCGGTCACCTGCATGTGCCGGTAGAAGGCGTACTCGGCCAGCAGCAGACGCGGGAGGTGGGCCGCGATGGTCCGCAGTGGCGCGTTCTTGACCAGCACCGCGGTGTGGTTGCGCCACGTCATGAAGTAGTTGTAGTGGCTGGCCCGGCGGCTCGACGACACCGACCCCATGTGGTAGGCCCGCGCGCTCGGGACGTAGTAGTTGTTCCACCCCTCCATCGTCGACCGGAACGCCACGTCGACGTCCTCCAGGTACATGTAGAACCGCGAGTCGAACAGCTGGTGGCCGGGTTGGGACTCGATGAACGCGCGGCTGAACAGGCCCGCGGCAGCGTTGACGCCGAAGACCTGGCGGGTCCAGGCGTGCTCGGGCCGGAACACCTCGGTGTAGCCGTACTGGGCACCCTGCAGGTCGCTGCGGATGTAGATGTGCGTGGAGTCGATCAGGGCCCGGTCGTCGAAGTCCAGGGTGGTGCCCTGGGCACAGGCCACGCGCTGCTTGTCGGCCAGGCCGCCCATCAGCTCCGCCGCCCAGGCGGGGTCGAGGATTGCGTCGGAGTTGATCAGCGCGACGTGGGTGACCCGAGGGTCGGCCAGCGCGTGCGGGATCAGCGCGTTCACACCCTTGGCGAAGCCGAGGTTGGACCCCGACCGGAACAGCCGGACCCGCGAGTCAGCCAGGTGAGTCGCCTTGACGTGCCCGGCGGTGCCGTCGGAGGAGTTGTTGTCGAGCACCAGCACCGAGTGCTCGGCCTCCGTCTGCGCGGCGATGGCCTCGAGGCACATGCTGATGACGTCGACGTTGTTCCAGCACACCACCAGGTAGGCGATGTAGCTGTCCCCCGAACCACTAGCCATCGGGGATCAACCCCCCGACATCATCGAGGGTGAGGTTGCGGCTGAGCAGCGGCGACGCGCTGTCGAACGCCGGGATCCGGCGCATGCGCACGTGTGACCAGACGACGCGGTACCCGTCGTCCGTCGGATCAGGCGCGGACGCCACCACGGCGCCGGAGAGCGCATCGACGTCACGGACCCACTCGGGTGGGCCGACCGGCGACTGCTCGTCCGCGGGTCGGTCGGCGAACAGGCCAACCAGCTCCCCCTCCCGTTCGACCAGGCCGCTGTCGACGATCAGGCCGGCGTCCGCGGACACGATCAGCGGCGCGATCTCGTTCACGTCCGGCAGTTGGAGGATGCCGACCAGCTCCTGCAACCACGTCGCCTGGTCCGGCAGAACCGGCATGCGGATCTTCACCACCGCGGTGTCGGCGCCATCAGCTGGCGGAGCCGCCTCCAATTCCTCCGGCAGACAAGGCCGGAACGACACCGCCAGTGCCGGCGCCGAGGTCATCGATCGCAGCCGCTCGGCCAGGCGGGTGTTGTCGGCCAGCCGCTCGGTCGGCGCGACGTACACCTCGGCTCTGCGCAGCTGGGTCGGCGTGATGATGTGGCGGTAGAAGCCCGGCCGCATCCACATCCGCTCGACCGTTCCCTCGAAGGGGGAGGCGTCGAGGACCTCCTGGTGGGCCTTGACCCCGGCATCGAAGGCATAGGTCTTGGCGTCCACCCGGTGCGCGGTCGAGCCGGACGCCTCGCGCCAGTGGTACAGCACCCGGTTGATGTGACCGACCTGCACGTCGGGCGTCGTCGCGTGGATGCGCAGCAGCAGGTCGTAGTCCTGGGCCCCGTCGAACTCAGGACGCAGCCGGCCGACGGACTCCACCAGGTCCCGGCGGATGACCGAGAGGTGATTGGTGTAGTTGACCTGCATGAACGTGTGCGGTGACCACCCCGGCTTGAACAGCGGCGTGTGGCGCCAGCGACCGTCCTCGCTCAGCTTGTCCTCGTCGGAGTACAGGATGTCCAGGCCGGGGTCGTCGGCCAGCCGGCCCGCGACCTCGTTGAGGGCGTGGACGCTGAGCGTGTCGTCGTGGTCGACGAAAGCCACATACGCCCCCCGCGCGGCCGCGATCCCGGCGTTGGTGTTGGCCGAGATGCCCGCGTTGTCCTCGGCCCGCAGGTAGCGGAACCGCGAATCGGTGGTGGCGGCATCGCGGATTCGATCGGCAGACGCAGCCTCGTCCGAGGCGTCCACCAAGATGGCCTCCCAGCCGGCGAAGGACTGGTTGTGCAGCGACTCGATCAGCGGGTCCAGGTAGCGCGCCGGCGTGTTGAAGCACGGCACGACCACCGAGATGAGCGGCTCGGCGTCGGTGTGCGGGACGACGGCCCGCCACCCCTCGGGCTCCACCAGCACCATCCACCGGTTGTAGTTGGCATCGTAGTTCGGGTGCTCGATGACCCGCAGGCTCGCCAGCGCCACCTTGGCGTTGTGGTTGCGCCGACTGCCGTAGGGCAGCAGTCGACGGACGATCTTGCGGATCACCGCCGATTCAGCCTGGATCGGACGATGTTGCGCGTGTACTGAACGGCCGCGCCGAGGCCATCCCGCTTGACCGCCTCGGCGAATCGGGCGGCGTACTCCACCGCGGAGGCGTCGTGGGCTGGCGGCTCCGGCAGTCGGGAGCCGGTCACGTACTCACGCCGCAGGCCGGCCTTGTCGGGCGCTCGACGGGGGCTGCGGCAGAACTCCACCACCGGGGCCATGGCCTGACCCCAGGTCATCTCGGCCTGGATCTCCCGCAGGTTGGCCACACAGCTCTCGAAGAACTCGGTGTCGGTGTGCAGCCGGACGATGGCCTCGGCGCACGCGTCGACGTCCTCGGGGGGAAGGGTGAGGCCCAGCCCGCGCTCGCGGATCAGCGCCGACAGGGTGTCACCCTCGGTCGCGAGGATCGGCAACTCGCACCAGATGTAGTCCAGGATCCTCGTGCGGAAGCTGAAGCGCGTCTCCAGGTGCTCGTAGTGGGTGGAGACCCCGACGCTGGCATCCAGCAGGAAGTTCTGTCGGTGGGCGTACTCGACCCAGCCGTCGTTGAAGAAGACGTGGGAGTCGAGCAGGTCCAGCTCCTGGGCCAGCGCGAATGCCCTCCCCGCCATGGCGAACTTCGGCACGTCGGGGTTCGGGTGGGCGTTGCCCATGAAGAACAGCTTCACGGCCGGGTGGTCATGGGCGACCTGGCCGACCGCTCGCAGCAGCGTGAGCGGGTCGAACCAGTTGTAGATCCCGCCACCCCAGAGCAGCACGAAGTCCCCGGTCTCGATCGCCTCGTGCCGGCTCCTGATGGCCCGCGGCTCGGTCATGATCGGCGGCCCGCCGGGGAGGCCGAAGGGGGCGACGTCGACCAGACCGCGAAGGGACTCGTCAGCGTCGAAGGTGGCCGGATTGACCCGCTTGACCGCCGACAGCTGCCCCAGCCAGAAGTCACGCTGCTTCTCCGACGCGCAGACGAAGAAGTCGCCGCGCTCCAACTGGCGGTTCAGCACCGCGGTGTCCGAGTGGTGGGTGGCGTAGCGGAACCAGCCGTGGTCGTCCTTGCGGGACGTCATGTTCTCCAGGTGGAAGGGGTCGTAGATGTCGACCACCACCGGCCCGTCGAAGGCGTCGATCTGCGGCAGGTCGTGCATGACGAAGCCCTGGAAGATCACCACGTCCGTGGCGCCCAGGTAGTTGTCGATGGCGCCGGGCGCACCCACGTCCGTGGTGACGAACTCGCGCTTGCCGATCGTGCGGCCGCCGATCTGCGGCGGGGACAGCGACCCGAGCGTGACGTCCAGGCCGGCTTCGGTGAGTGCCGTCGCCATCTCGTAGGCCCGGATGGCAGGGCCGGCCATCTTGGGCGTCAGCCGGTCGCCGGTGATGATCAACACCCGGGTTGGTCGGTCCAGGTGCTCTCGGAGGCCGAAGATCTCCAGTGCGGCTTCCCACGCCTCTTTGTACTCCGGCCCCGAGACGTTGGGCCGCAGCGTCTCGTTGAACAGCGGCAGGATGACGTCGTCCGGTCGGGCTCGGCGCAGCTGGATCTGCTGCCGCTTGCCGTTGAGTTCCGGGAGGGCCCGCCCGAAGTCCCTCAGGGCGGCCAGGTGCGCGGCGGTCAGGGCGGGGATCGCCACCCGCTCCTCATCCAGGTTCCTCGCCCCCGTGGTGATGGTGAAGTCGGGCAGACCGTCGCCACCGTCGACGTCGGACAGACCTCGCAGGACGGTCAGCAGGATTGCGGGTGGCAGCGCCGTGGCCAGGTTCTGGTCGCCATAGTTCTTGAAGATGGTGGCCAGGGCGTTGCGCTCCAGCAGATACCGCTCCCTGGCGTAGCCGAATCGCTTGATGGTGCCGTGGTGCCGGTGGTAGACGACCGAGCTGGGAACGAGGTGGGTCTCATACCCCATGACCCACAGCCGCCAGCCGAAGTCGACGTCCTCGAAGAACGCGAAGTAGCTGTCGTCGAAGCCGCCGGTCTCCCGGAACACGACCGTCCGCGTGACCATCGCACCACCAGAGGCGAACAGCGTCGGCTGGCTGGCCGTCGGCGCCATGGCCTTGTCCTGCTCCACGTGCTCGGCGTACCCCATCCCGTTGAACGCCATCGTCCCGCCGGCGTAGTCGATGGTCTGCTTGTCGTCGCGCAGGATCAGGGAGGCGACACAGGCGGCCTCGTCGTAGGACTCGAGGTGCTGGACGGCCTCGCTGAGCCACAGCGGATCGGCGACGGCGTCGTTGTTCAGCAGGGCGAGGTAGGTGCCCTGGGCGGTCACGGCCGCCTGGTTGACCGCGGGGCTGAAGCCGACGTTGGTGTCGTTGACCAGGATCCGGACGTCCGGGTGCGTTCGCCGCACCTGCGCCACCGACCCGTCCGTCGAGGCGTTGTCGATCAGGATGATCTCGATCTGCTCGGCCGGGTAGGCCTGCGCCGCCAGCGAGTCCAGACACGGACCCAGCAGGTCCTTGCCGTTGAGGTTGACGACCACGACCGTGATCGTGGGCAGGTCGCGGCCGTCGGGCTCTCCGGATGCAGACGCAGACGCTGATGCGGGTGGGGGTGGCATGTGGTCTGGGAGTGTATGGGAGTGCTGCTGAGCGACGATTACCCTACGGAGCAGATGAGTACGCCCAGCAGCCTGTCCTGCGTGGTGCCGGTGTACGACGAGGTCGAGTCGCTGCCCGCGTTCCATGCATCGCTGTGCGCTGCGCTCGATGACCTGACGCGTCTGCCGGAGCGGGAGATCATCTACGTCGACGACGGCTCCACGGATGGGTCCACCGGACTGCTCGAGGAGTTCCAGCAGGTCGATCCTGCGCGAGTCCGCGTTGTGGTCCTGCGCCGCAACTTCGGGAAGTCCGGCGCACTCGCGGCCGGGTTCGAGGCGGCGACCGGCGATCTCATCGTGACGCTGGATGCCGACGGGCAGGACGTTCCTGGCGAGATCGGGACCCTCGTCGACACCCTGATCGAGCGCGACGTCGACCTCGTCGGCGGCTGGCGGGCCCACCGGATCGATCGTTCGGTGAAGCGACGGACCAGTCAGATGTACAACGCGGTCACCCGACTGGTGACGGGCCTCGACCTGCACGACTTCAACACCGGCTTCAAGCTGATGCGCCGCGAGGTCGTCGAGGAGCTACCGCTGTACGGCGAGTTCCACCGCTTCGTGCCGGTGCTCGCCTACGACCTCGGGTTCCGGGTCGACGAGGTACCCGTGGAACACCGACCACGCGAAGCGGGGACATCGAAGTTCCTCAGCCTGACCCGGTTCCCGAAGACCATGCTGGACCTGCTGACCGTGCTCTTCCTGACGCGGTTCGCCGATCGCCCGCTCTACCTGTTCGGCGGGGTGGGCGCGGTGTTCTCGATCCTGGGCGTCCTCATCCTGGGATATCTCAGCTACCTGCGGCTGGTCCTCGACGAGGGCATCGGCACCCGACCGCTGCTGCTGTTCGGCATCCTGCTGCTGTTGGTCGGTGTGCAGCTGATCGGCACCGGATTCATCGGGGACGTGCTGCGACACACGGCTGCCCGACATCAGCAACCGTTCCGGGTGCGACGCAGCCTCGGTGTCGAGCGCGTCGACGAGGCAGACCGAGGATCAGGCTCCTCGACCCAACATAGGAATCATGACTCGCGGCGGGTGGACGGGCGTCCGTCCATCGAGTCGACCCTACCGGGTGAGGAGGCGACGCGGGCGACGTGACCGAACCGCAGGACAGGCAGCCGCCATCGGCCACGGACCCCTCCGACGTCGGTCGAGCTGTACGAGCGCTGGTCCTGACCCACGTCTTCCCCCGCTACGACGGAGACCCGTCCGCGGCATTCCTGCTGACCTGGGCCCAGGCGCTCCGGCAGGCCGGCCACGACGTGCGGGTGATCGCGCCGCACGACGTCGGGTTGACGGAGGTCGGGATGGTCGGGGGTGTGCCGGTCCGCAGGGTGCGGTATGCCGACGAGGCACACGAGACGTTGGCCTACCGCGGCGAGATGCACCGCATCGCAACCCGTCCCCCGTTCGGGCCACCCCTGCTCGGGGCCTTCGTGACGGAGCTGGCTGCCAGCCTCCGACGCGCGGTCCGGCGCTGGCAACCCGATGTGCTGCACGTGCACTGGTGGATGCCGGGGGCCGTCATCACCCGCCTGGCCGGGGTCCGCCTCCCGACCGTGGTGCACCTGCACGGGACAGACGTGGGGGTCATCGAGTCTCGTCCCTGGCTGGCGCCGCTGGCCCGGTGGGCGCTGGACGGCGTGGATCGGATCGAGGTGGTCTCGACCTCGTTGGCCGAGCGGGCGGCTGGTGCCATCGGGGTCGTGGTTGACGGCTTGAACCCGATGCCGGTTGACACCGAGCGGCTGGTCCCGTCAGAGCACGTCGTGTCGCTGGACGTGCCCGTCATCCTGGCCGTCGGCCGCCTGGTCCCCGAGAAGGGCTTTGCGGACCTGATCAGCGCCGCGGCGGGCTTGGATCGCGAGGTGCGCGTCCGCATCGTCGGCGAGGGACCCGATGCAACCCGGCTCAGACGGTTGGCCGCTGACCTCGACGTGGCGTTGGAGCTACCGGGCTCTGTCACCCCCGCCGAGGTGGTCGACGAGTACACGGCCGCGGACGTCGTCGTCCAACCGTCACATGGCGAGGGCTTCGGCTTGGTCGCGGCCGAGGCCGCGATGCTCGGGCGGCCACTGGTCGCGACCGACTCTGGCGGCGTTCGGGACCTGCTGGAGCGCGGGCTCTTGGTCCGTCCGGGTGACATCGGGACCTTGCGAGCCCGCCTGGTGGAGGCGCTGGAGGACCCCGACCTTCCCGCCGTCCTCAGGGCCGGCAACCGGGTCCGCCGGGTCCTCTCCCCCGGCTCGGCCGTCGAACGGACCGAAGAGGCATGGCGGGCGGCGATCGTGTCGGCGCGGACGCGCGGCGTGCGCTGACGGCTTCTCCGAGGTGTCCCTACGCTGGTGCCCATGGCCGCCCCCGATGTTCCCGTCAGCCTGTCCGCCAAGTACGCCCTCATCGACGACCACTGGTCCCCGAAGATCGTGGCCGAGTTCAACGGCAACCACGTCAAACTGGTCAAGGTCGAGGGGACATTCGAGTGGCACACCCACGACGACACCGACGAGGTCTTCATGTGCCTGGGCGGCGAGCTGGTGATCGAGGTCGACGGCCGTGAGCCCGCACACCTGGCCGCAGGCGACCTCTACGTGGTCCCGCGCGGCGTCAGGCACCGACCGATCGCGTCCGAGGAGGCGCTGATCGCGATCGTCGAGCCGGCCGACACTCCGAACACCGGTGACGAGGCGACGGCCGCGGAGGAGTCCTGGATCTGATCGGTGGTCGCGACCTCGGTCACCGGGCGACACCGGCCGCTCACCCGATCCAGTAGCGGCGCACCACGATGGTGTCGTCGGACCGGTGGCGTCTGTCCTCCAGGACGCCGCCACACGCCTCGATCACGGCTGCGGACCCGAGGTTGTCGTCGTCGCAGGTCACCAGGACTCGCGTGATCCCCCGCTCCTCGAGGCGGGCCAGCGACAGACGGAGCATCGCGGTGGCGAACCCCTGGTGCCGGTGCTGCGGGCGGACGCCGTACCCGACATGACCGCCCTCGTGGACCAGGAAGTCGTTCAGCTCGTACCGGATGGACGTTCGACCAACGACCACGTCGCCGTCAGCGCCGTCGATCACGCCGAGCAGGAACGATGAGGGCACCCAGGAATCAGGCAACTGCTCGCCGCGCTCGTGGGCCCGCACCCGCTCGACCCACTCGTCGAAGGGATCGTCGGGCTGGAGACCCAACGCGAAGATGAAGCCCGAACCGGCGAACTCCGACTCAGCGGCTCGGACCTGCTCCTCGTCGGTGACGATCGGTAAGCGCAGGCGGAGCGGTGGCGTGGACATGGCCTCCAGCATGCTCTTCCGGAAGCCTCACCCGGCGGCCACAACCGCTGCGGCGTCCGCCTGCCCCTCACGACAGGCGGCTTCCAGCGCTGGATCGACGGCCTCGCAGATCGGGTCGGCCGCCCCGGCCGCGATCTGGTCGTAGACGGCGTTCGTGGCGGCCCCGTGGATGCACCACCGCTCCAGCGCCGGGTCACCAAGGCCGCACAGCCGGGCGGTCTCCGGCCCGTCCAGCAACGCCCGGCTGGACAGGTCCCGACCCATCGAGCGGTAGCAGGTCGACTGCACCTCCGGCTCGGCGCTGTCGCACCAGCCGAACGCCGCCTCGATGTCATCCTCCAGCGCCCAGAGCACGTGTGAGGTCTGCATCAGGAAGCAGCTGTCCACGAAGGTCTGGTCGACCGCCGTGCAGGGGTAGAGCAGGTCATCGTCGTCCAGCTCGGCGTCCAGGCCCTGCTGGGCGGCGACGACGTTCTCCATGAACACACCTGAGGCGCAGGACTGCACCGACCAGTTGTCGCGGGCCTCGGCACACAGCTCGAGCGACTCGAAGAGGTCGCCGTCGACGGTCAGCATGACGCCGTGCCCGAGCCCGTGGACGCAGTTGTAGTGGGTCAGGTTGTAGGGCGTCGTCGCGGCGCCGTCGCAGAAGGTCGGCAGCTCCGTCGCCAGGTCGCCACTGCTGGTGCGGGCAAGGGCTGCCTCCACGTAGCCGTGGATGTAGCCCGACCAGCAGGTCACGTCCTGCACCCCGAGACCCACAGCAAGGTCGGGCAGCTGTTCGGCTGCGTCGTTGCCGAGGTCGTGGGCGACCTGATGACAGTTCGCCGTGACGTAGGGGTTGGTGACTGCCAGATCCCGGATGATGTCGATGGCCGACTGCGGGCCCTCGGCCACCAGCACGTTCTCCAGGGCGCTGCGGTAGCACGCCGCCCGACCGACCTCCAGCTGGGCGCAGTCCTCGGGCTCGTCGACTGCACCGCCGAGCACCTGCGCAACCGAGATGCCGGCCTGCCCGCTGGCTGCCCCCCAGCCGGGATCCTGACCGACCAGCACCCCGCCGAGGATCATGACGCCGGCGAGGGCGGCCACCTCGACGGCAGCGGTGCGTGGGATCCGCGGCCATCCCGCCCGGGTGCGGTGGTGGACGATGGCGAGCGGCACGATCACTGCGACGACGACGGCCGCCTTGAGGGCCAGGGTGAGGCCGAAGCCGCCGCTCAGGCTGATGCCGTCCCACGCTCGCAGGGCCAACAGCCCACCGGACGTTGCGACAGCAGCGAACGACCAGCCGGCCGCGGGCACGATCCTGGCGACCGCCGCCTGAACCTCGCTGCGGCGGGCATCCTCACCCAGCGCTGCCCAGGCCGGCGTGCGTCGGAGCATCACCAGCAGGCCGAGCGGCCCGATCCAGACGGCTGCCGCCGCCAGGTGCACGGCGCCGAAGAGCACGGCGACGGCGGGATCGGGGCGTGTCGGTGCGTGCCCAGCCAGAGTCCCGAGGATGACCAGCCCCGTCGCGAGGAGGACCAGGGGTGAGGTCAGCCAGCCGCCAGCGCGTGGTCTCTGACCGGCTGCGACAGGTGGCGGCCGACCACGGCCGCGGTGCCGGACCACGACCGCACCGAGCGCCGTCGCGACCCACAGCAGCAGCGGCCGGCTGAGCACCGCTTCTGCCAGTCCGCCACCGGCGGCGACGAAGGTCGCGACCCCGACCACACCACGAAGCAGGGCAGCGAGCGCGACCAGCAGCAGCGCGGCATCCAGCCGGCGTGCCGCCAGCGCGGCCACCAGTGGTGCACGAGTTCGGGCCAGGACGACGACCCCTGCGAGGAGTGCCAAGCCGAGGTACCAGGCAACCCGCGAGGCCACGGCGATCAGATCCAGGGTGCGGTCCAGCGGGGCCGTGCTGCGGGCGAACCCGGCGGTGGCGGTCACGTCCGTCCCGACGCCGAACACCACCTCCCCGCTGACGCGGTGCCCGTCGTCGCCGACGGATTCCCAGGCCAGCCCGTACAGGTCATGAGGCAGACGGGACACCTCGTAGATGACCGCCTCCGTCGTGGGCTGCTCCGTGAGCAGTTCGAGGGTGAATTCCTGCCCCGCGGCGTTACGAAGGCTCGCCTGCATGGTGGACGTCGCCACCGGTGCAGCGAACTGCAGCACCACCTCCTGTGGGGAGTACGCAAGCTCCTCACCGGTCGACGGTGAGGATCCGAGGAGGGCGGTGTGCGCCGCCGCAGGTGTTGGCAGTCCCAGCACGAGCAGTCCCAGCACGGCACCGACGAGGGCTGTCCACACACGGATCCTCCGGCGCCCCAACACCACCGGACCGCTCATCAGAACGGCGCGGTGGTGGGCCCCGGTGGCGGGGGTGGTGGGGGCGGAGGCGGTGGGGGCGGAGGCGGTGGTGGAGGTGGAGGCGGGGGTGGAGGCGGAGGTGGAGGTGGAGGTGGGGGCGGTGGGGGGGGCGGAGGAGGTGGGGGCGGTGGTGGGGGCGGGGGTGGAGGTGGAGGAGGCGGTGGAGGCGGCGGATTCGCAGCTTGCGGCTGTGTCGCCTGGGCCGTGGGTGTGGGCTCTTCCGTGGTGGGCGTGGGGGTCGGCGTCGGGGTCGGGACATCGATGCCCGGGCCCTCCTCCTTGTCCGGCTCCTCCGTCTCGGTGGGCTCGGTCTCCGTCGGCTCGGCCTCGGTCTCGGACTCCGTCGGCTCGGTCTCGGACTCCGACTCCGACGGAGCGGTTGGGGTTCCCGATCCAGACGGGGTCTCCGTCGGCTGGGCATCGCCGCCGGTCAAGGTCATGGCGCCAACGACTGCCCCGACGAGCAGGACCGCACCGACCAGCAGCCCGATCAGCAGACCACGGCCTCGCGACCGGTCCTTCCGCTCCGGCGGCGGTATCGGTGCCGGCGGGACGATGCGGGTGTCGAGCGAGGGTGGGGTGGTGCCTTGGGTGGCAGCTCGGGTCGAATCGCCCGAAGCCGGTGCCGCGGCTGCGACCGGTGCCGGGTCGTCCGTCCCCTCCTCGCTGGTGGAGCCGGCCGCATCAGGAGTGGCAGAGGGGTCGCTCGGGGCTGCTGGCGGCGGCTCCCGGTCGATCGTGGGAAGCTCCTGGACTCCGATCCCGAGCGCCGTGTCCGACACCTCACCGGTCGATCCACCGTGCGGCAGATCCAGTTCGGAGTCGCCGCGCACGAGCATCGACGTGGCCGCCAGACCGTTCTCCGTCTGAGCCTCCTGGAGTTGCCGACCGAACTCCTCGATGGAGGCCTGGCGGTCCTGCGGCTGCTTGGCCAGACCGGTCAGGATGACCTGCATCACCTCGTCGGGGACGTCCTGATCCGTGATCGGCGGGACCGGGTTCAACAGGATCCGCGCCAACATCGGGGTGAGGGTCTCGTCCTCCTCGCCCGCGAAGGCCGGTTGACCGGCGACGAGGGCGTAGAGCGTCGAGGCCAGCGAGTAGGTGTCCGAGGCGGGTGACGGTCGCCGGCCCTCCAGCACCTCCGGAGCGACGTGGCTGAGTGAGCCGGTGATGGACCCGGTCGCCGTCTCGGTCCCACCGGTGATGCGGGCGATGCCGAAGTCACCCAGCGCCGGCTCGCCGAACCCGTCCAGCAGGATGTTCTCCGGCTTGACGTCGCGATGGAGGATGCCGGAGCGATGCGCCGTCTCGAGGGCGCCGGCCACCTTGATGATGGCTGCGGTCGCCTCCTCCCAGGGCACGGCCCCCCGTCGCTGCATCTGATCCTTCAGCGAGCCCCCGCTCATGTACCCCATCACGATGTAGGGGTGCTTGGAGACGGTCTTGCCCCACGTGTAGACCGTGACGATGTGCGGGTGCCCGGCCAGGGTCCCCATGGCCTGCAGTTCGCTGGTGAACCGATTGTCGGTTCGCTGGTCGACCGACGGCTGCGTCAGGATCTTGATCGCAACGGTTCGACTGAGGGACGTCTCGCGCGCCCGGAAGACGTAGCCGAACCCGCCCCGACCGATGCGGGTGGCATCGGTGAACTCGTCCGGCATGGCGAAGCGCGCCCAGTCCGGATCCACGGGGCGGCCGGGCTCCTCAGCCACGTGAGTTCTTACCCTCTCGTCTCATACTCGGCCCACAGGCTACTGCGGGCCTGGGCGGCGATAGAGTTTCACCACCGCAGATCGTCAATCGTCATGAGTAGGGGTAGTCATGGGACCGCAGTTCGCCGACCGACGGCATCGACGTCAGCCAACGTTGGTCCTCGTTCTGACCGCAGCGGTCCTCGTGGCCGGGCTGCTGGCCCTGGCCCGACCGTCCCCTGCAGGCGCAGCAGCCGATGACTGGCCCGTTCCCGGCGCGTCAACCTTCCAGGCAACGGGTGAGTACACCGACCCGGCCGGAGATGTCTCCGTCCCGGAAGCAGATCTCATCGAGCTCGTCGTGGCCTACAACGATGCGCCGAGCGAGCCGAACCTCGTCGTCGTCCTCGACGCGGTCGGCGATCTGGAGCCCGAGACCGACCCCAACTGGGCGAGCTCGGCGACGCGAGCGACCGTCGGCTTCGACCTGGACGGTGAGCCGACCATCGAGCGGACGCTCGAGATCTACCTCGACGGTGGCGTCCTGGAGGCGGACCTCATGAACCCGGCGACGGGCACGGAGGTGTGCGACCCCGAGACGTTCACCGGCGGTGGGATCATCGCAGCCCGCTTCCCGCGGACATGCGTCGATCAGGTCCCCGAGCTTCGCATGACCGCGACGATGGCCTACCAACCCGGGGCCGGCGCCGTCGCAGTCGATGAGCTGGGCGACGGTGAGCTCACCCTCCCTCTGCCGGATGAGCCCGAGTCGCCGCCGCTGTGTCAGAACGCCACGGCCTCGACCCGCAACGAGCTGACGGTCAGGCGCTTGGCCTGCGGCGTCGGCGGGACCGAGCCGATCTCCCAAGCCGTTGCGACATCCCAGTTCGTGTTCGACGAGCCGGTCACCCCAGCCATCGATCCCTACCAGGGTGACTACGCCGTCATCGCGCGGGACGACGACTTCGCCGACGCACTGACCGGCTCCTCGTTGGCGTTCGGCCAGGGTCCGCTGCTGTTCACCTACTCGCCGACGTCGGCACCGCCCGGTACCGACCCGGGGGCACTGGCACCTGCCACACGGCAGGAACTCATTCGCACCGTCCCTCGCGGCCGGACGGTCTACCTGATGGGTGGGATTGCGGCTCTCGACGGCGGTCTGGACGGGACGCTGACGGCCATGGGCTATGAGGTGGTCCGCTTCGCGGGGGTGGGTCGAGAGCAGACGGCCCGACTGGTCTCCCAGGAGGTCGACGCCAAGGTCGCCGAGTTCGCCGCCACGACCGACTTCATCGACACCAACATGGTCTTCCTGGCCACCCGCTCGAACTGGCCCGACGCGGTGGTGGCTGGATCAGTCGGGGCCTTCTGGGGTACACCGATCCTGCTGGTCGACGTCGAGCCGCCGGTCCACCCGGACACGCTGGCCGCGCTCGACGAGTTGCGGCCCGACTACATCCACGCCATCGGGGGTGACGCGGTGATCTCCGGCAACGTCGGCGCGGCCATCCGTGACCACGTGACCGCCGGAGGCTACGGCCAGGGCCGACCGGGTGTCGACCTCGACAGCGACCCCTGGCAGGAGTTCTGCGGTGAGGGCAACTTCCTGTGCCGTTGGGGTGGGGCCGAGCGCCTGGAGACCGGAGCCTCCGTGGCCCAGTTCAACCGGGACATGGTTCGTCGGTTCGGCTCGCAGACCTCCCTCGTCCCTGACAACCCGCAGCAGTACGCCGTCGGCGTCTCGCTGGCCGGGGACCTCGAGAGCAACAACTTCGCCCACGTCCTGGCCGCCTCGACGGTCTCGGGGCGCTTCGGGGGCGCGGTCTTCATCGTCACCACCGACGGGACGATCACCCCACGGGTCGAGGACGGCCTGTGTCGCGCAACCGACGGCCTGCGGTTCATCGAGGACGTCGAGGAGTTCGTGATGGTCGGCGACACCGACCTGCTGCCGCCCGCCTTCGGCGACAACGTTCGCAGCTACGTCGAAGGCGGTTGTCCCGCAGCGCCCCGCGCCGCTGCCCCGGCAACCGGGCTCGCAGCGACACCGCTGTAGCCGACTACTCCGAGGCCATCGCGGCGTTGATCCGGGTCGAGGAGTCCGCCTTCTCCGTCCCGCCCATGTCGAAGACCATCTCGATGCTGTAGCGGTCACAGACCGTCTGCTCGGGCACCTCCGCAGCCGAGTCCCGGTCGCCACCGTTGCCGAACACCAGGCGGGCACCGGTCTCGCGTTGGGCGATGGACTCGATCGTCGCCACGACCGTCGGGTCCTGGTCGATCGCGATCACCGCCTCATCGACCATGCCGAGAGCCGCGACGATCTCCCGGCGGTCCTCGGCGGACATGATGACCCTGCCCTTCTTCAACTGCTGCTGGAGGTCGTTGTTGACGATCACGATCAACCTGTCGCCAGCAGCCGCACCGGCCTGCAGGTAGCGGAGGTGGCCGATGTGGAGCGGATTGAAGTATCCGCTGACGATCACGGTGGTCGGCTCAGGCGTCGTGGTCTCTGCCATGACCAGGATGGTAGGTGTCGGGATCGTCGCGTCGCGAGTCGCGCCACGCGTTGATCCGGGGCTCGTGCCCGTGCTCGCCGGGCGAGTAGAGGCGACCGAGGCGATCCGGGCCGTACTGCTGCTCGACCCAGCCGCTGGGATCGTTGTGGGGATAGCGGTAGCCGACCCCGTGCCCGAGCTTCCTCGCGCCCTTGTAGTGGGCGTCCCGCAGTGCTGGCGGCACCGGGGCGTTGCCGAGACGTGCCACGGCCTCATCGGCGGCCGCCAGTGCCGTGGTGACGGAGTTGGACTTCGGGGTGAGGGAGAGGTAGAGGCAGGCCTCCGCCAGGGCGAATCGGGCTTCGGGCAGGCCCACCCGGTCCAGGGCGTCGAAGGCGTTGACGGCCACGTTGAGCGCTTGGGGATCGGCGAGGCCCACGTCCTCCGATGCCAGGATCACCATGCGACGAGCCAGGAACCGCGGGTCCTCCCCCTGGGTCAACATGCGGATCAGCCAGTACAGCGCGGCGTCCGGGTCCGAGCCCCGCATGGACTTGATGAACGCGCTGACCTGGTCGTAGTGGTTGTCGCCGGTCTTGTCGTAGCGGAGGTGGGGTTGCGCCAGCGCCGCGGTGACGACCTCGGCACTGATCGTGGCGTCCTGCTCGACCAGCGCGGCCGCAGCCTCCAGGCCGGTGAGCAGCACCCGCGCGTCGCCGTCCGCCGCGTGGATCAGGGCGGTCCGGGCCTCGGCCGCCATGGTGAGGGCCGCGGCAGCCTCGCCCTCGACCGGCTCGTTGAGGCGGTCGAGCCCCCGCTCGATGAGGACCCGTAGATCGTCGTCGGGAAGCGGCTCCAGCCGGTAGAGGATGCTGCGGGACAGCAGGGCGGAGTTGACCTCGAAGCTCGGGTTCTCCGTGGTGGCCCCGATCAGGGTGACGTCGCCGGCCTCGACGGACGGCAGCAGGGCGTCCTGCTGTGCCTTGTTGAACCGGTGGATCTCGTCGATGAACAGCACGGTCGCGCGGCCCACGCGTCGACGACGCTCCCCGGCCTCCGTCACGGCCGCCCTGACGTCCTTCACGCCGGCCGTGACGGCGGACAGCACGGTCATGGCGGCGCCGTACTCCGCCGCGATCACCCCGGCCAGGGTCGTCTTGCCGGTCCCGGGTGGGCCCCACAGGATCATCGAGGGGATCCGCCCTCGTTCCAGCGCCTTCCTGACCGGCCCATCGGGTCCGATCAGGTGGGCCTGGCCAACGACCTCGTCCAGGGTCTGCGGTCGCAGACGGGCCGCGAGTGGCTGGCCCGGCGGCTCGGTGGTGCTGTGCGCCTCTCCGGTGTCGGGCTCGAACAGCTGCTCGGTCACCGGGCCGTCACCGTGCTTCAGTCACCGGCACCGCGCACCGAACCACTCAACTGCTCGCCGCTCGAGAACAGGATGCAGACGATCTCACGATCCCCCTGGTCCCACGAGCCCTCGGTCGGTGTCAGCTGGCTCACGAAGTAGCGCGACTCCAGGTACTCGCTGCCGACGTAGTCGCTGAACAGGGCGCCGCGGCACTGCTCGTCCGCGAACTGCTGGATGGGTTCGCGACCGGGGAACGGTTCGCCGTCGGCACCGGGGAAGTCGACCAAGGCGAACACCTCGTTGTCGTGCGGCGTCTCGCAGGGGACCTCCGCGACGTTCTCGATCTCGTCGGCTGTGCCGGGGTTGTTGAAGCACGTTCCGACCGCCAACTCGAAGACCGACTGCTCCACACCGGGGACCGTTGCACCCGGCGAGGGTGCCGGCGGTGCCGCTGGTGCGTCGGTCCCGGGGTCCGTCGGCGTCGCGGGGGCGGGTGTGGCCGGGTCCGTCGGCGCGTCCGTGGCCGTCCCAGGGGGGTTGGCCGGTGCGGCCGCCGAGGGTGAGGCTGAGGCTGAGGCTGGTGCGGTCACCACGGTCTCCGGGTTGTCCGCTGCCACGAAGATGACGACGGCGGCAGCGATGATGCCGAGCACGATCAGCGCGAGCACGCCGCCGATGATCCACCCCGCCTTGCTCTTCTTCGGCGGCTGGTTGAACCCTGGCGGAGGACCGTATCCGCCGCCGTACGGCTGCTGCTGTCCGCCGTAGCCAGGTGGGGGCTGACCCTGTCCGCCCGGGCCGCCGGGGCCATACCCGCCGGGTCCGTACCCACCTTGTCCGTACTGACCGGGTCCCTGCGGCTGACCGCCGTACCCGCCACCCTGGGGCTGGTAGGGCGGTTGCTGCGGATACCCCGGCTGGCCGGGCTGGCTGCCTTCTCCCCATCCAGGTGGGGGCTGGTTGCTCATCGCTGGAACTCTCTGGTGTGTCTCGGCATGGGTGGTCGGGCGCGTCCAAGAGTAGTCCGGGCACCCGTAGGCTGACCGGTACGCTTCGCCGCCGATGGGTTACGACTTCACGCAGTTCGACGGCTCCACAACGGTGATCACCGGCGGTGCCGGGTTCCTCGGCTCGCACCTCTCGCGGAGGCTGATCGAGCTCGGCGCCCACGTCATCGTCCTCGACAACCTCTCCACGGGACGCGCGGGGAACATCGACGACCTGTTCGGCCACAGCCGGTTCCGGTTCATGAACTACGACGTCACCGAGTATCTCCACATCGGCGGCGAGGTCGACTTCGTCCTGCACTGGGCCTCCCCCGCCTCCCCCATCGACTACCTGCAGATGCCGATCCAGACGATGAAGGTCGGCGGCCTGGGTACGCACAAGGCCCTGGGGCTGGCGCGGAACAAGACCGCCCGGTTCATGCTCGCGTCGACCAGCGAGGTGTACGGCGATCCCGAGGTGCACCCGCAGCCGGAGACCTACTGGGGCAACGTCAACCCCGTCGGTCCGCGCGGGGTCTACGACGAGGCGAAGCGCTACGCCGAGGCCCTCACCTACGCCTATCACAGCTATCACGGCCTGGATGTCCGGGTCCCGAGGATCTTCAATACGTTCGGCCCGTTCATGCGGATGGACGACGGCCGGGCCGTGCCCACCTTCATCGGGCAGGCCCTCCGTGGCGAGGACATCACGGTGTTCGGCGATGGCATGCAGACGCGCTCGCTGTGCTTCGTCGACGATCTGGTCGAGGGTCTGCTCCGCTTGCTCTCCAGCGACTACGGCGACACACCGGTCAACATCGGCAACCCACACGAGATGACCATCCTCGACCTCGCCGAGCGCATCATCCGCACCTGCGACTCGACGTCGAGGATCGTGCACCAGCCTGCGCCGATCGATGACCCGAGGGTCCGTCGGCCGGACACGTCGCTGGCCGAGCGGGAGCTGGACTGGCACGCACAAGTCCCCGTGGACGAGGGACTGGCCCGGACCGTGGCGTGGGTGCGGGCGAACCGGCTCTAGGCACGACGCCGGGGCAGCGTCGGCGTCAGTCGCCGATCCGATCCTCGAGCGCCTGCTCCACCTCCCGGGAGATCACACCGGTCCCGCCGACCACGACGCCGCCGCTGAGGACGTCGGCGTTGGCCTCGATGAACGAACCTGTGGCGGCGCCGTCGGAGAGCTGGACTGCGGGGGCCAGCACCAGCACGCCGCCCATTCGGCCAGCCAGGGCCCCGGCGGCGAGCGCATCGGGGAAGCCACTCCCGGCTGCCACGATCACGGGAACCTCCTCCGCCGCACGTCGCTCGAGCGCCGCGCCGGCGACGGCAGCGGCCGTGGCGAAGCGGTCGGGACCGGCCAGTCGGGTCACCTCCAGCCCCAGGACTCGGAGTTCCGCCTCCACTGCCGCGCTGATGACGGCGCTCCCACCCACGATGGAGGCCCGCTCGGCCTGCAGGTCACGAATGGCGCGGACCGTGGCCTCGGGGACCGAGTCCGGCTGGACGAGGAGGGTCGGCGGGCCATCAGCCAAGGCGGCCAGAGACGACGCCGACACGGCATCGGGCCAGTCGGACCCGAGGGCGACCGTCACCTCCTCCGACGTCACGGTCGCGGCGGTGGCAATGGCTGCGGCCGTCGCGAACCGGTCCGGCCCCGACAGCCGCCGGGTGTGGATGTCCAGGGCCTCGATGGCGCTGCGAACCTGACTGGACAACGCGGCCGAGCCGCCCAGCAACCAGACCGTGTCGGTCTCGAGGCGCTCGAGTTCGGCTGCCACCGCAGAGGAGAGCTGGGTCGAGTCGGTCAGCAGCAGGGGCGCCTCCAGCGTGGCCGCCAGCCGGACGCCGGCCAGCGCATCGGGAAAGCGGTCGGCTGCGCTCAGGACAACCGCGGGGGCGGTGTCCCACTCCAACCGACTCACCTGGACGGCGGTGTCGATGCGGCTCTGCCCGGCGGCCCGGACCAAGCCCGGTGCGTTGGGATCGGCGGGCTCGGGGATCTCGGGATCGGGGATGCCGGGTGGGTCGGGCTCCGGAGTCCCGGCTTCGCCAGAGAGGTTGTCGATCACGTCGTAGAGCGTCGAGAAGAGACCGAACGCGCGCCGGACGTCATCGCCGGTCAGGACCACCTGCCCGTCCGTGCCGGTCACCTGGACACCGCCGTAGCCCCGGCTGGGGTGACCCACCCGGCCCCCGGCGCCGCGGGGTTCCAGCAGCTCGATGTCGGTGGCCACACCGACGCCGGCGGCGGCACCGAGCTCTGCGGCACTCACCGCGCTGGTCCACCGTCGGCGTGGGTTGCTGCTCGCCAGATCCCAACGGGAGTCGTCAACCGGTGCGGTGTAGGGGACCTCACCGCCGAAGACGAACCGGGCCGACTCGCTGAACCCGCCATGGCTCGAGGAGTAGAACGTCTCCGCCGGCTGCCCCTCGTAGGCCAGCATGGTGCCGCTCGTTGCCTCGACACCCGCGCGCCAGGCGCCACCTCCCCGGGCGTCAGCCAACTCGTAGTCGTAGCCCTCGTAGTTCTGGTCCTGCGGGGTGGCGAGCAGGTTGCAGCGGCACGAGTCGCGCAGACCCTGCGTGGCGATGCGCGATAGTGCGTAGGACCGGCCGGAGATGGCCTGCGCCTCCAGCGCCGCAGCCGGCCAGGACGACGGCACCTCGGCAAGCCCCAAGAGATACCGCTCCATCTCCTCGAAGTGCAGTGTCAGGAACGCGGCGGAGGTGGCGGACTGCACCGAGTCGAGTTGGAGCACACCCCAGCGGTAGGTGTGTCCCGTGGTCGAGACACCCAGACGCCGATCGTCGTCGTCGCTCCCCGACAGCTGGGCGCGCAGGTTCTGCTCGAAGTCGCCGCCCTCGAAGACGACCTCACCGCCCTCCGTGATTCGGTAGCTGGCGTCCCCGAGGATCTGGACCGTCCAGACATCGCGAGTGTCCTGGACAACTGGCAGATCCTCGCACTCGCCGGTCTCGTAGTGGCACAGCTCCCACGCGACCGGCTCGGACTCGGCCGTCAGGGTCGTGCTCTGGACGCTGGAGGACAACCCGATCACGATCCCCGCGTCGCCTGGGGTCGAGGCGACGCTGGCACCCGGGAAGTAGGTCTCCAGGATCTGGGTGGAGGTGCAGCCCAGCTGGGCCGCCCCCTGCGCCCCGTACTGGCTCATGCCGGCACCGTGGCCCCAGCCGCCGCCGACGAACACGGCGTCGCCCTCGGGGATCTCAGGATCGGGGATCTCGGCGCCTCCGGCAGGGAAACAGCCCTGGTGGAACGAGGCGAGTGGCGGCGCCGGTGCGGCGTCATCGAATCCGGTCAGGTCCGTGGTCGGGCCGAAGCCCTGGGCCGCGTCGGCGACCGTCGGGAGCGCCAGCAACGCCAGAGTGAGCGCGGCGACGACGAGCGCACGCAGGAGCGGGGCCACACGGTGGTGGAGGAGTGTCAGGTTCATTGGGGAAGATGAGCCGTCAGGGGCAGGTGGGGAAGACGGACCAGTCTAGTCATCGGCTCACGCAGCTTGGGCATGAGTCCGACCTTGCATTCGGGACCACACGATGACCGACACGGCCCAGCCCAGCAGACCGAGGCGGATGAGCAGCCGAGTGGCCAGGCCCGGGCTGTAGCGCCGGTCGAAGAAGCGGTCCAGGCTGCGTGCGTGCTCGAGCACCATCCGTGTCCGGCGGCTGCCGACGGAGGCACCGATCGCGTGGGTGACCTGGGTCACGGGGGCAAACGTCACCCGCCAGCCGAGTTGCCCCAGCCGCCAGCAGAGGTCCACGTCCTCCACGAACATGAAGTAGGCGGGGTCGAAGCCGCCGGCCTCGTCGAAGGCCGCGGCGTTGAAGGCCACGCAGCAGCCGGAGAGCCAATCGACGTCGCGGGGCGACTCGTGATCCCAGTCCGTCAGGCGGTAGCGCCGGGTCCAGCGGTTGGTGGGGCGCAACAGGCCGAACAGCGCATGGCCCAGGGCGGTGGAGATGTCGGGGAAGCTCCGTGCCGAGAACTGCAGGCGGCCGTCGGGGAAGACCACGCGGGGGCCGGCCGCGCCCACGTCGGGATTGGCCCGGAGGTAGGTCGCCAGGTCGCGCACGGCCTCGGGCTCGAAGCGGGTGTCGGCGTTGGCCACCACGATCACGTCGCTCGGCTGCTCGATGTCGAGTCGCCGCACACCGGCATTCACCCCACGACCGAAGCCGAGGTTCGGCAGTGCCACCCGGATGACCCAGGGGTGGGACCGGGCGACGGCCGTGAGGGAACCGTCCGTGGAGCCGCAGTCGACCACCACCACGTGATCCGCGCCGGCGGTCTTGGCCGTCTCGAGGCAGGCCAGGAGGTCACCCTTGGTGTTGTGGTTGACGATGATCAGCCCGCTGGCGGGCTCGCCGCTCGGACCCCGGCTCACGGGTGGCTCGTCACGCGATCCGCTCGATCAATCGCGCCAGCGAGTCCTCCCAGGCCGGCATGGCCGGCAGGCCGATCTGGCGGCTCATCAGGTTGTCGAGCACCGAGTAGGCCGGCCGCGGCGCCGGCGCACCGAACGACGCGGTGTCCGTCGGGGTGAGGTCGACGGTGACGTCGGCCAACTCGAAGATGAGCTTGGCGAACTCGAACCAGGTGCAGTGACCGGTGTTGGTGAGGTGGTAGGTCCCGTAGGCGTCGGTCTGCGTCAGCCGTCGGATCTGCGCCGCCAGGTCGTCGGTGAACGTCGGTGAGCCGCACTGGTCGTCGACCACCTGCACCGCGTCCCGTTCCCGTCCCAGGCGAAGCATCGTCTTGGCGAAGTTGCCTCCGGCGGCGCCGTGCACCCAGGAGGTCCGGACGATGTAGTGCTGCGGGAGGCTGTCACGGACCTTCTGCTCCCCCGCCTCCTTCGTCCGGCCGTACATCGAGACGGGACAGGTCGGGTCGAACTCGGTGTACGGACGGCCCAGGCTGCCGTCGAAGACGTAGTCGGTCGAGACGTAGACCATCTGCGCGTCGTAGGTGTCGCAGGCGCGGGCCACGTTCCACGAGCCGGTGGTGTTGACCGACCAGGCGTGTTCGGTCTTGGTCTCACACGCATCGACGGCGGTGAAGGCTGCCGAGTGGATGACCACGTCAGGGCTGGTCGTCTGGATCGCCGAATCGACGGCGTCGACGTCGGTGATGTCGAGACCAGCACGGTCCAGCGCGGTGACGGTGTCGCCGGCCGACTCGAACACCGATGTCAGGTCTGTGCCCAACTGGCCACCGGCACCTGTGATGAGCACGCGCATGCGGGGCTAGGTCCCGGTGCTGCCGGCGTCGACCAGTCCTCGGCGGTCGCTGGCGCCACTGTCCTTGAGCGGCCGCCACCAGGCCTCGTTGGCGCGATACCACTCCACGGTTGCATCCAGCGCGTCGGTGAAGCTGTGCGCCGGTTCCCAGCCGAGTGCACGAACCTTGGCGGTGTCGACGCTGTACCGCAGGTCGTGGCCCGGACGGTCGGCGACGTGCTGGATCATCGCCTCGGCGTCCTCGTCTCGCAGGTCGAAGCGGTCGAGGATCGCGTAGGTCAGCGCCTTGTTCGTCAACTCGTTGCCCGCGCCGACGTTGTACACCTCTCCCGGAGTGCCCTGCGTCAGCACGAGCCACTGGGCGGCGGCGTTGTCGATGACGTAGGTCCAATCGCGGACGTTCGAACCCTCGCCGTAGAGGGGAACGGGGCGCCCGTCGATCAGATTGGTCACGAAGAGCGGGATGACCTTCTCGGGGTAGTGGAAGGGCCCGAAGTTGTTGGCCGTCCGGGTGACGGTGATCGGGAAGTCGTAGGTCACCCCGTAGGAGCGGGCCAGCAGGTCCGCGGAGGCCTTCGAGACCGAGTACGGCGAGTTGGGCTCGAGCGCATCTCCCTCGACGAAGGAGTCCGGCTCCTCGATCGATCCGTACACCTCGTCGGTCGAGATGTGCAGCGTGCGCTCGATGCCGAGGTGACGAGCGGTGTCGAAGACGATCTGCGCGCCGATCACGTTGTTGACCAGGAACTCGGCGCCGCCGGTGATGGAACGGTCGACGTGGGACTCCGCCGCGAAGTTGACGATCGCGTCGTGCCCGGCCATCGCCTCGGTCACGTGATCGTGGTCGCAGATGTCCCCCTTGAGGAACGTGTACCGGTCGGCGGTCGTGGGATCGGCCTCGATGTCGGCCAGGTTGGCGGGGTTGCCGGCGTAGGTCAGCTTGTCGAAGTTGGTGATCCGGACGTCGGCGTCCTGTGACAGGGCGTACCGGATGAAGTTCGATCCGATGAATCCGGCGCCGCCGGTGACGAAGATGCGCATGGCCTCGCTGCGATGGGTTGGAGATGGGTGGTCGCGTGACTGCGCCCATCACCGTACTTGTCCGGCCGCTGGTCTGACTGGTGTCCTATCGTTCGCCCATGGATGACGGTGGACCGGACGAGATCCTGGCCCTGCTCGACTACCGGCGGCAGGTGGCCGGGCTCTACGGTCAGGTGCGTGCGGCGGGGGCGGACGGGCCGGCGGAGGCGTGGCAGCAGTGGCGGACTGGTCGGGACCGGCTGATCGGCAGGCACTCGCAGAGTCCGCTGCCGGCGGATCGGCGAACGCCCTCGTGGGTCACCCCGTTCGGCCCCTACGACCCGGCGGCGCGGGTGCTCGGATCCTGGGAGGCGGTGGAGACTGGGGAGGTGGTGGAGATCCCGCACTCCGCGGACGGGACGACCCGGTTCGTCGAGGTGGGGCTCGTGCGCTTCTCGCTGTCGGGGGTGGGGTGTTCGTTGCGGGCGTTCTGGTTGGATGCCTACGGAGGTGGGCTGTTCGTCCCCTTCCGTGACCTGACCAATGGGGACCTGACCTACGGGGGCGGTCGGTACCTGCTGGACACGGTCAAGGGCGCGGACCTGGGGCTGGTGGAGGGCCGCGTGGTCCTCGACTTCAACTACGCCTATCACCCGTCGTGTGCCTGGTCCGACGTGTGGTCGTGCCCGCTGGCGCCGCCGTCCAACTGGCTGGATGTGGCGGTGGAGGCGGGCGAACACCTCCCCCTGCGCACCTGAGCCGGCGCTGTAGGGGCTCGAGCGCTCGGGCGGGGAACCTCACCTCACGGCGGGGAACCTCACCTCTGGGTGGGGAACCTGATCTCACGGCGGGGAACCTCACCTTGGGGTGGGGAACCTCACCTTGGGGTGGGGAACCGGGCCTCGGGGTGGGGAACCTGGCCTAGTGCGGTGAGACCCCGACGGTTGACCAGCCGCGTTATCCACAGGCGGCGCCTCATTCCACTCGCGCCCGTTCCCGTGTGACGCACGATCGTGGGATGCAACCACCAGACCAAGACACCATCCATCGGCTCGCGTCCCACCAGGAGGGTGTCGTGGCGACTTGGCAACTGCGGCTCCTGGGCCTCAGGCCGTTCGAGCTTCACCAACTGCCGAAGCGCTCGGGCTGGACGAGGCTGCACCGGGGGGTCTGGCGCCTCGACCTCGCGACGGACCCAGTCAAACAAGCGACATGGGCCGCTCTCTTGGCGACGACCACGCCGCCCACCACCGGTCCCATCACCTGGGAGGAGGCCCACCGCGCGGCCCGGTCCGGCGTAGCGGTCACCGGCCTCTCCGCCGCGTACGTCCGAGGAATCGCCACGACGGCGCCGCCTGAGCCGCAAATACTCATCCCGCACTCGGTGAAGAGAATCGTGCCGAACGTCCGAGTCGTCCGGACGCGCTTCTCGCCCATCGATCAGATCTTCGTCGGCGGCCTGCCTCTGGCTGATCCTCTCCGCATGTTCTGGGACCTGGCATGGATCGGGCGACGCGAGCGTGACATTGTCTTCCCGCTCGTCCGCTGGATGTCGCGAGCCGACGGCCTGCGGATCATGCGGGCCAAGGACCTTCACGAAGTCCTGCGCGATCCTGCCGCCTTCAGGCTCCCGACGCCCCTCCCGACGTCATTCCGACTGGCCGTGCTTCGTCTGGCGGCGGGCCACTCCCACTCCGGGTCTGAGCACGTTGGACGGCGAATCGCCGACGAGATCGCCCGGCCGCTGGGCCTTCGCGTTCACCCTCGGCCCCTGCCGCTCCCCGACGAGTTCAACCCGGTCGCGGAAGCTGACATAGCGATCGAGCAGATTCGGCTGGACATCGAGATCGATGGGCCACATCACGACTCACCCGACCAGATCCGACGCGACGCCCGTCGCGACAGCCGCATGCGTGAGGAACTGGACTGGACCGTGAGGCGCTACCGATCATCGCTGGTCCATGAGGATGAGGCGAGCTACCGGCGGGGAGTCGAGTGTGCCATCCATGAAGCAGCCGATCGCTGCGGGGTGACGCTTCCCGTCCGTCGATCGGCGGCCGCTCATCTGGCGCAGTGAGCCAGGGACGTCTCCCACACACGAGGCCAGGTTCCCCAACGCGAGGCCAGGTTCCCCACCCCGAGGCCAGGTTCCCCACGCGAGGTCAGGTTCCCCACCCCGAGGTCAGGTCAGGCCGACCCGCGAGTGATCCCCGAGCATCAGCCGCATCGCCACCGGACGTCGCTCCGAGCGACCGACCTCAACCTGCTTGCCGATGAGGGAGTCCTCCATCCGGCCGACGTCGGTGATCGTGGTCTCCTCCAGCACGATGGAGTGCTCGATCTCGGAGTTCGTCACCCGACAGTCGTGGTAGATCGCCGTGTACGGCCCCACGAACGTGTTCTCGATCACCGTGTTCTTCCCGATCACCGCCGGCCCCCGGACCACGGAGTTGATCAGCCGGGCCCCCTCCTCTATCACCACCCGCCCCTGGATCTCGCTGGCCTCGTCGACGGCCCCGACCACCCGGGGCTCGTAGGTGTCCAGCACGATCCGGTTGGCCTCCAGCATGTCGGCCAGCTTCCCGGTGTCCTTCCACCACCCCGTGATGGTCCGCTCAGCCACCGTCTGCCCATCGTCGATCAGCCACTGGATGGCGTCCGTGATCTCGAGCTCACCCCGCGGCGACGGCTCGATGGCGTGGCAGGCGTCCATGATGTTGCCGCTGAACAGGTACACCCCGACCAGGGCGAGGTCGCTCTTCGGCTCGCTGGGCTTCTCCACCAACTGCGAGACGTGCCCGTTCGGACCCAGCTCGGCGACGCCGAAGCGCTCGGGGTCCCGCACCTTGGCCAGCAGGATCTGGGCGTCGGGTTCGGTATCGGCGAACTGCTGGACGAACTCCGTGATCCCGCCGGCGATGAGGTTGTCACCCAGGTACATGACGAAGTCGTCACGGCCCAGGAACTCCTCTGCCGTCAGCACCGCGTGGGCCAGGCCCAGCGGCTCGGGCTGGGGGACGTAGGTCACCGTGATCCCATACCGCGAGCCGTCGCCGACGTACGCCTCGATCTCCGGTCCCGTGTGGCCGACGATGATCCCGACCTCGGTGATGCCGGCGGCGGCGATCGCCTCCAACCCGAAGTCGATGACCGGCTTGTTGCCGACCGGTACCAACTGCTTGGCGGAGGTGTGGGTGATCGGCCGCAGCCGCGTGCCGGAGCCCCCGGCCAGGACAAGTGCTTTCACGCGGCCACGCTAACAGCCGCGTTCTCCGGGCACCGCTAGCAGCTGACCTCGCTCTGCGTGGCGCCGGTGAACTCGGAGGTGTCGGTGGGTGTGTCCAGCGGGACCGTCGGACCCTCCTCCACCGCCTCGGGGTCGAAGTCCTCCGGCGCGAACTCCTCGGGGTCGAAGTCGCTCCCGAGTATCAACGTCAACGTGTCGGTCTCACGCGTGGTGTTGTTGGTCGATACGCCGCCCAGTGACTCCGCCAGAACGTCGGCGTGGTCCTGGCGTGTCTCGGGGTACAGGACCAGCGAGGCAGAAAAGCCGTAGTTCTCCGCCGTCCCGGTCTCCTCGACCCGGTAGCCCAGCGACTCGAGCACCGCGGCGGTTTGGTCTGCCAGGCCATCGCGCCCCGACCCGTTCTGGACGACGATCGGGATGACGTTGGGTGGACCAAGGGTGATCGGTGCCGCATCGACACCGACATCCTCGGGCAGCAGGTCGCCGGTCCGGAAGGCGGCGTACAGGGCCTCGGCCTGCTCGTCCAGGGGACGGATGACGGCGGCGTCGTCCTCACCGAACCGGCTGTCGAAGCCGGGAACGGTCCTGGTGTCGACGCGGCCGGAGCTGATGTTGCGGACGCTGGTGGCGAGCTCGACCATCTCGCTGGCACCGAACCCGCTGTCGGTCTCGATGACCTCGGAGATCGAGCTGATGAGCGCGGCGACCCGGGCGGGATTGACGAGGGTCTGCAGGCTGGCTGCCTGGTCCAGCATCTCCCTGGCGAACCGCTGCTGCCGTGCGATCCGGCCGAAGTCGCTGTCGATGCTGCGAGCGCGGACGAACTGGAGTGCGGTCACGCCGTCGAACTCCACACAGCCCTGCGGCACGTCGAGGCCGGCGAAGCGGTCTCGGATCGGCGCGTCGAGGTAGAACTCGACCCCGCCGAGCGCATCGACGGCGTCGACGAAGCCGGCCAGGTTGACCCGGACGTAGTGGTCGATCTGGATGCGGGTCATCGCCGAGATGGTGCTGACGAGGCACTCAGGCCCTCGGCCCTCCTCCTGCTGCTCGCCGATGAAGAACGCGCTGTTGATCTTGCCGAGCGACCCGTCGCACCGCTCGACCAGCAGATCACGAGGGAAGGAGAGCATGGCTGCGCCGTCGGTCTCCGGATCGATCTGGAGCAGGATGATGGTGTCGGTCAGGTCCGTCCCGACGTCCTCGGTGCCGATCTCGGCCAGCTGGGCGTCCGTCAGGCCCTCGCGCGAGTCCGAGCCGACGATGAGGATGTTGGTCCGCCCGACAGTCTCCTCGATGTCCGGCACCACCAGCGGCTCGTCGACTCCGGGGGCCGGCGCGAAGGTCTGGCCCTCCTGGGGGATGATGGTGACCGTCGGGTCCTGGATCTGGCCCAACTCCCACCAGATGAGGCCGGCGTAGGTGGCTGAGACGACCAGCCCGAACAGCAGGACCCCCACGACGGCGATGAGGCTCAGCCGGCCCCAGTTCGGTCCGCCACTGCGCGGCTTCCCGTAGAGCACGCGCGGTCCGAAGGCTCCCGGACGTAGGCGGGAGCCCACGGGGGAGTTAGACGCAGCCATGTGCGGGTAGATCCAATCGGGGCAGTTGGGAGAGGGCGGCCGGACGCCTCGTCGTCCGCACCACGCGAAACAGCGTATCGTCGTCGCCGCCCGGATCAGGGGTGGCCGCCCGGGCACACCAATAGGCTGCGAGCTGATGCCGACCTTGTTCCACGAGCTGACGCGCCACACCCGCGACCTGGGCGACCACCCTGCCGTCGTCTTCGTCGACGCCGGGACCGGCGAGCGCACCGAACTCGGCTTCCGAACCCTCCACAACTGGGTGTCGAAGACGGCCAACCTGCTGGCCGACGCGCTGGACATCACCTTGGGCGATGAGGTCACGGTTGAGGGCCCACTGCACTGGCTGATGCCGGTGGCCTGCTTCGCCACCTGGGCGTGCGGGGCAGCCGTCCGGCTGGACCCGGGCGGTCAGGCGAGCATCGGGCACGAAGCTGACACATCTGAGGCCGCCGACGTCCTCATCGGCACTGGGATGGGGGGCCGCCCGACCGGTCCGGTCCCCGGAGAGGCGCTCACCGTCACCGACATCCTCGCCGAGCCCGACGACTTCATCAGCGATCCGGAGGACCCGGGCGCCTGGGCCATTGGCGGTCGCACGCAGGCCACCCTGCTCGGCGAGACGCAGCGCGCCGCACCCGAGACCCGGATCCTGCACCACGGCGACCGATTGACCGAGGACACCGTCTTCGTGATCGCGCGGACCCTGGCGGCCGGCACGGGCCTGGTGCTGGCGCGTGGCTTCGACGGTCCGGGGCTGGCCCGACTGGCCCAGCAGGAGGGCGTCAGCTAGGGCTGTCGGGCGGATGCCGTCCGCGCGTCGGCCGTGGCTGGCGTCATGCCGTCGTCGATGAGCACCGACACCTCGCCGACCCGGCGGCTGGCGTCGGGGGTCAGGTCTCCGGCTGGCAGATCGATCTCGAACACCGCTCCCCCCGCGGGATAGGCGGAGCGGTACTGGATCGTCCCGTCCAGCACGCCGACGAGGTACCGGACGATCGCCAGGCCCAGCCCGTATCCGTCGGCGGTGCGGCTGTCGCCCACCGAGGCTTGCGTGAACTCGTCATACATCCGGGATTGGAAGTCCGGCGGAATGCCCGGCCCGTGGTCCGCGACGGTGATCACGACCCGGTCCGGGGTCCGGCCGACCCGTCCGGTCAGCAGGATGGGCGGCCGTCCGTACTTGTGGGCGTTGGACAGCAGGTTGCCGAGCACCTGCACCAGCCGTGTCGAGTCGGCCTTGACCCAGAGGTCCTCCGGACAGTCGATGACGATGTCGTCCGCTTCGGCCAGCGACGCCGCTTCGTCGAACCAGGTCGCGAGATGGAGCTTGCGCGACGACAGCGGCAGGTCGCCGGTGTGCATGGCCGAGACGGTCAGGACGTCCTCGACCAGCTCCGACAGTTTCACCGACTGCCGGTCGATGGCGCTGATGGCCGCCCGCTTGCCGGCGTCATCCATCTCGTCCCACCGCGACATGAGTGTGCGGGAGAACCCCTTGATCGCCGTGAGCGGCGTCCGGAGTTCGTGGTTGGTGACCGAGATGAACTCGAGCTGGGACTTTCGGGCAGCTTCCAGGGCCCGGTTCGCATCCCGCAGCGCGGCGCCACGACGGTCCAAGGTGCGCTTGGCTACCTGCAACTGGTCGCGCTCCTTCACGAGGCGACGGGCCGTGAGACCGGTGGCGACCGCCATGATGGCGCCGATGCCCATCCGGAAGGTGATCGACTGGGGCAGGAACGGCACGTCCCAGACGGCGGCGCCGTAGACCTCCCGGAGGGTGTACAGGACGGTGATCACACCCAGCACCGCCAGCCCACCGCGCAACTCGAAGACGATCGCGCCCTCTATCAGCACGAGGTAGAGCAGCGCCCACACGGCCGTCTCAGGATCGAAGGTGTGCGCGGTCACCAGCATCATGACGACCACGATGTCGCCAGCCAGGCCGACCAGCGCCCACCGCCTCGCCGCCGTGAGGGTGGTGGCGCGGGCCGCACCCACGAAGACCGTGGGGGTCACCAACGACAGCACGGCCATCGCGGACCAGGCGATCCAGAGGGTCCCGGGTGGATAGGGGAGGTAGAAGGTGGCGATCTGGAACATGCCGAAGGGTATGGCCGCGACACGTGCCCAGGTCAGGGTCCGCTGGACCCCGACCAACTCATCCCTCCGGTCCTCGTTCACCTGTTCGTCAATCCCCGATCTGTGGCCCCGAGCTGCGATCCTAGGCACATCGTTGTGCTGTAACCCCAGCCTCGCTCACTGCAACCATTTGTCCATAGCATCAGGACACCCCCCACGGGCTAGTTACCTCCGGCTAGGTGCTGCTAACGCGCCGTGGAGATTGGCCCACGTTGTTGTGGGCATGAGCCCGTAGACTGCCGGCCCGTTGGCTTCCTTCCCGCAGAGTCGTCTGACCGCCGCGATCGCGGGGGCGCTGCGGCCTGCGATCGCGTGGCTGAGCCGTCGCCGCCGCCTCCCGTTGGTCCGCGAGGTGCTGAGCCACTGGCTGCGCGAACGGTCCACCGTCCGGCAGGGCCTCCTCGCGCTGACCATCGGCATCGGGATCACCCTGGTGGCCGGCGTGATCCTCGGCGCGATGGACGGGCTGCTCGAGGAGCTACCCGGTCTGCTCGTCCTGGCGCCCGCCGCGATCGGCATGCGGGGCGCCATCTTCGGAGCCCTGGGTGCCCGCCTCGGCACGGGGATGCTGACCGGCCAGATCCAGGGGGAGTTCAGCCGCGACTCCTTCCTGGGCCAGAACACCGAGGCCGCAGGCATCCTGAGCCTGGTTACCGCGGTCCTCCTGGCCGCCGTCGCCAAGGGTCTCACCGGAGTCCTGGGCCTGGAGGTCATCGCGTTCACCGATCTCGTGATCGTCTCGGTGATCGGCGCGGTCCTCAGCTCGCTCGTGGTCATGGGTGTGGTGATCGCGCTGACGCGGTCCGCGGAGCGCTTCCGGTGGGACATGGACGCCATCGGTACACCGATCATCTCGGCCAGTGCCGACATCTCGACGCTTCCCGCCCTGATCGTCGGCACCTTCGCGATCGGCAACGCCGTCGTCTCCGCCATCCTCGGTTGGGTCATGGTGCTGGCCGCGGCGGTCGCAACGGTCTACGGGCTGCGCCGCTCACTGGACCTCGCCCGTCGAGTGATCCAGGAGAGCTTGCCGGTCCTGCTGTTCACCGCGGTCATGGGTGTCCTGGCCGGAACGGTCCTCGAAGCCCGAAAGGAGACGCTGATCTCCAGTGCGGCCCTGCTGGTGGCCGTGCCACCGTTCATCGCGAGCTCAGGAGCCATCGGCGGCATCCTCTCCGCCCGTCTCTCCAGCCAGCTCCACCTGGGACTGGTCGAGCCGAAGGCCTTCCCCGGTCGGCCCGCCTGGTTGGAGGGCAGCCTGACGGTGCTGTTCGCGGTGCTCGGATACCTCGCCGTGGGGGGCCTGACCCACCTGGCCGCGGCCCTCCTCGGCTATGGCTCGCCGGGGCTGCTCCCCATGATCGGCATCGTCTTCATCGCCGGGATGTTGGCCGTCATGCTCATCTTCCTGGTCGGCTACTACGCCGCCACGGCGTCATTCCACTTCGGCCTCGACCCCGACAACGTCAGCATCCCGCTGGTCACCTCGACCATGGATTTTGTGGGCATCCTCTGCCTGGTTGTCGGCATACTCACGGTGGGTGCGTGAGCCGCGTGTCCACAGACTTGGAACCCCATGCGTAGAACAGTCAAAGATCTGCTGAGCGCCAGCAAGGACTCCACCGAGTTGATGCTGGACCTGGCCTTCGCGTCGGTCTTCCTCGATGAGGAGAAGCTGGCACGTGAGGTCCTGCGGCTGGAAGACCGCATGGACCACGCCGTCCGGGAACTGCGCATCCTGTGCATGTTGGCGACCCGGTCGCCGGAGGATGCCGAGCAGCTGTCGGGTGTGCTGGGTCTGGTCAACGCCATCGAGGAGATCGCCGACGCCGCCGAGGACATCGCCCGGGTGACCTTGCGCGAGCTCGGTGTGCCGCCGGCTCTGCGCGACGACCTGCGGTACGCCGACGAGGTCACGGCACGCGTGAAGATCCGGGACGACTCCGCGCTGGCCGGCCGGACGCTGCGCGACATCGGCCTGCCATCCGAGACGGGGATGTGGGTCATCGCGATCCGCCGTGAGGTCGAGTACGAGCATGGGCCGTCCTCTGACACCACGCTGCTCGGCGGGGATGTCCTGTTCCTGCAGGGGCCGGCCGAGGGTGTGGACCTCGCCCGTCACCTGGCGGGTGCCAGTCGGCTCAATCTCCAAGCGCCACCACAGCCGAAGAAGCTGAGCGACCTCGATCGCGCCGTCGACATCCTGATCGAGATGAAGAACGCGGCGGAGGCGGCGGTCGGCCTGGCCTACTCCGCGGTGCTGTTCGACGACACCGGCCTGGCCAGCGAGGTCAGCGGGATCGAGGACCTCTGCGATGGGCTGTACCACGACCTCCAGCGCTGGGTGCTACGGGCCGCCCGCGAGCTGCCGGATGACGATGACCTGGACGGGCTTCGGGCTCTCATCTCGATCGGACAGTCGGCCGAGTCGATCGCCGATGCGGCACAGGAGATGACCCGGCTGGCCGAGTCGCCGGAGGAGACCCACCCCGTGATCCGCGCGGCGCTGATCAACACCGAGGAGCGGGTGGACGACGCGGTGGTGCAGGCCAGCTCCGACATGGTCGGCAAGACGCTGCGCGAGTTGAAGCTGCGGACGGCAACCGGCGCCGATGTCCTCGCGCTCAAGCGAGGGGGACGGTGGATCAACAAGCCCAAAGCCACCAGACGACTGGAGGACGGCGACCGACTGGTGGTGCTGGCGCCGGAGGAGGGAATCGAACGCCTCCGCGAGTGGGCCGGCGACTCCCGCGAGGTCGAGGACGGTGACGAGTAGGCCCTGTCCTGTCGGGTCGGACCCGACTCGCGGGGGTGTGTCACCTTCGAGCACAGGCGCACGCGAACCTGACGCACCTGGACGTCGACCGGGGCAGGCTGGGGCCAATGAGCCGGGCTCGGACCGCAGTCCTCGTCATGGCCGCGGTCTTCGCGGTCGGACTGTTGGCGCGCACACCGGCCGGCGACAGCTTGACCGATCCCCCTCCCCCGCCGAACGCCAGCGCGTCTGAGGCCACGCAGCCCCGCCCGAGTGCGCCAGCCGGCGTCCCGTCCCAGCAAGACTCCCCAACCGACACGATCCCGAACGGACTGGCCCGACTGAACGTCGCCGTCCTCGACCCCGCCACGCTCGCGGTCAGTCAGCCCACGTTGACCACGGTCGGCGAGGAGTGGCGAGCCAGCCTGGACGGTGGCGAGCTGGTGCTGATCGAGGACATCCCCGGCTCCGACGACGCACAGGCACGTGTGGTGACGGACGCAACTGCTCCCGATGCCTGGCCAGTTGTGCGCGTGCCGCGCCTGCGAGACCTGGAGTGGATCGGGGCGAGCGCCCAGCGCGACGACGGTCGCCTAGGTCCCACTGCTGACGGGCTGACCAGCGACGGCCCGTCGGCGTCAGAGCCAGCTACGGCCGAACGGCCCGTGCTGGCCTGGATCGACACGAACCGTGTGATCCGGAGCAACCTGAGCGGCGAGGCGAGAACTGCCCAGTCGCTCCCGCCAGGACGGGAGCTGAGAGACGCTCGGCTCCTTCCCAACGGCAGCCTCGCCGTCCTGTTGCAGCCCACCGACGACGAACCCGTGCAGCTGGTCCGGATCGACCTCCGCACCGGCATCCTCTCCACCTTCACCGAGGTCGGCCAGGCCGGGGCCCGAGGCGAAGGCGCTGTGGTGCACGCCTGGGACCTGGATGCCGATCGGCTCTACGTGGCCGACGGCCCCCTCTCCAGGCTGTGGAGCATAGAACTGTCGACCGGGCTGATCCGCACCGTCGATCTGCCGGCGGAGGACAACCCGGTCTCACAGGCCGCCCGCAGTGGCCGGCTGGTGCTGGCGGCCGCCGACGGTGAGGTCGCGGTGAGCGGCCGTGGTCGACAGCGGTTCATGAACGACTTCGACGGCCAGCCGTTCGGCATCGCGCTGTACGACGCCAACCTGAACCAACAGGCTCTTCTCGACGACGGGATCACCACGAATGTGGCGCTCCAGCCCGGTAGCGACCGGATCTATGCCTTCGGCACCGAGCCGGGCGTCAGGTTGCTGAACGGGCGGTTGGAGGAGGTCACACGGGCTCTGGAGGACGTTTCTGTCACCACGTTCGTGGCCGGCTCAGGACTCAGCTACGCCGCCACCTGCCCGCTCGAGACGGCGGACTTCTGTGAGCTGGTGGGGGCGCTGGGCGGCGAGGACCCGCTGGGCCGGCAACTCCACGCGCTCAGCTCCGGGACGGGGGAGGTGCTCGGAACCCGAGCGGTGTTCCGCACCGAGGAGGTGTTCCTCCCCGGGCAGGCGCTGATGGTCTCGCCAACCGTCCCGGAGTAGGCCGGCCGAGGCGTCAGCCCACACCGAGGGAGCGGGCGATCAGGATCCGCTGGACCTCGCTGGTCCCCTCGCCGATCTCGAGGATCTTGGCGTCCTGGTAGAAGCGGCCGACCGGGTACTCGGTGGTGAAGCCGTACCCGCCGAAGATCTGGGTTGCCTCACGGGCAGCGGTCACGGCGTACTCCGTCGACATCAGCTTGGCCACCGACGCCTGTCGCTTGAACGGCTTGCCGTTCTCCATCAACCAGCAGGCGTAGAGGTACTGGTTGCGAGCCACCTCCGCCATCGCCTCCATGTCGGCGATCTTGAACGCCACCGCCTGGTAGGACCCGATCGGCCTGCCGAAGGCCTCCCGCTCCCCCGCGTACCGCACACACTCGTCCACACATCCCTGGATGAGGCCGACGGCCAGCGCGGAGATGGCAATCCGCCCCTCGTCCAGGATGTTGAGGAAGTTGGCGAACCCACGGCCGGTCTCACCCAGCTGGTTCTCGGCGGGAACTCGCACGTCCTCGAAGTAGAGGTCGCGGGTGTCACTGGCGTGCCAGCCGACCTTGTTGTAGCCATTCCCGATCGTGTACCCGGGCGTCCCCGTCGGGATGACGAAGTTCGTGACCTCCCGCGGGTCGTCGTTGGTGACGGCCGTGATGGTCACGAACTCGGAGATGTCGGTCCCGACGTTGGTGATGAACTGCTTCGAGCCGTTGATGATCCAGTGGTCGCCGTCACGAACAGCCGTGGTCCGCAGGCCGCCCGCGTCCGAGCCACCGCCAGGCTCCGTGAGGCCGAAGCCGGCCAACGCCCGGCCCTCCGCGAGCTGGGGCAGCAACTCCTTGCGCTGGGTGTCGGTCCCGAACTTGTAGATCGGCTGTGCGCCGAGCCCGACGCCGGCCTCCAACGTGATGCCCAGGGACTGGTCGACCCGCCCGATCTCCTCGATGGCCAGGCAGAGCGAGAGGTAGTCGCCGCCCTGACCGCCGTACTCCTCGGGGAAGGGGAGGCCGAAAAGGCCCATCTGTCCCATCTGGGCAACAAGATCCAGCGGGAACTCGCCCGTGGCGTTCATCTCCTCCGCCCGGGGCGCCACCTGGTTGACCGCGAAGTGCCGGACGACCTCACGAAGTGCTCGCTGTTCCTCGGTCAGTTCGAATGAGATGGCCACGGGCGCTCCAGACGGTTGGTGAGAACTAGCTCCGACTCAACACCTTGACAGCCAGGCTCACAACCGCCAAAAGGATGGCCGCGCCGATCAACCACTTGATGATGCCGACGACCGTCGTGATGACGACCCAGCCGACGAGGAGGAGGACGCCAAGGAAGAGGAGGCCGCCCACGGGGCCGGCTCCGCCGGGAGAGGAGTTGCCAGACATGGGTCTGAGCCTAAGCCCGGATCAGCCGTCATCCCATCGGGGGTTTCCCCTACTCGTGGGGCTCGACATCAACCAGCGGTGCCTCCATCCCGACCTGCTCCCCGGCTTCGACGTGGACCGCCACCACCGTCCCATCGAACGGTGCCTTCAGCGGGTGCTCCATCTTCATGGCTTCGACCACCACCAATGTCTGGCCCGACTCGACGCTGTCGCCGACGACAGCTGAGATGGCTGCCACCGACCCGGGCATGGGGGCCACCAGTGCTCCGTCGCCCCCGCCCGGACCCGATCCCGCCCCGGCCGCCAGACCCTCCTCCTTGATCAACCAGGCCCGACCATCCCGGCCGATCCACGCCTGCGCGTCGTCCATGGTCAGCGCGTAGGCGAACCGGCCGCTCAGGTGACCTCCGGGGAGGTACTCCACGACCAGCTGACCGTCAGCCAGGCGGACCTGTGCCGTACTGGGAGCGCCATCGGCGATCCGCACCTCCATCCCATCGCGGGTCACCCTGACGAACACATCGGTGATGGCGGTTGCACCGACCGGCCGCAGTGGCCACCTCGTCCAGCTGGGCTCCCCGACCCGCCAGCCCCCGGGGATGTCGAAGGGGTCGAACGACGTCGGCAACGCACGCTGTCGTCGGGCCACGGTGGCCAGCGCCACCGCCGCCAGGACCTCCTCCGGGGGCGCGTCGGAGCCCGACGTGCCGACGGCCATCTCCTCGATGAGGCCCGTGTGGAGGTCCCCGCTCGAGACTGCGTCCAAGGCGATGAGGTCACGCAGGAAGCCGATGTTGGTCGGGAACCCGAACAGGACGGTCCGGGCCAGGGCCCGGTCCAGGCGAGCCAACGCCTGCGCCCGGTCGGGGCCATAGGTGGTCAGCTTGGCCACCATCGGGTCGTAGTCGGCGGTGACCGCGTTTCCGGTCTGGACCCCGGCATCGACGCGGACGCCGGTCGGGCCGATCGTTCCCAACCCGGCATGCTCGGGAACGTCGAACCGGACCACCTGCCCGCCGGTCGGGAGGAACCCCCGGGCGGGATCCTCGGCGTAGAGGCGGGCTTCCACGGCGTGCCCGGATGGCAGCAGCTCTTCCTGACGCAGTGACAGCCGCTCGCCCGCGGCGACGCGGATCTGCTGCTCGACGAGGTCCAGGCGATAGACCTCCTCGGTGACCGGGTGCTCGACCTGCAGCCTGGTGTTCATCTCGAGGAAGAAGAACTCGCTGGCCTCCGAGTTCGTGATGAACTCGACGGTCCCCGCACCCTCGTAGCCCACCTCCCTGGCGATGCGGACCGCCGCCTCCCCCATGGCGACGCGCACGCCCTGCGACAGCACGGGGGAGGGGCACTCCTCGATCACCTTCTGGTGGCGACGCTGGAGGGAGCACTCCCGCTCACCCACCCACAGCGTGGTCCCGTGACCGTCGGCCAGGATCTGGATCTCGATGTGCCTCGGCTGCTCGACGTACCGCTCCAGCATCATGGTGTCATCACCGAAGCCGCCCATCGCCTCGCGCCGGGCGGCGGTGATCATCTCCTGCAGCTCCCCGGGCTGGGAGACGATGCGCATCCCCTTGCCCCCGCCGCCGGCGGCGGCCTTGACCATGAGGGGGTAGCCGACGCCGTCGGCCTCGGCGATCAGCTCCTCGTCCGTCATGCCCGGTCGGTACACCCCGGGGACGATCGGAGCGTCTGCCGCGACGGCCAGCTCCTTCGCCGAGATCTTGTCCCCCATCGCGGTGATCGCACCGACCGGAGGCCCGATGAACGTGAGATCGGCATCGGCGAGCGCCTGCGCGAACGCCGCGTTCTCCGACAGGAAGCCGTAGCCCGGGTGGACGGCCTGGGCGCCCGTGGTGCGGCACGCGTCGATGATCTTCTCGATCGAGAGGTAGGAGTGGCTGGCGGCGGCTGGGCCGATGTGCACGGCCTCGTCTGCCAGGGCGACGTGCGGCGCGGTGCGGTCCGGGTCGCTGTAGACGGCGACGGCACGCAGGCCCAGCGCCTGGACCGTGCGGATGACGCGGACGGCGATCTCGCCGCGGTTGGCGATCAGGACGGTGTCGAACATCGTGGGCCCCTAGCTCTCGTCCGACCCGGCAGCTGACCTGGCGGACTGGTCGGACGTCGGTGCGACAGCGGGTTCGTGGGGCACCCACGACGCCGGGCGCTTCTCGAAGAAGGCGGCCATGCCCTCCTGCCCCTCCGGCCCGCTCCGCAGACCGGCGATGACACCCGGTGTGATCGTGGTCGCGTCGTCCAGGGGCACCGAGACACGCTCGGGCATCTGCTTCGCCACACCCACCGCTCGAGGTCCTGCCTTGAGCACCCGGCGGATGCTGCCGGCGACCGCGTCGTCCAGCGAGTCCAGATCGGGGACCACCTCGTGGACCAGCCCGATGTGGTGCGCGCGCGTGGTGTCGAACAGCTCACCCGTGACGAACAGGGCCCGGGCGTGGGACTGGCCGATCTTGCGCACGACGTACGGCGCGATCACCGCCGGTGCCAACCCGAGGACCACCTCGGTCAATCCGAAGAGGGCACCCTCCACGGCGATGACGATGTCACATACGGCGGCCAGGCCCGTACCTCCCGCGATGGCGTGTCCGTTCACCCGGCCGATCAGCGGCCTCGGGAGGTCCCAGAGCGCGCGGAACATGGCGTTCATCCTCACGGCGTCGGCGTGGTTCTCCTCCGTCGTGTGGGCCGCCATCCCCTTCATCCAGTTCAGGTCGCCTCCGGCGCTGAAGACCGAGCCGGCCCCGGTGAGCACGACCACGCGTGCCTGGTCATCCTGAGCCAACCGTGTGGCTGCCAGGGTGAGCTCGGCGATGAGCCCGGCGTCGAAGGCGTTACGAACCGCCGGACGGTCGATGGTCAGGGTCACCACCCCACGCAGGTCCTGGCGCACGCGGAGGGAGGAGAGTTCGGCCGCCCAGATCGGCTCATTGGCGGCGTGGCCGTTCGGCGTCGCGGTGCTCACGCCGTCGAATCTAGGCCATACGATGCAGCCGGACGCGCCCCCGAGTGGAGGGGTCGTCCGCCGGACCCGGAGGCCTTGATGCCGATCCTGCTCACCGCACTGCTCAGCTCCGCCACCACGGTTGGGGCGTTGTACCTGCTGTGGCGCGGCGTCCTGGCGCCGGATCTGGAGCGGCGCGCCGCGGTCGTCGTCGACGATCTCGAGACGCGCGCCGGTGTGGTCGTGGACGATCTCGAGACGCGCGCCGGTGTGGTCGTGGACGATCTCGAGACCCGGGCCCACGCGCTGGCCGAGGAGAAGCTGGCCGAGGCGGAGGAGCGGGCCCAGGCGTTGGCTGATGCCAACCTGAGGGAGGCAGAGCGACGCGCGCAGGCGCTGGCCGACCAGCGACTCGACGAGCTCGAGCGGCGCGCGAAGGACCTGGCGGACCAGACCCTGCGGGAGCTCGAGGAGCGGGCACAGGCCCTGGCGGACGAGAAGACCAGGGCGGCCACCGAGGAGCTGACGGCGGCCGGTGAGGCGCTCATACCCCGCGTGCGGCGGGGTGTGCGGGATGGCATCCAGGATGCGCTGCTCACGCCACCGGACCGACTGACCCAGACGGCGCGTGACATGACCAACGTCGGCGTCAACGTGATGGAGTCGAGCCTGCGCCGCATCTTCGGCACGCCGCCACCGGGCAGCAGCCGGCGCGAGGGAGAGTGGCCGACCAACCCGGGCGGCGAGCCGAGCAGCAACCCGGACCCCGAGTGATCAGACCGACCGAGTCAGGCGGGCGGCAGGCCCTCCTGATCACGACCCTGGCCCTCGCGATGACCGTCGCCGTGCTGCTGCAGGTCGCGTTCGGGGCGTTGGGCCCGTTCCTGACCCGGGATCTCGGCCTGTCACGCACCCAGTTGGGCAGCCTGACCACGGCCATGTACGTCAGCGCAGCGGCACTCAGCATGTCCGCCGGACGCTGGAGTGACCGGCTGGGCGCCCGCATGCCGCTGATGGCACTCTTCGGGAGCATGGCTGCCAGCGTGCTGGTGGTGGCGGTCTCACCGGACTATCCGTGGCTGATCCTCGGATCGCTCTCCTGCGGCTTCGCCATCGCGATCGCCAATCCGGTCACCAACATGGTGATCCAACGCCAGGTCCGACCGGCCAGTCAGGGCATCGTCACCGGGGTGAAGCAGGCCGGCATCCAGGTCGGCGTCTTCGTCGGCAGTGCCGCGCTGCCGGTGGTCGCGACCGTCAGCAACTGGCGCATTGCCGTTGCCACCTGCATCGCGGTCTGTCTCCTCGGGCTGGTGCTCACGCGGCAGACGGTAGCGCCGCAGTCGACTGCCCCCGACGGGCCCTCCCCGCGGACGAAGACTGATCGGTTGCCGCCTGGGACCGGCTGGTTGACGGTGTACGCCCTGGCAATGGGCATGGGGATCTCGAGCGTCAGCGCCTACCTGCCCCTCTTCGCGGTGGAGGATCTGCACCTCACCGAGACGGTGGCCGGCTGGACCTCGGCCGTCGTCGGCGCCATCGCCATCCTCGCCCGCCTCGGCTGGGGTCAGCTGGCCGACCGGGTGGCATCCACCGTCCGCTGGGCCCTGGTCGTGATGGGTGCCGTGGCCGTGGTCGGGGCCCTGGGGCTGGCCGTCACGACCAGCGACCGGCAGCTGCTGCTCTGGGGATCAGCCATCCTGATCGGCTCCAGCCTGGCCGCCTGGAACGGCGTGGCGATGTTGGCCGTGATCCGGCAGGCCCCTCGGTCCGTGGCTGGGGTGGCATCGGGTGTCGTGCTGATCGGGTTCTACGGTGGCTTTGCGCTCGGTCCGGTGCTCTTCGGCTGGATCGTGGACCGGCAGGGCATCTATGCCCAGGGCTGGACGATGGTTGCGCTGGTCACGGCTGCGGCCACCCTGCTCGCCGTCATCTGGCGGCGTCGCGCCTTCTCAGCGTCTGCTGCCACCCCTAATGCGGTGATTCCCCCCGGGTCAGGGACGCCGCCGCTGAGGACTCACATGCGGAACACGCCATAGGAGGGATCCGCCACCGGTGCGTTGGCACAGGCCGACAGGGCCAGGCCGAGGACCATGCGGGTGTCGAGCGGGTCGATGACGCCGTCGTCCCACAGGCGAGCGGTTGAGTAGTAGGGATGGCCCTGCCGCTCGTACTGCTCCAGCAGTGGCGCCTTGAACGCCTCGTCATCCGCTGCCGTCCACGCCTCACCGCGAGCCTCGGCCCGGTCGGCCTGGATGGTTGCCAGGACCGTGGCGGCCTGCTCGCCGCCCATCACGCTGATCCGCGCGTTCGGCCACATCCACAGGAATCGGGGTGAGTAGGCCCGGCCGGCCATGCCGTAGTTGCCCGCCCCGAACGACCCACCGATCACCACGGTCAGCTTGGGGACGCTGGCCGTCGATACGGCCGTGACCAGCTTCGCCCCGTCCTTGGCGATGCCGCCGGCCTCATAGTCACGGCCGACCATGAAGCCGGAGATGTTCTGCAGGAACACCAGCGGCGTCTTCCGCCGGTCACACAGCTCGATGAAGTGCGCGCCCTTGAGTGCCGACTCGCGGAAGAGGATGCCGTTGTTGGCGATGATGCCGACCGGATGACCCATGATGTGGGCGAAGCCCGTGACCAGGGTCGTGCCGTAGAGGGCCTTGAACTCGGCGAAGCGGGAGTCGTCGACCACCCGCGCGATGACCTCTCGCACGTCGTACGGGGTCTTGGTGTCGGGGGGGACGACGCCGTACAACTCCTCGGGGTCTGCCGCTGGGTCCTTACCGGCTACGACGGTCCAGGGGACGGCAGGCTTCGGGGCGAAGGAGGCGACGATCTGCCGAACGATCTGCACCGCGTGTGCGTCGTTGTCCGCCAGGTGGTCGGTCACGCCACTGGTCCGGCTGTGCAGGTCGCCTCCACCCAACTCCTCGGCGGTCACCACCTCCCCGGTAGCGGCTTTCACCAACGGTGGCCCGCCCAGGAAGATGGTGCCCTGGTTGCGGACGATGACGGTCTCGTCGCTCATCGCGGGTACGTAGGCACCACCAGCCGTGCAGGATCCCATCACGGCGGCGACCTGGGGGATGCCGCGCTTGGACAGGTTGGCTTGGTTGTAGAAGATCCGGCCGAAGTGGTCCCGGTCGGGGAACACCTCGTCCTGCTTGGGCAGGAACGCGCCGCCGGAGTCGACCAGGTAGATGCACGGCAGGTGGTTCTGCAGCGCCACCTCCTGTGCGCGGAGGTGCTTCTTGACCGTCATCGGGAAGTACGTGCCGCCCTTGACGGTGGCGTCGTTGGCCACGATCACGCACTCACGCCCGCTGACGCGGCCGACGCCGGTGATCACGCCAGCACTCGGAGCGTCGCCGTCGTAGAGACCGTGAGCCGCCATCGGGGACAACTCGAGGAACGGGGACAGCGGATCGAGGAGGGCGTCGACCCGGTCGCGCGGCAACATCTTCCCGCGGTCGGTGTGCCTGGCTCGGGCTCGCTCGCCGCCTCCGAGTGCCACCGCGGCGAGCTGCTCGGCCAGGTCTGCGGCGAGGGCCGTGTTGGCGTCCGACCAGGTGGGGTAGGTGTCATCCCGGCGCCCAGCCGCCGGCGTCAACTGGGGATACGGCGTCGTCATCGCGGTGATCCTAGTACCGCGACTCCTCCCCCATTCGGGCGTGGAGGTCTTGTACCGAGGACCGTGTTGGCCGCCGGCTACTCGAAGATGCTGTTCAGTCGGTCGACGAACCGCTCGAAGATGCCTCGGGCCACATCCTCATCGACGGACGGCAGCTCGGGGATGTCGACCTCACCGACATCGGGGACCTCGAAGACCGGCCCATCGCCGCCGAACTCCGGCAGCTGGACGTCCGGCAGGTCCAGCCCGGCCTCCTCCGCCGCCTGCTCGGCTTGCTGGGCGGCCTCGGCAGCCTGCTGGGCCGCAGCGGCAGCTGCAGCCTCGGCCGTGGCCACCGCCTCCTCCCGTGCAGCGACTGCCTGCTCACGACCATCAAGCGTCGCCTGCAACTCCTCGAGCGCGGTCTCCCGCTCGGCCAGCGCCGCCTCCCGCCCGGCCTGCGCCTGGTCGACCGCCGCCTGATCACCGGCGACCTGCGCCCGGGCCTCGGCCAGCTCGGCATCCCGCTGCGCCAGGGCCGCCTCCAGCTCGGCGATGCGCGCCTGCTGCTCGGCCGACGACTGCTGCGCCTCGAGCAGTGCCTGCTGGGCCGCCTGCTCGTCGAGCACGACCTGGCGGTCCTCCTCGGGCAGGAGCAGGAGGGTCAGGATCGCACCGATCAGCAGCGCCGCGATCGCCGTGAGCACCATGGTCGTGGTGGTCCAGGACCGCTTGCCCGAGTCCGGGCCGGCAGGAGGCTCGGACGGCGGTACTGCGGCCGGCCCAGCCTCCGCCTCAGCGTGGTCGATCATCGTGCGCTCGTCCGCCACGTACTCCTCGGTGTAGGACGTGGTCGGAGGTCGGACCTGTGCGGCTTCGGTCTGGCCCAGCACCTGCGTGCGCTCCCGCGGATCAGGCGCCGTGCCCAGCTGCGGGGGCGGCATCGGCTCGCGGCTCGGCGGCCGTGCTCCCGCGGGTGGCAGCGCCTCGGTCGGCTCAACTGGTTTGGAATCGTTCATCGCACCTGACCATGCTAATCCGGTTCGGTCAGGCCCTCTCGTCCGGATGGCCCGCCGGGCGGATGTGGGTCACCTCACCGGCGGTGACCGTGACTCGGCGACCATCGGCCAGGCTCAGTTGCAGGTGCCCTGCCGTGGTCACGCCAACGGCGCGGCCGGTCATCGACCGGTCCCCCACGGTCGCGGAGACAGTCCGTCCGATGGTGACGCAGGACGGGACGTAGCGCGGCACGACGCCGCCTGGATCACGCTCCAGTTCCTCGAGCTCCGCGTCCAGCCGCGTGACCAGCCGGCCCAGCAGATCCCAGCGGTCGACGTCTTGACCGGCCGCCTCGGCGAGGGACGTGGCCTGGATCGCCGGGGGCGGGTCGACGTCACGCCAGTCCACGTTGATCCCGACGCCGATCACGATCAGCTCATCCTGGGACTCGGTCAGGATCCCGGCAGCCTTCGCCTCGCCGATCAGCAGGTCGTTCGGCCACTTCAGCCCCACCCGTGGGGTGACAGGGTCCAGAGCCTCCCGGATCGCCTGGATGAGCGCTGCGCCCGCCGCCAAGGTGACCAGCGAGCGGCTGGCGGCATCGAGGCGGAGCTCCACGGCCAGGCTGAACATCAGTGAGGTGCCAGGCGGCGCATACCAGCTCCGTCCCCGGCGGCCGCGGCCAGCGGTCTGCTCATCAGCGATCAGCAACGTGCCGGGTGGGGCCGGGCGGCCCAGCAACGCCGCGTTGGTCGAGCCGATGGACGGCACGTAGGACGCCGAGGAGACCAGACGAGTCTGCTGCAACCCACGCAGGAACTCGGCGGGTGGATCAGTCGCTGGCACCCGCCTGATGCTAGAGCTCGAGCTGAGGGAGCACGCCGTCCAGGTGGGTATCAGGCCATCCAGGTGTCGGTGACCGAGAGCGGCCCGACCAGTGCGGTCTGCCCCTGCAGCCGCCGCTCCAGCTCGTCACTGACGATGGGCTTGCACAGCAGGAAGCCCTGCAGGGCGTCAGCCCCGAGCTCGGTGAGCCCGTCGGCCTCCTCCTGCGTCTCGATACCCTCGGCGGTGACCGACAGGCCCAACAGGTGGCCGGTGTTGACCATCAACTCGACCAGGGACCGGTCGGTGGACTCCTCCATCTTGGCGACGAAGCTCCGGTCGATCTTGAGCGTGTCGACCGGCAGGCTCCGGAGGTGCGCCAGAGACATGTAGCCCGTCCCGAAGTCGTCCAGCGCGATCTTGACACCCATGGAGCGAAGCGCGGTCAGCTGCTGGGCGGCGCCCCGCTCGTCGTCGAGCACTGCGGTCTCGGTGACCTCGATCATCAGGGACTGCGGTTCGATGTAGAACTCGTCGAGGACGGCCCGCACGTCCTTCGCCAGGGTCCCGTTGCCGACGTGACGGCCGGAGATGTTGACTGCCACCGGAATGCCTGACAGGCCCGGGTGGGACTGCCACGCCGCGATCTGTCTGGCCACGGCACGGAGGACCCACCGGTCCAACTCGACGATCAGGTCGCTGCGCTCGGCCACCGGGATGAACTCCCCGGGTGAGACGAAGCCGACCTCGGGCCGATCCCACCGGATCAGGGCCTCGAGCGACATGGCCGCCCCCGTACGGGTGTCGATGGCCGGCTGGAAGACGAGGTGGAACTCGTCGCCGTCCATGGCCGCCCGGATGGCATCCTCCATCTCGCCCTGTTCCAGCAGATGGCGGCGCATGTCCTCGTCGCACACCGCGACCTGGCCGCGGCCCTCCAGCTTGGCTTGGGCGACCGCCATGTCGGCGTCTCGGAACAGCTCCTCCGGCGTGGCCGCCGGATCGGAGGTGAAGGCGACACCGATGCTCGCGTCGGGGATCACCGTCACACCCGCGGCGGTGATGGGTTCGTTCAGGCGCTCGCCGACCCGCTTGGCAACGGCCGCGGCGTGCTCGATCCGGCCGAGATCCTGGGCGACCACGACGAACTCGTCGCCACCCATGCGTCCGACCAGATCCGTGTCCCGTGAGACTTCGAGCAGCCGGTCGGAGAGGATGCGCAGGACCATGTCACCGACGAGGTGGCCGTGCTCCTCGTTGATCTCCCGGAAGCCGTCGAGGTCGACGAAGAGCAGGGCGATGGAGGTGTCGCGCCGTGACAGCCGCCACAGCGCCTCCTCCAGGTGGGTCATGATCGCACGGCGGTTCGGCAGGGTGGTCAGTCCGTCGTGGCTGGCCTCGTGGGAGAGCTGCCGCTGGAACTCCTCTCGCTCGGCGAGCGAGGCCGCAAGCCTGGTCACCGTTCGTTGGAGGGAGACGCCGAGCCGACCGGCCACCGACTGGTTCAGGACCGGGTCGTCCAGGCGCTCTGCCGCCAACGCGGCGGCCTGTTGCTCCGCCAGTCGGACCGACGCGACAGCCTCGTTCAGGACGCCGGCCGCGATCCGGAGTTCGCGCGGGCCCTGCTCGTCGGCCGTCTTGTCGAGGTGACCGTCCCGGAGCGCCCGGGCGACCGCTTCCATGCGCCGGACCGGACCGACGACCACCACGAACAGCGATGTGCCCAGCAGGACGAGGACCATGCCGAAGCCGACCGCCCAGCCCAACGTCCGGTTGCGGATCAGTCGGGCCTCGTCCGCGGCGTCGGTGGCTGCCTGGTTGACCTGGGACAGGGCCGTGTCGACCAGGACGTCGAACTGCTCGGCCAACAGCTCACTGTCGGCAGTGGCGGCACCGATGATCTCGACGGCCTCGCTGATCTGGTCGATGTCGATGTTCTCGGCGAAGAGGGGGACGTCGACGGCGGGATCGCGGGCCCCGGAGAGGCTGAACTGCTCGACGGCGTCCTCGAAGCGTGCGATGAGTCGGCGGTTCTCCGGCGAGTCGTGGATGGCGCGCCACTGCTCCCCCACGTCGGTTCCCGCGGCGACCACATCCAGATCGCGAGCGGCACGCCGCAACTGCGCGACGCCGTCACTGAGCTGTCGGACCTGGCTGGTGTCGGGAGCGCTCACGGGAGCCACCAGCGCGCCCCACTGTGGGACCAGACCAGCCTGGGCCACCTGCACCGCGGCAACGGCTTCGGCGACCCGCACAGCCGCGATGAGCTGACCGCCGCGACCGGAATCAACCGCTGCTGCGGTCAGGGTCTGGACCTCCTGGTCGATGGCCACGTCGATCACTTCGGCGGCGGCGTTGAAGCCATCGAACACCTGCTGGATCTCCGCGCCCTCGACCTGCGGGCGCAGGTCCGCCAGGAGCTGGTGGATCTCGTCGTCATCCAACTGGGCCAGCAGCTGATCGACGACCTCACGGGAGTCCGTGAGGGCTGCCTCGAAGTCGAGCCCGACCGTCGCCAGGATGAAGGGTGGGATCTCGGCGGGGATCTCCTCGCTGCCCATGGCTGACACCGACGCGTTGGTCTCAACCCGGATCGCCGGCGCAAGCCGCAGCAGGACACCAAGTCGGTCAGCGGACTCCGTCGCACTGGTGGAGGCATCCACGCGCTGATCGGCTTCGATCAACTCGATCCCCGTCGTGAACAGCAACGGGACGAGGAGGAGCAGGCCGCCGACCAGGAGCAGGCCGCGAATGCTGGGCAGGCGGCGAGCGAACTGCGGGAGACTCATGGAGTGTGGGTCGGCCTGCCACGAGGGCACCTTGAGGGCCAACGTCCCCGGCCCGCCGGAGAGCCACCTGACCGCTGGGACGGGCCACGTCCTCCAGCTACCAGTCCCCTGGGTGAGCGGGGTAGCCTCCGTCCCCGTGTCTGCCACCACCGCGTCCAAGCTCGAAACACTTCGTCGTCGGATGGATGAGGCGCTTCACGCCGCCTCCGAGAGCTCCATCTCCAAACAGCACGAGAAGGGCAAGCTCACGGCGCGGGAACGGATCGATCTGCTGCTCGATGACGGGAGCTTCGTCGAGCTCGACCGGCTGGCCGTCCACCGGGCCACTGGGTTTGGTCTGGAGGACAAGAAGGTTCCCGGAGACGGCGTCGTGACGGGCTACGGCACGATCGAGGGTCGACAGGTCTGCGTGTTCGCCCAGGACTTCACGGTCTTCGGCGGGTCCCTCGGCGAGGTCTTCGCGGCCAAGATCACCAAGGTCATGGGACTGGCGCTCAAGATGGGCGTGCCGATGATCGGATTGAACGACTCCGGCGGGGCCCGGATCCAGGAGGGTGTCGTGGCGCTCGGTGGCTACGGCGAGATCTTCCACGCCAACGTCCAGGCCAGCGGCGTCATCCCCCAGATCTCGGCCATCATGGGCCCGTGCGCCGGTGGCGCGGTCTACAGCCCGGCCATGACCGACTTCATCTTCATGGTGAAGGAGACCTCCCACATGTTCATCACCGGACCCGAGGTGATCAAGACCGTCACCGGCGAGGACGTGAGCATGGAGGAGCTCGGCGGCGCGATGAGCCACAACACCAAGTCCGGTGTCGCCCACTTCGCCTCCGACGACGAGGAGGCCTGCATCGCCGACCTCGTCTACCTGCTGTCCTTCCTCCCGCAGAACAACCTGGAGGAGCCGCCGTACGAGACGCCGACCGACGACCCCGAACGCGCGGACGAGGAGCTCAACACCTTCCTGCCCGACTCCTCGAACGTCCCCTACGACATGCGGGACATCATCGGCCGAGTCGTCGACGATGGCGAGTTCCTGGAGGTGCAGCAGCACTTCGCCACCAACATCGTGATCGGCTTCGCCCGGCTGAACGGTCACGTCGTCGGCATCGTGGGCAATCAGCCCATGTCGCTCGCCGGGACCCTGAACATCGAGGCGTCGGAGAAGGGCGCGCGCTTCGTCCGGACCTGCGACGCGTTCAACATCCCGATCATCACCTTCGAGGACGTCCCCGGCTTCCTGCCGGGAACCGAGCAGGAGTGGAACGGCATCATCCGCCACGGCGCGAAGCTGCTCTACGCCTACTGCGAGGCGACCGTGCCGAAGCTGACCGTGATCACGAGAAAGGCCTACGGGGGCGCCTACGACGTCATGGGCTCCAAGCACGTGGGGGCCGACATCAACCTGGCGTGGCCCTCCGCCGAGGTGGCGGTCATGGGTCCGCAGGGAGCGGTCAACATCCTCTACCGCAGGGAGTTGGCTGCCGCGGAGGAGGCCGGGGAGGACGTCGAGGCCAAGCGCGCCGAGTTCATCGAGTACTACGATGAGCGGTTCGCCACCCCCTACATCGCGGCGGAGCGCGGCTACGTCGATGATGTCATCGAGCCGGCCAACACCCGCCCAGCGCTGATCAAGGCACTCGAGTTGGCGCGGACCAAGCGGGAGCCGGCCCCGGCACGCAAGCACGGCAACATCCCGCTGTGAGCGACGGCGACCCCCAGTTCGCGGCCGCGGACCTCGACCGCGTCGGCCGCGCCACCACCCAGTTCACCCTCGGGTTGACCTTCATGATTCCGGCCGGGATTGGACTCCTGAGTGGGTCCGCGGCGCTGGTGCTGCTGATGGTGCTGATCAGTGCCACGACGATGGGCCTGTCCTGGGCGATGGGCCCGACCGGGTATGACCTCGACGGCACCACGCTGGCGGTCCGCCGGCGGTTCTGGCGCCCCTGGTCCGCGGATGTGGACGGGTTCAGTCGGCACGATGACCCAGGTCGCCTGGGCATCCGGATCGGCGGATCGAGTGGCGTCTTCGGCTGGTACGGCCGCTTTCGTCGCAGCGACCTGGGGATCTTCCGGGCCTATCTGACCACCCGCGAGGAGACCCACGTGATCCCGCTGACCACGTCCAGAGGGGTCGTGGTCGTCAGCCCGGCTGACCGTCGGGGGATGGTTCGTGCGCTGAAGCGGGTGCTGCGATGAGCGAGGACCACCTGCGCATCACCGTCACGTCCGGCCATGCCACGGCCGAGGAGGTCGCGGCCCTCAGCATGGCTGTGCTCGCCCTGGCGTCATCGGCTGGTGGGCCCCCGCCGGCGGCCTCTTCCTCGGCGTGGGCCTACGCGGCGCGCCGGGAGGCAACCGGTGTGGCCCCGCTACGGTCGGCTGCCGACCCGCGGCTCACTCGACGGTGACCGTGCCTTCCATGCCGGCGGCGCGGTGGCCGGCGATGGAGCAGTAGTAGGTGTAGGTCCCGGGAGGGATGGACACCTGCGCAGTGTCGACGCCGGGGCCGTCCAACTCGAGCAGGATCCGGTCACCCTCGAACCCCTCGATGACCACGTTGTGCGGCGTCCCTGCCGTCAACTCCATCGCCAGCAGCGCGCCGTCTGCGGGGATGGTCGAGGGAGCGGAGGTGTAGACCAGACTGGAATCGGCCGTCCACACCGCGTCAGCCTCCTCCAGACCCTCACCACCACTCTCACCGCCTTCGCCGTCCTCGCCCTCCTCGACCTCGGCGACACGAAGGGCGGCAGGAACCTGGTCGTTGGCACTGACCTCCGGTTCCTGCTGCGTGCAGGCGCTCAACGTCATTGCGAGGACGACGAGCAGCAGCAGCGGCGCAGATCGTCGCCAGCCGGCCGAGAATCCTGCCGGCTCGGACGCCGGCGGCTCGGGCGACGGTTGGGGGATCGACGGTGACGAACGCATGAAGGGGCGAGACTCCTGGGGCGGATCTGGCAGAACGACAGTGAAGGGTACGCCGTCAACCGCTCGATTCACCAAGGCGGTGTCGGCTGGGGTGCACGACCCCGAGTTGGATACCATCCGGCGCGCTCGTCCCGCCCCACCAACACCACCTCGAAAGGCCCTGCAGTGACGGCTCCCCTCCCCGACCCACCGAGCGCAGCGTTGGCCGATCTGGGTCCCGTCCTGGTCGCCAACCGAGGCGAGATCGCCCTCCGGGTGTTCCGTGCCTGCGCCGACCTCGGACTCGAGTCGATCGCGGTCTACTCCGAGGCCGATCGGGATGCACCCTGGCTGTCCGCGGCGGACGCCGCCTACCTGCTCGGGCCTGCTCCGGCGGCGGAGTCCTACCTCAACATCGCCCGCATCACCGAGGTGATCGAGCAGTCAGGAGCGGGTGCGGTGCACCCGGGGTACGGGTTCCTGTCAGAGAACGCCGACTTCGCCCGGGCGATGACCGAGTCAGGTGTGACCTGGGTGGGACCGCCGCCTGCGTCCATCACCGCGATGGGCGACAAGATCTCCGCCCGCGAGGCCGCACGGGCCGCCGAGTGCCCCCTGGTCCCCGGGATGATGGAGCCGACGGATGACCCCGAGGAGGTCAAGGCCTTCGCCGCAGAGCACGGCTACCCGCTGATCATCAAGGCGGCCTTCGGCGGTGGCGGACGCGGCATGAAGGTCGTGCGCGGTGACGGGGACCTCCTCGAGGCGCTGGAGAGTGCCCAGCGCGAGGCCGTAGCCGCCTTCGGTCGGGGGGAGGTCTACGTGGAGCGCTACCTGGCCCGACCCCGGCACATCGAGATCCAGATCCTGGCCGACACCCACGGCAACACCCTCTACCTCGGCGACCGTGACTGCTCGACCCAGCGTCGACACCAGAAGCTGATCGAGGAGGCGCCGGCCCCCGGTCTTCCCGATGAGGTTCGCGCCGCCATGGGGGCCTCCGCGGTCCGCGTGTCCGAGCAGGTCGGCTACACCGGTGCCGGCACGTGTGAGTACCTGTACGAGGACGGCGACTTCTACTTCCTGGAGATGAACACGCGCCTGCAGGTCGAGCACCCGGTCACCGAGCAGGTCACCGGTGTGGACCTGGTCGAGTGGCAGCTGCGGGTCGCTGCCGGTGAGGCCCTGCCCTTCACCCAGGACGACGTGCGACTCGAGGGCCACTCGATCGAGGCGCGCATCAACGCCGAGAACGTCGGCATGGGGTTCGTCCCCTCCCCGGGGCTGATCACCGGCTGGCAGGCGCCGTCGGGTCCCGGTGTCCGTGTCGATGGGGTCGGGGCAGCCGGCTGGGAGATCCCGCGGAGCTACGACTCGCTCATCGCGAAGCTGATCACCACGGGGGCGGACCGGGAACAGGCACGCCGCAGGATGATCCGTGCGCTCGGCGAGTTGACCATCGAGGGTGTGCCCACGACCCAGGACTTCTTCGAGGTCGCGTTCGGCCACGAGGACTTCATCGCCGGCTCCACCTCGACCATCAGCGTCGAGACGGAGTGGGACCTCTCCGGGATCGCCGCCGCGCCGGCACCGGCCGCCGCTGATGATGACGACCAGGCCACCCAGCCGCTCGTGGTGGAGGTCGGCGGCAAGCGCCTCGAGGTAACCGTCCACGGCCTCGCCGCGGTTGCTGGCGCGCCGGCTGCGGCCAAGCCGAAGCGCCGCCGCGGATCGACCGGTGGTGGCCAGGCCGTGTCCGGCGATGACCTGGCCGCACCGATGCAGGGGACCATCGTCAAGACCGCCGTCGAGGACGGCGAGGAGGTTGCCGAGGGCGACCTGGTCCTGGTGCTCGAGGCGATGAAGATGGAGAACGCGATCAAGGCACACAAGGCGGGCTCCGTGTCCTTGAGGGCGGCCGCGGGGGACGTGGTGAACTCCGGCGACGTCCTTGCGACCATCGTGGATACGTAGGACCCTACGGAGGCGTGACCAGCAGTCCCGCGACACCCTCCGAGGAGAGCCAAGCCGACATCGTCGAGCACGCGGCTCTCGTGGCCTCGCTCCGGTCGGCGGCCTCCAACGCCCTCGCCGGCACCTTCGTGGGGCCGGTGGTGCTGGCTGCGATGCTGCTGGTGGGTGGCGCGGCGCCGGCCTTGGCCATCGGTGTGCCGCTGGTCCTGGCGGTGGTCACCGGCGTGCTGGCGCTGCGGACGAGGCAGGTGGCCTCCAGTCCGACGTTGGCTGACCTCGAACCGGGCCTGCGGGGGATCTACATCCTGCTGTTCGCCCACGGCCTCCTCACCGGCGGGACGACCCTGATCCCCATGGATCCAGCCGGGCTGGACAATCCGATGTACCCGGTCCTCCTGGCGTCGGTCACGGTGATCGTCGCGGCCAACCTGCCGACGGCCTTCGCACGCACCAGCATGTTCCTGGTCACCTGCGTGCCGATGATCGCACTCGCGGCGCTGAGCGCCCTCCTGGTCGGCGGGATCGGCATCATCCTGGCTGTCGGCATCACGATCGTCGGGGGGATCCTCTTCTTCAATGCGCGACAGGCCGGGGCGGCGTTCCGCACGGCGTCGGAGCTTCGGATCCGCAACGAGGCACTGGTCCGGGAGCTCGAAGCCTCCAACGAGCAGCTCGACCGCCTGGCGCACACCGATGCCCTGACAGACATCCCCAACCGTGCTGGCTTCGCCCGCTACCTGGAAGCCCGCCTGGCCCGACAAGGCCAGTCTGCGGTGCTCTTCTTGGACCTGGACGGCTTCAAGGCCGTCAACGATGCATTCGGCCATCAGGGTGGCGATCGGGTCCTGACCGAGGTCGCGGCCCGGATCTCCGATGTGCTCCGGGACGAGGATGTCGTGGCCCGCTTGGGGGGTGATGAGTTCGTCGTGGTGGGCAACGCCACCCATGAGCGAGCACTCGACGTCCTGGCCGACCGGATTCGGGACGTCATCAGCCGGCCCATCATCATCGACGGTCGGCCGGTGCAGGTCGCCGCCTCGATGGGGATGGCACTGGCCACGGCGGACGAGTCGGTCGAGGCGATCATCGCTCGGGCCGACACGGCCATGTACCAGGAGAAGCGACGGGCGCGGGCCTGACGGGCGGACGTCAGGCGGGGGTCGGCCAGGTCGTGGCGTTCAGGCGCTCGCGCCCGCTTGGAGCCCCATGAGCTGGCGTGCCGCCTCTGCTGTCGAGCCGCCCATCGACGGGTAGATGGCGAAGGCCTGGGCGACCTGGCTGACGCTCAGCCGGTGGTGGACGGCCACGCTGAGCGGTGTGATCAGATCGCTGGCGTTGTCGGCGACGACGGTCGCACCCACCACGGTTCCGGACCCCTTCAACGCGTGGATCTTGACGAACCCGACGGTCGCCTCCTCCATCTTCGCCCGCGGGTTGCCCGCGAAGTTCAGGCGCAGGGTGTCGGCACCCAACTCCTCGGCGGCGATCTCCTCACCCGACTTGCCGACGGTGGCCACCTGCGGTGAGGTGAAGACGCAGGCGGCGACGGCGTCCCACCGCAACGGCGCGACGGCCATGCCGAGGGCGTGGTACATGGCGTTGCGGCCCTGCATGGCCGCGACACTGGCCAGCATGATCCGACCGGTCACGTCTCCGGCAGCGTAGACCGTGCGGATGTTCGTCCGGCTGACCGCGTCGACCTGGACGAACCCGTGCTCGTCGATGTCGACACCGGCGGACTCGAGACCCAGGCCACGGGAGGCCGGGACCTGGCCCACGCAGAACAAGACGTGGCTGCCCTCGATCCACTCCTCCTCAGTGCCGTCCGGGGCGGCGATCTTGACCCGGACACCCTCGCCGGTCACGTCGCAGTCGCCCGCACGTCGCCGACGGTGGATGGTCATGCCCCAGCGCTCGAACTCGCCTTCGAGCACTCGCGCGGCGTCGGTGTCCTCGCTGGGCAGGATGACGTCGCGGGAGCTGACCAGATGGACGTCCACGCCCATCTTGGCGAAGGCTTGGGCGTACTCGGCGCCGGTGACACCCGAGCCGACCACGATCAGCCGGTCTGGCTTGCTGGTCAGGTTGAACAGCTCCCGTGAGGTGAAGACCCGCTCCCCGTCGGGCTCGAAGAACGGCAGGATCCGCGGCGTGGAGCCCGTGGCCACGAGAACGACGTCGCCGTGGTGAGCGGTTGCCGTGCCGTCCTCGGCGGTGACCTCGACCGTGTCGGGTCCGGCCAGTCGACCCCAGCCCCTGATGATGCGGGCGCCCGCGGCCTCGACGTTTGACTCGATGTCGGCGGACTGGCTGAGGCCCAGACGGCGAACGCGGTCCATGACCTCACCGATGTCGGCCTCGGTGGCCGAGGCCACGTTGTCCGACCCGTCGCCCTTGAGGTGGACCCCCAACCGTTCGGCCTTCTGCATCGACCCCATGGCAACCGAGGAGACGACCATGGCCTTGGAGGGGACGCAGTCCCAGAGGACGGAGTTGCCCCCCAACCCCTCGGCGGACACGACGGTGACGTCGGCCCCTTGTTCGGCCGCGACCAGTGCGGCCTCGTACCCGCCCGGGCCACCTCCCAGAATGACGATTGAAGGCTTCACGGCCGCCAACCGTACCTGGCGTCCTACTGGCCGAGGGCGCCGAGCTCCTCGAGCTTCCGATCCGTGTGGTCCGCCAGGATCCGCCGGACGGTCCCCGAGCTTCCCCGCATCACCAGGGAGTCGGTCGACACGCCGTGACCGGTGTAGTTCACGCCCGCCAGCAGTTCCCCGCTGGTCACACCCGTGCAGACGAAGAAGGTGTCCGGACTGGCGACCAGCTTCTCCGTCGTCAGGATCTCCTCGAGGTCGAACCCGTCCGCACGAGCCCGCGCCGCCTCGTCGGTGTCCCGGGCCCACAGTCGGCCGAGCATCTCACCGCCGAGCGCCCGGATGGCGCAAGCCGTCCCCACACCCTCCGGGGTCCCGCCGATGCCCACGCAGAGGTCGATGGAGCGGTCCGGCATTGCCGCCAGCAGTCCGCCCGCGACGTCGCCGTCCATGATCAGCCGCAGCCGTGCGCCGGCGTCCCGGATCTCCTGGGCCATCGTCGCGTGACGCTCACGGTCCAGCATGATCACCGTGAGGTCGCTGACGTTCTTGGACTTCGCCTTGGCGATCTGCTTGAGGTTCTCGGTGGTCGGCGCATCGATGTCGATCACGCCGACAGCGTCGGCACCCACCACCCACTTCTCCATGTAGACCATGGGTCCCGGGTCGAACATGGTCCCGCGCGGCGACATCGCGAGGACCGCCAGCGCCCCGGGCCGGCCCTGGGCGAGCAGCGTGGTCCCATCGACCGGATCGACGGCGATGTCGGTCGCCGGGCCGTTCCCAGAGCCCACCGTCTCCCCGTTGAACAGCATCGGGGCCTCGTCCTTCTCCCCCTCCCCGATCACCACGACCCCGGCCATGTCGACGGTGGTCAACATGTGCCTCATGCCGTCGACGGCGGCTTGGTCGCCGGCCTCCTTGTCGTTTCGGCCCATCCACCGTCCGGCCGCGATCGCGGCGGCTTCGGTGGCCCGGACGAGTTCGAGTGCGAGGTTGCGGTCAGCCATGGCGCGGACCCTACCCCGCGGTCGGATCCGCAGACCAAGCGGGCAGGGACGGATTCGGTGCGCTCAGCGGTGCTTCCACGCGGTGGCCGACCACCCCGAGGTGGTCTTCGGGTTGGGCTGGTTGAGCGAGGTGTAGTCGCCTCCGGCCTCCGCCAGCGCGTGGATGGCGTCGTTCTCGGCCTGCACCCGATCCCCGAGGCCGGAGAAGCGGTCGAACATGGCCTTGAGGTAGGTCACGGTGTGCGGGTCGCCCGCCGCGATGGTCTCTGCGACCTGGACCGCGGTGCTGAGCACGGCCTCGGCGGGTGCGAGGCGCTGCACCAGCCCGATCCGGTGTGCCTCGGTTCCGTCGATGGTCCGTGCGGAGAGGACCAGGTCCTTGGCGGTGCCGAGCCCGACCAGTCCCACCAGCTTGGCGGCACCGACCGGGACCCCCATCCGGGTCCCGGGGAACCGCATCGTGATGTCGGTCGAGGCCACCCGGATGTCACAGGCGGTCGCCACCTCGGCTCCCCCTCCGACGCACGAGCCGACGACGGCGGCGACCACGGCCTTCGGACACATCGCCACCGTCTCGTACACCTGGCCGAACAGCTCCATGCGCCGGACCTGGCCGGCGCGGTCCAGTTCCTCCTTCAGGTCAGCACCGGCCGAGAAGTGGCCGGCGTCGCCGGTCAGGACGATGGCGGCGACATCGTCGTCACCGACGGCGTCGGTCAGGGTGTCCAGCAGCACCATCAGAAGACGGGTGTCCATCGCGTTGCGGACCGCCGGCCGCGAGAGCGTCACCACACGGATGCGTCCCCTCGACTCGAGCTGATGGTCGGCGATGGTCACGGGGGGCATGGCGGGCAGGCTAGCGGCTGACCCTCGGTGGCCGGGCGACTGGTACCGCGGCCAGTGGCCGCTTCGGCGGCTGCCCGGCGATCAGCCGGCGTCGGTCCAGTCGTCGGACGACGAACCTGGGCGCGACCAGCACCGTCCTGACGAGCCGCTCACCCGTCGATGCCGTGCGGCACGTCGGCCCCTCAGGCGCGGTTGGCACAGCGACACCGAGAGCCGTGGCGAAGGCGCTGGCGAGCAGGTGGTGGCCGCGCGGACCTGGGTGAACCCGGTCGAGCGCCAGGTCCTCGGCTGTGAGCTGCACGTCGTGGTGGAGGTCCACCAGCCGGATGCCGTGACGGGCCGCCGTGGCACGGGTGATCGCGTTCAGCTGTCGGACCCGTCCGCGGAACAGCCGGCCGACATCGCTGATCTCCGCGATGTCCGGCAGGGTGGCGGTCAGGATGGCCGCCGCGGGGGCCCGACGCCTGGCGGCCCCGAACAGCGCTTCCACGCGGCTGGCCATGCGGTCTGGATTGAAGTGCAGCGCGATCACGTCGTTCACACCCGCGATCACGGTGATGAGGTCGGGGCTGTACTGCGGGATCCGCGGCACCTGATGCGCCAACACCTCGGCCACGCGGACGCTGGGGCGAGCGAGGTTCGCGTACTGCAACTGCGGGTGGGTCCGTGCGAGCCCCAGGGCGAGCAGGTCGGCGAACCCGCGTAGCCCGCCCGCTGGGTCCGGGTCTCCCTTCCCCTCCGTCAGGCTGTCACCGAGGGCCAGGTACCGCTCCAGCCGGGCCGACGTGTCCCGGGCCGGATGGGGGGCGGCATCCATGACGGCTGTCATGGTCTTGACGATAGCCACGGCAGCCAACGGACGGCATCCGTGGTGACCCTGACCCGTGAACCGGATGCGAACGCTGGGTGTGCACCGGACGGCGGTGGTGGCCCTCCACTAGGGTTGCCCGTCGTGAGCGCCACCGACACCCGCAGCCAGGTCCGCGCTTGGATCACCTACGACTGGGCCAACTCGGCGTTCGCGACCACGATCCTGGCTGCCGTCCTGCCCGTCTACTACTCCTCAGTCGCCGGGGCCACACTGCCGTCAGCGGCCACCGCGACCCAGTACTACAGCGTCACGCTCTCGGCCTCCGTGCTGGTCGTGGCGATCCTCTCCCCGGTCCTCGGTGCGGTGGCGGACGCGACCGGGACCCGCAAGCGCCTCCTGCTGCTCTTCGCCGTCATAGGGATCATCGGGACGGCCGGTCTGTTCGGCGTGAACACCGGGGACTGGATCCTGGCATCGGTCCTGTTCGTCATCGGTCGGATCGGCTTCGGCGGCGCCAACGTCTTCTACGACGCCCTGCTGCCGCACATCACCTCACGGGAGGAGCTCGACCGGGTGTCGGCTCGGGGCTACGCCTTCGGCTATCTCGGCGGCGGGCTGCTCCTGACCATCAATGCTGGAATGATCCTGGCTCTGCCGGAGGACAACCTCGGCTTCCGACTGAGTCTGCTGAGCGTGGCGGTGTGGTGGGCGGTCTTCTCCGTCCCGCTGATCCGGCACGTCCCCGAGCCGCCGGGTGAGGGGGACCGGACCGGACGCGAGGCACTGCGTGCGGGGGTCAGCGACGCGATCGCGACGCTGCGGGACCTCAAGCGCTTCCCCGACCTGCGCCGATTCCTGGTCAGCTTTCTGATCTACAACGATGCCATCGGCGCCGTCATCGCCGTCGCCGCGATCTATGGAGTCGAACTTGGCTTCGCGCCGATCGAGCTCACCTTCGCGATCCTGCTGGTCCAGTTCCTGGGCATGCCCTACGCCCTGGTGTTCGGCTCACTGCCGACCGGAAGCGATCCTCGGCGCAAGCGAATGATCACGGCCTTCGTCGTGGCCAACATCGTCCTGCTGCCGCTGACGTCGATCGCGCTTCGCATCACGGGGCCGAGCGACCTGATCGGCTCTGCCGGTCCGACGTTCGCCGACCAGGGCATCGTTGCCCCACCGCCACCGGACGAGCAGAACCGGACGGTCGTCGAGTGGCGGGGTCAGTCGTTGGAGGTGACGTTCACCGCCCAGCCGGGGATGGGCGAGATCCCGCTGACGCTCGACGGCGAGCCCCTGCTGTCCGGCGGCGACCGGGTGGTGATCGACGCCGAGGGCCCTGTTGTGCGGGAGGGCGAGACCATCACCGTGGCCGTCCCGTCGATCGGCGACCACGTGCTGGTCGTCCCGGCGGGTGCAGTGGGCCCGCTCCAGATCGAACAGATCGAGGTGCTGCCAGCGACCCGGACCGCAAGCCTGCCGGCCATCATCGGCATCGCGCTGGCCGTCCAACTCCTGGCCGGGCTCTTCGCCCTGACGGTCGGCCGCGTTGTGGTCGCCCGCTTCGCCGATCGGATGACCACGAAGTCGGCGATCAACCTGGCCCTGATCGCCTACCTCGTCATCGGGCTCTGGGGAGCGTTCCTGGACTCGGTGGTGGAGTTCTGGTTGCTGGCCTGGCTGGTGGCTGTCGTGCAGGGCGGCTCCCAGGCCCTCAGCCGATCGCTGTACGCCCGCCTCGTACCCGACCGGCGCAGTGGCGAGTTCTTCGGGTTCTTCTCCATCCTGTCGAAGTTCGCCTCCTTCGTCTCCCCGTTCGTGTTCACGATCAGCGTCGCGCTGTTCGCCTCCAGCCGGCCCGCCGTCGGCTCACTCTCCATCTTCTTCGCGCTGGGCATGTGGTTGCTCCGCCGTGTTGACGTCGACGCGGGACGCGCACTGGCGGACGCCGAGGACGATGCACTGGCGTCCGATCGCGCCACAGCGACAGATTAATCGATCGATCAATTAACCTGGTAGGCTTCAAGCCATGGTCGCTGTCCATGTGCTTCTGATCCTGGCTCTGGTGGGTGTGGTGCCCTTGGCGCTTCGCCTCACCGGACACCCATCGACCGGGCGTCAAGCCGTGCTCCTGGCCCTGCTCGCGGCTCCCTCCCTGCTGCTGCCGCCATCGCCCTGGGCCGTGCTGCTGGCCGTGCCGTGGGTGGTGTTGGCGGGCGCGACCACGGTCCAGGCCACGGCAGCAACCATCCGCGACCTCAGGGGGAGGCCGGAGCCACACGCCCGCGAAGGTCTGCTGGTCACGGGAGCTGCCGCGGTGGCCGCGACAAGTGCCCCGGCCTACTGGACCGTCGGAGCGGCCTGGTTGGTCCTCGATCGGGCCGCCGCAGACCCGCTGGCGGTCGGCCCCGCCATCGTGACGTTGACGGCGATCCACTTCCACTACGCCGGGTTCGCATCCATCGCGATCCTGGCAGCCACGACGCGACTGCGGGCGGGAGCACGCTCACGTGCGCTCGCCCTGGCCACGATCGGGGTCGTGTTGGGTTCCCCACTCGTGGCCATCGGGTTCGCCGTCTACCGGCCCGCGCAGATCGCCGGGGCCGTGGTCCTGACCCTCTCCCTGTGGCTCTGGGCCGTGGCAGCAGGACCGGTCCGGACCAGCGACCGCAGCCGGCGAGCCCTCTGGGCGCTCTCCCGCTGCTCGGTCTTCGTCGGCATGCCACTCGCGACCTGGTGGGCCATCGGCAGCGTCACCGGCGTCTGGGCTCCGACGATCCCGACCATGGCGCTCACCCACGGCGTCGTCCAGGGAGTGGGCTTCGTCCTCTGCGCCCTCCTCGTCCTCACGCCGATGGCGCAGGAACAGCCACACGAGACCCGAATGTCACAGGGTCATGCTTTCATGGGTACAGTAGGAACATACGTTCGATGAGTTACATGAGAGGAATTCACATGTCTGCCCTTCCCCTGGACATCGGTGACCCCGTCGACACCCCTGTCCGCTCCATCCTCGACCGGCAACTCCTGACCGTCGCGGAGGTCGCTGAGTACCTGCGGGTGTCGGAGATGACGGTGTACCGACTGATCTCGAGCCGCGAGATCGGCGCCACCAAGGTCGGTCGCTGCTGGCGTGTCCCGGCAGACGACCTGATGGCCTACCTGGACGAGCAGCACGTCACCAAGGCGCCGTAGGCGGGCCCCGCTCGAGCGACATCCGGTCACCCGAACCCGATCCACCCGGTCTCGAGCTCCGGATCGTCGGCCACCACAACCCGCTCGGTCGGTGCGTCGGGCAGGATCGTGTCGATGTAGGAGGCCAGCGCGATGTCGTTGCCGACGTCGTGCCCCTCCTGTTCTGACAGGTGCCACTTGTGCCGGAGCACCTCGAGGAACACCTCGACGGGTTCGAGTCGGTCCTTCATGTCGTCGGGGATGGCCTGCTGCATCGGCTCGAAGACCTCGTTCAGCCACCGGAAGGCGGCTACGGAGCGTGGTATCGACCGGCCTGCGTCGCTCTCCGCCCACGACCGGAAGCTGTTGATGTCGTTGAGCATCAGCCGGGCCTGGTTCTCCTGGGCGTGGATGCCGGTCAGGTTGAGCAACTCCCCCGCGTGATGACCTCGTTCCGTGACCAGCGCTCGCATCCGCATCACCCCGCCCTCCGACCCCTCGATCGGCACGACCTCCACCTCATCCACATGGAACCCGAGGTCGTTCAATCGCCGGATCCGCTGATCGATCTTGTACCGCTCGTTCACGCCGACGATCTGCTCCACCGTCAGTTCGTCCCACAGCCGCTCATAGCGGTGGCGCAGTTCGGTGACGACCTCCAGGGGGTCCGGCCCGTCGTCGATGCCGAGCTCCGCGGCCACGTCCATCAGCCCACCCGCCACGTTCATCTCGGTGATCTCGAGGTCGGATTCGCGTTGACCATTCGTCAATGACGGGTGGTGCTCGCCGGTCTCCATGTCGACGACGTAGGCCGTGAGCTCGCCGCCATCGCGCTTCAGCAAGGCGTTGTTCAGCGAGCAATCGCCCCAGTAGTAACCACGGAGGTGGACCCGGACCATCAGCAGGGCCATCGCGTCCAGGAGCTTGAACACCAACTCGGAGGTGTTCTTCATCGTCCCCCAGCGCTGACTGAAGAGGTGGCGGTACGGCAGGCTGTAGTCCAGGTAGCGGGTGATCAGGACGTCGTCCAGGTGGTCCCGGCGGACGACACCGACGCGCTCGACGACGGGCAACCCGTCCTGGGTCATCGATCCGAGCAGCCGGTACTCCCGCATGGCATCGTCGTTCGGCAGCTCCTTCAACGCATAGACGCCGTCGTCCAGCGCCAGGAACTTGACCACGTGGCGATGGGTGCCGCGCGCCACCTCGACCAGCCTGGGGTCGTCCCACTCGTCGAGCGGTGTGACCCAGTCCGGCTCCATCAGGATGGGTGCACTGCGACGAGCGATCAGGCTCCAGGAGCGGGTTGACATACCAGGAGGGTAGGCGCCCGATCGGTGTCCCAACCGCTACTGTCCCGCAAGCCGCCCGCGCTAGGCTGAGGGGGCTGATGGACTCAGACAGCGCGTATGACCCGCTCGCCCGACTTGGCGACGAAGAGGACGACCAGGCCTCGCTGCGATTGGGCTTCCAGGAAGCCCTCGAGGACTGTGATCGGGCCCTCATCCAGGCGGGCGAACTGGTCGCGGGCGCCATCGACCCGATGACTGACGCGTTCCTGCTGGGCGACGCACACACGGCGGCGCAGCTCATCGCGGAAGACCGCAAGGTCGACGTCGCCTGCCAGCAGCTGGAGGAGCGGTGCTTCCTGCTCATCGCCCAGCAGTCGCCCGTCGCGGGCGACCTGCGCCATCTGGTCGCCGTGCTCAAGTGCGTGCAGGACGTCTACCGGTCCGGCGACCTGCTCCGGCACGTCGGTGAGTCGCTCACCTGGATCCACCCCCCGTCGTTGCCGGAGAAGCTGCGCGAGACAGTCCGGCAACTGGGCACGGTCAGCCACGACCTGTTCACCCGCGGCCTCGCGTCGTGGACCACCCGCGACGCACTGGCCGCCAACGAGCTCGAATCCGACGACGATCAGGTCGACCTCCTGCAGAAGGTGCTGCTGACCGACCTGTACACCGGAACGCAGTCGGTGGAGGAGTCCGTCAGTCTGGCGCTGATCGCCCGCTACTACGAGCGGATCGCGGACCACGGCGTCGAGATCGCACGGCAGACGGCCTACGTGGTGACCGGCCAGCGGCCACCGGCCGGCTCCGGCTGATCACGTCGAGCTGAGGGCCCTGTCCACGACCTCCCGGGACTCGGTCAGGAGCTGACGCGCGAGGTCCACAGACCGGGCTTCGTCCGTGGCATCGCGGTGGCCACGCCCAGCCTCGATGTACTGCCCCCGCGAACCGGTCTGACCAGTTGCGAGGTCCGCGAGCCAGGCACCCGCAGTTGCTGCGGTGTTGGCGGCGGGCAGGAGCGACAGCGGCTTCGCGAGCGCGGCGGTCACGCGCCGCCCGAACTCGGGAATCTGCCAGTCGCGCGCCAGATCGGTGTCGAGGACCAGCCCGGGGTCGAAGGAGACGGGGACCAGGTCCGGCTGGTCAGCCCCCAGGGCGGTGACGTGCAGGGCGTTGCAGAGCTTGGAGGTGGCGTAGCGACGCAGGCCCGCCTCCCGACTGCCGTCCAGCGAGGCCGGGTCGGCCATCCGGTGCGCTGACTCGAGCCGTGGCGGCTTGATCCCGAACAGCCGGGCCGTCAGGTCGCCCCGGTGGGTGCTGGAGGCGGTGATGACCACCCGAGCACCCGGCTCGAGCACCGCACGCAGACGGTCGATCAGGACGACGTGGGCCAGGTGGTTGACCGCGAATGTGGTCTCGAGGCCCTGGACGGTGGTCCTGACGCCTTCGGGGATCTGCAGGCCGGCGTTGGCCACGATCGCGCCGATCGGTGGCAACTCACCCGCCGCGACTGCGGCAGCGAGTTCGTCGGCCCATCCGGCCACCGCCTGGAGGTCGGCCAGATCGACCTGATCATCCCGACGGGCACCGGGCGGGGGCCGATTGGTCGAGGACCGGTGGTGCGTGACGAGTGCGATGTCGGAGCGGGCGAGGAGGGCCTCAGCGGTGACCCGCCCGAAGCCCGAGGTGGATCCGGTCATCACGATGGTCTGCGGCATTCGAGGCACTCCCAGCTGAGCTCGTCGATGGTGGACAGTGTCCATCATGACATGGAGGCGCCATAGTGCACACTGTTCATCAAGGCCTGTAGAAAGGTGCGTGTGGCTCCCCCCACCAAGCTCGATCGGGCCGGCATCGTCGATGTCGCGCTCCAACTCGTCGACGACGAGGGGTATGACGCCCTGGGCGTCCGTGCGGTCGCCCGTCGACTGGACGTGGCGCCCAACGCCCTGGCCCGTCACGTCGGTGACCTCGAGACCCTGCGGGGACATGCAGCCGAGCGTGTGTTTCGCGAACTCCTCCATCACGTGGAGGACGCCCGCACCCGTGTCACCGGTCCCGTCGAGAGCACGATCGCCATCGCGACCGGTTACTTCGGCTACGCCGTGACCCGGCCGGCCCGGTGGCCGCTCGTGGCGATCGGCGCCAAGGGTCCGAGCGGGAAGGCTGGATACGCCTCCCTGGTCGACAACGTCGCTGCCGCGTTGACTGACGAGCGGGATCCGGTGCAGGTGGCGATGGCCGTCTGGGGGGTTGCCCACGGCACAGCTGGTCTGGTCAACGAGGGGGCGTTGGATGCCGCGATCGCCGCTCGCGCCGTTCGTGCCGCCGTCCGCGGAATCCTGCTCGACGACCCGGCGACCACGACATGACTGCCGTTGCCCCTCCGCTCAGTGTCCGGGGAGGTGCCTGCGACTCCGGCTCACGCAGGCTTCCGGACCGCGCTGCTCATGGCTGCCGCCCGCAGAATCCGATCGACGCCCAGGCGGGCCGCAGCTGCGGGCGGGGAGCGGCCGCAACCAGTCCCGGTACAGCGGGAAGACCGTCGGACGGCCGCCGGTGTGCCGGCCACACCACGACCAGGGCTGCTCGGTCCAGTTGGCCATCAGAACGTCGTGGCAGCCAACTCGGCCAGCGGGGACCGGACACCCTTGGCCATGGTCACGTGGCCGAACAGGTCGGTGCCCTTGAGCTTCTCGATCAGGGCCGACATGCCGCCGTGTGGCGAGATGTAGGGGTTGTCGACCTGCGAGAGGTCCCCGCAGAACACCACCTTCGACCCGGCCGCCATCCGGGTGAGGATCACCTTGAGCGTGGGCAGTTCCAGGTTCTGGGCCTCATCGACGATCACGTACTCGTCGGTGATGGAGCGGCCGCGGAGGTAGGTGATGGCCGCCATCTCCAGCTGACCCCGATCGAGGAGTGAGTCGACCATCCGTTGGACGTGCCCATCGGAGTTGAAGGTCCCCTTCGCGAACGGGCTATCGGCATCCTTGCGGAACAGCGAGTAGAGGTTGTCGTGGACCGCAGCCATCCAGGGCGAGAGCTTCTCGTCCAGATCGCCCGGCAGGTAGCCGACCTCCTGGCGGCCCACGGCGACCAGGGGCCGGTACACGCTCAGACGTCGGTAGGAGCCGCGCTCCACCACCTGCTCGAGCCCGGCAGCCAGGGCCAGGAAGGTCTTCCCCGTGCCGGCCATGCCCATGAGCGACACACACGGCACGGCCGGATCTGTCAGCAGGTCGAGCGCAAATGTCTGCTTCACGTCGCGGGGCTGGACCCCGAACGCCCGCGGCGAGCCGAGGACCCGCTGCACGGTGATGCGCTCGCCCGCGATCTCGGTGACCCGGCCGAGGCCCGAGCTGGTGGCGGACTTGAGGACCAGGCACTCGTTGGTCCACAGATCCGGGTGGTCGACAGCCTCGAGGAATGCCTTGCCGTCGGTGTGCAGCGTGTCCAACCAGTCGCCACCGACACTGAGCTCGGCGATGCCGGTGTAGTGGTGATCGACGTGGACCTGATCCGCGCGGTAGTCCTCCGACGCGGCAGACAGCTGGGCCGCCTTGATCCGAAGGGCGGCGTCCTTGGTGACCAGCGTGCCCCCCAGGGCGACCGCAACCGCCAGGATTCGGTTGTCGGGCGTGCTCGGGTCCAGGTAGTGCGGGAGTTGCTGGTCGACGTGGTTCGCCTCGATCCGCAGGGTCCCTGACCCCGGCAGTGGTGCCGGCGACACCAGGCCGTCGGAACTGGTCGCCGACACCTCCTCGATCAGCCGGATCGCCGTCCGCGCGTTGCGTCCCACCTCGTCCATCCGGGTCTTCTGCCGGTCCAACTCCTCGATGACCACCAGTGGGAGGACGACGTCGTGCTCGTCGAACCGATAGATCGCGCGAGGATCTGCCAGCAGTACACAGGTGTCGAGGACGTAGGTGACCCGGGACGGGGACATGTCAGGCCTTTCAGCGTGTGCGGATATGAAGTTGGGGAAGCAGGATCGGGGGCGGCTCGGCGGTAGGTGTGATCGGCTAGCGGGCTGGGGGGTGGTAGATGACGTCGGTGCAGACGGTGTCGGTGAAGGTCAGGGTGAAGCGGGCGGCTTTCTTGCACCGAACATCGGTCAGGTCGAGGGAGTCACGGCCGACGAGGACGGCGACGAGGGCTGGGATCACATCGCCGTGGGAGCAGCACACCACTCGCTTCTCGCCGTAGCTGGCCACCAGCTGGTCGATGAACGACACCGCCCGGCCACCCAGCCAGGCCGAGGTGACCCACGCGTCGCCGCCATCGTGGACCGGCAGGTTGACCACCTCGCCAAGCTCCTCGGCGTCGACGACGTGCACACCCATGGCATCTGCCAGGGGATCGAGTGTCTGGGTGCAGCGGACCCAAGGGCTCGAGAACAGCTTGGCGATCGGCGGTCCCGAGTCGGGCAGCGCCGCGGCGAGTGCTCGCGCCTGATCCATGCCCGTGTCGGTCAGCGGTCGTTCCCGATCCGGTCGCCCCCACCAGCGATCGCGGCTGTGTGCCTTGGCGTGTCGGACGAGTTCGATGGTGGTCTTCACGGTACGGCCCGAGCCTAACCGTGGGAGGGGTTGGAACCGGGCAACCGCCGCACCCCTGAGGCGTGGGGACTAGCGGAGTCGCGGGTGGTCGCCGAATGTTTCCCTGAGCGTCGGATTCTGTTTGTCCTTCTCGCTCATGACGGGCTCCTCGATGGGCCACTCGACGCCCAGATCGGGGTCATCCCAGGCGACAGCGGGCTGGACGACGTCGGGCTGCCAGTAGCCCGAGACGTCATAGAGGTAATCGACCGGTTCGGTGCCCAGGGTGACGAAGGAGTTGGCCAGCCCCTCCGCGATGAACAGGCGGATCCGCTCACCCTCCGGCGGCTCGCCGAGCATGAAGGTACGGACCTCGCCGAAGGTCGGGGACTCAGGACGGATGTCGGCGATGGCCGCCATGGCGAAGCCCCTGACGACGTAGACCAGCTTGTCCCAAGGCTCGGCGTGGAAGCCGCGCAGGACCCCCGGGGCGGAGTGGGAGTGATTGCCCTGTCGCAGCACGACCTCGCGGCCGAGCGCGTCGGTGAGCTCCCTCACCTGGTAGGTCTGGCGGAAGAAGCCCCGCTCGTCGCCGTGAGTGTCCCAGCGCACGACCAGCAGGCCAGCGATATCGGTCTGTTCAACAGGCATGGCGGGGAGGGTAAGCGCTAGCGCCCGAAGCGCCGTTCCATTCGGCGCGCTAGCGCCCGAAGCGCCTCGACCGGCTCTGGAACTCGCGCAGCGCCCGGAGGAAGTCGATGCGCCGGAAGTCCGGCCAGTACGGGTCGCAGAAGTAGAACTCCGAGTGAGCGGACTGCCACAGCAGGAAGCCCGACAGTCGGATCTCGCCGGAGGTCCTGATGATCAGATCCGGATCCGGGGTGCCGGCCGCGTACAGGTTGGCGCTGATGTGGTCGGGGTCGAGGTTGGTGATGATGTCGTCGATCGACTCGCCCAGTTCGGAGCGTTCACGGAGGTGGGTCCGCAGCGCGTCGGTGATCTCCTGCCGGCCGCCGTACCCGACGGCGATCTGGACGTGCATGCCCGCACCGTCTGCCGTGGCCTCGGCCGCCTCCTTCAGCGCCGTCCGCAACTCGTCCGGCAACGCGTCCAGCGCGCCGATCCCGCTGACCTTCAAGCCCGGCCAGCGCTCGCGCTGCTGCACCAACCCGGCAACGCTGTCGGAGATGATCCCGACCAGCTCAGACAGCTCCGCCTCGTCGCGACCGAGGTTGTCGGTCGAGAGCAGCCACAGCGTGACGTAGGAGATGCCCAGCTCGTCGCACCAGTCCAGCAGCTCGGGGATCTTCTCCGCACCCTTGCGATGGCCGTCGGCGGCCGTGGACAGCCCGCGCTCCCGAGCGAAGCGTCGGTTCCCGTCCAGGATGACGCCGATGTGCTGTGGCAGGTCGTCGCGGCGGACGACGCGCTCCAACTGCTTGCCGTACAGGCGGTACAGCAGACCACCCACCCGGGGGGCGGTGGCGGGGGCGGCGTTGGCGGATCGAGGCATCAGTGGTGCGTGGCGGGTGCGCGCGGAGTGTACGACGCGGCTTCGTCAGCAGCCGGCTGGCCAGGTCACCCCGATGCCAGACCGGGGCTTCGCGGCGCTGCGGCACGCTCTCGGGATCACCTCACATGCGCAGCAGGCGGGCCAGGGACGCCAGGTGGTCCCCCGCCGCGGAGGCTCCAGCGGTACTGGCGATCAGGTTGGCCCCGAGCACCCCGGCCACGAGGGCAGACGCCAGGTCGGCCGCGCCGTCGGCATCGAGTTCCCCGTGATCGACGGCTCGGCTGACCGCGGCCGAGAGCGCCTCGCGCAGCCCGTCGAGGTAGCGAGCCGTCGCGTGAGCGTCTCGGTCGCCGCGGCCCATGGAGTTGACGATGAAGCAGCCCGCAGGGGTCTCCGCCGAGGCCAGCATCCCGGCCAGCCTGTCGAGGAACGCCTCGATGTCGGTGACCCCTCGATCGCCATCGCGCAGCGGCGCGAACAGCCCAGCCTCGACGCGTCCGACGTAGGCCTCCGCGGCGGCACGGTGGAGCCCACCCTTGCCCCCGAAGCTGTTGTAGAGGGAGGAGCGGTCCACGCCCGTGGCGCGCTCGAGATCCGCCACGGTGGTCCCGCCCGCGCCTGCGGGCCAGAAGGCGCGGAGGGCGGCGTCGATGACCGCAGGGCGATCGAACGACGGCGGTCGCCCTCTCGCCGGGAGTCCGTCCGTTGCATTTTGCACCATGCGGTGTAGATTACCGGCCACTTTCACAACGATCGTTGCAAAAGGAGTGATCGGCGATGACGACCACGGCGCCTTCCAGCCACCGCACCCCCGTACTCGACTCACACATGCACCATGTGGAGATGGGTGAGGGACAGCCGATCGTGCACCTCCACGGCAATCCGACGTCGAGCTACCTGTGGCGCCGCATCCTGCCGTCGAGTGCCCGATACGGGCGGGCGATCGCCCCAGATCTGATCGGCTTCGGCCAGTCGGGCAAGCCTGATCTCGCCTATCGCTTTGCTGACCACGAGCGGTACGTGGACGCCTTCATGGATGCCCTCGCCCTGGACGGAGTCGTGCTCGTGCTGCACGACTGGGGTGGGGCGCTGGGCCTGTCCTGGGCCCGCCGCCATGCCCACCGGGTTCGGGGCATCGTCGTGATGGAGGCCGTCGTCAAGCCCGTCTCCTGGTCCGCCGCGAACCTGCAGGAGCGACTGCTCTTCAAGGCGATGCGCCACCCGCGCATCGGCGACTGGCTGAACGTCCGCAACCGCTTCTTCCTGACCGTGGCGATGCCACGGATGACCGCCCGCACGCTGTCCGGGGAGGAGCGCGACACCTACCTCGCGCCCTTCCCCACCGCCGAGAGCCGCCGGCCGATCGCCAGGTGGCCGCGGGAGATCCCCTTCGACGGCGAACCGGCCGACGTCCACGAGGTCGTCGCAGCCAACTACGACTGGTTCAAGACCTCGGCGGTGCCGAAGCTGCTGCTCCACGCAGACCCCGGGATGATCTTCAAGACCAGCGAGGTCGCCCTGATCGCCGACGGCGCGACCAACCTGACGATCCGCCCGCTCGGCAAGGGCTTGCACTACGTGCAGGAGGACGTGCCGGAGGCGATCAACAACGAGGTCGGGCGCTGGCTGGCGGACCTGCCGTCCTGACGTCCGCGTGAGCGACGGCTACTTCAGGAACTTGCTGGTCGTGTTGTCTGCCAGCACCTTTCCGCCGGTCTGGCAGGTCGCGCAGTAGCACACCGTGTACGCGCGGTACTCCACCGACCGGACCTCGTCCCCACACACGGGGCAGGGCTCACCGGTGCGGTTGTGGACACGTGACGGTCGCTCCTTCGACGAGCTCATGTCGTCGCGAGCCCGCTCAGCTGCCAGCGCATCGTCGATGGCCGCGCCGGTGGCCTCGACGATCACCGCGGCCTCCTCCTCACCCATCGAGGCGGTCTGGGCGAACGGGGAGAGCTTGGCCCGGTGGCAGATCTCGTTGGCCAACATCCGACCGACGCCGGCCATGATGCGCTGGTCGCGGAGGAAGGTGTGGAGCCGGGCCGAGTGCTCGCCCAGCAGCCGGGTCATCGTGGGGACGTCCACCTCGTCGGCCTCGGGCCCGAGATGGTCGAGTGGCTCCTGCTCCTCGGGGGTCCCGCGGACGGCCCAGACACCGGCCTTGCGCTCGGTCCCCGCCTCCGTGAGCAGCCAGGCGCCGTCGCGCTCGAAGGACCAACGGACCATTCCCCCTCGCGGCTTCTTCGCCACCTTCGGATCGGGCTTGAGCCGCCCGCCTTGCATCAGGTGCACCACGTGGGCCGTCGTCCCGAAGTCAAGGATCATCAGCTTCCCACGCGTCCGCACGTGATCCAGCCCCGTCCCGACCGCGCCGTCGATAGGCGGGTCGAAGGTCTTCAGCGTCGAGAAGCTGATCAGCTGCACCTTGCTGAGGGTGTCCCCCGCCAACGCCGCCGTCATCCGTTCGGCGTGGGCGCGGACCTCAGGCAGCTCGGGCATGCCGTCCATTCTGCCAAATCGGTCCACTGCTGGGCCTCGGACGAGGGCGTCTGTCGCTCACTCCACCTAGACTCCGGCTGATGGACGAGAACACTGAAGTGTTGACCCAGGACGCCTTCGAGCGGCTGCAGGCTGACCTCAAGTACCGGTCCACCGAACTCCGCGAGGAGATCACCAAGCGGATCGAGGTCGCCCGTGCGCACGGCGATCTCAAGGAGAACGCGGAGTACCACGCTGCCAAGGACGAGCAGGGGTTGAACGAGGACCGGATCCGTCAGATCGAGACTCGTCTTCGCAACGCCACCATCAGCGAGGTGGACGTGGCCTCCGGCGAAGTCGCCGTCGGGATGATCGTCACCATCGACGACGACGGCGACATCGAGGAGCTCTTCGTCGGCTCGATGGAGGACCGTCCCGAGGGAGGGGTCGACGTGGTGGGCCAGACCAGCCCCATGGGCCGAGCGCTGCTGGGTGGCAAGGTCGGCGACACCGTCTCCTACGTCGGACCCACCGGGGCCACCTTCGATGTGACCATCAAAGAGGTTCGCGCCCCGTAGCCAGTTGATCCGCAGATCATCTGGTCGCCAGCCGCCGTTCTCCTGGCGACGGAACAATGGGACCGGCACCTGGGTTTGACCCCGCAGGCCATGCCGACTAGCCGGAGGAGATCCGTGGGCCAGCACGACCTGCCCGCCAGCCGTGCGGCCCTGCGATCCCTGATCGAGGCAACCTTCCACGCCGACGACGCGACACCGCCACGAGGTGCAGACGGCGCCATCGGGCTCGAGGTGGAGTTCTTCCCGGTCACCCGGAACGGCGCTCGACTGAGCCTGGTCGACCTCACACATCTGCTGGACGATCTGGCCGGTGTCCAGCGGGAGGGTGCCCGCCCAGTTGGGGTGGGTGGACTTCCCGCCCCCAGGGGCGAGGAAGTCCACCCACACGGACCGGGCCACATGCCGGTCTGGCACACCGCGTCCGGTGGCCGACTGCTCCCCGAGCCGGGCGGGCAGGTGGAGTACGCCGGACCACCGAGGACTGGCGTCCGAGCGGCCATCGCCGACCTGAACGAGACCGTCCAGGCGCTGGCCGCCCACGCCGGATCACATGGCGTGGCGCTGCTCTCGGCCGGCCTCGACCCCCTCGGCAATCACGTCGAGCAGCAGCTGACGGGCACCCGCTACCCGGCGATGCACGCCTACTTCGGGCGACGCTCGCCGCACGGACACCTGATGATGACGGGCACCGCGTCGATCCAGGTCAACCTCGATCTGGGCTCGGGCGAGACAGCCGCGCAGCGCTGGAGGGTGGCGCAGTTGGTCGCCCCGCTGGCCACGGCCACGTTCGCCAACAGTCCCGTCCCCGGTGCCATCAGCGGACGTGCGGTGGTCTGGGGCGCCCTCGACCCGACCCGGACCGGCATCCCCTCGGCCTTCGTCGCCTCCGACCTGGACACCGAGAACACCAACCCCGTCGACGTGCTGCTCGATGCGGCCCTGTGCGCTGATGTCGTCCTCGTGCGGCGCAACGACCGGGGGAGCACCGGCGAACCCGGCTTCACCTTCGAGCGGTGGCTGGAGGAGGGGCACGAGGTGCACGGACGCCCCTCGATGGCCGATGCGGCAAACCATCTGACCACCCTCTTCCATGAGGTCCGCGTGCGACCGGGCGACCACGGAGGGGTCCTCGAGATCCGCAGCGTCGATGCGCTGCCGGCAGCGTGGCGTTCGGTGCCGGCCACGCTCTACGCCGGCCTGCTCTACGACGAGGAGTGCCGCAACGTGGCCCAGCGGGTCATGGGGCCGCACCAACGCTCGCTGCCCGAACTGCTGGACCGGTCGTCGCGGCTCGGTCTGTGGGACCCGCAGCTGTGTGCCATGGCGGTCGAGGTGTGGACCACCGCTGCACGTGCTGCTCGCCGGCTCGGGTCGGCCACGGTGTCACCGTCCGAGGTCGCGGTCGCGGAGCAGTTCCTCGACACCTTCACGCTGCGGGGACGCGCCCCCTCCGACGTGCTCCGCGATGCCCAGGCCAGCGGTCCGGCCGCCGTCATGGACGCCTGTGCCGAGCCGTTGCTCCTGACCGGAGGCTCCCGATGACCGCAACCGACATCCATCCGCTCCGACGCCACCTCCGACAGCAACTGCACGCCGGACGGCAGTGGACCTTCACGCTGCTCGACCCGCTGGACGACGAGGAGATGGCCCGCCAACCCCACCGCATCATGTCGCCGCTGGTCTGGGACCTCGGCCACATCGGCAACTTCGAGGAGCTGTGGCTGCTCAGGGGGCTGGGCGATCACTCGCTGAGCGATCAGCGCCTCGACACCGTCTACAACCCCTTCGACAACCCCCGCTGGACCCGGGCCGACCTGCCCCTCCTGCCTCGGCGCGAGGCCACCGAGTACATCGCGGAGGTTCGTGGTCGCGCGCTCGACCTGATGGCTGACGCCGACCTGGTCGACGGTGACCCGCTCGTCCGCGACGGGTTCGTCTACCACATGGTCGCCCAGCACGAGGCGCAGCATCAGGAGACCATGCTGCAGGCCCTCGACCTGCGCGGAGAGACCCACGGCGACGACGCCGAGGAGTTGGCCGACGCCGACGACCCGAGGCTGCGGATCTACCTGCCCGCAACGAGGCGGGTCCTCCGCTCGGCACGGCAGGTCGACGACCTCCAGACGGTCGTCGTGCCCGCCGGCCCCTTCGCCCTCGGCGCTCCGGACCCAGCCGATCTTGCTCCATCGGCGCCCCGGGCGGCCCGCGATGCCGCGGTCGCCGCCTACGACAACGAGCGCCCGCGGCGCACCGTGTCCGTCCCAGGGTTTGCGATCGACGTGTTCCCGGTGACGGCCCGGCGATTCGCCGCCTTCGTCGCTGACCACGGCTACCGCAACCCGGACTGGTGGAGCGAGCGCGGGCGCGAGTGGCTGAAGACCGAGGGCCACACCGCCCCGCAGGGCTGGTATCAAACGGCCGACGGTGAGTGGGCGATCCGACGCTTCAACCGCGTGTCGGCGCTCGATCCACGCGAACTGGTGGAGCACGTGACCTTCTGGGAGGCCGAGGCCTTCGCCGCCTGGGCGGGCGGACGGCTGCCGACGGAGGTGGAGTGGGAGAAGGCCGCGGCTCACGATCCGGCGACCGGCTCCTCCCGTCCCTATCCCTGGGGCGATGTGGCTCCGACCCCTGACCTGGCGAACATCGACCGGACGCTGTGGGGGCCCTCACTGGTCGGCAGTTACCCGGACGGTGCCAGCGCGTACGGCGTCGAGCACCTGCTGGGTGACAGCTACGAGTGGACGAGCTCTGATTTCGAGCCCTACCCCGGCTACCGGACCTTTCCCTACCCCGAGTACTCCGAGGTCTTCTTCGGCGGCGACTGGAAGGTCCTCCGCGGCGCGTCGTGGGCCACGCGAGCTTCGGTGGCCCGGTCGACGTTCCGGAACTGGGACCACCCGTACCGCCGGCAGATCTTCTCCGGCGTCCGCGTCGCCTACGACCTCCGGGACGGCCGGCCGGTCCGGCCGCAGGTGCGCTAGAGGTGTGTCGGATAGCTGCCTACGTCGGCCCGACCCGGCCGCTGGCCACGCTGCTGTACGACCAGCCACACGGTCTCTCCGAGCAGGCCTACATGCCGCAGGAGATGGTGGGGGCCCACGTCAACGTCGACGGCACCTCCATCGTCTGGTTCGACCATCGGCCGGACCCGACCGGCGCCGTTGATCCACGCCCCCTGCGGTACCGGACGACGGCACCGCCCTGGGCCGATTCGCAACTGCTGGACCTCGCCCCGCGGCTCGGTGGACCGGTGATGCTCGGTGCCGTCCGCTCCGCGACCGCGGGCATCGGTCACGGCACCACGTTCGTCCACCCGTTCGTCGCCGGCGAGTTGGCCGGAACCCACAACGGGTGGATCTCCGGCTTCAGGCAGCACGTGGCACGAGACCTGGTCGCCGAGCTGTCCGACGAGGCCTTCTCGACGCTTGACGTGATCGGCGACTCAGCCGTGCTCTTCCTGCTGGCGGCCGACGCCCACCGCGCCGGTGCGGGGCTCGTCCAGGCGGCAGAGGAGGCCACCGACCGGGCAGCCAAGATCGTTCGAGCGGCCGGCCAGACGGCCCGACTGACGCTGGCTCTGGCGGACCACACCGGCATCGCCGTCGTCAATGCCGTGGTCGAGGAGCAGGCCAACTCCCTCTACGTCCATCGTGCCGAAGACCACACCTACGTGGCCTCCGAACCACTCGACCCCCGACTCTCGTGGCGCCGCGTGGCCGCCGGGGAGGCCGTCGACGTATCCCGCGCCGAACAGGAGCCGAACCCGTGACCGACTTCTCACTCACCCGCATCGCCGTCGATGAGGACTACCAGACCCAGATGGGCCGGGATGTCCGGGAGGGACTGACCGCGACGCCGAAGACCCTGCCACCGAAGTACTTCTACGACGGTTCCGGCAGCGACATCTTCGTCGAGATCACCGAGCTCGAGGAGTACTACCAGACGCGTACGGAGACGGCGATCCTGCGGCGCATCGCCTCGCAGGTCATCGCGGACGTCCGGCCGGACGAGCTGGTCGAGCTCGGCTCCGGGGCCAGTGAGAAGACCAGGGTGCTCTTGCAGGCCATGCGTGATCGGGGCGACGGACGGGTGCTGTACGTGCCGTTCGACGTCAGCGAGGACGCGGTCGTCGGGGCGGCCGAGGCGCTGCAGGCCGACTACGAGTGGTTGGATGTCCACGGCATCGTCGGCGACTTCGACCACCATCTGGGTCAGGTGCCACGCACCGGCCGTCGGCTGGTCAGCTTCATGGGTTCGACCCTCGGCAATCTCGAGCCGGTCGCGCAGGTGCCGTTCCTGCAGAAGGTGGCGGCAATGCTGGCACCCCACGGAGACGACGCGTTCCTCCTCGGCATCGATCTGGTCAAGGACCCCGAGGTGCTGGTGCGGGCCTACGACGACGCCTCCGGTGTGACCGCAGCGTTCAACCGCAACGTCCTGCACAACATCAACGCGACGCTGGGTGCCGATTTCGAGCCCGAGCAGTTCGAGCACGTGGCGACGTGGCGTGAGGACTACAACCGCATCGAGATGTGGCTGCGCGCGTCACGGGCGATGGCCGTTCACATCAAGGACCTCGACCTGGACGTGACGTTCGAGGCAGGTGAGGGCATCTTCACCGAGATATCGGCGAAGTTCACCCGTGAGTGCATCGCCGACCGGCTTGCAGCCGCTGGTATGACGGTCGACCGCTTCGAGACCGACGAGCGCGGCTACTTCGGCGTGGTGCTGGCCCGACGCTCCTGACCAGCGGCCGCGCGTCACACATCGGCACAAACGGTCAGAGGCAGCTCCTCCGGCCTCCATACGGTGCGGTGACACACCCACCGAGATGACAAGGAGTGCCACATGCCCACCACACGCACCACCGACGCCCACCAGGTCTGGGAGCGCTACAGCCAGCTGTGGTCGATGACGGACCCGGCGGAGCGCGAAGCCGCCATGGTGGAACTCCTCGCCCCCGACTGCGTCTACACCGACCCGACGACTCGAGCCACCGGCCACGCCGAGATCGGGGCGTACATGGATGACTTCCAAGATCTCCTGCCCGGCGGTGGGTTCGAAGTGACCGGCTTCGCAGCCCATCACGCCCAGTCGCTGGCGGAGTGGAACATGGTGGCCGCGGACGGGACCGTTGCGGGCACCGGTGCCTCCCACGCCACCTACTCCGCTGGCGGCATGCTGACCTCGATGACCGGCTTCTTCGACGTGCCGACCGACGGCTGAAGCTCGGACCGTGACCGAGCTCGCCCGGCAGATCCAGGCCGCCGTCGACTTCATCGAGGCTCACCTCCACACCAACCTGGATCTGCGCGAGGTCTCCCGGGCTGCCGCCATGGGGCACAGCACGTTCCAGCGGTCGTTCCGGGCTGTGACCGGCGAGACCGTGAAGGCGTACGTCCGCGCACGTCGGTTGAGCCACGCCCTCGATCTGCTGGAGTCGACCGATCTGCGGATCCTGGACATCGCCTTCGCGGCGGGATACGAGACGCAGGAGAGCTTTGCCCGTGCGTTCAAGTCGGTCATGGGCATGACCCCGTCTGCCTTCCGTCACGGCCACCGCGCCCGGGAGGTCCTGCGGCGCCCGCCCATCAACCTCGCGTACCTCAGTCACGTGACCTCCGACGAGATCTCTACGGTCCCGACTATCCAAGACCGCCCGGCGATGACGGTGGTCGGCCAGGCCACGCGATATGACCTGGGCGATCGGCAGCGCAACACACTCGGGGTCAGCCTGGCCGACCTGTGGGCCGGCTTCGTGGCCCGAGCTGAGGAGGTCGCCGGTGCCGACACGGGGACGATGATCGGGCTGATCTCGGATGAGGAGCACAGCGGGGAGGGACTCGAGTACGTCGCCGGCGTCGACGCCCCACTGGCGTCCACCCCCGCCGGGATGGTGCGCCGTCAGGTACCGGCGGGTCGGTGGGCGGTGTTCGATCATCGTGGCCTTCCGACGGACCTCGACCACACCATCGACTACATCTACGGCTCGTGGTTGCCTCGCACTGACGAGCGGCACAGCAGCGGCCCGGACCTCGAGATCTACGGCCCCGCGTACCTGCCAGACTCCGCCGCCTCCGTCATCCGGTACGCCGTCCCGCTTCGCTGACCCCGCCCTGTCGCAGTCAGGTGGCAGACTGCGGCCCGTGCTTGCCCTCCGAGTCCTGGCTGGCGTCTTGGGATGCGCCGTCGTCGTCGGTGTCTTCATGTCCGCCCTCCGCACGGTCGTCCTGCCGCGGGGCGAACCCGTCCGCATCGTCGGGCTGGTCTTCCAGACCGTGCGGGTCCTGTTCAATCTGGGCGTGGGGACCCTTCGAACGTTCACCGCTCGGGATCGCTTGATGGCGCACTACGCGCCGGTCTGCCTGCTCCTGCTCCCCCTGGTCTGGTTGACGATCGCGTGGTTGGGCTTCGCGCTGCTGTTCTGGGCCATGCAGGGCGGCTCGTTCGTCACCGCGCTGACCGTGTCCGGGTCATCGCTGACCACGCTCGGTTTCGAGCGACCCGACGGGTTCGGCCCGATCCTGCTGTCGTTCCTCGAGGCCGCGATGTCCATGTCGGTGCTGGCGCTGTTGCTGGTCACCTACCTGCCCTCGATGTACGCGGCGTTCAGCGAGCGCGAGCACCAGGTCTCGCTGTTCGAGGTCTCCGGTGGCATACCACCGAGCGCCGTCGAGATGATGATCCGCTACCACCGCATCCGCGGGTTCGGCGAGACGGAGACGGTGTGGCTCGAGTGGGAGCGGTGGTTTGCCAAGCTTGCGGAGTCGCACACTGACCTGCCGGCGCTCGTCTTCTTCCGCTCTCCGGACCCGCGGCACTCCTGGGTGAACTCGGCGGGCGCCGTGCTCGACGCAGCCGCGATGGTGGCGGCCGTCGTCGATCTGGATCGCGCCGGCCTGGATGAGCACGGCTTCGAGACCCGGGACGGGCAGATGATCCGAATGCCCCGAGCGGAGATCTGCATCCGGGCCGGCTTCCTGGCGCTCCGCCGCGTCGCGGCGTTCATGGACCTGCCGGTCAACCACGATCCTGCGCCGGATGACCCGATCTCGATCACCCGTGAGCAGTTCGATGAGGCGTGGGAGGCCATGGACGAGGCGGGTGTACCCCTGCGCGAGGATCGGGACCAGGCGTGGCGCGACTGGGCTGGATGGCGCGTCAACTACGATCAGGCGCTCCTCGGACTGGCCGAGCTCACGGTGGCCCCGCCAGCGCCGTGGATCGACTGCGATCACCTGGACCGACTGGTGACGGCGTGAGAGCTGCTGATCTGCCGCCTCGCCGCCGCCACGGTGCACGATCGGGGCCAGACCAACGCCTGCGGGCGTTTCTGCACGATCGTGACCTCGGGACGCGGCCATGCGCCGTCTGACGCGGTCTCAGGCGCGGCGCGCCACGATCGCCGCGCTCGGGCTGGCACGCCCGCGCCCCAGCGGGCGGATCGACTCGCGGCACTTCCGCCGGGTCTACGGCGATGTCGGCGTCGTCCAGATCGATCCGATCAACGTCGTCGCGCGAGCGCACCATCAGGTGTTCGCCAGTCGGCTGGGCCCCTACGACACCGACGCTCTGGATCGGTACATCTGGCGGTCCGGTGAGGTCTACGAGGGGTGGATTCACGTCGACGCCACCGGCCCGGCCGAGCTGTGGCCGCTGCTCGCACACCGACGGGCGAACACCACCAGCTGGCGGGGCTGGCGAGCTGGGAACGAGGAGAACGCAGCCTTCGTCGATCAGGTGCTGGACGAGATTCGAGACCACGGCGAGCTGACGGCGGCGCAGCTGTCAGACACCGGCGGCCGTCACCCGACCTGGGCCGGGCAGTCCAGCCGGTCGCTCGGGCGGGCGGCGCTGGACTACCTCCACCACCGCGGTGACCTCCTGATCAGCTGGCGGGACGACCGGATGACCTGTCACTTCGATCTGGCCGAGCGGGTGCTGCCGGCTGCGATCATCGAGGCAGCGGTGCCAGCACCGGACGCGGCGCAGAAGGACCTGCTGGTACGGGCGATCCGGGCCATGGCCGTCGGCACGGCGGCCGATGCGGCCGACTGGCACCGGCAGCACGTACCCACGGCCCGCCGGCAGATGGAGGAGCTGGCGGACGCCGGACGCGTGGTGCGGGTCGACGTGGAGGGGTGGGACCAGCCGACGTACGCCGACCCGGACCTGGTGATCCCGCGCCGGGTGGACGCCGCCGCACTGATCAACCCATTCGACCCCCTCGTGTGGAACCGGGAGCGCACCGCCCGCCTGTTCGACCTGGAGTACCGCATCGAGATCTACGTGCCGAAGGAGAAGCGGCAGTACGGCTACTACGCCCTGCCGTTCCTGCTGGGCGAGGAGCTCGTCGCACTGGTGGACCTGAAGCTGGACCGCACGGCCGGTGAGCTGCTGGTCCAGCAGTTCACACCGCTGGTGGCCGGGATCTCACCGCAGACCCAGGAGGTCCGGGCGGAGCTGGCGACGTGGGGAGCGTGGCTGGGCGCGTCGTCAGTCGTGTGATCCGACACCTAGGGGTCTCACCCGACCGCCCTCGCTAACGAGGCACTAACGGCGCATCGACCACGCTACGCTACGGAGAATGCCCAGCCCGTCGCTGCACGTGATCATGTTCGGGACACTCCGGCTGGAACGGTCAACCGGAGATGACCGAGCGATCGCGCTGACCCTCGGGGAACGGCGTGTTCTTGGCACCCTCGCCCTTCACCACGGGACCCCGGTCCCGGAAGCCCGACTGACCGACGCCCTGTGGCCTGACGGCGATCCTCCGGCCACGGCCCGGAACTCACTCCACAACCACCTCTCACGGCTGCGCGCCAAGATCGGCCGCGCTGTGTTCATCCGTGGACCGGAGGGATACCGGCTGGCCAGCCACGTCAGCACCGACCTGGAGCAGTTCACGGCGGAGCTCGAGGACGCCCGCCAGGCCCGGACCCACGGCCTGTGGGCAGCCGCCCTCGAGGCGGCCAACCGCGGCACGGCCATCGGGGTGGGCCCGGCGCTCCCCGACCTCGACGACACCGTGGCTCGGGGCGTTGCTGCCCGACTGGACGCGGAGGTCGATGAGCTCCTCGATCTGCGCACGCTCGCGCTGCTCGAGCTGGGGCAACTGGATCCGGCCATCAGCCAGCTGCGAGGCCTCCTCGAGGCTACGCCAACCCACGAACGACGGTGGGAGCTGCTGATGGTGGCCCTCGACCGGGCCGGCCGTCGGACCGAAGCGCTGGACGCCTTCCACTCGGCGCGCCGGAAGCTGGTGGAGGAGCACGGGACCGAACCCGGGCCGGAGCTCTCCCGCCTGCATGCCGAGATGCTGCGCTCATCCGGTCCTACCGGGGACGTCGGCGGATCGCTCAGGATCGGCCGGACGCAGGAGGTGGAGGACGCGCTGGCAGCGATCTCCTCCGGCAAGCAGGTCGCGGTGACCGGGCCGGCTGGAATCGGAAAGACCTCGCTGCTGCGGATGATCCGAGGCGGGTGGAAGGGCCGGTGCATCACGGTCGAGTGCAACACCAACCCATGGCGGGCGTTGGGCCCGGTCCACGAACTGATGGACCACCTGCGTCCGACGCTGCTGTCGCTGGGCCTGCCCGCCGATCCGACGGAGAGCCACGACGTGCAGGCGGACCCGGCCCGGGGACGCCTTCGCCGTCCCGGGAGCATGGCGACCCGCACCGCAAGTGCGATCGCCACCGCACTGGTCCGACTCCCGGACACGGTCGTGCTCATCGACAACATCGACCGCGCCGGTCCGACGACACGCTCGATCCTGGTGGCAGCGCTGCGGGAGTCGGGCACACCGGCCGTCTTCGCCGCCCGCGATGGTGGCAAGGACGCCGCAGCGATGCAGGACGCCGTCCACATCCCGCTGGCCGGACTGGACTCCGATGCCCTCGCGGACCTGGTCGGTGCCAGTCGACCGGACATCACCACCGAGGACGTCGAGGCGGTGGCGCAGTGGCTGCGGCATCGCACGGGCGGCCACCCGCTCTACGCGCGGCAACTGCTCGAGCACACCGCCGCGGAGGAGATGGTCGCCGGACCTGGGGAGGACCACGGTCAGGACCCGCTCGACGCTGGACTCGTCGCGTTGCTGCAGGCCCGGCTGGCCGAGCTCCCGTCGCACACCCGCCCACTCCTCGACGCGACCGCGGTCATGGCCGACCCGCTGGACCTGACCGTCCTCCGGGCCATCACCGATGTCGGACGGATGGATCCGCTCATCGCCGCCGGGGTGCTGGTCGAGGTGGCGCCGGGCGAGATCCGCTTCAGCCACGAGCTCTTCCGCAGGGTGGCCCGGGACCAGATCCCGCCCGGACGTCGGCTGGAGCTGCACCACGCGATCGGGCAGGCAACGACCAGTCCTCCGGAGCGAGCCCACCACCTGGTGCGAGCAGCGGAGCTGGACCCACACGCCGCGGTGAGCGCCGCCGGCTCGGCCGCGCGCGAGGCGTTCACCCGGCAGGCCTACGCCGACGCTGCGGAGTGGTTTCGGACCGCGGCGCAGCTGGCCGAGTCGCACCAGTACGACCGGCTGGCCGTCCTGGATCTTCAACTCGAAGCCGCGGACAGCGCACGGCTGGCGGGTGAGAGTGGACACGCCACCTCCCTGCTCGACCTGGCGGAGGAGGCGATGGAGACCGGGCACGTGGACCTTCGCCGCCGCGCTCTGGTGGCTGCCGTGCAGTTGGGGGAGGCAGTGGACCCCGGGGGCGTCCAGGCGCGGGCGGTCGCCGTCGCCGGGCGAGGTCTCGACCAGGAGACCGACCCCGGGTGGTTGGCTCGCCTGCAGGCCACCTCCAGCATCCTGCACTCGATGGCGGGGGACCCCGACCGGTGTCGTGCCCTCTTCCTGTCTGCCGAACAGCTCCTCGAGGGGCAGGACGATCGCGTGGCCTGCGACGTCCTGCCGTACGCCTACATGGCCCTCGGCCACGTCGACGACCTGGATCGCCGGGTCGCCGCGCGCGATCGGCTGCTCGAGGCCGCGCTGACCGAAGGCGATCCCGTCGCCGAGTGGGAGGCAGCCCACCTGTCGTTCTCGATCGCGATCATGCAGGCGGATGGACCGTCACTGCGGAACGCACACGCCGAGGCGCAACGTCTGTTGCCCTTCGCCGGCAACGTCGGACGGACGTGGTCGGTGGCGTATCAAGCGGCCGCGCTGGCCGCGATCGACGGCGACCTGGCCACGGCGGAGGCGCGCAACACCGAGGCCTTCGACGTGGGCCTCACGGTCGCGGCGACCCGGGCCATGTCGGCCTGGTCGGGGCAGCTGTTCGCTCTGCGGTGGCAGCAGAGCCGTCTGGGCGAACTGGCCGCCCTGATCCGGCAGATCGTCGAGGACCAGCCGGAGATCCCGGCCTGGAAGGCGGCCGGCAGCCTGATCGTGGCGGCAGAGGACCCTGAGCTCGCCGGCGCGTGGTTCGACGCCCTGGTGACCGACGACGGAACCGTCAGCGGCCTCCATCGCGACTTCGCCTGGCTGGCCGGTGTGCTCTCCCTGGGCGCGTCCGCCGCCGCGCTGGAGGACCAGGCCCGGGCCGCGCGAGTACTCCCGGCGCTGGCGCCGTACACCCATCTTGTCTGCTGGCAGGGCACCTGCTCCTACGGTCCGGTCGCCGCGGTCGCCGCCGACCTCGCCGAGCTCACGGGCGACCACGAGCAGGCCACGACCTGGCGTGAGGACGCCGAGCGGCTGCGATCCCGGCTACGGTCCTCCGCGTGAGCACAGCGATGGGTGAGGCGAGCGCATCGGGTCTGGGCACCGTCGGCTGGCGGGAGTGGGTGAGCCTCCCGGACCTCGGGATCCCCTGGATCAAGTGCAAGGTCGATACCGGCGCGCGGACGTCGGCGATCCATGCGACGGAGCTCGAGGTGAGCATGCCCGATGGCATCGAAACGGTGTCATTCGAGATCCACCCGTGGCAGGACAGCGACGCCGACCCGGTCCGGGTGACCGCGCCGGTGCTCGAACATCGGGAGATCCGCTCATCCAACGGCGAGCTGTCGCTGCGCCCGGTGGTGCGCACGACCATCGGGGTGGGCCCGCGGTCGGTGCAGGCGGACCTCACCTTGGCCCGCCGCTACGACATGGGCTTTCGCATGCTGCTCGGCCGCAAAGCGCTCAGCGGCACGTTCCTGATCGATCCTGCCCACTCCTACCTGCAGGGCCGCCCGCCGCTGGACGTCCGCGACCGCAATCGTGGCCGAGGCGGTCGCTCGTGAGCCCGGCGAGGCGGGCCAGCCGACCGGTCTTCGAGATCGGTGACGCCGTCGTGAAGGCAGGTCGGAAGGCCCGGACGCAGATCCCGATCACGAAGCTGGTCAGCGGCTCCCCGATCTCGCTGCCCGTGCTGGCCGTCCACGGGCGGCACGAGGGTCCGACGATCTGGCTGAACGGTGCCATCCACGGGGATGAGGTCAATGGTGTGGAGATCATCCGCCGGGTCCTCGCCCAACTCGACCCCCGGTCCCTGCACGGCACGGTCATCGCCGTCCCCATCGTCAACGTCCCCGGCTTCCTCAGCGGCGACCGCTACCTCCCCGATCGACGGGACCTCAATCGGTCGTTCCCCGGATCGTCCCGCGGGTCGCTGGCCAGCAGGATCGCGAAGATCTTCATGACCGAGATCGTTCGCCGCTGCACGGTCGGCATCGACCTGCACACCGGCTCGGGCCACCGGACGAACCTCCCACAGATCCGAGCCAACCTGGACGACCCCACCACCCGGGCGCTGGCCGACGCCTTCGGGGCGCCGCTGATGATGCACGCCGCAACCCGAGACGGGTCGCTCCGTCAAGCGGGAACCGAGGCGGGCGCGACGGTGCTCCTCTACGAGGGCGGCGAGGCGTGGCGGTACGACGAGACGGCGATCGTGGCCGGGACCGATGGCGTCCTCGCGGTGATGGCTGCCCTGGACATGGTCAGCGAGGCATTCGACCGCACACCCCCGACGCCCTACATCAGTCGCAGGTCCCGCTGGGTCCGCGCCCGTCGATCCGGTCTCATGCAGCTGGCCGTCGACCTCGGGGATAGGGTCGACAAGGGGGCGTCGCTCGGCCGCATCCACGACTCCTTCGGTGGCCGGCTGGGCCAGATCAACGCGCCCGCCGACGGCATGGTCATCGGCCTCAACCTGGACCCGAGCGTCAACCAAGGCGACGCCCTGGTCCACATCGCACACAACGAAGGCAACCACGCATGAAGACGAACGCATGAAGATCGCCATCCTCTCCCGGGCAGCAGATAGCTACAGCACCCGTCGGCTCAAGCTGGCGGCGGCGCAACGCGGTCACGACGTGAAGGTGCTGAACACCCTGCGGTTCGCAATCGATCTCAGCGGCGACGAGCCCGACCTGCAGTACCGCGGCCAGCCGGTCGACGACTACGACGCCGTCCTGCCACGCATCGGGCAGTCCATCACCTACTTCGGCACCGCCGTGGTGCGACAGTTCGAGCAGATGGACGTCTACACGCCCAACACCTCGACGGGGATCACCAACTCCCGCGACAAGTTGCGGTCCCTCCAGATCCTCTCCCGCCACGACATCGGCATCCCCTCCTCCACCTTCGTCCGCGACCGCAAGGACGCCGTCCCCGCCATCGACCGGGTCGGCGGAGCCCCGGTGATCATCAAGCTGCTGGAGGGGACGCAGGGCATCGGTGTCATGCTCGCTCCCGACGCCAAGGTCGCCGAGGCGATCATCGAGACGCTGCAGTCGACGGGCACCAACGTGTTGCTGCAACGCTTCGTCGCCGAGAGCAAGGGGCGCGACATCCGGGCGCTCGTCATCGGAGACCGGGTGATCGCCGCGATGCGGCGGACGGCCGAGGGTGACGAGTTCCGCAGCAACGTCCACCGAGGCGGCGCCGCGACGGCCATCGACATCGAGCCGGCGTACGCGCGCGCGGCGGTACGTGCCGCCCAGATCATGGGTCTGAAGGTGGCCGGCGTCGACATGCTGGAGGGCGACGACGGGCCGCTGATCCTCGAGGTCAACTCCTCCCCCGGTCTGGAGGGGATCGAGGGCGCGACCGGCCTCGACATCGCTGGCGCCATCATGGACCACATCGACAACCAGGTGGCCTTCCCGGAACTCGACGTGCGCCAGCGCCTGACGGTCAGCACCGGCTACGGCGTGGCCGAGCTGCTGATCCGCGAGGACTCCCACTACGCGGGCCAGACGCTGCGGGAGTCCGGGCTTCGGGAGGCGGACATCTCGGTGCTGTCGCTCCACCGAGACACCACCGTCGTTCCGAACCCGCGCGGCAATCGAATCCTCGAGGGTGGGGACCGGCTGCTGTGCTTCGGCAAGCTGGAGGAGATGCGGGGGCTCATCCCCGAGCGGCGCCGTCGACGTGCGCGTGTTCGGGACCTCCCCGACGCCCCACTCGGCAACGGCGACACCCCCTCCCAGGCCTGATCTGGCGGGGTGCCGCAACCCGTCTGGCCCCCTGCACGCCGGACGGGTACCGTGCCACCCCGGGACGCCCCCACCGCCACCGCGTCGCGCTCTGCGCGGCCCCACCCCCGTGCAGGAACCACCACGTGCAGGTCACCGGACGCTTCACCCCCCATCCCCGTGGCTTCGGCTTCGTCGAGCCACCGCCAACCAGCTCAGGCGCCGCACCACTCGTCGTTGATGAGGCGGGCCGTTCCCACCGCGTCAAGTCGGCCTTCGTGCCGCCGGACGTCGCCCGCGGCTGGGTCGCCGATGACACGGTGACGGCCGTGCTCACCGTTGACTCCGAGGGACGCGTGAACGTGGCCTCGATGACGTTGGTGACCCGGCAGCGGCGGTTCGCCGTCGGTGTGGTCCAGCCCTTCGCCGGCAAGATGATCCTGCAGCCCGACGCGCGACTGGGCCTGGGTGAGTGGCCCATGACGCCGGAGATGACCAGCAAGCTCCTCCACGCCGAGGGCAAGCAGATCGTCGCCACGCTGCAGCCGACCGGCGTCGCCAGCTGCGCGGCGCTGGTAGCCGGTCCTCTGCCCGCCCTCTCGCCCTCCGCCGTTCGGGCTCGCTCGGTGGTGATCGCCCACGGCGGGGCCACCCCGGACTCGATTCCCGGAGGGCCGGAGGCCGTCGGACTCCCGGTTGCGGAGACCAACACCAACGTGCTGCGGACGACCGGGCGCATGGCTGCTGGTCAGGCGGGCCTGGCTGCAGGCCTCACCCCCGACGAGGGGCCCGTCCCCGGCGCGCTGCACCAACTGGTGGACCGGCGCGACGAGGTGCAGATCACCATCGACGCCGACTCCTCCCAGGACCTGGACGATGCGCTGTTCGGTGCGTGGAGCGGGGACGCCGAGGACCCCGTCCTGATCAAGGTCCACATCGCCGACGCGGCGGGAACCGTGGGCATCGGCTCCGCCGCGGATCGCTACGCCCGCACGATGGCGGCCACGGCGTACTTCACGGCCGGGCCGAACGCGGCCATGTTGGATCCGGCCCTGTCGGAGGGCGACCTGAGCCTCCTCCCCGGGCAGGACCGGCGCGCCGTGACCGTGCAGATGCTCGTCGCCCCGGACGGTGTGGTCAGCGGCGTGACGGTTGACCTGTCCTGGATCCGATCGGATGCTCGCCTGTCATACGCCGCCGTCGAGGCCTACCTGCAGGATCCTGGCCCCACGGCGTTGATGACGGGCGCTCATGGGCCGCATGGCGCGTCGCCGGAGGCCCTGCCGCACGTCTCGATCGCCGTGGCCGCGCTGGCGGAGGCCGCGACCCGGTTGGGCGCGGCGCGTGACGCCCGCGACACGCTGGAGGATCTCTTCACCGACGCCGAACTCGAGGCGGCCGTGATCGACGGGAAGATCCGGGCCGTCAAGGCCGACCCACATCCCGCTGCCCAGCGGCTGGTCGAGCGGCTGATGGTGGCGGCCAACGAGGCAGTGGCGGCGTGGGGCGCAGCGCGGAACCTGCCGCTGCTGTATCGGTCGCACTCCGGCTTCGCGGAGGACCGGTTACCACGGCTGCTGGCGGCCGCAGAGAAGCTCGGGACGCCGTTCGAAGATCCCGGGTCCGTCCAGCCGGCCGACCTGGTCTCCCTGGTCGAGCGACTGCAGGACGAAGGACAACACGATGCCGCCGCCGCGCTCGCGACCACGGCCACCGGCGTCGTTGCCCGGGCCGGGTACACCGCCGTGCCCTCCGCCCACGACGCGCTCGGCGCGGGCGCCTACACCCACTTCACCTCGCCGCTGCGTCGGTACGCCGACCTCGTGGTGCACCGACAGCTGCGCGCGGCCATCGCCGGGGAGGTCCCGCCCTACTCCGCCGAGGATCTGACCAAGCTTGCGGTCTGGCTGGACGCGCGCAGCGGTGCGGCCTCACACGCTCAGGCGCTGGAGCGCAACGCCCTCTGGTCGGCTCTGCTCGAACGCAACGCAGTCCACTTCCCCACGCCGGGAACCATTGTCGGCATCTCCAAGGCCGGCCTGCGGATCCGGATGACCGTCCCCGGCCTGGTCGGGTTCATGCCGGCTGCGCGGGCGCTCGGTCTCCCGCCCCGGCAGAAGGCCACGCTCGAGCTGGACACGACCGAGATGGCCACCGCTGACGGTCAGTTCACGCTGGGTGGCTCCATCAAGGTTCGGCTGGACCGACTGGACCCGCTGGGCCGCCCCGACCTCAAGCCGGCCTAGCACGGGTGGGTGGACTTCCCGCCCGTCCGGGCCGGGAAGTCCACCCGCCCAGACCGGACAGGCACCGGTCAACCCCGTCAGACCCGGTCAGGTCCCGGGGAGGACCGCCACGACGCGCCACTCCTCCCCGACCGGGCCCAGCACCGCGGTCAGCGGCGTCGCGGCGTCGACGGAGACGGTCCGCGCCCAGGTGAACACCTGCGGCCCGAACTCGCTGACCAACGTCGAGGTGTCGGCTGAGTCCGGCAGCGACGCGACGTCGCCGATGCCCACCGTCCCGTCCTGCTCCTCGGTGCACAGCTGCTCGGCCAACGACGGCGAGCCGATGAGGCCCTGCTCCAACGCCGAGGAGTCCTCGCAGGCCACCCGTGCATCCACCCACCGCCGCACCGTCGTCTCAGCACCGTCCGACGCCGGGTAGAGGAACGTGTTGGTGTTCTCCGCCACGTTCACGCGCCACACATCCCCGTCCTGCTGGAGCTGCCAGGTCGATCTGCCCCGAGCGGCCACCAAACCGAGCACGGGGTCGAGCCCGGCCTGGAACCCGGTCAACGTCGCGACCGTCGCAGTCGTGCCGTCCTCGCCCTCGGTCACGTCGTCGATCCGGTAGCCGGTCACGGTGGGGAAGTCGGCGTGGGCGCTGACCCACTCGGCGGGGCTCGGGTAGGTGGTCGACCGGAGATCGTCGGTCAGGAATTCGTAGGACGCCTCCCACTCCCCTGCTGCCTCGAGGGTCAGGAAGCTGGCCAGCGCAGACTCCGGATCGTCGGCCGCCTCGGGCGTCACCGGCTCTCTGGGTTCGGGCAGCTCGGCGAGCGCCTCGGGATCGCCGTCCCGAGTGGTCTCAGAGGTGGCGGCAGGGGTGTCGGAGTCCCCTCCGGACCCTGTGATGACCAGAGCCGCGGCAACACCGATGGCGAGACCGGCCAGCAGGGCAAGGATCACCAGGCCACGTGATGACAGTCGCGTTCCAACCAAGATTACTCTCCGATATCCACGTTTGACGTTGGGCTATTGGGTGCAGGGTATGTCATACGGTTCGTACCAACCCGACCTGGTGTTTGCTTCGAACAACGACTGTCGAGCCTCAGAGCCGCTTGCCGCCGCAGTACAAGCGAGTGGGCGGTTGTGGTGTTCGTCGGTATCCAACCATCAACGCCCCACCTTGGAGGGCCATACATATGAGTAGACACAAGGTCGCACGTGCACCTATCGCACTGTTCGCGGCCGTGGTGATGCTTCTTGCCCTGGCACTACCTGCGTCCGCGCAGGACACCACGCGATTGGAGGGCGGGGAGACACCCGTCTCCTCAGCAATCGCGTGGAGCCAGCTGAGCTTCACCGACGGCAGCGCACCGACAGTCATCATCGCAAGGGACGACGAGTTCGCCGACGCACTGGGTTCTGGTGCCGTCCAGGGACTCCTGCAAGCTCCCCTGCTCCTGACCGCCACCGACGCACTGAGCCCGGAGACCGCTGCGGAGATCACCCGCCTCGGCTCATCCAGCGCCATCGTGCTCGGCGGCGTGGACGCCGTAGGCCCCGTGGTCATCACGGAACTCGAGGCCTTGGGCCTTGAGACCGAGCGGATCGGCGGTCCCACCCGGATTGAGACCGCGGTCCTGATCGTGGAGCGGTTCTTCCCCTCCACAACCGACGTGATCCTGGCTCGCGCCTTCGGCACCGAGACCGACCCGACCCAGGCCTTTGCCGACTCGCTCGTCACCGGACCGTTCGGTGCCGCGACGAACACCCCCAGCCTGCTGACCGCAACTGACTCGCTCGACGGCCCCACGGCCGCCGCACTGGGCGAGTTGCCGATCCAGCGGGTCCAGATCGTGGGCGGCACCGATGCCGTAAGCGAGGGCGTGGCCGATGAGGTCGAGGCCGCACTGAGCGTGCCCGACGTCGACGGCGCGGACCAGCAGCCCGGCACATCGGTCACCCGGATCGACGGTCCGAACCGATGGGCGACCGCGGTGCAGATGAGCATTGCCCTCGGCAATGCGACTGCAGCCGACGCGAGCCGCATTCTGCTGTTCGAGGCCCAGAGCGACACCTCGTGGACCTCCGGCTTCCCCGCTGGCGTCCAGACCGGCAACGGCGCGGCCGTGCTGCTCGCCAACGGCGACAGCCTGACGCCCGAGACAACCGAGTACGTCACAGGCGCGGCACGTCCGCTCATCTGTGGTCCTGGTGTGAGCCAGGCGGCCTGCGATGCCGCTGAGGCGGCGATCAACGAGTGAGGTCGGTTCACGCAGCACACCAGTCACGAGCACACATCAGTTCTGAAGGAGCACCCATGACAACCACACCACGCACCCGGAGCTTCCGGGCGCTGCTGGCGGCCGGGCTTGCAGCCCTGCTGGCCATCACAACCCTGTCCACCGTCGATGCATCGAGTCACCGGGAGGCGCCGCTGATCGCGGAGGACCCCGTGGCCGACAACACCGACACCTACGCCTTCGTGTCTCCGGCGAACCCGGACAACACCGTCCTCATCGCCAACTACATCCCACTGCAAGACGCCGATGCCGGTCCGAACTTCCACAACTTCGGCGACGACGTCCTCTACGAGATCAACGTGGACAACGACGGTGACGCTGTTGCCGACGTGACCTTCGAGTTCGACTTCACCACCACGCTGACCGACCCGAACAGCTTCCTGTACGCGTTCGGCCCGATCACCGCGCTCGAGGGTGAGGGCGCTGCCGCCTGGAACCTGCGTCAGAGCTACGACCTGTCAGTCGTCCAGGACGGCGTGCGGACCGTGCTCGGCCAGGACCTGGTCGTGCCGCCGAACAACCTCGGCCCACGCTCGACCCCCAACTACGCGGCCCTCTCGGATGCAGCCATCCAGTCCATCGACGTGGACGGCGGCACCCTGCAGGCCTTCGCCGGTCAGAAGGACGACCCGTTCTGGGTCGACCTCGGCTCCGTCTTCGACCTCGGCACCCTCCGTCCCTTCGAGGGTCTGCACCTGGTCGGCAACGACTCACCGACCGAGTCGGCAATCGACTCCGTCGCCGGACGCAACACCCACTCCATCGCTGTTGAGGTGCCCTCCAGCTACCTCGGCGCAACCGAGGACCAGCCCGTCGTCGGTGTGTGGGCAACCGCATCCCGTCGTCAGACCCGGACGTTCTCGGCCGGCAACTCCGCCGACCCGATCTACACCGGTCCCTACCGTCAGGTCTCCCGCCTGGGCATGCCCCTGGTCAACGAGGCCGTCATCCCCTTGGGTCTGAAGGACACCTTCAACACCCTCTCACCCAGCCAGGACGCCGGCGCACTCGCTGGCGTGACCATCGAGCGTGCCTCCGGTGCGAACTCCGACGAGGGTGCTGTCCCCGTCGTGACCGACCCTGAGCTCCTCGACCTGTTCCCCGTCCTGTACCCCGACGCCTTCGACACCGACGGCGAAGACGGACCGGACGAGGGCGCTTTCACCCACTACAGCGCCGAGGCCGTCTCTGCTGCCGTCGGTGACGAGGTCGGACGTGTGGACCTCTCCGCCATCTACCTGACCGGTGTCGGCATCACCGCCGAGGGCGAGCCCTGCCTCGACTCGACGGCCGACGACTGCGACAACGTCAACCAGATCCCCGGCGGCGTCCCCGCCGAGATGATCCGGCTGAACACCGCGGTGCCCCCGTCATCCTCCAACCCCAACGACGTCAACCGTCTTGGTGTGCTGGGCGGAGACAACGGGACCGACTTCCTGGGTGAGGGCGCGGAGGCCGACGGCTTCCCGAACGGCCGTCGTCTGTACGACGACGTGACCGACATCACCCTGCTGGCCCTGGCCGGCGCGACCGTTCCGGGCGTCGACCCGGCAACCGTTGCCCCGCTGAGCGATGGGACGTTGACCAACGACCTGCCGTTCCTGGACACCTTCCCGTACCTGGCGCAGCCGCACAGCGGCTACTACTCGCCGCAGGAAGATCCCTTGGGCAACAACCTGTAGGCCTCGGCCTACCATCATCCGGTGAGCAACTTAGTAGCCACCGCCGCGATGGGGAGGGACACACGTCCCTCCCCATCGTGGGCTCCTGCCGTCACAGCGCTCGTCGTCGCCGCCATCGTCGGGTTGGCCGTCGGCGTGTTCCTGACCTACGACGACACCCCGAGCACACCGCTGCCCGACATCGCACTGCCCGCTGACGACGCCGTCCGAGACCTCCAGCGCGCAGCTGAGCAGGACCCGGACGATGCCGCCAACTGGCAGGCGCTCGGCGTCGCCGCCACCAATCAGGCGATCGCAACGGCCGACCCTGCGTGGTACGCCGTCGCCGAGGAGGCCTTCGACCGCGCCGCGGAACTCGATCCCGCCGACCCGTTCACCACCATCGCCCAAGGCCAGCTGACCCTGAGCCTGCACGACTTCACCCAAGCCCTCGAGCTGGGGCAGCAGGCCGTTGCCGAGCTGCCTGACACCGCCGACGCCTACGGCGTGCTGACCGACGCCCAGGTCGAGCTCGGTTCCTACGACGAGGCTGCTGACTCCGTGCAACGGATGCTCGACCTGCGGCCGGATCTTCCGGCGCTGGCACGTGCCTCGTACCTGCGACAGCTGAACGGCGACCTGGACGGGGCCATCGTGGCCATGCGCCAGGCAGAGACTGCCGGAGGCGGCACGGCCGCAGCCGTGACCATCGCGGGGGAGCGTGCCTCGACGTCCAGTTCGGTCAGCGCGTTGCTGGGCGACCTGCTCTTGCACCGTGGTGACCTGGAGCAAGCCGAAGAGGCCTACGTCCGTGCCCAAACGCCGGCTGCGGCCGCTGGCCTGGCGCGGATCACCGCCGCCAGGGGTGACCTGGATCGGGCCACCGACATCCTCAGCGATCTGTCCCTGCGTGCCCCGGTCCCAGCGGTCGTGACCGCCCTGGCCGAGGTGCAGGAACGAGCTGGTGACGACGAGGGTCTGGCCGAGACCGTTGCGCTCGCGCGGACCATCGCCACGCTGCAGCAGGAAGCCGGCCAGACGGTCGACCTCGAGCTTGCGCTGTTCGAGGCCTCCTTCGGCGACCCGGCGGTTGCGGTCGAGCTGGCGCAGGAAGCATATGAGGCCCGACCGGACAACGTGTTCGCCGCCGGGTCGCTGGCGTGGGCGCTCCACCAGGACGGCCACGTGGAACGGGCGCGAGAACTGGCAGAGCGGGCCAGTCGGTTGGGGACGATCGACACGGCCCATGAGCTGCGCATGGCCGAAGTCCTGGGCGAGGAGGACCCCGCCGTCCTCTCCCGCAACCCCGTCGCACGTGACCTCTACCTCCCGTGAGTCTCTCCCGTGAGCCGGTCCGATCCGGCGCCGTCGGAGGCCGACGCATGCGTGAGTTGACCCGGCCAGGGCGGGCAACGTCACGCATGCGTGGAACGGCCACCCGGCGGTTCTCCCGGACGCTGCGGGTGACCATTGCGGTGCTGGTCGCACTGGCGGTGCTCGCCGCGCCGGCGGCAGCGCACCCCTTGGGCAACTTCACGACCAACACCTCGGCCACACTGCTGATCCAGCCCGACGCGGTCGACGTCGTCTACGTCCTCGATCTGGCTGAGATCCCGACTCAGCAGACGGCCTCAGCCATCGCCGACGCCGGAGGCGCGCAGACCTGGGCGGCCGAGGAGTGTCGGCGAATCGCAGACACCCAGTCTCTGGAGACCGACGGTGCGACGACCGAGATCCTCGCCGACGCGGCCGCAATCACCTTCCCCGAGGGGGAGGCGGGCTTGGACACCCTGCGGCTGACCTGCAGCCTGTCCGGTGAGACCCCCATCGCGAGGGACACGCAGATCGACTACGCCGATGAGTACGTGCCGGAACGAGCCGGATGGCGGGAGGTGCTCGCGGTCGGGGACGGGACCACGGTGGGCACCAGCGATGTGCCCAGCGAGTCGGCCACCGACCAACTCCGCGAGTACCCCGACGCGGAGGTATCACGAACCACCAGCGCCAGCCTGCGGTTGGAGAGCACGCAGGGAGAGCCAGCACCAGCGTCTCTGCGATCCGCGGAGTTCACGCCCGTCCCAGACGAACCGAGTGGTGGCCTATCGGGGCTGGTCGAGTCCTACACCGACCTGATCGCACGACAAGACCTGACCGTCGGCTTCGTCCTGCTGGCGTTGCTGCTCGCCATCCTCCTCGGTACCGCACATGCCGTCGCTCCCGGGCACGGCAAGACCGTCATCGCCGCGTATCTGTTGGGTGAAGGTGGACACGCCCGTCAGGCCCTGGCGCTCGGTGGAACCGTGGCGGTCACCCACACCATCGGTGTCCTGCTCCTCGGCTTGGTCGTGCAGACCTCCGCCACGGTGGCTCCCGAGTCGCTGTATCCGGTCCTGGGTGCCATCGGCGGCGCGCTGTTCGCTGGCCTCGGCCTGTTGCTGCTGTACCGGGCGCTACGCAACCGTGGGCACAGCCACGACCACCACCACGACCACGGCCACGGTCATGACCACGATCACGGTCATGATCACGACCACAGCCACACCGGTCAGCGGTCCTCGGAACCGAGCTGGCGCATGCTGGTGGTGCCGGGACTGGCCGGAGGGATGGTCCCCTCGCCCTCTGCACTGCTGGTCCTCCTGGGCGGCGTCGCCCTGGGTCGGACCTGGTTCGGCGTGATCCTGGTCATCGCCTACGGGGTCGGGATGGCGTTGGCGCTCGTCGGGGCCGGCTACCTCCTGCATCGCGTTCGCTACCGGGTCATGGAACGTCTGGAGAGCACGACGTGGGCTCGGGTGTCCGCGGCCCTCCCCGTCGCCACCTCCTCCCTGATCGTGATCGGGGGCCTGGTCATCGTGGCTCGATCGGTTTTCCTGGCCTGATCACCGTCCCGCGGAGATTCGGCACCGCCATCTCGCAACATGCTCCTCCATACTGAGACGCGTGACCCACATCCGTGACGCCGAACCCGCTGACCTGTCAGTCCTGCGCGCGATCGACATCGCCACCCACTCGGTCGACACCTCCCCCGGCCCGCCGCCGGACCCCGAACGCCACCACCTCGGCAACTTCGGGCCCGGTCAGGTGCTGGTCGCCGAGTCCGAGGGCGGGCGCATCCAGGGATACACCGCGTGGGGACACCCGACGCCGCTGCCGTCGAGCGAGCACGTCATGCAGATCCAGGCCCTGGCCGTCGACCCACGCTTCCAGGGTGAGGGCGTGGGTCGGGCGCTCATCCGCGGCGTGCTCGAGCTGGCCAGACACCGCGAGGCGACGAAGGTGTCACTGCGGGTGCTCGGCACCAACGTGGTGGCGCGTCGCCTGTACTCCCTGGCTGGCTTCGTGGTCGAGGGCGTGCTCCGACAGGAGTTCGAGTTGGAGAACCGGCTGGTGGATGACATCCTGATGGCGCACTACCTGGATGGTGACTTCGACGCCCATCGCGAGGTCGACGCGCCACGGTTGGATCAAGCCCCGGACTGACGACGAGCCGCGAGTCCGATCAACCCGCGGCCCGTCCGGTCGGTCGTTGCTCAGCCCTCGATCGCTGCCTGGAGTGCGCCCTCGACGGCCTCGTCGATGTGGGAGCTGTCGCCGATGATCTGGCCGCGCCGGAGCACCTCGAGCAACGGCACGGTCTCCGTGGGGATCTCGTCGGCTCGCACCCCGAGCTGTGGCTCGCCCGCCGCAGCGGACAGCGGTGCCGCAGCCAGGGCGAACACCCACGCGTCGTCGGCCTCGGCGTTGATGAACACGGCACCTTCGCCGTTGGTGAAGGCGGGCCAGAGCTCCTGCGCGATGGCGGCAGCGGTGCCCATCCGATTGGACCCGGCGACCCGCACCCCGCCAGGCACGGCGTCGAGCACGTCGTCGGCCAGCACCGCGGTTCCACCCAGCAGCGTCGCTGCTTCGATCTCGGCGTTCACCATGAAGGTGGCGGCCGCGGGATGCAGTGATGCGGTCTCGCTGAGCACGATCGGCACACCCGTCCGAGCTGCGTAGGCACCGCCGACCAGCGCGTCAGGCCAGTTGTAGCCGTAGGCAACCAGTGCCTCGGCCCCCGGGTTAAGCGCATGGACGTACTGCGCGATCAGCCCGGCGGTCTCGAAGCGGGTCTCCCCGGCGAAGCGCTCGACGTCGTACCCGGCAGCAGCAAGAGCGTCCGAGACCGCCGTCGAGACGGCCTCGGTGCCGCCCAGCACGAAGACATCGTCACCGGCCTCCAAGACCCGGTCGATCTCAGCCGCCACGTCGGCGTTCAACTCGGCGTCCGGCCCACCCTCGGTGAACAGGATGCAGGCATCAGGTCCGGCCAGCGGTGACCCGGCCAACGCGTCGGCGAACGCATCGTCACGAGCCAGGACGACCCGTCGCGCCTGCGTGTAGTCCGGCACCAGGTACTGACACACCTCGATGGCGCCCGCAATGCGGTCCCCGCCGCCGATCCTGGTGATCCCGTCAGGCTGTTCCGGTGAGAAGAAGATCTCCTCGGACAGCACCTGCTCGCCCACCACATCGTTCACGAACGGCGCCACTCCCACCTCGACGTAGGTGCCGGGCTCGATGCCCTCGAGCCGAGCCGGCGAACCCTCGACCTCGACCTGGGCGACGGGTTCGCCGTCGGCGTAGGCCGTCGCTCGGTAGCCGGCCGACTGATCGAAGTTGGCCCCGACCTCGAACTCGGCGAGGACGGCGTCGCCGTCGATGCTGGCCGTCACCGAGGCGACGGCACTTGGGCGATCGAGGCCGACCAGATCGTCGACCAGTCGCAGGAACGCGGCGTTGCGGGCCTGCGTGGACCCGATCGCCTCGAGGCCCCAGGGCAGGAAGATCGTGTCCTCGGTCGCGATCCCCGCCGAGAGCGTCGGGAGGATCGACTCGGTGCGCTCCCAGTTGATGGTGGGATCGGGCGACCCAGCCGGCGGTGGCGTCGCCGCCCACTCGCCTAAACCGTCCTCGAAGCCCTCCGACTCGATGACATCACCATCGACCACGATCTCGACGTCGTCGACGACAACCCCGGTGTTGGTCAGGCCGACGTCCGAGATGTAGGCCAGCGAGACCTCGACGACGGAGCCGGCGTAGGCGGAGAGATCGAAGGACGCGTCGACGTACCCTCCGGAGTTGCCGTTGAAGGCGTGGAACTCACCGGTCGGACCGGTCGGGTTGCACGCGCCGTCGACATAGTGGTCGAAGATGAACGGGTGGACGTCCCACAGCCCGTCGGTGCAGACCGACAGCGGGCCCTGGACGGTGCTGCCGTTGGCGTCCGGCAGGGTCGTCCAGTCGTTGCCACCATCCGTTCGGGCCTCGACCGCGAAGAAGTCGTAGGCCGCCTCCACGTCGTAGGAGGTCGCGAAGGTCAGGGTCGGGGCCTCCCCGGCCGTGACCCCGGTGAGATCGATGGTCCGGGTCACGCGGTTGTACGCCAGGTTGGTCGCGGGGACGCCGACGTAGAAGTCGCTGTCCAGCGGTGCGAAGGGACCCTGAACACCGGGGAGATCGCCGTAGCGGGCGATCGTCTCGGAGGCGAACAGGGGGAACTCGTCTGCCGGCAGGATGTCGGAGGTCACGACGAACTCACCGGCCGCATCCTGCGGGCTGGGCTCATCGGCCAACTCGAGCAGGCTGTCGGCCAGCGCGCCTGCGGTGCCGATCACGGCGGTTGCCGGCCGCTCGTTCACGCGGTTCCACGCCCCCAGGTAGTACTGGTGGAAGTCGTCGGAGTAGAGCAGACACGTGTTGGGGTCGGTGCAGGTCGACGTGATGTCGCCGTTGTCAGCGACCAGTGCTCCGCCGAAGCCGACCTGGCCGGCGAGGCCGAAGTAGCCGGCGAACTCACCGGTGTTCATGACCTTCCCGCCCTCGTTGAGGTAGTCGCGCAGGCTGACCGTCAACTCGACCATCGACTCATCGACCAGGGCGTCGCCGCCGAAGCCGGTGTCGTCTGCCGCCTGGGTCAGGCGGTTCTGTCCCGAGTACCAGATCACTGCGTCGTAGTGGGCGAGCACGCCCAGGTGGTGCGGGACACCCTGGCTGTCGAGGTCCCACACCTCGGCGGAGTACGACGCCGCTTCCAGCGCATCGACGTAGATCTGCGCGTACTGCGGCGCGTCGACGTCCGGCTGCTCGGGGTTGAAGCCGTCGTAGTCCTCGTTGGCGACGACGAGTACGTTGCTCGGCTCGGTGCTCACCGTGTAGGTGAAGCGCTCCGACTCCGCGCCGTTGCCGCTGAACCACACCTCGACCGAGTCGCCGGGCGCCGCGCCGGTCACGGTCCCGCGCACCTCACGGTAGTAGCGGTCGAAGTCGGCGCCGTACCGCTCGCCGCCGTCCCACTCGGTCGTCGCGGCGGTCTGGGTGGCGCCACCGCCCACCGACCAGTTGACCTCGGGGGCCTCGATCTGACGGCTGATGATCGCTGCGACCTCGGTGGTGCCGCTGTGGGCCTCCTCGAACGGATCGATCTGGAAGTCGTCGGCCGTGTTGCCGATGTGGCTGTCCGGCTCGTAGGGGTCGTCCGCGCTGCGGGCCAGGTCGAGGGCGAACTCGATGTTCTTCTCGAACTCGGCTTGGATGAGGGCCTCGTCGTCGGGGAAGTTGAACACGCTCTGGCAGTTCTGCGGGTCGGGCGCCACGGTCTGACACGTGGAGAGCTCCGGGGTGTAGGCGAGGGCGCCGTGGACGTTCTGCGCGTTCTCCGTCGCGGCGCCGTTGGTGATGTAGAGCTCAGCGGACAGGTCGGGGTCATACCCCTCAACGGCGGGCTTTGCGTCGTCGCCGGCCAGCGCCTCGAGGATCACGTCGTCCGGTGTCGGCGTTGCGACCTGGGATCCGGCGCCGTACAGGATGAGCTCGGCAGCGGAGTGGTAGTCGACGAGGAAGGCCGGACTGATCTCGCCGATGAAGGCATCGAGGGCTTGGATCTCCGGCTCTGAGCCAGGGGCCGTCCCCCGGTAGGTGGCGTCGGCCGGATCGGGCGAGGAGCCCTCGTTGTCGTACCCCCACTGGTAGGGCCAGTTGCGGTTCAGGTCGACACCATCCGCATCGGCGGTGATGCTGCCGTCGCCGTTGTTGTCCTGCAGGTTCTTGCGCCACAGCCGGTTGCCCGGCGTGAAGGTCCAGTCGTAGCCATCGGGGTTGGCCACGACGATGAAGTACAGATCGCGGGTGTCGACCAGCTCGGTGATCTCGGTGTCCGTCCCGCTGTCGTAGTTCTCGAGGACGTAGCGCAGCAGGCGACGATTGACCTCGGGCGCAATCCACTCGCGAGCGTGCTGCGTCGCCTGGTACAGCACCGCGGGAAGGTCACCGATCTCGGTGCCGTCGGGGTCCCCGGTGACGCGGACCGCGACGATGTCCTGTCCGTTGAGGCTCTGACCGATCGTGATCCGCTCGGTGATGTCGGGGTACGCCGCGACCAGGTCGTCGACCTCCTCGGCCAGGTTCCCAGGACCGCTCCACGGTCGGAAGACCCCTGCCTGGTTGAACGTCGTGCCCTGACCGTCACCCGCAGGACGTTCCTCCACCACATCACCAGCCGCCTGCAGCTCCTCAGCCTGTGCACCGGTCATGATGACCTCGAGGCGAACCTCGTCCTGGTCGGCCTGCGCCACCCGGGTGATGTCGTACCCGAAGACCCGGAGCGTCTCGGCCCGTTGTGGCGAGACGACCACGTCGTAGGCCCCCAGCTGATCTGGACCGGGCTCCGACGCCTCGGGGTCAGCACCCTGGGCGGCGGTGCCCAGTATGGCGACGATGAGCAGGGCGAGGGCCAGTGGCCAGTGGGTGCGTGTCAGGCGGCGGGCTGACGTCACTGCATCGGTCGACATACGTCCTCCGTGGTTTGCGGCTGGAGCAGTCGATCACACTTTGTCGGACAATGCCACTCCCGCCGTGTCCACGAGGGTCACGTGAGCGATTCGCGCTCCACGGGGCACGACATGCAGCGGGGACCGCCCCGCCCACGGGGCAGTTCGAAGGAGGAGATCTCGTGCACGGTGATCCCAGCCGCACGTAGCCGCCGGTTGGTGTCGACGTTCCGCTCGTAGGCGATCACCTCACCCGGGGCGATGGCCAGGGTGTTGTTCCCGTCGTCCCACTGCTCCCGATCGCTGGCCACCTCGTCCTCGCCGGTGGTGATGACGCGCAGCTCATCCACCCCGATGGCGGCGGCCAGCGCACGGACGAGATCCGGCTCCTCGCGCACGGTCATCGTCCCCTCCCCGCTGGCCGGACCGGCGCCTCCGCCGGGGTCGATCCGGAAGGCGCGGGACACCTCGCCCAGGCGGGGCCACATGACGATGGCGTCCCGATCCACCTGCGTCATGACCGTGTCGAGGTGCATGGTGCCGCGCCCCATGGGCAACTCGACGGCGAGGACGTGGTCGATCTCGCCGGCGTCGAACAGCCGAGCCGCAAGGTTCTCCACCGCGATGGGTGAGGTGCGTTCGCTGACGCCGACCGCGATCGCGCGATCCGACAGCACCAGGATGTCCCCGCCCTCTACGGTGGCGGGGAAGTAGTCGTGGGTTCCCTCGCCGTACCAGATCGGGCGCCCGCCCAGCTCTGGATGGGCGGCATACATCGTGCGCCACAGGAGCCGCTCGGGTTGCCTGGCCGGCTTGTACATGGGCGAGAGCACGCGTCCGCCATAGAGGTGCGCGCTGGGGTCCCGGGTGAACACGGAGTTCGGCAGCGGCGGGACGAGGAAGGCGGTCGGACCGAGGAGCCCCCCGGCGAACCCGTCGCCGGCACCGGGAACCTCATCAACCGTCAGCCCGCCGATCAGGTGTGTGGCGAGCGCCCGTGGTTCGAGGTCGCGGAGGAACCCACGCACTCGGTCCACCAGTTCCACCCCACACGTCTCGGGGGTCGCACGTCGCTGGATCAGCTCGGCGGCCACCTCGTCGTCGGTGACGACGGTCTCCACCAGGTCGGCGAAGAGGCGGACCGTCACACCTCGGCCCCGCAGCACCTCGGCGAACATGTCGTGCTCCTGCTTCGCCTTCTCGACCCAGATCAGCTCGTCGAACAGCAACTGCGTCTTGTTGGCCGGGGTCAGCCGTCGCAACTCGAGGCCGGGACGATGCAGGATGACCTCGCGCAGCCGACCGATTTCGCTCGAAACGCTCATGTCGGGCAGCGTATGCGACCGCCGGCAGCCCCCGCCCGACCGGCCCGCTTCCCAGCTGGGCGGACACAACCTTCCACGCTGTCACGCTGTTCCGTCCGCTGTGTTCGGTAGGGTCAACCCAATGCCTGACGAAACACCTGCCCGAGCTCCGGCTGTCGAGGGCGAGCGGACCGTACTCATCGGGACCGCCCTCGTCGTCGCCGTCATCCTCGCGCTGCTCGCCTGGCGGGTGGCCGTCGGCTACTCCGGCGTCGTGAGCTTCTTCGAGTTCGTGGCCGAACGGGTCGACGAGATCCTGACCCGGACCAGGGAACATGCCGTCCTGACCGTGGCCTCCGTGGGAACCGCCACGATCTTCAGCGTGCCGCTCGGCGTCGCGATCCAGAAGACCCCGCCGCTGCGCAACGGCTTCCTGACGCTCTTCGGCATCGCGCTCACCGTCCCGTCGCTGGCGTTCTTCGCCATCCTGCTGCCCGTGCTCGGGATCGGGTTCGGGCCGCCGTACGTGGCACTCGCGATCTACTCGGTCCTGCCGATCCTCAGAAACACGGTCACGGGACTCGATTCGGTCGACGAAGCCGTGGTGGAGTCCGCGAAGGGCATGGGCCTGTCGCGATTCGAGCGCATCCGCAAGATCGAGCTGCCGCTGGCATGGCCGGTCATCCTCACCGGCATCCGCGTCGCCACCATTCTCGCTGTGTCGATCGCGGCCATCGCCACGCTCATCGGCGCCGGAGGATTGGGGGAGTTGATCCAGGACGGACTGACTCGCTTCGGGTTCCCCAACTCCACCGAGGCGATCTGGGCCGGGACCCTGTTCACGATCGTCCTTGCCCTGGTCTTCGAGGCCTTCTTCGCCCTGCTCACCAAGCTCACCACGTCAAAGGGAATCCAGTGACCGATCACTCCGCAACCGACGACACCGAACCACGCGCCGGAGTCTCGCGTGAAGTGGCCACGACCATGTCGACGGACGACACGAAGACGATGATCCGGCTGGAGGGTGTGTCGAAGACCTACCCCGGCACGACGGTGCCCGCCGTGTCCGATCTCGACCTCGAGATCCCCGAGGGTGAGATCCTGGTGCTGGTCGGACCCTCGGGGTGTGGGAAGTCGACCACCCTGCGACTCATCAACCGGATGATCGAGCCCTCGTCCGGTCGGATCATCTTCGACGGCGAGGACGTCACGTCCGTCGACGCTGACAAGCTGCGCCGCCGCATCGGCTACGTCATCCAGCAGATCGGACTCTTCCCGCATCTGACGATCAAGGCGAACATCGCAACGGTTCCCAAGCTCCTCGGCTGGTCCAACGACCGGATCGAGAGTCGGGTCGACGAGCTGCTGGACCTGGTGGGAATGGACCCAGGGCAGTACCGCGACCGGTTCCCCAAGGAGCTGTCAGGTGGACAGGCACAGCGTGTGGGCGTGGCTCGCGCACTGGCCGCAGACCCACCGGTGATGCTGATGGACGAACCCTTCGGAGCCATCGACCCGATCACTCGAGACCGTCTGCAGAACGAGTTCCTGCGCGTTCAGGAGGAGCTCAAGAAGACCATCGTCTTCGTGACGCATGACATCGACGAGGCCATCAAGATGGGGGACCGCATCGCCGTCCTCGGTGAGCAGTCACGCATCGCGCAGTTCGACACGCCCGAGCGGATCCTGGCCTTCCCCGTCGACGACTTCGTCTCCGACTTCATCGGGAGTGGTGCCACCCTGAAGGGACTCAACCTGGAGCGCGTTCGGGACATCAAGCTGGACGACTTCCCACGCGTCGCGTCCGGCTCCCCCCGCCGGGAGGTGCAGGCCGCAATGGAAACCACCCCCGATGGCTGGGCCATGGTCGTCGACGAGGGTGAGCGACCACTGCGCTGGGTGCACCGCAGCGACCTCGAGCGCACCGACAAGCCACTCGTGGAGGTCGGTCAGCCGATCGACACCATCGAACAGAATGCGACGCTGCGCGATGCACTCGAGCTGATGCTCCACTCCTCCACGGCCTGCGCCACGGTGGTGGACAAGGACCAGGCCTACGTCGGCGTGATCCGGATGACCACGCTGAACGAGCGCATCGAGGAGATGCAGCACGACGCCCGAGTCCACTACGACGAGCTGAGCCGACAGGTGTCCGCATGAGCGCAGCAACCGCGACCACGACGGCGGGCGACCAGTCGCTGGGCGACCTGCTCAGCAGTGTCACGAGCTACGTCCGCGCCAACCGCTGGATCACGCTGTCGATCGTCCCGATCGTCATCGCGATCCTCGGCTACCTCCTCTTGGATGCGATGGCCCTGTTCGACGAGGCCGCACGAGAGAACCTGCGCTTCGCCGAGCAGCGCGTCTTCAACCCAGCCCAGATCCGCCGGCAGTTCGCGCAACACGTCACCATGACCGCCTACTCCACGGGCCTGGTCGTCGCCTTCGCCATCCCGTTGGGCATCTTCCTGACGCGTCCGTCGGCTCGTCGGATCGCCGAGCCAGTTCTCGCCGTCGCCTCCAGCGGCCAGGCGGTGCCCGCCTACGGTCTGCTGGTCCTGTTCGCGATCTTCTTCGGCCTCGGCTTCGGGACGGCCGTCTACGCACTGGCCGTGTACTCGATCCTGCCAGTGCTGCGCAACACCATGGTCGGCCTCCGGCAGGTCGACCCGAAGGTGGTGGAGGCGGCACGCGGCATGGGGCTCACCAAACGCCAGGTCCTGCGACGGATCGAGCTGCCGTTGGCAGTGCCGATCATCCTCGCGGGCTTGCGGACGGCGCTGATCATCAACGTCGGGACAGCCGTGCTCGGGACCTACATCCGTGGCGGCGGTCTGGGCGAGATCATCACCGCGGGACTCGAACTGCGGGAGGACTTCGTGACCTTCGCCGGTGCGGCACTCGCCGCGTTGCTGGCCATGTCCATCGACTGGCTGGCTGCCGTTGCGGAGTACACACTCAGCCCCAAGGGCCTCCGCTGATCAGACCGTGATGTCGATCTCCCGCCGAGAGGCGGCCAGAACGAGCGATGGACGGGAGCACGTGCTCCCGCCCATCGGCGTGATGTAGCTCTCAGCAGCTATCCGGAGAACTGCTCGAGGTACCCGGCGGCAACGTCGGCGGGGTCTTCGCCGTCGACCGACACCTGTCGGTTGAGCTCAGCCATCGTGGGAATGTCCAACGGCTCATGGATCAGGCTGAAGAGCCCGTCCAGGTCCTCTGGTGCATTCTGATAGACCTCGTCCCGCATCGTGGCGGAGATGTTGTACAGAATGAACACACCGGGATCGTCGATGACGTCCAGCTCGAGGAACGGGATGCGACCGTCGGTGGTGAAGATCTCTCCGAAGGTGCAGCCACCTTCAGCCGTCTCGGTGTAGATCACCTCGGTACCGAGGATCTCCTGCTGCTCCTGCGGGATGGTGAAGCCCGTGGCCTCCTCGAAGAGCACCAGACCGTCAGGACGGCTCGGGAACTCCTGCTCCATGCAGACGGTGGCGTCGGGGTTCTCAGCCAGGTAGTCGGCCATGCCCTGCAGGTCCAACTCGCCGTTCTCCTCGACGAAGTCGGGGCCGACAGCAAAGCCGTAGGTGTTGTTGAACGGGGCACGATCGATCCACCGGATCGAGTTCTCCTCGATGTCCTCTTCGCGGACCATCTCGGTCAGCTGGTCGGGATCATCGACCGGGTCCTCATTGCCCAGGTGGACGGTCCAGCCCGTGCCGTTGTACTCGGGGTACACGTCGATGTCGCCGTTCACCAGTGCATCACGGGCCACGTTGGTCCCGCCGGTGTTCGACTCGTCGGTCACCGTCGCACCGGCCGCCTCGAGGGCCTGGATGTAGATCTGGGACAGCACCAGTTGCTCGGCGAAGTCCTTGGATCCGACGGTGATCTCGACGCCGCTCAGGTCGAAGTCAGAGAGCGTGCCCCCGCTGGAGGCCCCCGCTTCCTCGCCGTCGTCCTCGGCCATCTCCTCGCCGTCGTCCTCGGCCATCTCCTCGTCGTCCATGGCCTCGGTGGCCTCGTCGTCCCCCCCAGCGTCGTCGGCGGCCGCCTCGGTGGGCTCCGCTTCCTCGTCGGTCGTTGCGGTGTCGTCGTCGGATCCGCTGCACGCGGCGGCCAGCAGTGCCAGCACACCGATCAGCGCCAGAAGTCTCAATCTCAATGTTGCGTGGATAGCTCTGTCCTTTGTGTTGAGTGGTTTGGCTCCATGAGAGCCATACCCCGAATACCCCTCCTATATCAGTAGTAGCACGGTGGGGTCCGGAATACGAGTGGTCGACCAGGAGTTGTCGCATCCCGGGACCCACTCTGGGCTCGCACGCAACGCTAAGGAACGGCCATGGCAACCGCAACGCTGGGCGGCACGGTGATCGCGCAGAGCGATGACACCAAGATCGTCGAAGGCAACCACTACTTCCCGCCCGACTCGGTCTCCGGGGAGTTGTTCACGACCACGGACCACCACACCCACTGCCCGTGGAAGGGCGATGCCAGCTACTACACCATCGAGGTCGATGGTGTGAAGCACGAGAACGCCGCTTGGTTCTACCCGGACCCGAAGGCGGACGCGGCCCACATCAAGGACCACGTCGCGTTCTACCCCGTGGTGTCGGTCACCACCTGACCTCCACCGCCGCCGAGCCCGGCCCGATGGCAGGGCCACCAGCGCGGGCAGTTGCGTGGAGCCCGCACGTCGACCGGCACAACCGCCTGGATCTGCTGGCCGTCTCGTAGCGCGCCGACCAGTGTGGACTCGGTGTCACCGGCCACCAGTCCCGTCTGGGCCACCAGGAACAGGCAGGTGGCACGCTCGTCGTCACCGTCTCGGTCCCAGTCGACCGACCAGCACCACCAGGGACGGGCTTCGGCCGGGCCGAAGCCGACCGTGCGCCGGTCGACCTCGCCCAGGTCCACCTCGCCGCTGAAGGCGCTGACCACGACCCAGCCCTGAGCCTCCGTCAGTCGCCGTGGCACGGCGACCGCGTCCAGGCTGATCACGGCCGACTCCTCGAACACCGATGTCGTCCGCGCCGGCACGGTGAACGTGCCGGTCGTCGCGTCGTAGGACGCACCTGCGACCGCCGCGTCCTCAGAGGCCGCGAGCACCGGGTGCAAGTCGAGCTGCCGCCCCGCAAGCGGCTCCACGGTGAAGGTCTGCTCCTCGTCGGTGCCATTGAATAGCACCACGAGTCGGTCTCGCTCGGGGTCGAGGTCCAGCCCGCCCGTGTCATCCAGGTGCATGGCGATCAGTCCAGGTACCTGGTCGGCTCCGGTGTTGAGGAACTGCACGACCTGCTGGACCTGCTCGGCGCTCTCCAGCGCGAAGAGGGGTGAGGATTGCTGGACCTCGAGATGCTCGGCGACTCGGGCGTAGGAGGCCTGGACCGCAGCGCTGTCGGCTTCGAGAGCCGGGTCAGCCAGCAGCGGCCGCATCTCCGGCCAGCGATCGGAGTTGTCCGGCGCCGGCGGCAACCCGATGCCGAAGCGGTTGGTCTGGTAGGTCCAATCGACCTCGTTGAAGTGGTCGCCGGAGTTGAAGCTGTTGCGGTCGAGCGACTTGGATCGCAGCAGCTCCGACCCGGCGTGGAAGAACGAGATGCCCTGGCCGTACACCACGGTCGACAGACCGAGCGCCTGCATGCGCACCCGGGTGTCCATGGTGGCGTCGGCCGGCAACTTGAAGACGTTGGAGTCGTACAGCGTCTCGTTGTCGTGGGCGGACACGTACAGGACGTTCTCCTGCGGATCCGCCGTGTAGCCCGTGGGTGAGCCGTTGTAGTCCACCTCGGCGCCGGTCACGGTCGCGCCGGTCCGGTCGATGAAGGTGTAGGCAGCCAGGTTGCCGGCCAAGCCGACACGGATGCGATCGGCATTCAGCAACAGCGCGTCGCGTTCGTCAGCGCTGCCGTCGTTGCCGTCGACCCCGTTCGGATCGGTCCACTGGCCCGAGCCGAAGCCCTGGTTTGACCGCTGATCCTCGTCGAACGGGCCCCCGCCGCGCACGCCGTCGCGCAACCGGTCGTTGAAGGTGGCGATGCCGGTCCCGGCCATGTTGGCCTGTGTGGCCTGCACGAAGCGGGCGTCGTTCGCCACCTCGCCGAAGTTCCAACCCTCGCCGTAGAGGGCGATCCGCGACCCGTCGACCCCGTCATCCTCCAGCGTCAGGGCGTCGAGCGCAGCGCGGACGTCCAGCATGTTCTGGCGGGGGTGGTGGCCCATCAGGTCGAAGCGGAACCCGTCCACCTTGTACTCGCGGGCCCAGGTGACGATCGAGTCCACGACCAGACGGCCCATCATCGCGTGTTCGGGGGCCGTGTTCTGGCAGCAGGTGGAGGTGGCGATGGCGCCGTCCTCGAGCAGTCGGTGGTAGTAGCCGGGGACGATTCGGTCGAGCACGGACTGGTCAGCCTGGCCGGCGGCGGCCGTGTGGTTGTACACCACGTCCATGACCACGCCGAGTCCGGTGTCGTTCAGCGACTGGACCATGCCGCGGTACTCCACGATCCGCTGGGTTCCCATCGGATCGGTGGCGTAGCTGCCCTCGGGGGCGGTGTAGTGGTAGGGGTCGTAGCCCCAGTTGAACCCGTCCTCATCGGCCACGGCCTCGACCCGCTCCTGCTGGACCTCTGAGTCCGCCGGCCAGTCGTCCAGGCTCGCCTCGGGCGAGGGGTCCGGCTCGGCCTGGTCAGCCCGCACCTCCTCGATGGTGGCGATGTCGAAGGTCGGCAGCAGGTGCACGGCGTTGATGCCGCTGGCGGCCAGCGACTGCAGGTGGGCCATGCCATCAGAGTTCTCCACACCGAACGCCGCGTAGGTGCCACGCAGGTTCGCCGGGACCGTCTCGTCACGGATGGAGAAGTCACGGACGTGGAGCTCGTAGAGGTTGAGCTGCTCGGGCCGGTCCGGAGCGGTGGTGCCCACGTCGTCCCAGCCGGGCGGCTGCAGGGCCGCATCTCCCGCCAGGTCGACGATCTGGCTCTTGGTCGAGTTGGTCGACAGCGACAGAGCGTACGGGTCGGTCACCAGGTTGGTCTCGAGGCTGTTCGTGGTCGGGGTGACCACATCGACCTCGAACAGGTAGTAGCTGCCGGCCCAGTCGGGGGTTCCGGTCACGCTCCACACGCCGGTGGCGTCGTCACGTGTCATGGGCAGCTGCTCGTCGGGCGAGTCCGGGTCTGCGTCGCCGACCGAGTACCGGCGAAGCGCCACGTCCTGAGCGGTCGGCGCCCACACGGCGATGGTCGGCTGCCCGCTCTCCCAGGTGACGCCCAGCCGCGTGTCCGTGGCGTACAGCTCGTCGATGACACCCGGCAGCTGCAGACCGGTCGCGTCCACTCGGACGCCGTCTGCGACGGCCGAGACGGCCAGCTGGCCTCGCAACCAGGTCGGGACGTCGATGTCGCCGGGCACCCGGAGGACGTCCAGCCCGGCCAGGTGCGGGTAGGCCTCGGCGAGACCCGCGGGCAGGCTGTCCGAGACCCACTCGAGCGGCACCTGCTCGTCCCCGTCGATCCCACCCTCGACCAGCTCCAGACCACCGTCGGCGGCGTAGTGCAGCGCGTAGGTGCCGTCGGCGTCGGTCTCGACGTCCCAGGCGATCGTGTCGCTGGTCAGCCAGTGGGCCGACTGGGTCGCGAGCGAGCCGCCCTCGCCCGGTCCGTCACAGCCGCTGATCGGCAGAACGTACCCGGGCTCGCCGGACTCGATCCAGACCTCGTGGCCGACACCGTCCAGATCGAGGAACTGGTCCTCGGGCAGGTCCTTCTCGTCCCCACGGTGGAGGATGTAGGCGAGCTCGGAGGCGCCGTCGACCAGATCGATGTCGTACCGGGCACCCCAGCGGTCGACGCTGGTCGGCTGGACCGGAGCGGGCCAGTCGGTCGGGTTGGCCGACCCGGTCCAGGTGTGGACGCCCCAGAAGTCGGTGAAGTCATCGCTCGGCCAGGTGCCGTAGTCGCCGTCAGGGCGCTGGTAGTGCAGGACGGCGGTGTCGGTCGCCGAGGCCGCGGAGCGGTGGATCTCCTCCTCGCCCGACTGGATCCAGACATCGCCGTAGTCATCCGCGGGGATAACGGACATGTCCGGGCCGGGGTCCTTCTCGTCGCCGCGGTGGATGATGAAGTTGAAAGCACTGTCCGCGTCGTCGATCGGGACCTGCCAGTAGGCACCGAACTCGTCCACCCCGTCCGGGGCCCGGGGGGCGGTCCACTCCGTCGCGACGCCGTCGGCCAGCGCATCACCCCACAGGTGCAGGCCCCAGAAGTCGGTGAAGTCGTCGCTCGGCCAGGTCCCGTACTCGCCGTCCGGCCGCTGGTAGTGGACGCTCACGTAGCCCTGGGCAGCGGCCTGCGAGGTGTAGGTCGTCGGGTCGCCGGCGTTGATCCACACCTCGGGTGAGACCCTCGGGTCGAAGATCCGGTCGTCCTCGGTGCCGTCCTTGGTCCCGTTCCCGTCCACGACGATCACACCGACCTGCTGGGCGTCGGGCGTCAGGTCAAGGGTGCGGAAGACACCGAAGTCGTCCTCGCCGTCCCACGGCAGCCCGTTCGGGTAGTCCCCCGGCATCGTGTTCGTGATGTCGAAGAAGGACCACAGGGTCCAGTCGTCGTAGGCGCCGTCGGGCCGGTTGTAGTGGACCACCGCAGTGTCGACCGAGCAGTCCCCACCACCGCCCGGGTTGCCTGGTGCAGGCACCTCACCCTCCAGTGTGGCGGAGGAGAGGTTGCCGGAGCCATCACGCGCGACGGCCTTGACCCGGACCGACGTGCCGGGTGCGGCGTCGGTCCGGTAGTGGACGGCGTACGGTGCGTTGTCGTCCGTCCCGGCGACCGCCCACTCCCCACCGTCGATCGAGACGGCGAACGTCACCTCGGTGAAGGTGTCCTCGTCCAGCTCGGCGGACAGCACCAGGCCGTGCTGCTCCTGACTGTCCTGCTCGATGTCGAAGCGGTCCAGGTCGTTCAGCGTGATGCCCGGTGCCGCATCGCGGGCCGGCAGCGCAGCGTCGGCCTGGAAGATGGTCAGGGAGAGCGGCGGCATGGTGACGCTCACCTCGCCGCTCGCGGAGCTCGTCACCGGCGCCGGCTGACTGTCACCGGATGTGTCGGTCGACCAGAGCTGGTTGAACGTGGCGTCCGGGGTCCCCGTGGCGAAGGTTGCCGACGCCTCGGTCTCGGCGTTGTTGGCCACCACCAGGTACTCGACCTGATCCTCGCGCAGCACCCGGGAGAAGGCGACCAGCCCGGCACTGTCCTGCGCATATCGCGGCAGCTGCGCGCCGCTGCGGAGCGCCTCGTGGTTGCTGGTCAGCGCCGACAGATCGGCGATGGTGAGGTACAGCGGGTGATCGGTGTCGAAGTTGTCGTCCGCTGGGGTCTCGGTCGACCCGATCTGGTCGTCGTCCTGATAGATCGGTGTCTGACTGGGATCCAGGTTCTGTCGCGCCTCCTTGTCACCGCCGGTGCCGGTGAACCCCTGCTCGTCGCCGGAGTAGATCACCGGCATGCCGCGAGCGGCGTACATCAGCGCGTGGGCGAGGACGTCGCGGGCCAGCAGCTCGCTGTCGTCCGCACCGTCATTGGCCTGGGAGATGAACGTCCCGATGCGGCCCATGTCGTGGTTGCCGAGGAACGTCGGCAGGCTGTACACGTTGCTGTCGGCGTCGGTGTACCAGTCGTCGGAGGCGAAGAAGGCCGCCAGCTCATTGGTCGGCGCACTGCGAGCCGCGAAGGCCGTGGCGCGGTCCTGGAAGCCGAAGTCGAGCACCGCCTGCATGTCGGTGTTGGTCGTGAAGATCGACAGGAACGCCGGGTCGGCGGTGAACACCTCGCCGAACATGAAGAAGTCGTCGTTGTCGGGGTTGTCATCGGTGGCCACGTCGTCGAGGACGGCCGGGACCCACTGCTCCCAGAACTCCCGGTTGACGTGCTTCACCGTGTCGATCCGGAACCCGTCGATGTCGTAGTTGTCGGTCCAGAAGGTGAAGATGTCGGTCATGCCCTCGACGACCGTCGGGTGTTCGGTGAACAGGTCGTCGAGGCCGAAGAAGTCGCCGTAGGCGGAGTTCTCCCCCGAGAAGCTCGAGTCGCCGCGGTTGTGGTACAGGGTCGGGTCGTTCAGCCACTCCGGGACCTTGATGGTCTCGTCCTCCGCCGTGGCGAAGGTCGGCGTGTACGGGAACGACACGGCCGGGTCGAGCTCGGGGAAGGTCCCGGTGCCGGCGAAGTCCCGGTCATCGAAGGGCTCGCCCGTGACGTCCAGGTAGGGCTGGTCGGCCTTGGGGACGTAGGTGAACACCCCCTCCTCGTAGGTGATCACGTCGGCCGTGTGGTTGGTGATGATGTCGAAGAACACCTTGATGTCGCGATCGTGGGCCGCGTCGATCAGGCTCTCGAGCTCCTCGTTGGTGCCGAAGTGCGGGTCGATCTGGGTGTAGTCGACGGTCCAGTAGCCGTGGTAGCCGGCGGAGATGTCGGGCTCGACGCCCTGGACGGGGCGGTTCTTGAAGACCGGGGCCATCCAGATCGCGGTCACGCCCATCCCCTCGATGTAGTCGAGCTTGTCCAGCAGCCCGGCCAGGTCGCCCCCGTGGTAGAAGCCCTGGTCGGTCGGGTCGAATCCGTGCTCCAGCATCTCCTCGGTGGTGCAGGTGCCCTCGTAGTCGCCGCAGTTGTTGTCAGCTCGACCATCGTGGAAGCGGTCGGGCAGGACGAAGTAGAAGACCTCGTCGTCCAGTTCGTCGCGGAGTGACGGCAGGGCCAACTCCTCGTCCGCCGGCCAGTCCGTGTCCGCGGACTGCGCGGCGGTCGCCGCAGCGCTCGGGGCTGCTGTGCCGGTCGGCTCGACTCCGCCCGGGTCGGAACTGGCGGGCTCGGCCGTGGCCGGTGGTGAGAGCAGACTCAGGATCAGGAGGAGGGTGATCCAGACGGGAACGAACCGACGGGCGAGCGACATGACTTCTCCGATGTGGAGCGGCGAATAGCGGCTGTCACAAGCCGTCACGGCGACGACACGGCTCGTGAGCCGTCAGTCTTGACGGATCCGCCCGCAGGATCAAGGGCAAAACGCGACGGTGTTCGGCACCACCGCCGACACTCGCTCACGGCCCGCACACGTCCGGCAGTTGGCCATCGGGCCGGTTCGTTCAGGACGTCAGGCTTCGGCCCGCCTGCCCGCCTGCTCCGCGCTGGGTGAGCGCGATGCCAATGCGGTGCGCAGTGCCACCAGGGCCACCTCTGCGTTGAGGCGCATCATCGTGGCGGGAACCTCACCGATTGGCAGGCCGAGCAGCCGCAGGGTCCCGGGCTCGAGGGTGGCCAACGCGCCCGCCAACGTCGGGAGGTATCCCAATCGCAGCAGTGGATCGACCGGCGGCCAGAGCAGGAACTTCAGACAGGTCCGCCCCTGCTGCCCGACCGCGAGGGCGTCGTCGAAGCTGGCCAGTCGCTCGTCCAGCGCCTGCTCGGTCAGCGGCATCCAACCCTCCTCGATCAGCGGCAGGGTGACGTCCCCCCGATGGAGGGCGGCGCCGAGGTCCGGAATCCCGGACAACTCCTCCAGGTCGACCCGCGGGTCGAGCAGGCTGGCCACGCGGGATTGCTCCGCCACGAAGCGATCGCGGTCGGCTTGCGGCAGAGGATTGGTCCCGAAGGCCCGGTCGCTGACCAGGAAGCTGGCAGTGGCCGTGATCGAGACCCAGGTGAGGAGGTCTGGTCGGGCGGCGTCGTAGGGCCGACCGTCCGGCGCGTGTCCGGTGACGCGTCGGTGCATGGCCCGGACACGTCGGGTCACGCCGACCGCCTCCGCCGTGGACCCGAAGGTGATCAGGGCGAAGTAGGCAGAGGTCTGCTGCAGCCGCTCGAGAGGTTCGTCGAGGTATCGCGAGTGATCGCTCACGCCGGCCATCGCCAGCGGGTGGGTCAGTTCGACCAGCAGCGACCGGATCCCGCCGACGATCGAGGCCGCGTCGCCGAACACCTGCCACGACGCGCTGCCCGGACCGAACAGGCCGTGGTCCCCTGGCGTGCCGTCGGGGTCCAGCGGGGGTTCACCGAACGAGCGGCGGAGCCAGTTGCGCACCGCCCACGACAGACCCGGCACCGGCGCCGAGGGCAGCCGTGCGGCGGTCTGGCTGAGGATGCTCATGCTCCCACCGTGCCCCGTTCGGCCCTCCGCCAAAGGGGTTAGGTTGTGGGCGGCAATCGAGGCGACGAAGAGGTGTGATGATGCGAGTTGGAGTCCCGACGGAGATCAAGAGCGGCGAGCGCCGGGTTGGGTTGACGCCGGGCAGCGTCGCGGAACTGGTCGCCCATGGACACGAGGTCCTGGTCCAGACCGGATGTGGGGACGGGATCGGGGCCACACCGGATGACTACACCGAGGCGGGGGGACGCCTGGTCCCCGACGCCGAGACGGTCTTCGCCGAGGCCGAGATGGTGGTCAAGGTCAAGGAACCACAGGCCGCCGAACGGGCGATGCTGCGGGCAGGACAGGTCCTGTTCACCTACCTCCACCTCGCGCCGGACCCCGAGCAGACCAAGGATCTGGTGGAGTCGGGTGCCACCTGCATCGCCTACGAGACGATCCACGACGACGCTGGCGGCCTGCCGCTGCTGGCCCCGATGTCGCAGGTCGCCGGACGCCTGAGCGTGCAAGCGGGGGCTCACGCCCTGGAGACGCAGAGCGGTGGTGCCGGCATGCTCCTCGGGGGCGTCCCGGGTGTGGCACCAGCCAAGGTCGTGGTGATCGGCGGAGGTGTGGTCGGGGTCAACGCCATCGAGATGGCCATCGGGCTGGGCGCAGACGTGACCGTGCTCGACCGCGACCTCGGCGTCCTCGACCGCCTGTCCCGTCGCTTCGGGGCGGAGTTGCGGACGATCTACTCGACGGGAGCGAGCCTGCGGGCCGAGGTGCTGGCAGCCCACCTCGTCATCGGCGCCGTGCTGGTCAAGGGGGCGCGGGCACCCCGACTCGTGACGGCGGAGATGCTGCCGGAGATGCGTGACGGGTCCGTGCTGGTCGACGTGGCCATCGACCAGGGTGGTTGCTTCGAGACGTCACGGCCGACCACCCACGCGGACCCGACCTACGTGATCGATGGGGTGGTCCACTACTGCGTGGCGAACATGCCCGGCGCGGTGCCACGGACCTCGGCGATGGCCCTCAACAACGCGACGTTGCCCTACACCATCCGGTTGGCTGATCACGGGGCGAAGACGGTGCTCTCCCAGGACCCCATGTTCGCCGCCGGCTTGAACGTCCACGCCGGGATGGTGACGGAGCCGGCGGTTGCAGCGGCTTTGGGCTATGACCACGTCGACCCGATCACGGCGCTGCACCGATCGTTGACGGACTGACCGCGCGGCCCATCAACCCTTCGCGGCCCAGGACGAGCCGACCGCCACGTCCACCGCCGGAGGAACCTCACCCAGCACCTCCCGGCCGGCCTCGACCATCGCCTGCTCCACCAGCATCCGGCCCTCCTCGGCGTGCGCAGCCGGGACCTCGGCGACCAACTCGTCGTGGACCGTCAGGACCAGGCCACGCGGGGCTGCGGGGTCGTCACCGAATCGGTCGGCCAGCGCCTGCTCGGTCCGCGCGACGGCGAGCTTCGTCATGTCGGCGCCGGCGCCCTGGATGGGTGCGTTGCGGGCGAAGGTCCCAGCGTCGGTGAGGTAGCGTGCCCGGCCGAGGGGCGTGGCGACCCGGTGGGTACGGCGGGCCTGTGATTCGATGCCCCGCAGCCAGGCGGCCACCTGCGGGAAGCCCGCGAAGTAGGCGTCCATGGCTGCCCTGGCATCAGGCTCTGTCATCCCCGTGGCCCTGGCGAACCCACGAACACCCATGCCATACATCAGCCCGAAGTTGAGGGCCTTCGCGGCCTTGCGCTGGTCGGCAGAGACCGCCTCGGCGTCCACCCCGAAGACCGTGGCGGCGGTGCGGCTGTGCAGGTCAGCGCCCGATGCGAAGACCTCGGTCAACGCCGCATCGCCAGAGACCGCCGCCAGGACGCGCAACTCCTGCTGCGAGTAGTCGGCCACCACCATGACGTTCCCCGGACCGGGGACGAAGCAACGCCGATAGGTCGGGTCAGCGGGGATCTGGGTCAGGTTCGGGTCGGAGTGCGCCATCCGGCCCGTGCCGACGATCTGCTGGATGCTGGCGTGGACACGGCCGGTGGTGGGGTGGAGTGCCCGCTCGACCCAGTCCCCACCCCAGCCGCTGACCAGCTTCGCAGCCTGTCGATAGGCGAGGAGCGCGTCGACCGCGGGGTGGTCGGTGTGATCACGGAGGACGGCTTCCCGAGTCGACTCGAGGTGCAGACCGGTCCGGCCCAGGGCCGTGATGACCTGCTCCGGTGAGTCGAGGTTGACCGGCTCCGGACCGAACAGCGTCTGCGGGGATGTGTCGGTGACCAGCGCCCGCTGCGTCCGGTCGTGCAGGGCCGGCAGGCGTCGTTCGGTGACCGCCAGCGTGGTGCGCCAGGCGTCGGCATCGAGCCCGATCCCACGATGTTGCATGGCCGTGACCCCTCGGAGCGCGTCGAACTCCAGTCGGGCGACCCGGACCATGCCCTGCGCCTTCAGCTCCTCGATCTGCTCGGCGAAGGTGTCCCAGGTCACGCGGGCGTCCAACGCGCCGTACTCGATCTGGGTGTCGGTCAAGGTCCCGCCGTCCATGAACGTCGTGCGGACCGACTTGTCCAGCACGATGTCGAACCGGTGGAGGGCGATCGCGGCCAGCGACGCGCCGACCGGGGTGACCGCGACGCCGTCGAGCAGCTGCTGGGCCAGCATCGTGTCGGCAACCCGGCGCGTGTCCAGGCCCGTGGCCCACAACATGCGCAGGTCGAACGCCGCGTTGTGGAACACCTTCAGGCGTTGGGTATCGGCCAGGACCTTGCTCAGGCTCTGCGCGTCGACCCGCGCCGTGTCGAGGACCAAGACCGGATGTGCCGGTCCGGCGGCCACCTGCACGAGGCGGACACGTGAGCGCCACGGGTCCCAGCCGGTCGTCTCGGTGTCGACGGCCAGGAAGGGGACACTCGCCGTCTCCGCCAGCCAGGACGAGACATCCGCCGCGCTGCTGGCTTGGAGGACCTCCATGGAACGATCTTCCCAGGTCGTGCGTCCAACCAGTCGCAAGCACCCGCGCTAGAAAGGTCATCATGCGTCCCGTGTCTCGAAGCCTGCCCGTCGTCGCGATCGTGCTGCTCTCCGCCGTGCTGCTCGGAGCCTGCGCCGCAGAAGACGAGGCCGCAGATGTGACCGTCCAGCCATCGGACGACGCTTCCGATGCGCCGGTTTCCGCTGACGAGAGCGACGTGCCCGCGCCGACAGAGGGCGACACCGCCGGCTCTGACGGGGTCTCGGAGACGGCGGAGGAGTCCGCGGATGGGGCGTCGGGGCCCCGGTTCCCGTTGACGGGCACGCTGGAACTGGTCGAGGTCGAGGGTGGCTGCCTGGTGCTCGACGTCGACGGCGAGCAGTACGAGGTCCTGGCCGACCCGAGCTCCGAGCTGGCAGTCGACGCACGCAACGGCGTGGTCGCGGACGCCAGCGGCAGCGAGATCGCCAGCGCCGGCGACGAGGTGACGGTGGAGGGTGCGATCGACCCCGGCATGGCGACCTTCTGCCAAGTCGGAACGCCACTGTTCGTCACCGCGATGACGGCGAGTTGACCGGGGCCTACCCGCCGCCCTCCCGCTCGGCCTTCCGCCGCCGACGTCGTTCGATCCGCTCCTGGCGGATCATCTCCTCAGCCTCCTCCGGCGTGGGGGCTGACCCGCCCAGGTGCGCCGGTTGCCACCAGCTGTCCTCCGGCCCGGCCGGGACCTGGGTGTAGGCCTCCTGCAACGCCACGACCAGCCCCGTGATCTTCTCCATGAGCCGGCGGCTGAGGTCTCGGGGCTCGTCGTCCTGGTCGTACGGGATCGGTGGGCCGAAGGTCACCCTGATCTCGATGTTCCGCTCGATGTTCTTCGTGACCGCCTTGGTCGAGAGGCGCTGACAGCCCCACACCGCCGTCGGGATCAAGGGCACGCCGGACTCGAGCGCCATCCGGGCGGTGCCGGTCTTCCCCTGTGCCGGCATGAACGACCGACTGATCGTCCCCTCCGGGAACATCCCGATCACCTGTCCTAGCGCCAGACGCTCTTTGGCCAGCCGCATGATGGCCATGGCATCGCCGTCCCGGTCCACGGGCAGGTGCTTCATACCCCGCATGAGGGGCCCGGCGACCGAGTGCTCGAACACCTCCTGCTTGGCGGCAAACCGCACCAACCGGTCGGCCTCGCGAGCGCCGTAGCCCACGACCACGAAGTCCAGGTACCCGATGTGATTGCTGGCCAGGATGGCCGGACCGGTCAACGGGATGTTGTGTGCGCCGCTGACGTGCACCGTCCAGCGCATCGCCTTGAACAAGCCGACAGCGGCACCGATGACCGGTGTGTAGACGGGTTCCATCGGTTGGCACCATACGCTTTGTGGGCGACTCTGCGCGTCCTGCACACTGACAGGTATGAACCAGCGCGAGCGCGACCGTCCCTGGCTGATCCGCACCTACTCGGGGCACTCCTCCGCCAAGGCCTCAAACGAGCTCTACCGATCGAACCTGGCGAAGGGCCAGACGGGCCTGAGCGTTGCGTTCGACCTGCCGACCCAGACGGGGTACGACGCGGACCACGTCCTCGCCCGGGGCGAGGTGGGCAAGGTCGGCGTCCCGATCTGCTCGCTGGCGGACATGGAGACCCTCTTCGACGGAATCCCCCTCGCCGAGATGAACACCTCCATGACCATCAACGCCACCGCTGCGTGGCTGCTGGCGCTGTACATCGCCGTCGCCGAGAACCAGGGGGTCGACCGATCCGTCCTCCGCGGCACCACGCAGAACGACATCATCAAGGAGTACCTCTCCCGCGGGACCTACGTCTTCGGTCCGGAGGAGTCGCTCCGCCTCATCGGCGACGTCATCACGTTCACGGTCGCCGAGGTCCCCAAGTGGAACCCGATCAACATCTGCAGCTACCACCTGCAGGAGGTGGGGGCGACCCCGGTGCAGGAGGTGGCCTTCGCCATGGCCACCGCCACTGCGGTGCTGGATGAGATCCGCGGCCGGGGAACGGTGTCGGAGGAGGACTTCGGCAGGGTCTTCGGACGGATCTCGTTCTTCGTCAACGCCGGCATCCGGTTCGTGGACGAGGTCGCCAAGCTGCGCGCGATGGGACAGCTGTGGGCCGAGCTCGGCCGTGAGCGGTACGGCGTCCGCGACCCCAAGCACCTGCGGTTCCGGTACGGCGTCCAGGTGAACTCCCTGGGTCTGACCGAGGCGCAGCCCGAGAACAACATCGCCCGGATCGTGCTGGAGATGTTGGCTGTCACCCTCTCCAAGGACGCCCGGGCCCGCGCCGTCCAGCTGCCGGCCTGGAACGAGGCGTTGGGCCTGCCCCGCCCCTGGGACCAGCAGCTCTCGCTTCGCATGCAGCAGATCCTGGCCTACGAGACCGATCTGCTCGAGCACGAGGACATCTTCGCCGGCTCCCACGTCATGGAGGCGAGGACTGCGGAGGTGGCTGACGCCGCGCGAGCGGAGTACACCCGGATCCTCGACATGGGCGGGGCGGTCTCGGCTGTGGAGTACATGAAGGCCGAATTGGTCGCCTCCAACGCGGAGCGGCTCCGGCGGATCGAGTCCGGGGACCAGACGGTCGTCGGTGTCAACGCGTTCACGGAGTCGGAACCCTCCCTGCTGATGGACGGACTTGACGGCGGGATCATGAAGGTCGACCCGGCCAGCGAGGCCGAGCAGATCGAGCGGTTGGAGGCCTTCCGGGCGGAACGGGACGACCAGGCGGTGGCGGGGGCGCTCGCGGAACTGCGGGAGGCGGTGGCCGCTGGTGAGAACGTGATGCCCGCGTCCATCGCCGCCGCCAAGGCTGGCGTCACATCGGGCGAGTGGACCGAGGCACTGCGAGCCGAGTGGGGGACCTACCGGGGGCCGACCGGGGTTTCGGCCGCCGCGGCACTCCCCCCCTCGGCCGTCGGAGGCGACGGTGCGGAATCGTTGGCGGCCGCCCGTGCGGCGGTCGCGCGGGCTGAGCAGCGACTGGGCACCAAGGCACGCCTGTTGGTGGGCAAGCCCGGTCTGGACGGTCACTCGTCGGGCGCCGAGCAGATCGCCGTCCGGGCTCGGGATGCCGGGTTCGAGGTGATCTACGAGGGGATCCGGTTGACGCCGGCTCAGATCGTTCGGGCCGCGGTGGACGAGGACGTCCACCTGATCGGCCTGTCGATCCTCTCGGGCTCACACGGTGAGTTGATTCCGGAGGTGTTGGAGGGCTTGCGGGGCCAGGGCGCCGAGGACATTCCCGTCGTCGTGGGCGGGATCATCCCGGCAGCGGATGAGGAGGCCCTGCTCGCCGCAGGCGTCGCCGCGGTGTACACCCCGAAGGACTTCGAGGTGAGTCGGCTCATCGCCGAGATGGCCGACCTGGTCGCGCGGGACTAGCGGCCGCTGGGCCGTCGATACACCGAGAAGCCGGAGATACCTACGAACCGGAGCCCTCGGGCGGCACGCTCAGGGTCGGGTCAGGCACAGCCAGCCGGGCGATGACCGCACGGTGGTCCGACCCCTGGACGGGCGTGACATCGAACGCCAGCGTCGCGACCCCAGGACCGGTCAGGATGTGGTCCAGCGGGATCCCCGGAAACCACGACCGGTCAGGCCAGGTCGGACGGTGGCCCTGTCCCACCGCCTCGGCAGCATCGGTCATGCCCCGGTCCACGATCGCCCGGAACCGGCGGTGGTCAGCAGTGGCGTTGAAGTCGCCGAGCATGATGTCCAGTGGGGCGAGATCAGCCAGGGTCGCTAGCTCCTCTTCCCACAGCGGCGCCCCCTCCAAGCCGATCGGCGGGACCGGGTGCACCGCAGCGACGCTCATGGGAATCCGGTCCGATCGTTGGACCTCGACGTGGATCGTCGCGAAGGTCGTCGCCACGGGCGCGAGTGGTTGCAGTGGGTCGCGGGACCACACGCCGGACCCACCGGCCCCGCCGCGGAACTCAACGACCCGGTGCGGGAGGAACTCGTCGATACCCGCGTCGGTCAGAGCCTCGACGAAGGGCTGGTCGATCTCCTGGAGGGCCAGCAGGTCGACCTGCTCGGCGATCCTGACGACGTCCTCGACCCTGGCCTGGCCGAAGAGCACGTTCAGCGAGGCGACCCGGAACTCGGGCGTGCCCGCCTGCACGGTTGCCGGTGCACCCACCGCCCGGGGTACCAGGAACAGAACGCCGACACCCACCGCCACCGTCATGGTCACGGCGGCCACCCGGTTCCGGGTCAGCCAGGGGACGAGGCACAGCAACGCTGCGGCAGCCACGGCATAGGGGAACATGGCCATGGCGGGGATCAGCAGGGGCCCGACATCCAGGCCCACCGCGCGGACGATGACCCCGGCGACCGTCATGGACGCCAGCAGCCACGAGAGCGAGCCCGAGACGACCTGACCCAACGACGTGCCCGGGGACTGCACCGGCATCGACCGCGGATGCTCGAGGGGAGGAGACGACGCCATGACCGGCCATGGTGGCACGGGCTGCCGGGACAGGCCGGCGGGCGCGGGCTGGCGGTCGCGGTGGAGGAGCGCTGGTCCGCAAGACTCCCTCAGTCGGGGATCTCCGCCTCCACGGGGTACCCGGCCTCCTCCAGGACCCGGACCACCTCACGGATGTGGGCAACGCCGCGGGTCTCGAGCTGGATCTCGACGCCCACTTCCAGCAGCCCGAGCGCCGTGTTGAGACGGTGGTGCTGGATGGCGAGCACGTTGGCCTTGGCCCCCGCGATCAGGCCGAGGAGTTGTGCCAGTGCGCCGGGGCGATCCCCTACCCGGGTGTTGACCACCAGATACCGGCCCTCCTCGTACAGGCCTGACTGGATGATCTTGCCCAGCAGCAGCGGGTCGACGTTGCCCCCGCACAGGAGCGGGACGGCCGGTCCGGTGATGTCCAGGTCACCCCGCAGCAGTGCGGCGAGCGGGGCGGCTCCCGCCGGCTCGACCACCTGCTTGGCCCGTTCGACCAAGAGGAGCACGGCGCGCGCGATGTCCTCGTCGGTGACCACGACGACGTCATCGACCAGCCGGTGGATGTGCGCGAAGGGCACGTCCCCAACCCGCTTCACCGCGATGCCATCGGCGAAGGTCCCGATCTCGGGCAGCGTCACGGCGTGGCCGGCCCCCAGGGCCTGGACGGCGCTGGCCGCCCCCGCGGGTTCCACACCGATGATGCGGATGTCCGGCCGGAGCGCCTTGAGAGCGACGGCAACGCCAGCGATCAGCCCTCCGCCCCCGATGGCCACCAGGACCGTCGCGGCTTCCGGTGCCTGCTCCAGGATCTCGAGCCCCAGCGTCCCCTGGCCGGCGATCACGTCGGGGTGGTCGAACGGATGGACGAAGGTGGCGCCGTGCTCGTGCTCGAACGCCCGGGCTGCCTCCAGCGCGTCATCGAACGTGGCGCCGCCGAGGACGACGTTCGCACCGTACCCGCGCGTTGCCTCGACCTTGGGGAGCGGCGCATCGGCCGGCATGAAGACCGTCGAGGTGACGCCGATGGTCGATGCCGCCAAGGCCACGCCCTGCGCGTGGTTGCCGGCCGAGGCGCAGACCACCCCGGCGGCTCGCTCCGCCTCTCCCAGGACCGCGATCCGATTGGCCGCGCCGCGGATCTTGAACGACCCGGTCCGCTGCAGGTGCTCGCACTTCAGCAGCGTCTCCACTCCGGTGATGGCGCTGACCGAGCGAGACTCCTCGATGGGAGTTCTTTGGATCAGATCCTGGATGCGTTCACGCGCCGCGCGGATGTCGTCGATGCCGACCAGCTTCGAGTCGTCGTGACTCACTCTGACCGCGTCCGCTCCCGATGACGTGCCACGTGGACCCGATTGGCACACGTCCTCGAGCAGAATCGCTGCCGCCCGTTGCGGGTGGTGTCGACGAAGACGTCCTCGCAGTCAGGGCACACACCCAGCCGGTCAGCCCCGTAGTCGCAGAAGACGAGCGCGACGGCCATCGTCATCGACGTCGCGATCATCCGCAGATGCCCGGCTCCTGGCGGTCCGTAGTGCAGGTGAAACCCCTGGCCGTCGTGGTCCGTGATGGTCGGATGCGGCTGGTAGAACGCGATCAGCTCGTTGAGGATCCGGGCCTGGTCCGCCTCGTCGTCCGCCAAGAAGACACTCCGCAGACGGCTGGCCAGGTGTGTGAGCCCTTCGATGTCGATGCCCCGCTCCCACGTCCCGAAGCGGACCAGCAACTCCTCCAGCTCATCGTCGGAGATCGAACGCTCCCCGTTCGCCAGGCCGTTCGTCAGCGCGACGGTCTCTTCCATCGTCTGCGTCGTGTAATGACCGTAGTCCATTGACTAATTACAACCTCATCTGTAAGGTCCAACTCGCTCTGACAGCTTACCAAGGAAGGTCAGACCATGGACCGCCAGGTCATCTCCACCCACCGCACCAGCGACGGGATCATTGCCTACGTCCGACAGGACGGCCAGGTCCGGATCTATCGGCTGGACTCCCACGGCGGCAAGCGCGTCAAGTAGCGCGCGGCATGATGGCCATGTGAGCGAATCGCGGTCGACGACAACCGATGTCGGTGCCCAGCCCCCGCGCCGCAGCGGCACCTTCTTCGTGGTGGCGGCTGGCGCCTTCCTGCTGGTGTTCCTGGTGGTCATCCTGACCATCTCCCCACGGCTGCAGGACGATCTGGGTCTGAACGCCGGGTTGGGCTTCGATCCACCGCCCGACGGGCCGGTGACGAGCCCCCTCCTGTTGGCCGGCGCCGAGGTCGGCCAGGCCACATGGTCACGCGACGGCGTCTGCGCCGAGGTGACGGACAGCGAAGGCTCGATCTATCGCACCTGCGCAACACCGGATCCGCTGCGGCCGATCTGGGGCATCGACGCGCCGGACGACGCGGACCCCGCCTACGTGATCGTTGCGTCGCCGCCCGAGGTGGCCACCGTCGGCGGCACGACGACCACGGGTGAGGGACTGAACGGGCTCACCCAGGCGCGGGAACTGCCGGCCGCGTGGACGCTGATCCCACTCCCCGAGAACGCGGTCGTCAGCGAGGTGATCGCCTTCGACACCGGCGGCTCGGACCTCGGCAACGCGTTGTGCGGGGATGAGGAGGCTCCAACAGGCGGTCCTGACCGGCTGCAGGGCGGGTGTCTGGTCCCCCAACAGGACTGACGCGCCGGGCTCGCCCCGGCCACATCGCTGATCGGTGGCGTGGTCGTCCGGCTCAGATGGGCGGCCAGGGGTACCAGCGGTCCTGCGAGGGGATCCGCGGCATGGCTGTCATGCCGGCAACCTGTTCGCACCGGGCGCGCAGGACGTCCACCTCGCGGATGGTCAGTAGCTCGTGCAGCCGCCTGGCGAAGGGTTCATCGCCAGCGATGCAGCGCTCCAGTCGCCGGAGGTCGTCCTTGTCCTCCTCGCGAAACGGCACGTCCGGCAGGTCCCAGATGACCGTCCGCAGCTTGGTCTCGGTGTGGAAGGTCAGTCCGTGGTCGATGCCGTACAGCTGATCGGCCCCACTGCGCCGCAGGACGTGCCCACCCTTGCGGTCGGCGTTGTTGCACACCATGTCGAACATCGCCATGCGGACGAGTTGCGGCCAGAGCGAGGCGTCCTCGACCAGCTCGAAGTAGTGATCCGCGGGGTCGTGTGGCACGAAGAGCTGGAGGGAGCCCTCACCTCGCGGGCCCGTGCGCACCACGGTAGGTGGCACGAGGTCCCACCCCAGGAAGGCACTGACTTCGAAGGCCGCCACCTCCCGCAGGTACAGCTCGCCGGGGAAGTCCCACAGCGGCCGCTCGTGCTGGCCGGGCTTGTAGATCGCGTAGCGCTGCTCGGCCTCGGATCCCAGGTGGACCAGCATGGTCCCGTTGCTGGCGGAGGAGATGAACCCGAGCATCGTGATCTCGTCCTCGGCCAGGTGCACCAGGCCGTCGCCGTGGCTTCGGGCGAAGGCGGCAGCCTCGCTGTCGAACACGCTGAGCCCGCTCGCGCTCATATGCGCTTCGGACCGGACCCGTTCGTCAACGGGCAGCCCATGCACCCAGCCAGTGGGTCACGAAGGCCCTCACACACCTGACACCGCTCCCGTCCCCCGTGTTCGACGGCGAACGCGGCGAACGCCGTCATGGCGGTCATCTGCTCACGGTCCATCACGAAGCGCGCCGTTGCGGGTTCGATCTCGTCGGGGTCCAGCGACTCCGGATCGGTTCCCGGCTCCAGCGTCACCAACTCAACCGCCTCGAGCACGAAGATCTCGGCAGCCTCGTCCGTACCGAGGCTCATCTGTCCGGCTCGCCAGACCGGCTGGACCGGACCGTGCAACTCGAGCGTGGAGTCGACATCGTCCGGGACGATCGTGACCCCGGCCTCGGCGAGCAGGCGTTGGGCGAGGTCGGCGAACGAACGGATCTGCGCCTTCTCCACGACGAGCGCGACGTACTCGCCGTCCTTGCGGGCCTGGACGTAGAAGGTGCGGTCTCCCGGCGGCCCGATCGAGGATGCGGTGATCCACTCCACGGGGTCGAAGTCGAAGCTCGGGCTCATGCGCGCCGCCAGTCCTGCGAGAATCCCGCCGGCTCGGAGCCGGACGGCTGGGGCGGCGCGGTGCGCAGCACGGGAATCATCGCAACTCCCCGCCGTAGGGGACGTGGTTCGTGGAGTGGACGACGGGTCGTTCCCCCTTGCCGGTCGAGATGACGGTGACCGACGCGGGGTCGACGCGCAGCCGCTGGAACGTGTCGAAGGGCATCCCGGAGTAGAACGCGATGAGCATCTTGATGATGTCGGCGTGGCTGGTCACGATCACGTTCTTGGCGTTGTGCTTGGCCGCGATCGCCTCGATCTGGTCGACCGCGCGGGCCTGGGCGCCCCGCATGCTCTCGCCGTCGGGAAACGTGACCAGCGACGGCGTCTGCTGAATCACCGGCCACAGCTTGTGCTTGAACAGCGGCTTGAGGGGCTTGTCGGTCCAGCGGCCGAAGTCCATCTCGATCACGCCCGGCGCGTCACGCACCTTGAGCCGATGGGGCCGCGCGATGATCTCTGCCGTCTCGGTGGTGCGGGGCAGCGGCGAGGCGTAGACGGCACCGAACTTGGTTCCGGCCAGAACGTCCCGGGTGACCGCCGCCTGGGCCTGCCCCTTCTCCGAGAGCGACGCCTGCGTGCGACCGCCCAGTCTCGAGCCCGTGGCCTCGGTCACTGCATGCCGGACCAGGTGGATCGTTGCTGCCATGAGCAGCCGAGCCTAGTCGTCCACCGCCGAACTGCCCGATGCACGGGAGATGAGGTGTCGTGCCAGCTCGTGTCCGCTGCGGGCCGGACCGGCGGCACCCAGGTGCGCGGCGCTGGTGTACATGCCGTCGATGAGTACGGCGAGGTGGTCTCCGAGCTCGGAGGCACCCGTCAACTCCTCGGCCAGCCCCCGCAACCGTGCTCGAAGGCCCTCGCGGTAGGCACGGGCCTGCACCCGAGCGGGATGGGCCGGGTCGTCGAACTCGATCGAGGCGTTGTTGAACGGACAGCCTCGAGACCCATCGCCCTCGATGTGGGTTCGGACGCCGTCCACGATCGCTGCCATGGCCTCGGCAGGCCGCCCGGTGTGGGCCGCGATGTCGGCATCGATGAAGCCGAGGGTCACCCTCGCCCGCCGCTCGAGGTAGGCGCCGATCAGCTCGTCCTTGCTCGGGAAGAGGCGATATACCGTCGCCTTGCCGAGCCCCGTCTCCCGGATGAGCTCGTCCATGCCGACCTCGTGGACCCCCCGCTCGTAGAACAGCCGGGCGGCGACGTCGAGCACCCGGCGCGCTCGCTCCTCCCGCGGGAGGCGCTGCCGGCCCGGGCGTCGGGGGGTTGACCGTTCAGTCATCACCAGTCATTGTGACGGAACAGTCCGTTTCAATCAAGGATGTGGGTGATGGCAGAACTCGATGGGCGTGTGGCGCTCGTGAGCGGGTCGACGCGGGGAATCGGGCAGGAGGTGGCCCGACAGCTGATCGGCGCCGGTGCAACGGTCTACGTCAGCGGGCGCGACCCGGCGACCGCATCCCAGACCGCTGACGCCCTCGGGGATGGTGCCCGCAGCCTGCCACTGCCGCTGGATGTCGCGGATGCCGGCAGCATCAGCGCCTACGCAGCCGCCCTCGCCGCGGCCGAAGCACAGCTGGACATCCTGGTCAACAACGCCGCCGCGTTCGTCGACTGGACCGAGTCCACCTCCGGTGCGGACCTCGACCGGTCGCGCCAGGTCCTCGACGTCAACCTGTACGGCACCTGGGCCATGATCCAGGCCTTCCTGCCACAGCTCCGCTCCAGTGCCCACCCGCGGATCGTCAACGTGTCCAGCGGGGCTGGCAGCCACGCCGATCCCGACTTCGGGCTCACCGCCCGCGGCGGCGCTGCGGCCAGCTACGGGATCAGCAAGGCCGCTATCAACGCGCTGACCAGCAGTCTTGCCGCTGAACTCGCCGAGGACGATGTCCTCGTCAACGCCGTCTGTCCCGGCCTGACGGCAACGTTCCCGGGCGCCGAGCAGATGGGTGCCAGGCCGATCGAGGACGGGGCCCGCTCCGTCGTGTATGCCGCGACGCTGCCCGACGATGGCCCCTCCGGCGGCTTCTTCCGGGATGGGGAGCCGCTGGGCTGGTAGCTGATCGCGATCCGCCGGCCCGCAGGCATCGCCGCGGACGGGACGGCGCTCTATCGTGAGCGCCATGAGCGACTTCCGAATCGAATCAGACTCCATGGGCGACATGCAGGTGCCCGCGAAGGCCTACTACGGCGCGCAGACGCAGCGTGCTGCGGAGAACTTCCCGATCTCCGGCCAGCCCATCCCGCCGGCGCTCATCAAGGCCCTCGGCCAGATCAAGGCCTCAGCAGCCGTGGTCAATCGGAACAAGGGCGTCATCACGCCGGCACAGTTCGACGGGATCGCCGCGGCAGCCCAGGAGGTGATCGACGGGACCCTGAACGACCACTTCGTCGTGGACGTGTTCCAGACCGGGTCCGGGACCTCCTCGAACATGAACACCAACGAGGTGATCGCGAACCGGGCGACGGAGATCCTCGGCGGGGACCTCGGCTCGAAGCTCGTCCACCCGAACGACCACGTCAACGCGGGGCAGTCCTCCAACGACGTGTTCCCAACCGCCGTCCACGTCGCCAGCTACCAGGCTTGCGCGGCGGACCTGGTTCCGGCGCTGGAGTACCTTCACCAGGCCCTCGCGGACAAGGCGGAGGCGTTCGCCGACGTGGTCAAGTCCGGCAGGACGCATCTGATGGACGCGACGCCGGTGACGCTCGGACAGGAGTTCTCCGGCTACGCGCGCCAGGTGGAACTGGGCAAGGTCCGGGTCGAGAGTGCGATGGAGCGGGTTGCCGAACTCCCACTGGGCGGAACGGCCGTGGGCACCGGCCTGAACGCGCCCGAGGGCATGACCGATGGTGTGATCGCGGATCTGCGGGAGCGGACGGGCCTGGATGCCCTGCGGGAGGCCGAGAACCACTTCGAGGCGCAGGGCGCGCGCGACGCGTTGGTCGAACTCTCCGGTGCCTTCAAGGTGATTGCGGCGAGCCTGACCAAGATCGCCAACGACCTGCGCTGGATGGGCTCGGGGCCGCGGACCGGCCTCGGGGAGATCCGGCTGCCGGAGATCCAGCCGGGCTCCTCGATCATGCCAGCCAAGGTCAACCCGGTGATCCCCGAGTCGGTGACCCAGGTCGCCGCCCAGGTGATCGGCAACGATGCGGCCGTCACGATCGGCGGGCTCTCCGGCAACTTCGAACTGAACGTGTACATCCCGATGATGGCCCGCAACGTGCTCGAGTCCATCACGCTGCTGTCCAACACCTGCCGCAACTTCGTCGACAAGTGCATCGCCGGCGTCGAGGCCGACGTCGAGCGCAACACCGAGCTGGTCGAGAAGAACCTCTCGTCGGTGACCGCACTGGTGCCGGCCATCGGCTACGACCTCTCAGCGGAGCTGGCCAAGAAGGCGCTGAAGGAGGACCGCCCGCTCCGTGAGGTCGTCAAGGCGGACTCGGGGCTGTCCGAGGACGAGGTCGACCGCATCCTCGACATGAAGAAGATGACGGAGGGCGGGGTGTTGTAGCCGCAGCCACTGAGCAACAGGTTGCGCGAAGCCGACCCCAGGTGGGCCAGGTCCAACATGCTGCAGAATGGCCTCAGGCGACGGCCGGCGTGTCCAGCAGCGCTGGTTCGAGCGCGGCCTCCAACTCCTCCAGCGGCGGGAGCTCACCCGACACGAAGAAGGCGTCCCGCACCTCCGGACCCAGGGTCGCGACCAGGGCTCCCGTCAGCTCGGTCCCGAGGTCCGACAGGACCCGTGACACGCGGTACAGCACCCCGGGGCTGTCGGGCCCCCGGACCTCCACACGGGTGACGTCCCCCCGGTCATAGGTGCTCACCCGGATCGGGACGGGCCGGGCCAGGACCGGGGGTCGGACGTCTCGCGACCGCTCCCGTCGCTCGACCGCTTCGGCGACCTCGTGCTCGTTGCGCTCCATGGCCTCCAGATCGGCGATCACGCGCTCCCAGTCGACCTCCTCCGGCGGGGTGACCACGAACCAGTCGAGCACCGTCCCGTCGTCATGGGTGAAGGCCCGTGCCTGTTCCACCTCGATCCGATTCGAGGCCAGCACCCCGACGACGTCGGCGAACAGGCCGTGACGGTCCGTGGCCACCACCGTCAGCGTGACGACCGAGTCGACGGGGCCGGGGCGAACCGCAGCTCGAATCCCGGCGGAGAAGCTCTCGAGCAGTGAGCAGTGGGCGGCCACCTGCTCGGGGCCGGCGTGGCGCAGGTACCGCTCGGGCAGGCCGCCCACGGTGCTGCGGAGCAGCCCGACGTCCCCATCGAAGTGGCGGGCCGATCGGACCACGAGGTCCGCCGGGCTCGGTCCGGCGAGCACGCCGACCTGGCCGACCAGCAGCCGACGCACCTTGCCGTGCAGCCGCGAGATCAGCAGGTCCTTCCACTCCGACCAGGCGGCCCTGCCCGTGGCCCGGGAGTCCGCGATGCCCAGCAGGTACAGCCCGTCCAACGTCTCGACGTCGCCGACCATGAGCGCGACACGTTCGATCTCGTCCGGGTCGTCGATGTCCCGCTGGGTGGCCACATCCGGCAGGACCAGGTGCAGCAGGATGAGCTTGGCGATCTGGTCCGCCCGCTTGCCGCTGAAGCCCATGTGGAGCATCCACTGGCGGCCGATGATCTCCCCCGACTCCGAGTGATCCCCCGGCCAGGCCTTCCCGACGTCGTGCAGCCAGGTGCCGAGGACCACACCGTCCGGATCCTCCATCTCGGAGAAGATGTCTGCGTGGGCCGGATCCAGCTGGCCACTGACGACATCCGCGAGCCACGCCACCGCCTGGAGCGCGTGGGTGTCCAGGTCGAAGGTGTGCAACGGGTTGCGTTGGGGGCGCCCACGGACCTTGTGCCACTCCGGCAGGTAGGCATCCCACAGCCCCAGGTAGTCGGCATCGCGCATGGCTGCCATGCCGCGCCGTCCCGAGCGCAACATGCGCAGGAGGGCGCCGCGACTGTCCTCGTCCCACTCGAGCGATCCGGCCGTGGCGACCTCGCGGCGGAGCACCATCGCGCTGCGGCGCCCGACGACCGTGCCGTGCTCCGCGGCTGCGGCGACGGCGCGCAACCCGAGCGAGCGGTCGTCCGCCAGGCCTGCCCCCGGGGTGACCTCGATGAGACCGTCGATCAGGACCAACCCGTGATCCACCGGACGGGGGGAGGGCCGGCGACGACGGCGACCGCTGGTCGCGTCTTCCAGCATCACGGGCCAGGTCCGCGCGTGGAGGTGCGCGATGGTGCGGGTTGCCAGACCCACCTCGCGGAGCAGGTCGTCGCCGTCACCCATGCCGAGGCGGACGGCGACCTCGTCCTGCAGGTCCAGCCGGAGGGTGTTGCGGACGGACTTGTCCCCGACCATGTGCAGGGCACAGCGGGCCGCCAGCAGCTGATCGCCGGCACCGGCCAGACGGGCTCGCTCGTCAGCACCCAGGTAGCCGGCGCTGACGAGCGGGTCCAGCCCGGCCTCGCCGAGCAGGATCGCTCCCGCCCACTGCATCGAGTGCAGGTCCCGCAGCCCGCCGGCACCGCTCTTCAGATCCGGTTCGAGCGCTCCGGCGGTGCCCCCGTGGCGTCGTTGACGGTCCGCGTCCGCCTCCACGATCTGTGTGGCGAAGGCCCCGCCATTCCTCCTGAGCCACTTCGCCATCCGGGCCGACAGGTCGTCGGCGAGGCCGGATGATCCGGCGACGAGCCGACGGTCGGTCAGCGCCGTGGCGGTGTCGATTCGGTCGCCCGTCGACCGCACCGCCTCCTTCACGGTGCGCACGGCATGGCCGACGGAGAGGCCGGCGTCCCACAACGGGTAGCAGACGGCCTGGACCAGGCCTTCGAGATCGGGCCCCGGCCACCCGTCGTGCAGGATCAGCAGGTCGATGTCCGACCCGGGACACAACCCTCGTCGGGCGTAGGATCCCAGGGCGATCAGCGACACCACACCGCCTCGTCGGCTCTGTGACTGGTGGTCGGCCAGAGCCGACCGGATGGTGTCGTCGACGATGGCGGTCCAGGCGTGCGACCAGGCTCGGCCGGGTTCCTCGGCTACGGACCGAACGTCGAGGCGGCCGCTCAACTCAGATGGCGTCGGGACCCTGCTCACCAGTGCGGATGCGGACGACGTCATCGAGGGCCATCACGGCGACCTTGCCGTCCCCGATCTTGCCGGTCCGCGCCGACTTGACGATCGCATCGATGACACCGTCGACCTGGTCGTCGTCGACCATGACCTCGATGCGGCTCTTCGGCACGAAGTCCACCTGGTACTCCGCACCGCGGTAGACCTCGGTGTGGCCGCGCTGCCGTCCGAAGCCGCGGGCCTCGGACACGGTGAGGCCGGCGACACCGACTTCACGCAGGGCTTCTTTGACGTCCTCGACCTTGAACGGCTTCACGATGGCCATGACGAGTTTCACGGTGTCTCCTTCAGACTGGCTGTGGCTCTCCCGGAAGGCCCGGGTCTTGCTGAGACCGCAGCGTATTGGTGCCATGGTTTCTGACCAACATCCGTGGTGTTTCGATGCTGTTAAGCAGTCGTGCTCACCCCAGCAGGCCTCGGCGGAAGGCGTGAGCGACCAGCTCCGTTCGGTCGTGGACGTCGAACTTCTTGAACAGGTTCTCCATGTGCTTCTGGGCCGTCCGGGTGCTGATCCCGAGGTGCTCCGCGATCTCACGGTTGGCCTTGCCGTCAGCGACCAACTCGAGGACCTCCTGCTCCCGCTTGGTCACGCCCGGCTGACCCAGCGGCACCCCACGCTGGGCGTCCGCCAGCAGCTTCGGCACGAACTCCTGCCCGATGACGGTCTCGCCCGCGAAGGCGCTGCGGATCCCGGCTACCAGGTCGTCGGCGGCGACGCTCTTCAGCAGATAGCCATCGGCTCCGGCGGCCAGCGCATCCCGGAGGTGCCGCGACGAGTCGTGCACGCTGAGCATCAGGATCGTGACCTCGGAGCCCTTCTCGCGAAGACGCCGAGCCACCTCGACACCCTCCTCCTCGCCTAGTCGCAGGTCCAGCAAAACGACCCCGGGTTCGGCCTGCTCCACGACGTCGAGCGCCTCCTCGACCTTCCCGGCCTCGCCCACCACGGCGATGTCATGGTGGGCGGTGAGCATCGTGCGCAGGCCCATGCGGACCATCGCGTGGTCGTCGACGATGACGACACCGATCGGCTCAGCCACTCCCTCGCCTCCTTGGTCTGTCGGCTTGCTGGAGGGTACTCGTCAGCTGCTGACCATGGAAAGGACGTAGTCGTCGACGTCGTCGTCCCACTCCATGGACACGATGTCCCGCGTCCGCGCCGCCTTGCAGAACTGCAGGAACCCGCCGAAGCCGAAGCGCTTCTCCGAGAAGTCGGGCTGAATCGCCCGCATCTTGTCCTTGAGGCCTGACAGCGGTGTGGGCTGGTTGTCTCGCACGACGTCGCCGAGCAACTCGAAGGCATCGGCTTCGGTCTTGGAGGTCTCGGGGAAGCCGACTTCCGGGTCACCCTTCGCCGCGCTGCTCGACAGCTCGATGACGTCCTTGGACTCCATGTCGCGCAGGAACTCCCCGAAGGCGCGGAAGCCGTAGTCCGCCTCGCTGAAGGTCGGGTCCTTCCGCAGGATGGCGCGCTTGAGCGCCGAAGCCAGCACCACCCCTCCACTGGACCGCTGCAGGCCCGAGAGGGTCTGTGTCACCAGCTTGCCGACATCGGTGTGCCGAGGCGCGTCATCAGCCGAGTCATCGTCGGAGGTGGACGAGGTCGACTCCTCGGGCTGCGACGACTTCTTCGACGACGACCCGCCCGACCCACGGCCCGACGAGCTGCGGCCCCCGCCGCTGCGACGACCGGAGCGGCCCTTCTTGGTCGGCAGGTCCACGCCCTCCAGTCGCTCGTAGAAGAGGAATTCGTCACACGCCGGCGGCAGCATCTTGGAGGTCGAGGCCTCCAGGCCCACGCCGATCACCCGCTTGTTGAGCTCGCGGAGCTTGTTGACGAGCGGCGTGAAGTCGCTGTCGCCGGTGCAGATCACGAAGGTGGTCATGTACTCGCGCTCGAAGACCAACTCGATGGCATCGACCGCCATCTTGATGTCGGCGGCATTCTTGCGGACCGCCCCCATCCGCTGGGGGATCTCGATGAGCTCCACGTTCTCACGCGTCAACATCCGGCGGTCCGAGTCGAAGTAGGACCAGTCGGCGTAGGCCTTGCGGACGACCACGCGACCTCGTTCGGCCAGGGCATCAGCCAGGGGCCGGAGGGCGAACTGCATGCCGCGCAGGTCTTCTCGGGCACCGATGGCCAGGTTCTCGTAGTCGAGGAATAGCGCGATGCGCTCCTCGTCGGCGGTCATGGGGAGAGGCTCCTTGGGTTGGAATGTCTTCACACCATACGCGGAGCCATCTTGGCTCACGTCGACGTGCCAACCGAGCCGGGCGGGACTCCGCGATAGTGTTCGAACATGGACTTCATCCAGGACGGGCCCAGCCTGCCGAACACCTACGACGCCGATCCGATCTTCCGGTCGCACCTCCGGCGTCTGCTCCCTGCTGCCCGGTGGGAGGAGATCCAGCCCGAGCTTCGCCAGCTTGGGGAGCGCGCGGCTGGCGAGCTGCTTGACCTCGCGACCCAGGCTCAGCGCGAGGAACCCACGCTGGAGCAGTACGACGCCTGGGGACGGCGCGTTGACCACATCGCGGTGTCGTCTGCCTGGACGAGGCTCCACGAGGTCCAGGCGTCCCTGGGACTGGCAGCCATCCCCTACGAGCGACCCGACGATCCCCACGCGCGCCTGGAGCAGATGGCCCTGGTGCACCTGTACGGCCCCTCCTCCGCCGTCTACACCTGCCCGGTCTCGATGACCGACGCGGCTGCACGGGTGCTGACCGACGTCGGCGAGCCCGAGGTGCGCGACCGTGTGGTGCCCCGCCTGACCGGGAGGACCCCCGACGCCTGGACGTCAGGCCAGTGGATGACGGAGAAGCCCGGCGGCTCGGATGTGGGACGCACCGAGACGGTCGCCCACCCGCTGCCGGACGGCGGCTTCGCGCTGAGCGGGACCAAGTGGTTCACCTCGGCCACCACAGCGGACTGTGCGCTTGCGCTGGCCCGGACGGCAGCGGCCGACGGTTCCGTGGTGGCGGGATCGCGGGGGCTTGGCCTGTACCTGGTCGAGCGCGTCGACCCACGTGATGGGCGCTCGCAGATCGGCCGCACCATCCAGGTCAGACGCCTGAAGGACAAGCTCGGGACCAAGTCCCTCCCCACGGCCGAACTCGACCTGGTGGGGGCGTATGCCACGCCGGTCGGGCCGCCGCACCGCGGGGTCAAGTCGATCGTTGGCATGCTGACCGTCACCCGGCTGTGGAATGCCTACTGGTCCATGAGCAGCCAGGCACGTGGCCTGCAGCTCGCCCTGTCCTACGGGCAGGTCCGCCAGGCGTTCGGACGCCGCCTACTGGACCTGCCGCTGCACCGCACGACCCTGGCCGATCTGGCCGTGGAGTACGAGGGATCGGCCGCCATCGTCGCGCGTGCCGCCCAGCTGATGGGACGCGCCGAGACCGGGACGGCCTCGCCTGCAGAGGCACTCGCCCGCCGGGCGCTGATGCCAGTCGTCAAGCTGCTGACCGCCCGCTCGGCCGTGGCTGCCGCGTCCGAGGTGGTCGAGTCCTTCGGCGGCGCCGGCTACGTCGAGAACACCGGGCTGCCCGCGCTGCTCCGGGACGCCCAGGTGCTCTCGATCTGGGAGGGCACCACCAACGTGTTGTCCCTGGACCTGCTGCGGGCGGCCGTCCGTGAGGATGCCGTGGCGGCGTTCCTGGAGGACGCAGCAGACCGCATGACCGGCACGGACAGTCCCGACCTGGCCGAGCCCGTCAGCGTGGTCGCGGCCCACTTGCGGCGGCTGGCCGAGGGGGCGGCGGCCTTCGCCTCCTCCGACGCCGCCGACGTGGAGGCGACCATGCGGATCTTCGCGCTGCGTGCCGGGCGGGTCTACACGGCCGCCCTGCTGGTCGAACACGCCTCGCATCGGATCGCCAAGGACGACGACCACGCCGGGGTTGCGGTGGTGCGCCGCTTCATCGACCGGCACCTGACCGGCCCGGCTGCCCCGCTCCCCGACCCGGCCCGTCGGGCAGACACCGATCAGATCCTGGCGGCTGCACTCCGGGGCTGGCCCGATTCGGTCACCACGGCGCCGACGCAGGCGTGAGGTAGCCCGATCAGAGCGCGTGAGTTCATGCATGCGTGCCCGCGCGCGGTCGGGTCGGCCACCGACCAGGCGTAGGGGGCAGGCTCAGAGGGCCTGGCCGAGCATGACGTCCTCGGCCGAGGCGGCGGGGCCGCTGCCGGCCAACGTCGCCATGATCGCCGCCATCACCGCATCTCGGCTGGCCTGCACCTGCTGGCGGGCAAGACGCTCGGCGGCGTCGGCATCCCCTGCGTCGAGGGCGTCCATCAGCGCGGCGTGCCCGCCGTGGTCGTGGTGCTCTCCGCTGGTCTGAGCTTCGGCGTGTCCTGACCCCTCCCCCAACGGCAGACCGATGAAGAAGAGTCGCTGGATCTCCTCGAGCAGATTGCCCAGCGTGGCAGCCAGACGCGCGCTACCCGAGGCGTGAGCCAGCGCCATGTGAAACGCGGTGGCCTGTGTCGCACGGGTTCCCGCGTCGTCGTCCGGATCGTGTGCGGCCAGTCGCCCCAGCTCCGCGAGCGTGTCAGGATCAGCCCGCGCGGCCGCCAGTCGGGCCGCCTCCGGTTCGAGCAGCAGCCGAAGACCGAACAGCTCCTTCACATCCGCCAGGGAGATGTCGCTGACCCGGTAGCCCTGTCGCGGGATCACCTGGACGAACCCCTCGTGCGACAGCATCCCCAGGGCCTCACGGACGGGGGTCTTGCTCATCTCGAGCTCGGCCGCCAACTCCCCCTCGAACATCGACGTGCCCGGCGCCAGCTCGCAGGTGAGGATCCGCTCCTTGAGGTGCAGGTACGCCCGGGTGGTGGCGCTCTGCGCCGGCGGGTGCGCCGGGCGATGTGCCTGGGTGTGGTAGCGGGACACACGTGGACCCTAGTGCTCTGGACTGAGGGACTCCTTGACCGTCAGATATATCTGTATAGACTTGCTGATATATCTAAGGCCCTGCCCTGCAGGTATCCGTGCGCCGATGGGAACGCCAGTGCCCGACCACGACAACCAACACGACCACGACCACCAGCACGACCACGACCACCCGTCAGGTCCCCTGGCGTGGCTGAAGGAGCTCTACCAGCCGCACAGCCACGACTCGGCGGACTCGGTCGACACTGCCCTGGAATCCTCGGAGCAGGGGATTCGTGCCGTGAAGATCTCGCTGGTCGGCCTGCTCGTCACGGCGCTGCTGCAGGTTGTCGTGGTCCTCATCACGGGCTCGGTGGCGCTCCTCGCCGACACCATCCACAACTTCTCGGACGGGCTGACCTCGATCCCGCTCTGGATCGCCTTCGTCCTCGGTCGCCGGGGAGCGACGACGAGCTTCACCTTCGGGTTCCGCCGGGCCGAGGACCTCTCAGGGCTGTTCATCGTGGCGATGATCGCCCTCTCGGCCGTCGTCGCCGGCTGGGAGTCGATCGGCCGGCTGGTCGAACCACAGGAGGTCAACAACGTCGGCCTGCTCGTGGCTGCGGGGATCATCGGCTTCCTCGGCAACGAGGCCGTCGCCCTGTACCGCATCAGGATCGGGAACCAGATCGGGTCAGCAGCGCTGATCGCCGATGGCCACCACGCTCGCACGGACGGGCTCACCTCGCTCGCCGTCGTGTTCGGCGGCATCGGCGTCTGGGCCGGCTTCCCGCTGGCGGACCCGATCATCGGTCTGCTGATCACGGTCGCGATCCTCTTCGTCCTCCGCGACGCCCTGCGCCAGGTCTTCCGGCGCCTGATGGACGGCGTCGATCCCGCCGTCACCGAGACGATCCAGCGCCTGGCTGACGACGTCGATGGCGTCCTCGGCACCGACCAGGTCCGGGTCCGCTGGTTGGGCCACCGCATGGAGGCGAGCCTGCACATCAAGGTCGACGGGGCGCTGTCGGTGGCTGCAGGTCACGAGGTGGCCGAGGCCGTCCGACACACCCTCTTCCACGGCGTGGCCAGGCTCGAGGAGGTCACCGTCCACGTGGATCCGAGCGGGAACGACCACCACGAGCTGACCCGACATCACGATGATCGTCGGGTCGTAGCGGGCAAAAAGCCTCCCAGCTGACGGACCGGCCGGGAGAAAGACATCAAACCGACACGTCGGTCGTGAAGAGTGGGGGCATGACGGTCGCCGGCCCCCTCCTCGACGTGCGGGACCTTCGGGTATCGTTTGCGACGCCTCGCGGGCGTGTCCTGGCACTCGATGGCATCGAGCTCTCGGTGGACCCCGGCGAGGTCCTGGCCGTGGTGGGTGAGTCCGGCTCGGGCAAGAGCGTGTCGATGCTGGCCACCATGGGACTGCTGCCGGCCACGGCGGCCGTCAGCGGGCACATCATCCTGGCAGGCGAATCACTCCTCCACGCCTCGGCCAAGCGGATGCGGGCCATACGGGGCCGAGACATGGCGATGGTCTTCCAGGACCCGATGTCCTCCCTGAACCCGGTGCACTCCGTCGGCCGCCAGATCGGCGAGTCCCTGCAGCTGCACACCGACCTCTCGCGGCGTGAGCGACGCACCCGTGTGATCGACCTGCTCGACCGGGTCGGCATACCAGCCGCAGCACGCCGCGTGGATGACCATCCCCACGAGTTCTCCGGCGGCATGCGGCAGCGCGCCATGATCGCGATGGCGCTTGCCTGCAACCCGAAGCTGCTGATCGCCGACGAGCCGACCACCGCACTCGACGTCACCGTGCAGCGCCAGATCGTCGAGTTGGTCAGGGACCTGCAGGCGGAGACCGGCATGTCCGTCGTGTGGATCACCCACGATCTCGGGGTCGTGGCCGAGCTGGCCGACCGTGTCAGCGTCCTGTACGGCGGCCGGGTCATGGAGACCGGCACCGCCCAGCAGGTCTACCGCGGCTCGGGTCACCCGTACACCGCCGGCCTGCTGCGCTCCATCCCAGGTCTGGACGGCGAGGTGACCGGCACGCTCCCCGAGATACCCGGCTCGCCGGAGGTGGTCACCGAACCCCACACCGGCTGTGCCTTCGTCGATCGGTGTCCGATGGCCGACGACGCCTGCCAGAGCACACCAACCGAGCTGACCCCGCTGGCGGAGGACGGCCACCGGACGGCCTGCCTGAGACATGCGGACATCGTCCGGGAGCTCAGATGGGCGGCCCCGACCACCCGATCCTGGACCTCTCGGACCGAGGGGCCGGGTGTTGCGATCCGCGACCTCTCGGTGCACTTCGACGTCCGGCGTGGCTTCCTCGGCTCCCGGTCGGCCACGGTCCGTGCCGTGGACGGCGTCACCCTCGACGTGCGCCCCGGTCGCACCCTGGGTGTGGTCGGCGAGAGCGGCTGTGGCAAGACCACCCTGGGCCGTGCCCTGGTCGGACTGGTCGAGCCGACAGCCGGCACGATCACCCTGAACGGCGTGGCCGTGACCTCCAAGCCGGGTCCCCATCGGCGTGGCATCCAGATGATCTTCCAGGATCCCTTCTCGTCGATGAACCCGGGCGCCCGGGTGATCGACGTCGTCGCCGAGCCCATGCGCATCCACGGACTGGTCGAGGAGGACCGGATCGAGGAGAGCGTCATCGAACTGCTGGCGGCCGTGGGATTGCCAGCGGACGCGGTGTCGCGCTACCCCCACGAGTTCTCCGGCGGTCAACGACAACGCATCGCGGTGGCGCGGGCCATCGCCGCCCAGCCCGACGTCATCGTGTGCGACGAGCCGGTCTCCGCCCTCGACGTGTCGGTGCAGGCCCAGATCGTCAACCTGTTGGCAACCGTGCAGATCGAGCGCGGACTCGGCTTTCTCTTCATCGCCCACGACCTGGCCGTCGTCCGCCACATCTCCGATGATGTGGCCGTGATGTACCTGGGCCAGATCGTCGAGCGGGCACCTCGCGACCAGCTCTACGCCAACCCCCTGCACCCCTACACCGTCGCGCTGCTGGCCGCGGTGCCCTCCCCCGAGCCCCGAGCCCAGGACGACGAGGGGGAGGACGGTGGTCGCGGCGAGGACACCCGGCTCAGGGGAGACCTGCCGAGCCCGTTGGCCCCGCCCAGCGGCTGTAGATTTCACACCCGCTGCCCCCTGGCCGTTCCCGGGACCTGCGACGTCGAGGTCCCCACGCTTCGTGCCATCACGGCCGACCGCACCGTTGCCTGCCATCTGGTCGAGCCAGCCGGTGGAACCGCAGTACCCCAGTGATCGTCCCCTCGTCCGATGCCCCCAACAGCACACGACCCTCGACCAAGGAACGACATGATGAAGACGCTCAACCGAACCGGCTCGAACACCGCTTGGCTGCGACTGCTCGCGATGTCGCTGGCGCTGGCGCTGCTGGCAGCCGCCTGTGGGGGCGGCGACGACGAGGGCGATGACGATGAGGGCGTGGACACCGAGGAGACGGCCGACGCCGCCGACGGTGACGCTGCGACGGAGAGCTCCGATCCGTCCGAGGGTGACACAGAGAGCGACTCCGACGGAGATGCGGTTCTGGCCGAGCCCGACGAGCCGGCGAGTGGATCGGATGCCGCCACCACGCTGCGGGCCGGCATGATCGGCGACGAGGCGTCGCTGAACCCCTACACCTACATCACCGGCTTCCCCGGCTGGAACCTGCTGATGATGCAGTACGACTCGCTGATGCAGATCGACGGAGACGGCATCCCGCAGCCCTGGCTGGCGGAGACCGTCGACGTCTCCGACGACGGACTGACCTACAGCCTGACCCTCGCGGAGGGCGTCACGTTCAACGACGGCGAGACCCTGGACGCCAGCGACGTCGCCTTCACCGTGGACTACTTCCTCAACAACAGCCAGAGCCGGTTCAGCCGGGCACTGGCCGGGGTGACCGGGGCCGAGGCCACCGGCGACCTGACGGTTGACATCACCCTGGAGGCCGCGAACCCGTCGTTCCCGCTCAGCACCCTCTCCGACGTCCCGATCATCCCCGAACACGTCTGGTCGGAGGTCACCGACCCGGAGAACCACCAGTTCGACAGCGTGACCAACGTCGGCTCGGGCCCCTACGTCCTGACCGACTACGCGCCCGACCAGAGCTACACGATGGAGGCCAACCCCGACTACTTCCGCGGCGCCCCCGCCGTCGATGAGCTGGTCCTGGTCCAGTTCGCCGACGACACCGGCGCCCAGGCGGCCATCCGGTCCGGCGAGGTTGACGTGATCTTCGACGGCGTCTCGCCCGAGCAGGTCCCGCTGCTCGATGCGCAGGACCCGATCGACATCGTCCAGGGGCCCGAGTTCTCAACCGACCTGCTGTACTACGACGCCTCCAAGGCACCGTTCGATGACGTCGCCGTCCGGCAGGCCATGTCGCTGGCGATGGACCGGCAGGACATCGTCGACACCGTCTTCCTGGGTGCGGCGACACCCGGATCGGCTGGCTGGATCCACCCGGACCAGGTCAGCTTCAACCCCGACGTCGAGACCACGACCGACGTCGAACAGGCCAACGGACTGCTCGAGGACGCCGGGTACACCGACTCCGATGGGGACGGCATCCGCGAAGCCGACGGCGAGCCCATGTCGTATGAGCTGATCACCCCCTCCGACAACACCCTCCGGCTGCGGACGGCGGAACTGGTGTCAGAGATGCTGGCCGAGATCGGCATCGGGGCTGAGGTCACATCCGTCGAGTCCACCACCTGGGAGGAGGCGGTGTGGCCGGGCTTCGACATCGCCAACGGACGCAACTACGACCTGGCCATGTGGGGCTGGTCGGCGCCGATCCAGGCGGATGCCAGCCGGGTCGCCTCACTGGTGCACTCCGATCCCTCGATCGGCGCGCTCAACCTGACCGCGTTCAGCAATCCGGAGATGGACGAGGTCGCGCAGGCGCTCACCGTCGAGGGTGACCCCGACACCCGACTCGAGCTGATCGGTGAGCTGCAGACCCTCTTCGCCGAGCAACTGCCCTTCGTGACCCTGCTGTACCGCGACGGCGCGTACGCCTACAACAGCGAGGTCTACGGCGAGTGGGAGTTCATCGCCGGTCAGGGCATCGTCAGCAAGCTCTCGCTCTTGCCGGCCGAGGCTCGTCCGTAGCGGCGACGCACCGCCAGGCACGCCGAGTGGGCCGACTCGACACCCGACGGATCGCGCAGTACCTCCTGGTACTCGTGATCGCGGTGACGATCAACTTCCTCCTCCCCCGCTTCATGCCGGGCAACCCCCTGGCACTGATCGCGGGTGTGGACGTCGGCCTGCTCACCCCCGAACAGCGCGCGGAGATCGTGACGGCGGCCGGCCTGGATCAGTCCCTGCTGCAGCAGTACGTCCAGTACTGGGGCAACCTGCTGACCGGCGACCTCGGGTTCTCCTACCGGTCCAGCCGACCGATCATCGAGATGATCACCGAGCGGCTGCCCTGGACGTTGCTGCTGACGTTGGCGTCGCTGGCCATCTCCGCACTCGTCGGCGTGACCACGGGGGCCATCTCGGCGTGGCGGCGCGGCAAGGCCTCGGACCTCACCTCCCTGACGACCATGATCAGCCTGGAGTCGATGCCCCCGTTCTGGCTGGGGATGCTGCTGATCTCCGGCTTCGCCGTCACGCTCGGGATCCTGCCGTCGTTCGGGGCCGAGACAGCAGCCAGCGGCCTCACCGGGTGGGACCGTGCCCTCGACATCGCGCAGCACGCCGTCCTGCCCGTCGCCACCCTCTCCATCGTCTCGACCCCCGCCGTGTACCTGACCATGCGGTACTCGATGCTCGAGACCCTGGGCGAGGACTACATCCGGACGGCCCGAGCCAAGGGCGCCTCGGAGGCGCGGCTGCTGTTCCGCCACGTGGCTCGGAACGCGCTCGCCCCCGTCCTGACGGTGCTGGCGATCCGACTGGGCTTCGCCTTCGGCGGGACCGTCGTGATCGAGACGGTGTTCAGCTATCCCGGGCTCGGCCGGCTGACGTTCGAGGCGGTCGGCGGACGCGACTACCCGGTCATGCAGGCCGCCTTCCTGGTGTTCACCATCGCGATGCTGCTGGCCAACCTGGCAGCCGACCTGATCTACCCGGTGCTCGACCCGCGGACGAGGGCGTCGAGGTGAGTACGGCGATCGACATCGAGCCGGGTTCCGCCGACGCCAAGGCCGCGGCGGGATTGGCCCGACGGCGGCGGCTCCCCCGGATCCTCGGGATCATGGGCGCGGGGATGGTCGCGACCCTGCTGATCATCGCGATCTTCGCGCCGCTGCTGGCCCCCTTCGACCCGACCGAGCGGGTCGCCACACCGTTCCTTCCACCCAGCAGCACGCATCCGCTCGGCACCAACGACGTCGGTAACGACCTCCTGAGCGAGCTGATCTTCGGCACCAGGGTGTCGCTCCTGGTCGGGCTGGTCGCAGCCACCTTCGCCATGCTGATCGGGGGCACGGTCGGAATCCTGGCGGGGTACTACCCGAAGCGGCTCGGGTCGTTCCTCATGCGTGGGGTCGACGTCGTGCTGATCCTGCCGTTCCTCCCGCTGCTGATCGTGCTGGCGGCCTACCTCGGGCGCAGCATCGTCACGACCACGTTCGTGATCGGCATCCTGATCTGGGCGCCGACGGCGCGGGTGATCCGCTCGCAGGTGCTCTCGCTGCGCACCCGGGACTACGTCCTCGCGGCGAAGTCGATGGGGGCACGTGATCGGTGGGCCATCAGGCGCCACGTGCTGCCCCGGACGGCGCTGCTGGGGACCGGCGAGTTCGTGCAGGCCACCGCGCAGGCCATCCTGCTCGAGGCGGCCCTGTCGTTCCTCGGGCTGGGCGATCCCATCCAGAAGAGCTGGGGCTCGATCCTGTTCTGGGCGCAGGAACGCGGCGCCTTCTTCACACCGGCCTGGAAGTGGTGGGTGCTGCCGCCGGGGCTGATGATCATGGCGTCCTCGCTGGGGTTCGCGCTCATGGCGTTCTGGATGGAGGAGCGGATCAATCCCCGCCTCTAGGGTGTCCTGATGAGCGACCTCACCCCGCCCGATTCGACCCTCCTCGAGCCGTCGTCCGAGCCGATCGGTGCGTGCACCGTCCTCCGCGGCGTGGCCGACCTCCCCGGCGTCGACACCCTCGAGGGTCGGGTCGTGCCGCTGCTCTCCGGTGAGAACGTGACGTCCCACATGATCGTGATGGAGCCGGGGATGTGGTGCTACCCGCACCCACACCCGACCGAGAGCCTGATCTTCACCCCATCCGGGCGCTGGGTGTTCTGCACCACCGACGACGAGGGTCAGGAGATCCGGACGGTGCTGGGACCCGGCGACCTCTTCCACATGGATTACGACGTGCCCACGGGCTTCGAGAACCCCTTCGACGAGCCGGCGGTCCTGCTGATCTTCAAGTCCGGCTCGTGGACCCACGCCGAGATGGTGGAGGGGCTGGTGGAGATGCAGGCGAGCCTGGAACGCCAGGTCCGCGAGGAGGGGGCGGTGTTCACCCTGGCCGAGCTACCCGAAGATCATCCGGCTCGTACCTTCGCGGCCTCGCTGGACGCATGACCGGTCAGCACCGCAGGTTCGAGGTCACCTTCCCCTCCGGCGCCGAGACCCTGGTGGGCGACCTGGTCGTGCCGGTGGGGCCGGGACCACATCCTTTGGTGCTGTCCGTGGCCGGAACCGGCCCGCAGAACCGATACGGCGACCAGGTGCTGCCTGACGGGACGGTGCAGCCCCACTCGCGCCACCACTGGGTGGGCGAGCAGCTGGCGCAGGCCGGGATCGCCCAGCTGTGCTGGGACAAGCGAGGGGTGCAGGCGAGCACGGGCGGGCCACGTGAGCCGGGAGATCCGCCGGGTGAGCGAGACAGCTACACCAGTGTCGAGACCGACGTGCAGGACGTCCACGCGGCCATCGAGTTCCTGGCGTCCCGGTCGGAGGTGGACCCCGACCGGATCGTCGTGATGGGCACCAGTGCCGGCGCCCACTTCTCCTGTCGTGTGGCGGAACGGACCGAGATCCCGGCCGCCTACATCCTGTGGGGCGGTGTGCACCAGGACATCGGCGACTTCATCAGCTACATCTACTCGCTCGTGCTGGACTTCAGCGAGCGCGGTCCCGACGAGCTCGCGCTCGTGCAGCGGACGAAGGGACCGTTCCTCGGGGTGGCCCGGGTGTGGCCGCAGATGCTGGCGGCGGCGCGACGGGGTGAGCCGGAGTACCGCTGGACCGACGAGGACGGCACCGAGCGGGTCGACTACCTGGAGCGGACGATCCAGGAGCTCCGGCACGCCTATCCCGAGCAGTTCGCCCACGTCCGGGCACCGGTGATGGTGATCCACGGCGACCGGGACATCAACGTGCCGGTGCAGCAGGCCTACGACTCGGCGGCGGCGCTGAGGGCGGCGGGCAACCCCGACGTCACGCTGGCCATCATCCGCGGGGCTGATCACGGGATGCACACGATCCCGGAGTCGGTTGACGCCGACGCCCACCTGCGCAACTGGATGGCCGGCGAGCTGGACGGCCCGTACTCCCAGCAGTTCATCACGACGGTGGTGGGCTGGATCCGGGACCTCTGGGTGCGGTATCCGGACGGCGCCGGCTCCCTAGACTGAGGACTCTCGGGGGTGTAGCCCAACCGGCAGAGGCACCCGACTTAAAATCGGTCCAGTGCGGGTTCGAATCCCGCCACCCCCACGCGATACGACTCGCTTCGCTCGCGTGTTGACGGCATCGCGTGCGAGACCCGGTCGCCTCATGTGTAGCTTGACCCGGCCAATCCGGTAGAAGTCACACATGCGTCGACTGATCCTCGCCATGGCCCTCCTCCTCTCCGCCTGTGCCCCCGCCGGAGTCGACGTGGCCGCACCCCTCCCGGAGGCCCCGGACTGCCCGGTCCTCCCGGACGACTCGATCTGGAACACGCCGATCGTCGATGCCCCCGTCCACGAGCAGTCAGCGGCGTGGGTGGCCTCCATCGGGTCAGATGCCACCATCGTCACCGACTTCGGGTCGGGCACGTTCGCCGGAGGCCCGATCGGCATCCCCTACGTCGTGGTCGACGACGACCAGCCGCGGGTGCCCGTCACCTTCCGGTTCGATGACGAGAGCGACCCCGGCCCCTACCCCGTCCCTCCGGATGCGCCCATCGAAGGTGGTCCCGACGCGGACGGCGACCGGCACATCCTCGTCATCGACCGGGACTCCTGCAGCCTCTACGAGCTGTTCGATGCCCGCAGCGACGATGGCGGTGCCAGCTGGACCGCCGGCTCAGGTGCGATCTTCGACCTCACCTCGAACGATCTCCGTCCCGAGACCTGGACCTCGGCGGACGCCGCCGGCCTGCCGATCCTCCCCGGCCTGGTCCGGTACGACGAGGTGGAAGCCGGGGTGATCGACCACGCCATCCGGATGACGGCGCCACGGACTGACCGCAGCTTCATCTGGCCAGCCCGGCACCAGGCAGGAGCAGCCGACGATCCGTCTCTCCCGCCGATGGGTGCCCGATTCCGCCTGGACCCGACCCTGGACCCCGCTGAGTTCCCCGAGCAGGTCAGGCCGGTCCTGGTCGCGCTGCAGACCTACGGGGCGATCCTGGCCGACAACGGCTCGCCCTGGTTCATCGGTGGGGTCCCCGACCAGCGCTGGGACAACGACGCCCTCCGGTCGCTGCGGGACATTCCCGGTCGCGCCTGGCAGGCCGTCGACGTCAGTGGCCTTCAGGTGGCGCCCGACTCGGGTGCCGCCCGCCAACCCGGCGAACCGACCCCGTCGCCGACACCGACGCAGACCGGTCCGCTCCGTGACGGCGACCGGTTGGCCGGGCCGTCTCGCATCGAGACGGCCATCGCGATCTCCCAGGAGCAGTTCCCCGACGGGGCGGCGACCGCCTATCTGGCCCGAGCCGATGTGTTCGCCGACGCCGTCGCCGGAGGGGCGCTGACCGCCGGCCCGATACTCCTGGTTCCGTCCTGCGGGGTCTTGCCGGGTGTGGTGGCTGACGAGATCGCCCGCCTGCACCCTGACCGCGTGGTCGCACTCGGAGGCGAGGCCGCAGTGTGCCAGGACCTGCTCGACCAGGCCCGAGCCAGCTGACCACCAACGGCCCTGCGCTTCACGCCCCGGCGTGGGTCTCGATGTAGTCCTTGACCTGGTCGACGTCGGGTGGCATGACCTGGACCCGCCTCGGCAGGTCCTCCAGCCCCTCGAGCGACGGCGGCCGCTCCGGCTGGAACCCCACGGCCTCGGTGATGGTCTCAGCGAACTTCACCGGCAGGGCCGTCTCGAGCACGATCATGGGCTCGCTGGCGACGGCGCCGGTCCGGCGAAGACGGCGCGCCGTGGTCAGGCCGTCGGCGGTGTGCGGGTCGACCAGAACGTCGTCGGTCTCCCAGGTCCGCTTGATCATGGCCAGCCGGTCGGCGTGTGTGCTGGTCCCGGCCAAGAAGCCGTAGGTCCCGATCCGGTCGAACTCCGCTGGTGAGACGGTGAACTCCCCGTGCTCGCGGAGCGACGTGCCGAACAGCGTCTGGGTCCGATCCGTGTCGCGACCGACGAGGTCGAAGATGAAGCGCTCGAAGTTGGAGGCCTTGGAGATGTCCATCGAGGGGCTGGACGTCTGATGCGTCTCGGCCCCGCCACGCACGCGGTAGGTCCCCGTCTCGAAGAACTCCGCGAGGACGTTGTTCTCGTTGGTTGCGACGATCAGGTTGCTGATCGGGACGCCCATCGACCGGGCGACGTGGCCGGCGCAGACGTTGCCGAAGTTGCCGGAGGGAACGGTGAAGCTGACGGTCTGGTCGTTCGAGGACGTGGCCCGCAGGTATCCGGCGACGTAGTACACGACCTGCGCCAGCAGCCTGGCCCAGTTGATCGAGTTGACCGTCCCGATCCGCAGCCGACGCTTGAACTCGAGGTCCCCCGACACGGCCTTGACGATGTCCTGGGCGTCATCGAATACCCCCTCCACAGCGATGTTGTGGATGTTGGCGTCCCGCAGGCTGAACATCTGCGCCTGCTGGAAGGGGCTCATCCGGCCGTATGGGCTCAGCATGAACACCCGGATGCCCTCGCGACCACGCATCGCGTACTCCGCCGCGCTGCCCGTGTCGCCGGAGGTTGCCCCCAGGATGTTGAGCTCCTCGCCACGCCGAGCCAACTCGTACTCGAACAGCGCTCCGAGCAGCTGCATCGCGATGTCCTTGAAGGCGAGCGTCGGGCCGTTCGAGAGACCCTGCAGGAGCACTCCGTCGTCAAGCGGTCGGAGAGGGGTGATCTCGTCGCTGCCGAAGACGTCCGCGGTGTAGGTCCTGCCCACCAGGTCGCGAAGGTCATCCGGCGGGATGTCGTCGATGAAGAGGCTGAGAACCTCGAACGCGAGGTCGTCGTAGGGCAGCCCTCGCCATGCTGACAGGGTCTGGTCGTCCACGGTGGGGTAGGCCGACGGCAGGTAGAGCCCACCGTCCGGAGCCAGCCCCTCCAGCAGGATGTCGCAGAAGCGCCGAGGTGTGTGGTCTCCTCGGGTGCTCAGGTACCTCATGGCCCCCGAGGGTAGGGGCTGTGCCTCCGAACGTGATCGCGGGGGGAGGGCCCCCCGGCTACTCAGCCCAGGCCGTCGGCCGATCGACCAGGACGGCGCGTGCCAAGTCGTGCTGCAGACGGCTGACGTAGATGTCGCCGAGGAAGGGGGCGACACCAAGCCCCCGATGCGCTGGGAGGAGGGGCTCGACGGCGATCGTGACGTCGGCCGAGACGGCATCTCCGATCATGCCCTCCTCTGGGTCGATGCCGCTGGGGAGGTCCAGGGCGATCAGCGGGGCACCGGTGGTGGCGAGGGATCGAACGACCCCGAGGAGCGGCTCGCGCAGCGGCTGGACGAATCCCCGCCCAAGCATCCCGTCGATCACGACGCCGATCGGCCCGTCGAGGCCTGCGGGAGCATCCCCGCGGGGTAGGCGGCGCTTGGAGAGGGGGTCGGAGGCGGATGGCATCTCGTCTTGGTCGCTCAGGCTCCCCGTGGGGTCGGTCAGGCTCCCCGCGGCGTCGGACGCCAGCGTGACGACCACGACCTCCTCGCCGGCGGAGCGGAGCAGATCAGCCGCCATGACCGCAACCCGACCGGTCCGTCCCGGACCCACCAGGACGACGATCGGTCCGTCCGGGCGGTGGATGAGACGCTCGACGGCGAGGACGACGTCGGCGGCCAACGCCCGGTCCGCCTTCGGCTGATCGACTCCTGCGGCCCGCTGTTCCACGTCCGATTCATCCGGAGGGAACTCCGCATCGGGGATGTCCTGCAGTCGGGCGCGGGGTCGTCGGGCGGTGGGCTGCAGCCCTGCGGTCGCCGGCCGCTCCCAGGGCCGGACATACCGCTCAGGCGGCAGGTCCTCAGGCTGGGTGCCACCTGCCCAGTCACCGTCCATCACACCCAGCAGGACGCTGGTGACGACCGCCGTCGCGCCCCACAGCAGGTTGGTCCCGCCGAGGTCCCAGGCCCAACTCATCCCCATCCGACTGAGCGGGACGGCCCGCCACGCCGCGCGGTCGTGCAGCCGGGACAGCTCGACCTGCAGGATCTCCGCCACCTCCGCCTCGTTCGGCGCGAGGTCGTGAGGGCGGTCCCAGGCGGCCACGACCGTTGACATCCAGAACCGGGATGGTGGGATGTAGAAGGCTGGGAGACGCCCGAGCACGGTGACGCTCTCGGGGCGGAGGCCGATCTCCTCCTCCGCCTCGCGGAGTGCCGCCTCCTCGATCCCCTCGCCCGGGTCCACCCGTCCGCCGGGGAAGCTGATCTGGCCCGGGTGGCTGGACAGGTGGGCCTGCCGCCGGGTGTACAGGATGCTGACGGCCTGACCTTCCGGCTGGAGCAGCACCAGGGTGGCTCCGGTCCGAGCCTCGGGTGGAGGGTCCAGATCCGCCGCGTCGAAGGCAGTCAGGCCTGCACGGACGCGCTCGATCGGACTACCGGAGGGTCCCATTCGGGGCAGGGTACCCAGTTGGACCCGGCCCGCCTGCCGACCGGAATAGCACTGTTGCCACTGCCATTTGCGTGGTTTCCCCTGCTCCCGCACAACGGGTTGGCGTGGCCCGGACCTAGCCTCTCGCGCATGACCACCACTGCGCCGACCGTCCAGTCCCAGGCAGACCGCTCCTACGCCGACATGGCCGAGATCGACGAGTTCGAGCAGACCATCGCCGCGTGGAAGGCCGGAACGATCGACGACGACGAGTTCCGGACCAGGCGCCTGCACATGGGCACCTACGGGATCCGCAACTCCGAAGACCACATGATCCGGATCAAGATCCCCGGCGGGCTCATCGAGCCGGATCACCTGGACGCCATCGCCGATGTCGCCGATGAGTACTCGCGCGGGTTCGCCCACCTCACCACGCGCCAGAACTTCCAGCTGCACTTCGTCAAGACCGACGAGGTGCCGGGCATGCTCCGCCGGTTGGCCGAGAGCGGGCTGACGACCCGCGAGGGATGCGGCAACAGCGTCCGGACCATCACCCAGTCGCACCTGGCTGGCATCGACCCCGACGAGGTGGTGGACACCCGGAACGCTGCGGAGGTGGTCACCCGGTACTTCCTGCGCCATCCCCTGACGCAGGCCCTGCCGCGCAAGTTCAAGATGGCCTTCGACGGGTCGACGCGCGACCACGCCCAACTCGGCATCCACGACATCGGCTTCCTCGGTGTGGTCAAGGACGGTCAGGCCGGGTTCAAGCTCTACGTCGGAGGCGGCCTCGGCTCCGCACCACGGGAGGCCGACCTGCTCGAGCCGTTCACCCCGGTTGACCGTGTGCTGCCCACGGTCGAGGCCATCCTCACCGTGTTCGAGGAGCACGGGGAACGCAAGAACCGCGTCCGCGCCCGCATGAAGTTCCTGCTGAACAAGTGGGGGATCGAGCGGTTCCGGGCAGAGGTGGAGACCCACCGCATCCGGCTCGAGCGCGAAACGATCTACCCCCACATCGAGGCTCCGATCCGCCCCGCCGCCCGGCGTGCCGACGGCGAGGCCATCACGACCATCCCACTCCCCGGCGCTGGTCCCACGTTGGCCGCCGGGGTGCTGCCCGCCTACGAGGCGTGGCGCGACGCCAACGTCTTCGGCTACGACGTCGAGGACGAGCCCGGCGAGGTCGCCTACGGCGCCTACGCGACCTTCCACCTGGGAGATCTCACGAGCGGTCAGATGCGAGACCTGGCCAGGGTCTGGCGGCGGATCGGCGACCACGTCTCGGTCCGGACGACCATCCGGCAGAACCTGCTCTTCGTCGGCCTCCAGGCTGAGGACGTCCCCGTGCTGTTCGCGGCGTTGCACGACGGGAACATGGCGCTGGCCCGAGCCGAGCGGTCCGGGGACATCGTGTCCTGCCCGGGCGCCGAGACCTGCAACCTGGCCGTGACGGCATCCCGTGGCCTGGCGGGCGCGGTGACCGATGCGCTGGAGGCTGGTGGCCTGCACGAGATCGAGGACCTGCGGATCAACATCTCCGGGTGCCCCAACTCCTGCGGCCAGCACACCACCGCCGACCTCGGCTTCTCGGGGATGGCCCGTCGCGACCCGAACGGCAACGAGGCTCCCGGCTACCGGGTGTTCGTCGGCGCGCGCATCGGCGACGGCGGCGCGAAGTTCGGCCACTACGTCGCAAAGGTTCCCGCCAAGAAGGCTCCTGACGTCGCCGTCACACTGCTCGAGCGCTACGCCACCGAACGCCAGCGGGGTGAGCAGTTCGCCGACTGGGTGGCCCGTGTGGGCCCGAAGACGTTGAAGGCGGACCTGAAGGTCCACGACTCCATGCCAGCACTGGAGGAGGACCCGGACTTCTACACCGACTGGGGCAACTCCGAGCGCTTCGCGGTCCAGCTGGGCGAGAGCGAGTGTGCCTGAGGCTGCCACCTCGAACTGGGCGCAGCGGCTCGAACTGCTCTACCGGCTCAGCGTCCCTGCCACCACTCGACCAGCAACGGCGGGACCACGACCGGCGAGTCGTCCACCAGCTCCGTGGTGGCGATCCACTGGTCCAGGGCCTCGATCGGGATCTCGTCCAGGGCGACGACCTCGCCGTCATCCGGGCTCACCGGTCCGTCGTACAGCACCGCGTAGACGCGCCCGACGATGGCGAAGCCCTCGCCCTCGAAGGCCACCTGTCCCAGCTCGGTCAGCTCGACGCCGCTGACTCCCGCCTCCTCCTCGAGTTCCCGGGTCGCGGACTCGAGCCACCCCTCCCCGACGTCACACACCCCGCCGAAGGCCAGATCCCAGCGGGAGGGCGACACGTCCTTCCAGGCCGCGCGCTGGTGCACGACGACCGCACCGCTCGAGCGGACCACCGCGATGAAGGTGCAGCGGTGGCGAGCCCCGCGGCGTCGCATCTCGGCCCGGGTGATGACGTCGACGACGGATCCGTCACGCTCGACGACCTCGACCAGCTCCTCCGCGGCAGCCGCGGCTCTCCGCTGCTCCTCCAGCAGGCGGGCAGCAGACCCGTCCAGCGAGTCGGATTCGCTGATCGTCACCTCGTCGAAGCCGAGCCGTTCCATGGTCCGGTGCAGGATGAGCGCACCGCCCGCGATCACGTCCTCTCGCCCGGGTTGGACTCCGCCGGCACGGGCGATCTCCGCCGCTGAGCGGGCCAGCAACGTGTCAGCAATCGTCCCCACCTCCGCCGTCGTCAGGACCAGACCGTGGATCTGCCCCTCGGGATAGGTGTCGGCGCCGAGGTGCAGCGCCGCCACGGTGGTCGCCGTCCCGGCGACAGCCACCAGCCGCGCACCGCTGGCTGGCGCGGTCTCGGCGAGGATCGCGTCCAGCTCGACGTCGATCACCTCCCGCGCCCGAGCGACCTCTGCCTCCGTCGGCGGGTCCGAGAGCAGCACCCGCTCGGTCAGGCGGACCGATCCGAGCTGTCGGGAGGTCCAGGCCCGAGGCTTGGTGGTCCCGACGATCATCTCGGTCGATCCGCCGCCGATGTCCAGGACTGCCACGGGCTCCTCATCCCGCAGACCCGCGGTCGCGCCGGCGAAGGCCAGCCGTCCCTCCTCCTCCCCGGAGATCACCTCCAACCGCACCCCGGTCGTCTCCCGCACCCGCGCGGCCAGATCGTCGACGTTGTCGGCATCCCGCGCGGCGCTCGTCGTGGTGATCCGGACTGCCTCCGCGCCCGCGGCCTCCCACATGCCCGCGAACTCGCTGATCGCCGCGACAGTGCGCTCGATGGCGGCGGGGGCGAGTCGGCCCGTCTGGTCGACCCCCTCCCCCAGGCGCACCAGACGCAGCTCCCGACGCAGTGCGGACGGGCCGTCGCCGGACTCGCGCAGGACCAGCAGCCGCACGGAGTTGGTTCCGACATCCACTGCGGCCACCACCCGCCCGCCCGCCGACGCCGGGCTCATCGGTGCCCCCTGGGGCTACACCTGCGCCGGCGGTGCCTGACCAGCCGGGTGAACCTACCCATCGGTGGAAGGGGAGACGTCCACGCACGGCGTCGGGCAGTGGAGCGGTTCCAGCCGCTCCGCCACCCAGGCTCCAACGGGATTGTCATCCGTGGCCAGGTGGTGGCCGTAGAGGCTGTGCAGGCACTTGACCCGCTCCGGCAGCCCGCCGGCTGCCGGGTCGCCCGGTACCCGCTCCCCCAGGCCGTTGCGGAACGCCACGTACCGCTCGCCGGCCTGCCGATAGCTGTCCCGCCACTCCTCGGGATCAGCCACCCGTTCGCGGAGCGTCTCCATCGCCCCCGTCCCCTCCAACGTCCCGATGCGGGAGTTGGCCAGCGGACACGCCAACCAGAAGACCGTGGGGAATGGGGCACCGGTCTCGAGCACCGGGTCGACGCGAAGCACCGCCGGCAACCCCCACCCGCAGCGCACGGCTGCAGCCGATCGGCCTCGGAGCGGCCGGCCGATCATGGCCGCTGCGACGGCCGCGTCATCCGCGTCGATCGCCGGTCGCGCAGCCTGGGACTCGTAGCCCGCGTCGCTCGCCAGCGTCAGTGCATCGGGCAGTCCCTCGGGGTCGGGGACGGGACTGGCTGCGTTCATGGCGCCAAGTGTGGCACCACCTGCCAGCCACACCACGCGTGGACGCCGGTCTACGCTCTGGATCGTGCCCGACCATCTCGTCCCCACCATCGTGAAGCAACCCGTCAAGCGGTTCCTGAAGCGATCGGTGAGGGCGGCTGAGGTTGCCTGGGATGCTGCTCGCCGCGAGCAGATGAAGGACGACCCGCCGGAGGATCTGACGATCGTCCCCTACATCGGCCACGGCAACGCCGAGCGCCTCGTGCTGCGCGGCCGCGTCCTCGACGGGCGGGAACCGGCGGCGGCGCAGCCTGGTGAGGACGCTCTGGCCGCGCTGCGTCGGTCCTTCGAACGGTTCATCACCGATGAGATCCCCGACGTCGACCTGCTGATCCAGATCGCAGGGGTGGAGGTGGAGACCACCACGGACGACCAGGGTTACTTCCGGGTCGAGGTCGAGGCCGGCGAGACGCCGTTCGAGGGGCCGTGGCAGGAGGGCCGGGTCGAGCTGGCCGCGCCAGTTCGGGGGACCACGGGACTCCACGCCACCACGATCCGCGCTCGTGTCCCCTCCCCTGACTGTGCGTTCGGGGTCATCTCCGACATCGACGACACCATCCTCGAGACGGGCGCGCAGCGGGTCGCCGAGATGCTGAAGACGACCTTCTTCGGGTCGGCACTCACCCGCATCCCGTTCGAGGGAGCGGCAGCCCTGTACCGCGCACTGGTCGCCGGCCCGGAGGGCACCAGCAGCAATCCGGTCTTCTATGTCTCCTCGAGCCCTTGGAATCTGCACGGGTTCCTGACGGCCTTCATGGAGCACCGCGCCTTCCCACTCGGCCCCATCCTCTTGCGCGAACTCATCGGGAAGGATCTCGACCGGACCCACGGCTCCGCGAAGCACGAGCGCATCGACGAGATCCTCGCCCTGCACCCGACCCTCCCCTTCGTGCTGATCGGCGACTCAGGCCAACACGACCCGGAGATCTATGCCGAGGTGGCCCGGGCCCACCCTGGCCGGGTCAAGGCCGTCTACATCCGCGAGGTCCGACTGGACCCGGAGGACGGTCGCGTCGAGGCCGTGCGCGGTCGGTGGTCGGTCGACGTGCCGTTCGTCCTGGCGGCCGACAGCCGCGTGGTCGCGGAGCACGCCGCGCTCATCGGCTTGGTGCAGCCAGGATCCGTCGACCCGTGAGGTTGGTCGACAACCCGCTCGCGGCCGTTGCCGCGATCGGGGTGGGAACCACCGTCCTCGCCGCGGTCGTGGCCGGGATCCTGGCAGCCGTCCTGGCGGTGCTGCTGCAATCGGCCTCTCCGGCGGGTGTGGCGGCCGTCACACTGGCACCCGGAACGGCTGTCGCCGCTGCCATCACCACGCGGAGCGCCGCTCGACGTGGCTACGCCGATGCCTCTGCCGCATTGCTGGGCCTCGGCGTCGTCACGAGCACGATCGTCATCGGCGTCGTCATCAGCCAGCTCGGCGATGGCACCGCCGGCCTGGGCGCGCTGCTCGCTGCGGTCCTTGGCGCGGGCGGTGGGGCGGGTGTGGTGTTCGCCCGGCTGCGCCGCTCCCCGTAGCAGGCGCTCGTACGGGGTCCCTGGGGGCCCAGATGATTGGGCCCCCATCCCGCACCAAATATGGGTCCCACGGCTCAAGACGATGCGGCGCCCGACCACTAGCGTCCACCATGCAATGAGACGACTGCGTCCCGACGACGGCCAGACCACCATCGAGTGGCTCGGCATCGCCGCGGTGATCGTGGCGCTCCTCACGGCACTGGTCCTCATCTCGCCGGGGATCGGCGACGGCCTGGCCGACGACTTCAGATGTCTGGTCAGCCGGATCACGGGAGGTGACAGCTGCGGCCGACCCGACGTGGCCGACGGTGGCCCGACGCAGCCCTGCGTGGTGGCCTCCAACTCCGACCGATTCGACCTCGGCGTGACCGTGGTCGTGGTCGACGTGGACGGGTCGTACGGGTTCATCACCGAAGAGTTGTCCGACGGCACCGTCAGGGTGACCGAGGTCGTTCGCGGGCAAGGCGGCGTCTCAACCGGGGTCGGGGGCGGTGTGACCGTCAACGCCGGGGACCAACAGGTCGGCGGCGCAGCCGAGGCCGGTGCGGGTGCCGGCGTCTTCATCGAGCTCGGGAACAGCGTGATCGTCGCCGACCAGGACGCCGCCGACGGGTACATCGAGGATCGTCTGGTCAGCAACGCGATCCACTCCAATCCGATCACGGGGCTGCCCATCGTGAGCGACCTCGCCGAGGGCGGACTGGGCCTCATCGGGATCGGTGGCAACGACGTCGACACCGAGCAGGACGGGGTCAGCGTCGAGGTCGGCGTGACCGGCACCGCCGTGGCCGAGGCCGTCGGAGGTGTGGCGTCAGCCGAGTTGTCGGCGGGGCTCGAGGCAGCCGCCGGACACACGCTGAAGCCCGACGGCTCGATCGAATCGACCTTCATCATCGACGCCGAACTGGCCGGCAGCATCGGCATCCCGGCGTTGGCCGACGTCGACCTCGGCTCCGGCGGGACCCACGAGCTGACCGTGACCTTCGCGCCTGACGGCACGATCGACACCGTCGCGTTGACGGTCACCAGCACCGTCACCCAGGACAGCTCGCTGATCAGCGACGATCCAGGAGAGGCGTTGGAGCAGCTGGCCGACAGCGTGGTCAACCCGCAGGACGCCACCGAACAGGTCGTGATGACCTTCGAGTTGGACGTCGACAGCCCAGAGCTCGAGCAGGCGACGGTCGACTTCATCGTCTCCCTGGCCCCGGGTGGCGAGCCCCTCGACGAGAACGCTGCCGCGCTGGGCACGGCGATCGTGGAGAACTCAACCGTCACCCGGCAGGTCTACGAACTGAACGACGGGGTCTACGGCATCGATGCGAGCGGCGACTTCATCGTCGGCGGTCGCCTGAGTGCGAACCTCATACGCGAGAACGCCAGACTCGTCGAAGCCGCGTACTACGATCCGAGCACCGGCCAGTTCGAGCCGTGGATCAACTGCTTCGGATAGGAGAGCACGAGTGCGGGGAACGATCCTGGTCATCATCGTGATGGCCGTTGTAACTGTGGGCTGCACGGGCACCGACTCCGCCGAGACTCCCGATGGCTTCACACCGGTCGAAGCGCCCTTTGCGACGATGGCCTACCCACCGGGCTGGGACGTCCAAGGCCAAAGCGACACCGAGATACGAGTCCTCCAGCCAGACGTCGAGGGCCTGCCGCCTTCAGCAGCGCTGACCCTCGATGATGCGTTCACCGGCGGCGAGGCCGAGTTCGAGGCAGCCGTCCAAGGAACCCTGACCGTACTGAACAACGTGCGCACGGACGTCGAGGAGTTGGCCGTGGACATGGTGGACATCGCCGGGGCCACCACGGCGGAGCTGCACGAGTTCCGCTTCTCGACCGCACAGGGTGACGCGGTCCACCACTTCGACCTGTTCGTGCTGACCCCCGAAGGTCAGCTGCTGTACGGACGGTCAGAGGCTCCCGTGGACTCTGCGGACCCGGCCCAGCTCCGAGCGATCCTCGAGTCGGTCGAGGTCGCCGACGGCTCCTGAGCGAGACGGGGTCCTGGGTGATCCGGCGTTCGAACCGAGCGTGGCGTCCCACGACGCCGGGCTGCTACCGCTGCTGATCATGATCCACCACGTTCGTGGCCGGAACTGATCACTCGCGTCCTGACGCCGACGGCGGCACGGCCAGGGCCATGGGGAGGTGCGGGATGCCGTCCTCGATGAATGCTGGCCCGACCACCTCGAAGCCCAACCCCTCGTAGAACCCGCGCAGGCGCGACTGAGCGTTCAGCACGGTTGGTCCGGGATGGCGATCCAGCACATGGTGCAGCAGTCGTCGGCTGAGACCCCGGCCACGCCATGACGGCGCCGTGACCACCCGGCCGACCCGCTGCGGACGGCCAGAGGCGGGAGGGGTACTGCCGACCGGGTTGATCACGCGGAGGTAGGACGCGACGACGGCAGGCTCGTCTGCGGGCGCCACCCAGATGTGTCGTGTGGACGGTGATGCGTCGTCGTCGTCGATCTCGGGGTAGGCGCACTGCTGCTCCACGACGAAGACGTCGCAGCGCAGCCGAAGTATGCCGAGCAGGACGCGACTGTCGACATCGGCCAACGGCTTGTCGTGCAGGACCAGCGCCGCCGCTGCGCCAGCCATGCTCAGGGCAGGAGGTCCGCGAACCAGCTGCCGACCTGTTGCCAGACCGACGGTTCCTCGTTCCCCCCAGGACCGTCGGCGGAGGCACCGGCCGGCTCCGGCCTGTCGGACGGCGGGTTGGTGATGATGTAGGGGATCTCGCCGGGACGTGACAGCCCCAGGTCCTCCCGCGCCGGACCCTCCAGCTCGAGCGGGTCCTGCAGGCGGTCGGCCTCGGCCTGCAACTCCTCCACGGCAGCGTCGAGTTCGGCCTGCTCGGCCTCGAGTGCATCAACCCGATCGGTGGCGGCGGTCAGACTGGCCCACGGCGTGAGGGCCATGGCCCCGATCAGCGCCACGGCGCTGAGGAGGACCAGCGGGTAGATCCAGGGTGCCGCTGGCGGGCGTCTGGCCGGGCGGACACGCGTGGTTGACGCCGGCCGGGCCCTCCTCTTCGCTTGCGACCGCTCACTCGCGCGGGCCGGCTTCCCGCGAGCCGGCTTCCCGCGGACCGGCTTCCCGCGAGCCGCCTTCCCACGGACCGGCTTCCCGCGAGCCGCCTTCCTTCGCCGGCGGGTCGGCGTTGCATCGCCGCGCGACGACGTACCCCGCGCCCCCCGTGGTGACGACGGAGTGCGGGGCGACTGCGCTGCTGCCGGACGGCCCATGCAGGTGCTCTAGGTCGCCAATCGGAAGGCCGAGGAACCGGCGTACCGCGCGGCATCGCCCAACTCCTCCTCGATGCGGAGCAGCTGGTTGTACTTGGCCACTCGATCGCTCCGCGCCGGCGCACCGGTCTTGATCTGACCGGCGTTGGTGGCCACGGCCAGGTCCGCGATCGTGGTGTCCTCGGTCTCACCCGAGCGGTGGGACACCATGCACGTCCAACCGGTGCGGTGCGCCATCTGCATGGCGTCGAACGTCTCGGTCAACGTTCCGATCTGGTTGACCTTGACCAGCACGCTGTTGGCCGACCCCTCATCGATGCCACGCTTGATCCGCTGGACGTTGGTGACGAAGAGGTCATCCCCGACCAACTGGCAGCGGTCACCGACGGCCTCGGTAAGTGCCTTCCAGCCCGCCCAGTCCTCCTCGTCCAGACCGTCCTCGATGGACACGATCGGGTAGTTGTCCACCAGGCCCTGCAGCTCGCCGCCCATCTCCTCCGACGAGAGGCTTCTCCCCTCACCGGCCAGGTTGTAGCTGCCATCGGCGTAGAACTCCGAGGCCGCGACGTCCATGGCGAGTGCGACGTCGGTGCCGGGCTCGTAGCCGGCGTTCCCGATGGCCTCGATGATCAGGTCCAGCGCGGCGGAGTTGGACGGCAGGTTCGGGGCGAACCCGCCTTCGTCGCCCAGGGCGGTGTTCATGCCCCGGGATGACAGGACCTTCTTGAGGGCGTGGTAGACCTCGATGCCGGTGCGGAGCGCCTCGGAGAAGGTCGGGGCGCCGACGGGGGCGATCATGAACTCCTGGAAGTCCACGGACGACTCGGCGTGCGAGCCGCCGTTGATGATGTTCATCATCGGCACCGGGAGCAGGTGGGCGTTCGGTCCACCCAGGTAGGCGTACAGCGGGAGCCCACGGGACGCCGCAGCAGCCTTGGCGGCCGCGAGGCTCGCACCGAGGATGGCATTGGCGCCGATGGCGGACTTGTTGTCGCTGCCGTCCAGATCCAGCATGGCGTCGTCGATGACCCGCTGGTCGGTGGCGTCGAAGCCCACCAGCAGGGGACGGATCTGCGCGTTGACGTTCTCCACGGCAGCCGTGACGCCTTTGCCCAGGTAGCGGTCGCCGCCATCCCGCAGCTCGACTGCCTCGAACTGCCCGGTCGATGCGCCGCTCGGTACGGCCGCGCGGCCAAGCGATCCGTCCTCCAGCAGGATCTCGACCTCGACGGTCGGGTTCCCGCGCGAGTCGATGATCTCTCGGCCTAGTACATCGATGATTTCCACGTCGTCCTCCTCCGGCGATCCGCGACAGCGGGCCGCAGCCACGATGCCACGCTGACACCATCAACCACCCTAGGCCACACCAGCCACATGACCAACACCCAATCGGGCAGATCGGGTGGTCATCGGCACGCGGGCGGCATCGATGTGGTCTCCCGGACGGCCAGTGAGACGGGCAGGACCCGCGGGAACGCGCCCGGGGACTCCCCACGGATGAGGGCCAGCAGCACCTCCCCCGCCTGCACGCCCAACATCTCCATCGGTTGGTGCACCGTCGTCAGGCCCAGGTAGGTGGCGATCTCCTGACCGTCGAACCCGATCACCGAGAGATCCTCCGGCACGCGGATGTTCTGCTGGCTCAGGACGTGGAGCGCGCCGGTGGCCATCTCGTCGGACATGATCAGCACGGCCGTCAGCCCGGTCGACTGGGTCAGCAGGTCGATGATGCCGCTCACCCCGTGCTGCATCCGAAAGTCGCCGATCGACACCCAACTCGGCTCGGGGTCCACCCCGCGGCCGGCCAGGCTCTTCGCCCAGCCCTCGTGCCGGTCGTTGGCGACGCGGAAGCGCATCGGATCGTCCAGTGGCCCTGACACCAAGCCGATGCGCTCATGGCCGAGGTCGAGCAGGAAGTCCGTGGCGATCTCGGCACCCCGACAGTTGTCCACCTTGATGAGTGGGAAGTGCCGGCCGCCCTCGCCCACCGCCACGAGGGGGATGTCCAGCTCGGCCAGCGCCCGCTGCTCAGCGTCGGTCAGGGGGACGTCGACGAGCACGAGGCCATCGACCCGCTTGCGAAACGGCAGGGTGGTCAAGAACTGGTCACGCGCCTCCGGGGTCGGCACGGTGTAGACCAACAGGTCGAAGCCTCGCAGCCGCAGGTGCGCCTGCAGGCCCGTCATCACGTGCTGGAAGTACCAGCCGACGGTGTGCGGCAGGACCACCCCGATCGTGGTGTTCCGTCCGGCTGCCAGTCGGGAGGCGTTCGGGTTGACGACGTAGTCCAGTGCCTCGGCGGCGGCCATCACCTTCTGCCGGGTGCCGTCAGCGACGTTCGGGAGCCCTCGCAGCGCCCGGCTGACCGTGGCGACGGACACGCCAGCGCGCGCGGCGACGTCGGTGATGCTGGCGGTCATCGATCCAAGCTGTGAAAGCGATTACAGAGACAGTTGCGTACCGTAGAGCTCCTCGTGGGGTCAAGGCAAGATGATCCCGTTCAGATGTCACGATCGGGGCCCAACCGTCATAGGCAGCCGAATCCGCACGATCGTGTCGGCTGGCATCACGCTGCCAGGGTCGGGCCTACTCCGCCGTCGCGGCCCAGCGCGCCCGCCACGCCTCCGGGGTCAGCGCCGCGACCTCGTCGGCGTCCAGACCCTCGACCACTGCCTCGAACCGCGAGCGGAAGCGGGCGATCCGCCGGCGCAGAGCATCCTCCGGGTCCACGCCTGAGGCTCGCGCCAAGCTGACCGCGGCCAGCAGCAGGTCGCCGATCTCCTCACGTGTCTCCTCGGCGTCTCGCGCGTCGAGCACCTCACCGAGCTCCTCGGCCACCTTCTCGGCGGCCGCCGCCTCGTCCTCCCAGACGAACCCCAAACGCTCGGCCTTGGATTGGACCTTGGCCGCCAGAGCCATCGCCGGCAGGCCACTGGGCACACCGTCGAAGGGGCCGGTTCGGTCAGGCTTCTCCGCCGCCTTGATGGCGTCCCAGTTGGACTGGACCTGTCCGGCGTCGTCGGCCGAGGTGTAGGCGTCCCCGTCCCGACCGAACACGTGCGGGTGGCGCCGGACCAGCTTCTCGGTGATCCCGGCCGCCACGGCGTCGATGTCGAAGGTCTCAGCCATCTCGGCGTGGAACACGACCTGCAGCAGCACATCGCCCAACTCCTCGGCGATGGCAGCTGGATCATCGATGGCGATGGCGTCGGCCAGCTCGTGGGCCTCCTCGATGGCGTACTTGGCCAGCGTCGCATGCGTCTGCTCGGCGTCCCAGGGGCACCCGCCGGGCGCCAGCAGCCGCTCCTCGACGCCGACCAGATCCAGCAGCTTGACCCCCTTCGGTGCCACGCCGAAGTACACCACCTCGACCTCGATGCCCTCTCGAGCCGCCTCCATGCCCAGGCTTCGGGTGAACGCATCGGTGTCGTCGGGCCCGAAGATGTAGGCCACCGCGCCGGTCGCCGTGATCCGTTCCACGACCCAGGTGGCGCGAGCCTTGTCGGCCAGGGAGAGGCCACCGAGCAGGTCCGCACGTCCGACCGCCTGCTCCCCGACGTCGGCAGGGACGATCTCGTAGCGCTCCTCGGCCATGTCGAGGTGGCTCGCCATGGGATGATCGGCCGTGCCCAGGAGAATCAGGTCGCAGCCACGCAACGCCACGAACGCATGCCAGGGAAGGAGCCCCGGGAGCTGATCGACCGTGTCGACCAGCAGCAGCCGTTGGCCTGCCACGTCACTCATCAGTCAGTGCCGTCGGCTACTCGCCGTCGGGCGGCGGAGGCGGTGCCTGCTCGAGTTGCAGGTCAGCCGACGCGGCCGGAACCAGATCCCCGAGCGGTTCCCCGGCAGCGATGATCTGGGACAGCCCCTGCGGGCCGAGTACCGGCTCCCAGCGGCCGAAGCGAGGGTTGACCTGCACGTCGGCCTCCTCCAGCGCCGTCTGGATGACGGTCTGGATGGCGAGCTGTGACTGCTGCTGCTGCAGCTGATCGACGATCACCTCACGGACGTCGTCGGTGAGCGGCGGGACGTCGCCGACCGTGATGATGTGGAACCCGAACTGGGTCTGCACCGGTTGGCTCACCTCGCCGGGCGAGAGGGCGAGCGCAGCCTCCTCGAACTCGGGGACGAAGGCTCCTGGTTGGAGCGGGCCCAGCGAGCCGCCGTTGGCCGCACTGCCTGGATCGAGCGAGACCTCGGTTGCCACGTCGGCGAAGGACTCACCGTCGTCCAGTCGATCGAGGACCTCGTTGGCCTCCGCTTCGGTCTCCACGAGGATGTGGGACACCTCCGGCGCACCGAACTGGGTCTCGTATGCCTGCTGGATCTGCTCCTCGGAGATCTCCTCGTCACCAGCGACGACGTCGGTCATGTTGTCGAGCAGGAGGGTGAAGGACTGATCCAGCCGCAGCCGCGCGTCGGTGATGCCCTGCTCGTCGAGCTGTGCCTGGAAGGCGTCCTCTCCCCCGACGGCCTCGATGGCCTCGTCGATGGAGGCGTCGACCGCGTCGTCGGTCACCGGCTGCCCGCCGATGGCCTCGAGTTCCTGATTGAGGACGGTGAAGAGGCTGAGCTCGCCGAGGGCCTGGGTCGCGGCTTCGTCGAGCCCGCCCGGTGCGCCGGTCTGCGGATTGATCTGACCGGCCAGCGGGGCTGCCAGCTCCTCCACCTCGGCGATCGAGATGGTGTCGTCGCCGACGACCGCTGCCGCACCCGGATCACTCAGGGCCTGCCCGCAGGCTGTGGCGAGCAGAGCGACCAGCGCGAGGAGAACGAGTCGACGTGTCATGAGGGTCCTTACGTTACTTGTCGGCGGTGACGGCTACTTGCCAGCGAGGACGTGCTTCACCCGCCCGGCCAACCAGCCGATGAGGTCGCCGCCGCCGTCCCCCGTCTTCCCGGGCATCTGGAGCTCCACGTGTGCCGCGGCGGCGTTGTACGAGGCTGAGCGGTCGGTTCGACGCAGACGGACCTCCTGGCTGTCCGACAGCTTGACGGGACTGATCCGGATCGTGCGTCGCGGAGTCGTGGAGACCTCCTCCACGCCGAAGCGCCGCAGCGCGGCCTTCAGGGCGGCGACCGTCATCAGGCGCTCGGCGGCGGGCGGCAGCGGCCCGTAGCGGTCCACGAGTTCCTCCCGGGCGGCCGCGACGCCACGGGCGTCCCGCACCGCTGCGATGGTTCGATAGGCCTCCAGGCGCAGACCCTCCGCGGCGATGTAGTCCTTCGGGAGGTGCGCGTCGATCGGCAGGTCGACCTTGATCTCGGGCTCCGGCTCGGCCGGTGTGCCCTGGGTCAGCTCGGTGACCGCGTCGGCCATCAACTGGCTGTAGGCCTCGAACCCGACGCTGGCGACCTGGCCCGACTGGTCGGCACCGAGCATCGAGCCGGCCCCACGGATCTCGAGGTCCTTCAGCGCGATCGACATCCCCGATCCCAGCTGGGTGTGGGTTGAGATGGACTCGAGCCGCTTGTAGGCCTCCTCGGTCAGCCGGGAGTCCTCGGGATAGAAGAGGTAGGCGTACCCGCGGTTGCGCGACCGGCCGACACGCCCACGGAGCTGGTAGAGCTGGGCCAACCCGAACATGTCGGCCCGCTCCACGATGAGGGTGTTGGCGTTCGGGATGTCCAGCCCGGACTCGATGATCGTCGTCGACACCAGCACGTCGAACTCGCGATGCCAGAAGTCGAGCATCACCTTCTCGAGCTGCCCCTCCGCCATCTGTCCGTGGCCGATCCCGATCTTCGCGTCGGGCACGAGCTCGCGGATGGCCTCCGCGGCGGCATCGATCGTGCGGACGGAGTTGTGGAGCCAGAAGACCTGTCCCTCGCGGAGCAACTCGCGTCGGATGGCGAGGGCCGCCAGGTTCTCGTCCAGGGCGGCGACCTGGGTGACGACCGGCTGCCGTTCCTCGGGAGCGGTCTCGATGGTGGACAGGTCCCTGATGCCGGCAATGGCCATCTCCATCGTCCGTGGGATGGGGGTCGCTGACATCGTCAGGACGTCGACGGACGTCTTCATCTGCTTCAGGCGCTCCTTGTGGCTGACGCCGAAGCGCTGTTCCTCGTCAACGACGAGCAGTCCGAGGTCCTTGAAGCGGATGTCCTTGCTGAGCAGTCGGTGGGTGCCGATGACCAGGTCGACGGTGCCGGCAGCGAGGCCGTCGAGGATCTTGGCTTGCTCGGCGTCGGAGGCGAAGCGGGACAAGACTGCGATGGTGACCGGAAATCCGCTGAACCGTTCGGTGAAGGTCTCGCCGTGCTGCTGGGCCAGGAGGGTGGTCGGGACGAGGACGGCACACTGCTTGCCGTCGAAGATGCACTTGGCGGCAGCCCGCACCGCGACCTCGGTCTTGCCGAATCCGACGTCGCCGCAGATCAGGCGGTCCATGGGGACCGGCGCCTCCATGTCCTGCTTCACGGCGTCGATGGCTTCGAGTTGGTCCGGGGTCTCCGGGTAGGCGAAGGCCTGCTCGAGCTCGGTCTGCCAGGTCGTGTCGGGACTGAAGGCGTGCCCCGGTGCGTGCATCCGAGCCTGGTAGAGGCGGATCAGCTCACCGGCCATCTCGGCAACGGCGGCCTTCACCTTGCCCTTGGCCCGTTCCCAGTCGGCGCCCCCCATGCGCATGACCTTGGGCTCCTCGCCGCCCACGTACTTGGCCAGTGTGTCGACCTGGTCGGAGGGGACGAACAGCCGGTCCTCGCCGGCGTACTCCACGATGACGTAGTCCCGGGTCACCGTTCCGGCGGTGCCGCCCCCGAGTGTGGTGGTGCCGCGCAACTCACGGGTGACCATGCCGACGTAGGTGCCGACGCCGTGCGTCGAGTGGACGATCGGGTCGCCCGGCTCCAGGTCGACGACGGTCTGGGCGGCAAGCCGTCGGCTCTTCAGACGCCGGCCGGCACGGTGGCGGCGCGGCCCGAAGATGTCGAACTCACCCAGCAGGCAGATGCCGAGCTCCGGCGCCACGAAACCCGTCCGCAGCGATGACTCGCGGATGTGAGCCCGGCCATCCGGCTGCGTGGCGATTCGTGTGCGGGGGTCATCGACATCGACCGGAACCCCCTCGGCCCGCAGCACCTCGGCCAACCGCTGTGCGGGCCCAGGGCCGGGTGTGGTGAGCACCACGGTCATCGGCGGGTCGTCGTCGCCGCTCGGCTTCAGGTACCGCCTGACGGTCTGCGCTGCCGAGACGACGTCACCCTTGAAGGTGTCCCAGGGGCGCGCCTTCAGTTCGACGAAGGTGTCGGCGCTCGAGAACGGGGTCAGCCGCCAGAGCTTCCCGCCGGCACCCTCGACCTCCGCGATGACCTCGTCGAGGTGGGCGAAGCCAGCTCGTGGTGCGGTCGCGGGCGGCCCTGTCGTGGGCGGCCCGGTCGTGGGCGACCCGGCACCTGGCTCGGACATCTGGACCGGTTCGGCCGCGTGGCCGACCTGCTCGACCAGCGACGCCCAGTCGGCGATCATGAGCTCTGACGCCTGAGCGACCAGTTGCTCGGCCCGATCCGCGGACTGGACGGGGTCGATCAGGGCCAGCCCGGTGCCGTCGGGCATGAGCGACGGCAGGTGGGCGGGTGTCGGATGGATGGCGGTGACGAGCCCCTCGATGCCCTCGAAGGCCACCCCGTCGGCCAGCATCTGCAGCTGGTCGGCCAGCGCCGGGACCTGCTCGGCCAGCGCCTGGGCCGTCCCGACCGTCTCGGCGTCCAGCACCAGTTCGCGGGCGGCATGGATCGTGACGGACTCGACGGGCTCCAGCGCCCGCTGATCGGCGGTGGAGAAGGCCCGCAGCTCGTCGACGTCGTCGCCCCAGAACTCGACGCGGACGGGGTGGTCCTCCGTGGTGGGGAACACGTCGATCAGTCCACCGCGTTGGGCGAACTCGCCGCGCTCGGTGACCATCGAGCTGCGGACGTAGCCCAGGTTGGCCAGCTGGTCGACCAGACCGGTCAGCCCGAGGGGCTCGTCGTCGCCGGTGCTCGGGGCCTCGGAGGTGGCGGCCTCGATGCCTGCAGTGGATATCCGGAGCGGGTGCCGCTCGACCAGGCGGGGATCCATGGGTTGGAGGACCGCCCGGACGGGCGCGATGACGACGCGGAGCTGCTGGTCAGTCGCAGCGGCCGTCTCGTGTTGCAGGCGGTCGAGGACCCGCAGCCGACGTCCGACAGTTGAGGGCTGCGGCGAGAGTCGTTCGTGGGGGAGCGTCTCCCAGGGCGGGAAGACCTCAACAGCCGCAGTGCCGATGAATGCCGCCAGGTCGTCCGCCAGTGCCTCCGCGTCCTTCAGCGTCGGCGTGACGGCAAGCAGCGGGCGGCGCCGCGCGAGCTGAGCCAGGACGAACGGGCGCAGCGTGGGCGAGACCATCGCGTCGGTCGACAGGGAGAGATCGTCGAGGTCCTCCGTCGTGCGCGTGAGCAGCCCGGCGAGCGGACCGGAGGGCTGCCACGGCTGGCCGGCAGGCCGATCGATCACCGGATCGGCGTGTTCGGCGACGTCGGTGCTGGTGGTCGCTCCACCCGAGCCGTGAAGCCCGGTCATGTGGTGTGCAGCCGGTTCTGCGCCGCATCGAAGCCGTCACCGACGATGCGGAGGATCGTGTCGGCCGCCTCCTCGACGGCGACATCGATGACCTCGGCGCGTTCGCTGGTGCTGAACCGGCCCAAGACGTACTTGGCGCCTGGCATCTGTCCGGGCGGACGCCCGATGCCGAAGCGGAGGCGGATGTAGTCGTCAGCGCCCAGCTTGTTCTTGACGTCGCGGAAGCCGTTGTGCCCGCTGGTCCCTCCACGCTTCAGCTTGAGCACACCTGGTTCCAGATCGAGTTCGTCGGCGACAACGATCACGCGCTCGGTCGGCATCTTGTAGAAGCGGACGAGCTGCTGGACGGGGCCTCCGGAGTTGTTCATGTAGCCGAACGGCACCGCGAGGGTGAGCGGGGTCCCACCGGGCCGGTCCCACGTGTCGGCGACCAGCGCCTGGGCCTTGTGGGGCTTGAGGTCGGTCGACTGACGTGCGGCCAACGCCCGGATGACGTCAGCACCGATGTTGTGGCGGGTGCCGCCGTACTCGCCCTCCGGGTTCGTCAGACCGACCGCCAGCCAGCGATCCATGTCCGACCCGTCAGGTGCGTCGTCGACGCTACTCGGCGTCGCCCTCCGCAGGAGCTTCCTCAGCACCGTCCTCAGCCTCTACCGCCTCACCCTCGACCTCACCGTCGAGCTCGTCCTCCGCGGCCTCGTCCACCGGCTCGGTGTCCGGCAGCGTGATGGACACTGCAGTCCGCTCGGGGTCATCGAGCAGGTCGACGCCGTCGGGGACGGTGATCTCGCCGACCCGGATGACGTCGCCGATCTCCAGCCCGGAGATCGAGACCGTGATGTTGCCCGGTACCTCCAGTGGCAGCACCTCGATGGAGAGGGTGTTCAGCGGCTGGCTGACGATCGACCCCTCGGGCGCGTCGCCTTCGACGACCAACGGCACGTCGACGGTCACCTTGACGTTTCGGTTGATGGCCACGAAGTCGAGGTGGAGGATGTCTCGACGGACCGGGTGGCGGTGGATCTCGCGGGGCAGGGCCAGGTGGCTGGTGTCGCCCACCTTGACGTCGATGACCGCGTTCTCCCCGGCCTCGGTCGACAGGGCGGCGCGAAGCTCACGGGCATCCACGTGGATGGGCTGGTTCTCGACGTCGGCGCCGTACGTGACGGCGGGGACACGACCTTCGGCACGCAGGGCGCGGGCCTCTCCCTTGCCGTCGCCGGGGCGGGGCTCAGCAGAGATCACGATCTGGTCGGCCATCGGGGGTACTCCTTGGAAGTTCGGGGCGCGCCACCGGCCACTGGGGCGGGGCAGGGAGATACCCCGGTGTGGGCGCAGAGAAGTCGTCCGCTCGCCACCGGGGGCGTGCGAGTGTAGCCGCGACCGGTCGCCTTGTGCCACGACGGCCGGCAACGCGATCACGAGCTACGGCTCGATGGATGCACCGATCTCAGCCTCGATGTCCTCGCCGATGAAGGCCACGCCACCGATCAAGCCGATGGACGGCAGGTCCGGGAACCCCTGGTTGCGGAGGAAGGTGCTGGTCTCGGTCGGGTAGAAGGTGTTGCCAACACCCAGCTGGGGTGCGTCGGCCCGAGCTGACAACGGTGCCGCCGCCAAGGCGAGCGTCCAGGCGTTGGCCGCCTCCAGGTTGACAAGCAGGAACCGGTCCTCGGTGATGCCGGACCTGATCTGCCACAGCTCACCCGCGATATCCGTCGCCGTCGCCATGCGGTTGACCCCGCCGGCCCGTGAGGTCGGCAGTCCGATGCTGGCCTGCACCTCCTCGCTTACAACGACGTCGCTGCCCAGGAGGATTACCTCCCCGAACTCGAAGGACGCAAGCGCCATCCGGGTGTCGAGTGAGAGCTCGTCGGTTGCGGTCAGCAGGATTGGAATGCCGGCCTCGGCACCGTAGGCACCGCCGGTGACGGCATCCGGCCAGTTGCCCTCGAAGGCGAGCATCACCGTGGTGGCGGCAGGGTTGACCTCCCTGACTACCTCACCGGCGATCGCGATGGCCGTCTGGACGCGACCCTGTCCCGCGAGTCGACGGACGTCGTAGCCGTCTGTCAGCAACTCGCTCTCCACCGCTGGCGCAACCGCAGCCGTACCGCCGAGCAGGTAGACGGTTCCACCCGGCGGGAGGGCTCGGTCGATCTCAGCGGCTGTCCGAGGGTCGAGCGTCTCGGGTGCACGGCCGGTGAACAGCACGCACCCGTCGTCGCCTGCCAGGGGCGACCCGGCCAGGGCGTCGGCGAAGATCACGTCCTGGGCCAGGACCACGGCCCGCGCGGATCCCTCCTCCGGGTTCAGGTACTGGCACAGGTCGATCGCGACTTGGCGGGGGTCGTCGGAGGAGCTGGCGGGTCGGGTGATGCCAGGGGGCAGCAGCGACTCAGGATCAGTCGGATCGACCGATGTCGGCGGGTCGACCGGTGACGTGGGCTCGCCAGAGTTGTCGAAGGCGACGAAGACGGCGTCCTCAGCGGTTCCCGTGGCAGCGAAGAGCGTTCCGTCGACGACTGGGCCCATGGCTGCAATGGTCTCCTCGGTCGACAGGGCGCCAGAGGCCACAGCGAAGCCGGGGGCGCCATCGGGGCTGATGACCTGCAGGCGATGGTCGTGGTCGGCATCCGCGGCGAGTGCGACGTACGCCCGGCCGTCGGCGTCGACCGTGATAGATGGGACCGACTCAAGACCGGCGGGGTCGACCTCCCAGACCGATGCGCCGTCATCGATCGAGACCGCGCTCACTGTCGTTGCGACGGTGGAGGCGTCCCAGCCGATCACCAACTCCTCCGAGGCACCTCCGAGTGCCAGGGAGCCGAACGTCTCGACAGTGACCGGAGCATCCTCGTCTGTCTCCGTCGCCACGTCCCAGACGACGTCGAGGTCGGCACTCAGCCGCATGAGGCGACCCTGCAGCGCGCCTCCGCTGTTGGGCAGCGCAGTGGTCAGAACGATCCCACCATCCGGCAGGCCGATGACGGTGTTCTCCTGCACGATGGTGTTGAAGCGTTCGCCGGTCACGACCTGAGAGTCCACCAGGGACCCGTCGGCCGCATCCAGCGCGAGGACGGTGACCTCGTTGTCCGCCTCATCCGGCGTGTCGACGCCGACCAGGACGGTGGAGCCGTCGTCCGAGCCGAGAACCCACTGCGCTTCGGCTGCGTAGCCCAGCGCCTCCAGGTCCACGGTCCATGCCAGCGTCTCGGCGGCCAGGTCGACTGCTACCAGCGGCTGTTCGAAGCTCTGGGTCTGGAACACCACCACGTCGCCCCCGACCATGGTGGGCTCCAGTTCGCACCTGCCGTGGCGGGTGTCAGGGAGATCCTCCTCGGCCACATCGTCCAGCGGCCGGGCTGCCACGGTCCCGTCCAGGCTGTTGAGTCTGACAGGCAGCACGTTGGGGAGGGGGTCGCCGATCTCTGCCGAGCGCGCAGCCAGCGTCCACAGATCGCCGTCGCCGTCGATCCAGGGGGTGCAGCCCTGCTGGACATCCACCTCCTCGGGATCGGTGCTCCAGGCCAACGAGCCGTCGGACTGGTTGAGCGCGACGAGCGCGTGGTCATCGATGGTCAAGGTCGTGGCGGTATCATCTAGGACGACCGGCGTGATGAGGTGGCCGACACCGTCATCGATGATCGGGATGCCCTGACCGGTGAAGCTGCCACCGACGCCCCTCACGGTCAGGCCGGGCCCGACGTCGAGATCGGCCAACGGGCTCTCCCAAAGGACGCCGGGCGTGGTCGGCCCGACATCGAGTGACCGGCGGTCGTGCGTGTGCTGCCCATCCGCGCCGGGCCAGGACGATGCTGGCTGTGCGATGGCCGGCGCGGCGGCCAGCAGCATGGACAGGACGAGCAGGACGATGGTTGTACGACGCATGTGAGGCTTCCCTCTCCCGGTGATGAGGCCCCACGCGGGCCCGTTGGGGGAGATGACATCTGCCGTCGCGGTCGTGATACATCCGCTGCTGCTCTCTTTAGGCCACGGCTGGTCGTCCGGCTACGGCTCGATGTCCTCGCCGATCTCGGACTCGATGTCCTCGCCGATGAAGGCCAGGCCGCCGATCAGTCCGATGGACGGCAGTTCGGTGAACCCCTGTCCGGTCAGGAAGTCTGCGGTCTCGGTCGGGTAACGGTCACTCCCCAGGCCGAGCTGCGGCGCGTCCTCCCGGGCCGACAGCGGCGCCGCGGCGAGGGCGATCGTCCAGGCGTTCGGGGCCTCCAGGTTGACCGCCAGGAAGCTCTCACCGGGGGCCGACGTCCGGGTCAGCCAGAGGTCCTGCGTGATCGCGACGGCGGTCGCCATGCGGTTGACGCCACCAGCCCGACCCACACTTGGCTGCGACAGCGAGTCCTCCACGGCCTGCGAGACCACCGCCGTCTGGCCCAGGATCGTCACGTCCTGCACACCCAACTCGGTCAGGGCCGCATCGGTGTCGGGGTTCAGCACCTCGGCCTCCGTGAGGAGGATCGGTGTGCCTGTCTCCGCGCCGTAGGCACCGCCGGCGACCGAGTCCGGCCAGTTGCCGCCGGTGGCGAGCATGGCGTCGGTGACGGCGGGGTTGAGGCGCCTGACCTCGCGGGCGATCTCGACCGCGGTCTGCACCCGGCCGGGGCCGGCCAGTCGCTGCACGTCGTAGCCCGTCAGGGTCAGGTCGTCCTCCACGGATTGGTCGACGGCGCTGACGCCACCGAGCAGGTAGACGGTCCCACCCTCCGGCAGCACGCGATCGATCTCGGCCGCGGTCGCCTCGTCAAGCGCCTCAGGTGCGCGACCGGTGAACAGCACACAGCCGTCGTCGCCGGCCAGCGGCGAACCGGTCAGCGCGTCGGCGAAGATCTCATCCTGGGCGAGGATCACGGCCCGCGCGGAGTCCGGCAGGGGCTGGAGGAAGTTGCACAGGTCGATCGCGATCTGACGGGGATCGTCCGAGGTTCCCGCCGGCCGGCTGACACCGGGGACCAAGCCGCCGGCCTCGTCCTCGACCGCGATGAAACCCGTCTCCGTACCGGAGCCGATGGCGAGGAACAGGCGTCCGTCGACCACCGGGCCCATCCCGGTGACCGTGGTCGTCCCGAACGTGTCGTCCTCCACCTCACTGCCGCCGAGCACCGAACCGATGATCTGGCCATCGGGGTCGATCACCTGGATGCGTGGGTCCTCGCCGCCGGTGTTGAACACGCCGATGTAGGCGTAGCCGCGAGCATCCACGGTGATCGAGGGCGTGGAGTCGAAGCTGTCCGGGTCCACCTCCCACACCAGCGAGCCATCGTCGACCGAGACGGCGTACACGTCGTTCGGTCCAGCCCACGACCAGCCGATGATCAGGTCCTCGTCCGCCCCGCCCACGGCAAGTGTGCCGAGCGGTCGTAGCTGACCTTCGGGCGTATCCGTCGCCGTGGGCACGGTCCAGATGACATCGAGGTCGCTGCCGATTCGCACCAGGTTGCCGGTGCGCTCGGTCTCGGACGTCTCCGTGCCGACGACCACACTTCCATCGCTCAGCCCGACGGCCGGGTTCTGCTCGTTGGTCGTGTAGAAGTCCTGACCTGGCACCGTCGTCGAACCCAGCACGCTGCCGTCCTGGGCGTCCAGCGCCACCACGATCAATTCGTCGCCTTCGAAGTTGGCGTCCGGGTCGAGCCCGAGGAGGATCCGCTGGCCATCCGGCGTTGGAATCAGCCACTTGGCGTCGCCGTCGCCGGGGAAGCCCGCGGCGGCGAGGTCGGTCGACCAGGCCAGGGTGCCGTCAGCCACGTCGACGCCGACCACCGGTTGGTCGAAGGTCAGCATCTGGAAGACGAAGACGTCGTCGGGCGTCATGACGGGCGAGAAGGTGCAGCCGATGCCCTGCCTGGTGTCGGGCAGCTCGTCGGCTGGTACGTCGTCCAGGGGGCGGCTGGCGACGGAGCCGTCGCTCGGGTCGATCTCGACCGGCAGCACGCGGGCGTTCCCGCCACCTGCCTCCGCCGTGACGTCTGCCAGGGTCCACAGGCCGCCGGTCGAGTCCACGAGCGCCTCGCACTGGTCGACGACGTCGACCTCGGCTGGGTCGGTCGTCCAGGCGACCGAGCCGTCCTCAGCGTCCAGGGCCACCAGCAGGTTGTCCGGCGTGCCGGGGTCATCGTCATCGCTCGCCCCCTGCCAGACCACGTGACCCAGCGAATCGAGGACCGCGTCGTACCCGAAGTCGCCGGTGGCGCCGTCGAGGCCGACGAACACCCCGGGCGCCACGTCGATCGAGGCTCCCGGCGTCGACCAGACCACCCCCGGCGTCGACGTCGGTCCGGCGTCCACTGACCGTCGCGTGTTCGTCATCGGCCCGTTGGGGCCGGGCCAGTCCTGGTCGCTGGAGCCCTCTTGGGCCGTCGCCGTCCAGACGGGGAGCAGCGCCATCAGGAGCACAGCCACGGACAGAGCGATCAGGACACGACGCATGTGGTTCCTCGCTGGGTCACGCAACACCCCTGTGGCACTGCGCGTCGGAGAAGGGTAACGGACCGGCCGTGATACGTCGCTCTCCAGGAGGTCTGGGCGCGAGAGACGGACTCCCCCGCCGGGGTCAGGTTCCCCGCGACGAGGTCAGTTTCCCCGCGGCGAGGTCAGGTTCCCCACCACGAAGGCCAAGTTCCCCGCAGCGAGGTCAGGTTCCCCGCGACGAGGTCAGGTTCCCCGCAGCGAGGTCAGGCGTTGTCGTCGTTGAACAACTCGCTGACCGAGCGGTCCTCGAAGATGGCCCGCATCGTCAACGCCAGGATGGGCGCGATCGAGATCTGCTCGATCTTGTCGCACCCCGAGTTCTCCGGGATCGGCATCGTCGTCGTGACGACGATCTTCTCGATCGGGGACTCCTGCAGCCGCTGGTACGCCGGACCGCTGAGGACCGGGTGGGTGGCACAGGCGATCACTCGCCGAGCACCCTTCTTCAGGAGCATGTCCGCCGCACCGCACAGGGTCCCGGCCGTGTCGATCATGTCGTCCACCAGCACCACGGTCTTGCCCTCGACCTCACCCACGACAGCGAGGGTCTTGGCCACGTTGTGTGCGGTCCGGGTCTTGGCCAGGAAGGCGATCGGCGCGTTGTGCAGCCGGTTGGAGAACTTCTGTGCCAGACGCACACCACCGGCATCCGGCGAGGCGATCACCAGATCGTCGTGCGAGCAGTTCTCGGTGATCCAGCCCACCAGCAGCGGCAACGCCGTCAGGTGGTCCAGCGGGTTGTCGAAGAACCCCTGGATCTGTCCGGTGTGCAGGTCCACGCTGACGACCCGGTCGGCTCCCGCCGTCGTCAACAGGTCGGCCAGCAGCCGGGCGGTGATCGGCTCGCGCGACTTGGTCTTCTTGTCCGACCGTGCGTAGCCGTAGTACGGGACGACGGCGGTGATCCGCTTGGCCGACGCCCGCTTCGCGGCGTCGATCATGATCAACTGCTCCATGATGTTGGCGTTGACCGGTTCGCAGTGGGTCTGCACCAGGAACACGTCGCTGCCGCGGACGTTCTCGCCGTACCGCACGTAGATCTCACCGTTGGAGAAGCGGTGGATGTCGACGTCCCCGAGTTCCAGGTCCAACTCGTCGGCGATCTCCTTCGCAAGCCCCGGAAACGCGGTGCCCGTGAACACCTGCATCCGCTTCTTGTTCGTGATCTCGAGGTTGTGCTCCACGATGCGCTCAGTTGTCCTTCTGGCCCGACTCGGTTGGGCTCGTCGGTTCCGATGATGACTGCTTGGTATGACGCTCGCGATTCCGCGCCCCCCACCCGTCGATGGTGCGTCGCTCCGCCCGTTCGATCGCCAGCGCATCCGCCGGCACGTCGGTGGTGATGGTCGAGCCAGCGCCGACGTAGGCCCCCGGCCCGACCTCGATCGGCGCGACCAACATCGTATCGGATCCGACGAACGCCCCGTCCCCGATGGTGGTGTGGAACTTGTTGAAGCCGTCGTAGTTGACGGTGACCGACCCGGCTCCGAAGTTGACCCCCTTGCCCAGGTCGGCGTCACCCACGTAGGAGAGGTGCGGGACCTTCGAACCCTCACCGATCACGGCCTTCTTGGTCTCGACGAAGCCACCGGCCTTGGCGCCCCGGTGCAGCACGGTGCCAGGCCGGAGGTGGGTGTAGGGGCCCACCTGGGCCTCCGGTCCGATCTCCGCACCGGTCGAGACGGTGAATGCCACGGTGGCGCCAGACTCGACCACCGTGTCGGTCAGCCGCGAGTACGGGCCGACCTCCGCGCCGGAGGCGATCCGCGTCGCGCCGTGCAGCATCACCCCGGGCAGCAGCAGGGCGTCGGGCTCCACCACCACGTCGGCGTCGACGTAGGTGGAGGAGGGGTCGACGATCCCTACGCCGCCGGCCATCAGGCGATCCAGCGTCCGCGCGTTCAGCGTGGAGGAGATCGTGGCCAACTGGGACCGATCGTTGACGCCTTCGACCTCATCGCTGTCGACTTCGAGGCCAACCACCGTGCGGGTCTGCGCCAGGTAGGCGACCGTGTCGGTCAGGTACTCCTCGCCCTGGGCGTTGTCGGTCGTCAGCTGGCCCAGCGCGTCGCGGAGCGCTTGGGCCTCGAAGGCGAACAGGCCCGTGTTGATCTCGTCGATCCGCTTCTGCTCCGGGCTTGCGTCTCTCTCCTCCACGATGCCGGTGATCCGGCTGCCGTAGCGGATCATGCGGCCATAGCCGGTCGGGTCGTCCAGGCGGGTCGTGACCACGGCAGCGGCTGCGCCGCCACGCTCGACGAACACTCGGGACAACGTCTCGGTGGAGATGCCGGGGACGTCACCGGCCAGGACCATGACGTCGGTTGCCGCGTCCAGGGCCCCGGACTCCATCGCAATCCGCACAGCGTGACCGGTGCCGTTCTGCTGCTCCTGGACGACGCAGCTGATGCCGGGGATCGGCAGCGACTCCGCGTAGGCCCGAACCTGCTCAGCGCCGTGACCGATCACGACCACGATGTGGTCCAACTCGAGTGGCGCAAGCGCGTGCAGCACCCAGCCGAGCAGCGGCCGGCCGGCGGCCTCGTGCAGCACCTTCGGCTTGCTCGACCGGAGGCGGGTTCCCCTGCCCGCGGCCAGCACCACGGCGGATCTCATCAGACTGTTGGTCTCTTCCGGAGGCGGGAGTTGTCAGGCGGGGAAGTGGGTCAGCTCCCGTGGGAGCACGAGTTCGGGGAGAAGGTATCGATCCTTCGACTTCGGCTTCAAAGGCCGACGTGATTCCATTTCACCACCCCCGAGCGAGTGGGCCGCAAGCCTAGCCCCTCAGACCGGTGTGGTCACCGGGCCGGAGGCCGGCGAGCGGGTGAGGTGGACCGCCGCGAACCGGCCCGCCACACGTCCGGCGATGCGCTGCGCCTCCTCGCTGTCCGCAGCCAGCGCCAGCAACGTCGGGCCGCTGCCGCTGACGATCGCCCCCAGCGCCCCGGCGTCCATCAGCGCCTTCTGGTCACCGACCAGGCGGGGCAGGAGCATCTCGGCCGCTGCTTGCAGGTCGTTGTGCAGCGCCGCTCCCAAGGCCTCCGGGTCAGCACTGGCGATGGCGGACAGGACCGCATCCGGCTCGGACTCGCCGCCCGGCGCGCAGTGCTCGTCCCAGGCGGCGTAGACCTCCGGGGTGGACAGCTCCTCGGCGGCGGTGCACACCACCCAGTCGAACGTCCCGCGCGCCAGGACGCCAGCCAGCGTGGTGCCGGTCCCGGTCGCCAGCGCGCTTCCACCGATCACGCCGAAGGGGATGTCGGAGCCGAGTGTGGCACCGATCTCCTGGAGCGACGCGCGGGACAGCTCCCCCGTCCACAGTTCGTTCAGTCCGACCAGCGCGGCGGCGGCGTTCACCGACCCGCCGGCCATCCCACCGGCCACCGGGATTCGCTTGTGCAGATCGATCGTGGTGTGCAGGTCAGCCTCGACCGTCTCCTCGGAGTCGCCGAGGATGACCAGGTCCAGGTCGAGGCGTTCGGCCAGTGCCGCAGCGGCGGCGACCACGAGGTTGGCCGACCCGGTGGGCACCGAGGGCCCGGCGTCGTGGGTCAGCGCGAGCGCCATCCGACGGCGGGACTGACCCAGCGGCCGAACCCCCTCGGCCAGCGGCTGGCGGTGACCCGGCCGCAGCGTCAGCACCAGCGTGTCGCTGAGGGCGACCGATTGGAACACGGTGGTCAGCTCGTGGTACCCGTCGTCACGAACGCCGCGGACCGCCAGGTAGGGGTTGATCTTCGCGGGCGCACGAACCTGCAGTCGTCTGATCAGCTGCTCGGGGGGACTCACGGGGCGAGCTTACGGTCGGCGGCCTCTCCGTGGTCTGCCACGCGGCGGAGCGCCAGCCACTGGTCCACACCGAGCTCCTCGGCCCGGGCCGTCGGCGGCAACCCCACGGCCTCCAGCCAACCGTCGACCTCGACACCACGACGCCCCTTCACCGCCAGCGCATTGCGGAGCAGCTTGCGACGCTGGGCGAAGCCGGCTTCCACCAACGCGATGGTCCGCTCGACGGTGGCGAGGTCGTGGCGGCCGTGCGGGCGGACGTCGACGGTCACCGAATCGACGTTGGGGACGGGATGGAACGCCTGCCGACTGACGGTGCCCGCGATGGCCGCGTCAGCCAGCAGCCGGATCTTCACGCTCACGGCCCCGTAGGCCTTCTCGCCCGGGCCTGCCACCCACCGCTCGCCGACCTCCCGCTGGACCATCAGGTGGTAGGCAGCCAGGTGCCCCTCCCGCAGCCCCGTCAGCAGGATCGGCGTGGCCACGTTGTAGGGGAGATTGGCCACCATTGCGGCACGTCGACCGGAGGTGAGCTCGCGGTACTGCTGGTCCAGTGCATCGCCGACCACGACCGGGACGTCCGGCCCCACGACCTCCTCAAGGGCGGCAGCCAACCCGCGATCCAACTCGACCGCGATGACCTGCGCGCCGGCCTCGAGCAGGGCCAGGGTCAGGCTGCCCAGTCCCGGCCCCACCTCGACGATCAGGTCTCCCGCCTCGACGCCGGCATCCCGGACGATTCGACGCACCGTGCCCGGGTCCGTGACGAAGTTCTGGCCACGTCGTTTGGTCGGATGGAGTCCGTGGGCGTCCAGCAGTCGTCGGATCTCACGGCCGCCCAGCAGGTCGCGCGAGCGCTCACCCATCCGGTAGCGCGAAGGCCCGGCGTGCATTGCTGGCGGTGATCCGGGCCATCTCCTCAGCCTCGATGTCGTGCAGGTCGGCCAGGAACGCCGTCGTCACGGGGACGTAGGACGGCGCATTCGGCTTCCCTCGGTGGGGGTGAGGGGTGAGGTAGGGCGAGTCGGTCTCGGTCAGCAGCAGATCGGACGGCACCTGTTTGGCGGAGACCTGCAGGTCAGCGGCGTTGGAGAAGGTCACATTGCCGGCGAACGACATGAACCAGCCGTTGGCGGCACAGGTCTGCACCAGGTCGGGCCCGCCGGAGAAGCAGTGGAACACCACCCGCGGCAAGGGCATCTCGTCCATGAGCACCCGCACGATGTCGTCGTGCGCCTCCCGGTCGTGGATGACGACCGTCCGGTCGAGGTCGCGGGCGATCCGGATGTGGGCGCGGAAGGACTCCTCCTGCCGCACCCGGGGGGCACCCTCGCGGAACCAGTCCAGTCCCGTCTCACCGACCGCGACGACCTGGGGGTGGCGCGCAAGATCCTCGATCCGGTCCAGGACGGCCTCGGTGGCCTCGATCGAGTCGTTCGGGTGGATCCCGACCGACGCGTAGACCCCGGGATGTGAAGTCGCAATCTGCACCGACTCCGCACTCGATGCCAGGTCCGTCCCGACCGTGATCATCGTCGTCACGCCGGCCTGGTTCGCCTCGTCGACGGCCGCACTCACCGCACCCGAGAGATGGGTGAGGTGACAGTGGGTGTCGGTGAACACGGCGGGCTCCAGGGGTGTGGACGTACGAATCCGCACGGAGATTGACTGTAGCGTGGGCCCATGACGGCAGGGTCAGGGTCAGGGCGCGGCGTCCGGCGGAAGGTCGATGACCTGGGTCGGATCGTCATCCCGGCCTCCATGCGCCGTGTCCTCGGCATCATCGAGGGCGACGAGTTGGAGGTCCGGCTGGCCGGTGACACGGTTTCGCTCGCGAAGCCGCGAACGACCTGCACGTTCTGCGACAGCCCCGATGACCTCAGCGAGGTTCTGAACCGCCCGGTGTGCTGGTCCTGCGTGGCCGCCGTCCGAGCCCGAGGAAGAGAAGGTCGATGAACAAGAACAAGCGATGGGTCCAGATCATGGTCCTCGTCATCGTCTTCGGCATGGTGGCGGCGCTGCTCGCCACCTTCGCCGCTGGCAGTGGATGATCCGAGCGGGATAATGAGTCCTGCATCGTCGCTGACTGAGGGAGACATCTCGTGAAGACCACGTCCGTTCCACTGCGCCTGCTCGGGCTGCTGCTCATCCTGGCCCTGGTGGCTGCCGCCTGTGGAGGCGGGGACGAGGGCGAGGCCACCGAGGCGGCAGAGTCCACCGAGGGAGCGGCCGCGACCGAGGAGCCGGCAGCCACCGAGGACGCCCCCGCCGCGGAGACGGCGGCCGAGGCAACCCCCGCGGAGGAGGCGGGGACGCCGACCCCCACCCCGACCCCGACCCCGAAGCCCGAGGAGACGACGGAGCCCCCCGCCCCGACCGCCGAGCCGATCGAGGAGGTGCCGACCGAGGCCGCCCCCGCCGATGATCCCAAGCCGGAGGAAGATGTCGCCGAGGCGATGGACGTCGGTGGCGAGACCAGCTACGACAGCTACACCGTCATCACCGACGACGCGGGAACCATCGAGGTCGAGGTGCCGACCGAGTGGGACGAGGTGGACGGCCGTCCCTTCACCGACGACGCTGGCCGCCAACTCTTCGACGTACGGACGGCTCCTGATCTCGAGGGGTTCCTGACCACGTGGGAGATCCCCGGGATCATCATCACGGCCTCGAGCGACGTGGCGCAATCGGCCAACGAGATCACGCTGCTCGATGAGCTGGTCGAGCCGCTCTCGGCGCAGTGCACCTATCTCGGCCGTGAGCCCTACGACGACGGGCTGTACACCGGGCAGGCCGACATCTACGACCTCTGCGGAGGAACGGAGACCGGCTACGTCGTGATCGGCGCCGTCCCCAACACCCGCGCGTTCGTCATCCGCGTCGAGGTCCAGGTCACCGCCGAGCGTGACCTGGAGGCACTGGGCCGTGCCATCGAGACCTTCCGCGTCATCGGCGACGTCTGAGCGGCGCGCGGGCGCCATGAGTGAGGGCGGGACCACGGTCCCGCCCTACCCCTCATGGATCTGCGAGCGGCAGGTGTCTCGCCCTCACTCCGGCCGACCGTCGCACGGTTGGCCAGAGCGGTCGGCACCGACTGCGTACAGGCGTGAAGGGACCGTACGCAACGCCACTGCCGCTGTCGTTGGGTATTTCTTCCCCAACTCGGTCGCTCGAGGCTGGTCTAGACTCGGGATCCCCGACGAGGAGGAACCGAGATGCCAGCCCCGTTGTCGGTCGAGGGGATGCGGGCCGTGCGACAGACCATCCGGACGATGGCGACGACCAGCTCGGGGTCCCTCCGCCATCTCGCCGCCGAGATCGTCACGGCTGGGATCGCCGACGGCGTCTCGTTCGTCGACACCGACGACGGGCGCGTGCTGGCAGCCGTCGGGACCCTCGCCCGAGGCGCCGACCTCTCGGACGACGGACTCCTGCAACTCGCCATCCCCACCGAAGCGGCCGCCACCTTCACCATGGTCGCCGACCTGGCCGACACCGTGCTCGCCGACACCGTGGTCGAGGACGTCGTCGTGCTCCTCGCGCTGCGTCTTGACCTCCTCGAGGCCAGGGCCCGCGCACTGGAGGCCGAACGTCACACGCGGACGCTGTCGCACGCGAGCCAGGTCCTCGGCCAGACGATGGACGTCACCCAGGTACTGGAGAAGATCCTCGGTCAACTGAAGAAGGTGGTGCCCTTCGACTCCGCCTCGGTCCAGCTGCTCGAGGACGACACCAACCTGCGGATCATCGGGGTCCAGGGCTTCGACAACAGCGACGAGATCCTGACGCTCAGTTTCTCCCTCGACGGTCACAACCCCAACAAGGACGTCATCAGCAGCCGGGCCACCCACATCCTCAAGGATGCCGCCACCGTGTACCCCCACTTCAATGCCGGACCCCACCGGCCGGCCGCGATCCGCGGCTGGATGGGGGTGCCACTCACGTTCAAGGGTGAACTGCTCGGCATGCTGACCATCGACTCGCAGGAGGCGGACTTCTACAACGACGCGCACGCGCGAACGGCCGAGGCCTTTGCCGCCCAGGCCGCCGTCGCCATAGCCAACGCCCGCATGTACGGCGAGATGCAGCGGCTGGCCAGTCACGACACGCTGACCGGCCTGCCGAACCGCCGTCATCTGGAAGAAGCCAGCAAGCCGATCATCGCCAGTTCCCTCGTGCAGGAGCAGCCACTCTCACTGCTCATGATCGACGTGGACCACTTCAAGCAGGTCAACGACAGCCACGGCCACGCGGTCGGGGACGAGGTCCTGGTTGCGGTCGCCGACCGGCTGAGACAGGTGGTCCGCCCCGACGATCTGGTCGCCAGGGTGGGAGGTGAGGAGTTCGTCGTCCTGCTCGCCGGCAGCGACCTCATCATGTCGATGACCGTTGCCGAACGGCTCAGGGCCGCCATTGCGGCCAGGCCGATCGCCACGGAGGTGGGCGATCTGGACATCACCGTCAGCGTGGGCGGCTTCGTCTGCGAGGATCCGAACGACGGGGACCGCAGAGCGCTCAAGGTCATGATGGATCTGGCTGACAAGGCGCTGTACAACGCCAAGGCCGAGGGGCGGAACTGCACGGTCGTCGACGCTCCGCTGGCCTGAATGGCCTACGGTACGGCCCATCATGACGAACACGTTCCCACCTGACCGGATCCTGCTGGGCCCCGGTCCCTCCGACGTCCACCCGAGTGTGCTGGAGGCGTTGGGTCGTCCACTCCTCGGCCACCTCGACCCTGCTTTCCTCCCCGTCCTCGACGGCATCTGTGATCAGCTGAGGACGGTCTTCCGGACCTCCAACAGCGCCACCCTACCCATCAGCGGAACGGGCAGCGCGGGCCTGGAGGCCTGCATGGTCAATCTGATCGAGCCGGGCGACGACGTCGTCGTCGGGGTCAACGGCGTGTTCGGGGGCCGCCTGGCGGAAGTGGCACGGCGGGCGGGCGCGACGGTGAGCACCGTCGAGCGTGAGTGGGGCCGGATCATCGAACCCGAGGCGTTCATCGAGGCGGCCCGAGGGGCCAAGGTGGCGGCGATCGTCCATGCCGAGACCTCCACCGGTGCCCACCAACCGGTGGCGGAGATCGGCGCGGCGCTCGCGGAGACGAACACCCTGCTGGTGCTGGATACCGTCACGTCGCTGGCTGGTGTGGACGTGGACATCGATGGCTGGGGCGTGGACGCTGCCTACTCCGGGACCCAGAAGTGCCTGTCGGTGCCGCCTGGTCTGTCACCGGTCACGTTCAGCCCCAAGGCCGTCGAGGCCTTGAAGTCGCGGTCGACGCCGGTGCAGTCGTGGTACCTCGATCTGTCATTGATCCTGGCCTACGTCGACGGTGAAGGCGGACGGACCTACCACCACACCGCACCGATCTCGATGCTCTACGGCCTGCAGGCCGGGCTCGACCACGTCCTGGCGGAGGGACTGCGGGCCCGGTGGGACCGCCATGCTCGTCTCGGTTCGATGCTGCAGGACGGTCTGAGCGAGATGGGACTGCCGCTGCTCGCGCAGGAGGGGCATCGGCTGCCACAGTTGACGACCGTCGGGCTGCCGGATGGCATCGACGAGGCTCCCACACGACGCCGGATGCTCGATGAGTACGGCATCGAGGTCGGCGGTGGCCTCGGCCAGTTCGCTGGCAAGGCGTGGCGGATCGGGCTGATGGGTCACTCGGCCAGTGAGCGGAACGTCCGCCTGGTGCTCGCAGCAATGCGCGACCTCCTCGGCTGAGCGGCGCTCGATCCCTGATCCATGGCGCCCACCGCCTGCTCGGGGTGGGTGGCTGCGAACCGGCCCCGGTCAGGCCTCGGGTGGTCCATCGATGGAGGGTGGTCGGTCGAGGGGTTGCGCGGCGCTGGGCAGGCGCAGGGTGGTCACGTCGACGGAGACCGTTACCGGGTGCTGCCCGGCCAGGTGCGTCGCGGCACGCGCAGCCAAGGTCTCGGTGTCGTGGTGGAAGCCCGTCGGGCCCATCGCGGCGAGATCGGCCGCCTGGGCCGGAGTCACCTCGACCGTTGTCCGCACCTGCTGGCTGGTGACCACCTCGGCGTCGCCGAAGCGCGCGATGATCTGATCCCGCTTTCCAGCAGGCACCGTCAGCATGGCCAGAGGACCGACCAACTCAGCGAGGTGATCGGAGGTCGGCGTCACCACCACGATCACACCGCCGGGGGCCACAACCCTGCGGATCTCCGCCAGGTTGCGCGGGGAGAAGGCGACCAGGCAGGCATCGATTGAGGCGTCGTGCAGCGGCAGCGCAGCGGTGAGATCCGCTCCGACGGCTCCGATGCGATCGTGCGCCCTGGCCGCTCGTCTGAGGGCGGGCTTGGACGAGTCCAGCGCCACTCCGACACGGTCGCTGCCATCCCCGACGACCGCAGCGGCGTAGAAGCCGGTTCCTGCGCCCAGGTCAACGAGCGTCCGTGCAGCGGTCGGCATCGCGCAGCGAATCGCATCGCGGACGGTGTCGAGCAGACCAGCCCGCTGCACCCGTTCGCGGGCCATGACCATGGCAGCGGTGTCACCCGGATGGCGGATGCCGGTCCGGCTGAGCGTGACGAAGCCCTGCCGGGCACGGTCGAAGCGGTGGCCGTCGTGACAGACCACAACCGTCGGCTCGGCGCGCAGCCGACCGTGGCAGACCGGGCAGCGGAGCAGGTCGATGACCACGTCGATCGTCACGGGGCCATCCTGCCGGATCCCGGTATCCCGGCGAGGACGTGGTCAGGCTCCGCCCGACGAAGCGCATCGGTCGCACCGGACTGGCGAAGTGAGACCAGTCAGAGCGGCTCGATGACCCGTCCGATGAGGACGATCAGGCAGAGCACGCCGAGGACGGCCGGTGGGACGATCGGCTCGTTCCGCTTCTGATGCACCTGCATGGCCAGCACCATGGTGATGGCCAGTCCGAGCGCCGCCAGGGGTGTCAGGAAGGTCGCGATGCCCGTGACCCCGGGGAGGATCAACCCGAGTGCCCCGGCGATCTCGGCGTAGCCAGCCGTGCGGGCGCGCTGCATGCCCTCGGTCTCGATCCAGGCCATGTTGTCGTTGGCCAGCAGCTTCTCCTCGGGCGTGAACGCCTTCATGGCGCCTGCGGCGAGGAACGCCGCCGCGAGAAGACCTTGCAGAACCCACAGCGCAACGGACATAGTTCAGGGTCTAACAGAAGGAGTGAGGTCTGGCAAGGCCTCCCGTCGGGGCCGCGTCAGTCCCTGGACTGCAGCTTCGCCAGCAGGCGGAGGATCTCGAGGTACAGCCACACCAGTGTGACCAGGAGCCCGAAGGCCGCGTACCACTCCATCTGCTGCTCGAGTTGGGCCGCGGCAGCCCGCTCGATGAAGTCGAAGTCGAGGGCCAGGTTGAGCGCTGCCACGCCGATCACGACCAGCGAGATCCCGATGGAGAGCATCGAGTTGCCGTGGAGGAACCCGAACTCGATCCCGAAGAAGCCCAGGATGAACGACGCCAGGTAGGTGAGGAAGATGGCTCCGGTGGCGGCGAGTACGACCATCCGGAAGCGCTGGGTGACCTGAATCACGCCGGTTCGGTAGAGGAAGAGCATGACGCCGAGGACGCCGACGGTCCCCAGTGCTGCCTGACCGGCGATGCCGTCGAGGCCGGGTTGGCTCTCGATGGTCACGGTGATGGCGCCGAGGACCACGCCCTCGACGACCGCATATCCCGGGGCCATGATCTTGGCGAGGTGTGGCCGGAACATGATCGTGAACAGCGCGACCAAGCCGAGGATGACCCCGCCGATGATCGCGGGGTAGTACAGCGCGGGTGGGAGCAGCAGCGCCGTGGCGAGCCCCGAGACGATGAGGATCGCAAGCAGGATCCCGGTCTTGTAGATGGCTCCCTCGACGGTGAAGCGCTCGGTGACCGGCCGGGCCTGGGTGCCCGGGCCGGAGCCGAAGGTGCCTTGGCCGAAGGGGCTCTGGCCGAAGTCACCGTGCTGGGTGTAGCCGGCTTGACCCTGGTTGGTGCCAAGGCGGTTGAACGCAGACTCGGACAGTGCAGGGTTGGATGTGCGCATGTGGCCAGGATATCCCGGCCTTCAGCGGCCGATGCGTAAAGGGAAGACCAAGCCGACGTGTTCGTCGGGGGCGACCACCACCCAGCTACTCGCCGCTCCCGTGCGAGGCCAGGCCGACGCTAGCCTTGCCTCCACCTATGGCACGCCACCTCATCACCAGCGCCCTGCCCTACATCAACGGGGTGAAGCACCTCGGCAACCTGGTCGGGTCCATGCTCCCCGCCGATGTGTACGCGCGCTTCATGCGGGCCCGCGGGCACGAGGTGCTGGCCATCTGTGCCACCGACGAGCACGGCACGCCGGCGGAGCTCGCAGCCATGGAGGCAGGCCAGTCCGTCCGCGAGTACTGCGACGAGCAGCACCTGATCCAGAAGGACCTGGGTGAGCGCTTCGGCCTCTCGTGGGACCACTTCGGCCGCACCAGCCGTCAGCAGAACCACGACATGACCAACCACTTCGCCGACAAGCTGGCGGAGAACGGCTACCTCGAGGAGCGGACGATCGAGCAGATCTACTCCCCCTCCGAGGAACGGTTCCTGCCGGACCGGTACGTCACGGGGACCTGCCCGCACTGCGACTACGATCGGGCCCGGGGCGACCAGTGCGAGAACTGCGGTCGACTGCTCGAGCCGACGCAGCTCATCAACCCCCGCTCCACCGTCACCGGTGCCACCGACCTCGAGGTCCGCCAGTCGACCTCGGTCTTCCTGCTGCAGTCCGCGCTGGCGGATGAGGTCCGCGCATGGATCGAGGCCAACGACCACTGGCCAACACTGCCTCGCTCGATCGCCCTCAAGTGGCTTGACGAGGGGCTCCACGACCGCGACATCACCCGCAACCTCTCCTGGGGCATCCCGGTCAACCGCCCCGGCCTCGAGAACAAGGTCTGGTACGTCTGGTTCGACGCCCCCATCGGCTACATCGGCGCGACCCGTGAGTGGGCCGATGTGCCGAAGGAGGAGTGGGCGGACGGCGAGACCGAGCGGGACTGGCGAAGCTGGTGGTACGACTCACCGGACGTCACCTACACCGAGTTCATGGGCAAGGACAACGTCGCCTTCCACGCGGTGTCCTTCCCGATCACCCAGATCGGCTCGCGCGAGCCGTGGCACAAGGTCGACCTGCTCAAGGCCTTCAACTGGCTGACCTACTACGGCGGCAAGTTCTCGACCTCCCAGGGCCTGGGCGTCTTCATGGACGACGCGCTCGAACTGCTCCCCGCCGACTACTGGCGCTGGTATCTCATCGCCAACGCGCCCGAGTCCGACGACACGGCCTTCACCTGGCCGCTGTTCCAGCAGGCCATCAACGGCGACCTGGTCGGCAAGCTGGGCAACTTCGTGAACCGCACCCTCTCGCTCACGCGCAAGCAGTTCGGCGAGCAGGTCCCGACGGGTGGCACACCGGGTGCGATGGAGGCGGAGCTGGCCGCAGGCGTCACCGCCAAGGCGGAGGAGATCGCCGCGCACTTCGAGCGGACCGAGTTCCGCAAGGCCACGCGAGCCATCCGCGAGCTCTGGTCGCTCGGTGATGCCTACCTCGAGGCGCGGGAGCCCTGGCGACTGGTCAAGGCCGACACCGAGCCGGGCGGCACCCAGTCAGGTCGGGACGCCGCAGCCATGGTCCTGCGGACGGCCATCAACCTGATCCCCGTCATGGCCGAGGTGGCGGCGCCCGTCATCCCGACGGCCGCGGCGACCGCCCTGGCCGCTGTGGGACAACAGCCGAGCGGGTGGCCGACCGTCGACCTCACCGCCCTGCCGGAGGGGCACCCCTTCGAGGTGCCCCCGCTGCTGTTCCGCCGGATCGAGGACGATGAGATCGAAGCCTGGACCGCGAGGTTCGGCGGCTCGGGCGGGTAAGCGCCCTCTCCGGCTCAGCGACAGGTCTTACGGGTCCCGAACAGGCCTGGTGGTCGGGTGGTGCCGTCCCTAGCCTGCGGCCCATGTTGATCGCCTGGGGATTCCGAGCCCGGTTCACGACCCTGTGGGACGGCACGTTCCGCTGTCCGAACGAGGGCGGCGACCAGCCGGCCCGCCTGCGAAGCGGCGCTCCAGCAAGCTGGTAAGGAGCAGTCATGCCACGTGCAGTAGCGGGACTCATCGGGCTGGTCGTCGGGCTGCTGGCCCTACCCCTCATCCTGATCGGCATGGACCGGGTGATCCGAGGCCTCACCTTCCTCGACACGGGCTCCCGCTACCTCGGCCTGGCATTGCTGATCGTGGGCGGTCTGCTCCTCGCCACGGTGTGCCTGCCGGTGGTGCGCGGGACCGCACGGGTTGTGGCCGGTGTGCTGCTGACGGTCGCCGGGGTCCTGGCGGTGGTCGCACCACGATTCGTCTTCGACCTTCCCGGGCTCGGGGGCTCGGCCTCGTTGCAGGTCGTGATGCTCGTCCCACTCGGCCTGGTGTTGACTGCAAGCGGGGCGCTCGGACGTGGGGCGGCTACTGCTCGGTCAGTGCCTGCTCCGGGCCCGCCTGTCGCACTCCCGCAGCATCCAGCGGCAGTTCCCGGTGCCTACGCGGCCACGCCCTACCCAGTCGCGAGCGCCGGGCCGCCACCCTCGCCACCACCGGGCGGTCATTCTCCGGTCGCCCCACCGCCCGTCCAGTCAGCACCGGTGTTCGAGCAGCAGGGCGGACCGGCGCTGCCGGACCACCTCCAACAGCCAGCTCAGCCCGACGCGGCCGCCCGGCCACTGTCGTCCCAAACCGTTCAGATCCCGCTGTCTGCAGTGCCGACCCTGCGGGATGATTCCGGTCAGGACGGTGCCAGCACCGTGGAGCAGCGACGCACCGGGCGCCACGAATCTGCTCTGCCGTCAGCCGCCGAGCCCGCAACGAGCGAACCCGACCAACCCGCGCCGTCAGCTGCGACCGAGCCGGGCGGGGAGCCCACGTCCAAGCCTCCTTCCCCTCCCTCCAAGACCTGACGACCTCTCCTGGCCGGTCCTGGCCGGTCCTGGCCGCGGGGTTCAGGTCGCGAGATCGTAGACCTCGCGCTTGCGGCGACCGGTCTCGTCGGCAACCTGCCGCACCGCATCGCGGCGACTCGCGCCTCGCTCGACGAGTGCCTGCACGCGGTCACGGACCTCCTGATCGGTCATCTCCTCTGATGGGTCCGTCGGGGGTGCCGGGCCGACCACCAGCGTCACCTCACCCCGGGGAGGGTTGGTCACCGCCTCCTCCGCCAACCGGGCCAGGGTCCCGCGCGTGACCTCTTCGTACAGCTTGGTCAGCTCGCGGGTCAGGGCGGCGGGTCGCTCGGGGCCGAACGCCTCGACCATGGCGGCCAGGTCGTCTGCGGCACGGTGCGGGGAGACGTAGAAGACCAACGTCCGGTCATCGCGAGCCACAGCTTGAAGTCGCGACAGCCGTGCCCCCTGCTTGCGTGGCAGGAACCCCTCGAAGGCGAATCGGTCCGTCGGCAGGCCGCTGATCGTGAGGGCGTGGATGACGGCGGCAGGACCCGGGATCGCCGTCACCGTCAACCCACGGCGAGCGGCCTCGCGCACCACGTCGTGCCCCGGATCGGAGATCCCGGGCGTCCCCGCGTCGCTCACGAGGGCGATGGTCTGACCGGCTGCAACGAGATCGCACAGCTCGCCGGCCACGGCGGACTCGTTGTGGTCGTGCACCGCCCGCATGGGAGTGCGCACCCCGAGGTGGGCGAGCAGTTGCCCGGTTCGGCGGGTGTCCTCACAGCCGATCAGATCGGCCGACGCCAGCATCGCGGCCGCCCGGGGCGACAGGTCGTCCAGGTTGCCGATCGGGGTGGCGACGACGACCAGTTGGCCGTGGTCGGTTTCTGCTGCCGGGCTCACAAGGTTCTATCGTCGCCGCTATCTCAGCGCGCCGCCGCGGGCCCCACACGATGAGCGACACCGTCACCTCCGAACCAGCCGACCTGCCACCGCCCTCCGGTGACCAGGACGGGGCCGACGCGGCCCCCACGCCACTGCGTGATCGCAACTGGCTGGTCTGGAGTGTCGTGCTACCCCTCATCATCGTGCTGGTCGCCGGGACCGTGCGCTTCTACCAACTGGGCAATCCGGAGCGCTGCTACTTCGACGAGACGTACTACTACTACGACGCGCGGGACTACCTGCAGCAGGGCACGGAGGACTCCTTCGCCGTCCACCCTCCGGTCGGGAAGTGGCTGATCGCGATCAGCCTCTCGGCCTTCGGGACCGACGAGAACTCCCCCGAAGAGCAGGCCATCGTGGTCCAGGACGACAACTGCCTGGTGGATGAGGGTGAGGGACCGAACCCGGAGGTGCGGGCCCGCGAGGCCGCTGATGCCTTCGCCCGACGGGCCGCCTCGGCCTTCTTCGGATCTGGTGCGGTCCTGGTGACCTACTTCATCGGGCTGCGCATGTTCCGTCGGCAGTCCGCCGCCCTGTTGGCAGGTGCACTGCTCGCCGTCGACGGGCTGGCGGTCACCATGTCGCGGATCGCGATGCTGGACATCTTCCTCCAGTTCTTCGTCGTGCTCGGGGTGCTGGCGCTCCTGGTCGACCGGGAGCGGATGTGGGCAGCAGTTCCCGACGATCTGCCTGCCACGGGTGACGGCGACGCCGAGTTGGACGCGCCACCTCCGGACCTTCCCACCCCAAATCGGGGGTGGCTGTGGGCCGCCGGGTTGTTCTTCGGGCTTGCCGTCGCGACGAAGTGGTCGGCGCTGGCCCCGATCGGCCTGGCCTGGGCCTGGCTGTTGGCCAGCGAGTTGTGGTGGCGGCGGCGCCTGACCGGCTCGTGGACCGTCGGGCTCGGCGGCGCGATCGGTCGAGGGGTGCTGGCCCTCGTCGTGGTCCCCGTCGTGGTCTACCTGGTCAGCTACTCAGGCTGGTTCGCCAACTTCGAGGACACCCGGAAGGCCGACCGCTGCCAGACCGAGGTCATCCAACTGGACACGACCGGGCCGGTCCAGTCCGACGGCCGCTGCGAGGGCGTGGCTGCCGTCAGCCAGATCCTGGGCGGATGGTGGGAGGAGCAGGGGGAGATCTTCCGCTTCCACCGCGACCTGGAGGCCGAGCATCCCTACCGTGCTCCGGCCTACACCTGGCCGTTGATGACCCGGCCGGTGGCGTACTACTACGAGTCGTGTCCCGAGGGCGGGCCGGCTGATGGGGAGGAGTGCGTGGTGGCCCCCGGGACGGTCAGCGAGGTGCTGGGTCTGGGCAACCCGGCGATCTGGTGGATGGCGCTGCTCGGGTATCCGTTCCTGTTCTTCTTCGCGATCGCCCGACGGTCGTGGCCGGCGTTGACGATCGCCCTGTTCCTCTTCGGGCAGACGGTGCCGTACGCGATCAGCCCGCGACCTGTCTTCCTCTTCTACGTGACCCCTGCGGTGCCCTTCATCGTGTTGTCGCTGGCCTTCCTGGTCGACAAGGCCATGGACTCCTTCACGATGAAGTGGGTGCCGGCAACGGTGGCGTTCCTGGCGACCGCAGCGTTCGTCTTCTGGTCGCCGGTGTTCCTGGGCCTCGAGGTCCCCCGCCGCCTGTGGGACGCGATGATCCTGTGGTCGAGCTGGGTCTGACGCAGGTACGGTCGTGCTCGTGAGCGTCGATTGAGGGAGGGTGTGATGGCCGGGTCGCAGGAGTGGGTCACCGTCGAGAGCTTCCCCAATCGGGGCCTGGCAGAGGTTGCGGGTTCAGCCCTGGCCAGCGCCGGCATCGCCTACCGTGTCCGGGCTGACGACGCGGACGGGATGGGCTTCCCGCTGAGCTTCAGCGGCGCCGAGGTCCAGACAGCAGCCGATCGGGTGGACGAGGCGCGGGGCCTGCTCGGAGTGGAGCACCCGGTGGACACGATCATCCCGGAGGCTGACGAGGACTGGTCCCGCCCGGGGCCAAACGACGGTCGGATGATCGACCTCGGCATCGGCACCGCAGCCAAGGTGATCGCCGTGCTCCTGCTGATCGTGGTCGCCTGGGGCGCGATCGAGTCAGGGCTGCCCCTCTGACGAGCGCCGTCTGGACGAGACGGCCGGCTCCCTGCGCTCAGGCGCCAGCCAGCTCTTCGAGGACCAAGGCCACCCCGTCCTCGTCGTTGCTGGCCGTGGTTCGGTCCGCCGCATCGAGGACGAGTGGGTGGGCGTTGGCGACGGCGACGGAGGACCCCGCCCACCGGAGCATCGGGAGGTCGTTCGGCATGTCCCCGAAGGCCACGACGTGCTCGGGGGCGCCGTCCCGCTGGGCGACGAACGCTTCCAGAGCGGAGGCCTTGGAGACACCAGCCGCCGAGATCTCCAGCAGCTCGAGATCGGAGTAGGTCACCGTCGCCTTGCCGCGCGTGAGCTCGACGGCCTGCGCCGCCAGGTGCTCCATGTGATGCCCCTCGGCCCGGACGAGGATCTTGATGACGGGGTGCTCGAAGAACTCCCGGTCGTCGGTCACGTCGCTCTTGGTGTTGGGAACCATCTCGGACTGTCGGACGCCACGCGGGTAGCTGGACTCGTGGGCGAACCCTGTAGGCCACTCCACGCCGAACCCGAACCCGTCGGACAGCGAGCGGATGGCGTCGATGACCTCCAGACCGTCCTCGGGGTCGAAGGCGTTGACGGTCACGACCTCCTCCGTCTCGAGGTCCATGACCAGGGCGCCGTTGGCGCAGATCGCGAGGCCGCGGTGGGCCATCTGGTCTCGGACCGGCGCCAACCACCGGGGAGGCCGCCCGGTCACGAGCACGAAGGTCATGCCGGCGTCCTCAACGGCGGTCACGGCCGCACGGGTCCGATCGCTGACCGTCCGGTCGGACCTGAGGAGGGTCCCGTCGATGTCGGAGGCGATGACCGTGGGCATGGCGAACAGGGTAGGCGGCGCGTCGACTCTCCCACGACGACACGAGGGTCAACCACGACGAAGTTAGTTTCCCCACCCTGCGGACGAACCGGCCCCACGCACAGACTCGACAAGGAACAGGATCAGCTCGGCCTGCGTGGCCTTGAACGCCCGAGAGCGGAGCGGGAGAAGCGTGGACTCGCTCCACGCCGGAGATGGAGTCGGCACGGAGTGCCGAGGACGTCAAACGCGAGCGAAGCGAGTCGTCCGGCGTGGAGCTGAGGGGAATCGAACCCCTGACCTCCTCGATGCGACCGAGGCACTCTACCAATTGAGCTACAGCCCCTTATTCAGTTCTCAACCCCTGAGCCCCCACAGTGGCGACCGAGGCACTCTACCAATTGAGCTACAGCCCCAGGGTGCCCCGGATGGTAGCGGTCAGGCCGCCTGGTCGCTGACCCAGACCGGCGCGCCGGAGCGGTGCCGCGTCGTCGAGAAGGCACCCTTCGGCCGGGGGGTCCCGATGCCCTGGCCCGGGTTGGCTCGACGCTTCCGCTGTCGGTCCATCTGCCGACGCTCGCGAAGCTGTGCGAACGCCAACAGCAGCACGCCCATCACGGCAGCCCACGACACCAGCACGGTCGGGATGGCCGCACCCAGCAGGATCGCAACAACCGCCAGCAGGCCGGTGATCACGCCCAGACCCTTGAGCGCCTCACGACGGCGCCGACGCGCGGCCGCCCGCCGCCGGGCCTGACGGGCGATGGTTTCTGCGTCGTCGAGCACCATCAACTGACGGCCGGGGCGACGCTGCTGCAAGAGACTCATGGCTGAACGGCACCATCCTTACCCACGACGGCGAACTCCGCCACCGACGATAGGACACCCATCACCCTCAGCGTGGGAGGCGCTACCGCTCGTGGTCACCGGCCGCCAGCTGGTCGACGGCGTGGGCCAGGATGCCGGTCACGACCTCCACGGACTCACGCGCTCCCTTCGGAGAACCCGGCACGTTGATGATCAACGTATCCCCGCGAATGCCCGAGATGGCCCGCGACAACATCGCCATCGGGGTGATCGCCAGCGACGCAGCACGGATGGCCTGCGCGATGCCTGGAACCTCTCGGTCCAGCACATCCCTCGTCGCCTCGGGTGTGGTGTCCTTCGGGTGCATGCCCGTCCCACCCGATGTGAGAACCACGTCGGCGGACTCGCAGGCCTCGACGATGGCGGCCGACACGCCCTCACGCCCGTCGGGAACGACCACGATGTCGAGGCAGTGGAACCCCTCGGCCTCGAGCACCTCGACGACGGCCGGGCCGGCCGTGTCCTGGTAGACGCCGGCGCTCGCCCTCGTGGAGATGGTGATGACCTGCACGGTCACTTCGGCGTTGTCCATGCCTACTCCTGCCCGCCACCCGACGCGTCACGGTCCCGATGCCAATCGCCGCTCTTGCCACCGGTCTTGGCCTCGAGGCGGACCTGCTCGATCAGGATGCCCTTGTCCACGGCCTTGGTCATGTCGTACAGCGTCAGCGCGGCCGTGGAGGCCGCAACCATGGCCTCCATCTCGACACCGGTCCGGTCGGCCGCCCTGGCGGTCGCCACGACCCGAGCGGTTCCCGCCTCGGCATCCACGTCGACCTCGACCTCGACGCCGGCCAGTGCGATCACGTGGCACAGGGGAATCAGGTCCGGTGTGCGCTTGGCGGCGGTCACCCCGGCCAGCCGCGCGACCGGAAGCGCATCGCCCTTGGGAAGTCCACCCGCGACCAGCAACTCTGCCGTAGCCGGCGCCATCCGCACGAGCGCCGAGGCCGTGGCCGTGCGGCTGGTCACCGGCTTGCCGCTGACATCGACCATCCGTGCGTGACCGGACTCGTCGACGTGGGTCAGCCCTCCCGCATCGGAGGACCGCTGTCCGGATGTGCTCATGTCGGGTCGGACAGCAGGTGCACGGTGACCTGCTCCCCGGCCGACATGCTGGTGCGCTCGACCGGGACCTCGGCGAGCCCGTCGGCGAGCACCATGGACTTCAGGATCCCCGACCCCTGCGCGCCTGTGGTCCGTGCGACCCACCCGTCGTCCTCACGGGCGAGTGTCACCCGCAGGAAGGACACCTTGTGCTCCGGGCTGCGGATGTCCGCCCCCAGCGTGGCGCGCAGCCGTGGCCGGTTGAGGTCGGCCCGTCCCTGCATCCGCCGGATGGCGGGCCGGACGAAGATCTCGAAGCTCACGGCGGCCGACACCGGGTTCCCCGGAAGCCCGAAGACCACGACACCGTCGATCGTCCCGAAGGCCTGCGGCATCCCCGGCTGCATCGCGACCTTGCTGAAGACCACATTGCCCATCTCGGCCATGACCTGCTTGGAGAGGTCGTAGGTGCCGGCACTGACCCCGCCGCTGGTCACCAGGATGTCCGCGGTCGACAGCGCGCTGGAGAAGGCCCGGCGCAGGGCCTGTCGGTCGTCGGGTGCGGTGGGTTGTCGATACGCGACGGCACCGGCCTCGGCCACCTGCGCGGCCAGTCCGTAGGAGTTGGACTCGTGGATCTGACCGGGCGCCAGCGGCTTGCCGGGCTCGACCAGCTCGTCACCCGTAGCGAGTGTCGCCACGCGGACCTTGGGGTGGACGTGGACGCGCGGGATCCCCATGGCGGCCAACAGGCCGATCTCGCTGGGGCCGAGCAGGGTGCCCGAGGCGAGGATGGCCTCCCCCGCCCGGACGCTCTCGCCGGCCTCCCGCAGGTTCTCCCCCTCTGCCGGGTCGATGTCCAGGACGATCTCGCCACCCTGCTCGCGGACGAGTTCCACCGGCACCACCGCTGTCGCCCCGGCCGGGATGGGCGCCCCGGTCATGATCCGGATGGCCTCATCACCACGTGGGGAGGGCAGGTCAGCCGCTCCCGCGGCGATCTCCCCGGCCACGCGCAGGCGCGAGCCCTCGCCCACGGCGTCCGCCACGACCGCGAAGCCATCCATTGCCGAGTTCGCGAACGGCGGGATGTCGCCCGGGGCCGTGACGTCCTCGGCCAGGACCAGACCGCGTGCCTCCAGCAGCGAGGAGGAGGTGGGCTCGCCCGGGCTGATCCCCGACAGGATGGTGTGCCGATGCGCACCGACCGCCGTCAGCTCGCCGGGGTCGACGTGGTGACGGTCGCCCATCAGCCCGCCAGCTCGTCGTCGATGCCCGCCATGAACTCCCGCAGGAAGGCCACGAAGCCAGGCCCGAGGTCATCGCGCTGCACCGCCAGTTGGACCGTGGCCCGCAGGTAGTCGCTCTTCAGCCCGACGTCGTAGCGCGTCCCGTCGAACTTGATGGCCCGGATGGGCTTCTCCCTCGCCTGCGCACGCATGGCATCGGTCAGCTGGATCTCGCCGCCTCGTCCAGGCTTGGTGCTCGCGATGTGATCGAAGATGTCCGGCGTGAGGACGTACCGGCCGATGATGCAGAGGTTCGAGGGCGCGTTGGCCTTGCCGGGCTTCTCAACCAGGTCGGTCACCTGGTAGACGCCCTCCATGTCGGGGTCTGGCTCGGCCGCAACCACGCCGTACTTGGAGAGGGCGTCGTCCCCGAACTCCATGACCGCGATGACCGTCCGCTCCGACTCCTCGCACACGTCGACCATCTGGGACAGCAGCTTCTCGTCCTCACCCAGCAGGTCGTCACCGAGCAGGACCGCGAACGGCTCGTCGCCGACGTGATGCCGGGCGCACCCGATGGCGTGGCCCAGACCGAGCGGCTTCCCCTGCCGGACGTAGTGCATGAGGGCGAGGTTGGTCACGGCCTGGACAGCGGCCAGCAGGCTCTCCTTGCCGGTTGCCGCGAGCTGGCGTTCCAATTCGATGGCGTGGTCGAAGTGGTCCTCCAGCGCCCGCTTGCCGCGGCCGGTGACCATGAGGATGTCGTCGAGCCCGGCTCTGACCGCCTCCTCGACCACGTACTGGATCGCAGGCTTGTCGACGAGCGGCAGCATCTCCTTCGGCTGCGCCTTCGTCGCGGGCAGGAACCGCGTCCCCAGACCGGCAGCGGGTATGACCGCCTTTCGTGCTCGCACATCAACTCCTGTTGGCAGCGGTGGATGGCAGGCATCCTAGGACATCCATGGCACACCTACCCGCCGGCCCGCCATCTGACGATCGACCGGTCAGGGAGCAGAAGGCAGCGCTCCGCACGTGGGCTCACGGGGTGCGACGCGGACTGGCCGAGGAGGAGCTCCGGCGGATCAGCGCTGGCATCCGGGACCGACTGGTCGATCTGATCGCAGGAACGTCTGCGGCGCCCCTGACGATCGGGGTGTACGCGGCCCTGGCACGGGAGGTCGCCCTGGATGAGCTGGCCAACCGTCTCCTGCACACCGGGCACCGCGTGGCCTTCCCCCGGGTGGGGGCTGGCAGGCAGATGACGTTTCGCCTCGTCGACGCGCTCGGCGATCTGGAGCCACGCCAGACCACCCCCAGGCTGCCGGCGATCCGGGAACCCCGGGCGCACGCGGCCCCGGTGGTTCCCGACGTCATCGTGATGCCTGGCCTGGCCTTCGATCGTGGTGGTGGCCGGCTGGGCTACGGCGGTGGCTACTACGACGGGTACCTCGCGGCGCACCCCGAGGCCCAGACCCTCGGCGTCTGCCCGGACGTCCTGGTGGTCCAGCAGGTTCCGCGCGATGACCACGACCAACTCGTTGGTGCCGTCATCACCGAGGCCGACGTGTACCGTTGCTCACGCCATGCCAACGTATGAGTACGAGTGCCGCGAGAACGGCCATCGCTTCGAGGTCAAGCAGTCCTTCAGCGACGACAAGCTGACCGAGTGCATCGAGTGCGGTGAGCCCGTCCGCAAGGTCTTCAGCGCCGCCGGGATCGTCTTCAAGGGGTCGGGGTACTACGTGACCGACACCCGATCCTCGCCTGGGGGGTCCAACGGCAGCAAGGAGGGCGGCGACAGCTCGTCAGGCTCTGACGGCTCGACGTCCGGGAGTTCAGGGTCCGACTCGACGCGTTCGTCGGACAGCTCGTCGGGCAGCTCGTCGGGCAACAAGGCCACCAGCAGCACTGCGGCCTCGTCGTCCGGCTCCTCGTCCAGCAAGTCCGGCAGCAACTCCTCCTCCAGCTCGTCGTCTGACTGAGCTCGATGGTCGATCTCGCGGCGCTCGTCCCTGCCCACGCCGATGTGCGGATCGAGGTCGGCATCTTCGGCGGGTCCGGGTTCTACTCCCTCCTGGACGACGCCCAGGAGATCCTGATCGACACCCCGTTCGGCCAGCCATCGGCACCGGTGACCGTCGGTCGGATCGAGGATCGCACGGTGGGGTTCATGCCCCGTCATGGTCCAGACCATCACCTACCGCCACACCGGATCAACTACCGCGCCAACGTGTGGGCGATGAAGCACCTGGGCGCCACGGACATGATCCTGCCGTGTGCGGCGGGCAGTCTTGACCGGCAGGTCGCACCCGGCTCGTTCGTGCTGTGCGACCAGGTGGTGGACCGCACGAAGAATCGGCCGGACACGTTCTACGACGGCCCTGAGACGGTCCACGTGTCCTTCGCCGACCCCTATGACGAGGAGCTGCGCGCGACCGCACTGACGGTGGCCCGCGAGCGGGGGATCACCGTCCACGACGGCGGGACCATGGTGGTGGTGAACGGGCCGCGCTTCTCGACCCGCGCCGAGTCGCGCTGGTACGCAGCCCAGGGCTGGCAGGTCATCGGGATGACCCAGTACCCGGAGGTCATCCTCTGCCGGGAACTCGAGATGGCCGCGCTGAACATCTCGCTGATCACCGACTACGACGTGGGCCTGGCCGATGACCCCGACATCGCCGCGGTGACCCACTCCGAGGTGCTGGAGGTCTTCGCCGCCAACATCTCCACGCTGCGGGACCTGCTGTTCGCGCTGGTTCCGGCCCTGCCGCTCTCACCCGACCGGCCGGCCTTCAGCGCGCTGTCCACGACACCCCACTGAATCTTTTTTCGAGCGGCGGTTGACTCTCACGCGACGTGAGGCCCCAGAGTGTGGGACATGAACGGCATCACCCACGGTTCCCCCCGCCTGAGAACGGTCTCCGACCTGGCTCGTCTGGCGGGTGTGACCGTGCGGACATTGCACCACTACGACGAGATCGGCTTGCTGCGCCCGTCTGCGCGATCCGAGGCCGGCTACCGGCTGTACGACCGCGAGGACCTGCAGCGCCTGCAGCAGATCTTGTTCTGGCGGGCGCTCGGCTTCTCCCTCGAGGAGATCGCGAGCCTGCTGGATGACCCCGAGTACAACCGCGTCGCCGCGCTGGAGGACCAGCGGGCGGCACTGAGCGCTCGTCTGGACGACCTGGGTCTGATGCTCAAGGCCGTCGACGATGCGTTGACCGAAGAGAGAGGAGGCCCCGCCGTGACCGACGAGGCCATGTTCGAGGCGTTCGACAACGCCCAGTACGAAGAGGAAGTGAGGGAGCGCTGGGGCGACACCGACGCCTACGCCCAGTCCAAGGCCCGGCAGGCCTCGTGGACCGAGGAGGACAAGCGACGGATCATCCAGCAGGGCATCGACCATGCCAAGCGGATGGCCCAAGCCAAGCGGCGTGGCGTCGATCCCGGCTCGGCCGAGGCGATGGACCTGGCGGAGGAGGCGCGACTCGGCATCAACCGGGAGATGTACGACTGCTCCAAGGAGATGCACGTCAACCTCGGTGAGATGTACGTCGCCGACCCCCGCTTCACGGAGTACTACGACCAGCACGAGCCCGGCCTGGCCGAGTGGTACCGGGACGCCATCGTGGCCAACGCCGAGCGCTAGTCGTCCGCAGTGGCCGTCACGCTGCGTGACACGGGCTGAGAACGACTCAAGTCCGGGGCACGGTCGGTCGATCAGGCGCTCATGCCTGACTCCTCCGCCCTGCTGTCTGGCCGCCTCACCAAGCGGTCGATGGCATGGCTGATCGTGGCGGTCATGGCGGTCTCCCCGTCGGAGTTCCTCTCCGACGGGGTGGGCCCCTTCAAGCTGACGCTGCTGCCGCGCCTGGTCTTCCTGGCGGCCCTGCTGGCCGGTCTGCTGACCGATCGGATCACACCGATTCGAGCAGGCCGGGCCTTTCTGGCGCTCGGGGTGATCACCTGTCTCGGCTGGTCCATCGGCTCCACGGTCGATCCGGGTCGGGCGGGCGTCGAGACGGTCGGGTACGGCACGATCATGCCGCTGCTCACCATGCTGGTCGCACCACGGACAACACGTCGCCGCTGGTCGGTGGCCGTCGCCGCGCTGATGCTCGGCACGGGGTCCTTCCGCTTGCTGCCCGACGCCCCCATCACCCTGATGCAGTCCTTCGCGATCATCGCCACGCACGCAGCCGCGCTGCTGACGCTGGACGCTCACACGGACCGCGCCGAGGAGGCAGGACAGCTGGCCGACCTGGACCCGCTGACCGGCCTGGAGAACCGGCGACCGATGGTGCGGCGCCTGACGACCGTGACCGCAGCGATCGATGACACCGGACCTGGCGCGACCGTGCTCATGATCGACCTGGACCACTTCAAGGCGCTCAACGACACCCGGGGCCACGCGGCCGGCGATGCGACCCTGGTGGAGATCGCAGAGATCCTGGCCCACGCCATCCGCCCCGGAGATGCCGTGTGCCGGTGGGGTGGTGAGGAGTTCCTGGTCCTGCTCGGTCGCGCCGACCTCGACGCGGCACGTCACACCGCCGAGCGCATTCGGGCCGCGATCAGCAGGACGGACGTCACGGCGTCGATCGGTGCGGCCCAAGGCGTTCCGGGCGAATTGGTCGAGCAGTGGATCGCCCGGGCCGATGCCGCGCTGTACACGGCCAAGCAAGACGGTCGTGACCGGGTGGTGTTGGCGTCTGACGACTGCCGCGACGCCGCCGAGGACATCCTCGGCGAGGTTGTCCACAGGTCGAGCTGATCCCGCATCGGGGCCGGTTCGTGATCCGGCACCCTTCGGTGGATGCCCTCGCTGTTGCACGGCCCCCCACTGGTGCTGCCCCGCTGGCTCGACCGGCTTGCCGAGCGCTGGGCGCGACTGCCGCCGCGCATCCGGTTCCTCGCCCTGATCCTCGTGATCCTGGTGCTGCTGGGAGTCCAGGGCGCCCAGGTCGCGGGGGTGCAGACCAGGTGGGGTGGCGCGGGCCAGCGGGTGTGGCGGGCGACGCAGATCGTCCCGGCGGGTGGCTCGCCTCATGATCACCTGGAGGCGGTGACCCTGCCGGCGGCGGCGGTTCCCGCCGATGCGGTGGTGGGCCGGGTGGACCGGGCGGCGGTGCTCAGCCTGCCGCTCGTTCAGGGTGGGATCCTGACGACCCAGCATCTTGATCCCATCGGTCCGGCCGTCTCACTGCCCGACGATGAGCGCGCTGTGCCGATCCCGGTGGAGCTCGGCTGGGGCATCGAGGCTGGCGGGCTGGTGGATGTGTGGGTCTCGCCGGCTCGAGAGGGCGAGCTGCGCCGTCTGGCCGGCGAGCGTGTGGTGCTGCAGGTGCAGGATGATGGGCGGGCCGCGGTCGCCCTGGTCTCGATCCCCGAGGAGGAGGTGGCGACGACCACGACGGCACTGGCCCGCGGCTCGGTGCTGCTCACCCTGGTCGGGCGGGAGTGAGGGCGGCGGGGTCAGGCCGGCAAGGGCAGTACCATCGGGCCCCATGTTTCCTGCGTGGCTCGAGGCCCTGATCCTCGGTGTGGTCCAGGGCCTGACGGAGTTCATCCCCGTCTCGAGCTCTGGGCATCTGACGCTGGTCCCCTACCTGGCCGGGTGGGAGCCTTCCAGCCTGGCCTTCGACGTCGTGCTCCACCTGGGGACGATGTTCGCGGTGCTGCTGTTCTTCCGTGGTGAGCTGATGGCGATCATCAAGGGCATCCTGCGACTGGACCGCTCGGCGCAGGGCCAGATCTACCGGCGTGTGGGGCTCCTGATCGTGCCGGCGAGCGTCCCCATCGCCCTGGTGGGGCTGCTGTTCAAGGATCAGGTGGAGGAGGCGTTCGGCTCGCCGTTGGTGGCCTCGTCCATGTTGCTGGTCACCGCGCTGCTGCTCTTGGCGATGGAGGGTGTTCGGTCCCGACGAGTCGAGGCGGCCCGGGAGACGGTCGCCGCGGGCGCGGTGCGGTCCACGGCCGCGGCTGAGGCGCCGGCCTGGGAGGGTGACTGGCGCGGAGGGGGTGCGTCCGGGGAGTCGGGGTCAGGGGCCAGAGGTGAGTCCGACGTGGTGTTGCCGTTGGGTGTGGACGATGCCGACCCGCTGGGAACGACGCTGGCGGATCTGACCCTCAAGCAGGTCATGATCGCCGGAGCGCTGCAGTGCTTGGCAGTCCTGCCCGGTGTGAGCCGGTCGGGCGCGACGATCACGGCGGGTGTGTTCGCCGGGCTGACGCGCGAGGCGGCCACGCGGTTCTCGTTCCTCCTGGTCATCCCGGCGCTGGTGGGCGCCACCCTGCTGAGCCTGGGCGACCTCGGGGAGGCGGGCTCGGAGACCGCCGTTGAGTTGCTGGTGGGGATCGTGGCGGCGTTCGTCTCGGGGTATCTGGCGATCCGCTTCCTGGTGGCCTTGGTCTCGCGTGAGCGCCTGACGGGCTTTGCCTACTACTGCGTGGCGGCGGCGATGGTCGGCTTCATCGGGTACGCGATGATCGGGCCGGCGGGCACGGTCTGACGCCAGGCCGCTGGTGCGCGATCGTGGACTTCCTCGTCCATAGCCGACGAACCGCGCGATCGCACGAGACAACGGGCCGCCCGGACGGATACGGCTAGGCCGGCTTGAGCGCCTCCTCGACCGCCCGGACGACGTCCGCCCGGATGGCCACGGCGTCGACGAGGGTCGCCTGCCGCTCGTGCGCCAACCTCCAGCGCAGCAGGGAGCCCACGAAGCGGACCGTCCGGTCTGCCAGTGCGATCGCCGCCACCGCGCCCAATGCGAAGAGGCCTGCCAGGCCGAGCACCGACCAGGCACCGTCGACTGACAACGTTGCGGCGGTGAACCAGGTGGTGGGGAAGGCGACCAGGCCGACCAGTGCTCGGACCGTTCCCTTCATCACCGGCGCCGTCATGCGCAGACTGGCCAGCATGACGACCCCGAGGGGGATGATGTTCACCGTGATGGTCGCACCGACCAGCGAGCCGAGGATCACGACCAGCAGACCGGTCCCGATCGCGGAGCGGACCAGTCGCCGCAGGTTCATCGGCGTCACGACATCTCGGTCGTCGATGCGCAGTCGCGCCAGCACGGTGGCGTAGCGGCCGACCTGCCGCTGCACCTCGGCTTGGCGGTCGGGGGCGGCCTTGGAGAGTTGCCGGGCAATCCTGGCCTGGACGGCCAGCGGCGGGCGGGGCCGATCGGCCTTGCGGGCCGTGACCTCGGCGGCCTGCCCGAGCGCCAACCAGGACTCGACGTCGGGGAAGTCAGGACTGACCTGCCGGAGCGCGTGGTCGACCGCGGCGGTGAGGGTTCGGACGGCTTCGGTGTCCTGGGCGCCTCCGCTGGTATCGACGATCGTGGTCGGGTCGATCGGGGGCCCCACCACCACGAGGGCGTCGCCGCGGAGCGAGACCTTGTCGGTGAAGGTCATGCCGATGGGGAGCACCACGAGCCGGTCGGCGCCGGCGTCGATCGCACCGAGGGCGATCCGGGCGGCGCCCGTTCGGACCGGCTCGACGCTGGGCCGGTCGTGTGTGGTCCCCTCCGGGAAGATGGCGACCGTGTCGCCGTCGCGGAGGGCATCGTGGCTGGCGGCGAAGGCCTCGACGTTTCCGCCGGTCCCCCGGCCGTCCTGCTGTCGGTGGACGAAGATGACCCCGCAGGCCCGCAGCAACCAGCCGACACCGACGATCCGGCTGAGGGTGGCTTTGGCGAGGAATCGTGGCGTGCGGTTGAGGGCGGCCACCAGTACGGCGGGGTCGAGCAGGCCGTTGACGTGGTTGGCGACGATCAGGACAGGTCGATCACGAGGGATGTGCTCCTCACCGTCCACCTCGAACCGCCGGTACAGGAAGTAGGTGGTCAGACGCGCGATCAGGGTCGTGAACCAACGCATGGTCTGACTGTTGCACAGGTCGACAAGCTCGATGCACAGGCGGGGAACCTGACCTCGCGGCGGGGAACCTGACCTCGCGGCGGGGAACCTGACCTCGCGGTGGGGAAGCGGAGACCGGACACACATCCACGTAGCGTGCACCACCATGCGAATTGCGGTCTCGGGTGTGAGCGGCGCGGGCAAGACAACCCTCGCCAGGGCGCTTGCCGAACGCCTCGACGTCCCGCATCTCGAACTCGACTCGCTGGCCCACCAGCCGGACTGGGAGCGCCTGCCCACCCCGGAGTTCCGCGACCGCGTTCGAGACTTCTGCTCACAGGAGGGCTGGACGGTGTGCGGCACCTACCCCGCGGTCCGCGACGTCGTCCTCCTGCGGGCCGAGGTCGCCGTCCTGCTCCATCCACCCCGTCATCGGGTCATGCGACGTCTCGTCCCACGCACTGCCCGGCGGATGATCATGCAGGAGCCCCTGTGGAACGGCAACCGGGAGCGTCCGCGATCCCTCCTCCACACCACCCCGGAGGAGAACATCCTGCTCTGGGCCTGGACCACGCACGGCCGTCGGCCGGCTCAGTTCACCGCGGAGGAACAGGATCCACGGTGGGCCCACATCACCTTCCTGCGCTACGACACCGATGTGACTGCCGCTCGAGTCATCAGCGACGCCGGCGCGTGAGTGGCCGTCAGCTGCGGTGCCGCCGCTGGTAGGACCGCAACTGCCCCCGAGCCGTCGAGCGGATCTTGGACTGCATCGGGGGCGCCCAGCCGAGCAAGCGGCCCGGCAGCCCAAGGGCCTGTCCCGCCCACTTCCACGCGTCGAAGGTGTCGTGGTGCTCGATGATGCGCCCGTCGGCGAAGCGCATCCATGCCTCGATGCGGTTGATCACCGGTCGCTTCTTCGGCCCGAAGGAGTAGCGGGCGACCCAGCGGGTGCTCGCCCCTTCCTCGGTGACGTGGAGAATCTCGTGCGTCACGTCCAGGTCGGTCGCGTTGTGGCAGAGCATCCGCCACATGTCTGCCGCGTCCTCCCCCCGAAGCTCCCCGAACCCGGGATCGCTGAAGACCACGTCTTCGTGATAGCAGGCCGCCATCGCGTCGCCGTCCTGGTCGTCGAGCGCCGTGTAGAAGCGGTTCACCAGTTCCTCACTCATCGGCGGACCGTACCGAATCGTGCCGGTTGCGGCGTGGTCCGATTGGCCGCCAGCAGGCCGTTGCGGATCGACGCGGGCTGTCACCCTCGGGACAGGAAGGCGTGTGCGATCACGAACGCAGCGAGGCCCGTGTACAGCACCGCGGCCAACTTCGCGGCGAGGTGGCCGCTGCCTCGTCGCAAGCGCCGGCCCGCCGTGGCGCCACCGATGGACCAGCCGGCGTTGACGACCGTCGAGACGACGGCCAGCACCACCACGAGCAGGAACGCCTGCCCAGCGGGTGAGGGGCCCGGAACGACGATGAACGGCGGCAGGACCGCACCGAGGAAGGGGACCAGCGTCGCATTGGTCACGTTGACGACGATGCCGTCCCGCAGCGGACGACTCAGGCCCCTCGATGTCCCGGATGTGGGCGACGGATTCGCGACGGCTCCGCCGCCCGGGGTCGCCTCGGCCACGGTCGCCGCTGTGACGTCGTCTTGCGAATCCGGCCACGGCCATGCCCGCCACGCCATCCACAGCAGGTAGCACCCGCCGGCGATCGCGAGCGCGATAGCCGAGCCCGATCCCGAGCTCAGCAGGGCCGAGAGACCTGCGGCGACGAGACCGCCCCACGGAAGGATGCCAAGGCCCAACCCGACCGCGGCCGCCAGGCCCGCACGCACTCCGCGCTCGGCTCCGATGGTGGCTGCCAGGACGGCCGACGGCCCCGTACCAGAGCGAGCAGCAACGACGCCAACGCGAACTGGGCGACCACGTCGGCGCTGGGCACAGACGAGATCCTACGAATGTCGGAGGGCGCGTCAGCCCAATAGGAAGCCGCGGGGGCGGGGAAGATCCCGGCCGAGGATGGCGGCAAAGCCGGTCAGGATGCCGTGGGTCAGCCCCCAGATTGTGCGGCCGTCGTGTTCGATGCCCGCGAAGGGACCGATGGCGCCGTAGCGGTACCGGACCGCGTTCGCCGGGTCCAGGAGGTGGGCCAGTGGGATCCAGACGCAGGCGGCTACCTCTCGCTCCTCCGGTATGGTGTCGGGCCGGCCCGCGACGGTGTGGACGAAGGTCGACACGGTCCCCTTGCGCATGCCGCCCGAACCGGCGTCGTCCAGACGCCCGATGGGCGGTCGCGGTAGCACGAGGCCGGTCTCCTCCGCCGTCTCGCGGACGGCGGTCGCGGCCAGGTCCGCATCGCCAGGGTCCCTGCGCCCACCCGGAAGGGCCATCTGCCCACTCCAGCGATCGCCGGACCGTGCCGCCCGCTCGATGAACAGGATCTCGGGGCCACTGACGACATCGGCGAGTATCAGCGCGGTGGCGGCGGCCGCGCGACCTCCAGGGTCGGGAAGCAGCCGGGGCCGGTGTGCTCCCACGGCGCTGACGACCTCGGCGTTGGTCGGACTCATCCACACGCTCCCGCAAACGGATCCTTCATGGCTCCCCATTGTGAGGGATGGTTCACAACCGTCCGTGCCGACGCCGGCGCCGGTTCGCCCACTATCGTGGCGGCATGCCCATCCACCCGGTCCGACCGCCCGAGTGGATCGAGTCCGCCTCCACCGTCGTGGCGGAGTCGATCGACATCGCTGCGACGCCGGAGGAGGTCTGGACCCACATCGCTGATCACGCCGCCTGGCCGGAGTGGTTCACCGCCCTGACCCGGGTCGACCCCGGCCCCATCGCAGCCGGAGTCGGCGGGACCAGGCGCGTGTCCGCCAGCGTCCTGACGATCGACGAGCAATTCACGGCGTGGGACGAGGCCGCCCACTTCGCGTTCGCCGTGACCGGCTCGAACCTCCCGGTCCTCGGCAGCCTGGCCGAGTCCGTCCGACTGACCTCGACCGATACCGGCTGCCGGGTCACCTATCGACAAGGCGTGCAGGGCCGTCGAGGTCTGGATTGGGTGATGGCGCGCATCTGGTCGCGAGCGGCCCTGGCGCTGCCGACGGCACTGGAGAACCTGAAGCGTCGCGTCGAGGCCGACGGCTGACCGACGGGGCTGGGTAGGTCTGCTCCAGCAACAACTCCAGCCGTGGTGGGTCGTATCGCACCGCAGCGGGAAGGACGTTGCCCGTGTCCTCCTCAGCCGCAGCAGCAAGCTCCGACTTCACCGGCATCGTCGGCTGGGTCGTCAGCGTGATCACGTCGCTTGGGCCAGTCGGGGTCGGTCTGCTGCTGGCGCTGGACAACGTGGTCCCGGTTGTGCCGTCGGAGGTGGTGTTGCCCTTCGCCGGCTATCTGTCATCGCAGGAACGGATATCGTTTTGGTTGACGCTGTTGGCCGCCACTGTCGGGTCGACCGCCAGCGCCTTCGTGTACTACGAGGTCGGCAGGGCCTTCGGGCACGAGCGTGCTGCAGCACTGCTGAACCGGATCCCGCTGGTCGATGACGATGACATGGAGCGGGCGACCTCGTGGTTCAGCAGACATGGAACCGCGTCGGTGCTGACCGGTCGCTGCGTACCCTTCGTGCGCTCGCTTATTTCGCTGCCGGCCGGGACGGAGGGCATGGGTCGGGTGCGGTTCGGCATCTTGACCGCCATCGGCAGCGCAGTGTGGAACGCGGTCTGGCTCTGGCTCGGCAGTCTGATCGGGTCGAACTGGCGAAACGTCGGGGAGTACTCCGACTGGCTGAACGGGGCGATCCTCGCCGCACTCGTCCTGCTGATCATGCGGTTCGTGTGGCGCCGCCGTGACCGCATGACCGCCGACTGAGCTGGCCGCTCGACCAAGCCAGCCGGCGGGTGCTGCCCGTTGTCCGACGCTCAGGCGGCCCGGGCGAACGGAACCTCGATGAGCTCACCCATGTCCTCGAAGTAGGAGTCGGGCAGCTCGCACGGTGGGAAGGCGGCCGCGGCATCGCGGCACATCCTCACCGAGTCCTCCAGGTGAGCGATGCCGGCGTCGAGGCCAGGTGCCTCCCCAGCCTTTGCGGCCCTGGACAACGACCGACTGAGCGAACGAGTGGCGGTGTCCAGCCGACGAACGACTTGCTGCACGTCGTCGAGCGCGGCCAGTTGCACCGCCGGCACCGTGGCCGCGACCGACGTGGCTGCCAGGTCCTTGCGGTACCGCCGCAATCGCACGACGGACGCCTTGGCATCATCGACGTCCCGGTGCGCGTCGCCGAGGTACTCGATCTCCTCGTCCAGGCGCTCGCACACCCAGGGAATCACCCACTCCAGGAGGAACTTGATCAGCGCCAGGCCGTTCAAGATCGTGAGCAGTTCGACAATCGCGTCCAGGGCCTCGCGCACGGCGTCGGTGACGCGGGAGACGATGCGGTTCACGGCCCTGATGACGGCGTTCAGCCCGCTGATCTCGGCGAGCAGACGGCCAAGACCGGTGACCAGCTCGTCGAGGTCAGCCAGCGCGTTGATGGCATCTCTGATCAGCCCGGAGATGCCGGTCGCGTCGAGGAAGGACTGGATCGCGTCGTCGATGAAGTCTCCGACGTCGTCGAGCAGGCTCAGCAGCGCGCCGACGCCGGGGATGTCGTTGATGAACTCCTCGACGTAGTCCGCCGCGTCTGCTATCGACTGCACGATGCCATCGAAGCTCGACACGGCCGATCGGAGCGCCTGGGTCTGGGCGTTCAGGTCCTGGGCGATCGACATGAGGATGGCGCTGACCCTTTCGAGTTCCGTGGACTGGACGTTCAAGTCCGTGGCGACCTCGTCCAGCTCTCGGCCTGCGCGCCGGAGATCGGCGAGTAGCGCTCGGATCTGGGCCCGCAGCTCGGGTGGCAGGAGCGGTTCGATCAGGTCCTGTTGTGGCTCCAGCGCGTTGGCGACGTCGATGAGTTGTTGGATCTGCGGCCCTAGGGCCGGGATCTGGGTCGCGGCTGCATTCAGCCCCGCTTGGGCTGCCAGCAGGGACCTCCGCAGGTTGGCCAGCGCGGTGTTGGCCCGACGGACGGGGACTCGAACCGTTCGGATCAGTCGCCGGGCGACGACGAGGACCTGCCTGGCCACCGTTGCGAGCGCGACGAGTGGCGGTGGGCCGGTCCGAATCCGACGGAGCGCCCGGGTGAGGGCGATGATGCCGGTGTTGAGCGTCGCCAAGGGCAAGTCGATGGACTTCAGCACGTTGAGCAGTGCTCCGATGGCCCCGAGCAGGGCAGCTACCGCTCTCGTGAACCGGGCCGTGGCAGTGGTGGCGGCATCCACCGATGCCCTGAACGATGTGGCGGTCTCAGCCACCTCTCGGAAGATCATTGTCCGCTCCTCAGCTCGGTGTCTGTCGTCCTGTGCCCCGCAGGACCCCTCTGCCAGGCAATTCGTCGGTGACGACGGAACAGATGGCCGACCGAGCAAGAATCCCGTCGGCTGGGCGCCCGAGCCGTGGGCTCGGCCGATCGTGCGGTGTCGCCGTCGACACCAGAGGTCAAGCTGCGAGAAGCGAGTGATCGCCTTCAAGAACTGCCGATGCGGTCACCGGATTCGCATACCCACATTCCTTGAAATCCTCAGCGATGGGCTGGCCACCAGCCATCCGAAGGCCGTACGGTCCGTGAGATGAACGCGTCCCACGACCCCGAAGTAACGGCCGGCCAACGCATGCGCGAGGCCGGGGTTGCCCAAGCAGCCATCGACACCTTCGTCCGCCAACTCGCGGATCTTCGGTCTGGCGGGTCCGGGCAGATCAGCGAGGGCGACATCGAACCGGTGGAGACGCTCGAGGACGCCGGTGGCCTGCCCAACAGCGATGACCCCGACCTACTCGACGCCACGGTCGTCATCAAGTTGAACGGAGGGCTAGGGACCAGCATGGGGATGACCGGTCCCAAGTCGCTGTTGCCGGTGAAGGATGGGTTGTCGTTCCTCGACATCACTGCCCGGCAGCTGCACGGTCAGCGGGAGCGGATGGGCGCGCGGCTGCCGCTCATCCTCATGAACAGCTTCGCGACGCGAGACGCGAGTCTGGAGGCCGTACGGGCGGTGGATCCCGGTGTCGAAGGCGTCCCGCGTGACTTCTTGCAGAACCGGGTGCCGAAGCTGCGGGCCGACGACCTCGAGCCGGTCGATTGGCCCGCGAACCGTGATCTCGAGTGGGCCCCGCCCGGTCATGGCGATCTCTACGCCGCCATTCAAGGGGATGGGCTGCTCGCCCGCCTGATCAACGCCGGCCTTCGGTACGCATTCGTCTCCAATGCCGACAATCTGGGTGCCACCCTTGACCGAGCGATCCTCGGCTGGTTCGCCGGCTCCGGCGCCCCCTTCGCCATGGAGGTCGCTGACCGCACCGCCGCCGACCGCAAGGGCGGCCACCTCGCGCGCCGGCCGGACGGCGGTCTCATCCTCCGCGAGATCGCCCAGACCCCGGAGGCTGACCTCGACTCCTTCCAGGACATCTCACGTCACCGGTACTTCAACACCAACTCGCTGTGGCTGGACCTGATCGCGATGCAGGACCTGCTGACCGAGCGGGACGGTGAACTCGGACTCCCGATGATCGTCAACCGCAAGACCGTCGACCCCACCGACCCCACCTCGACCCCGGTCATCCAGTTGGAGACCGCCATGGGTGCGGCCATCGGGGTCATCGACGGGACCACGGCCATCCGGGTCCCCCGGTCGCGCTTCCTCCCCGTGAAGACCACCAACGATCTGCTCGCGCTCCGCTCTGACGCCTACGAGCTGACCGCCGAGGCCACGGTAGCCCTCGTCCGAGCGCGCCTGGACAGTGGCCGGGACGCCGCTCCGCTGGTCAACCTCGACCCGACACACCACAAGCTGCTCGACGACTTCGAGGCGCGGTTTCCAGCCGGCCCTCCGTCGCTCGTCCTGGCGGACAGCCTGACGATCAACGGCGATGTCACCGTGGGCGGCAACGTCGCCGTGCACGGCGAGGCCGTCATCGACCACGAGGGCCCCGGCCCGCTGCGCATCGACGACGGAACGGTTCTCGGGAGCGTCGGCTAGCCGTTTCACGGCCGGGTCGAGTTGCGCCCGGTGCCGCTTGGCTCCCTGTTCTGCTCCCCAGCACCATGTCGAGCCGAGCACCCAGAACGGCAAGTGGCGCTGACCTGCGGTTTCGATGGCGCCCCCGGCAGGAATCGAACCTGCGACGCACGGTTTAGGAAACCGACGCTCTATCCACTGAGCTACGGGGGCTGGGGCGCCACCTTGCCCCATCCGACCTCTGAGCGCAGCCAGCAACCGGACTGGCACCACATGGCACCGCCCGACCACCGGCTGCCCACTATGTAAGCGCTTACAGGATTGACCCTTGCGCGATACCACGTCCTGCGGAAAGATGACGGCACCCCAACCCGAGCCTGGAGGCACCCCCACATGGCAAGAGTCACCCTCGACAAGGTCAACAAGTTCTACCCAGACGGCTACCACGCCATCAAAGACCTGTCGCTCGACATCGCTGACGGCGAGTTCATGATCCTGGTCGGTCCGTCCGGCTGCGGGAAGTCGACCGCCCTCCGCATGGTCGCCGGCCTGGAGGAGATCAGTGGTGGCAAGCTCTCCATCGGCGAGGAGGTCGTCAACGATCTGTCCCCGAAGGAGCGGGACATCGCGATGGTCTTCCAGTCCTACGCGCTGTACCCCCACATGAGCGTCGCCGACAACATGGGCTTCGCGCTGAAGCTCTCCAAGGTCCCCGCGAACGAGATCGACGAGCGGGTCAAGGAAGCCGCCGACATCCTCGGCCTCACCGAATACCTCCACCGCAAGCCCAAGGCCCTCTCCGGTGGTCAGCGGCAGCGCGTCGCCATGGGTCGTGCGATCGTCCGCTCTCCCAAGGCCTTCCTGATGGACGAGCCGCTGTCCAACCTGGACGCCAAGCTGCGTGTCCAGATGCGTGCCGAGATCGCGGCGCTCCAGCAGCGCCTCGGCGTCACCACCCTCTACGTCACCCACGACCAGGTCGAGGCCATGACGATGGGTGACCGCGTGGCCGTCCTCAAGCGCGGCGTCCTGATGCAGGCCGACTCGCCGCAGACGCTCTACGACCGCCCGGACAACCTCTTCGTGGCCGGGTTCATCGGCTCCCCGTCGATGAACATCGTCCAGGCCACCCTCTCCAAGGAGGGTGATGACCACTACGTCGCGATCGATGAGAACAACAAGCTCCGCGTCCACCCCGAGGCCTTCGACGCCTACCCGAGGTTGCCGGAGTACGTCGACAAGCCGTTGGCCGTCGGCATGCGCCCGGAGCACTTCGAGCCCGCGAGCGGCGAGTCCCGACCCAACATGGTGTGGCACAACACCCAAGTCGAGCTGGTCGAGATGCTCGGCTCGGAGATGTTGGTCCACGTCGGAACCGAAGCCCGCGCTGTGATCAGTGAGGACATGCGTGAGGCGCTGGACGACGACGAGGCCTTCGAGGCTTTGAAGGAGCAGGCCAAGAAGGGTGGCCACACGATCGTCGCACGGTTCGAGCCGGGCAAGGCACCGACCGTCGGCAGCTCACTGGACATCGTGTTCAAGACCGAGAACATGCACTTCTTCGACCCGGAGTCCGGCGAGGCCCTTCGCTAGCACCCGCCTGCGCGGACTCAGACGCCCCGGTCACTGGCCGGGGCGTCTTCCTGTGCCCGGTGGGCGGCTCTACTGGCCGAACTGCCCGTGCCGCCCGGCGCCGGCAACGAACTGCACGGCGCCGGTCTGCGCCTCCCCCGACTGCAGGACGTTGCGGCCCAACATGTACTCCCGCTGGTTCCAGCGCTCGTCGTCCAGGTCCCACTGCTCGATCGCAACCTGACGGTCCGATCGCATCGTCTGCTGGGGGAACGCTGCGATGGTCCGCGCGAGCTCGATCGCCGAGCTGAGGGCCATCCCGTCGGGCACGACCCTGTTGGCCAGTCCCATCATCAGGGCCTCCTCCGCGGCCACCGGGCGACCGGTGAGGATCATGTCCATGGCGTGTGAGTGCCCGACCAACCGCGGCAGCCGGACCGCACCCAGGTCGATCAGCGGCACACCGAATCGGCGGGAGAACACACCGAAGACCGCCGACTCAGCAGCCACGCGCATGTCGGCCCAGACGGCCAACTCCAGCCCGCCGGCGACCGCGTACCCCTCCACTGCCGCGATCACCGGCTTGGAGAGCCGCATTCGTGTCGGACCCATCGGCCCGGGAGCCGGCGGAGCCTCGATTCGCAACTCACGTCCGTCCTCCGCCACGAACGCCGTCAGGTCGGCACCCGCGCAGAAGTGAGGACCCGCCCCAGTCAGCACCGCCACCAGTTGGCGATCATCACCATCGAAGATCTGGAAGGCCCGCCGCAACGCATCCGCGGTCGGCCCGTCGACCGCGTTTCGGCTCTCCGGGCGGTCGATCTCGACGATCGTGATGGGGCCGTCGGTGCGCGTATTGATCATGCACCGGACTCTAGTGTCCTCGTCCCGAATCAGGCGCCGTAGCTCTCCAGCGTGGCCTCCAGATCCTTGCGCGTCGCACGGGCGGCCAGGCGGACCAACGGCCACAGCAGACAACCACCTCGCACGTCAGCGATGAAGTCCATGCACACCCGGGACCCGTCCTCACCGACGGGCTCCACACGCCACACACCGGTGAAGCGTCTGAAGACCCCTCGCAGCACCACAGGGTAGGTGCTGGTGTCGACCTCGATCTCGTAGGAGCGCCCGTCATCCCACGCCGTGACCGTCTCCTGCCACCGCTGGTCCGACGTGGTGACGCACTGTCGGACGGCCCCGACACCGGAGCCTCGCAGCACGGGTGTGGAGGCCAGCGCCTCGACGTGGTCGGCGTAGGAGTCCAGGTCGGACACGACAGCCCACATCGCGGCCGTGGGGCGGTCGTACTCGCGGCAGATGCTGAGGAGTTGTCGTCTCATGCCCATGACCATGAGTGGAGGGCGTCACCCCACGCAATGACGTGTGAGGTAACGCCCTCCGACGGTGACCGGCCGACCCCTACTGCGCCTCCAACGCCCGCAGGATGTCGGTCCGAGCCGCCCGTCTGGCCGGGAGGATGGCTGCCACCACACCCGCGACGGCTGCGGCCACCAGGCCGACCAGCAGTTGCAGCGGTGGGATGGACAGCGTCAAGGGCTGCTGCTCCGCCAGGGCGGTGACCACCAGCCACGCGAAGAGGATGCCGATGGTCAACCCGAACACCGCGCCGAGGAGTGCCACGAGGACGGACTCCCAGCGGACCATCGAGCGGATCTGCGGCCGCGTGGCGCCGACGGCTCGGAGCAGCCCGAGCTCGCGGGTGCGCTCCAGGACGCTCAGGCCCAGCGTGTTGACGATGCCGAACAGCGCGACCAGGACACTCAGTGCCAGCAGCGCCGTGATCAGGCCCAGCAACTGGTTGATCTGGTCGGTGATCTGCTCCATCAACCCGGTCTGATCCAGGACGGACAGTGCCGGGTACTCCGCGGCCAACAGGTCGTCGAGCCGGTCGCTGACGGCTGCGGCATCCGCATCGTCGGCCAGCTCGATGTAGGTCGAGGAGAGGCGGAAGCTGTCGGCCGAGATGCCAGCAGCCAGCAGGGCCGCCTGATCAACCAACCAGCCATCGTCCAGCGCCTCCGCGCTGTAGATGGTGACCACCTCGACGTCAACCGGGTCACCACCCAGCGCCGACATCTGGACCACGTCACCGACGGCCAATCCCTGCTCGGCTGCCGACTCCTCATCGATGGCCGCGCCACCACCGACCAGGCCGTCGGCCCCGCCGTCGATGATCTCGGTGGCGATGACCTGCTCGTAGAGACCGGCATCGGTCGCGAAGGCTGTCGCCTCCTCTCCCTCCACCTCGAGGAAGGCGAAGGACTCCGGCACCACCAGCGCCACGCCGTCGACGGCGGCCAGGTCCTCCGCCAGGCTCGGACCGGGATCGATGCCGAGCTCGAAGCCGGTCTGCGAGACGATGAAGTCGCCGCCGAAGGAGTCCTCGATGGTCTGCTCGATCGAGGCCGAGAACGAGGCCGCGAGGATCGCCACGAAGCTGACCAATGCCAGCCCGATCATGAGCGCGGAGGCCGTTGACGCGGTTCGCTGTGGGTTGCGCATGGCGTTCTGGCTGGCCAGCTCACCCTGCACCCCACGGCTGGCACGCACCGGCCCACCGATGAGGCGGACGAGGGGCCGGGTGACCAGCGGAGCCAGGAAGGCCGCACCGATCAGCGTGACGACCGCAGCTGCGCCGACCGCGGCCAGACCGAGGGACTGCAGCAGCGAGACGGCCAAGCCGGCGACTCCGCCGACGAATACGACGCCGCCGGAGACGACGCGCCCGGGCCCCGTCTGCTTGAGAGACGGCGCAGCCACCGCCTGCAGAGCCGCGACGGGCGGAACCCGCGTGGAGCGGATCGCGGGCACGACCGCCATGACGACGGTCAACACCGTGCCCAGGCCCATCGCGACGGCGAAGGTCCGGCCGGCGACGACCGGGTCACCGGATGGCAGGGCGATGCCGAAGGCGTCGAGCAGGGCGTAGAGACCCTGGGCCAGCCCGATCCCAGCGGCGAATCCGAGCACCGAGCCGATCAGCCCGATGACCAGGGCTTCGGCCAGCACCGAGCGCAGGATCTGGGCTCGGGAGGCACCGACGGCTCGCAGCAGAGCCATCTCCCGGGTTCGCTGGGCCATGATGATCGTGAAGGTGTTCGCGATCAGGAAGGCCCCGACGAACAGCGAGACGCCGGCGAAGACGAGCAGTGCCGTGGTGAAGAAGCCGAGTCCCTCCGACACCTGTGCCGCTGCCTGATCGGCGGCCTCGAGTTGGGTCAAGACCTCCACCTCGTCGGTGACGGCCGCGATCCGGTCACGCAGGTCAGCGGCGTCGACGCCGTCGTCGGCGATGACGGACAGCTGGGTGAACCCGTCCTGGCCGAACGTCTGGACGGCGTACTCCGCTTCGAGCACGACCATCGTGGCGCCGGCCAGGTTGTCAAGATCGCCGAACCCGACCGTGCCGACGACCGTCTTGTCCTGCACGGGACCGCTCAGGACCACGCCGACCGTGTCGCCGAGCTCGACCCCGAGGGCCTCGAAGGCCCCGACGTCGACCGCGATCTCATCCGCGGAGTCCGGGAACCGCCCGGAGCGCACGTCCGGTGTGGTGATGGCCTCGCTGACAGGGGCGCCCATCGCGAGGGTGGGTGGCCCGCCGCCGCCGACGGGCTCGCCGTCCCCGGAGATGAGCTGGGCCAAGCCCTGCACCTCCGGCGCGACCGTGTGGACCCCCTCGACGGCCTCGACGACCTCGACCAACTCGGCTGGAACCGGGTCTCGCTGACCGCTGAAGGGGTCGGCTGAGTCCTCGGGGCCGGTGACGACCACGTCGATGCCCGCGGTGGTCTCGCTGAACAGGTTGTCGAACGCAAGTCGCAGCGTGTCAGACAGGATGAGTGTGCCGGAGACGAAGGCGACACCCACCACGATCGCGAGCGATGTGGCGAGCAGACGCAGCTTGTGGGCACGCAGGCTTGCAAGTACGGCGCGTCCCATGATCAGCCCAGCGCCTTCATGCGGTCCAGGACCGCCTCGGCGGTCGGGTCGGCCATCTCGCCGCAGATCTGGCCATCGGCCAGGAACACGACCCGGTCGGCGTACCCGGCAGCGACGGGGTCGTGGGTGACCATCACGACGGTCTGGTTGTGCCGGTCCACGCTGCTGCGGAGGAAGGTCAGCACCTCCTCGCCGGAGGCCGAGTCCAGGTTGCCGGTTGGCTCGTCGGCGAACACGATGTCGGGGCGTCCGACCAGTGCGCGGGCGACGGCGACCCGCTGCTGCTGTCCGCCGGACAGTTCGGAGGGGCGGTGGGTGAGACGGTCGCCCAGGCTCACGGTGGTCACGACCTCGTCGAACCAGTCGTCGTCGGGGCGCCGGCCGGCCAGGCGCAGCGGGAGCAGGATGTTCTCGGTGGCGGTCAGCTGCGGCAACAGGTTGAAGGCCTGGAAGACGAAGCCGATGCGGTCGCGACGCAGCAGCGTCAACTGCTTGTCTGACAGCGCCGTCACGTCGGTGTCGCCCAGTACCACCTGACCCGAGGAGGGTCGGTCCAGCGCGGCCAAGCAGTGCATCAGCGTCGACTTGCCCGAGCCGGAGGGGCCCATGACGGCCGTGAACTGGCCGACCGGCAGTTCGAGGGACACCCCGTCCAGGGCGCGCACCGCAGTGTGACCGTCTCCGTAGATCTTCTCCAAGCCGATGGCCCGGGCCGCGAGCCGCGGCCTGCCGTGCGATGTGGGTGCCGTCGTCTCCTGAATGGTTTGCATGGGATGTTTCCTCGTGACGCGTGGGGGTCAGTTCGTTATGGGTCCGTACTGTGGCGGCCCGGCCCCGTTCCCGAAATCGGGCATCCCACTGATTTCCCGACCCTGAGATGGGCCCACTGATCTGCGGGTTTCCCCCGATAGGATCAGGCGGCGATGTCACACGTGACGATGCACCTGTGGCGGGTCCCGACGGCTCGCATCCCGCAGGCCATCGGCCGCATGGGCGTCGATCGGATCAGGCTGCGTGGCACCCCCGGGATGATCTTCCACAAGCTGCTCGGCACCGGTGACGGGACGACCTTCAGCCCCCGGGACGCTGACCTCCGCACCTGGGGGCTGGTGGCGACGTGGCGGACTCGACACGACTCGGTTGCGTTCGAGGCGCACCCGACGCTGCGTGGGTGGCGTCGCATTGCGGAGGAGGAGTGGCGGGCCGACCTCCGTCCGCTCCGCAGCCGGGGGCAGTGGAGCGGCAGGGAGCCCTTCGTGCCCACGGCTGACCCCGGGGTCTGGGACGGACCAGTCGCATCCATCACCCGGGCACGACTGGTGGCGAGGAAGGCCAGCACCTTCTGGCGGGCGGTGCCGCCGGTGGTGGCCGACCTTCCCGATGCCAGTGGCGGGCCCCTCCTCCGCGTCGGCATCGGCGAGGCCCCGATCGGCCTCCAAGGCACGTTCACCATCTGGTCCAGCCTGGACGACCTGATCGACTTCGCCTACCGGCGCACGCCGCACCGTCAGGCCATCGAGGACACAAGTCGACTGGGCTGGTACGCCGAGGAGATGTTCGCGCGGTTCGCGGTCCTGGGAATTCGTGGCACCGTGTTCGGAGTGGATCTCTCCGACGACAGACGCGGCGCGGGCGTCACATGAGGGACGTCGTCGTCATCGGTGCGGGGCACAACGCCCTCGTCGCCGCGTGCTACCTGGCTCGCGCCGGTCTGGATGTCGAGATCGTCGAGCGACGTGACGTCGTCGGCGGTGCGGTCTCCACGGTCGAGCGGTTCGACGGCTACAAGATGGATGTTGGGTCGAGCGCCCACATCATGGTCCGTCACACGGGCATCGTGGAGGAGCTCGCCCTGGGCGAGTGCGGGCTGACCTACATCGACATGGACCCGTGGGGCTTTGCGCCCGTCTCCGCTGATCCGACGGCTGTGGAGGCCGAGGCGACGGACGCCATCGCCTTCCACATCGACCTGGACACCACCTGCGAGTCGATCGCGCGGGTCTGTGGTGCCGCCGAGGCCGACGCCTATCAGGCCTTCGCAACGGACTGGGGGGGTCGAAACCAGCGGATCTTCGAGCTCTTCCAAGAGGCGCCGACCATGGTGAACATGGGGCGGCGCATGGCAGGGCTGGGACGTCGGGCTGGGCTGTCCAGCCTGGAGCTCTCGCGACAGTTCCTGACCTCCGCCGACGCGCTGCTGGACGAGCACTTCACCGACGAGCGGCTGAAGTCCGCGCTGGCCTGGCTGGGCGCGCAGTCCGGCCCACCGACCCACGAGCCGGCCACCGCCGACCTGGTCGGCTGGAACATGGTGATGCACCACCTGGCGCCCGGTCGGGCTGTCGGTGGATCCGGATCCCTCTCGGTGGCTCTTGCCGAACGGTTCAGGCGATACGGCGGCACCATCCGCCTCGGCGACGGGGCGGCCGGCATCACCACCGCAGCCGGGCGGACATCGGGCGTCCTGACCGAGTCCGGCGACCACATCGCCGCGCAGACCGTGGTCGCGGGCTGTCACGTGCTCACGACCCTCTCGCTGGTGGCGGAGCACGACCTCCCGTCCGGCTTCGCGGAGCGGGCTCGGCGGACCATCCGCACCGGGAACGGGATCGGCATGGTGGTGCGTCTCGGCACGTCGACACTGCCGGAGTACCCCGGCTCCCTGGGCGGCGCGGAGCACCACGCCATGCAGCTGTTGGCCCCGTCGCGCCGGTTCCTCCGCGAGGCGCATGGCGAGTTCGTTGCGGGTCGGCCACCGTCCAAGCCGGCCGCCCTCGCCATGGCCTTCAGCGCCATCGACCCCTCGATCGCACCAGCCGGGAAGCACAACATCACGGTCTGGGGCCAGTGGCATCCCTTCGAGCTGTCGAACGGCGAGGAGTGGGACACGATCAAGGAGCGTGAGGGCCAGAAGTTGATCGCCGCAGTCGACGCTCGCGCCCCCGGATTCGCCGACAGCGTCGAACACGCCTACGTCCAGACGCCCTTGGATCTGCAGCGGGAACTGGGGCTGGTCCGCGGCCAGGTCATGCACGTCGACATGTCCCTCGACCAGATGTTCTCGTGGCGGCCCATGCCCGAGCTCTCGGGCTATCGGATGCCGCTGGACGGTCTGTACCTGACCGGCGCGTCCACTCACCCCGGCGGCGGCGTGTTCGGCGCCAGCGGTCGGACGGCTGCACGGATCGTGCTGGACGACGCCAAACCCTCCGTCATGGCCCGGGTGTCACGAGACGTCAAGGCACGGCTGTCACGGTGACGGCGCACGTCAGCGCCCCTGGCCTGCGGGACCGGACGCGCCACGCCGTCCGTGGCTGGCGGCCCGCCCGTCCGGCGGGATGGATTCCCGTCGTGTTGGCCGTCCTGGTGATCGCCGGCCAGATCAGCTATCCCAACTACTCGGGTGCCCAGCGTGACGTCGTCACGGTCGTCACCGTGCTGCTGTTCGCGGCGGCGTCACTGACCCACGTGTGGCTCAGCCGTGGTCCGCGTTCGGCCCTGACCGTGGCGGCGGTCTTCGCTGGCGGAGGGCTATTGGTCGAGGTGGTCGGTGTCGCGACCGGGTTCCCGTTCGGCAGCTACAGCTACTCCGACCGGATCGGACCGCTGATCGGTGAGGTGCCCGTCATCATCCCGCTGGCCTGGGCGATGATGGGCTATCCGGCCCTGGTGGTAGCACGTCAGATCACACCCAGCCGCTGGCTGGGCACCTCCATCGGCGCTGCGGCGCTGGCCGCCTGGGACCTGTACCTGGATCCGCAGATGGTGACGGAGGGGTACTGGACCTGGGAGGGAACGGGTCCCTACCTGATCGGGACGGTCCCGGCCAGCAACTACCTGGCCTGGCTGGGCACCGCCTGGCTGATGATGATGGCTGCGTGGCACCTCACCGACCGGTGGTCCCGTGGCGATGGGCACAGCGTGGTCCCCGTGGCCCTCTACGTCTGGACCTGGAGCGGCAGCGCTGTTGCCCACATCCTCTACTTCGACCTGGTCCAATCCGGCGTCTACGGCGGTGTGGGCATGGGCCTGATCGTCGGCCTGCTGGCCTGGGCCAGGCTGCGCCAACCCACCCAGCCCGCCGCGTCCGCGACCGCAGGGCCCGCTCCGCCAGAGCCGGCAACCCCCGCATGACACGACCGGGGCCGGTGAGCTGAGGCGGTGCATCTGCCCGGTCTGCTGCGCCAGACCGTCGCTGTCGGCGCAGTCGGGGCGTCACTCCTGAGCGCCCACTCGCTGCTCAACTGGCTGCTGCTGCGCAAGCCGGACACCTCCGAGGTCCCCCATCCTCCGACCGTGTCGATCCTCATTCCCGCGCGCGACGAGGCCGACCGACTCGAGCCGACGCTGTGGGCGGCCATGGCCCAGGGAGGAGTGTCGGGCGAGGTGGTGGTCCTGGACGACGGCTCGACCGACGGCACCGGCGTGCTGGCTCGTCGGATCGCCGCGTCATCAGAGCACGGCGACCTGACCGTTCGTGTGCTCGACGGCAACCCTCGACCGGATGGCTGGCTGGGCAAGCCACATGCCTGCTGGCAACTGTCCCAGCACGCCACGGGAGAGGTGCTCGTCTTCCTCGACGCCGACGTCAGGCTGGAGGAGGACGCGGTGATCCGGGCGGTCGGCGTGCTCCTGGACGGCGCGCTGGATCTCCTGTCGCCGTACCCGCGTCAGGTCACGGGCAGCGCCATGGAGCGAGTGGTGCAGCCGCTCTTGCAGTGGTCCTGGCTCACCTTCCTGCCTCTCCGACTGGCCGAGCGCACACGCTCGACAAGCCTCACGGCTGGCAACGGTCAGTTCATGGTCTGCCGCACCGCGGCCTACCACGCAGCCGGGGGCCATCAGACCGTCAAGCACGAGGTCATCGAGGACGTCGCGCTGGCGCGCTCCTTCAAGTCCGCGGGGTTCCGCGTCGGGATGGCCGACGGCACCCAGCTGGCCCACTGCCGGATGTATATCGGCTGGTCGGAGTTGCGGGAGGGGTACAGCAAGTCGCTGTGGGCTGCGTTCGGCTCACCGCGGGGTGCTGTGGGGGCCCTCTCCCTGCTGGCCCTGCTGTACCTTGCTCCGCCGCTGGGGCTGCTGGTCGGCCTCGCACGGCGCGACCGCGGACTGGTTCGCCTCGGCGCCCTCGGGTACGGCGCGGCAACCATCGGCCGAGCCTTCACTGCCAGCCGAACCGGTGGCCGAGTGGTCGATGCGCCTCTCCACCCGCTCTCGATCGGGACCCTGGCCGCGTTGACGGTGCGGTCCTTCGACCGCAGACGACGCGGCCTGCTCACGTGGAAGGGTCGGGCCGTCACATGAAGCGGGTGGTCGTCATCGGCGCTGGCGTCGGGGGCTTGGCCGCCGCCGCGCGCCTGGCCGCCCTCGGGCACTCGGTCACGGTCGTCGAACAGGCGCCAACCGTCGGGGGAAAGCTCGGGGTCCACCGCGAAGCCGGGTTCACGTTCGACACCGGCCCGTCGCTGGTCACGCTGCCATGGACGCTTCTCGAGACACTCGAGGCCACGGGTGGCACGCCGGAGAACCTGCCCCTTCGTCGCCTCGACCCCATCGCCCGCTACCGCTTCGCCGACGACACCTGGCTCGACGCGTGGAGCGACGAGGCCACGTTCAAGGCCGAACTCGACCGCCACCTCGGGCTGGGCGCAGGCGTGCAGTGGGGCGCCCTGATGGAACGTGCAGAACGCGTCTGGGACGCCTCGGAGCAGCCCATCCTCCGGTCGGCCCTTCGGGGACCACTGGACCTGCTGCCCCTGGCCGCGCGACCTCGTGCGCTCCACGCCGTGGCGCCGCACCGGACCCTCCGCAGCCTGGGTCGTGAGTACCTGAGCGACCCCCGGCTGCGCATGATGCTGGACCGCTACGCCACCTACTCAGGCTCTGATCCGCGTCGCGCGCCGGCGGCGCTGGTGACCGTGCCCTACGCCGAGCGCACCTGGGGCGGCTGGTACATCGACGGCGGACTGCGAACCATCGCCACCGTGCTCACCGACCGGATCACCGCACTGGGTGGCACCGTTGCGACCGGAACTGCGGCGAGCAGGATCCTGACCGATGGCGCGGCGGCCACCGGTGTCAAACTCGCCGACGGCACTCGCATCGAAGCTGACGTGGTCGTGGCCAACGCCGACGCACAGATCCTGGCGGCTCACCTGCTCCCTCCCGCGAACCGCCGGCCTCTGCGACGACGCCTGCGCCACGCACCACGGTCGCTTGCGGGGTACGTCCTGCTGCTGGGGGTGCGCACGGCAGGTCTGTCCGGGGCCGCCGCCGACATGGCTGCCCACACCGTGCTCTTCCCAGCCGACTACGACGACGAGTTCGACTCGCTCTTCGGCCGGCCCAGCCTCCGGCGTGCTGTCGTCCGCCGAGTTGTGGGGGCAACGGTCCACCGCCATCGGTATGTGCCCGACCCCACGATCTACATCTCGGTTCCCGATGACCCCAGCGTTGCGCCGGCCGGACATCAGGCCTGGTTCGTGCTGGTCAACGCACCGCGGACCGACCAGGCCACCTCTCCCCCGGACGGCTACGCCGACCACATCCTCAGGCTCATGGCCGCGCGAGGTGTCGACGTGCGCCACGCTGTGACCCTGCGCGTGGAGCGGCCTCCGGCGGTGCTCGAGGAGACGGCGGCCACACCCGGCGGTGCGATCTACGGCACCTCGTCCAACGGTCCGTTGGCGGCCTTCCTCCGACCGCCGAACGTCAGCGATCTGCAGGGTCTGTTCCTGGTAGGTGGTTCGGCGCACCCGGGGGGCGGGCTGCCCCTGGTGCTGCTGTCAGCCGAGATCGTCGCCGGACAGGTCGGCGCGGCCTGAGTTGGCGGCGGCCTCGTCGCTGAGCGCGGCCGCCTGGGCCCGGTCGAGGGCCTGCAGGTCACGCCGCACGGCCAGGATGATCTGGGCCAGTCCGATCACGCTGAGGACGGCCAGGATGCTGATCAGGAGCGTCGCGATGAACTCGTCGATCGAGAGGAAGACCCCACCCCAGTGGACGGCGATGGAGCAGCAGATCACGCGCAGCGCGCGCTCCCCGACGGTGACGGTCCCCACCTCGCTGCCGCCGGCGTTCCGACCGCGGGCCCGGACGTACTCAAGCATGAAGAACGCGACGCCGGCCACGACCACGATCCACAACGGCCCACCCACGATCCACACAGCAACCAGGTAGAGCACGTCGTTCAGCCGATCGACGGCCGAGTCCAGCACGTACCCCCATGTTGTGGTCCGGTCGGTGGCCACCGCGACCGCGCCGTCGAGCGTGTCACCGAGGCCGCTGAAGACGATCAGCCATCCGGCCAGGATCTCCCAACGACCCCCGTACGTCGCCACCACGATCGCGGCCAGGGCGATCCAGGTCGAGGTGAAGGTCAGGACGTCGGGCTTCACGCCCCAGACGGCGAGTGGACGGGCCACGCGGTAGCCCAGCGCCAGCCAGCCGCGCAGCCAGGGGTTGGCACGCGGGTCGACGCCCCCGTGCAGTGGTTGCCACTTGTCGAAGTAGCCCTCGCGGTCGGGCACGACGACCGTGGGCCGTTCGGCAGTGACAACAGCCACGATGACCAGCACCACCAGCGCAAGGGCAAGCGCAACGGGTCCGACCATGGCGCAAGGGTACGGCGTGCGGCGTTATCTGAGCGGCGAGCCGGGTCTCAACCGCACCAGGGAGGCCACAGGCCACCACGTCCGCTACCCTCAGTCGAGCCGATGATCACACCACGTGGGGAGCTCCACATCCACCTCGAGGGATCTGTCCGCCCGCAGGTCCTGCTCGACATCGCACGTCGGAATGACCGCCCACTGCCGGTGGACACCGTCGAGGAACTCGGAGCGCTCTACGAGTTCACGGACTTCGAGCACTTCATCGAGGTCTGGCACCTGACGACGAACTGCCTGCAGACCGCCGAGGACTTCCAGCAGATCACCCTGGACTACGCGGCACAAGCGGCGTCCCACGGCGCCCGCTACGTCGAGGCCATCTTCTCACCGGCCGAACGGGTCATGCGCGGCGTGCCATTCGAGGATCTCTTCGAGGGCTACTGCGCGGGGGCCCAGCAGGCCTTGGATGCCCACGGTGTCCTCATGCGGCTGACACCAGACATCTTCTGGTCCATCGAGCCCGACCTCGCGGAGGAGACAGCGCGGTGGGCGGTCCGGTACTCCGACCGCGGCATCGTCGGCTTCGGCATCGGAGGCAACGAGCACTGGCAGCAGCCGGCGACCTACGCCCGCGCCTTCGCGATCGCGCGCGAGGGCGGGCTGGCTTCGGTGCCCCACGCCGGCGAGGTCACCGGCCCCGCCCGGGTGGCGGAGGTGCTCGACCACCTGAAGCCGGATCGGATCCGTCACGGCATCGGGGCCGCCGGCGACCCGGCTCTCCTGGCACGGCTTGCTGACGAGGGGATCGGCCTCGACGTCTGCCCCACCTCCAACGTCAGGACCGGCGCGGTCGACCACACCGACGACGTCCCGTTGGACGCCCTTCTCGACGCCGGTGTCGCCTTCTCCATCAACACCGATGACCCCGCCATGTTCAACACCGACCTGGGGCAGGAGTACGCGTTGGTGAACGAGCGCGGCGTCTCCGACGAGCAGCTCTGGGCCAACATCCTCGCCATCGCGGCCATGCCCCGAGAGCAGATCATCGAGGCTGTGGACGTCTCGGACTAGGCTCCGCCACCCGACGCACAACCCGACCCCTCGACCGAAAGACACCGTCATGCGCCTTGGCCTGAACATCGGATACTCCGGATCCTCGATCGGCGATGTCATGCCGCTCATCCAGCACGCGGACGAGGTCGGCGTCGACTCGGTGTGGGCCGCAGAGTCCTACGGCTCCGACGCCGCAACCGTGCTGGCGTACGCCGCTGCGAAGACCGAGCGGATCAAGGTCGGCTCGGCGATCTTCCAGATGCCGGCACGGACACCCGCGAACACGGCGATGACCGCCATGACGCTGGATGCGCTCAGCGGCGGCCGGATGCTCCTCGGGCTGGGCCTGTCCGGCCCGCAGGTCGTGGAGGGATGGCACGGGGTCCCGTACGGCAAGCCGCTGACGAGGACTCGCGAGTACGTCGAGATCGTGCGGACGATCATCGCCCGCGACGAGCGACTGGAGCACGACGGCGAGGAGTACCAGATCCCCTACAGCGGCGAGGGCGCGACAGGTCTCGGCAAGCCGCTGAAGTCCATCCTCCACCCGGTCCGGCCGGCCATCCCGATCTACCTGGCCGCCATCGGACCGAAGAACGTCCAGTTGACGGCCGAGATCGCCGACGGCTGGCTGCCGATCTTCTACTCCCCTGAGCGCGAGACCATCTACAACGAGAATCTGGATGCGGGCATGGAGGCTGCCGGGCGCGACGGCAGCGACTTCGACATCGCCCCGACGGTCTCGGTGGTCATGGGTGATGACATCGAAGCCTGCCGGGACATGCTGCGACCCATGTTCGCGCTGTACATCGGCGGCATGGGATCGAAGGAGAAGAACTTCTACAACGACCTGGCGTGTCGGTATGGCTTCGAGGAGGCCGCCGGGAAGATCCAGGACCTGTACCTGGCCGGCAACAAGTCCGAGGCGATCGCGTTGGTCCCGGATGCCCTGGTGGACGAGTGTGCGCTGGTCGGACCACTCGACCGGATTCTGGATCGGTTGGAGGCGTGGAAGGACTCGCGAATCGGCACCATGATCCTCGGGACAATGCAACCTGAGGTGCTGGAGCCCCTCCAAGATGCCCTGTGAGTGAGTGGTTCTGAACTTCGCTCAGAAAATGTCCTCAGGTTGGCTGATCGCGTGCCGATACCACACGCCGTGAACCACCGGTCTCGGCAGTCGAGGTCGGGATGTATCTGAGAGGGATTTCATGAATTCGCGGTCAAAGTTGATGCTCTTCAACCTCATGGTGCTCGTATCGGTCGTGGCAGTAGCCGCTGCACCGTACAAGTGGTGGTAGGGGGGTGAGCGCTCGTCGGCCCATCCCGGCCGACGATGAACCCTCCCTCGCTCAACTCAACACCTACGTCGGCAGTGTGATCGCCGGCGGAGTCCTTGTTGCTGTGCTGGCCATCATGGTCGGCCAGGGCGAGGGAGTCCGTCCGACCAACGCCTTCTTGGCGGTCCTCTTCGCCGGGTGCTTCCTGGCAGCGGAGTTCCGCCCACTCATGCGGTTCCGGACCGGCTTCATCACGGTGTCGCTCGCCTACGCGTGCGCCCTGATGTTCGTCGTTCCGGGCTACGGCGCGGCCGTTCTCGTCGGTCTCCTATCCATCTTCGCCGACCTCCGCAGAGGGGTCCCGATCAAACAGTCGGCCTTCAACGGCTCGATGCTGTCCCTGGGTCTTGCGGCGGGCACTGCGGTGCTGCGCCTCGGAGACATCCAACACCTCGATGGTGGATCCGTCTCGATCCTCGGACTGCTGACCATCGCGCTCGCCTGCGCCGTGGTCTACACCGTCTGCAGCGTCGTCGTCTACGTCGTCGTGGCCCTGGTCACCAGGCGCGATGTCATCGCGACGATTCGCAGCCACTTCTTCCTCACCCTGCCCACGGACGGAGTCCTCCTCCCTCTGGGGCCGGTGATGGTCGGCATCGGCCAGGACCACCCGGTCCTGTTGCCACTGGCCATCCTCCTCGCCTACGGCATCGCCCGTGTCATCGAGCGGTCGGCTGAGGCAGAGCGCCGCGCCAACCACGACGCCTTGACCGGCCTACCGAACCGGCGTCGGTTCGATGACGACGCAGAAGCGGCACTCGAACACGCCGCGGCGCACCGCGGTGTTGTCGCCGTCCTGCTGGTCGACCTCGACGGCTTCAAGCAGATCAACGACACCTACGGACACCACGTCGGCGACGCGGTGTTGCAGGAGATGGCCACCCGATTCGTGGCCGTCCTGCCCGACGAGGCAACCGTCTCACGGCTCGGCGGCGACGAGTTCGCCATCCTCCTCCCAGAGGTCGGCGATGTCGCGGACGTCGAGGCCCTGGCCATGTCGCTGACCACGGCCGTGGACGCACCGATCTCGACCGACGACGTCGACGAGGACGTGGAGTTGTCGATCACGGCGTCCATCGGGATCGCTGCCTCGGGGCCCGGGCTCGACACGGTCGGCTCGTTGGCGCGTGCTGCCGACGCGGCCATGTACATCGCCAAGGCCGCTGGACTTGACTACTCCGTGGCCGACAACTCCCGCCAGGGCAAGTTCGCAGAGCTCGCGTCAGCGCTCACCAGCGAAGAGTTGGTGCTGCAGTACCAGCCGCTGATCAATGCTCGAACCGAGGCCGTCACGGGCTTCGAGGCGCTGATCCGGTGGGACCACGACGAGCGAGGGCTGATTCCGCCATCGGAGTTCATGCCCTTCCTCGAGACGACACCCCTCATCGCACCGCTGACGAAGTACGTGTTGGACCACGCGCTTCAGCACCTGCTGAAGCTGCACGCCGGCGGGTACCCCGTCGGGATGTCGGTCAACATCTCCGTGCGCAACCTCAGCGAAGGCGGCTTCGCGGAGATCGTCGGTCAGCTGCTCTCGAGATACGGCCTGCGAGCGGAGTACCTGACGCTCGAGATCACCGAGACCGCACTGATGTCCGACGCGGACGCCTCCATGGAGACGCTGGCGGAGCTGATCGCCCTCGGCGTGAACGTCTCGCTGGACGACTTCGGCGCCGGTCACTCGTCCCTTGCCAAGCTGCGTGACTTCCCCGTGAACGGGTTGAAGATCGACCGCTCCTTCCTGCGTGATGCCGACACCGATCGCGGCCGCCGGATGATCCGCACCCTGATCGACATCGCAGACTCCTTCGACCTGATCGTCACCGCTGAGGGTGTGGAGCACGCCTCCACGCTCGACTTCCTGGCCCGCTCGGGCTGTGATCAAGCGCAGGGCTACGGCATCTCACGCCCCATGGGACCAAGCGAGTCCCTCGCGTGGCTGGCCGGCCGGTCCAGCGTCCAGCGTCCGATCTACCTCACCGACACCGACCCGGCGGTCTCGACGTGATCGTGCTGGTCCTGGCGCTGCTGATCGTGGCATCGGTCCCGCTGACCGGCGGATCCCTTGCCGCGGTCACCACCCTGCGCCTGCAAGCCGCGTGGATTCCCCTGGTCGCCATCGTCGTCCAGACCGCGGCGATCGAGGGCCCTCTGGCCGGTCTCGAGATGGTGCCGTTGGTGCTGCACGTCGGATCCTATGGCCTGATCGTCTACTTCCTGTGGCGCAACCGTGCCATCCAGGGGCTGACCATGATCACCGTCGGGGCCGCCTGCAACCTGGCGGCGATCACCATGAACGGTGGGGTCATGCCAGCCACACCCTGGGCCACGAGCGTCGCTGGTCTGGTCGCGGACGGCGAGTTCGCCAACTCCAGCGTGTCGGCAGGCAGTCCTCTGTGGTTCCTCGGAGACGTGTTCGCCATCCCGGCCTCGTGGCCCCTGTCGAACGTCTTCAGCGTCGGCGACATCATGCTCGTGGTCGGGCTCGCTGAGATGCTCCACCTCCTAGCCCGGCAACCCGTCGAACCCGATCAGGCCGGCGCGCGCTGGTCCAGCACCATCGGCCAGACCGCCTGACCTACGTGCGCAGCCGCGTGGCCATGTCGACGAAGGTGAGGATCTGCTCGGTCAGCGCACCCGCGTCCAGGTGCTCGCCGGCCGCCAGGGCAACCCGGATCGCTTCGCGAATCGCGCCCAGCACCATGGCCCCCGCCACCGAGGGGTCAAGACTCGGATCGATGAAGCCCAGGTCCTGCCCGCGAGCCAACATCGCCGCCACGATCGCGGCCTGGCCGGCCTGCTTCTCCATCATCACGGCTGCAACCTCGGGTTCACGGGCCAAGCCACCCAGGGCCACCTTGGCCAAGGGCTCGCTGTAGTGGAACGCCACCATCAATTCGATGCGCCGACGCTCCCGTTCCCGCCACCCGTCGGCGTCGATGGTGGCCATGAGGACCGCCTCGTTCTGCCGATCGAAGAACTCCTCCACCACAGCAGCCGCCAGGGCCCCCTTGTTGTGGAAGTACCGATAGGTCAGTCCGATGGAGGTCTCCGCGCGACGGGCGACGGCGGCCACCTCGAGTGATCCCCCGGTCTCGATCAACTCGTCCGCGGCGGCTTGGAGGAGCTTGGCGCGGGTCATCGCACCTTTCGCGGAGCTTGGTGCCTCAGCCATCGTCTAGACCAATGGTATTCGTCTGACGACGCTGAGTCACGGGTTCGCGTCAGCTGACGGGGTGCGACTCCCGGATCTACCCAGCCCGAGCGGCCGATCCCTCGAGGTGTGCGTCCAGGTGACGGATCATCCCGTCCACCAGACGGCTGTCGCGCGACTCGAAGCCCTCCCACTGGCGCACGCCGTCGATCGGCTCACCGACCTCGAAGCCCACCAGCGCGTGGGCGTCGGAGCCCCCACGGACCAGGAACCATGACGCAGCCAGCAGTCGATCGTCGTCGTGCACCCTCACCCACTGGACACCATCGACGACGGTGCCCTCGTCGGTGCCGAAGGCGAAGACGGTGACCCCCCGGTTGATCAAGTCCGAGTAGACCTCGTCCTGGACGTCGAGTCGGTGGCCGTGCTGGACCCCGACGTAGAGCGGATCGGCGGGCTCGACCAGAGCGGCCTGCTCTATCTCACGACTGACCCGGAGCATCTCCTTGGTCGAGAAGACGAATCGGGTCCCCTCGACGGCGGTCGTGGCGACCGCTCCACAGGCGCGAGCCAGCAGATCCGCGACCCCGTGCGGGTCGGCCGGATCGCCACTCGGCCTGCGCATCCAATCCATCAGCGACGAGCATCCCCGAGGTGTTGCCCATCAAACGCTGTGACGCGTTTCGTGACTGTGGCCGTGGCGACTATCGTGTCCGCGTGTCCGACTCTCCGCTCACGCGTCCCCGCCGCACCTGCCTGGCCGTTCCCGGCTCCTCACCCAAGATGTTGAGCAAGGCCGCCGGCCTCCCCGTCGACGAGGTGTTCCTCGACCTCGAGGACTCCGTCGCCCCAGGAGAGAAGGCGCAGGCGCGGCGCAACGTCATCGCCACGTTGGAGGACACCGAGTTCGGGGACAAGACCGTCGTCGTCAGGGTCAACGCCGTCGACACGCACTTCTGCCACCGCGACATCATCGACGTCGTCGGGACCGCTGGTGAGTACATCGACTGCGTGATGGTCCCCAAGGTCCAGAACCCCGGCCAGATCGAGTTCGTCGACCATCTCCTCCGCATGGTCGAGGTCGAGAGCGAGTTGCCGCACCGGATCGGTCTGGAGGCTCAGATCGAGGACGCGCAGGGCCTCACCAACATCGATGACATCGCGTTCGCGTCAGACCGACTGGAGACCCTCATCTTGGGGCCGGGCGACATGGCCGCGGCCCTCGGGATGCCCGGCACCACCCTCGGCGAGCGGACGGCGAGCTACCCCGGCGACATGTGGCACGCCGTGCTGATGCGCATCCTGATCGCCGCCCGCAACGCCGGCATCCAGGCCATCGACGGCCCCTACGCCAAGATCAAGGACAGTGACGGCCTCCGTGAGGTCGCGGAGATGGCCAAGGCGCTGGGGTTCGACGGCAAGTGGGTGCTCCACCCAGCGCAGGTCGACGTCGTGAACGAGGTCTTCAGTCCGACCCAGGAGGAGTTCGATCACGCCATGGCGTTGCTCGACGCCTACGACCGCGCGACGGGCGCGGAGGGGACCGGAGCGCTGATGTTCGGGGACGTCATGATCGACGAGGCCTCGGCGAAGATGGCTCAAGTCGTTGCGGGCCGTGGGCAGGCCGCTGGTCTCCAGCCGTCTGCGTAGAGGTTGGATGTGACGTCGACCGACCCGTACCTGACCTCCCGTCTCCAGGGGTTCGGGACCACGATCTTCACCGAGATGTCGGCCTTGGCACGCCGGCACGATGCGGTGAACCTGGGGCAGGGCTTCCCCGACTTCGACCCGCCGAGCGCACTGGTCCAGGCAGCGGAGGCGGCCATGGCCGCTGGCCACAACCAGTACGCGCCGGGCCGTGGCGTACCGTCCCTGCGCCAGGCCATCGCCGATCATGACCGCCGCAACTACGCGCTCGACTTCGACCCCGACACCGAGGTGATCGTCACCACGGGTGCCACGGAAGCCATGTTCGCCAGCGTCCAGGCGCTGGTCGAGGCAGGGGACGAAGTCGTGGTCTTCGAACCGGTCTACGACGTCTACCCAGCCGCGATCGCGATGGTTGGCGCGACCGTCGTGGGTGTCCCGCTCCGGCCGGTCGAGGAGGCCGGTGCTCGGGTCTGGCGCTTCGACCCGGACGACCTCGAGGCGGCCGTCACCGAGCGGACACGGGCGATCCTCCTCAACTCCCCCCACAACCCGACCGGCACCGTCTTCAGTACCGGCGGACTGCAGGCCATCGCGGACGTGGCCACCCGGCACGACCTGCTCGTGGTCACCGACGAGGTCTACGAGCACCTCGTCTACGACGATGAGCGCCACACGCCGATCGCCACGCTCCCCGGCATGCGCGAGCGCACCGTCCGGATCTCCTCGGCCGGCAAGACCTTCTCCGTCACCGGCTGGAAGGTCGGCTGGGCGTGTGCGCCCGCACCCGTCGCCGCGGCCATCGAGGCCGCCAAGCAGTGGATCACCTTCACCTCCGGCACGCCGTTCCAGCACGCGATCGCCGAGGCGTTGTCCTGGGGTGAGTCCTACACCGCTCCCCTGGCGGCGGAGTACCAGGCACGCCGCGACGTCCTGATCGACGGGTTGGACGACGTCGGTCTGGGCCGGACCAGTTCGACCAGCACCTACTTCGTCACGGCCGACGTGCGGACGCTTGGGTTCGCCGACGACGTCGACTTCTGCCAGCGACTGCCAGCCGAGGTGGGTGTGGCCGCCATCCCGTGTTCGGTCTTCCACGCCTCGCCGGAGGACGGTCGCGGCTGGGTCCGGTTCGCCTTCTGCAAGAGCGAGTCGCTGCTGGCGGAGGGGTTGGAGCGGCTCCGAACGGGCCTTCCGCGGATGGCTCGGTCGGCGCCATGACGTGACCCGACTACGATCGAGGCCATGCGCATCGCGGCGATCCAGGCCGACCTCGAGTGGGAGGATCACGAGACGAACCGACGTCGGTTCGCCGAACGGCTGTGGGCAGCGGCGGGGGCCGGGGCGGGTCTGGTCCTGCTCCCCGAGATGTTCCCCACCGGGTTCTCCATGGCTTCCACCGACATCGCCGAGCCGCCCGACGGGACTACGGTCCAGTGGATGATCGACCAGGCCTCCACCCACGACATCCACCTGGCCGGTTCCATGGCGACGGCACCGCAGGGAGATGGTCTGCCGACGAACCGACTGGTGGTGGCCGGCCCTGAGGGCCTGGTCGGCTGCTACGACAAGATCCACCCGTTCAGCTACGGCGGTGAGGACCAGCACTACGACGCCGGATCCTCGTTCCTGACCACCGCGATCGGCGGCCTGCGCACCACCTTCTTCGTCTGCTACGACCTGCGCTTCGCCGACGAGTTCTGGGCCACGGCCGCCGATACGGACCTGTACGTCGTGGTGGCCAACTGGCCGCGGGGACGACGGGAGCACTGGCAGGCGCTGTTGCGTGCTCGGGCCATCGAGAACCAGGCCTACGTCGCGGCGGTCAACCGGGTCGGGGAGGACGGCAACAACCTGTCCTACGCCGGCGACTCGATGGTCATCTCCCCCATGGGTGCGGTGCTGGCCAGCGCCGCGGAGGTCGAGACCATCCTCCTGGCCGCGGTCCACGCCGAGGAGGTCGCGGTAACCCGGCAGCGCTTCCCCTTCATGGCCGATCGCCGAGCGGTGTAGCAGCCAGCGCGATGCCCACAGACGGGCTCGTGATCCCCTCACCGTCGATCACGAGTCCGGAGTGGGCTCTGGTGACCATAGGGGACGGGGAGGGTTCGCGCGCCAGGAACCGCCTGGAATCTGCGCTCGCCTCGCCCGCCGGGCCGGTCAGGCCGCGTCGATGCCGAGCGTCTTGCGGATGCCGGCCTCGATGCCGGCTGCGTCCAACCCCAGTTCCGCCAGGATGTGATCGGGCTTCGCGTGTTGGATGTAGCCGTCGGGGACACCCAGCCGGAGGACGCGCGGGGCCTCCATCACACCGGTCAGCTCCACCAGCCGGTCCGCGATGTGCGCGCCGGCGCCGCCGCTGGCGTAGCCGTTCTCCACGGTGATGACCAGGTCGTAGCGCCGCAGGTCGTCCAACATCGCCCCGTCGACCGGTCGGATCACCCGCGGGTCCCACACGGCCACGTCAACGCCATCCTCGGCCAGGGCCTCCGCGGCCACCAGCGCCGGCTCCACCCGATCACCGATCGCCACCACCGCCGCGGCCGTCCCCTCTCGCAGCTTGTGGGCCGCCAGGCCCGATCCGACGGTGTCCCGCTGCGCCGCCGCGTACTTGGGCCACCGCAGCGACACCGGCCCGTCCAGGGTCACGGCCGTGTGCAACATCTCCACGAGCTCCTGCTCGGAGGACGGCGCGAAGACGGTCATGGCCGGGATGCGCAAGCAGAGACTCAGGTCCAACACGCCGTGATGACTGGCTCCGTCGTCGCCGGTGATGCCCGCACGATCGAAGCAGAAGACCACGTGCTCGTCGTGCAGCCCGACGTCCAGGTTGGCCTGGTCGAACGCCCGACTGAAGAAGGTCGAGTAGACCGCAACCACGGGGATCTTGCCCTGGTGGGCCAGACCGGCGGCAGAGGTGACCATGTGCTGCTCGGCGATCCCGACGTCGATCACGCGCTCCGGATGTCGGGCAGCGCACGGCAGCAGGCCGGTGGAGCCGGGCATCGCAGCCGTCATGGCCACCACGTCCTCGTTGGCGTCCATCACGTCGAGCAGGACATCGCTGAAGGCCTGCGTCCAGCTGCGCGGCTTGGTCTTGGTCCCGCGTCCCGTCGCGATGTCGAAGGCAGAGGTGTCGTGCAGCTTCTTCTCGCGGTCGGTCTCAGCCGGTGCGTAGCCCTTGCCCTTCTGGGTCAGGACGTGGACCAGGACAGGGCCGTTCTCGGCCGAGGCAACGCGGAGCGCGTGCTCGAGGTCCTTGAAGTCGTGCCCACCCACCGGCCCGAGGTAGTGGATGCCGAGCGCCTCGACGAACCCCTGCAGCGCCGGATCGTCAGCCACCACGGCCTTGACGGCCCCCAGGCCCGCATCCGCCACCTTGGAGGCGTAGGGAACCCGGTCGATGATCGGGTCGACGGCACGGCGGGCAGCGCGGTACACCCCGGAGAGTCGCACCCGCGACACCTCACTGGCGAGCCGCGAGACGGTCTTGTCGTAGGACCGGCCGTTGTCGTTCAACACGATGACCACCGGGACCTGCAGGTGGCCGATGGTGTTCAGAGCCTCATAGGCCATGCCACCGGTCAGGGCACCGTCGCCGATGACCGCGATGACCTGGCCGTCGTCCCTGGACCGTCCCTTGGCCAGACCGAACGCCCACGACAGCGAGGTCGAGGCGTGGGAGTTCTCGATGATGTCGTGCTCGGACTCTGCGCGGCTGGGGTACCCGGACAGGCCACCCGCCTGACGCAGCTGATCGAACAGCCCCATGCGCCCGGTCACGATCTTGTGGACGTAGGCCTGGTGACCGGTGTCCCACAGGATCGTGTCGCGCGGGCTGTCGAAGACGCGGTGCAGGGCCAGCGTCAGCTCGACCGCACCGAGGTTGGAGCCGAGGTGGCCGCCGACCTTGGCGACCGAGGAGACGATGAACGTCCGCAGCTCCTCGGCCACGGTCAGCAGGTCATCGTGGGTCAGACTCTTCAGGTCCTGCGGGCCATCGATTCTGTTCAGGACCATCAGGTGTCGGGCTCCTCATCGGCGTCGGCTCGCTGTCCGGGCACGGTCGGCGTCAAGCGGGCAGACCGACCGCTCACATATGTGACAGCAGTCTAGGGCGCCGGCGCAGACGTGACCTGCCCGAACCGTGCACCTTCGATGCAGAACGAGATGGCTACTGCGCCGAAGGTTGCAAGCGTCGTCCGACGAGCCTGTCCGTCACAGCGCCTCCTGCAGCAGTTGACGGATGATCACGCGCAGCGCCAGGGTCTCGTCGGCCCCCTCGAAGATCGACAGCACCCGCGCATCCACGAAGTAGCGACTGACGGCGTACTCCTCGGCGTAGCCGAACCCACCGTGGATCTGCAGGGCCTCTCGCGTGAGCCACTCCGCTGCCAGGCAGCTGAAGCACTTGACCATCGAGGCCTCCATCTGGCCGCTCCCGGCGCCGAGCAGCGCCGCAGAGCGGTAGGAGAAGGCCCGTGACGCGGCGATGGTCGCGGCCATCCGACCCAACTTGGTCTTGGTCAGTCCATAGCTGCCGAGGGGCACCCCGAAGACGTTGCGCTCCCCGGCGTAGGTGACAGCGGCTTCGAAGGCCGCCTGCATGACGCCGTTGGCCCGGGCTGCCGTCTGCAGCCGCCCGTTGGCGAAGGCATCCATCTGCAGGTAGAAGCCCTTGCCGAGCTTCTCCTCCCCGCCGACCAGGTTGTCAACTGGGACGCGATAGTCCTCGAAGCTGATCTCGAAGCTGTGCATCCCGCGGTAGCCCAGCGTGGGGATGGCCTTGGCTTCCATGCGACCGCCGAGCGGCGAGGTGTACTCGAAGGCGTGGCCCGGGAAGGACGGCTTCTCGACCACGAACAGCGACAGACCCCGATGCCGCAGCGACCGGTCCGGGTCGGTCCTGGCCAGGACCATGAGCAGGTTGGCCTTCCCGCCGAAGGTGCACCAGGTCTTCACGCCGTTGATCACATAGCTGTCGCCGTCGCGGGTTGCGGAGACCTTGATGCCGGCGACATCGGAGCCGAAGTCCGGCTCGGTCACGGCCACGCCGCACATCAGCTCCCCGGCGGCGATACCGGGCAGCCAGCGCTCCTTCTGCGCGTCCGTCCCACCACCCACCAGGGCCTTGGAGAGGATCTCGGGGCGCGTGATGAGCGATCCCGCAGCCCCGAGGGAGCCCCGGGACAACTCCTCGGTGACCGCCACCATCGACATGAAGTCGTTCTCTGATTCACCCTCGGCGAAGCCACCGTGCTCTTCTGGGATCGACAAGCCGAAGCAGCCCATCTCGCTGAGCTCGGCGATGATCTCGTCGGGGATGTCGGCGTCCTCGCGGTGCACGTGCTCGGCGATCGGCATGACCTTCTGCTCGGCGAAGTCCTTGAACGTGCCCCGGACCATCTGCATCTCCTCGCCCAGGTCCCGGGGGAGATCCGGACTGCGAAGGGCACGATCCCCGAGGTCCTCGAGCAGTTGGGTGGAGCGAGCGGCGCGGAAGGCGTCGGTGAACGCCTCACCGTGCCAGGCGGCGTCGGCAGCTAGGGCCCAGGTCTGTTCGCGGCCAGCCATCCGAGCTGCGAGGTCGGCAGCCATCTCACCCGCGAAGGCGAGCGTGAGCTGCGCCTGGTACTCCCCCTGCTCGCCGTAGGCCAGCATCTCCTCAGCCGCGGTGACGCGGGAGGCCGCACTGGCCAGGTCGTACGCCAGTTGCTGCTCACGGTCCATGAGCTCGAGATCGATCCGGCCGTCCTTCTGGCTGTCCACGGCCAGGCGGGCCAGAGCGGTGTCGACGACCTCGCGGGCTGCGGAGGTGATGGTGCGGGCTGCTGCAAGGGACATGCTCCCAGTGTTACTGACCAGTAGCCGCACACCAAAGTCGACCTCGCAGCACCCGATCGTGGAGTGGGCTCAGACGTGGCCATGGCCACTGGCGTACCGTCACCTCATGGACGTCCTCCAAGCTTTTTCTGCGCAGGCGCTCGCCGTGCAGCAGACCCTTCGGTCGATCACGCCCGATCAGTGGGATCAGCCCGGCCTGGGTGAGTGGTCGCTGGCCGAGCTGACCGCTCATCTCGTCCGGGCAGCCGATCGCACGACCCACTACCTCGCTCAACCGGTCGAGCGGCCGGTCGAGGGGTCGGTGGAGAGGTCGGCGGAGAGGATCGCCCCGGCGTGCGACCGCGTCAGCTACTTCGACTTCGACACGGCTGCGGTCGCCTCAGACGTCGCGGCCAGGTCGCGGGCAGACGCGGCGCGGATCGGGACCGACGCGCTGGTCAGCACCTTCGCGGCGGCGTGGACCGAGACCGCCGAGCAGGTGCGGGCGCGATCGGCAGATCACCTGACGGCCACGCTTCGCGGGCCGATGCTGTTGCACGAGTACCTGGCGACGCGGGTGCTCGAGTTGACCGTCCACCACCTCGACCTGACGACCGCGCTCGGAGTCCGACCGAGCGTGACCGATGAGGGCGTGGCGGTGACCGAGTCGATCCTGACCGGGCTGCTCGGTGCCCCACGACCGGAGGGGATGGACCCTCCCAGCTTCATCCTGGCAGCCACCGGTCGGGAGGCGCACCCCGACCCGCGCTTTCCCGTCCTCAGCTGAGCCGTGCCGGTCGACTCCGGGAAGCTCGGCGAGCTGCGGCGCTGGCCTACTACTCGATCTCGTGACGAGGCGCCAGGAGAGCGACCGTTCCGACCGCGAGCAGCGCGCCGACGACCTGCGCGAGGATGAACGCGCCGACGTTGGCCGGCGCGATGCCGCCGTAGGAGTCCGACAGCGTCCGGGCGATCGTCACCGCTGGGTTGGCGAAGCTGGTCGAGGACGTGAAGAAGTGGGCGCCGGCGATGAAGGCCCCCACGGCGACGCCGATCGATGCGATGGAGGCGGACGCCCGGACCATGAGGAAGATCACTGCCACGAGGCCGTAGGTCGCGACCGCCTCGCCCACCACTCGCCCGAGCCCGCCGCGGTCGTTGGTGGCGATCGAGATGATCGGGAGCTCGAACATCACGTTGGCGATCGCCACGCCGATCGCACCGCCCAAGACCTGGGCCGCCATGTACAGCCCCGTGCGGGACCATCCGGTCCGGTTGAGCAACTGGTCGGCCAGGCTGACCGCCGGATTGAAGTGGGCACCCGAGGTGGGTCCGAAGGCCATGATCAGGGCGGCGAGCCCGGCGCCGGTGGCCAGGGCCGCCTCCAGCAACTGCAGCCCGTCATCGCCCGTCGAGAGCGTCGAGGCCATGATCCCCGACCCGATGACGGCGATGAGGAGCAGCGCGGTGCCGATCCCCTCTGCCAGGACCGGGCGCAGCAGGTGGGCGTCCACCGTGGCGACTGTCAGGCCGGTGTGGCCACGCCGAGCTCGGCCAGCAGCCCCTCGACGCGGGACTTGATCTGGTCGCGGATCGGTCGGACGGCTTCGACGCCCTGGCCCGCCGGATCTTCCAGGGGCCAGTCTTCATAGCGCACGCCGGGAAAGACCGGGCAGGTGTCACCGCAGCCCATCGTGATGACCACGTCGGCCGCGGCCACGACCTCATCGGTCCACGCCTGCGGCTGGGCACCCGACATGTCGATCCCGACCTCCTGCATCGCCTGGACGGCGGCCGGGTTGACCTCTGCCGCTGGATTCGATCCTCCACTGAAGACCGCTGCGGCGTCGCCGGCGAGGTGAGCCGTCCAGGCGGCGGCCATCTGGGACCGGCCGGCGTTGTGGATGCAGAGGTACACGATGCTGGGGCGCTGTGACATGGCCGGCACGGTAGCCAGTGCTGGTAGCCGGACGGTTAACGGAGGCTGGCCGCACGTCTCCCCCGGCCGTGCGCGGATTTCGCCGCCGGCAGCGCGGTCATTACGCTGGCGCCGCCACAGACCAACCCTCACGCGCAGGCAAGGAGCCCATGTCATGCAGTTCGGTCGGTACCTCGAGGAGTTCACCGTCGGGGATGTCTACAAGCACTGGCCCGGCAAGACCATCACCCAGGCCGAGGACATCCTCTTCTGTGCGATCACCCAGAACCAACACCCACTGCACTCCGACGACAACTACGCCGCGGCGGCCACTCCGCACGGCAAGGCCATGGTGGTGGGGAACCTGGTGTACTCCATCGTCCTCGGCCAGAGCGTCCCGGACGTCAGTGGGCGGGCGATCGCGAACCTCGAGATCGAGTCGCTCAAGCACGCGAACCCGACGTTCCACGGTGACACGATCTACTCCGAGACCGAGGTGCTCGAGGTACGGGAGTCCCGCTCCAAGCCGGACCGTGGGATCGTGAGCGTCCGCACGATCGGCTACAAGCAGGACGGGACCGTGGTGTGTGAGTTCACGCGGAAGGTCCTGATCCCCAAGCGCGGCGATGGCCCGGAGAGCTTCCCGGGCCGCCCTGAGCCGAAGGTCTGAGCACCATGTCTCTTCCGACCTTCCACCTGGTCGACGCGGCCCCACAGGCCGTGGCGCCCTTCTCGCAAGCGGCCGAGATCGACGGCTGGGTCTTCCTCACGGGGCAGATGCCGACCTGGCCGGATGATCCGGACAAGCCGCTGCCGGATGGCATCGACGCACAGACCCGGCGGGTGATGGACAACCTCATCATCGTGCTCGAGGCCGTGGGCCTGTCCCTCGACAACGTGGTGCAGGTGCGCGCGTTCCTGACTGAGTTCGACCGTGACTACGCGGCCATGAACGCCGCCTACCAGTCCTACTTCGAGCCGGGGAGCCTGCCAGCTCGCACCTGTGTGGGCGTCACGGGCCTGGCAGTCGGTGCACTGGTCGAGATCGACCTGGTGGCACGCCGACCGCAGTAGGCAACCACAACAACAGCCCCCGCCAAGTAGACGGGGGCTTCGCACGAGGTCCTGCGTGTCAGGGTCCCCGGTGTCAGGCGGCGGGCTTGGGGTCCAGTGTGCCGTCCTCGTTGGCCAGGTGGGCGCGGACGAACCACTGGAAGAGCTCCAACTGCTCGGTCTGCTCGACCAGCATGTCGTGGCTGATCGGGTCAAGTTCCTCGACCTCGAGCAGTACCTTGCGGTGATCGCCGATGACGCCGTCGTAGACCGCGTTGAGCGCTTCGAGGTGCGTCTGGACGGCTGCGCGCTTGACGGTGTACTCCTCCCAGCTACGGGTCGAGGACACGAAGCCTGGTGTGCCCACCGGTTCGCCACCGAGTGTGGCGATCCGCTCGGCGGCGGCGTCGGTCATCTCCCTGACGGCGTCGGTCTGCGGATCCAACATCTCGTGGACGCCGATGAAGCTCGGGCCGACCACGTTCCAGTGGATGTGCTTGAGGGTCAGTTGCAGGTCGATCAGGGCAACCAAACGCTCCTGCAGCATCGTCCTCACTTTGTCGGCGGCCGCGTCGTCAAGTCCGGGAACGGTCCAAGTACTCATGGTGATGGCACTCCTCAGAGGGTCGAGTTGGTGTACCTAGACCCTTGCCATCGCTGTGCCCGTGGAAACGTCCGTGAGCCGCCGACCTCAGCGGATGAGTTCAGCCTGGACCGCCCCGGTCACGGCCGACTCGCCACCCACCACGACGACCTCCTCGGCGTGGCGGGCCAGCCAGATCTGGCTGGCAGGTGAGCCCGGCAGACCATCACCGTCGACCAGCACCAACGGGCTGCTCGACGAGGCCGCTGCCGGCCCTGCCGCAAGGGCGTCCGGGTAGTTGAGGCCGGTTGCCACCCAGACGCGCCCAGCGTCCAAACCGGCGTCGACGGCCGCCTCGGCGACGGCGACGCTGGTCGAGTACCGGGTGGCACCGCCCAGTCGGCGCACGGACGCGCCTGCTGCCGCGGCGGCCTCGCCTGACAGAGCGTCTGATATCGCCGCCGTGCCACCGACGACGGTGACCTGGTCCGCCCCAACGACGGCCAATACGTCGACCACCGCGTCGGAGAGCCCAGTCCCGTCCGTCAGCAGGATGGGCGCCCCGGTCTGCGCCGCCAGGGCGCTGGCCGAGAGCGCATCTGGCCACGCGCGACTGGCCTCCTCCGCGTCCCCCAGTGCCAGGATGACATCGTCGATGTCGCCTCCATATGACAGCAGCTCCTGGGCCACGGCGGCACTCAGGGCGTACCGGTCTGTCGCCCCGATCCGTGCGATGTTGGCCACGCCGGCAGCAGCCAGGTCAGCCTCCGTCTGGGAGGACAGCAGGGCCTCGGACCCGATGATGTAGGCGTTGCGGACGTCCAGTCGGTCCACCTCATCACGCACTGCCACGGGCAGCCCGCCGGTGCCGGACAACAGCACCGGCGCGTCGAGCATCCCAGCCAGCGGTGCCGCCACCAGCGCCTCGACGTGTGAGTCGGAGGGCACGATGACCACGGCTCGCGACGTTCCAGGACGCCGGGTGGCCTGGGACAGCGCGACGGCGGTCTCCACCCGCGTGGGCCCGGCAAGCCGGCCCGTGGCCTGGGGGGCGAGGGTGTCCTCCTCCTCGTCGGTGTCCGGCTGGTCGGTCTCGGGCCGTGGTTCGGGTGCCTCGGCGCCCTCGCCAGGAGACTCAGGGTCGGGCAGGTCGTCGGGGCCCAACGGGTTGCTGTGGTCTCCCTCCCCGGACCCTCCACCCTCCGGGCCACCGTCGTCCTCGAGCGGTGTGATCGACTCGGGGAAGTCACCTCGAGCCTCGGCGGCGAGGAGCGAGTTGTACGGGTTGATCCGGACGTCCCCGGAGTGGGCCTCGTGGATCTCGAAGTGATTGTGCGGGGCCGTGCCCTCGGCGTTGCCGGAGTCACCGACCCAGCCGATGTGCTGGCCGCGCTCCACCCGGACGCCCTGCTCGATCCCCGGTGCGTAGGCGTTCTCCGGCCCGCCGAGGCCGTCGTCGGTGCCAGGCGTGTCGTTGTTGAGGTGGACGAAGACGTACTTGAACCCGTCGTCGCCGCACAGGCTGATCATGTAGCCGTAGCTGGGCATCGGTTCGTCGATGCCTGGCGCCCAGCAGATCTCGCCGTCGACGGTGGCGTGGATCGGCACCATCTTGTCGGTCATGATGTCGGTGGCGCGGTGGAGACGGGAGCAGCCGCTGCGGCAGGCGTCGTAGGTGTCGGTGTAGCTGTAGGCCGCCGTGCCGGGGTGCGGGAAGGTCAGGTCGACCACGTACTCATCGCCCTCAGCTGTCCACGTCGCGGATGGCTCAGCGTGGTCGTTGTGCCAGGGCGTGTGAGGCGTGTCGCCGTGCGCCATCGCTGGAGATGCCGTCAAGAGCAGCGCCGCGAACGCGAGCCCGACAACGGTCAGGGCCAAGCGCAGTGCGGAGTTGATGGTGATGGGGAAGACCTGCATGCAGTACCTCGACGATGAGTCTGGGCTGCAGGTATCGACCGCCCAAGTGTCCGTCTTGACAGGTGCTTGGACACACGACGGGCCGCCCCCGACGGAGGGAGCGGCCCGTCAGTGCACGTCGGTCAGCGGGGCGTCAGGCGCCCGCTTCGGTCCCCGCCGCAGGCTCTGCGGTCGCCTCAGCGACCTGCGGCGTTTCCTCGGCTGGGGCCTCGGCCACATCCAGGCCCAACTCCGAGCGGATCTGGGATAGCCGTGCCTGCGCTTCGGTGTTGAGCGCGGCCTGCTCGATCTCGAGCATCCGGCCCTCCACGGACTCGCCCTGGAGCTCCTGGACACCCTTGGCCTTGGCCACCCGGCCCTCGATCTTCTCGCGGACCTCGTCGAAGGTCGGGGCCTCCTGACCGACCGTCTCGGAGAGCGAGGCCATCGCCGTGTTCATCTGCTCCTGCATCTTGGCCTGGTCCAGCTGGCTCAGCAGCTTCTGCCGCTCTGCCAGCTTCTTCTGCAGGGCCGTGGAGTTCTGCTGGACGGCGGCCTTGGCCTGGTCGGCAGACTGCGCCTGCTGCAGCGAGAGGGCCTTGAGGTCCTCCACCTCCTGCTCGACGGCGATCAGCCGGTTGGCGAACGACTCAGCAGCGGCGGTGTACTCCCCGACCTTCTTGGTGTCCCCCTTCTTCGAGGCGTCCTCCGCCATCAGCACCGCCTGCCGCGCGGACTTCTGGACCTTCTCCATCTGCTCCATGGCGCGGGTCAGGCGCATGTCCGTCTGCTTCTGGTTCGCGATCACATTGGCCGCGTTCTCCTTCAGCTTCCGGTGCTGCTCCTGCGCCTCCATGATGGCCTGCTCGAGCTGGACCTTCGGATCTGCACGCTCGTTGAACTTCCCGGTGAACAGCGCCACCAGGTACGCCCACGTGCGTCGAAACAACTTGATCATGTCTACGTCACTCCCATCTGTGCGGTGGTACCGCCGGTTTCTTCGAGCGCCTGTCGCAGGGCTTCCATCTCCCCGACGAGGCTGTCAACATCTGATCCGAGGCCAGACAACTGGCCGGTGTCGCCGGACAAGGACAACTCGACTGCTCGCGCCACGGCCTCGTCCAACCTTGCATCGAGCAGGCGGAGGCGCTCGGAGGCGTCGGTCGTCACCCGCTGGAGCCGTTGCGCGGTAGCCACCTGGGACTGCAGTGACTCCAGGCGTTGCCGATTGGATGGTGTGGGGTGGCGCTGGACCTCTTCCAGGGTCCGCTTCAGCTCTCGCTGGGCCTGATTGACCTCCAACTGGTGGAGCCCGTCCTCCAACGCCTGCCCGCGCTTCGCGATGCCCCAGGCCTGCCGCACACCGTCGCCGATGCGCTCGCCGATCTGCTCCAACCGGTCGGTCAGCGGGCCCTCCTGGGCCTGCTCGACCACCCGCCGGTAGCGAGCCTGCGCGATCTGCGTCTCGTGAACGTAGTCCCGCCACGGCGAGCGCAGGGACCGTGGGTCGATCTGCTCGGCCCGGCCTCGGCGGGGGATGGCCCGCCAGACCTTGCCGGCGTAGGCACCCACGCCGAGAACGGCCCCGATGACCGGCCCACCCGCCACGATGCCGACGGCAGCCGCCCCGCCGAGCAGCAACAACGAGGACGGCGCCGTGATGGCTCGGGACACCGCAGGTGTGAAGAAGCGGTCCCGGAGTGAGCGGTCCTCGATTGCTGTCATCCGGCCGCGAGCCTACCGGCGCGTGGCATGATCTTCGAGGCTCTGGAGGCCCAGACGCCGTTTCTCAGGGAGTTGTCAGGGGAAAGTCCTGACGTCACCCCCGACTGACAGGCCTGCCATGGACACCACAGCGATCGCGATCATCGTCATCGTGGCGATCATCGTGCTCGTCACCCTCGCGCTACTGATCCAACGTCGACGGCGCCAGGGCGGCATCAAGGTGACCCGCAAGGGTGGAACCGGCGATGGAGACGACACATGACCGAGGACACACGACTGCTCCGACACGCGAGCGAGGTGACCGGTCAGCCCGTGGTGACCCTCCGCGGCGAAGACGTCGCGCAGGTGAGGGACGTCGTGTTCACACCGGAGGGCTCGGTGGAGGGGTTCACGCTCGCCGGCCGTGGTCTGTTCAGTGGGCCGAAGAAGGAATGGTTGCCGTGGTCGGGCGTCCATGGGTTCGGTCCGGACGCCATCATGATCGACTCGGCTGAGCGACTGGTCGCGCAGGAGAAGGCGCAGAAGAAGGCCGTCAAGGGTGACGTGACCGGTGATGAGGTGTTGACCCGGTCGGGCAAGGTCATCGGGCAGGTCGTGGATGCCGTGCTGCGTCTGGAACCCGACGGCGAGCTGGACGTCGTCGGATACGAGGTTGAGCCGCCCGACGGAGGAGACGTCAGATTCGTCCCGCTGCCGGACACGCTGGCGGTCAACGAGGGGCGGCTGATGGTCCCGGATGAGGCTCTGGACTTCATCTCCAAGGACCTGTCCGGCTTCGGGGCCTCCGTCGACACCTTCCGGGCGATGCTGCAGGGCGGGGCTGGAGGAGCGTCCTCGTGACCGAGTTGCTGAGTCTGAAGAGCCTGCGCAAGCGCAAGGTCGTCGACACGGCGACCGCCGAGACCATCGGCCGTGTCCGGGCGTTCCAGATCGATCTGGACACGGCCTCCGTGGCCGCCGTCGTGGTGAAGGGCCGGCCCGGTGGGATCGTGGCCCGGACGGACGTGATCAGCTTCGGGCCTGACGCCGTGACCCTGCCCGACAGCTCGGTGGTGATCGAGGACCCGGGTGCGCTGCCGACGGACGACGACGCGCGCGGCAGCCGTCTGCTGGACGAGACGGGTCGTCGTCTGGGGAAGGTCGAGGACATGACCATGGATGCCGGTGGTGCCGTGGTCAGCGTCACCGCCGACGGCGTGAGCTACGAGGCGCGCCTGCTCGGCATCGGGTCCTACGCGGTGGTGATCTCGCGCGTGTAGCCGTTGCGGGGGTGTGTCACCTCTGAGCGAGGCGCCAGGCACACGCGACACACCCTCGCGCACAGGGGCTCACCTGGCGCTGGCTGTGTCACCAACGAGCGCCGGGGCACGCGGACATGACACACCCCGGAGGTAGCCACCTAGAAGTTCGAGATGACCGCCGTGAACACCTGGTCGATGGAGCGGGGATCGGAGGAGTCGTAGACGGTGGCGTCCGTCGCCTCCGCGATGGCCTCGAGGTCCGTCAGGTCGGCCCCCGTCCCGTAGCGGATCGGGAAGATCCGGACCTGGGTGGCGTTCTCGCCCTGCGCCCCCTCCAGCGTCTGGAGCATCCCATTGCGGTCGCTGTTCCGTGGGTCGTCGTTCTGCCCGTCGGTCAGCAACACGATCGCGTTGATCTTCTCGGGATCGAAGGTGTCGACGATGTCGTTGAAGCTGTCCTCGGTCACGGTGTACAGCGGCGTCCCGGCGACCGGGAAGAGCTGCCGCAGGGACTGGGCGAGCACCTCGCGGTTCTCCGCGATCGGTGCCCGCGGCACCAGGTCGATGTAGTCGACCGGCTCCCCCGTCTCCGGATCGGCCCCGAGATCGGTCGAGAAGATCCGCAGGCCGACGACGTCGGTGTCGATGAACTGGTCAAGTGCCGTCGTCGCCGCCTGGGTCGCCAGATCCAGCAGCGTCTCGCGTCCGTCATCGGAGGCGAAGTCACCCATCGACCCCGAGACGTCCAGCACGATCAGCACCTGCGCCGGCTTGCGCGTCTGCGACCACTGGTTGATCAGGTTGACCATGACGTCGGACTCCGGCGTCGCCAAGGTCGTGCTCGGCTCGCTCGGATCCACGCCGTTCGCCGGGATGATCGGGTCGGCGATCGGGACCTCGATGTTGCCAGGTCGGAACCCGAACTCGAGGACCCGCTCCTGGTTCTCGGGCAGTTGCACGAAGTCGGTGAACAGTTCGGCCGCGGCGGCCTGGTCGGCGTCCACCCAGTCGGCGTCCTCGAGGATGAAGAACGGGTTGTCGCTGAACAGCGTCCCCTCCTCCGGGTAGATGGCGACCAGCGGGACGCGCGGTGGGACCACTTCCTCACCCGGCTCGATCACCCCGTCGGGGTTCCCGCGGTTGTAGTTGATGAGGCTGACCTCCTCGATGGCCACCGCGGAGGCATAGGTGAGCGCTGTCCCCCGGACGTCGTTGCGGTACCAGTTGTTGAGGAAGGTCAGCGTGGTGTCGCCGTAGTGGACGACCGCAGACTCGATGCTCGAGGCGTCGTCCAGCACGTTCTGGCGGGTGATGTCCTCGTTCGTCAGCCCTTGGGTCTTGTCCACCAGCGCGTAGTACTGCGCGATCAGGGCGGAGAGCCCGGAGGTGGAGAAGTTCGGGTTGGTCTTGCCGAGGCGGAACGGGCCCCACTCGGGGTGGCCGAACACGGCCCAGCCCTGCGGGTCACGGGACAGCTCCAGCAAGGTGTTCCAGCCGATCGGCTCCTCCGGGTAGCCGAGCGCCTCGGCCATCGGCTCGGGCATCGCGATGACCAGGGGCGTGAGCATGAACGGGGTGAAGTCCTCCGGCGCGATGGCCGCCTGCCCCTGATCGATGAGGCGCTGGTTGAGCACCTGTCCCCAGGCGGAGGAGGCCGGGGACCAGATCACCGGCCGCGGTCCCTCCAGCTCCTCGTCCCAGCCCTCGGACAGCAGGCTGGCCGCCGTCCCGGACGCCTTGCGCTGCGGACGGACGAAGATGCACTCACCGTCCAACTCGGCGGCGTCGGCGTTGTTGAACTCGTTCGCGAGGTCGGTCAGCAAGTCGATCTTCTCGCTCGAGACGGCCATGTCGACCGTGATGCAGTCGCCCGCGTCGGCCTCGGCCAGGCCCTCCTCGCCCAACTCGTCCTCGCCACCGAAGTCGAACGGCGAGTCACCCCCCGTGCAGGCCGCCGCCACCATGGTCAGGAGCAGCAGGATCACGATCGCCCGCCAACGTCTCATCACACTCTGCCTTCTCCGCTGTTGCTCGTTCCCGCCACCCTATCGCCGTCCTCGGCTGCTGAGCGGCAAGACCTTTCGCGGAGATGACGGGACGTATCAGGGCCCGGAATCGGGCTCTCTTCCCTGTGACAGCCGCACGCTCGAACCACTGCTCTGGAGCCTGTGATGAACGCCACCCAGACCCTGACCACCACCCAGCTGACGACCTGCCCGTCGTGTGGTGACACGGCCGAGATCGTGCGCCGGGACGTGTTGGAGAGCACCGACGGACCCATCGAGCACGTCTACGTGCGCTGCGTGGGACGGCACTGGTTCATGCTGTCGATCGATGCGCTCGAGCGTCATCGGGCGCTGGTGGCCCACTAAGCGGACGCCTGACGCGCACCGCACCCGCTTGCGACCTAGAGGCGCTGACGGAGGGAGAACAGCGTCCCGCCGTTGGGGAGGCCATCATCGCCGGCCGGGTCGAACGACGGCGGCACCACCACCCCCTCAGCTCCCGGCGCCGCACCATCGGGTCCACGCCAGCCCGAGTCCACCAGTGCCGCACCGACCGTCTGGCCGATCTCGGCAGCCGCGTCCGGGTCGGCGTCATCCACAGCCACAGCCACGACCCCGACGAACGCCAGCGGTGTGGGGTAGGACAGGTTGACCACCTGTCGGCTGGAGGAGGTCACCGTCGGCAGCCCGGTTGCCTCCAGCTCGACACCGGCGTTGGCCTGCGCTGCGTTGAACTGGATGACGTTCTGGATCGGCTGCGCGGTGGCTCGCGCGTCGCCGAAGGCGTCGACCCAGCCCAGGAAGGCCGAGCCGCCCAGGGCGTTGGCGGAGAAGGAGGCGTTCTCGAGGAACCCACCGGTCATCGCGGCGGCCCCGACCAATCCGCTGACGTCATCGGTCCCGCGCAACGCCGGCCGGAGCGCTCCCTCCGACGTCAGCTGTGCCGCACAGGTCCAGGTGACCGCATCGCCGCAGGCGTCGGCGACCTGTTCGTCCACGGCGATCGCCGTGGCGAGGACGACGGGGCTGACGGCGACCGGGGTGCGCTCCTCGGAGAACGAGACGAGGGCGGTCTGGGACTGCTCGACCAGCTCCACCACCACCGACGGGGCCACCACCACGTCATACGCCACCGGTGTGGTCGAGAAGGCTCCCAGCATCTCCTCGACGTCAAGGCGATCCGACCCCGACGGGCAGGCGCTGCCGAGCGTGGCGTCACAGGCGATCCGGAGGTCGTCGAGGTCGCCCTGGTCGACGGAGTTCTCCTCGCCGGCAACGGAATCGTCCCCGGACTCGATCAGGTTGGTACGCACCCACAGGGCCCCGACGATCAGGACGATGGCCGCGATCCCGGCCGCTATCGACTTGATCACGACGTGGTGATCTCCCCTGGTAGGTCCTCCGCCGTCAGGGTCTGGAGCAGCTCCGCAGAGGGCTCCTCCGACGCCTCGTCATCGGTCGCTGCTCCCGAGCCGCGGGCTTGCGAGCCGGTGGGATTCTCAGCTCGCTTGAGCAGCTCCACCATCCGGCTGGCGTGGATCGCCACCGCTTGCTCGAAGACGTTGCGGGCCAGCCGGCCGTTGCCGAAGCCACGGTCGCGCGGCACCTCGTCCAGCAGCTCGGCCAGCCGCTCCCTCGCCCCGTCATCGAAGCTGTACTCGTTGCCCTCGGCGATGAGGCCGGCGATCGTGACCAGCTCGTCGGTGGTGTAGTCCGGGAAGTGGATCGTCTGGGGGAAGCGGGAGACCAGCCCGGGGTTGGAGCCCATCAGGTCGGCCATCTCGTCCGGGTAGCCGGCCATGATCACCACGGTGTCGTCCCGTCGGTCCTCGACCAGCTTGACGATCGAGTCGATGGCCTCACGGCCGAAGTCCTTCTCGCCACCGCGGACGAGGGAGTAGGCCTCGTCGATCAGCAGGACCCCGCCACGGGCCGAGTCGAAGACCTTGACGACGTTGGCTGCCGTCTGGCCGACGAAACCGGCGACGAGGCCGGAGCGGTCCGTCTCGACCAGATGCCCCTTCGGGACCACCTCGAGGGTGCGGTAGATCTGAGCGATCAGCCGAGCGACCGTGGTCTTCCCGGTTCCCGGGTTGCCCGTGAAGATCAGATGACGGCTCGAGTCCGAGACCTTCAGTCCCTTCTCTGCCCGCAGCTTCTGGACCTGCAGCAGGTTGGTGACCAGCTTGACCTCGGACTTGACGGCGTCGAGGCCGACCAACTCGTCGAGCTCGGCCAGCAACTCCTCCAGCGGTCGGGCCGGAGGCAACTCCACCGCCACCTCGGCATCGGTGTCCGCCTCGGCCTGTGCAGCAGCCTGGGCCACCGGTGCATCATTGGTCGTCGACCTGCGGCCCGAGTCCCGCGGACCGCGCGGCAGCCCAGCTGAGGAGATCGCGGTCAGCAAGGTCCGCCGGAACCGCTCGATGGCCTGCAACTCGACGTGCTGGGTCACGTGATCCAGGGCGACGACGTGATGGGCCAGCCGCAGGGCGTGGACGTAGTAGGTCCAGGCGTGGGAGGTCTGCTTGGACTGGTCGGCCGCCACCAGCGTGTCGAACATGAGTGAGGGCTTGTCGACGAACACCCGCTTGCCCGCCATCATCCCCATGGCTCGCAGATCAGCAGGCGTGGCGTGGTGGATGTGGGTGTCCATGAGGCCGCTGAACGCCCCGATCAGCGCCCACAGCTCGGTGTCGGAGTGGGCCCCGTCAGCGTCCACCATCGCCGAGACGATCTCGTATGCCTCCGCGACGACATCGGCCGAGGGGTCGTCTGACCCGAGCTCCGCCATGGCCGGGGCGACGCCGGCGACGAACTCGCGGACAGGCTTGCGCAGGGTGTCACTCACAAGCTCCTAGTCTGCACCATGCCGGCTTGGAACGGGCTGTCGCACGGCCGGCCCTGTCGCCGGCGGCTGCGCATGTGAGGCTGTGGCCCGATGAGCACCACGTCGTCCGTCGAAGGTCACGATCTGTTCGACCACCTGCACGATCTGCCGCCCGTCGAGATCGTGTACACGGATCTGGACGGCACGCTGCTGGGCCGCAACGGGTCGGTGCTGCACGACGCGGATGGCGCACCGGATGATCGCGCTGTCCGAGCGCTCGTCGCGGCTGCGCAGTCGGGCGTCGCCGTCGTGGGCGTGAGTGGCCGGGCCGCGCGCATGCTCGAGCAGAACGCGCGGCTGCTGGGTCTGGACGGCGCGATCGCTGAGGTCGGGGCCGTGATCATCCGCGGTCGCGAGCACCACTTCGAGTGGGGCGAGGCGCCTCGTGGCATCGCGGACGACCCGCGCCAGACGCTGGACGCCGTCGGGGCCGCTGATGTGCTCTTCGAGCTCTACCCGGACGACCTCCGCTACTACGAGCCGTGGGATCAGGGTCGGGAAGGCGACTGCCTGTTGGTCGGGCTGGTCGACACCGGGCGCTGTGATCAGGCCTTGGCGGAGGCCGGCATCGGCTGGGCCAAGATCGTCGACAACGGGCTCACCAGGGGCTGGCGGGGGCGTGACGACGTCCGGGCCTACCACCTGGTCGCCCGTGGAGTGGGGAAGGCACGAGCGGTGGCTGACGATCTGATCGCCCGTGGCATCCCCGCCGACCGGGCCATGGCCGTGGGCGACTCGCTGGAGGACCAGACCATGGCGGAGGTGGTCGGCACCTACGTCATCGTCGGCAACGGGCACGGGGAGCCCGGCGGCAACCGGTTCACCGTGACCGGGCGAAACGGGGCCGGCGTGGCGCAGGCGGTCACGGCTGCGCTCCGACGAAGCGGACGCTGACCCTCACAGAAACCCCTCACAGCGACCGCTCAAACAGACCTTCACACAGAACCCTCACACAGTCCGATCGGGTCGGGTGCCCACCTCGTGGTGGGTGGACTTCCCCGCCGAGGAGGTTGGAACGCCACCCGCCCAACACGCGGATGCCGCTGGATCACGCCTCGGGAATTGGGAAGTCCTCGCCGACCAGCACATGGATCTGGATGTCCTCACGCAGATTGCCGGGGTTCTCACCGACGACGATGAACCGCGGGTCACCGTCGACGAGGGCCTGGGCCTGGGCCTCCTGCCCGGGGCTCGGGAAGACCGTGGTCTGCGCGTAGGCGTTGGGGGAGGTTCCGGACTCCGTGACGCTGTAGCCGAGCTCGTTGAGCGCGGTGACTGCGGCGTCGAACCGCTCGGCCCCGGTGTTGGCGCCGTTGACGACCTGGACGGACACCCCTGCGCCGATCTGGCCACCGGGCGCCGGCGCTGCTTCGGTCGCTTCTTGTCCTGGTGGGGTGGGGGCTGGCGAGATGGGCGTCGGAGCGACCTCCGCGCCGAGCTCCTCCTCCGGGGCCAGCGTGGCAACCTCACCGGGGGTGGGCGTCTCGATCGCCGGGGCGTCGGCGGGTGTCGTCGCCTCGTCCTCGGCCAACAACCCGTCGTCACCGCCGCCGAGTCCGCCGAAGACCAGTCCGTACAGCAGGAAGGTGATCAGGCCGACCAGCACCGTGGTCAGGATCGGACCAAGGATCCCAGGGCCTGTTCGCTCCTCGGCGTAGCCGTCTACCTGTTCGAAGTCATCCATACTGCTCGAAACCCTACTTGGTCTGGTCTCGCCGCCTGTGGACCATCGGACCGTGGTCTGCCGCCCCGGCGTCGCGCTCCCTCCGGCGGCGGCGCAGGCGACGGATGAGCAGCGGATCATGATCCATCGCCGCATCGCTATCGGTCAACTCGCGGAGCAGTTGGTAGTACCGCGAGTCCGATAGCTCGAAGCGCGCGCGCATGGCGGCGAGCTTCCCGCCCTCGTGCGCAGGCCAGTCACGCTCGAAGTCGAGCAGCGCAATCTCTCGCTTGCTCAGTTTCCGCGCAGGCACAAACCTCACTCCTTGAGTCGCTCGGGGCCGATCCTACGCACGAGCGTCCTCGGATCCGACGAACCTCCACGGTCCTCAGCCGCAGCCGGCAAGCTCACCGTTGGTGTTGTCGGTCCATCACCAGCCGATTCCCAGCCGAGTGGTGAGCTCGGCACGCCCCGTCCGGGTGAAGCGGATCTGACGCGGCCGGGGGCCGCGTCGTGCCCAGCCACGATCGAGCAGGGTGTCGAGCAGTGCTGCCCCTACGGCACCGGCCAGATGATGACGACGCCCGGTCCAATCCAGACAGGCTCGTACGGGCGGTCTGGTCGTCGCCTCGAACGCCGCCTGCGGAAGGCCCAGATCGCCCAGAAACACCCGGCCGGAATCGGTCACCTCCACTGCCCCCGGTCTGGCGAGCAGATGGCCCCGCTCGACCAGGGCGCCGTACACATCCACCGCGACACGGCCCGCGAGATGGTCGTAGCAGCTCCGGCCGAGTGCCAGGTCCGACGGCCGAGGGAGGGACGGGCCATCCACGCGGTCGGGGGCATGGGCGACCAGCGACTCGATCAGCTCCGCGACGTCGGGGGAGGCCAGTCGCCAGTAGCGATGCCGGCCCTGGCTCTCGACCGCCACCAGCCCGCCATCGAGAAGACGACCGAGATGCTCGCTGGCGGTCGACGGTGCGATGCCGACGTGTCGCGCCAGCTCGTTCCCGGTGTGCGCCGTCCCGCCGAGCAGGGCGGTGAGGATCGCTGCACGCGACTGGTCGGCAAGCAGGCTCGCGACGGCCGCGAGTCGGTCGGCTGACATCCCCCGAGTGTGCCGCAGAACGATTCGGCCCCTGCCGAAGCGTGCCGTTCGTACCGTCCTGCTCGAGCCTGCCAGAGCGAGGACGACCCCCGCTCACGACCGACGGACGGTCAGGCCAGGCGTGGAGGCGAGCATGGACGACATCGAAATCCGACTGGTCGACGAACCGGGGGCACTGGCGGCCATGGGCGAGGCGCTCGGCGCCGCCGGCATCAGCGTCGAGGGCGGCGGCGCGTGGGCGGTGGCCGGTGTCGGCGTGGCCCACTTCCTCGTCGCCGACGGGATGGCCGCCGCAGCTGCCCTCCGGGCCGCGGGGATCGAGGTGGTCCGCGTCAGAGCCGTCGTGGTCCAACGACTGGTCCAGGACGCGCCGGGCCAGCTTGGTGCGTTCACCGCGATGCTGCGGGACGAGGGGGTCAACATCGAGGTGCTGTACAGCGATCACAACAACCAGCTCGTGGTCGTGGCCGACGACCACGACCGTGCCCTGGCTGTTAGTCGCGCCTGGACCGACCGGCGACGACAGGACTGATCAGCGACGACAGGACTGATCGGTGCGCCCCAGTTGGTGTCGGCGACGATCACGAGGAACTGCGGTCGCTGAGGAACAGGTCCAACGAGGCCGTCAGCGCCTCGCGTGACGTGGCGGCGCCCATGGGCGCCTGGTACATCGCATCGGTGGCGACGATGGCCGTGCCGGCCGTCAAGGACACCAGGTGCACGAAGAGCACGTCGGCGTCGGCGTCTGCTCGCCAGCCCTGACCCTGGGCCGCACTGATCTCACGCCGCTGCAGGGACGCGAACTCCGCGAGCATCTCGTGGAGCGGTGCGGTGGCATGGCGCATCACCTCAGGGTTCCGGATCACGCGGTGGAACGCGGCGTGCTCCCGCGCCCAGTCGACGTATGCCAACGCCATGTGCCGCAGACGACGAACGCCGGATGGCTGATCGGCCGCAGCCGCGGAGGTGGCGGCCAGCAGGCTCTTGACCCCCTCGACAGCGATGGCGTTCAGGAGGTCGGCCTTGGTCTTGAAGTGCCGCAGCGGCGCGGCATGACTGACGTCGAGCTCGCGGGCCATCGCTCGCAGGCTGAGCTGCTCGACCCCGCTGTCGCTGAGCGTCTCGACCGCCAACCCGAGCAGCGCCTCCCGCAGGTTCCCATGGTGATACGCCCCATCGGCTGAGCCCTGATCAGTAGATGTTGACATTGCCTACATTAACCTGTATGTTGTCATTGACTACATCTTACATGACCAGGAAGGGCCACGATCACCATGGACCGTCTCCTCCCACTGCTCTCAGCACTGCTGGGTCTCGGGACCGGCATCTTCGTCGTGCTGTCCCTGATCGAGAAGCCGGTCTGGCGCCTGATGTGGCAGCCGCGGTCAGGCCGCGTCAGCGACGACGAGGCACGAACGGTCCACGCGATCCTCAAGCGGGTCATCCACCTGCTGCCACCCACCATGATGACGACCATGGGGGCGGCCTCGCTGCTGATGATCCTGCTGCTGGTGCAGACCGGCGTCACCCTCGCCAGCGTGAGCCTCGCGGCGCTCTTCTTCATCCAGCTGGCACTCATCGTCGCTCGGCTGTTCCGCGACATCCGAGGCGTTGACGAGGTGCCCTCCGACGGCGAGGCATCCGAGGTTCGCAGCGGACTGGGCCGCCTGGCGCTGCTGCACCACCGCGGTCTCCTCATGACCAGCACCACCCTCCTCGCAGTCATCGCACTCCAGACCTCGCTGACCTGAACGGCAGCACCCCACAAGAGAAGGAGAGACACGATGAACACGACCACCGCGATCAACGAGTACGGGTACCGCCGCTTCACCCCTGAGGAGTACGACTTCACCGTCGATCAGGGACTACAGGCAGGCGAGACCTTCGAGGACGTGACACTGCACACCCTGACGGGGCAGCAGGTCAGCCTCTCGGACTACCTGCAGGACAAGCCACTGGTCCTCGAGACCGGCAGCATGACCTGCCCGATGTACGCGCAGAGCGTGCCGCCCATGATGTCGCTGATGGAGAAGTATCCGCAGCTGGATCACCTCCTCATGTACGTCCGGGAGGCCCACCCCGGTGAGCGCCAGCCGCAGCACCAGACCCGAGAGGAGAAGGTCGAGGCCGCCAAGCGCACACAGAGCCGCTACGACGACCGCCGCCCCATCGTGGTCGACGACGTGGACGGTGCGGCACATCGGCACTACGGCACGATGCCGAACTCGATCTTCGTCATCGACCCCGATGGCACGATCCTGTTCCGGAGCATCTGGAACAACGCCGAGGAGATGGACGACATCCTGGGCGCCGTGGCTGACGGACAGCCGGTCCAATCCCGCGAGCTCAAGGCCGTGCCGCCCTTCTCACTTGGCGCCGTCCGCACGCTGCTGATGGGCGGCATCGTCGCCGTCTGGGACTTCGTCAGGGGCCTGCCGAGGCTGGTCGGAAACCACAAGCGAGTCGGGAACATGTGACGTGATGCCCGAGTGGGCGCCATCCACTGGCGTCCACTACCCTGAACCACATCTCATCGCCGGGATAGCTCAGTTGGCAGAGCATCGCTCTTGTAAAGCGAATGTCGCGAGTTCGATTCTCGCTCCCGGCTCTCAGCGCTGCTGGTCGAGGTAGACGACCGTGTCGCGGCCATCGAACAGGATCAGCCCGCCGTCCTCCAGCGTGATTCGCGGACTGGAGGCGAGGAAGTCGATCAGCCACCGCTCTTCTGCGACCACCTCATCAGGGCATCCACGCTCAGTGCTGCTGGCGTCGTCGACCATGAGGTGGCTCCGCTCGCTCACCGTGTAGGAGCCGCTGATCTGGTTGCAGGCCGGCTGCACTTCGGCGTTCACCCGCCCCTCCTCGAACGACAGCACGACGATGACGTCGTCCTCCCCCGTGTCGGTCAGGCGTGCGGTGGTGACGTAGGTCCGATCGTTGAGGAAGTCCGTTCCTGGTGGGACCGGGGCTTGTGACGGCCGTGGGACCGCCGTCGAGGCCCCCGACGCCGCCAGCGAGGCCAGGTTCCCCGCCACCTCCCAGCGAATCCGCTCCGGTCCCGTCAGGTCGTAGGCCTGCCCAACAGCCGTGATGGCCTCAGCAATGACGTTCCGCTCCAGCTGGTCGGTGCAGCCTGATTCTTCGATGGCTTCCAACTGGTCGCCGAACTCCACGCCGCTGGCGTCCGGTAGGACCGGTTGCCCCGCCAGGTACGCCTCGACGTCGAAGGTCGCGACCGCCACGTCGACCTGCGCGGCGATCTGCTCGGCCACCGGCCGGCAGTCCTCCAGACCGAGGTCGTAGAGCACAACGTCCCCGCCCACGTGCCGCAGGACCATCAACTGGTCGTCGATCTGTATCTCAGGTGCTGCGCTGATCAGCGAGAAGACGTACTCGTCCATGGCCTCGAGCGCCGGGTCACACCCCATTGCGGTCCGGGTCAGGTCCGACACCAGCAACCGACCATCGTCGATCGCGTAGAGCCCCCCACCGCCGTTGCAGCCAGGGTCGATGCCCACGCCAAGTCGACCCTCCCGGAACGACAGCGTGATCTGTCCCCTCTCCGGCGCTCCAGGCAGTGGGCCTTCCGAGACGAATGCACGGCCGTCCAGCGATTGGTCCCCCGGCGGGACCGGCTCGAGTGGTGGGAGCGTCGTGTCCTGCGAGGGAACCGGTGCGGTGGCGGCTGGTTGAGGCTGACCGGCGCTTCGATCGCCGATGACGAAGGGCACCAGACCAAAGGCTGCGCCAAGGAGCATGGCGGCCGTAATGGCCGTGAAGACCCGTTGCCGGCCAGTGTCATCACGAGGATCCATCACCACCTGTGACGCCACGGCATCGCGGTTGGTTCCGCATCACTGCCCAGCTGGCGCGATCATCGCAACGTCCCGAACACCGGTGAGGATCTCGACCGTCCGTGCGCCGTCGACGTACCAAGCCCTCTCGCCGTCGCCGACAACCCAGCCGATGCGGTTGCCCTGCACCCAGGTGCTGTCGGCGTCGGGCGCCAGTAGTCCCACTGGTTCGATGAAGGCCGTCCCGTCGGTCGGGAACGTCCCTGACGGCAAGTCCACGGCGGCTACGGCGTCGATCCGGCCGTTCGGATCCGTCAGGTGGAAGCCGGCGATCACCGGACCGGTGCCGTCGTCGATCAGCAGGGCGGCGACATCCGGCGTGTCGACCTCGCCGGACATCGCAACCAGGCCGTCGGGATAGTCGCCCACACCGCTGCCGCCACCGAAGCCGTCCGGCCGAAGGGCGTCGACCTGGAGGGAGCCATCTTCTCGGTCGCGGAGGGTCAACAGCCATCGTGCGTTGCGGGTCCACGACACGTCGTAGATGCGCGCGCCGGTCTCGTACGGCGTGGGCTCGCCCTCGATGGCCACCTGGGTCTCGGTCACCCTGGTCGCCAGCCGGCCGTCCGAGGCCAATGCCGGGACGTCCCCTCTCGCTGCAGCGGGACCAGTCGGTTCCGCTAGATCGAAGATCTCCATCGTGCTGTTCGGTGCCGAGAAGTCGGCGGCCAGGCGCTCTGCGTCGATGTCGACGCGACTGCGGTCGGTGTACTCATCCACCGGGATCTGACCTCCGTCCGCACAGATGACGTGAAGGCTGCCAGAGGTGCTGACGGCAGCCCCGATCATCCCCACGTCGCCGCACCAGCGGCCGACCACCGGCGGTCCACCTCCCGCTAGCGGTTCCGAGTGTCCTTGCGGTTGTGCCGTGATGGTGGCCTCCGGTATCGGTTCGCCATCAGGTGGCGGGAGGGTGGCAGCCGGTGCCGGGTCGACCAACTCGCTGAGGAGCACGTCTCGTCCATCATCGAGCGAGACGTGGATGCCGACAGGACTGATGGTGATCTCCTGCATCGACGTCAGGAACTCGATGGCCCAGCGAACCAGGTCGTCATCACCCTCGGTGCAGGTGCTCGGCGTGGTGGGAAGACCATCGACGAAGGTCACGCGCCCCGCGTCGATCCGCACCGTCCCGGACGCGAGCTCACAGTCGGGGGCCCGCCGTGCCGTGACCTGGAGCCCCGACGCTCCGACAGGCGTGGGAGTGGGGTCCACCGGCAGGCGGAACACGAGCTGAAGCGAAGACGCGCGAGGAACGTCGAGCGAGGCCGGATCGGCCCTGTACGTCCGCCCGGCGAGTTGATCGGCCGTCGCCAGGACCGGCGCGGGAGTCGGCAACTCCGGCGCACCAGCGGGGTCCTCATCGAGAACGACGCGGCTGCCATCGGACCGTCTGATGATCAGTTGCTCCTGCCCCAAGTCCATGCCCACGACGGTCACCCAGAACTCCCGCGACCACTGAGGCCCCTCGAGCTCTGGACACTCAGCATCGATCGTCAAGCCAACGGGCCCGGTCAGGACGACTCCGTCATCCAGCAGGAGCTCTGCAATGGACTGCTCGCAGCTCTGGGCCCCGGTCATCGAGGCAGTGATCAGGCCTCGCTCGTTGCCATCTGGATTCACGCTGAACTCCACGCGGATCATCCGTGGGTCATCCGGCGCCTCCACGACGTCCCACGCTCCCTCGAATGCCCGCCCGTCGAGGAGGGTCGGGGTAGCCGGGACCAGGTCGCCCGCGCTCCGCGAGGGCACGGATCCGACGACCACGGCATCTGGAGACTGCCACGGACCGGCAACCACCACGACGACGAGGAGCGCCACCAGACATGCGGCGACCCCCCAGAAGACCTGCCCCTCGCGGCTGCCAGCACCCCCGTGACGGACCGCGGCCAGGTCTGGCGCTGAGACCTCAAGATCTGCGGCGGACGCAGCCAACTCGCGTTGAACCCGCACGGCCATGTCGCTCACCGGGTCATCGGGGTCGATTGATTCGCGTTCAGCCATCGGCGTCCTCCTCGTCCAGCAGCGTGCGAAGCCGCGCCAACCCGTCATGCACCGTGGACTTCACGGTCCCCTCGGTCACACCCATCAACCGGGCCGTCTCGGCCACGGAGAGATCCAGCCAGTGGCGGAGCACCACTGCCGTCCGCATGCGCTGGGAGAGTTGGTTGAGGACCACCAGGATGCGGTCACGCTCGAGCACGCTCTCGTCGGCTGCGACGGAGTGATCTCGGGACCGGACCAGCTTCACGTACGCCCGCTCCAGCGCGGAGCGCCGGCCGCGCGACCGGGTGGCGTTCACCACGGCTCGACGGACGTAGGGAATCAGGTCATCGATCGGCTGACGGCGATGCCGCCGATACGCGTTCACCCAGGCGTCGTGTGCCAGCTCCTCCGCCCGTGAGGCGTCCCCCGTCAACAGGTAGGCCAGCCGCACCGTCTGGGCGTGCGACGCGAGATAGGCCCGCGCGAAGGCCGTTTCGGGCTCGAGACGTTCGCCCGGGACCTCCCCCGCCGCTGTCATGGTCTGCACACTCCTCACACGTCTGACCGCCCCATCAGGTTGGGTCGACCTCAAGAATCCTTTGAGCAGACCCCGGCCTACAGCAACGTCAACAGCGCCTCCGCCACCTCCGCCGGCTTCTGCAGGTGGACGTCGTGGGCGCCGTCGAACCACTGGACCCGGCCATCCGGGAGCAACTCGATGGCCTCCTCCACCGCTGCTGCCTTGCGCTCCGCCCACTCCCCCGTCCCACCACGGACTGGCATGAGCAGCACGGGCAGGTCCACCTGGTCGTAGACGTCCCGCGGGTCCGACGTGAGCATCGCCTCCACGATCTGCCGATGGTCCCCCAGCGCCAGGTGCGGCGCCAGCGTCCCGTCCTCGAAGATCTCGAAGTTGCCCATCTGCGCCTCGAGCGCTCCCGCAGGCCAGCCCTGGACCGATCCGGCGATCATGTCCCGGACCTCCGATGCCGGCCGCCCGGCCAGCGGCGGCGGGCGCAAGGCCTCCCACGCCGCCTGCGCGTCGTCGAACGTGTCACCCAGGTTGATCGTCCCACCGTCGACGGCCCCGATGGCATGCCAGCGCGACCCGGCCTGAGCCCCGGCGTGGATCACCACATTCCCACCCCACGACTGTCCCACGAGCACCGGGCGATGCAGCCCCAGCACCTCCGCCAGGGCCACGAGATCCCCCACCACCTCGGGGTAGCGGTACCCAGTCCGGGCACGGTCGCTCAGCCCATGGCCCCGCTGATCGACGGCCACCACGCGATGCCCGCGGCCGGCCAGTTCCGCCGACACCCCATCCCACAGCCTGGCGTTCGACGCCAAGCCGTGCACCAGCAGGAAGGCGCGGTCATCGCCGGACCGCTCCCGCACGTTGAGCGCCCGACCACCATCGATGGCCACTCGATGACGACGAATCTCGGGCGGCGGGGAGGACAGCGCAGACGACGGGACGGTCACGGACCGAAACCTACAGTGGGGCCATGCGCAGCATGCTGCTGAAGCCCGGCTGGATCGCCACCCACATCGCGGTGATCGCGATCGCCATCGGCTTGATCAACCTGGGCCTGTGGCAACTCGACCGCCAGGGTGAGGTCGATGAGATCAACGCCCAGATCGAGGCCGTCATCGACAGCCCTCCCGTCCCGCTGAGCGCCGAACTGCTGAGGACGCCGATCGAGTATCAACCCGTCACGGTCGAGGGAGCGTTCGCCCAGGACGCGGATGTCAGCCTGAGCCCGCGCTCTCGCAACGGCAGGCCCGGCTATGAGGTCCTGACCCCGTTCACGACGACCGACCGACAGACCGTGCTCGTCAACCGCGGCTGGGTGCCGCTGGACGACCAGGCCCCCAGGCCGCCCGCGGGCGATGTGACGATCCAGGCACGCCTACGGCAGCCGACACCGGCGCGACAGGTGATCAGCGACGACGATGGCACGGTCGAGGTCCTCGGCGCAGTGGACCTCGACGAGCTCCGCCCCCAGGTGCCGGACCTGACCACGGGTGCATACGTCGAGGTGATCGACGAGGAAGCCCGACTGGCTGGGGCCATCCCTCGACCGGCCGATCCTCCGGCGCTCGACTCGGGCAACCACGTCTCGTACGCCATGCAGTGGTTCGCCTTCACGCTCATCGGCCTGATCGGCTACCCCCTGCTGCTGCGCCGACGGATGGCCGAGTCCAAGGCGACCGCGGATGACCAGCACTCCCGTCCGGCTGAACCGGCGTCAGTCTCCTGAGGGAGTACCCTCGCTCACTGCAGTGTCGACGATTCTCCGCCTGATCTCACTCAACGCCGCCCGGGTTCTCTTCGTGGGCAGCCTGCTCTTGGCGTTGTACGTGGGGTTGACGTGGGCGCTCGCCATCGAGGACCGTCCCGATGCCGCCTCGATCGCACGAGCCGAGGCGGCCGCCAACGCCAGTGAGAGCGAGCGGACCCAGTCCGAGGTCGCCGCCGCACCAACTCCGGAAGCCGTTGACCCAAGTGCCACGGCTGAGCCGACCGAAGCGCCGCCGACGGTCGACCCACAGGAGCTCATCGCAGCCGCCCTTCCGCCTGGCGACACCACCGTCCAGATCCTCGATGCCGGTGGTGGCAGCGCCGCGGTCGACGCTGCCGCCTCGGTCCTCGAGCAGTTGGGCTACAACATCGTGGCCCGCGCGTCCTCAGGTCGCGACGTCTCGACCACCACCGTGTACTTCACGGCGGACAACGAGGCTGAGGCCGAGGCGCTCCGTGCCCGAGACCCCCGCTTCCAGGTGGTGGAACCCAACCGTGGCCTGAACGAGAGCGTCAACATCCACGTGCTGGTCGGCAGCTTCTAGAACCTCTGCTGAACACGCTCAGCGGCGACCCTACGTCGCTGAGGCGTCGGTCTGTTGCGCCCGGAGCGCCCGGCGGGTCGAGTCCTGGCTCTCCGCCACCCGACGCTTGGCGACCGGTGGCAAGTCGAGGGCCATCGCCCGGTCGGCAGCCTCGACCACGATCTCGTCGATGAAGCTGTGCGGGTACAGCTGCTCGGTCATCGACAGCGCTTCCTCACCACTTCGATCGGCCCAGAGCGACGGCAACGCCTCGAGCCAGCGCGTCGTCGCGTACCCACGCAGCACCTCGGCCTGCTCCACCTGCCAGAAGCCGCGGAGGATCGCGCGCCGCGAGTGAAGGGCCAGGGAGGTGTCGAGGGCGCGCTCCCACGCCTCGGCCTTGGCCTCCCCGAGCGGACGTGCCGCCCGAGAGGCCTCCGCCCCGCGACGGCCGACATCCGTTGGATCCCGCTCCAGCTCCTGCTGGATCCGCTCCGCGTCCGCGTGACCCATGGCCGACAGGTGTCCCAGCGCAAACCAGCGCAGGTCCGGGTCGACGGCCAGCCCCTCCACGACCAGGCCGCCGTCCAGCAGGCCCCGGATGAACGGGTAGTCCATCCGCGAGGAGCAGATGGCCCGAACCCAGACCAGCTGCTCATCGCTGCCCGGCTCAGCCGACTCGAGCTGCTCGTGCGCCAGGTTGGTGAGGCGGCCACGCAGCGTCTCGCGGTTGATCGGCGCGCCGTACCGGTCTGCGCAGGCCGTCATCTGGCGGACGAGGGTCTGGAGGACCCCGATGTCGCTCTCGGCGACGCTGTGTCGTGCGATCAGCTCCGCGAACCGCCGGGCAGCCAGCTCTCCGTCCCGGGTCATGTCCCACAGGGAGCCCCAGCAGACCGCCCGTGCCACGCCACCCGCCAGCGTGCCGAGCGACTCCTCCAGCGTGCTGATGGACCGCTCGTCCAGCCGGACCTTCGCATAGGCCAGGTCGTCGTCGTTGACCAGCAGCAGGTCGGGGCGGGGCTTGCCGACCAGACCGGGGAAGGACGTGGTCGCACCGTCGATGTCTCCCTCGATCAGCTGGGTGCGGGTCAGCCCGTCGGGACCGTTGTTGTAGAGGCCGACGCGAAGCCGGTGGGGACGCAAGGTGGGATGCTTCACGGGCGCCTGTTGGATGATCGACGCCGCCGTGATCACATCACTGTCGTCGGTCTCGACCTCGGCGGAGAGGGTCGCGACGCCGGCGGTCTGCAGCCACTGCTTGGCCCAGGGCAGCAGGTCGCGGCCCGAGGGTCCCTCGAGCGCGCTGAGGAAGTCGCGCAGGGTGGCATTGCCCCAGGCGTGGGCGTCGAAGTAGTCGCGCAGACCGCTGATGAAGGCGTCCTCGCCGACCCAGGCGTGCAGCTGCTTCAGGACGCTGGCGCCCTTGGCGTAGGTGATGCCGTCGAAGTTGGCCATGACCGACTCCGTGTCCACCATGTCCGCGACGATCGGGTGCGTCGACGGCAGTTGGTCCTGCTGGTAGGCCCACGCCTTCATCGAGTGGGCGAAGTCCGACCACGAGTCGTCTCCGAACCGGGTCGCCTCACCGACCGCCGTGTGTGCGATGAACGTCGCGAAGGACTCGTTCAGCCACAGATCGTCCCACCAGCGCATGGTGACGAGGTCCCCGAACCACATGTGGGCCATCTCGTGCAGGATCGTGTTCGCCCGCTGCAGCCGCGTGGCGTCGGTGACACGCGAGCGGAAGAGGTAGGACTCGGTGAAGGTGACACACCCCGGGTTCTCCATGGCGCCGAAGTTGAACTCGGGGACGAAGAGCTGGTCGTACTTGCCGAACGGATAGGGGACGTCGAAGGCCTCTGCGAACCAGTCCAGACCCTGGGTCGTGATCTCGAAGATCTCGTCGGGGTCGAGGAACTCGGCCAAGGACGTACGGCAGTAGATGCCCATCGCCACGTCCCCGTGGGTGGCCTCGACCTTGTGGTAGGGCCCGGCGACCATCGCGGTGATGTAGGTGGAGATCGGCGGGGTCGGTTCGAAGGCCCACACACCGGTGTCGGGGCTCCCGCTGGCAACCGCGGCATTGGAGACGACCTGCCAGCCCGTGGGCGCCGTCACCGCCAGCCGGAAGGGGGCCTTGAGATCCGGCTGGTCGAAGCAGGCGAAGACACGATGCGCCTCGAACGGCTCGAACTGGGTGTAGAGGAAGACCTGGTCGTCGACCGGGTCGGTGAAGCGGTGCAGTCCGACGCCGGAGCGGGAGTACTCACACCGCGCCTCGACCACCAGCTCGTTGCGCTCGGTCAGGTCGTCCAGGTGGATCCGCCCGTCCCGGTACACGTCCCTCAACTCGCGGCCGTTGAGCACCACCCGATCCACGGTGTGGGCTGCCAGGTCGACGAAGACACCTTCGCCCGGGTCGGGTGTGGTCCAGGTGATCCGGGTGGTCGACCCGAAGGTCTCGTCGTCGGGTCCGGCGACATCGAGGTCGACGTCATAGGACACCTGCCCGACGAGTGATGCACGTCGGACGGCAGCCTCGCGTGTCAGGTTGCTGGTGGTCACGATCGGTCCCCGCTGCTGGTCGTCACTGGTGGGCGTTGACCGACGCCCGCTCGCGTGCTGCCCGTGCCGCTGTCGCGGTGAGGATCGCATAGGCCGCGTCAAGCCGTGAGACCCCACGGGCCTCCGGACCCGCCATGGCCGTCACCGCGGTCATGAACACGTGGTCGGCCGCAGCAGCAAGGTCCGTGATGGCCTGGGAGGCGGCTCGGAGCGCCGTGGCGTCCCGCGGCGTCGTGGCAACTTGCAGCCCGGCCGTCTCGAGCGCCGCCGTGGCGATGCACAACGTCGCCAACCCATCCCGCGTGGCGTCGGAGACCAGCATCGTGTCCATCGTGTCGACCCCGTGACCGGCGACGCGGCGGATCATGGTGTGGACGAACACCCAGATCTGGTGGAGGGTGTCCAGGCGGCTCCACGGCTCGTCGTAGAAGACGCGCATGGTGAGCTCGTGCCCGAGGCTGACGGCTTCGGTACAGGTGTCGGTCAGCGCGTCGGCGATCTGCGGCGAGTAGTGCCTTTCGAGGCTGACACAGGCAAGGTCCACCGCACGGTCGATCCGCTCAAGGCGATCGATCAGCGTCCGGAGGTCCTCGGTCAGCACGGGGCGATCATACTTCCGTCTGCACTCGACGCCGGCACCACTCGAACGTGGCGACGGCTGCCGCGGTGGAGGCGTTCAGGGAATCCAGGTGTCCCGCCATCGGGATGGTCACGCGGGCGTCGACCCGTTCAGCGACCAGGCGTGACAACCCCTGACCCTCTTCCCCGATGACCAGTGCGATGCGTTCGTCCAGCAGTGGTTGGTCCCAGATGGACGTCGTCGCTCCACCCTCGAGGCCCACGGTCCACAGCCCCGCATCGGACAACGATTCGAGGGCCCGGGTGATGTTGGTCACCTTGATGATCGGCAACCACGACAGGGCCCCGGCGGACGCCTTCTCGGCGGCCGGGGAGGGTGCGGCGGCGCGACGGTCTCGGATCACCAAGGCAGCAGCGCCGGCGAGCTCCGCCACACGCGCGATGGCCCCGAGGTTGCGCGGATCGGTGACGCCGTCCAGGACGATCACCAGGTCGCCGTCGGTGGCCTGGTCGAGCGGGGCGTAGGCAAAGGGTGCCGCCAGGGCGAGCACGCCCTGGTGCCGGACCTCGCCGGTCAGGGTGTCCATCTCGTGTCGGGTGGCCTGGCGGACGGGGATGTCGGCTGCACGTGCCTGCTCGGCGATGTCGCTGGTGGCGTCGGCCACCTTGCGGTCGACCACGATCTCCCGCAGCTCACGTCCGGCTGCCAGCGCCTCACGCACCGGCCCCCGACCGGGGATGACGTCGCTGCGGCCTCCGCGACTCACGAGCGACGCCAGCGGGCGCCGTCGCGGGAGTCCTCGACGACGATGCCGGCCGCGCTGAGCGCGTCACGGATGGTGTCGGAGGTGGCGTAGTCCTTGGCCTCGCGCGCTGCATCGCGCAGCTCGAGCAGGGTCTCGACCAGTGGCGCGACGTCGGTGTCGTCGTGGGTGCCGGTCGCAAGGTCCAGGCCGAGTAACCCTGCCAGCTCCATCACGGTGGCCCGGGCCGCGCCTGCGTCCGCGGATCGGCCATCCGCCAACGCGGCGTGCCCCTCCTTGACCTGGGTGAACATGGCCGAGACCACCTCGGGGGTGTTCAGGTCGTCGCCGAGCGCGGCCACCGCAGCGGTCATGACCTCCTGACGTGCCTGCCCACCCTCCGGAGCCGTGGAGACGAATCCGGTCAGCCGGTTCCACGCGGACTCGACCTCGCGCAGGCGCTCACCGCTGAACTGCGCGATGGACCGGTAGTGGATCTGGAGGAAGTACAACCGGACGACGGGGCCGCCGTAGCGCGAGATGGCGTCATCCAACGTGATGAAGTTGCCCAGCGACTTCGACATCTTCTCGCCGTCGATGTTCAGCATCCCGTTGTGCAGCCAGAGGCGGGCGAACCGCTCACCGTAGGCCGCCTCAGCCTGCGCGATCTCGTTCTCGTGATGGGGGAAGATCAGGTCGGTGCCGCCGGTGTGGAGGTCGAAGTCGCTGCCGAGGTACTTGCGGGCCATCGCCGAGCACTCGATGTGCCAGCCCGGCCGCCCGGGCCCCCAGGGCGACCGCCAACTGGGCTCACCTGGCTTGGCGGCCTTCCACAGCACGAAGTCGGCGGCGTCCTCCTTGCGCGCGTCGGCGTCAACGCGGGCGCCGGCCAGGGATTGGTCGACGTCCCGGTTGGACAGCTTGCCGTACCCCTCGAACGAGCGGACCCGGAACATGACGTCATCGCTGCCCGGGATGGCGTCAGCGCCGCCCTCGACCACGTAGGCGTGGCCGCTGTCGAGCAGCAACTCAATCAGCTCGATCATCTCGATGATGTGACCGGTGGCACGCGGGACGATGTGGGGTTCGAGGATGCCGAGCCGCTTCATCTGCGCCTCGTAGACCCGCGAGTACTGCTCGCTCACGGCGGCGGGGTCGCGATCCTCCTCCTCGGCACGGGTGATGATCTTGTCCTCGACGTCGGTGATGTTGCGGACGTGGAGGACCTCGATGCCCTGGTGCTCCAGAGCGCGCCTGAACACGTCGGGGATCAGCGCGGCACGGGCATGGCCGAAGTGCGGGACGTCCTGCACCGTGGGCCCGCACACGTACATCGAAAACGGCGTCTCACCCGAGCGGTGGGCGTCGGTGAGAACCTGGTCGAGGTCCCGGGTCAACGTGTTGTACAGACGCATCGTCGTCGTAGCCTATTCCGGGCGGGATACGCAGTCAGGGCCGGCAGACCGGGCCGGCGCACGAGGACGCACCAGCGAAAGGGCAGTCAAGGTGACGCGCAGCAACGCCGATAGCGTCGGCATGGCCAACAACGCACCAACTCGCACCCTGTCCGAGGAGTTGCGCGCCCGCCGGGTGGCGGGCCAGTTGCAGCGGAAGCGCAACGGCACGACAACTCGCAACTACCACCGCTTCCGTCGCGTCCAGAGCATCGCGTTCTACGTGACGCTGGTCCTGATCGTGGCCGGGGTCGCCTCGCTCATGGTCTCGTGAGCGCCTCCTGACCACCTCCTGACCGCGGCGTGCTGATCAGTCGCTGACCAGCGAGGCGATGGCGAGGCAGGCCACGCCCTGACCACGACCGATGAATCCGAGCCGGTCGGTGGTGGTGGCCTTGATGGAGACCCTGCCCGCATCGACGTGCAGGAGTTCGGCGACGCGGTGCTGCATCGCGTCGCGGTGGGGCCCGAGCCGCGGCTTCTGGGCGATCACGGTGAGGTCGACGTTGCCGACCCGCAGCCCCGCCCGATCCAGCACGTCGAGCGCCTGGTCGACGAAGAGGGCGCTGTCCGCACCGGCCGTCTCGTCGCGGTCGACCCCGACGAGTGACCCGAGGTCCCCGGCTCCCGCCGCCCCGAGGAGCGCATCGACCAAGGCGTGCAGCACGACGTCGGCGTCGGAGTGACCGGCCAGCGCGAGCGGTCCATCGATCGTCACGCCGGCCAGCCGCAGCGGCCGCTCCAGCGCCCCGGGGTCCTCGACGTCGATGAACGCGTGCACGTCGACGCCCTGGCCGATGCGGATGTCCAACGCTCCGACCTCTAGCGCCGGCTTGCGCTGGACTGGGGTGTGTCGGGTACGGACCGGCTGCTCACGTTCGTCGCAAACAGCATTCGACCGTGGGAGTTCGACATGATGCTGGTGACCTCGGCCAGCACCTCACGCCCGACTGCCGTGGAAGCGGACTCGATCACCACCATGGTCCCGTCTGCCAGGAACCCGACGCCCTGCCCCGGTTCCCGTCCTCGCTTGACCACGGACACCTGGAGCTGGTCGCCTGGGACCACCGGCGGCCGCAGATTGTCCGCCAGCTCGTGCACGTTGCGGACGGCGATGCCCTGGACCTGCGCGACGCGGGCCAGATTGCCGTCCGTGGTGATCAGCGGGGTCCCGCGTTGCTTGGCGACGTGGAGCAGCTTGACGTCCACCTCCTCGCCGGGCGGCTCGTCCTCCAGCATCTCGACTGCGATCGAGGAGAGCAGCTGCAGCTCCGCAACGGTGTCGAGACCGCGCTGTCCGCGGCGACGGCGTTCTGGTTCCCCGGAGTCGGCAAGACCCTGCAGCTCGAGCAGGACGAAGGCGGGTACACAGAGAACACCGTCCACCCAGCCGTCGCGGCAGATGTCGACGATCCGCCCGTCGATCAGGACCGAGGTGTCCACCAGCTTGTAACCGCCACCCTGCGCACGCGAGCCGCTGGGGAGGCGGCCGCCGGCCCCCAGGAAGACCATCAGATCGCCGGCTCGAGCCCGTCCCAACCGCCACCCTGCCCAGGCCAATGTGATGATCACGATCGCGGCCATGGGGACGGTCAAGGTCTTCCCCCCGAAGAGCAGCACCGGCCACGTCACCCCCGTTGCCATGATGATCCCGACCAGTGCCCCGACCCCACCGGCCACGATCTCGCTGGTCGCGACTCGCTGGAACGATCGTTCGGTCTTGGTGATCCGAGTCTGTGCAAACCGACCGAGGATCCCACCGATCACATACCCGGCGCCGGCGCCGAGACCGGTCACGACCACGCGCGGGGACCCGTCGAGGTCGAGAGCTGTTGAGATCTCGAGGGCCGCGGCGGTCGCGAGGATCACGATCGCAAGACGGATCAGCTCGACAAAAGCGATACCGCCCGGCACGTCCGCGCTGTGGTTGCTCACAGCCCGAGCGTACCGGGCAACTCGTCACGCGGTTTTCGCCGCACTTCTGCTCGACGAACCGCGTGACCGGTGGGGGCTGACCCCTCTTTCGGGACTAGCTCTGGAGCACCTCGTCGAGGTAGGCCTCGGCCTCTTCGTCCTCCTTCTCGAGGGAGGCGGCGAGCTCTGACACCAGCACCTGACGGGCCTTCGACAGCATGCGCTTCTCCCCTGCCGACAGCCCCTTGTCCATCTCACGAAGGGAGAGGTCACGAACGACCTCAGACACCTTCATGATGTCCCCACCCTTCAGCTTCTCGTTGTTCGCCTTGAACCGCCGCGACCAGTTCGTCGGGACCTTCGCGCCACGCAGTCGCAGCACGTCGAGGACCTCTTCGATCTCCTGGTCATCGCAGACGTTCCGCAGCCCCACCTCATCCGTCTGATCAGCCGGAACCTTGATCGTCAGGTCACCGTAGGTGAGCCTCAGAACCAGATACGACCTCTCCTCCCCAAGCAGTTTGCGCGTCTCCTCGCGCTCGATCACGGCTGCTCCATGGTGCGGATACACAACGGTATCGCCAACGGAATAGGTCATATGTGGGTTCTCCTGTTGGAGTCGCTTGTATGGGTGACGCACACATCACGGCGAGTGATGGCGGAGCATGCCGGTGACGGAACGTCGGGGGGCCCTCCGCGACTAGTGCCGTCTGCGACTGTAACACATCTATGACGAGAACCCAAATGGGAAAGGGCAGGTCAGCGGCCTACGATGCCGCCTGCGGACGACGCAACCACCGGACCCATCCAGGGTGTTGCACAAGTGGCGTATGTGACACGCTGTCACGTTCTGTAGTGACCGCGACTGCTAGGCGTATCGCTCGAGGATGGACGACTCCGCGAGTCGGGCCAGACCCTCCTTGATGGAGCGGGCGCGGGCCTCACCGATCCCGTCGATGGTTCCCAGATCATCGATCGTCGCGTCCAGCAGCCGATCCAGCGACCCGAACTTGTCGACCAGCTTGTCGACGATCGTGGAGGGGAGGCGGGGGATGCGGCTGAGGAGTCGGTAGCCACGCGCGGCCACCGGACGCTCATCGCCCTGCTCGGCCGGGCTGTAGCCGAGCGCTGAGGCGACGTTGCCGGGCACCAGCAGATCGGCATCGTCCAACTCGGCGATGCGCTCCAGCACCTTGGAGTCCTTCCGACGTCGGTCAGCGATGTAGTCCTTGACGACCAACTCCCGCTCCCTGGCCACACCGTGCAGCAACTCGTCCAACTGCAGTTCCAGCAGCCGCCCCTCCGTGCCCAGTTCGGTGATCGCGTGGTCGATCTCCGCCGCGATGCGCGCCACCCGCTCTGCCCGCTGGAGAACGGCCACGACGTTCCCCAAGGTCACCACGTTCTCGATCTCCAGGGCAGAGAGGGCGGCTGACACCTCATCCAGTCGGTTGCGATAGCGCTCGAGCGTGGCCAGGGCCTGATTGGCCCGGAACATGATCTGGGCGAGGTCCTCCAAGACGTGCTTGTCCTGCCCGAAGTACAACGAGACGATCTGCATCGACTCGCTGACGCTGATGACCGGCGTTCCAGTCTGCTTCGCGACCCGATCCGCGGTGCGGTGTCGGGTCCCCGTCTCCTCGGTCTCGACGGAGGAGTCCGGAACGAGGTGGACGTTGGCGAAGAGGATGTTCTCGCACGCGTCGTCCAGGAGGATGGCCCCGTCCATCTTGGCGACCTCCGACAGTTGCTGCGCGGTGACCTTGGCCTTCAGCTGGAACCCGCCGGAGCGCATCTCCTCCATCTGCTTGTCGTAGCCGAGGACGATGATCGCACCCTTGCCCGCCTTGATGATGCGCTCGATGCCCTCCCGAAGGACCGTCCCCGGTGCGACGAGCTGGAGCATCTCCAACATCGACGCATCACTCTCCGGCACCGCAACTCCTCTCGTGGCTCGATCTCATCTTATGCAGCGACGCCGCGAACGGCCCAGCCGATGCGGCCTGCCCGATTCAGTCACGCATCCGGCCCCACAGCGCTGCCGCGATGCTGGCACCGCTGGTCTTCCTCGCTGCGCCCATCAGGACCGCCGGGCTGGGCGCGGCAGCGCCGGTATCGACCTGGTCAGGGTCGGCTTCGTCCTCCGATCGCGTGGCGGGCCGGCTGGCCGCCATCAGCTCCGGATGGCGCGGCATGTCCGGTGAGACGTCATCCAGCGTCGGAGCGTCCCGTGGCGCGGCCGGCAGACTTCCGACCATCTCGGATTCGGACCCCGGAATGGCCGTCAGCGACCGCTCGATGCGTCGTTGCTCGATGAACTTCTCCAACTCGGAGTCGAGTTCGGCGCCCATCAGCAGCACGATGAAGGAGTAGTTGAGCCAGATCAGCAGCACGACGATCCCCGCGACGGCTCCGTAGGTCGCGTTGTAGCTTCCTGCCGTCCGAACGTAGAGGCTGAAGAGGTAGCTCAGCACCAGCCACCCGATCACACCGGAGACGGCCCCGGGGCTGAGGAACCGCAGCTTGGGTCGCTCGCGATCCGGTCCGTACCAGAACGCGAAGCCGAAGAACCCCATCAGGATCAGGACGGCGGCCACGAAGCGGCCAAGGGTGATCAGGATGTTCAGCGGCGACTCGATGATGTTGGCGGGCAGCACCAACTCGAGCAGGCTCGGGCCGAGCACGATCGCGACGAACATGCCAGCGAGTGCGAGCACGAGCGCGCCGATGACCGCCAGCGAGGCGAACCGCTGGCCGATGAAGCCGCGGTTCTCCTCGACGTCGTAGGCCACGTTCAGCGCCTTGATGAGTTGGACGGCTGCGCTGCTGGCGGCGAACAGACCGGCCCCGATCGAGATCAGCAGCGCGGAGAGACCCTGGTCCTGCAGGCTCGCGATGGCATCTTGAACGGTGTTGGACACGAAGTCCTGCGCCGACTCGCCGGGCACGATGCTGTTAGCCGAGGAGACCAACTCCTCGATGTCGGCGGTGGAGATGACTTGGGCGCCGATGGCGATGGCGGCGATCAGCGCCGGAACCAGGGAGAGGACGATCCGGAGCGTGACCGAGGCGCTGAGCGTCGCCACCTGATCGGAGGCGAACTGCTTCCCCGTCGATTTCAGGACGGTCTTCCAGTTCTCCTTGCCGATCTTCCAGAAGGACTCCTCCTGCGCGGCTCGATCTGTCGCGGCTTCGTCCTGCTCGGCCTCATCGGTCGTGGACATCGAGTGTTCCCTTCGCCAGGTCGCCGGACCAGCCCGGGAGGGCGAATCCGCCGGGGATCGTATCGGCCAGGCCATCCCGGACGAGGCCGTCGAGCAGGGCTGGACCGTGGTCACCCGCAAGCTCGGTTGCCGTCTTGGTCGAGATCGCTCCCCGGCGGAGGGCATCGATGATGCGGCCGCGGGCCTGTCGTCGAGAGCCCTCGAATCGGCCTTGCGCGGTCGGCTTGTGCGCCCCGCGCGCCGCTGGATCCGGGCTCGGGCCGCCACGCCAGCCACAGTGGTCGCGAAGCGGGCAGATCCCACAGTCGGGGCCCTTCGCGGTGCAGATCGCTGCTCCCAGATCCATGAGAGCGGCCGGCAGCGAGCCCTGCTCAGGCGCGGTGGCCAGGTCGTCAGCCAGTTGCTGGGCGGCGGGGCGGGTGAGGACCCGGCCGGTCACTCGCGCCAGGATGCGAGCGATGTTGGTGTCCACGGGCACGACGGGATGGTCGAACGCGAAGGCCAGCACGGCCCGGGCGGTGTACGGGCCGACGCCCGGGAGCGCCAGCAGCGCTTGGAGGTCGTCCGGCACCCGCCCGTCGTGGTCGGCGACGATGGCTTGGGCGGCTCGTTGCAGATTGACCGCGCGCCGGTTGTACCCCAGGCCCTGCCAGGCGTCGATCACGTCGGCTGTTGCGGCGGCCGCCAGCGTGGCTGGGTCGGGGAACCGCGCCATGAAGGCGGTCCAGCCCGAGGCGGCCCGCTCGGCTTGGGTCTGCTGGGCCATGATCTCACTGACCAGCACGCCGAACGGCGTGGTGCCCTCGCGGAAGGCAAGCCGCCGGGCTGTGGGGTCGTGCCAGGCCAGCAACGGGCTCGCGATGGCGGCAACTCCCGCGGAGTCGACCGACTCCGAGGTGCCACGAGGCGCGTCAGCGGGGAGGGTTGCGGACATGCGTCGTCTCTACCCGAACCGGCCCGGCATCGACCCCTCCACCGCAGTGGACGTCTATGAGGCGTACCGACCCGAAGATCCCCTGGCCCCACTGGTCCGCATCAACATGGTCTCCGCGCTCGACGGTCGGGTGGTCGGAGATGACGGGGTCAGCGGGACCTTGGGCGGTGACGGTGACGGCCAGGCCTTCTTCGCCATGCGCCACAACGCCGACGGCGTGGTGGCCGGGGCAGGCACGGTCCGCGCCGAGGGGTACGGGCCGATGAGAGTCCGGGACGGCTGGGGTGAGCGGAGGCGCGCCGACGGGCGTCACGGCCCTGCGTCGATCGTGATCGTGACGCGCAGCCTGGATCTGGACCTCGAGTCGAGGGTGTTCACCGAGGCCGTGGCCCCGACCATCGTCTTGACGACGACCGATGCGCCGACGGAACGGGTCGCCGCCGTCGAGGACGCCGGCGGGCTCGTCGTCGCGGCCGGTGAGGGCGACGTGAACCTGACCGCCGGCTTCGAGCAGTTGCGATCGGACCACGGCTTGGCCCATCTGCTGGTCGAGGGCGGGCCCAACCTCAACGGCCAGATCCTCACGGCTGGGCTGGCCGACGAGGTGTGCGTGACCCTGGCCCCGGCGCTGGCTGGAGGCGACGACGGCAAGCGGATCGTGGACGGGCTGACCGAACGACGCGACGTGACCCTGGCCCAGGTGCTGGAGGCCGACGGGGAACTCCTGCTCACCTACCGCTGTGGCTAGAACAGCTTGAGCACGTCGGACTCGATGCCGCGCAGCTCGTCATAGTCGACCTCCACGCACTCGATACCGCGGGACTCGGCCAGGACGCGCGCCTGGGGCTTGATGACCTGGGCGGCGAACATCCCGCGCACGGGCCGCAGCATCGGGTCGCGATCCATCCGCTCCAGGTAGCGCGTCAGCTGCTCGACGCCGTCGATCTCTCCGCGACGCTTGATCTCCACGGCGATGGCCGTGCCGTCGCCGTCCCTGAGCAGCAGGTCGACGGGGCCGATGTCGGTCGGGAACTCGCGGCGCACCAGGGACAGGTCATCGCCAAGGGCGGCTGTGTTGGCCGCCAGGAGCTCTTGGAGATGGGCCTCGACGCCGTCCTTGGTCAGTCCCGGATCCTCACCGAGTTCGGTGGTCGACTGCCAGATGACCTCGTGGAGGGTGATCGTCAGCGACTCCCCCTTCTTGGACGTGACGACCCACCGTCCCTCCTCCTCCACCAGCGTGTTCGGGGCGTTCATCCAGTTGAGGGGCTTGTAGGCCCCGCCGTCCGCGTGGATGGCGACACACCCGTCGGCCTTGACCATGATCAGGCGCTTGGCCTCGGGGAGATGTGCGGTCAGGCGGCCGTCGTAGTCGACGGTGCAGCGGGCGACGAGCAGACGCATCGCAGGGAGGGTACGCGCCCAGGCGGGTCGGGTACCGCTGGGCCATGGTCGAAGCCGTGCCGAGCGATGTCCGGATCACCGCGGACCTGGTCCGGGCGCTGCTGAAAGACCAGCATCCTGACCTGGCCGAGCTCCCGATCGAGCTGATCGACAGCGGGTGGGATCACGTCATGGCGCGGCTTGGGCGGGACCTCTGTGTGCGGCTGCCCCGGCGGGCGCTCGGCGCCGGGATGATCGGGAACGAACAATCGTTCCTGGCCGCATACGGAGCCGAGCTCCCACTTCCCGTCCCGGTCCCGCTGCGCACGGGCGAGCCGACGACGGCGTACCCGTACCGCTGGTCGGTGGTGCCCTGGTTGCCGGGTCTGCCGGCCACCGTGGCACCCCCAACAGACCAGCATCAGACCGCTGCCATGCTGGGCCGCTTCCTGGGCGCCCTGCACCGGCCGGCACCGGCAGACGCGCCACACAACCCGTATCGGGGCGTCCCGCTGGCCGATCGGGTCAGCCAGTCGACGGGCGACGGATCCCTGGGAACGATCGAGGAGCGACTCGCCCGCGCCTGCCCGGAGCTCCACCTCGACCGGGGCAGCCTGGAGCACGTCGTGGACCAGGCGCTCGCAGCCCCACGCTGGTCCGGGCGACCAGTGTGGTGCCACGGGGATCTCCACCCGCGCAACCTGCTGGTCGACGACGGGGTCATCAACGCCGTCATCGACTTCTCCGACGTCTGCGGTGGCGACCCGGCGGTTGACGCCATCGTCGCTTGGCTGCTGTTGGACCCTGAGGTGCACGGTGTCCTCCGCCACCAGACCCACTCGATGGACGACCACACGTGGGCCCGCGGGATGGGCTGGGCGGTTCACCTCTCACTGACGATCTACCTGGGCTCGGACGATCCCGCCTTCCGGGCGACTGCGGCCGAGGCGCTGCGCCGTCTCAGCTCGTCAGGAGCGCTGCTGACGCACGGCGGGTGACGGCCAGCGGATGAAGGGAAGAAGTACCCAACGAAAACCCGCGTTCATGTCGGCAGAGTGGTCGGATGATCCGACGCGCAGTCGCCATCTGCCTACCCCTCGTGCTCGTGCTGACCGCCTGCGGCAGTGGTGATGACACCCCCGTCACGGAGCAGACCGATCCGGCGACAGTGGCCTCGGCATCAGCCACCCCGAAGCCGGCTGAGCCGACCTTAGCGAACCCGGCACCAGCCGACGCCACGCCGTCATCAGCGCCGGAGGGGTCGCCTGCCCCGGCCGTCCAGGTCGACAGCGATGTGGTGCGGACCGACGTCTGCACCGCCCAGCTCCGCGTGGAGGTCGCCATCACCGCGATGGGCCGGGGCGACGACACCACCCTCGCCTCCGTACTGGTCGACAATGCCGACGCGGCTGCGACCGATCTGTCGGCGGCCATCGCCAAGTCCACCGAGATCCAGGTCAGGCCCGACGGGCCGCTCGAGACCGCTCTCGGCGCTCTGGGCATGCTGGACCTACCGGAGGGCGAGCCCGTCCGACAGGCCGACGCCGGCGCGTACGAGACGGTCACCACCGAGCTCCAGCCACTGGTGGATCTGCTCTCTGAGTCCTACTGCGCGAATCGGGATGGCAACGAGAGCAGCTTCTGCGAGGCCGTGGAGCAGGTCGCCGTCATCGCCGAGGGTGAGCCGGCCACACCTGAGGAGTTCCGCACGACCTTCGACGAACTCCTCGAGTCGGCGAGGGCCGCAGCGGCCGCCGCCCCTGACCGCCGTCGCGCGCTCCTGCTGGAGTGGGTCACGCAGGGCACGCAGACCCTCGGTGCGCTGGGCGAGCGGGCGAACTTCGACATCGCGGCGGTCGAGCCCGCCGCAGCGGAGGTCGAGCAGGTCTACCCGGAGTTCGTCCGTGTGAGCAACGACCTCCCCGCTCTCTGCGACCGCTGAGCCTCCGGACACAGGCCGGCCCGGGCCGTGGGGCCCGGGCCGGTCGGATCAGCGGAGCGTCTACTCCTCGGCGTCCCCGGATGCGCTGACCATCTCCATCGGCGGCACCTCCGGGGCGTCCACCGCGCGGAAGACGACCTTGTCGTCCTCGATGTCGACAACGATGAGCTGGTTGGCTGTGAAGTCGCCGTAGAGCAGCTTCTCGGACAGCGCGTCCTCGATCTCCCGCTGGATGGTCCGGCGCAGCGGCCGGGCACCCAACGTCGGGTCGAAGCCCTTCTTCGACAGCCAGACCTTGGCGTCGTCGGTCAGCTCGATGTCCAGTGCCTTGGACTTCAGCTGCTCCTTCACGCGCTTCATCATCATGTCGACGATGGTCTGGACCTGCGGCTGCGTCAGCGGGTGGAAGACGATGGTCTCGTCGATCCGGTTCAGGAACTCGGGGCGGAAGTGGCGCTTCAGCTCATCATCGACCTGGGATTGCATCCGCTCGAAGTGGCTGGTCTCATCCTGCACACCGAAGCCGGTGGCGGTCTTGCCCAGCTCCCGGGTTCCCAGGTTCGAGGTCATGATCAGCACCGTGTTCTTGAAGTCCACGGCCTTGCCCTGGGAGTCGGTCAGACGACCGTCCTCCAGGATCTGCAGGAGCGAGTTGAACACGTCCGGGTGGGCCTTCTCGACCTCGTCGAACAGCACCACGGAGAAGGGACGACGGCGGACCGCCTCGGTCAGCTGACCGCCCTCCTCGTACCCGACGTAGCCCGGGGGGGACCCGATCAGGCGGCTGACGGTGTGCTTCTCCATGTACTCGGACATGTCGAGGTGGATCAAGGCGTCCTCGTCGCCGAAGAGGAACTCGGCCAGGGTCTTCGCGAGCTCGGTCTTCCCGACGCCGGAGGGGCCGAGGAAGATGAACGAGCCGGCCGGACGCTTGGGGTCCTTAAGACCGGAGCGGGTCCGGCGGATGGACTTGGAGACGGCCTGGATGGCCTCCTCCTGCCCGACGATGCGCTTGTGGAGCTCGGTCTCCATGCGCAGCAGCTTCTGGGTCTCCTCCTCCGTCAGCTTGAAGACGGGGATGCCGGTCCAGTTGGACAGCACCTCGGCGATGTCCTCCTCGTCCAGGGTCAGGACGGAGTCCATGCCGTCGGACTTCCACTCCTTCTCCCGAGCGGCCTTGCGCTCGAGCAGCTTCTTCTCGTCGTCCCGGAGCTTCGCAGCCTTCTCGAAGTCCTGGTCGTCGATGGCCTGCTCCTTCTGCTTGCGGACCCGGTTGGCCTCGTCCTCGAGGTCCTGGAGGTCCGGCGGAGCGGTCAGGCGGCGGATGCGGAGGCGGGAGCCCGCCTCATCGATGAGGTCGATGGCCTTGTCCGGCAGGAAGCGGTCGGCGATGTAGCGGTCGGCCAGGTTCGCGGCGGCAACGAGTGCCGCGTCGGTGATGGTGACGCGGTGGTGGGCCTCGTACCGGTCACGGAGGCCCTTGAGGATCTCGATCGTGTGCGGGATCGAGGGCTGCTCGACGGTGATGGGCTGGAAGCGGCGCTCGAGGGCGGCGTCCTTCTCCAGGTACTTCCGGTACTCCTCGGTGGTGGTGGCACCGATGGTCTGCAGCTCACCACGGGCCAGCATGGGCTTGAGGATCGAGGCGGCGTCGATCGCTCCCTCTGCGGCACCGGCTCCGACCAGGGTGTGCAGCTCGTCGATGAACAGGATGATGTCACCGCGGGTGGTGATCTCCTTCAGCACCTTCTTGAGGCGCTCCTCGAAGTCACCGCGGTACCGGGACCCGGCGACGAGGGCGCCGAGATCGAGGGTGTAGAGCTGCTTGTCCTTGAGCGTCTCGGGGATGGTCCCGCCGACGATCATCTGGGCCAGGCCCTCCACGATCGCGGTCTTGCCAACACCAGGTTCGCCGATCAGGACCGGGTTGTTCTTGGTCCGGCGAGACAGGACCTGCATGACCCGTTCGATCTCGCGCTTCCGCCCGATGACCGGGTCGAGCTTGCCTTCGCGAGCGTGCTGGGTGAGGTTGCGCCCGAACTGGTCCAGCACCGCCGACCCCTTGGTCTCGGAGTCGCCGGAGCCCCCGGAGACGCCGGCCTTCTGGCTCGACCCGGAGCTGGAGGAACCCTCGGAGCCCGCGTACCCGCTCAGCAGCTGGATGACCTGCTGGCGCACGCGGTTGAGGTCGGCGCCAAGCTTCTGGAGGACCTGGGCGGCGACACCCTCGCCTTCACGGATCAGACCGAGCAGGATGTGTTCGGTGCCGATGTAGTTGTGCCCGAGCTGGAGCGCCTCACGGAGCGAGAGCTCGAGGACCTTCTTCGCGCGGGGGGTGAAGGGGATGTGGCCGGCGGGTGCTGTCTGACCCTGGCCGATGATCTCCTCGACTTGTTCGCGCACACCCTCCAGCGAGATCCCGAGCGACTCGAGGGCCTTGGCGGCGACACCCTCTCCCTCGTGGATCAGGCCGAGCAGGATGTGCTCGGTGCCGATGTAGTTGTGGTTGAGCATCCGAGCTTCTTCTTGGGCGAGTACGACCACTCGCCGGGCTCGGTCTGTGAAGCGTTCGAACACGGGTTGCCTCCTTCGAGGCGGCTTGGAGAAAGCTGAAGGGACCTCTCCTGTATCGTCACTGCGAGGGGTCCAGTTGAGAGTTCCAAACTACCTCCGTCCGCAACCGCGGGCAGGCAGGATGGAGCCTGTGGAGACCACTCGTGTGGACAAATGGCTCTGGTCCATCCGCCTGTACAAGACCCGGACGGCGGCTGGCCAGGCCTGTCGTGCCGGGCACGTCTCCGTCAACGGTGCCAAGGCCAAGCCCTCCTCGCCGGTCCGGGTCGGTGATCGGGTGGATGCCCGCGTCGGGCAGTGGGCGCGCTCGGTGGAGGTCACCCGGGTGATCGATGCCCGCGTCGGCGCGAAGATCGCGGTGGAGTGCTACGTCGACCACTCGCCGCCCCCGCCCTCGCGCGATGTGGCGGACCTGATCGAGGGGGTTCGGGATCGCGGGGCAGGGCGTCCGACGAAGAAGGACCGTCGGGAGATGGAGCGACTTCGTGGGACTCGTCGGCGCTGACCGAGCGACCACGGGCCAGCGCCACGGCCACGCCGGCCGGCGCGAGGGCGAGGACCAGCAGCATCAGCAGCGTCAGTGAATCCGGCGCCACCACCGATTGGCCGCGCAGTGCCTGCACGAGTGACGTCGCCATCAGCCCCAGGTAGCCACCCGCGGCCCACCAGACCACCAGGCGTTGCCGCACCGCGTCGATCTGCAACCACCCACGGTCGGACAGTCGGCGCACCAGGAGTCCGATCAGCGGCAGTACCTGCAGGGCGTGCAGACCGATGAAGTGCACCACGCGGAGGTCACCGAACTCCGTGGACCACCCGAGCAGCCACAGGCCTGGACCACCGTCCGGGCCACCCACGGCGTGAGCGCCCAACACGCCACCGTCAGCCAGCTGGTCGGGGCGTGGCGCGGTCATCGTGAACCCCAGGGTCGCTCCCACGGCCATCAGCCCCACACCGATCGTCATGCCGAGGCCCACGGGTCCTGACAGTCGTCGTCGGGCCAGGACGAGCCCCGCGACCACGGCGACGACGCTGAAGATGCCGACCCCGGCCCCCATGAGCGAGAAGACGGCGCCGTCGAAGGCGGTGGTGAAGTTGAAGTGCGAGGCGACGCCGCGTGCAGCCTGCAGGGTGATCAGGACGATCTCGAGGATCATCGAGAGGCCGATCACCTCCAGGGCGACGCGGACGGTTCGGGTGCGCTCGACGCGGTCGAAGATCCACAGCAGGGCCGGTGAGAAGGCGAGGAACGACAGCGCGAACTTCAGGGGCTTCGCCCAGGCCGAGACGCCACCCACCACGGTGTCATCGACCAGTCCGAGCAGGATCGCCGAGGGTGCGAGCACGAGGTTGAGCGCGAACAGGACCGTGATGGCGGGACTGACCGCCCAGGCCCGCCTGGCGAGTGGGCGGAGTGGTGCGAGCACGAGAGGTCCTTTGGTAAACGGCGTTAACTAACCCTCAGGCTAACATCGTTAACCATGGTGTCAACGTCGAAACGCGATCCCCTGTCCGTCGAGCTCCTGACGACGACGGCACGCGACCTGCTGGTGGAGGGCGGCCCCGACGCTGTGGTTGTGCGCGAGGTCGCACGCCGCCTGGCCGTGACCGCACCGGCGCTGTACAAGCACGTCGCCGGGAGAGACGGCCTGCTCACCGAGTTGATCGCGGCCCTGCTGCGGGAGCTCACGGCACGGTGTGCGGCTGCCGCTGCCGGTGTGGAAGACCCTCTGGCTCGGCTTCGCGCCGCAGGTGCGGCGTTCCGGGACTGGGCGCTGGCCAACCCCTCGGAGTTCGGGCTGCTCTACGGGACGCCGATCATCGGCTACGAGGCGCCACAGGACGGTCCCACGACCACGGCGTCCCGCGAACTCGGCCACCTGTTCACGCGCATCTTCGTGGAACTGGACGCCGCGGGCCGCATCCTCGTGGACGACCTCGAGTTCCTGCCGACGTCGCTGCGCACATCGCTGGAGCAGCGTGCGGCGGCTGGTCCCGGAGACGTGACCGCCGTGCAGCTCTACGCCACCGCGGTCGGCTGGCAGCGCCTCCTCGGCCTGGTGTCCGTTGAGGTGGCCGGCCACCTCGGGTGGGCCTTCGATGAGCCGGCTGAATTCGCGGCCTGGCAGTTGCACTACCTGATGCCGGACCTGATCGACGCTCGCCGCTGATCCTGCTCCCACGTTGCCCCATGGTGGTCACATGACCGATCTTCCGACGACCGACCAACTCGTCCTCCGCAATCGCGACATGGCCTGGCAGCTCCCGGCCGCCGCGGCTGTCATGTTCGCTGTCTCCGGCATCCTCGGCCTCGTCCAGGGCAGTGCGGCGCTCGGCGGCATGCTGCCCCTGTGCGTTGTCTTCGGCGTGGTGGCGAACAACGCTCGTGCCAAGCGCGTCCGCATCGATGGGGATGGCGTCCACGACGGCAGCACGACGACGACGTGGGACAGCCTGGCTGCGCTCAGAGTCCGTCGGAAGTCCGGGGACACGATCATCGAGGGTGTTGATGTCGACGGCGGGCGCACGCAGCTGTTCACGACGAACCTGACTCCCGTCGACGATGAGCGAGACCCGGTCGAGGTCGTCGTAGCCCACGCGGTCGCCGCCGACCTCGAGGTCTCCGAGACGTAGGGGACCGATGCCGCGGATGAGGGGACCGTGCTGGTCGCGCGGTGAGGCTCCGAACAGCGGGTGGCAGCGACCGCCGGGCGGTCGGCTCAGCCCTCGCCGTCCAGTTCGCAGGCGGCGAAGTAGGCCTCCATCGTCTCCACGTCCTCGCCGTACTCGGCTTCGAGATCGGTGAACACCTCGTCCGGAACCTGCTCGTTGTCGTAGCCCACTGCTGCGGCCGCGGCATCGAGCTCTCCGAAGAAGGCCCGTGCCCCGGCGAGCGTGTCTTCTGTCCCGGCCGGGGCGAGATCCTGCGCCTCGGCGAACGCCTGGTCGATGGTGACGAAGGAGCTCTCGAGCGCCTCCGGGCCGTCAGACCCCGCGGATACGGTGTCGAGGATGGTTGCGATCTGCTCGCAGAAGCCCGGCGTCACCTCGATCTCGGGAACCTCGGCGTCGGAGAGATCGACCTCGTCCGCCAGGTCCAACCCATCGCCCCCATCGCCCGAGTCAGCCGAACCCGTGCACGCCGCCACGAACAGCAGCAAGACGAGGAGCAAGGACGAACGGAGTCTGGTGGCCATGGCCACCAGAGTGACCTCGATGTGGCCGCGGTGTGCGCATTCATCGGCGGGGACGGCATCGGTTGAGCCGCGTCACGATCGCGGTGCACGGGGCGCGACGGCGAACCCGACGTAGGGAACGCCGGAGAGCTGATAGCGGAACGTGATCTGCATGATGGCCTTGATGCCGACGTGCATCCCGAAGGCCGCAAGGGACCACAGTCGGCCGAGCCGTCGATTCACGAGGGCCAGTGGCGCGCCCAGCTCGGCCAGCAACGAACCAGTCGCAAAGGCCGACCACAGCCATGGCCGCCGGTCCACGAACGCGACGAACGGGGTGGCCTTCTTGTCCTGGTCAGGCCGCAGCATCGCCTTGCGGACACCGTCCACGGCGACCTGTGAGCGGAGGTGGTCGCCGGTGGCCCAGCGCAGCCCAAGCGGGCCCGTCAGCTTGGCGGTCCCACTCACCAGGTACACGGCGGCTGTGACGGCGTTGACGGTCTGGATGGGCCAGCCGTACTGCCCGCTCGGTTGGGTGACCGCCGGCGTGCCGCGGCGCCTGGCCAGCCACCCGTCGACGGACAGGCCATCCGCGGCAGGCGAGAGGCCGAGGACGACCAGATGGAGGACTGCCAGGTTGTCGGTGTGGAACACCATCGACCAGGAGTTGCGGTAGGTCAGCGTCCACCAGGACAGCGCGGCGCTGGCCGGACCGGTGACGCGATGGGCCACCCCCAGGGCGGCCAGCGCCGTGGCGGCATAGTTGGCGGCCGTGGTCGCCTTGATCAGCGACGGTGGAAGCGGGCCCGGCAATGATCGGGTGATCCCGACGCCCTCGAAGTTCCGCGGGTCACCCGACGCCGTCTTGGTGATCAGCTTCCAGCGCTTCGCCAGGTACCACAGCATCCACCCGTTGGTGGCGATGCGCACCAGAGCCAGCGCCTGCGGAGTTGCGGGCCGGAAGCACCAGCGGAGGAGGAACTTCACGGGGCTGACCTCGGGCGTGCGACGGGACCCGTGTCTCCAGCGCCCTCAGCTCGAGCCGCGGGTCGACGCCGAGGAGGAGCCGGCGTCGACGGTGGGCAGTTGCCCGATGGCTGCAGATCGGGCGCCACGTCGTCGCCGGGCCGGCCGGGGACGACGGCGAAGCCGCGCACCTCCTCGAGGTGGCACTCCAGCGGCGCATCATCGAAGTACTGGGCGAGGAGGAACCGCCCTCTGACGAACTCCACGGCGACGACATCGAGATGGAGGTCACGACGGGCGATTCGACGGGCGACCCGGGACGCCACCTTCCGTGCCCGCGTTCGCCGCCGCGCGGCGGCCGCCAGCTGCTTGCGCTCCTGGTTCATGCCTCCACGGGCGGCCAGGCGGGAGTCCAGTGGCACGAACGTCCCATCTGCACGAACCCCGCGAACGAACGACAGGCCGATGTCGTGGCCACGACGGGCCGAGAACATCGGGTAGTGAGAGAACGGGAAGCTGTCGCGGGGTGCGGCCCTGAACTGGTTGGCGATCGGCGCGAGCACCGCGCCCACGACGGTGACGATGACGGTCAGGGCACCTCGCTCCGACCTGATCGGTCCGATCCCGTTCACGCCGAGACCAGCTCGCCGGACTCGAGCTCGGGTGTCCGTTCGACCCCGAACAGTGCAGCCGTGGCCGTTCCGGGCTTGAGCAGCTGGTCGGGAGGACCTTGCTCAACCAGGCGACCGTCGGCGAGGTGCCAGAGGTCATCGGCAGCCATGGCCCGCTCCAGTCGATGGGTGATAATCAGAGCAGGGCCGATGTGCGGGGTGAGCACCGCGTCGATCAAGTCGGCCGTCGCGCTGTCGAGATTTGCGTCGGCCTCGTCCAGGAGGAGCACCCGGGGAGCTGTGAGGATCGCCCTCCCCAGCATGATCCGCTGTCGTTGTCCCGAGGACAGGTTTGCGCCGCCCTCCGAGATCCTGAAGTCCAGCCCGCCGTCCAACTCCTCGATCAGCGGACCCAGCCCACAGCGCTCGATCGTCCTCTGCAGCACTGCGTCATCGACGTCCTTGTCGCGATAGGTGAGGTTGCGGCGAAGGCTCCCCTTCATGAGCGGCAGGTCCGGGCCAGCCATCCCCACCGCGGCGCGGACGTCTGCCAGCGAGACCTCCGCCAGGTCGACGTCCTCGAAGAGGACACGACCGGCATCGAGGTCGACCAGACGGCCGATCATCGCAAGGAGGGTGGACTTCCCGGCGCCGTTCGGCCCCACCACGGCAACGGTCCGTCCCGGCTCGGCGGTGGCCGTGACCTCACGGACCACCCCGTGTGACGCCGCGACGAGCCTGATCCGGCCGGGGCCCTGTGGCAGCGAGATGGGCTCCTCAGGTTCGGTCAGCATCGCGGGACGATCCAAGAACCGTTGGATGGCGTCGACCGCGACCTGCTGGCGCTGCCGGTACTCCTGGACCCGTGCGAGTCCGCGGAGTTGGGGCACGAGCAACCCGACGACGGTCATTCCGGCGGCAACCTCTGGCGCGGGGATTCGAAAGTGGAGCGCAGCCAGCAGCAGCAGGGCGGTGGCTGCGGATCCCGTTGCCTCCGCGATCGCCGTGAGGCGGCCCAGCCGCCGAGCCCGGTCGATCATCGCCGATCGCAGCCGTCGGCTTCTCTTGCCCACCCGGCGACGTTCGCGGTTCACGGCGTTGCTGGACTGGACCACTCCGACCGCCCCTATCGTCTCGGTCACCGTGCCGGCCAGCTTCGAACGCTGCCGCCGTGCCCTCCGATCGGCCTCCCGCAACGACGGGCCCTGGACGATGGCGCCGATCCCGCCGAGCAGCGCGGCCGCACCGGTCGCAGTGGCGAGCAGCGGGTCGACGACGGAGAGCGCGGCCAGCGTCCCGACGATCATCGTCGTGGCGACCGCCAGCCGGGACAGGCCCAAGCTGACCCACTTCCTGACAGCGCTCAAGTCACCGACGAACCGAAGGGCAGTCGAGCCCTGACTGCGCCGCGACACCGCTCGCGGGGACATGGCCGTGAGCCGGCGGAACAGGTGCATTCGCAGCTCGTGCACGTAGCTCTGGCCCAACCGTTCGGCGTCGACTCGTTCCCTGGCACGCAGGATCGCGCTGAGGGCGGCGGCACCGGCGAGCACCCCAGCCACGGACGCGATGTCGCCCGCGCTGTTCGGCTGGCCGAAGCGAGTGAAGGCGTGTTCGACGGCGAAGGCGGCCACGATCGCCGACAGCGCCTGGCCGAAGCCGTTGGCGATGAGGAGGACGAACGTGACGCCGCGTCTGTCTCGGAACAGCGGGATCATGAGACGGCCCGCACGCTCGTCTCCTCCCGGACGGCGGTGTCCGCCTCGACCGCGAGCTGATGTGCCCGTGAGGTGCGGAGTCTGCGAGCGGGCGCCGCGGCTGGCGCCATCATCGGAAGCGAGGACGGTTCGAGGCGTGCCCGGCAGGCGGCGCCGTCGACCAGGTCGTGGTCGGCTGTCCACAGCTGCTCCAGGTCGAGGACCGGCACGTCGAGCTCCCCCTGCGCTTCGCGGATGGCCAGCGGCGAGGCGGTCAGCAGACCGGACACCGCACGGACCGGCAGGTCCATGCCTTGGAGCAGCTGCACACCGGCCTGGGCGCCGATGGCGTCGCCGGCAGCGAAGACAAGGGCGTCACAGCGGTCTCGGAGTGCAGGGTCGTCGAGCAGGTCTCGGGTCTCGTCGAAGAACAACCCGTCTGCGATCTCGATGACGGCCACGTCGATGCCGACGGCGTACAGCTCGTCGGTCAGCGTCACGAACGAGTCCACGATCCGGTCGTGGCTCATCAGGTAGGTGGAGGCCATGCCGACAGCAGTGAAGTCCATGACCGGACGTGCGCCCGCGTCTCGCATGAGCCAGACGTCGCCACCCGCGCCGGTGCCGGTCACCTTCGCGGCTCCCACATCCAGGCCGCCGCCGACCAGGCCGCGAATCATGCCAGCGGCTGCGGTGGTCTTGCCGGAGTCCATGGACGTCCCGCACACGACGACCGTGTGGGGTCGATCCGTGGGCACGGGGACGAGTCCGGCTGGGGCCGAGCTCGGGATGCGGTGCTGCTCCAGGTTGATCTTTCGGCCCAAGTCGTCGCACGCGAAGCCGATGACGTCGATCACCGTCGGGGCGTCCTTCGCGGCGTGCCAGGACAGGGCCGTTGCGGCAACGCCGCCGGCCGCGACGAGGTCACAGATCCCGAGTCCTTCGGGGACCACGGCCTCGTACTGGGCGGGCGCGTAGCGGTTGGCGAAGCAGACCATGATCTCGTCCCCCGGAAACAGCGTCTGCCGTCGACCATCCGGAGCCTCGAGACGGGTGTGCTGTCCCACCTCGAGGACCCGTGCTACGACGACGTCTCCCGACTCGGGGGTGCCCTGGTGGCGTACACCTGCAATCCGCTCCTGCGGGACCATGCGTGTGGTGTAGCTGCGCTTGAGCTGGTCTGCTCGAGCGGGGCTGAGTGGTGTGAACATCACGTGTGTCTCCTCATCGAGTACCGGCCTCCGGCCGCGTGTCAGGTGCTATGGACTGTGTCCGGCGGGCCTGAAGACACGATTAGGGCACGATGAGAAGACGTTCATCTCACTTCAGCGAAGCCAGACGGTTGCTGAGATGCCGACGCTCCACCTCGTTGTCCGTCAACGCCAGAGCACGTGCGAACGCCGCCCTTGCGGTGTCGACGTCCCCCACGTCGAGCGAGAACTCCGCCAGGGCGGCGTGGAAGAGGTGGTAGGTGTCCAACTCCCCCCGCAGGTCGTCCAGCCTGGCCAGGGCGGCTGCGCCACCGTCTGCCTTTCCGACCGCAACGGCGTGGTTCAGGCGGATGACCGGTGAGGGGTCCAGCGCCTCGAGCGCACCGTAGAGCCCGACGATCTGCGTCCAGTCCGTCTGCTCGGCCGTCGTCGCCTCGACGTGGACGGCTTGGATGGCCGCCTGGAGCTGGTACGGGCCGGGACGACCACGGCGGAGCGCCCGTTCCAGCATGGCAAGTCCGTCCTCGATCTCGGTGGTGTGCCACCGGCGCCGATCCTGTTCTCCCAGCAGCAGCATGCGCAGGCCGACCTGACGGGCGTCGCGACGCGCATGCGTGAGGATCATGAGGGCGAGCAGGCCGGAGACCTCGGGCTCCTCGGGCATCAGGCGTCGGACCAGACTGGTGAGGCGGATCGCCTCTGCGGCGGTGTCGAGGTCCACCAGCTGCGCACCGTCGCGGGAGACGTAGCCCTGGTTGAAGATGAGGTACAGGACGTGGAGGACGGACGCCAGACGGTCCGGGAGCTCGTGGTCGTCGGGGAGGCGAAACGGGGTCCCCTCAGCGGCGATTCGGGCCTTCGCACGCGTGATCCTGGCCGCCATCGTGGCGGTCTTGACCATGAAGGCAGCGGCGATCTGCACGGTCGACAGGCCGGCGACGAGCCGGAGCGTCAACGCGATCTGGGCCTGGGCGTCCAGCGCCGGGTGGCAGCACAGGAACGCCAGTCGCAGCCGATCGTCGGCGATGGTCTCGACGGGGCCGAAGGTGTCGGTGTCCTGCTGGCGCCGATCCAGCTCGACAGCCATCTCCGCGGTCTTGGTCTCCAGGCGACCGGCACGGCGGAGTGTGTCGATCGCCCGATTGCGGGCCGTGGTCAGGATCCAGCCGCCCGGATTGTCCGGGACGCCCGCCCCCCAGGTCGCGAGGGCCCGGATGTATGCCTCCTGGACGCTCTCCTCGGCCAGCGTCAGATCACCGAAGCTGCGAATGAGCGAGCTGACCGCCCGCCCCTCGTCCTCGCGGAAGGCCCGCTCGACGGCCCGGGCAACCGCCTGGGCCGCCGCTGACGTGGCCGGGTCGGGGTAGAGGGGCAAGCCCCTACCCGAAGGCCATGACCGGTCGGACCTCGACCGAGACGTACGGCGGCATCTTCAGGGCCCACTCGATGGCAGCGTCCTCGTCGGCGACATCGAGCACGTAGAAGCCGCCGATGACCTCCTTGGTCTCGGCGAACGGCCCATCCGTCACCACGCCGGTGCGGACGTCGGCGACCTTGGCGGTCTCGACGCCGTGCAGTGCCTCGCCAGCCACATACACACCCGCCTCCTCCGCGATCCGGTTGTACTCGAACCAGGCGTTCATGCGGGTCTGGCCCTCCTCCTCAGTGGCGGGCTCGTCTTCGTGGGTGGATGTGATCAACAACATGTAGTTCATCGGTGGTCCCTCTTCTCGGGTGGCTCCGGAGGACACCGGACGTGTCCCCTCACCTGTGCCGACGATGAGCCAAGCACCGATTCGACAGTGCTGTCGAAGATTTGTCGCGCGGGGGCGGTCGTGGGTGTGGGAGGTCGGCGGGCGCTCAGGCCTCGGGACGGAGTGTCGGAAAGAGGATGACGTCGCGGATCGTCTCCACGCCGGCCAGCAGCATCACCAGCCGGTCGACGCCGATGCCCAGACCGCCCGTCGGCGGCAGCCCGTACTCGAGGGCACGCAGGTAGTCCTCGTCCACCACCATGGCCTCGTCATCGCCGGCCGCCTTGGCCGTGGCCTGGGCCTCGAAGCGATCGCGCTGGTCAGCCGGGTCGGCAAGTTCGGAGAAGCCGTTGGCGATCTCGCGGCCAGCGATCAGCAACTCGAAGCGTTCCGTGATGTGCGGTTGGCTGCGGTGGGCGTGTGCGAGCGGGGAGGTCTCGATCGGGTGCTCGGTGACGAACGTGGGGTCCCACAGCGTGTGTTCGACCAGCTTCTCGTAGAGCTCGACGATCAGCTTCTGGACACCGTGCCCCTCCTCCCAGGGGACGTCGTGGTCGTCGCACAGATCGCGAACATCACCGAGGTGGCTGTCGTAGGAGAGCGTCGCCTCGCCCGTCCCCTCTCGAGCCAGATCCAGGAGCGGACGTCGGATGAAGTCGCCGCTCAGGTCGATATCGCGACCGGCGTGGGTGAGAACCTCCGAGCCCGTGGCCTCGCTCGCGGCGCGCTGGACCAACGCCTGGGTCATGGCCATGACCTGCTCGTGGTCGGCGTAGGCCTGGTAGGTCTCGAGCATCGTGAACTCGGGGTTGTGCCGGGGCGAGAGTCCCTCGTTGCGAAAGACCCGTCCCATCTCGAAGACCCGGTCCATGCCGCCCACGATGAGCCGCTTGAGGTACAGCTCTGGCGCGATCCGCAGGTACAGATCGACGTCGAGTGCGTTGTGGTGGGTGATGAATGGCTTGGCGACCGCCCCGCCGGGAATCGGGTGCAGGACCGGCGTCTCCACTTCGACGAAGCCGCGTTCGACGAGCTCGCTGCGGAACGCCTGCATGGTGGCGCTGCGGACGGCGAACGCGCGCCGGGTGTCCTCGTTGACGATCAGGTCGACGTAGCGCTGGCGGTACCGCGTGTCGGTGTCGGACAGGCCGTGCCACTTGTCGGGCAGCGGTCGAATGGACTTGGCGAGGATGCCTGCGCTGTCAGCCATGACGCTCAGCTCGCCGCGCCGTGAGCGGATGACCCGTCCGGTCACGGTGACCCAGTCGCCCGTGTCCAAGCGGTCGACGGTGGCCATCACCCCCTCCCCCGCCACGGCCTTGGAGACCATGGCCTGCAGGTCGGTCCCGCGCTCTCGCAGGACCAGGAAGGCGAGCTTTCCCATGCCACGCCGCATGACCAGTCGGCCGGCCACGGTGACGACGTGATCGGTCTCCTCACCGGCCTCGAGCTGGTCCTGGTACTGGGCGGCGATGTCGGCCAGGGTGTCGGTGATCTCGATTCCGACGGGGTACGGCTCGACGCCGTCGGCACGCCACTGCTCGGCCTTGGCCCGTCGTTCGTCCATGAGGGTGGCCAGGTGGCCGGAGTCGGCCGAGCCGTCGTCCCCCGGCGCGGCGGAATCGTGCTGGTCGGCCGGCGGTCGCTGGCCGCTGTCGCTGCTCATGTCCTCGCAGGCTACGGCCTGTCCTCGAGATTGCGAGTCGATCCTGGCCTGGCCCCTCAGACGGAGTGAGGTCAGCCGATGGCGGCGCGGGCGGTGGTCAGGTCGGGGCCGATCCCGACGCGGACGGTGTCGCCGTTGCAGCTGACCGCGCCCCAGAAGCCATCGTCGGTCTGCTGGGTCAGGGTCTCGTCGTCCTGGAGATCCCCGGTCTCACCGCTCCCGCCTGCCCGGAGGCCCCACCACTCCGTCACGGGATCACACAGGCCTCCGCCCGCGAGCACGACCGCGACGGCGGAGTCCTCACCTGCCGTGGACAGCGTCACCTCACCACCCCGCCATGACTCGACGGCGCTGACCGGGTCTGACAGGGACAGCGCTTCGTCCGTGGCCGGGGCGCCGAACAACCAGCTCAACTGGGCGGCCCCGAACGAGCGCCGGGTGACCTCGTCGAAGCCGTCGGGGATCGGGGCCTGCGGCACGTCGACCAGGCCGGTCACACCGGTGGGGAAGAGCACCTCGTGGGAGGTTGCGGGCGGCTGGGCGATCAGCGCGTTGACGGCGTCCCAGCCGCCGACCGCGTACTGGCTGCAGATGTACGTCGCGCCCTCGACGTAGGGGAAGGTCAGGCTCTCGCGGAGGTAGAAGGGCACCTCGTCAAGACCCTGGTCCAGCCCGTCCAGGTCACCGAGCAGGCTGAAGGGGTCGAGCGCGGAGGTCTGGAACCGTGACTGGAGGGCCACAGCGCTGCCCTCGACCATCGAGAGCGCCGCCAGCGCACCGTCCTCGTCATCGCCGAAGCCCTCGAGGTCTGGGAGGCCGATGGTCGAGTCGACCAAGGCGTGCTCGAACTCGTGTGCCAGGGTGATCAGCCCGATGCCACCGAGCGGATCGTCGCCGCTCTCGGCCCGGACGACGAGCTCGCCGGTCTCGTCGTCGTAGTAACCCGCCACCTGGTCCCCGAGCAGGTCGGTCTGCAGTTGGATCAGATCGGTGCCCGTCGGGACCGCACCGAGCGCGCCGAGGATGCGCTGGTCGGCGTCTGCGGCTTCCTCGCTGTACGCCTCGGCGATCTCCTCGGCGAAGAACTCGCGGATCTCCTCAGCGGTCCTGATCGTGGGCGTGAACGGCTCCGGGAAGGTCTGGCCGCGCAGGGTCTGGACGATCTCGGCCACCTGCTCGAACTGACCCTCCAACGTGTCAGCGTCCACGTCGGGCAGGTCCTCGACGTCAGCCAGGCAGGCGTTGACGTCCGGCGCATCTTCGGCCGCGCCGAGCAGATCTTCGAGGCCACCCTCGCCGAGGAGGTCCTCAAGACCCCCCTCGCCGAACAGGTCCTCCAGGCCCTGTTCACCGAACAGCTCCTCCAAGTCCTCTGGGTCGAGCAAGTCCTCGAGTGGGTTCTCGCCACCGGGTGCGGCACCGCCGAAGAGGTCTTCCAGGGGGTTGTCGCCTGGCGCTCCTCCGGCTGCCAACTCCTCCTCCAACTCCCGGATCTGGGCCTGCTGATCGGCGGCCCGTTGCTCGGCGACTGCGAGGTCGGAGCGGGTGTCGGTCAGGTCGTCCCTGGTGTCGGAGAGACGGTCGGTCTGCACGACGGCGACCGTGCTGCTTGCGGCCAGAGCAACGACCAGGATGATGACCGCCAGCAGGAGCCACCTGGCCGTTCCTCGGCCATCCTCGCCACCGGTCGGCTCACGGCCTGGTGTCGAGGCACTCGTCGTCGTCCACGTATTGCCCGAGCTGGCGAAGGGGTTGGGACGGGAATCGGCCAGACTCGAGCCGGCCTCTCCGTAACCGGGAGGGCGACTCCCGTCTGGCGGCGGTCCGGACGGGCGGTTCGCTGGGTAGCTCACCACCCTGAGGCTATCTCGGTTCCGCCGCGCCACGGGCGGGCGGTGACGGTCAGTAGAGGAACATGGGCTTGCCGACGACCTGGCGCACCTTGGGGCGGTAGGCGTCCGCGTCGTAGAGCGCGTCGACATCCACGCGCTTGACCCCCTCACCCGTGACCGAGACCGGCACGTCGGTGTAGGTGCCGCTGCGCAGCGCGACCATCCGGCCGGTCGCGCCCTCAACCGCCAGGTCGGCCGCCATCACGGCGTAGTTCGTGGCCACCATGAGATCCAGCGAGTCCGGACTGCCCGAGCGCATGAGGTAGCCCAGCCGCTGCGAGATGATGTTCACGCCGGTGATCTGCTTGATGGCCTCGGCGGTGGTGTCGCCGATCCCGCCCAGCTTGCGGTGCCCGTAGTCGTCTGCCTCGCCCGAGAGGTGCACCTCACCCTCCAGCATCCGCGCGCCCTCGCTCACGGTGACCACCGCGTAGTTGGAGGGATTGGCATCTCGATCGTTCACGAGTTGGCCGGAGAGCTTCTCGACGTCGAAGGGGATCTCGGAGATCAACGCCCGGTCGGCGCCGGCCAGGTAGGCGGCGATGAGCGAGGTCTCGCCGCTATAGCGGCCGAACAGCTCGATGACGGCGATCCGCTCATGCGAGCCGGTGCTGGTCCGCAGCTGGTGGATGAACTGGACCGAGCGGGAGACGGCCGTGGAGAAGCCGATGCAGTAGTCCGTCCCGTGGACGTCGTTGTCCATCGTCTTCGGGATGGCCACGACCGGTACACCCTCGTTGTGCAGCCGGAGGCCGTAGGACAACGTGTCGTCGCCGCCGATCGGGATGAGGGCGTCGATCTTCAGGGCCTCGAGGACCGAGACCGCGTGGTCGGTGACGTCGATCGGGTCGTCGTTGTCCTGGTCCTCCGGGGCACGGTCGGCCAGGTGGGCTGGCAGGGCGGAGGGCTTGACCCGACTGGGGTTCGTCCGGGAGGTGTGCAGCGTGGTTCCGCCGGTGCGGTCGATGGTGCGAACGGCGTTGCGCGGCAGCGGTCGACTGATCGCCTTCAGCGTCTCGGGCTGGGCCGGGTCCCCGTCGACCAGCGAGGCCCAGCCTCGCCGCAGTCCGATCACCTCGTGCCCGTCGTCGATGACTCGCTCGACCACCGCCTTGATGCACGGGTTGAGCCCGGGTACGTCACCGCCGCCTGTCAGGATTCCGATCCGCATCGTCTCCGCCTTCTCTCACTCGAGGTCATCGCTGACCGCCTGGTCCGCGGGCACCATAGCCCGGACGCCGGTCGCGTGGAGGTCGGGCGTAGATCGCGTGTCCAAGCAGCTCGACGTCAGAAGTCGAAGAGATCGTCCAGGTCGATCGTCACCCCCTCGACTGCGACGGCGGCCACCGTTCCCGAGCTGAGTGTGGTCACCGTCCCCCAGGTCCCGTCTTCCGCAGGCTCGGTGTGCCGGATCAACTGCCGCCCTACGACATCGAAGACCCAGTACTCCGGGTATCCGGCGCCTGCATATCGGCGGGCCTTCTCACCCAGGTCGAGGGCCAGGCTGGACTCCGACACCTCGATCACCAGGAGGGCCTCACCGGTCTTGCCGACACCTCGATACTGCGGCAGGGGCAGGATCGTGAGGTCGGGCTCCGGCTCGGAGACGTCGTCGACCAGAAGCGGGAGTTGCACGCCGACGGTGTGCCGCCCGACGACCATCGGTACCAGCAGCATGGTGAGGTCGGCGATGAACTGGTAGTGCGGACTGTTCTGGGGTGACATCTCGACGAGGAGTCCTCCGATGAGCTCCACCTTCGTCCCCTCGAACACGCCCAGTTCGACCAGTCGGTCATACTCGCTGCGGAGGAGGGGTCGGAACTCAGGCGGGAGTTCGGTCACGGGTGAGAGCAACGTGGTCATCTCCTCGGATCATGCTCGGACATGGTCGGGGGCCGCAACCGTCCACACCAAGGCGCTGTGGATAACCCTACGACAGCGCCTGCCTGGAACATCACCGGCTGCCGCGGCACCTACGGGTGTAGCGGTCAATACGCATCCGATCATGAAGATGCGGGTGGCCGCGCAGTGTCGACTATTGGAACGACCAGCACCTCCGGCAGCTACATGCCCGTGCAGCCGATGACCCAGATGAGAGGATCCGCACCCGCGCCCTGGGACTCCTCACCGGCACGTCCGATCGCTGAGCTAGCCGCCCCGAGCCTCGTGTCTGAATCCAGGTCCCGGCCGCAGCCGCATCGTGGCCAGGTCGACCTCTTCACCGGTTCGGCGGCTGACCAGGGCCAGGTCGACCACCTCCCCACTCGAGTCGACCACGTTGAGCGGGGCGCCGTCCGGTGACTCCCAGCGATCGCCCCACTGCATCAGCATCAGCAGCAGGGGGACCAACTCCTGCCCCTTGTCGGTCAGCTCGTACCGGGCGGCCCGCCCATCGTCCGGATCGGGGACCCGGCGGAGCACGTCCGCCTCCACGAGTGTCCTCAGTCGGTCGGTCAGGACGTTGCGAGCCACGCCCAGCGACTCCGCGATGTCGGTGAACCGGTGCTGGCCATAGGCGACGTTGCGGATGATCAGCAGGCTCCACCACTCCCCGACGACGTCGAGGGCACGCGCCACGGAGCAGTTGAGGTGGGTGATGTCGGACCGCTTCACCAGCCCACCGTACCGAACAACAGGTGATTAGGTTGCGTTACGCAACCGAATGTGCTCTGATCGGTCCTCCTGATCCCACCTGACTGCACCCGGAGGTCCCTGTGCCCACGTTCCCGCTTCGCGCCACCCCGACCGACGACGGGACCAAGCTGGTCACGACGGCCTGCATCCTCTGTGAGCTCAACTGCGGCGTCACCGTCGAGCTGGAGGGCCGCACCTTCGTCCGGACCACCGGCGACAAGGCCCACCCGGGCAGCCAGGGCTACACCTGCGAGAAGGCACGACAGCTGGACCACTACCAGAACTTCGAGGGCCGCCTGACCACGCCGCTGCGCCGCCGCGAGGACGGAACCTTCGAGGAGGTCGACTGGGACACCGCCATCGCCGGGGTCGCCGCCGACCTGGCCGCCATCCGCGACGCCCACGGTGGCCGGTCCATCCTGTACTACGGCGGCGGCGGACAGGGCAACCACCTGCCCGGTGCCTACGCCAAGGCGACCCGAGGGGTGCTCGGCAGCACTGTCGCGTCCTCGGCCCTGGGCCAGGAGAAGACCGGCGAGTTCTGGGTCGACGGCCACCTCTACGGCAAGTCGACCTGCCACACCGCCGGCGACTGGGAGCACGCTGAGGTGCTGGTGTTCCTGGGGAAGAACCCGTGGATCTCCCACGGCGTGGAGCGGGCACGGATCGTGCTGAAGGAGGCGCAGCGGGACCCGGACCGGACCATCATCGTGATCGACCCCCGCCGCTCCGAGACCGCCGCAATGGCCGACGTGCACCTGGCGGTCAGGCCTGGGACCGACGCCAATCTGCTGGCTGCGATGCTCGGGATCATCGTCCGTGACGGGCTGCTCGATGCGGCGTGGCTCGACGCGCACGCCGAGGGGTTGGAGGAGGTCATGGCCGTCCTCGCCACCCTCGACGTGGCGGCCCACGCCGCCGCAACCGGGCTGGACCTTCCCCAGATCGAGGCCGTCGCACGGCGCATCGCAACCGCCTCCAGCGTCTCCGTCTACGAGGACCTCGGCGTCCAGCAGGGGCGCCACTCGACGCTCAACAGCTACCTGGAGAAGCTGATCTACCTGCTGACCGGCAACTTCGGCGTGGCCGGCGGGATGAACCTGCACACGGCGATGGCGCCGCTGATGGGCTCGCACTCGCGGCACCGCTCACCGGTGGCGGACCGGCCACTGGCCGCCGGACTGCTGGCCTGCAACCACATCCCCGACGAGATCCTGACCGACCACCCGGACCGCTTCCGGGCGCTGATCGTCGAGTCGGGCAATCCCGCACACTCCATCGCGGACTCTCGACGGATGCGCGAGGCCATCGGCGCGCTCGACACCGTCGTGGTGATCGACGTGGCGATGACCGAGACCGCTCGGCTGGCCGACTGGGTCCTGCCCGCCTCGTCGCAGTTCGAGAAGGCCGAGGCGACGTTCTTCACGACCGACTTCCCCGAGAACACCTTCCACCTGCGCCACGCGATCCTCGATCCGCTGGACGGCACATTGCCCGAGGCGGAGATCCACCGTCGGCTCTGCCATGCGTTGGGGGCCATGGAGGGCATCGACGTCGAGGGGTTGACGGAGGCGGCGTCGGAGGGGTTGGAGGCCTACGCCACCGCGCTGTTCGGGGCGGCAGCGTCGACCCCTGCTGCCCTGCAGGTGCTGCCGGTGCTGCTGTACGAGACGCTTGGTCCGGCGCTGGATCCTGATCTACGTGAGGGCGCGGTGCTGTTCGCCGTGTGCCATCAGGCGGCGCAGCGGAACGCGTCCGCCATTCGTCGAGCAGGGGTTGAGCCGGACGGAGAGGGTCCGCTGGCACTGGGCAACGCGCTGTTCCACGCTGTTCTCGACGGTCGGTCTGGAGTGGTGTTCAGCAGCGATGACGACCCAGCGGTGAGCTTCGAACGGCTGGCCCACGAGGACGGGCGGGTGCACCTCGCCATCCCCGAGCTGTTGGCCCGGCTGGCGAGCCTGCCCGTGGACCCAGTGCAGGATCCGGCGTTCCCGCTGCTGGTGGCTGCTGGCGAGCGACGCTCGTACACGGCCAACACGATCTTTCGGGACCCGGCCTGGCGAAAGCGCGACGCGGAGGGGGCTGTCCGCATCCACCCGGCCGACGCCGAGGCGTTCGGGGTGACTGACGGCGGCCGTGTCCGGATCGAGACTGCGACCGGCGCGGTGGAGGGGGTGGCGGCGGTGACCGAGGAGGCCGCGCCAGGCCAGATGAGCCTGCCGAACGGGCAAGGCCTGACCCTCTCGGACGACGATCGTGGGGTCGGGGTTGCCCCGAACGAGTTGACGAGCTCAGACCTGGCCGACGATCTGATCGGGACGCCCTGGCACAAGCACGTCCCGGCCAGGGTGCTACCGGTGCCATAGTGGTCCCATGCCTGCCGGGATCCCGACGTTCGGCCGCCTCCGATCGCGGTTCGAGGCCCGCACGCTCGACCTCATCGACCCCGCGGTCCACCGCCTGCACGGCGAGGCCAAGCAGGCCGCCATCGGCGCGATGACCGGGACGGTGGTGGACGTGGGTGCCGGGACGGGAGCCAACCTGCGCTACTACCCCGCCGGGACGACGGTGATCGCCGTCGAGCCGAACCCGGTCATGCACGACCGACTGCGGCAGAAGGCCGAAAAGCACGGTGTCGACCTGCAGATCCGCACGGTCGCGGGTGAGCGGATGGGCCTCGAGGACGACGAGGCCGACCACGCCGTCGGCACCCTGGTCCTGTGCGGCGTGGGTGACCCCGCGTCCGTCGTCGGTGAGATCCAGCGAGTCGTGAAGCCGGGCGGCACCTTCTTCTTCCTGGAGCACGTCGTCGCAACCACCCCAGGGGTCCGTCTGCTCCAGCGCGTCACGAGACCGGCCCAGAAGTGGATTGCGAACGGCTGCGACGTCATGCGCGACACCGGCCAACTGCTGACCAGTGCTGGCTTCGCCGAACTGGACCTGACCACCATCGACGAGGGCTGGACGTCCTTCAACACCCGGATCATGATCCGGGGGACCGCTGTGATCGATTAGCCGGTCTTCTCGCGTGTGTGCGCGAGGACCCAGTCGGTGGTCCGCCGGAGCACGGCCGGAGCAAGGGGCTGCTTGGCCTGCTTCTTGTACGTCCGCAGCGAAGGCGGACCCTCCTCGGTGCGGAGCAGGTGGGTCACGTCGTCGAGGATCTCACCGGTGTACGCCGCCGTGACGACCTGAGCCATCCGCTCCACGTCGACCGGGTCGACCTGGATGTCCTTCGACCCGGTCAGCGCCAGGACCGGGACCGTGGTCGCCCGAAGCGCCTCGAGCGGATCGTGCGCCATGAACTCCCGGAACCACTTGGCGTTGACCTTGGCCAACTGGATCCGGGTCGTGTCCTCCGTCGTGGCCTTCAGCTGGGCCAGCCGCTTCGCCTGCGAGCGCAGGATGTCGACCCGGAGCAGCCGCAGCATCAGCTTGACCGGCTTGGGAAGCGTGGCGCCGACCTGACCGGCCTGCCAGCGCAGAACCTCCTCGCCGGTCACCGCCGCACCGGACAGCAGGACAACGCCGGCCAGGTCCGGATTGGCCGCAGCCAACTCGGCGGCGATCAGTGCACCCTCACTGTGCCCGATCACGACGACCCGGCTCGGGTCCACGTCATCCCGTGAGCGCAGCGCGTCGAGGACGGCAGTGGCGTCGCCGACGTTGTCGTGGAAGCCGGTCGTCAGGAACGCCCCGCTGCTGGCACCCACCCCGCGCTTGTCGTAGCGAAGCGAGGCAACCCCAGCGTCGCGAAGACAGCGGGCAAGTCGGCCCATGACGCCGATCGCCAGCTTCTTGCTGTCGGAGTTCCGGTCGATCGGCCCTGAGCCGCTGATCAGCAGCACCACTGGTCGAGCGACCCCGTCGGCGGCGTGGACGAGGGTGCCCGAGAGCTGCCCGGCAGGCCCGTCGATCGTGATCTCGGTGGGCTCCAGTCGAGCTGGACGTTCGTTTGCTATCATTGCTGATCATGTTATCAGTCTCGATAGTAATGGGAAAGACCGAATCGTTCGCGCCCCCGAACCAGGCGGTGACGGCCGGTGGCTGACCGGCCAGCAGACCTTCTTCTGCATCCGGTCCGGCTGCGGATCGTGCAGGCCCTGGTCGGCCGATCCCTCACCCCCGGCGCGTTGCTGGAGACCCTGGGCGACGTGGCACAGGCGACGCTGTATCGGCACCTCCGGGCGCTGGAGACCGGCGGGTTGATCGAGGTGGCGGCCGAGCGGCCCGTTCGCGGAACCGTCGAGCGGACCTACCGGGTGGTCGAGGACGCTGTCCACCTGGGGCCGGCCGACCTGGCCGGGACGAGTCGCGCCGATCACTTCCGCTACTTCGCGACCTTCGTCGGCACACTGCTGGCCGACTACGCGGCCTTCCTCGACGGCGTCAGTGACGCCCGCGCCCCGGATCTCGAGGCAGATCGCGTCGGCTATCGGCAGGTGCCGCTCTGGCTGTCCGACGAGGAGGCGGACGAGCTGGCGAGGGAGATGCGGGGCCTGCTCGAGCAACGACTGCAGCACACCCCGGGTCGGGGGCGCCGCCGGCGTCTGGTGAGCACCGTGCTGATGCCCGACGATCGAGGAGCAGCGGTCACGCGGGATCACGGACCGCTGAGCGACGGGGGGGCCGTCTGACCCGCAGCGCTCCCGGCCTGGCCCGGTACGTCACGCTGGCCACGAGGCCGGTCGCGTCGCCGTCGACCTGATGGGCCACCGGGGTCCCCCACTGCACGGTGATCTCGGCCCCCTGCGTGGCGCGGGCATCGCCATGTGTGGCGTCGCCTCCTCGCACGATCGCAGCCATCGACCGCATCAGGCCGACCACCGAGTGTCGGGGGAGGACCACGACGTCAAGTCGACCATCCTCCACGGAGGCCTCCGGTGCGACGTCGAAGTCGGTGGATGCGCGCTGTCCGACGTTGAGCACGAGCACCGCGACTGCGTGGCCGTCGTGCCAGGTGTGACCGTCCACGGTCACCCGCACGGGCAGCGCTCGGTTGCGGATCCACTCCCTCAGGCCAGCGACGGCGAAGCCGGCCCGACCGAATCGCTTCAGGCCGTCGTCGACCCCCGCGATCGTGGCGGCGTCCCACCCCGAACTGGCGTTGAGCACGAAGGTCTCCTCCTCTGCCTCTCCGAGGTCGATCGACACCTCCTCGCCGTCGAACGCTGCCGTGACGGCGTCCTGGACCGTTGTGATGCCGAGGACCTGGCCCAGCAGGTTGACCGTGCCCGCAGGGACCACGACCAGACCGACGGGGGTGTCGGCCAGCACGGTGGCGGCCGCTCGTTGGGTGCCGTCGCCCCCCACCGCCGCCACGCAGTGCACCCCAGCAGCCACCAAGCGGGAGACGGCGTCGGGAAGTTGGCTGGCATCATCCAGACGCTCCACGGTGACGGTGGCGCGGCCCTCGAGTTCGGCCAAGAACTCCTCGGCCAGGTCGTCCCGCTCCGGGTTGACGACGACGCCGACGTGACGCGTCACCGTCGTCCCCGGACGGGTTGGGGCCAGCAAGGTCGGAGAATCGGTGGCGGTCCAGCGGGTCTGATCAGCGTCATACCTCCTGCCCTCGACCGTACTGGCCGACACGAACCGGGGCCGCTCAGGCGTGGACGTCGCCGCCGGCTTGTCGAAGCTGTCCCGGACAAGGGCGTAGACTCCCGCACCCATGACCACCGCCCGGCCCCGTTCGACCTGGGAGGGCGGCGGCGACCCCGATGCCCGGCGGCACGCGCTCGAGCAGGGACGTGTGGCGTTGGTGCTGTCCGGGGGCGGTGCTCGGGGTGCGTTCGACGTGGGCGTGGCCAAGGCCGTGCTCGAAGCCGGCATCACACCCCAGATCCTGGCCGGGACGTCCGCTGGTGCGCTCACCGCAGCGGGGCTGGCGATGGGCTGGGACACCGACCGGCTGGAGACGTTCTGGTGTGGCCAGGAGACCCGGCACGTCATGCGTCCTCGGCTGGACCTCCATCGTCTGTTCCGGCTGGGTCGACTGCTGGGCGACCCCCGACGATTCCTCGGCTTCGGGGAGCACACCGCATCCGAGGCGCTGCTCGACCTGTTCGGGTGGACCTGGCTGTTCCACATGCGCCCCCTGCGCCGGCGGATCGTCGATGCCATCGGCGGCGAGGTGTTGCCGCTGCAGCCCGGCCGAATCCTCACCGTGTCTGCCGTCGAGGTGGACACCGGTGAGTTCGTTCGGTTCAGCAACGCCGAGCCAGCCGATGGCCGCAGCGGGGACGGGCTCCGCGTCGTGCAGATGACCGTCGACCACATCCTGGCCTCCGCAGCCATACCGGGTCTGTTCGAGCCCGTCGAGATCGACGGTCGTTCCTACTGGGACGGCGGCCTGGCCTCCAACACCCCACTGGCCGCCGCGTTCGAACACGAGCCCGATGCCGCGGTCGTGGTGGCCTCGGCTGCCCGGCACAACCGGCCGTACGCGCCGAGGTCGTTCGGTGACGTGATCGGCCTGGCGGTCGAGCACCTGTTCACCCAATCACTCGTCGTCGACCTAGACCACGCCCGCACCGTCAACCGACTGGTCGCCAGTGGCCAGGCCGAGACCGTGCACCGGATCGTCGAGCTGGTCACGGTGACGCCATCAGGTCTCACCCCGGGCATCGGCCAACTGCTCGACTTCGAGCCGAGCAGGGCAGCCCGGTTCATCGAGGATGGCTACCGGGCGGCCAGGGAGAGCCTGGCGGACGAGGAGACAGGCGAGACCACGTGAGCAGCGCTAGGGCACGTCGACCGCCGAGGCGATGAGCCCGTCGTCCCGCGCCGGCCCCATCATGAGGACCGTCGGGGTCTGCCCGAAGCTCTGGTCCAGCAGGTACTGCCCTGTCTCGATCGGCGTACCCGCCGCTCGCACACCCAGTTGCGGTGCGTCGCACAGGGCCGACAGCGGTGCCGAGGACAGCGCGACGTTCCAGGCGTCGGGCCGCTCGAGGTCGAGCACGACCAGGTTCTCGGGCGAGCCACCGTTGACCGGACCCCACAGCTGGCTCGCCACGGCCGCCGCCGTCCCCATCCGGTTCGGGCCAGCCACCCGCTGGACCTGCCCAGCCACCGGGTCGTTGTTCAGGATGGTGAGGCCAGCCTGCGCCTCCACCTGGTTCCCGAGGACGGCCGTCCCGCCGAGCAGGTAGCCGGTCGTGATCTCGTTGGCCTCCAGCCACAGGCGGGTGTCCGGATGCAGCACCTCGGTGTCGCTGAGCAGCACCGGTGTGCCGGTCTGCGCCCCGTACGCACCGCCGGTCACCGCGTCGGGGAAGTCTCGAGCGTAGGCGATCATCGCCTCGGTCTGACCGGGGTTCTCCGCCAGCACCGCGTCCGCGATGGCGGTCGCCGTCTGGACCCGGGTCACGCCACCGAACCGCTCGACGGAGTAGGTCTCCTGCAGTTGCGCCTCGATCTCCGCCGAGACAGCCACCTCACCGCCCAGGATCCGGACCAACCCGCCCTCGGGGAGCACACGGTCGATCTCGGTCTCGGTCCGGCTGTCCAGCGTGTCGGAGGGCGTGAACAGGATGCACGAGTCATCACGCGCCAGCGGCGATCCCGCCAGCGCATCCGCGAAGACGCCCACCCGTGCCAGAAGCACGGAGCGAGCCTCGTCCGGCCGGGGGAAGAGCAGCTGGCAGGTGTCGGTCGCTGTGTCGATGGCATCCGCGGCGGAGGAATCCGTCACCTGATTCACCCCGGGCGCAAACGCCAGGTCACCGAGGATCAGGGACCCATCGACGTCGGTTGCCTGCGCGAGGACATTGGCCTTGGCCGTGGCGAAGTCGACGCCGTCCATCCACGCACTCGCGATCAGCCCGGCCACCAGCGGCGTCGCGAAGCTGGAGCCACACCACTGGGCTGCGCCGGTGGTGAACTCCCGAGACTCCGACGGGTTGCCCGAGGCGGACGGGTAGTCGAACGTCCCACGCGGGTAGTCCGCGACGTGACACCCCTCGGCGTAGACGTCGACCCAACCACCGCGCGTGGAGTACTCAGCGATGCGACCGTGGTCGGAGGCGCCGACGGCCAGCGTCTGCCCCTCCAACGACTCGATCGTCCGCGTGTCGAACTGGTCCAGCAGGTCAGCCTCCAGGCCCGCAGTCGACGGGCGCTTGAAGAACGCCGCCGGGTAGGTGATCTGCTGGTCGTCGCCGCTGTTGCCGGCGGCGGCCAGGTACATATCTCCCGGCTCGCGCAGCAGGATCCGGGTGACGGCACGGAAGGTCCCGATGGGCAGGGACTGGCCGGCCTCGTCAAGGTCTCCGAAGGTGTGGCAGTTGCTGACCCCCAGCGACAGGTTGGTCAACATCGGCCCCGTGTCGTTATCGGAGTCGTGCCGGACCCGCGCACCTGCGGCTGCGTTGATGAAGTCGCTCTCGAAGAAGGAGGGAGCGCTGGACGCCGGGCTGACGGCGCGCACCTGAAGACCGATACCGGGAGCCTGCTGGGCCAGGACACCGGCGACGAAGGCGCCGTGCCCGCCGACGTAGTCCAGCGGTGCGGTCGCGACGAGGGGATCGTCCTCGCTGGCGCCTTCGGGGTCATCGTCGGTGTGGCCGCCGACCAGCACGTCGTTGACGGCGTACCCCTGGTCGAGGTCGATGCCGGTGTCGAGGACGTGGACGGTGTGCTCCCCGTCCGGTGCGGCGTAGGACAGCGCCGGCGAGGGGGTCCGCGGGACCGGGAAGGATCCCGGGAAGTAGTGCCGCGGTGTGGGGAACATCTGGTAGTCGGGGGCGGCGAAGATCCCGAACTCGCTGAGCTGCAGGGCGAGGTCGACGGGATCGTCCCCTGTGGGCGCGGCCACCTCGAGCTCCGTGATCCCGAGGTCGCCGAACGTGGCCTCCTCCACCAGTCCCTCGTCGATGACCGGGGCGACACTTCGGCGCAACCCGAACTGGTCCAGCGAGAAGTTGGAGTTGGGGTCGTTCTCGGCGGCCTGCAGCGTGTCGCTGTCAGCCAGCAGTCTGGCCGGGTCGTACAGACACTGGATCAACCCGTCGTCCTCGCTGATCGGTGGGTTGGCCTGGTCGTAGATCTCGTCGAACTCGTCCTGGACCAACTCGTAGTCCGTGGCGGCGGCGGGGTCGCCATCAGCGCCGCCATCGCCCACCTGCGAGACGGCGGGAACGACGGAGAGCAGCGCCGCGACAACTGCGAGCATGAGGACCTGGGGGAGTTTGCGGAGCACAACAGACACCTTTGATAGATGAGCTCGAGCGTGAGACGATGCCGACCGTGGCAGTGATACGTGTCTGCGCGCCGAACCTGCGTCGCCTCACCGAGCAGACCGCACATTGACCACGTCGCCGCTAGCCTCGGCGAGCCCGCGCGAGCTTGTCAAGCAGGCCGACGCCGATCCGGCCGCCGTGGCGGCCCACGCTCGCAACCGGCTCGCCGGGAGCGACGGTGAGGGCCTAGACCACGACCAGGCGCTCACCGCGTGGGCGTTGGCACTGGCGGAGCGGCATCTCAAGCACCTGAGTGAGGCCAAGTACTGGATCGCACGGGCGGTCGACGCGTTCGAACCGGGCTCCGACGATCACACCAGAGCACAACTGACCCACGCTGGCGTGCTGGCCTTTCAGGGCAAGCTGGCTGCCGCCGCCGAGTTGCTGGAGCGGCTCTCACCGTCGCCCGCACTCGAGGCGCGCGTCCAGGCCCAGATGGCGACCGTCCTCGAACACCAGGGAAGACTCGCCGAGGCGAAACTGCGGTATACCGCGGCTCTCGCGTCGTTCAGGCGTTCGGGCGATCAACTCGGCGAGGCGCATTCGCTGACGGGACTCGGACTGGCGGAGATTGCGTCGGGGGAGGCGCAGACCGCGATGCTGCGGTTCGGGTTGGCGCTGTCGTTGTACGCCGAGCTGGACCTTCCGACCATGGTTGCCTCGTCTCGGTGCAACCTCGGCCGTGCGGCGGCTCGAGCAGGCGAACTCGTGGTCGCCCTCGACAACCTCGCACTTGCCGCCCAAGAGCTCAAGACGCTGGGCGAGCCCTTCACCGAGGCCGTTCTGGACCGCGCGGAGGCGCTGCTCGCGGCCGGCCTCAGCGCAGAGGCCGTGGAGGAGGTGACGTCGGCCCTGCCCAGTCTGGTTGCTGGAGGCGCTGATGCCGACCGTGCGGAAGCCCTCCTGGCGCTCGGCCGCGCACTCGGCCGCTCGGAACAGACGGATACCGCCAGGCGGGTCATCGACGTCGCCGCGGCCGAGTTCCGCGATCAGGGCCGAAGCCTCTGGGCTCGCATAGCCGAGGTTCGCGGCTTCGAGTTGGCCGATGCCGACGCGACGGCGCTGACCGCCGAAGACGCCGCTCGGATTGCGGAGTTGGCGCTCAGCCTCCATCAGGACGACGCCGGGGACATCGCGGCCGACGCCGATCTGCTGCTGGCCACGATCAATGCCCCTTCGACGCTGACCGACGGCGCCCTGGACCGGCTCCTCCAGCTGTCCTCCGGTGACCCTCGCCGCGCCATCGCACAGGCCGTGGCCAGCGGCAGAAGCGGCAACCCCCAGCGGACCATCGCGCACGTGCGGGAGGGACTCCTCACCCTGCGAAGCCGGCAGGCGCGATCAGCCTCCCTCGAGGTCCGGACCGGCATGGCCAAGCAGTTCGAGCGACTCTGGGCCCTCGGCGCACAAAGCCTGCTCGAGCGGCAGGACGCGCGCGGGATGCTCGATCTGTTGATCCTGACCACGGGAGGTGGCCTGCGTTCGACGCCGGTGCAGTCCGAGGACCCGGTGTCCATCGAGCTGCGGACAGCCTTGCAGCGGGGGGCCACCGACACCGACGAGTGGCGCCGGGTGCTCCGCCGACATCGTGCCCGTGGCACGTCGAACGGCCTCGACGACACGCCCGAGATCACCACGACGGAGGAGGTCCAGGCGGCGCTAGGCAGCCGCCGTCTGCTGGCCCTGTGGGAGCACCGCGGCCTGCTCCACGGCCTCCGTCTCGACGACGGCCAGATCAGCCTGCTGGAGCCGACGCCCGCGGCACCGGTCATGGACGCCACTCGTCGCTGGCACCTCCAGCTCAGCCAGGCCATGTTCGCCGAGTCACATGACTCGAGCGCGGTCGACGCCGCCCTGCGGGTTGTGCGGGACCACCTGCCGATGCTCCGCCAACTCGACGACCGGCCCACCGTCGTCCTCCCCGTCGGCCGACTACTGGAGGTGCCCTGGACCAACCTGCTGTCCGGGTCGACCAGAATCACACTGGACCTCCGGCCACGACCCCAGCCCAGTCCGCCGCCGAGCCTGGCCGACGCCGACGCGCGCTGGGTGATCGTGGCTGGGCCTGGACTGACGTCTGCACCACACGAGGCCGAGGTCCTCCACACGCTGGTGGCGGCGGACCGTCCGGGCGACAGCCGGGTTCTGGAGGGTGCTGCGGCCACCCCCGCCGATGTGGTCACCGCAAGCCACGGCGCGGAGGTCCTGCACCTGTGCACCCACGGCACCTTCGATCGCGAGAACCCGCTCCTCTCCTCCTACGCCCTCTCGGGCGGCACCCTGGTCGGCTACGAGATCGAGCAGCTCAGTCAGCCCCCACGGACCGTCGTCGCCGCCGCCTGTGATGCCGGCCGCCAGACCAGCCCGGCGACGGGCCAGACCCTCGGCCTGGTCGCCACGTGGCTGACGGCCGGTTCCACCGCCGTGGTGGCACCCCGTTGCGTGCTGCCCGACGATGACCGCACGGTCGCCACGATGACCGCGCTCCACGCTGGGCTGCTGGCGGGCGAGGCCCCGGAGACGGCACTGCACCGAATCCAACTCGACGGCGACGATGCGGTCGCCCAGACGCTCTCGGTCGTGGGACCGCTGATCCAGCGCAACCACTGACCGCTCGACCCCTACGATGTCGGCCATGCCCGACGGCCCCTTCCAGAACGACACCGACGCCGACCTGTTGAAGGGCGCCGCCGCGGGCGACCAAGCCGCCTGGAACCAGCTTGTCGACCGATACGGCCGGCTGGTCTACCACTCAGCCCGCGCCGTCGGCGCCGACCCGGACCTGGCGACCGACGTCTCGCAGATCGTGTGGATGCGCCTCCTCTCCCGCCTGGACACCATCCGTGACCCGGAGAAGATCAAGGGGTGGCTGGCCATCGTGGCCCGCAACACGGCTCGCAGCGAGCTCACCAAACGCCGGCCGACGCCGGTCATCGACGACCTGCTGCAGTCGATGGATCTCCCCGAGCGGGAGCCCGAGAACGTCATCCTCGCGGAGGAGGAGGACTCGGCCATCCGGCGGGCGTTCAGACGCCTGGGTGAGGCCTGCCGTGAACTGCTCACCCTGCTGTTCGCCGCCGAGCTGTCCTACGCCGAGATCGCCGCCACCCTGGGACGCCCGCTCGGCTGGATCGGGCCGACCCGCGGCCGCTGTCTGGCAGCCCTGACGGCCGAGTTGAGAAAACTGGAGGCGGCCTAGTATCAAACGCCTTCAGTCATCACTCTCCGGCGGGAAGGAGGAACGGTGAGCACACACGATGACGCCCCACACGTCGAGACCACGGCCGAGGAAGCCCAGGCCGTGAGTCGTCTGCGCGCACACTTCGCACGCGAACCCATCCAAGCGACCGTGGAGGGGGCGAAGGCCCTGTTCGCACTCCGTGACCCAGAGGCCATCCTCGCCGAGTGGAGCCAGCAGGAGTTCGCCGCCGTACGCTCCTCCGCCACCATCGACGATGAGGCGGCGCTGCACTGGACGGACGGTCCCACCCAGATCTCGGTTGTCCCCTCGCCCGGACGATTGGACGGACGCGTGGCGCCCATCGACGCCGATGTCGTCGTGGAGGAGATCGGTGGGACCACCCATCAGGTCGACCTCGATGCCGCCGGCGGCTTCACCGTGCCGGTGACCGGTCTGGTACGCCTTCGCCTGCGGCGGCCAGAGGAACCGGACGTCCTGAGCGACGTCATCTCCGTTCCCGGGTAGCTCCGGCCACGCCTACCAACTGTCCGCAGGCGTCACATGACCTTGCGGATCGCCCACTGCTTGAAGTCGGTGTACGGCGGATAGGCCAGTGGCAGGTCCGGCCAGGTCGGCTTGTCAAGAATCGGCTTGCGGTGACTGAAAGACGTCGAAGCCGGCCTTCCCGTGATAGGCGCCCATGCCACTGGCCCCCACCCCTCCGAAGGGCAGTTCGTGGACCGCGAGGTGCATGATGGCGTGGTTCAACACCGCCCCGCCCGAGGAGGTGTGCTCAACGATCCGCCCGAGCGTGGCCTTGTCATCGCCGAAGGCATACAGGGCCAGTGGCCTGTCGCGCTCGTTCACGAAGTCGATGGCCTCATCGACTGACGCCACCGCCAGCACTGGCAGGATCGGGCCGAAGATCTCCTCGGCCATGACCGGCGCGTCCGGTTTCACACCCGTGAGGATCGTCGGGGCCAGATACCGCGAGTCGCGATCCTGCTCCCCTCCAACGGCGGTCTCGGCGTACCCACCGCCATCGAGCAGCCCGGTCAGCCGGTCATGATGTCGCTCGTTGATGATCCGCGCGTAGTCCGAGGACGCGGCGGGGTCCGATCCGTAGAAGTCGGTGACCGTCCGAGCCATGGCCGCCACGAGTGGCTGCTCCGCTGACTGCTCCACCAGGACGTAGTCAGGTGCCACACAGGTCTGACCGGCGTTGAGGAACTTGCTCCAGACGATGCGGCGCGCCGTGACGTCGATGTTCGCGTCGGCGGCGACGATGGCCGGGCTCTTCCCGCCGAGCTCCAAGGTGACGGGTGTCAGGTGCTCAGCGGCCGCCTTCATCACGATGCGGCCGACGGTCCCGTTCCCCGTGTAGAAGATGTGGTCGAAGCGCTGGGCGAGGAGCTCCGTCGTCTCGTCCACGGCACCGGTCACCACCCCGACGACCTGGGGATCGAGGTACTCCCCGATCAGCCGCTCGAGGAGTTCGGCCACGGCCGGCGCAACCTCGGAGGGCTTGAGGACGACCGCATTCCCAGCCGCAAGTGCGGGGACGGCAGGGGCGAGGAGCAACTGCACCGGGTAGTTCCACGGCGCGATGATGCAGGCGGTCCCCAGCGGTTCCGGGCGGATGCGCCCGGCGCCGGGGCGGACAGCCAACGGCAGTGCGACCTTCTCCGGGCGTGACCACGCCTCGATGTGCTCCAGTGCATGATCGATCTCGTTGATCGTGAACACGATCTCGGCCGTGTACGCCTCGATCGGGGGCTTGCCGAGGTCGACCCCCAGGGCTGCGGCCAACTCGTCGTCGCGCTCTACCAGCATGCGGCGCAGTGCCTTCAGCTGGTCGCGGCGCGCATCCAGGCCGTGAAGCATCCCTGACTGCTGTCCGGCTCTGACTCGGTCGACGATCCCAGCAATGTCGGGGACGGCGGTCATATCGGTAGCTCCTCCGTTGATCGGCACTCCGGGCTGAGAGGCTCTCAGCCGGTGTTGCGGTCCCAGATGATCCGCAGGCCGTCCAGCGTCAGCCACGGCTCGTGGTGGGCGATGGTCGAGCACTCCTCGACGATGGCATCCGCCAGGCCCCCGGTTGCGACGACGTTGGGGTTGCCGTGCCCCTCGGTCACCAAGGACTCGACGATCCGCTCGACGATCCGATCCACCTGCCCGGCGAACCCGAAGACCGCACCCGACTGCATCGCCTCGATGGTATTGCGCCCCACCGCGGACCGTGGCGCCCGCAGCTCGAACTTCGGCAGCTGCGCCCCCCGCGCGCTGAGAGCCTCCATCGACATCATCACGCCGGGGGCGATCGCCCCGCCGATGAACGCCCCCTTGGCGGTGTAGACGTCGAAGTTGGTGGAGGTCCCGAAGTCGACCACCACACCAGGGCCACCGAACTTGTGGTGCGCCGCGATGGCGTTGACCAGCCGGTCGGCTCCGACCTCTCGTGGGTTGTCGATGTTGATGCTGAACCCCGTCTTGGTCCCGGGCCGCACGACCACGGGTGGGAAGTGGAAGTACTTGCGGGTCATCTCGACCAGCCGCTCGGTCACGATCGGGACCACCGAGGAGAGCACCACACCATGGACGTTCTTGGAGAAGGACAGGTTCTGGAAGGCCATGAAGCCCTGGAAGATCAGCGCCCACTCATCGGCTGTCCGGGCCGCCTCCGTCGAGACCCGCCAGTGCTCAACCAGATCATCGCCCTCGAACACCCCGATCACCGTGGTGGAGTTGCCCACGTCGACGGCCAACAGCACGACGCTAGCCCTCCCCACCCGGTGGGAGGTCGAGGTGGATGTCGAGGCCGATGTCCAACGCGCCGGAGGAGTGAGTCAGTGCACCAACGGCAATCGAGTCCACGCCGGTCCTGGCGATCTCCGCGATCGTCTCGAGGGTGATGCCGCCGGAGGCCTCCACGAACACCTTCCGGCCTGTCGCCCGGCAGCGCCGCACGCCCTCGACCGAGTCTTCGATGGAGAAGTTGTCCAGCATCACCCGGTCCGCCCCCGCCTCGAGCACCACGTCCAACTGCTCCAGCGAGTCCACCTCGATCTGCACCGGCAGACCGCGCGCGGCCGAGAGGGCTCCCCGCGCTGCCGTCGCCATGCCACCCGCCGCGGCCACATGGTTGTCCTTGACCAACAACTCGTCGACCAGTGACATCCGATGGTTGGCACCGGAGCCGGCCAGGACCGCCTGCTTCTGCACCAATCGGAGGCCGGGCAGGGTCTTCCGGGTGTCGCGGACGATCGCCCCGGTGCCCGCGACGGCGTCCACCAACTCCCGGGTCGTCGTTGCGATGCCCGAGAGGTGGGTGACCAGGTTGAGGGCCGTCCGCTCTCCGGCCAGGACCGAGCGCGCCCGACCGTGGATCGTGACGATGGTCTCACCGGGGACGACCTCGTCGCCATCGCCGGCGTAGCGGGTCACCGTCACCTCGGGGTCCACCTGCGCGTAGGTCTCGGTGATGGCGTCGAGGCCGGCGACGACACCGGCCTCACGGGGGACGAAGTGTGCCGTTGCCCTGATGTCGCGCGGCACCGTCGCCGCGGAGGTGAGGTCGTCGTCGACCGACCACCCGGTCCCCAGGTCCTCGGCCAGAGCGGTGGCGACGACGGCGCTGAGGCGGATCAGGGCTGGCTGACGAGACACACGGGCAACCTACAACTCCGACAGGATGGAGTGGGCCGGCTCCTCGCCGATGATGTTCTCCGGCTGGTTGAACTCGTCGAGGATGATGACGGTCGGCTCGTGCTCGGCCGCCTCCTCCCGGTCGTACATGCCGTAGCTGATGACGATGATCTTGTCGCCGGGCTGTACCAGCCGCGCCGCGGCGCCGTTCAGGCACATGTCGCCCGAGCCGGGCACACCCGGGATCACGTAGGTCTCCAAGCGCGCGCCGTTGTTGTTGTTCACGATCTGGACCCGCTCGTTTGGCATCAGATCAGCCAACTCGATCAGGTCTGGATCGATCGTGATCGATCCGACGTAGTTGAGGTTCGCGCCCGTCACCGTTGCACGGTGCAGCTTCGACTTCATCAGCGTGCGGAACATGTCGCACGTCCTTTCTCTCGTGCCAGGCCCGTCGGTGCGGGCTCCAACCGATGTGGTCAGCCTGTTGGCTGGTTATGCAATTCTGGCGTTGTCGATCAGACGTGTTGGTCCGACGAACGCTGCCAGGACGACCTGGACTGGTCCGGTCTGGATGCCCTTCAGTGGCTCAAGGGTCACGGGGTCGATGACCTCCGCATAATCCAGGCGGACGCCCGGGGCGTCAGTGAGTATATCCACAAGTTCTGAACGCAATTCATCCGCGTCATGTTCCCCGGCGTCCCACACCTGGTGGGCGTGGATCAACGCCGCGGAGAGGGCCAGCGCGTCCACGCGCTCCTCCGCCGACAGGTAGACGTTCCGACTGGACATGGCCAGGCCGTCCGGCTCCCTGACGATGGGGCAGGTCACGACCTCCACCGGAATGTTCAGGTCCCCCACCATCTGGCGGATGATTGCCTGCTGCTGGAAGTCCTTGGCCCCGAAGTAGACCGCGTCCGGGGCCACGGTGTTCAGCAGCTTCGTGACGATCGTCGTGACGCCGTCGAAGTGGGTGGGGCGAGTGACAGCCTCGAGTCCCCGGCTGAGACCGTCCACGTGGACCGTCGTCATGGCGGAAGGGCTGGTGAAGGCCTCCACGTCGGGGTGGAAGACCAGTTCCACGTCCCGCTCCGCCAGTTGGTCGACGTCGGACTCGAGGTTGCGCGGGTACGCCTCCAGGTCCTCGCCGGGGGCGAACTGCAGCGGGTTGACGAAGATGGAGGTGACGACCACATCGTTGTCCCGACGGGCCGCGTCGACCAGGGAGAGGTGTCCGTCGTGGAGGGCTCCCATGGTCGGCACCAGTCCGACCCGGCGGCCGGCAGATCGGTGGTCGGTGACGATCCGGCGGATCTCCTCGACGCCCGTGATGACCTGTGGCCGGCCCATGGCCTGGGAGGCTAGCGCCCAGCCACCGTCAAAGAAACGTGAAATCGAACGAAAATGCAGGTGACAGCTCGGTTTCGTGCACCAGCGGCAGCCGCATGAACCGGCCGTTTCGTGGCCGATCGGCCCATACGTACGCGAGGTGCCACCGACGCCGACTGCTACGACTCGTGACGTGGACGGCCACGACACCACCCTGTCGGTGCTCCACCTGATCGCGCGCCTGCCTCCGTCTGGCACCGAGCGGCAGCTGGTGGGGATGGCCAAGGCTGCCGTCGATCAGGGCCTGTGGAACCCCACCGTCGGCGTGCTGTACGAGGGCTTCCCGCTGACCCGCGAACTGAGCGATGCCGGCATCCCGGTGGTGGAGTTCGGGGCCGAGCCGTCTTGGCATCCTGGCCGAGCAGCCGGGCTGCTGCGGCACCTGCGAACCAGCAAGCCAGATGTCCTCCACACCTCGCTGTGGGGTGGCAGCCTGTTCGGTCGCGCCGTTGCCGCCCTCGACCGCGAACGTCCGGCGATCGTGATGTCCGAGCGCCGCGTCGAGCACTTCCGCAGCCCGGCGAAGCGCGCGCTGGACCGCCCCCTGCGGCTGCTGACCGAGGCCTACATCGGGAACTCCGGCGACGTCGCCCAGTTCATCGCCACGTCCCACGGCGTGTCGCCGCGCCGGGTCGTCGTGATCCCGAACGGCATCGACACCACCACCTTCCGACCGCGGACGTCTCCGCCGTCGACGGCCGACTCGTCGGGCCCGATCCGGGTTGGCGCGGTGGGCCGCCTGGTCCACCAGAAGGGGTTCGACGTCCTGCTCCACGCTCTGCCACTGGTCCTGGAGCGGCGGCCAGCCACGCTCTCGATCGTGGGCGACGGCCCCCTCCGCCGCGAGCTCGAGTCCCAGGCCGAGGGCCTGCCCGTGGAGTTCCTCGGAGCGCTCGACACCCCCGACCAGGTCGCAGACTTTCTGCACGACCTCACCGTCTTTGCCATGCCCTCGCGGTATGAGGGCCTCCCAAATGCCCTACTCGAAGCCCAGGCATGCCGCATCCCCGCGGTAGCCACCGACGCGCCGGGACTTCCCCCGGCCGCTGGTCCGGGCGTCCGGCTGTGCCGCCCCGAGGATCCGCACAGCCTTGCCGATGCCATCCTCGAGCAAGCCGAAGTGTCCATTGCCCCCTCGCACCCCGACCTGCGCACGTTCGCCGATGTGGCGCAGGACCACCGTGATGTCTTTGTGCGAGCCCGCCGTAGCCGCAATTGGAAGGCAACCCGTGATGACCCGTCCACTCCACATCGCATTCATCGGCCAGCGTGGTCTCCCAGCCACGTATGGCGGAATCGAACATCACGTCGAAGAGCTGGGCTCACGTCTGGCTGAGCGCGGGCACCGCGTCACGGTGTTCTGTCGCGACAACTACGGGGCAGCTTGCCCGGTCGATCGCCCGCAGTGGTTCCGCGGCATGCGACTGATCACGCTGCCGACGGTGCGGACCAAGCACTGCGAGGCGATCGTCCACAGCGCTGCGGCCGCTGCATTCACCGTCGGTCGGGTCCCCTTCGACGTCGTCCACTACCACGCACTCGGACCGGGGCTGGTCAGTCCCATCACTCGCTGGGGGTCGTCCGCCCGCGTGGTCCAGACGGTTCACGGCCTGGACAACCATCGCGCGAAGTGGGGCGGGGCCGCACAGAAGCTGCTCACCCTCGGGGAGCACGCCAGCGCCCGCGTTCCCGACCGGACGTTGGTCGTCAGCGAGTCGTTGCGCAAGCACTACGCGGTCGAGCACGGCCGTGACGTGGAGCACATCCCGAACGGTGTCGTCGCACCCACCCCGTCCGACACCGACGGCGTCCGTCGTGAGCTGGGTCTGGACAGCCGGCCGTACGTCTTGTTCGTCGGTCGGCTGGTGCCCGAGAAGGCCCCCGATGTCCTCCTGGAGGCCTTCCGGCGCATTCGCAACCGTGATGTCCAGCTGGTCTTGGCCGGCGGCTCCAGCTTCACCGATCGCTTCGTCGCCAGCCTGCGCGAGCAGGCCAGCAGGGACTCTCGCGTGACGCTGACCGGCTTCGTGTACGGCGAGACGTTGCGCGCCCTGTACGCGGGTGCACGCATGTTCGTGCTGCCCTCCCGGCTCGAGGGACTGCCCCTGACCCTGCTGGAGGCAGCCTCACACGGCATCTCGGTGATCGCCAGCAACATCGCGCCCCACCGCGAGGTCGTCTCCGTATCGGGTCCGGGCCGACGGCTGGTACAGACCGACCCATCAGATCTGGCCGCTGCGATCGACAGCGAGCTCGATGATCCCGAGCGAGGCCGGGTGGGCGCCGAGCGCCTTCGCAGTGAGGTCCTCCGGCGCTACGACTGGGAGGAGGTCACCAGCCGGACCGAGCAGGTCTACCGCGAGCTGGTCGCTGACCGACCCCGGTCCCTGGCCGCCTGATCAGCTGAGACGACTTCAGCGGCGTCACTTTCACGGGCGACGGTCCGGTCGACCGGCTGCGAGGTCGGTCAGGGCCACGACGCGATTCCGCGCCCGGAGCACCGACTCTGCGCGTCGCATGACGGCGCGGTCGACGGCTCGCTCGACCAGGGCGAGGAGATCCTCGTGGCGCGGTAGCTCCGCGGCGTGCGCCCGTCCGGCCAGCAGCCAGCCGACTGCGGTCAGCACCAGCCCGAGCGCCACCGCTCCGACCAGTGCCGCTACGACCGGAGTGCCGGTCGGCAGGATCAGTTGTCGGGTGCCGATCTGCGGGCCGGTATCGCCGACCAGGGTGGTCCAGGCAACCAGTCCCCCGATGGCCACGGTCGCGACCATGAGCCAGTTCTGGACCTCGCCGACGAGGCCGGGCCATCCGGTTCCCCGGGCTCGGGCCGGTGAGGTCGATCCGTCCTGCCGGTCGGTGGGATCGTCCTGGTCCAGCTGGTCGTTCACCGCCGTGGTCAGATCGCCCGCACCTGCCAGCATCCCGCGTCGAGCCGCCGAGGCCCAGGGGCCGTGGTGCTCACCGACGACCCCGTCCGCCAGCTCATCGAGTGTCGCCGTCACCTGGTCAGGGTCACGCGCGACGACCGCACCGCCGGACCCTGCCACCCCGAGCAGTGGCCGCAGCGGTGGCCAGGCGGCCATCCGACGGCGGCGCGCCTGGCGCGACCCCGCACGGGCTGCCATCACCGTGTCCAGGTCGTAGAGCTCGATCAGGTCCGCCAGCGCCTGGTCGGCCGTGGCCTCGTCAACCGTCGGCATCCAGGTCGAGGGCTCCAGCTGATCGGCGGCCGTCTGCAGGTCTCGGGCAAGCGGCGCCAACACCCGTTCCCGGTCCGCGGTGACCGCTGCCACCCGCTGCCTGAGCTGATCCTGCCCGATGCCCGTACCCGCGGAGACGAGCAGCGGGTCGAGCGACGTGCGGCCCGTCTCGTGCAGCAACTTGGCAAGCACAGCAGCCGCGTGGTCCCGTACCACATCACGCTCTTCAGCCGGGATCAGGTCGGCCTTGTTGATGACGACCTGAACGGCCAGGCCGTACTCGACCAGCGGCCGAAGAACGGCCTCCTGGACCCGCACGTCAGCGTACTTCTCGGGGTCGACCACCCAGATGAGGAAGTCGAGGTGCTCGACCACCCGCTCGACCGTCTCCCGGTGGGTGAGGTCCAGCGAGTCCAGGTCCGGGAGGTCGAGCAGGACGACCGACTCCCACCCCTGCGGTCCGGGACCCGAGGTGCGGGCGGAGACCCGATACCAGTCCAGGAGCTTGTGCGCCGGTCCGCCGAAGACATGCCCGTGCGGTCGGTCGGTGGTCGGCCGGAGCTCGGACGTGGGTGACGCCCGCTGTCCGGCCAGGGCATTGAACAGGGATGACTTGCCAACGCCGGTCGGACCGACCAGTCCGACCACGGTCCGGTCGTGCCCGTAGACGATGCGCCGCATCACCCGCCGAGCCGTGGCATGCGCCACCGTCGCCGCAGGGTCGCTGGTGTATCGCTCCACCAGATCCGCGGCCGCTGTCAGCGCCTTGGCGCGTGTGATCAACTGTCCCGGGTCCGTCACGGCTGGCCCAGCGCTTCCATGACCGCATCGAGCCGGCGTCGAAGGACCTCGTCCTGCGCGGGTGTCGAGGCTGCCGGCACCCCGGCAGGCCGGCCGTTGGCCGGGGCGAGGTGCGTGCTGATGGCGACGCTGATCACCCTGGCGAGCTCGCGACACATCGCCAGGCCAGGACTGTCCAGAGCCGTCGCAGCCTCCGTCGTGGTACCGCCCGTCAGGTGCTCGATCTGAGCCGTCGGGCTGCGCAACGTCTCGACCACGACCAGCACCGTCGGCGTCGACGGGTCGGCAGCGACATCGGTCGGCGCGACCAGACTGGTTCGAGGAGGATCGAAGCGCGCCAACCAGGCCAGGACATCCCGCTCGAACGCCACGTCGGCGGCGAGGGAAGAACGCACCTCGAGCCCTGGTCGCGCCTGGGCCAGTCGTCGTCGGTACCACGGCGGCAGCTCCCGACAGGCCGTCTGGAGCAGACCACGCAGCTCAACCAGGGCACGCTCCACCCGTCCGTGCACCGTGCTGCCCGCGTCGATGTCCGTGGCGTCCTCCCCGCCGATGTCGGCGAACACGGCTGATGACCGGCTGGCCTGTGCCAGCTGGCTCAGGAGGCGCGTGACCGCCTGCGCGGTGAGCGACGTGAGGGCCGCTTCGGCGAGCTCGTCGAGCACCGGTGCCAGCTGACGCGGGAGCGACGCCAACGGCAGCCCAGCTGTGCCCGCAGCGTGGAGCCCGGTCGTTGCGGCGGGGCTGACCCCGCGTCTCCGATCAAGTCGGTCGCTCAGAGCCGACAAGACGGTCGCGGGATCGGACCCACTCAGGATCTCCACGTCACCAAGACCCAGTGCCCGGGCCTTCCGGCGAAGATCCTGATGGATGGTCCCGGGCCGGCCGGCAGCCACCTTGGTCATGACGATGACCACATCGGCCTCCGCATCACGCAGTTCGGCAAGTCGCTCCCACAGGGTCTGATCCCCGTACCGGGTCGTCGAGGTCACCACGAGGTGGACGTCCCAGGCGTCCAGCGGCAGCACCGGGTCCCCCTCCGGCCCCGTCGGCACCAGCGCCGTCAGGCCAGGTCCGGGATCGGGGACCTCCACCAGCATCAGTCCCGGGGGCAGACCCGGAGCCTGCACCACATCGACGCCCGCAAGGTGCGGTGCCGAGTCTCGGGACCGCTGGCCCGAGGCGGTGACCCACACCGGTGCCGTCGTCGTCGGGCGGACCGCTGACACGGTGGCCACGGGAGATCCTGACAGCGCGTTCAGCAGCGTCGACTTGCCCACCCCGGTGGCACCCACGACGGCAACACGGAGCGGCGGCGATGCTGCCGCCGATGGTTCCACGGCCTTGCTGATCAGATTCGCCACAGCGTCACGTGCCCTCGCTGCCCGGCGAGCCGACGGCGTCGTGCCGGTCAGGGGCAACCCGACGAGCTCCTGCCGCAGCGCATCCAGGGCCGCCATGAGCGACCCCGTCGACCCCGCGACTGTGGCATCCGACACCACCGGATCGCTCGAGTGGGATGCCACGCGCCGCATGGTAGCGTCGAGCCGAGATGGCCGGAACCCGCCAATCGTCCAGCCTGACCAGTGCCCTCGCGGCCGCAGCCGTGATCGCCGTCGCCGTCGCTGCCGCGTTGTTCGTGCTGTCGCGCCTGCTCGGCGATGACGCGAGCAGCGTTGACGTGGTCCAGTCCGAGGCGGGCGCGGCGAGCGAGCCGCCGGCCGCCGACACCAGCACCGACGGGCCGGCACCGGAGCCCGAGTCCGCCGACGCGGCCGCCCCGCAGACGGCCGTTCGATACGTCGCCGCTGCAGCGTCTGGCCGGGGCGACGGCTCTGCCCAGGGGCAAGCCGCTCCCCTCTCCTCACTGGACCAACTGATCGCCGAAGCAGACGGGCCCCTCGACGTGCGTGTGGTGGCCGATTCCGGGACGATCCCCGTCACCGACTCCGTGACGCTGACCAGCGGCGGCACCAGCCAGGCACCAGTGACCATCCGGAGTTGGCCGCCCTCAGGTCGGCGTGTCGTCCTGACCGGCACCCGCACCGCCCCCTACGACGTGGCGGGCGATCCAGGAGACGCGGTGTTCCGGCTGGGCAGCGGTGCCGACCACCTGCGCTTCGTCGACCTGGCGTTCGAGAACGTGGGCGTGGCCTTCCGCGTGGCTGCCGACATCCGCGATCTCGACGTCCGGCAGGTCAGCGCCACCAACGTCCGGCGGTTCCTGGACACGACCGCAGCCGACGGCGTGGCGACGGCGAGCATCACGGGCCTGCGCGTCTCTGACGTCTCGGTCCGCGGGTTCTCCAAGTCGGCCTTCCGGCTGCGATACGGCACGCGCGACGTCCTGCTCCAGGACGTGGTCGGCGACTCCGAGCAGCAGGACGGTGACAACTTCGCGGTTGGTGTGTCGTTGTCCGGCCAGGTCAGCGACGTGGTGCTCCGACGCGTGCAGATGACCGGCACGCTGGACACGACTGGTGAGTACTGGAACGGTGACGGGTTCTCTGTGGAGCGTGGCGTCACGCGGGTTCAGTTCATCGACACCCTGGCTGCCGGCCACAGCGACGGGGGGTACGACATCAAGGGCACCGAGATCACGATGCGCTCGGTCAGGGCGGTCGACAACAAGCGGAACTACCGGTTCTGGGGCCTGATCGACGTCCAGGACTGCGAGGGGTTGGACCCGAACAAGCGCGGTGGCACCGGCACGCAGGCCCAGGTGCAGGTGGCCGAGGGGGCGGTCGTGGTCATGTCGGGCTGCCGGTTCGTCGATGCCGACCCCGAGACGATCGTGTTCGACGTCGATGGGCCCGCGGCAACCCTGCAGGTCATCGACTCGGACGTCCGGCGCGCGGCCGAGTCACAGCTGAGCACCGTGGAGCCCGGCAACGCCCTGGAGACCGACGATCTCGGCGACCAGCTGGCCAGCTGAGGTGCCCGGCCGGTGCTGCGTCGACCAGGCCTTGACCCGGCGGGCAGTGATCACCTGACCGGGTGACGCTGCTGCCGTTCGGCCGCCGTCGTGCCTAGCATGGAACGGCATGGACCAGGACGCGCCGGACCGGACCAGCTTCGGGCAGGCCTTCGGCCGCGAGATCATCATCATCGCGCTGGCGACGATCCTCTCCGGCGCGGCGGCGGCCTTCCTGGCGCCACCCCCGGAGGACGTCTCCGTCGCGACTGCGGTGCTCCGAACCCCGACGGACATCTCGAGCTCGAGCGGCATCGGCCTGTACGTCACCAACTTCGGGCTCAGCATCCGCAGCGCAGAGACGGCCGACATCGTGGCGGGCGCCGTCCCCGACGTGACACCGCTCGAGTTCCAGACCGGTGTCACGGTCGAGCGTCAGGGGTCATCGGTCCTCTTCGACGTGACGTACGAGACCGACGACGAACTCGTCGCCGCCCAGGCGCTCGACGCCGGAATCCGCGCGACGATCGACAACCTCGGCACGGCCCCGCTGGAAGGCCCGACCGACCGGGTGGAGCGAGCGCGGGCAGAGTTGGAGGCGGCCCAGGCCGAGATCGATCGCTTCATCGCAACCACCGGTGTGTTCGACCCGCGCGGCACCTACCAGGGCACGTTGTCGGACATCCGTTCCCTGGACCGGCAGATCCGCGAGGCGACCCTGCTGAGCTTCGGCAGCATCTACATCGCCGGTCTGGAGACGGCGAAGGCCAACGCAGAGGCGGAGCTCCCACGCCTGATCGAGCTGGCCCGCGAGTTCAGCCAGATCGAAGCGCGGATCGGTGAGTCGCAGTCCGACCTCTTCGCCGCCGAGGACGCGCTGGCGCAGGTCCAGGCGACGTTCGAGCTGCAGCGCTCCCCCGAGGCGCTGATCCTGCAGCCGGTCGACGCAGCCACCGGACCGGACCTGCTGCCCTGGCTCCAGCGGGTCATCCTCGCGGCTGCCACCGGGTTCGGTGTCTCGTTCCTGGCCGTGCTGGCGCTATGGGGCCTCGGGCGCGGTCCACGCTCCCCCGACGGTGATCCCGCGCAGCCCGACGATCCGCAGATGTCCCCCGACGGGCTGGCCGCCGAGGATGCGATCCGGTCCGACGAGCCGGCAAGGTCCCTCCAGCGGGACGCACTGGTGCTGGACGATGGGCCCGTGGAGGATGACGACGTTCGTCTGCGACTGAGCGGCCGACGGCGCTGACCGCCCTCAGCCCTCCTGCCCGGGAGCCGAGCGCTGGCCGGCCAGCAGCCGCTGCAGGGCTCGGGGGAGCCCCTCGACCGGCCCGCCGAGGATGAGGCAGACCAGCAGCACGCCGGTCGCGCGTGACCGGTCGAGCAGCGACTCGGCAGCCCGACGCCGCACCCGCGCCCGCTTCGCCCGAAGCTGCCAGCGCTGGCGACGGCTCAGGCGGTCGGCGTGCTTCCGCTCGTACGCGCCGAGGGCAGCAACCCGCGCAAGGGATGGTCGGGTGAGTCGGTCCCGTTCATGTTCGGTCTTGCGCACGAGACGGTCCTCGACGACGGCGTAGCGCAGCCCGGCATCGAGGAACCGCACCAGGAGGTCCTTGTCGTTCGACACGGTCAGTGCCGGATCGAACCCGCCGATCTGGTCGAACGCACTGCGTGTGATCACCAGGTTGGATCCGGTCAGTCCCGGGTTGATCGCGACCACGTCCGCCACCGTGAGGCCCTCCGGCATGGCCGGTCCCGGCAGGCGCGTCCCGTCCTCGAAGCAGAGCCAGGCCCAGGTGACGACCAGGTCGACGTCGGCTGACTCGAGCCGGTCGAGGGCCCGGGCCAGGTAGGTCGGGTCCCAGCGGTCGTCGTCGTCCAGGAAGGCGAGCAGCGATCCGCTGGCCCGCTCCGCCCCGGTGTTCCTGGCGCTGGACGCCCCCTGTCCGTCGGGATTGTCGACCACCACCACCAGCGGCGACCCGGCCCAGTCGCGGACCGGCTGACGAGCCGAGGCGTCTTGCGGGCCGTCGTCGACCACGATCACCTCCGCCGGCATGTGCGTCTGCGCCCGAGCGGCTTCGACGGCGTCATCGAGCTGTGTCGCCCGTGCGTAGGTGGGAATCACACAACTCACGGTGTGAGCCATGACGCGCAGTGTAGGGCGTGGCCACGCGGTGCTGCCCGGCGTCCTCGTCCGTGTGGCCGGACCGAGTGATGGGAATCGCCAGCGGTCACATCTAGCGTGGGGACAGGTGACCGTTCGAAACAGCCTGGCGACCAAGATCCGGCGGAATCTCCACTGGGGTCGGACGCACGGCTGGGCGAACCTCCTCGAGGAGCACGATCTGCAGCCGACAGTTCGGGCACGGCGGATGGCCGCTGCCCTGCGATGGCGCGCCGGCAACCCACGACCGACGACCATCACCACCACGTTCGTCGTCGGTGCGCAGCGATCCGGGACGAACATGATGGTCTACGGCCTCGGCAACGCCCCCGAGGTCGTGATGTACAACGAGGGCGACCGACGGGCCTATCGCAACTTCGCGCTGCGGTCCGACGAACGACTTGCCGAGCTGGTCGCGGGCAGCCGCTACCCCCACGTCGTGTTCAAGCCGCTGCTGGACAGCCATCGCACCCTCGACCTGCTGTCGCTGCCGACCCTCGAGGGACCGACCAGAGCCGTCTGGGCCTACCGCGATGTCGACGGTCGGGTCCGCTCCTACCTCGCCAAGTTCGGGGACATCAACCTGCGGGTGATGCAGGCGCTTGCCCGAGGTGGCGCACGGAACCACTGGCAGACGCAGGGGATCGCGGAGGCGGACGCTGCCTGGGTGGCATCCCTGGACGTCGATCGGATGACCCCGGAGAGCGGCGCGGCGCTGTTCTGGTACCTGCGCAACCGCCTCTACTTCACCCTCGGCCTCGACCGCCGTGATGACGTGCGACTCGCCCGCTACGGCGACTTCACCCGTGACCCCGAGGCCGCCATGTCCGATCTGTGCGCCTTCCTCGGCATCACCTACCGGCCGGCACTCGTGGCCCACATCGAACGCCGTCCGGCGGCCACGCGGGCGCCGCTGGACATCGACCCCGCCATCCGGGAGCGCTGTGAGGCCCTCGGCGCCCAACTCGACCACGCTGCGCGAGTCGGGCAGGTGGAGGGATGACCGCCAACGAACAGACCCCGGCGAAGGCGGTCGTGCTCCTCTCGACGAAGTCGTCCGGGTCCAGTGTCGTCCAGGACGTCCTGGCCAGCACCGGTCGGATCCGCCATGTCGAGCACACCCGCCACCAGCAGCACGAGACCCTGTTCTGGACCAAGGCCGCCTCGGTCCTGGGCCGGCCGCAGCGGGACATGCTGGACAGCGAGGTGCCGATCCCACCGGAGCGCGCCCGTCAGGACCTCATCCGCCTGCTGGCCGACAACACCGACGATCTGCCGTCCGACATGCCGAGCGATGACGACGGCCTGGTGTTCGAGGGGTGGCGACGACTGGTCGAGGCGCACCGTCCGGTGTTCTTCGAGAAGAGCCCCCACCACTTGGTGCAGCGGCCGTGTCTCGCACTGCTGGTCGAGGCCATGGAACGGGTGCCGTCCATCGAGATGCAACTGGTCGGTCTGGTGCGACATCCGATGGACACCCTCTACTCGGCCTACCGCCGGTGGCGGACGCCGCCCGAAGCGCTGCAGTTCGAGTGGGCCGAGGCGTATCGCAACCTGCAGTGGCTGAGCTCGACCCGTCCCGACCACGTCCAGGTCATCCGATACGAGGACGTGGTGGCTGACCCCGGCGTCCTCGCTCCGGTCACCCGCTTCTGCGGCGTGGACGACGCACGGCTCGACGCCGGCCGTCTGCACGCCGGCTCGATCGGGGCGTGGCGGACGGATGGTCGCTTCGGGTTCACCCCTGACCGCTCGGTGGTGGAGCTGGCCGGCGAGTTCGGGTACGACCCGGCCTCGATGACCAACGAGCCGTCACGGACCTGGCCCGTTCGCCGCCGCGTCGAGCGGGTGGTCGTGCGGACCGGTCGCCGGATCATGGGGGTCCGCTGATGGCGACCGTCGAGCCGCTCGTCCGCGTTCGGCCGGACCGAGACCGACCATCCGGGCTGGTCGCGGGCCTGGTGGTCATCGCAGCAGTGGCCCTCGGCGCGACGACGGTGCTGCTGCCCGTCTGGGTTGGTGCCGCGCTGCTGGGCCTGGCACTCCTGGTCGGCGTGGCCACGTTGACCCTCCAGCGGTTCGAGGCGCTCGCGCTGCTCATGCTGGCCGGCCGGGCGGCCTTGGACCTGACCCACGTCCCCGGTGCGTCGGTTCTGCGCCCCTCCGTCGTGGTGACGTTGGGCTTTGCGGTGGTGGCCGTCCTGTGGCTGGTGAGCCGAGCGAAGATCGGCGAGCTTCGCCTCTCGCCCGTGACCTGGTCTGCGCTGGCACTGGCTGTCGCCGCGACCGTGTCGATCGTGTTCTCCGAGCGCACCGGCGCGGCCGCCGAGGGTGCGCTCCGCTTCTGGATCCTCGCGATCATGTTCACGACGTTCGAACACCTCGCCCGCAGGCCCGGTCCGGTGACCGGGCGGCTGACCGAGTACGACCCCCAGCAGATCGGTCGGATCGTCATGGGCGTGCTGATCGGGTCGGTCGTGCCGCTGATCGTGGGCCTCCTCCAGATCGCCCGTGGTGTCGGCAGGATCGAAGGGTCGCTCTCCCACCCCAACACCTTCGGGTTCTTCCTCACCGTCATGCTGATCGTCGGCGTGGCGGCGGTCCCCATGACCCGTGGGGCCCTCCGGGTCGCGGTGGTCGGTCTCGTGGCCGTCACCGCGATCGAGCTGGTACTGACCTACTCCCGATCCAGCTACCTGGCCGTCGTCGTCGCGGTGATCGCCATGGCCGTGGTCGCGCGACGGTACTGGGTTCTGCCGGTGATCATCCTGGCCGTGGTCGGCATGCTGTTCGTCCCGAGCGTGCAGGAGCGCCTCTCCGACCTGAACGCCGACCGCAGCCTGCGAGGCACCGCTGGCAACAGCCTGGTGTGGCGGCTGGACTACTGGCAGGAGCTTGGAGATCTGGCCTCGGATGTGCCGGCAACGGGCATCGGCAGCACGGTGATCACCGACGTCAGCTCCAATGGGAAGCCCGCGCACAACGACATCGTCAAGGCGTACGTGGAGACCGGCGTCATCGGGCTGCTCGCCTACCTGACGTTCGTGGGAGTTCTGATCACAACGGTCATCCGCCTGATCGGGCAGCGGCACACCCGAGGCTGGCCGCGGGCGCTCACCATCGGCAGCTCGGGGGTCCTGGCCGCATTCCTGGTCGCCAGCCTGGCCAGCAACATCATCCAACAGCTGGTCTCGCTGTGGTACCTGATGGCCTTCATGGCTACCGCGTCATCGGTCGCCTGGGCTCGCAGCCACGGCGAACGCACACCGGCCCGTGTCGACGCTACGGCGTCCGCCCGGTGATGGGCTCGCCGCCCTCGGTGAGAACCTCGTCGAGGTCCTGAGTGACGTGCTCGTAGAGGATGCGGTTGGGCCGGGTGACGGTGTGGATGCGCGCGCGCAGCACGGGCTCGAGCATCTGGTGACGTTCCGCGGCTGACGTCGGGCTCGTGTTGCGGCGTTCGACCCGGAGGGTCACGCCCGTGCGGCGCTGCAGCTGCTCGAGCCAGGCATCGAGGTCCTCCAGGACACCGACCACATCAACCGAATCCAGGTTCCGGATGGCGGCCTCGATGGCCGCTTCGCTGCTCGGGTCGCCACGGAACGCCGGATCGGTGAAGTAGCTGACGAACATGGCGCCCGAGCTCGCAGCTTGTGGTGAGTCCAGGTACTCGCCGAGTGTGGTCGAGTCCGGAATCCCGAAGTGATCGCTGTCGGCCTTGTCCCGGTTGAAGTAGTAACCGCTCAGCAGGTGCTCCGTGGGGTCACGCAGGAGCGTGACGAGCACCCGGCTGCGGTCACCGTGCATCACCGTCGGCGACCAGGGCACGTGGCCCGCCACGAGCTGGACGTCGGATCGAGCGAGCTGATAGTCCAGCCACGCCTGACGGACGGCGAGGAGCGACTGGCCGCTGCGTTCGGAGACGATTCGAGTCGCGGCGGAATCCAGCTCGGCAATGCTGGTGCCCGTGCCGAGGGCGGACAGACGGTTGCGCAGGGCGATGCGGACGCTGGTGCCGCCACACTTGGGGAGGTGGAAGAACACGATGGGCGGGATGGCCCGGGTTCGCCTGCGCTCGTACACGGCGATGCCCCGTCGTGCGACTGCGCGGAGATCCATCGTCAGTGATCGTAGTCCTCACCGCGACCCGATACGCTGCACCACCGATGCAGTTGCAACTGGATGATCAGCGCGTGAGCTGGCGTGAGATCGACGGTGAGGTGATCGCCGTCGACCTGACCCGTGATGAGTACCTCTCGCTCAACCACACCGGTTCGTTGCTGTGGCGAGAACTGGTCGCCGGTGCCACGATCACGGACCTGGTGGACCGTCTGGTCCAGGCCTTCGCGGTTGATGCTCGTACTGCATCTCGCGATGTGACCGAGTTCGTGACTACACTGCGCGAGAGACGACTACTGACCGACGCCGCCGAAAGTCGAGCTACACGTGAGTGAGAGCAGCAGTCCAGAAGCAGCCATCAAAGACGACCGCTCCAGGGTCAGCCGCCGGGCGTTGGTCGGCACCGCCTACGCGGCACCGACGATCCTGGTCCTTCGCCCCGTTGCTGCGTTCGCGCAGTCCGGACCCCCCCCGACGGAGGACCCGGTGGTGATCGGCGTCGACACGGAGAACCCCGAGCCGCCGCCGCCCGGTCAGCCAGGCGAGCCCGGACAGCCGGGCCAACCGGGCCAACCGGGGGAACCCGGAGCACCAGGTGAGCCGGGCGCACCGGGTCAGCCAGGCGAGCCGGGTGAGCCGGGCGAGGTGACGACTCCGGTCGTGTCCGCTGGCACCCCGCCGGCCCCCGTCACGACCGCGGTGCGTCAGGAGGTCCCCGCCGACCCCGACCAGCCCGACTCGCTGGCCACGACGGGACTGGGCGTCCTGTCCTACGTCGGGCTGTCAGCCGGCGCGGTTGCCGGTGGTGCCGCCATGCTCAAGGCCAGCAAGAGCGGCCAGGACGCGACTGTGGCTGACCCCGACGAGAGCGCCGCGGACGACGACATCGAGTAGGACCCACCCACCCGGTCCATGTCCGCCCCGGCCACCCGGGTCCTCCATCACGGCGTCTGGCTGCAGGTCGACGCCGACGACGCCGAGGACCGCACCTACCTGCGCGATCTGTTCGGCGACCTGGCGATCGCGCCGCGGGGCGGCGGTCCTGATCCGCAACCGGTCCACGTCGGCATCCGGCGGCTGGACGTGCACGCGTGGTCGGTCACCAGCCCGGCAGAGGTGCTCCGTCCAACCACACGAGCGGACCTGGGCCGTGCGGTCCTTCGTGCCCTGCACCACGCCGCCCGCGACGGACGGACCTCGGTGCTGCTGCACGCCGGAGCCGTGGCCGGAGGCAGAGGCGCCGTCCTCTTGGCCGGCCGCTCCGGCGTCGGCAAGTCGACCCTCGTCGCGGCATGCCTGCGCGGTGGCGCACTCGGCCTGACCGATGAGCTGGTCGCAGTGGCCGACACCGGTCTGGTCACCGGATCGCCGGCGCCGCTGAACCTCAAGGCGGGAGCCAACGCCGTCCTGGGCCATCTCGGCACTGACGGAGCCCTGTTCAGGGAAGACGGTCCCCTGCGGATGTCGGCGGCCGGCCGCACCTCGCGCGACCCCGCCCCGGTGGCGGCGGTGATCGGTCTCTCTCGAGCGCCTGATCCGCTGCCTCGTACCATCTCCGGCCGGGATGCGGCCCTGCTGCTCGGCCAGCTGGTCATCCCGACCGGCGCCGGAACGGATCGGGGGCTGGGCGCCATCGGAGCCCTGGTCGAGCGGGCCAGCACGACGGCGGTGATGGGCCGACAGGATCTGGCGGCAGCAACGCGGTTCGTGCTCGACCTGGCCGGCGTCCGCTGACCACTTGGGCCCCTACCCCTCGACCGCCTTGGCGTCCTGGCCGCTGAGCGCGCTCAGCAGCTCGTCCAGGCCGGTACCCGCCTCGTCTGCCCGTGGGGGACCGACCCGTCGGTACGTGGCGCGCCGCGGGAAGGCCAGCGCGTAGCGCGCCATCTCCCGAAGGACCGCGCCGGTCGAGTCCCGAGCCGATCGCGCATGCCACATCGCGATGCTCTGACGCCCCTCGCGGACCGGCGGCCGGTGGACGGACTGCAAGCAACGCAGCAGGGCTGCCGTGAAGCTCGACCCCGCGGCCACGAGCGGACCAGCAACCGACGGCAGCTCACCGCCGAACCGCGGTATGCGGCCGAGCGCCATCGAGACGGGCTGGACCACCCCCCAGGACCGTGCCTGCTCGACCATCGCGTGGCCGTCAAGCCGTGAACCAATGGCGTCGGTCGACGCGTCCTGAGCCGCAAGCGCCGTCCAGAGCCCGGAGACGTCCCGCACCCAGATCAGCCGGTGCCCACCGCTCCACGTCGCGTGCATGGCCACGTGCAGGGCGCTGTCGGCCAGGCCGAGTGTCCACCGGGGGTGGCCATCAACGAGCACCTGCCGACGACGACCGAGCAGCGCCGCAGCGGGCGGGACGGACACGTCGGCGCGACGCTGGCCGTCGGCGACCAGGTCCCAGTGAAGATCCAGCTGGGTGCCGCCGGGCAGCACCAGGTGCATCTCGGCGCGCTGCTCCGCAAGGACGCGACGATGGTCCTCCACCATCGGGTGGGCCCCCACGGCGACCAGCGCGGTCACGGCCGCACGGATGTCTGACGGCGCGACCAGCACGTCCAGGTCGCCGAAGGTCCGCAGGTGCACCGCCTCGTGCGCCAACTCCGTCAGGAAGGGGCCCTTGAACCCCGCCCAGACGATGCCGCGCTCGTCGAGGGTGCGCGCCACGACGGCGAGGTCCGCAACGGCGGCGAGGTACTGCGCCCCGCTGATGGCGTTGCCCTCACGAAGCTGAGTCACCACCTGGTCCGGCAGCTCGACGCCGGACTGCCGCAGCGCACGGGTGAGATAGCCGAAGACGCCGTGGAAGCGAGCGGCCGCCACCACCTCCTCCCAGGCGCCCGCGATCCACGCCGCTCGTGGGCGCCGACGCGCGGCCACCAACGGATCGAACGACACCGCAAGCGCCCAGGACAGGACGTCGTAGAGCTGGCGTCGGGTCGCCCGCGTCACGCCCTCCGACCTCCGACCCGCTGCCATCCCTGGGCAAGCGTACGTGTGGGTGGACACCAACCGCGGGTAGCGTCGCGGCTGTCATGTCGCCGACCGTGTCCGTCGTCATTCCGGTGTACAACGACGCCGATGGCATCCGACGATGCCTGCAGGCGTTGGGCGAGCAGACCGCCCCCGACGAGACCTTCGAGGTCATCGTCGTCGACAACCGCTCCGACCCACCGCTGGCCCTGCCGCCCGCGGCGCGCGCGACGCTCCTGCGGGAGGAGGCGCCAGGGCCATATGCCGCTCGCAATCTCGGTGCGCGACACGCCCAGGGACAGATCCTGGCCTTCGTGGACGCGGATTGCATCCCCCGGTCCGACTTCATCGAGGCCGGCCGCCGCCACGTCGACAGGGGGGTCGAGTACCTGGCGGGCCGCGTGGTGATCTACGCCGCAGGACCGAACGCTGGGTATCGGTGGGACCTGTCGGGCCGCGACCGCGACCGCGCCCTCGAGGCGCTCGCCGCGCCTGACGTCGGCAACGCGTTCGAGCGCTACGAGAAGGTCCTGCTGTTCGACCAGGCGCGGGACATGGACGTCAACCACTACGCCGCGACGGCGAACGCGTGGATGACCACAGCCGTGTTCGAGCGGGTCGGGCCATTCGATGCCGGCCTGCGCTCGGGTGGTGACCACGAGTGGGGCGGTCGCGCCCACCGGCACGGCGTGCGAGGGACGTACAGCGACCAGGTGGTGGTGTTCCATCGCGCCCGCTCGGACTGGGCGGCCTTCCGCGGCCGTGCCCACCGGCTGACCCTGGGGCGCTTCGAAGCTGGCAGCGACGGGTGGCGGCGCGAGTTCGTCCGCACCCGCGCACGCAAGCTCGTCAGAGGAACCCGCTCGATCGCCCGCGAGGTCGAGATGTCGCCGTGGCAGCGTGTGACGACCGCGGGTGTCGGGGCCGCGGTGCAAGCCACCCACCTGGCGTACCTCGCGAAGTACCACCTGGCCGACCCGGGGGCCGACATCCAACCGGAGCGGTCTGGCTGAGTCGACCTGGTGTTCGTCCAGGCCTTGTGCAGTGGTGTGCGTGCGGACCGCTGTTGTTCACCCGTCTCCGAGTAGCGTTGCGGCGTGGCGCAGGACCAAACCGCGCGGCCGGCCGGTGACCGGGGAACCAAGGTCGTCGTGCTCAGTCTGCCGACGGCCACCGAGCGGCGGCGGCGCTTCGAAGCCAGCGTCCCCACCTGCTCGCTGCCGTGGTCCTTCTTCGACGCCCACACCGGCCTCGACCCGGCCCTGACCTACGACGACCGTGCGGCCAGGCGAGCCAAGGGGCGGTCTCTGACCGCGGGTGAGATCGGCTGCTACTCCAGCCACCTGGGCATCTGGCGCCAACTGCTGGCCGGAGAGGACCAGGCCTACATCGTCCTGGAGGACGACGTCATCGCGGACTGGCTCTTCCTCCGGGCACTGGCCGACCACCGTCCCGTCGACCACGGCATCTCCTACCTGCGGCTGTACTACAAGCGCACACCGCGGTACGTCGAACGCCAGCGACCCTTCCTCACACGGTCGACCGCGCTGATCGAGTTGCTGGACCCCGCCTTCGGCACGCAGGCCTACTACATCGCACGGCCGGCTGCGCGGCACTTCCTGGCCCGCTTCTCCACGGTGAGCAGACCGATCGACGACCAGCTGGACCGGTACTGGGAGCACGGCGTTCCGAACTACAGCGTCTTCCCCTTCCCCGTCCTCGAGACGGTCCAGGAGTCGATGATCGGCCACCAACGCTTCGAGGAACCGGCGGCACCGGTGCCCGCCAGCGCACGATTGGCGGGATACCTCGACCGCACGCGCAAACGGATGGCGCTGCGTCGGCGACGTGCGGGCACCTCGGTTCGGGGCAGGGTGTGGGGACGATGAGCGCCAGCAGTCCACTGCCCGTCGACGAACTCCCCGAGGCCACCCTCGGCCGTTCGGCAGGGCGATCTGCGCTGGTTCTGTTCGCAGCGCAGTGGCTCAGCAAGGCCGCGACCACCATCGTCGTCATCGTCCTCGCCCGACTCCTCGTCCCCGAGGACTTCGGGATCGTTGCCGTCGCCACGGTGGCCGTCGGCGTCCTCACCGCCATCGCTGACCTCGGCTTCGGGACGGCGATCGTCCGCCATCCTGACCTGACCGACCGGCACCTCAACACCGCGTTCTGGGCGTCGGTCGCAACGGGGGCACTGCTGACCGCAGTGGTCGCGAGCGCGGCCGGCCCCGTCGCCACGGCGCTGGGCGACAGCCAGGCCACGCCGATCCTCCGACTGATGGCCCTGAACTCGACCTTGGCAGCGCTGTCCAGCGTGCAGATGGGGCTGCTCAAGCGGTCCTTCCGGTTCTCCGAGTTGGCGGTGCGCAACATCGTCTCCACCATCGGTGCGGCCATCGTCGCCATCGGACTGGCGTGGGCGGGAGCCGGCCCCTACGCGTTGGCCGTGCAACTCCTCGTGGGAACGGCGCTCGGCTGCGCGATGCTGTGGCGGGTGAGCGAGTGGCGGCCGAGTCTGTCGGTCGGCCGGTCCGAGTTCCGTGACCTCCTCGGCTTCAGCGCGTCGGTGACCGGCATCAGGCTGATGAGCACGGCCAACAAGAACGTCGACAACCTGATCATCTCATTGAACCTGGGCTCCTCCGCCCTCGGCATCTACACGATCGCCTACCGCTTCTACCGGGTCGTGGTCGACAGCGTGCTGACGTCGGTCTCGGGCGTGTCCCTTCCGAGCTTCGCCCGACTGCAGCACGATGCTGCGGCCATGCGTGATGCGCTGTATCGAGCCACCCGGATCAGCGCGCTGGTCGGCATCCCACTGTTCGCTGGGCTCGGGCTGGTCGCGCCGACGCTCTTCCCCGCCGTGTTCGGGCCCCAGTGGGACGAGGCGATCGTCCCCAGCCAGTTCCTCGTCGTCAACGGCGTCGTCATGAGCGTCACCTACTTCAGCCAAGCCCTGCTGCTGGCCAAGGGACGAGGCGGGCTGACGCTGACGATGAACATCGCCCGCCTGATCGTGAACACGCTCGGGTTCCTGATCGGCGTGCAGTACGGCATCGTCGGTGTGGCCGCATCCGTGGCCATCACCTCGGTGCTGTTCTGGCCGGTCCAGTTCCTGATCCTCCGACGCGTGGCCGGGCTCTCGCCCCTCCACTACCTCCGCCAGGTGGTCGTCCCGGTCATCGGCATGATCGCGATGGCCGCAGCCGTCCTGCCGCTGCAGACCGCCCTGGAGGGCCAGATCCCCGGACTCCTCGCCCTGGTCACCCTGGTCGCCGCCGGCGCAGTGGTGTACGGCCTCGTCGCGTTCGTCTTCGACCGGGACACCCTGCGCGTGCTGTTCTCCCTCCTCCGGCGCTCGCGGTCCACGGACTCGAGCGAGGTCCCGACCGCCGTGGGAATCGACACGGACGAGGATCAGTGATCCGGACATCGGCCATCGGGTCGCCTCCCCGCTGGGCGAACACGCGGATCACGGGCAGTATGGTCTTCTGCCGCCTACGTGATCTTCCAGGACCCGCATGGAACCGCCGCCCGCCCCGGTCTCAGTGATCATCCCCCTCGGCCCTCGGATTGAGGGCATCGATCGCTGCATCCGCTCGGTCGCTGCCCAGACCCGTGCACCGGCCGAGGTCATCGTCGTCCGCGATGGCCCCGTCGGGCACGACCTGGCCGACGATCCGCTACCGCCCACCTCGGCCCTGCGGCGGCTCGACCATCCGATCAGCCGCGGCGCACCGGCCGCCCGGAACTCCGGCTTGGCGGCCGCGACGCAGGACTTCGTGGCGTACCTGGACTCCGACGATGCGTGGACCGCCGACAAGCTCGAGCAGGATCTCGCCGCCATCGGCGATGCCGGCGCCATCGTGTCGGGAGCCGTGCGGGTGCGGGACGGGGTCCGCGAAGCACCGGTCACGCGTGACCACTGCGCTGACGCCCGCCGGGTCCTGCGCTTCGACAACTGGCGGCTTGCGGTGACCTCGTCCCTGACCGTTCGCCGAGGTGTGTCCCCTCGCTGGGACGAGGCGCTGCCCGCAATGCAGGACTGGGACTACCTGCTCCAACTGCTCGACCTGACCGATGTCGCCACCACTGACCACACGACGACGGTGATCCACCAGACGACCGACGGCAGGCGAGTCTTCGCCGGCGACCGGCGAGGCCTGGGCCTGGCCGCAGTGGCGACCAAGTACGCATCACGCGTCCGCCAGGATCCGGCAGCGTGCGGCGTCATGACGCGCAAACTGCTGGCGGCAGCGGCCGAGGCAGAGCACCCCGCAACCCGACGGACGGTCCTGGATGCCCTCACCGCTGTCACCCAGCAGCGGCGATGGCGAGGTCTGACGGCGTTGGACGACGTCGCTCCGTCCCTGACCGGGCCGGCCCTGCGTGTGGGCCGTCTGCCACGCCAGACGTACTGGCGCATCTCACGAAGAAGGAGGACAGCATGAGAGTGTTCGTGCTCGGAGCCGGCCGCACCGGCTCGACATCACTGGCGCGAGCGTGCCAGCACATGACCAACTACACCGCTGGGCATGAGAGCCATCGGGACACGTTGGGCCCGTCCCGCCTGGACTACCCGGACAACCACATCGAGGTGGACAACCGGCTGAGCTGGTACCTGGGTCGGCTCTACCGCACCTACGGCGACCAAGCCGCCTACGTCCACCTGCGCCGCGACCCCGCGCTCGTCGCGCGCAGCTTCGTGGACCGCTGGCGGCCGGATGTCCCGCCGCTGCGCTGGCGCATTCGTCGTGCGCTGACGGGAAGATTCCGATGGAACTCCCTGATCGACAGTTACGCCTACGGGGTGCTGCAGCGCAACGAGTTCTGGCCGGATGACCAGCGACCCGCTGTGGCCCGAGACCTGGTCGAGACCATCGAGGGGAACGTCACTCACTTCCTGCACGGCGTGCGGCACGCGCTGGAGATCGACATCAACGATGGGCCCGTCGCCCTGCGCAGGCTCTGGGACTTCGTCGGTGCGGAAGGGGACTTCGACCGCGCTGCCGAGGAACTGATGAGCTTGCACAACGCCGGACCACCAGCGGGACTGCGGACATGAGCACGAACACCCGCAACGATGACCTGCGATCGGCGCTGGTGGTCGGTGTCATCGTCGCGGCCCTGACCGGCATCGGGACGGCGATCTCGGTTCCGGTCGGCATCGCCACCGGCCTCGGCGCTGCGACGACCGCGATCATCATGGTGGCGCTGGAGGTCTACCGACGTCTGCGCAGTCACGCGGTCGAGGCCATGGCAGCCCAGCTGAACGCCAGCAAGCAGACCGAGGCACTCGGCGCGCTGTACGCGCTGCTCTCACCGCGGGCGCCACTCCTGCCGCTCGGTGGCTGGGCGGCATCAGCCGACCTGCTCACCGTCCTGGTCGATCAGGTCAAGCGGCGCGAACCGACGCTGGTCGTGGAAGCCAGCAGTGGCACCTCGACGGTGGCGATCGGCTACGCGTTGCAGCAGCGCGGGCACGGCCGTGTCGTCTCCCTGGAGAGCAGCCCGGAGTGGGCTGAGGAGACACGCCGCCAGGTCCGAGCCCACGGGCTGGAGGACGTTGCCAGCGTGATCGACGCGCCCCTGCGGGCGTACGAGATCGACGGCGAGACATGGCGCTGGTACGACCTCGAGCAGGTGGAGCTGGACCACCCGATCGACCTGCTCGTGATCGACGGGCCGCCCGGAACGATCCAGCCGCTGGCTCGCTTCCCCGCCGTCCCGCTGCTGTGGGACCACCTGTCGTCCTCGGTGACGATCGTGGCCGATGACGGCGCACGGCCGGACGAGGCTGAGATGGTGACCCGGTGGACGCAGGTCCACCCCGAGCTCAGCTCGACCTACCTCGAACTGGAGAAGGGCGCGTTCGTGCTGCACCGCGCACCTGGGGACGTCTCAGTGGATGGTCGGACACCCGCCTGACGACTGGTGCGGCAGCACGTCGTCCGAGTAGATCCCGTCCAGCCCGAACGCCGTGACCAGGTCCAGGGCGAGCCGCACCTGCTCGACAGACACCCGGCTTCGCCAGCCGCGGATGCGGTCGTCCCCCGTGTTGACCGCGCTGTGTGCCTTGGCGAGGGGTGAGGGGCGATCCGCAACCTGCCTGACCGACGCCGTGTGCTCCGCGCTCGGTGGGACCAGCCCGGCGCGGGCGAACAGCTCGAGCACCGCCGTCGTCTCGGCGACGGGGTCGGCGCAGAAGTGCTCGTAGTAGCAGACGTGGGTGCGTGCCGGCGACGCGGCACCGAGGTCGCGCAGCGCCACCCGGTTCTCGATGCACCACAGGACCACGTGCTGCAGGAATGGGTCGCTGGTGGAGCTGATCACGTCGACGAACGGGGCCAGGTGATCCTCGACCAGGTCCGACTGGGCGAGGAAGGAGCGGAGGTCCACGCTCCAGCCCAGCTCCGCCCGTGACGCCGCCACGGCAACCGGGTGGCGCAGCAACAGGACGATCGGCAGGTTCGCGACTGCCGCCCGGATGAACCCGAGGAACAGGTTGGCGCGGATCTCCTTGATCAGTCGATACCTGACCCACAGACGCTCGTTGTGCTTGTCGACCCAGGGATGCCGGATGTCGCCCGCGAGGATGGACATGATCGGCTCGGTGAAGCGCGGCCTCATCTCGTCAGCACGAAGGTACTGACGAAACGCGAAGTGTGAGATCCGGTCGACCTTCCCCGGGTGGAAGGGCTCGAACATGTCCCGATAAGCGTTCTCCGCATTGAGCAGGCCAGCCACCCACGTGGTCCCGCTGCGCGCACTCCCGGCCAACAGGCCCGTCCGTCGGACGTCCGGACGGTCGAGGATGGTGGACCGGCGGACACGGGTGATCGTGCGGCGCAGCAGCACTGAGGGCCTACCGTACGGCAACCGCACAGTGATGACGTCGAACAGGGCTGATCATGGAACACACATCGTCGGTTGACCCCCAGGGGTGGCGCAACCGGATCTCACCTGGACCATGGTTGGTGACCGGAGCTGCCGGCTTCATCGGCTTCCACCTGGCCCAGCGCCTGCTGGCCGAGGGCATCGAGGTCATCGGGGTCGACGCGCTGAACACCTACTACGACCCGGCGCTGAAACAGGGCCGCCTGGCGAAGCTGCAGCAGGATCCCAACTTCTCCTTCCACCGGATGGACTGCGCCAACGCCGAGGCGATGGGGCTGCTGGCGGCCCAGCGTCGTCCCCGGGTGATCATCCACATGGCGGCCCAGGCCGGCGTGCGGTACTCCCTGCACAACCCCGCTGCCTACGTGCACTCCAACCTCACCGGCTTCGCCACGGTGCTGGAGGTCGCGCGGCGAGGCGATGTCGAGCACCTGGTCTACGCCTCCTCCTCGAGCGTCTACGGCACGACCGGGCGGCTGCCCTTCGATGTCCACGACCCGGCCGACCACCCGGTCAGCCTGTACGCGGCGACCAAGCGCTCCAACGAGCTGATGGCTCACAGCTACAGCCACCTGTTCCAGTTGCCCACCACGGGCCTGCGGTTCTTCACCGTCTACGGCCCCTGGGGGCGCCCCGACATGGCCTACTACGCCTTCGCCAGCGCGATCATGTCAGGCCGGCCTCTGACGCTGTACGGCGACGGGTCGGTGGTCCGCGACTTCACCTACGTCGATGACATCGTCGAGGGTGTGGTCCGGGTGGCCGGCAACCCGACCGGCCCCAACCAGGCGTGGACAGCCGAGGACCCCGATCCCGCCACGGCGCCGGGACCCTTTCGCCTGTTCAACATCGGCCACGGTGGCCAGGCCACCATCCGCGAGCTCATCGAGTTGCTCGAACACCTGATCGGCACCAAGGCCGTCATCAACTACCAGCCCGCCGCCGATGGCGACGTGCCGATCACGCGGGCCCGGACCGACGAACTCATCCAGGTGACCGGCTTCCGACCAGATACGGAGTTGGAGGAGGGCATGAGCCACTTCGTCGACTGGCTGGCCGCCTTCCGGTCACAGCAGAGCCACACGTCCAGCGAGTAACCCGGCCAGCCTGAGCGCCGTCGGCCCGGGTCCCACGAGATCGGCCAATAACGGCTCAAGCTTCGACGACGACCAGTCGAGTCACTCTGTGCAACCCTTCGCTACAGATTGTCGAGATCCGTGTCTTCAGTCGTTGTGCTCCGTCGCCTCATGGGGGGACTCCTCGCCCCCACGCTGCTGCTGGCGCTCCTCGCCATGCCCGCGGCGGCTCAACCCTCCCCCACGACCTGGTACATCGCACCCTCCGCCAGTGGGGACGCCAGCGGCTCGAGCCCGGATGACGCGCAGTCCCTCACCCGCATCAACCGGGTCATCAAGGCGGCCAGCCCGGGCGATGAGATCGTGATCCTGGCGGATCGCGGGCCGTACCTGGACCAGTCCTCCGCAACGATCTGGCGTGGTGGTACGCCGGAGGCACCGATCACGATCCGGGGAGGCGCCGCGGACGGCTCCCCGGCGACGCCGCTCATCCAGTCCACCCGCTCCAACCCCTGGACGCCCGACGGCAAGCATGGTGGTGAGATCTTCCGGCTCAGCTCCGGGGCCGACAACCTGCACGTCGAGAACCTCTCGTTCGCCGATGTCGGAACGGCCTTCCGGATCATGGGAGACGTCGACAACCTGCACCTGCGCGACATGTCCGCCACCAACATCCGGCGTTTCCTGACGACGCACCTCTCGGGCTCGGAACCCTCCGCCTCGTTGACCAACTCGAGCATCACCGAGGTCCGGGTGGCCGGGTTCAGCAAGAACGTGATCCGTCTGGCCTACAACAGCCACGACGTGCTCGTCGAGGACGTGGTTGGTGACTCGCAGCGGCAGGACGGAGACAACTTCGCCATGGGGGTGCACCTGATCGACTCGGTCCATGAGGTCGTCCTGCGACGGGTCGGGATGCACAACAGCCACGACACCCAGAACGAGTACTGGAACGGCGACGGGTTCGCCACCGAACGGGGGACCTACCGGATCACCTTCGAGGCGACGTCCGCCACGGGCAGCACCGATGGTGGGTACGACCTGAAGTCCGAGGAGACGCTGCTGATCGCGCCGTACGCCGCGGACAACAAGCGCAACTACCGGATCTGGGCCAGCGCCACCATCGTCGGCTGCGACAGCGTCGATCCGGTGAAGCGGGGCGGGATCGGTGAGTCCGTCCACCTGAACGCTGGCGCCGACGCGGTCGTTGACCTCTACGGCTGCGAGTTCGTCGGTCCGGCCGACCCTGACCGCATCGATCCCACGGCCACGGTGACCATCGACTCACACGTCCCGGCGGCGTGGCAGGCCGAACTGGACCGGGTTCTGGGGTTCTCCGACCGGTCAAGTGGCGGGGAAAGCCCTGACGGACCGGTCCCGCCGGCGCTGCCGGAAGGTGATCCGGTCACCGACTCGACCGTGCCCGCACCCGGGGGTGTCGACGGGACGTCCGGACGGCAGGACGAGCTGCCGCAGACGGGCGCGGTCGACATCGAGACACCCGGCGAGCAGACGCCACCCGACAGCGCGGACGACGGTGGCACCCGGCGGCACACGCACTTCGTCAGGAACTGAGGCCCCCGCGACGTCCGCCATAGCAATCCAGATGACCACGTCATCGGACAGTGGCTGATCGATCACACTGCGGTAACGAACGGCCGCTACCGTGCAGCGCACGCTCGTAGCCCTGTACCCGCCGTTCCGAGGGGGCATCGTGAGCCAGCCAACCGTTCACTCTGATCGGGTCATCGACCTCAGCCACGCCGAACCCGAGGCCGCGGATGCTCCCATGGTGCACGCCGGCCAGCCGGACAGCACACGTGATGGACTGGGCCGGGATCAACTGATCTGGGCCAAGCTGGTCATGGTCTGCCTGGACCTGACCGTGCTCGTCTCGGTGTTCCTCGTCCTGGCCCGCGTGGCGGGTCCGATGTTCATGGTCGGCGACGGACGTGTGGCGCCCTCGGCCTCACTGCTCCTCCTGCTCGCAGCCGTTCCCCCGGTCTGGTCGCAGTTCGGTCTGTACCGCATCGTGACATCGCGGCGGCTCCGGCAGCTGGTCGCCCGGTCCGTGCTCGGTACCGTCGTGGTGCTCGGGGCCATCCTCACGCTGATCGCTGCCTTCGAGGCGACCGCCATCCGTCGCCTCCACCTGCTGGCAGTTGCCGGGGTGGTGCTGCTGTGGCTGGTCTGCAGTCGGAGGGTGGCCACGATCCTGGCTGGTCGTTCGCGTGAGCCGCGGCGTGGCGCCGTCAGTCGGCTGCTGGTCGTCGGCGATGGCATCGGCGCGCAGCGGTTCCTCGCGACGGTCACCGGGCAGCCTGAACTCGGCCTGCAACCGATCGGTTTCCTGGGTGGTGATGCGTCGCTGCCCGAGCAGCCGCGCCTGGGTGGCATCGGCGACATCGATGCCGTTCTGACGCAGCGGGTCATCGACGAGGTGGTGATCTGTCTGCCGTTCGAGCAGTGGCCGCTGATCCGCCATGTGGCGCAGACCGCCGAGGAGCAGGGCAAGAAGGTCCGCATCCCGCTCTGGATGGCCGAGCAGCTTCGCTCGCGGAGCCGGGTCGACAAGCTGGGCGGGGTGCCGCAACTGGCGTTCGTCAGCACCCCCGACGACGTCATCCAGAACGGGTTCAAGCGCACCTTCGACGTCGTCGGGGCGCTTGCCGGTCTGCTCGTCTTCAGCCCGGTGATCCTCGTCGCCGCGGCCGTCGCCAGGTTCACCGACCGGGGCCCGGTCTTCTTCAGCCAGGACCGGATCGGCCTGAACGGCCGGGTCTTCCGGATGCTCAAGCTGCGGACGATGACCGTCGATGCCGAGGAGCGCCTGGCCGAGGTGCAGCACCTGAACACCCGGGACGGCATCACGTTCAAGGCGACCAATGACCCGAGGATCACCCGCTTCGGTCGGGTACTGCGGCGGACCAGCCTGGATGAGGTCCCGCAGTTCCTGAACGTCCTGCGTGGTGACATGTCGATCGTCGGACCGCGACCAGCGCTTCGGCGAGAGGTGGACCTGTACAACCCGGCGCAGCGTCGTCGGCTGTCGGTCAAGCCGGGCATCACGGGTCTGTGGCAGGTCGAAGGCCGGGCCGAGTCCACGTTCGAGTCCTGGGTCGAGAAGGACCTGGCCTACATCGACGACTGGCGGCCCTGGCACGACCTGGCGATCATGGCCCGCACCGTCGGCGCCATGGCTCGACGGACCGGGGAGTGACCGAGGCGGGTCCCCCGCGGTTGGCGAGTCAGTCGATCACGACGGTGTCGGTGGCGGTGCGGCCGAAGACCTCGGGGGTGTAGATCTCCTCGGCCACTGTAGGCGGCACGACGAAGGTGCCGGGTGTCGTCGCCCGGGCGATGTAGGTGTACTCGTAGGTGCCGCCCTGGAGCAGGCCGCTGAAGGCCTCGGCGCGGTCGTCCCGCAGGTTCTGATGCTCGAACCACGGGCCGATGAACGTCACGTCGATCGTGCTCGCCACGGGGCCCTCGGTCGCTGCTTCTGGCTCATCGGGCTCGGGCGGAGGGGCGGGGGAGGCCGCCAGGGCGGGGTTGACCGGCTCCAGCCCGGCGGGGAGCGGATCGACCAGTGCCATGTTCACGCGCCGGCTGTCGGCCACCAGGCTCACCCGGACCCGTACCTGGGCACCCGCCCGGATCCGCCAGATGCCGTCGTCGTCCCGGATGACGTCCTCGGGATCACCGACCGGTTCGTAGACCCGCTGGACGACGAACCCCTCGTCGCGGGCGTCGACCTGCAGGCTGGCCGGCGCGGTCTGCAGCCCGAGCCGGTAGTACAGCCGGCCCTCGCCGTCCTGTTGGATGACCAGGCCGGGATCATCTGCGGCGGCGAGCAGTTCCGAGGTCGGTATCACGGTCAGCGATGAGTCCGTTGAACGGCCTTCGAAGGTGTGCTCTGCCGCGTACAGGTCACCCAACCACACCCGGGCCACGAAGTCCGGGGGCGTCGCCTCGAAGGTGTCGAAGTAGCGCTTGACGGCCAGCAGGATGAAGGCGTTCTCTTGGACGTTGGTCCACCGGCCCTGGCGTTGATTCGCGAGCAGACCATTCACGACCTTGACGATGAGGTCGCTGTCCGGCCGCCGATCCAAGAGGGCGTCGAGGATGATGCCGTCTGTCCGACGGTCCGAGCCGAGGACCAGATAGCCGTCCTCGCCGTATCCGGTCGTGAACGTGGCCGCCGACGGCGTCTCGGTCACCCGATTGCCCAGCACGACCTCGATCTCGGCGTCGACGGCCGACCCATCGGGAGAGGTGGTGTCGAGGACAGGCCAGAGCCAGGCGACCGCGTCCAGCGGTAGCGCCCCGGGTTCGCCACCGCTGGCGTCCTGCAGGGCCCGGTAGATCGCCACTGCCCGGGCGGGGTCGGGATCACCAGCCAGGTTCCGGACGTGGACGGCGTACGCGCGCAGGCTCTGCCGGGTGGTCTCGCTGACACGCGGGTGGATGATGTTCTCGATGCCCTGAAGCAGCTCGAGCCCGCGGCGCAGCGTCTCCTCCGGGACGGCGTAGCCGGCTGCTCGAGCGGCGAGCAGCGCGTGGGTGGCCTGGATGGAGTGGAACGGCTCACTGGACCGGCCCCGCTGCCACACGGGCCAGCCGCCATCGGGGTTCTGCAGACCGGCCAGGCCCTCGAGGTCGCTGGCGACGGTCGCCTCGATCTCCCCCGCCGACGGCAGGAGGCTTGCGTCGAACGCGGCCAGGACGTCGCGCAGCGCGGCGATCGCCAGGACTCGAGAGGCCAACGCGTCTGAGGAGTCGTACTCATAGGTGGTCAGGTACAGCAGGGCATCGGTCAGCGACTGCAATGCCGTCGAGGAGGTGGTCACCTCGAGACCGCCGAACTGCGGCACGACGTCGGTCGGGCTCAGGACGGGTTGGCTGACGACCCCGCCGTCGAGGACCCCGTAGGTCGCGAAGGACTCCGAGGTAGCCGGGGTGTAGACGGGGAAGTCGCCGCTGGCCGAGTCGGTTGCGTCGCCCGCCACCACGGTCGTGCGGAACCGGGCGGTGCCGGCATCGGCGACGCTGATGGGGAAGCGGACCTCGACCCGATCCCCCGCCGGGACACTGACCTCTAGACCGGTGTCGGTCGCCTCCAGGTTCGTCACCTCCAAGACCACCTCGGCCGTCACCTCCTCCTCGGTGGTGTTCTGCACCACGACGGGGAACTCGAAGGTGTCACCGAAGTTCGCGAACCGTGGCGGTGAGGGACGGACCTGGACGGGCAGCGCGGCCTCGAGCGTGCTCTCGTCGCTGCCGAACTGGTCCTCACCGGCTGCAGCGACGGCGATGACCCGATAACGGGTCAGGCTGTCGGGCAGGTCCACCTGGACCGTGGCCCGACCCTGCGCGTCGGTCGTCGCCTCAGGGGCGAAGACAGCAAGCGCGTCGAAGTTGGACCGGACCTCGATCGGCGGGGCCCCCTGGCCGCCGGTGGCCTGGACCACGGCGGGGGCGGCCAGCGCGCTGGTGCCGGCCGCCGCGTCGCCGGCCGACTCCTCCTCGTCCATCGCGTCGTCGGTCATCGCCTCCGCGGTGGCGGCTCCGGCGGCGGCTTCGTCCTCCATGGCTGCGTCCTCTCCGCTCGACCGACCCTCCGAACCCACAGCATCAGCTCGGGCGAGCTGGATGGTGTGGCGGAGGTACTCGCTGTCCAGGAACGATCCGAGGGGGCGGTAGAAGCTGTCGAGTGGGTCGGCCAGCTGGTAGTCGACCAGCGAGAGCACCGCGTCGTCGACCACGGCCAGGGCCACGTCGGCGCCCTCGACCGCCGCTCCATCCGGGCCGGTCACGGTGACCTCCACCGCGGTCTGGGTGCCGGGCAGCACCCGGTCGGCCTCCGGCTCGGCCTGGACCGTCAGAGCGCGAGTGGTCGGTGGGACCGCAAGCTCGATCTGCCCGGCGGCAAACGCCGGACGGTCAGGCAGGTCAGGCGCGGGAGAGCCGTCGTCCAGGACACGTGGTGCCGATCCGACCAGGTCGACCTGCACCGTGATGCCCGGCACCATCTCGTCGGTCACGGGTATCTCGACGATCGCGCTGCCGTCGACCACGTCGACGACCTGGGTGGAGGTGATGCCGTTCCGGCTGAGTGTGACCAGACCCGTGGCCGGGCTGAACGGGGCGGGGACCAGGATCTCGGCCACGTCTCCCGCGTGGTACTCCTGCTGAGACGGGATGAGGGTCAACTGGTCCTGCGTGACATCGCGGCTGGGTACCGCCTCGGCGCCACTGACCCAGATCTCGAGCTCCGTTCGATTCGTGCCGCCGCCATCGTCGGTCGCGGTCGTCCAGACGCGGTACTGCCCGCCCACCTCGGTGTCGAACTCGCACTCGACCGGCCCGAGGCTGGTGGTGACCGTGCAGGTCTGGGCGTCGACGCCGGTCTCGACCTGCTCGCCGTTCTCGACGCTGATGACGAGTCGCTCCGCGACCAACTCGACGTCCTGGTCGGGGATCACCTCGCCGTCGATGTCGGTCAGGATCGTCTGGATCCGCAGCGGATCGCCCTGCCGGACGAAGGCACGGTCGCTGCGGAGGCCGATGTACCGCTCGCCGGCGTGGACCAGCAGATCGCTGGTCGAGCTGAAGGCCTGACGGTTCACGTCCTCGACTGTCGCGTTGGCGCTCACCAGGAGTGGCTCGTCGGGCGTGTCGCCCTCGAAGGTCAGGTCCAGCTGGTGACGGCCGCTGGCGTCCGTGATCCCGGTCAGCACCTCGGTCGACGCACGATCGTCGGGGCCCGGTCCGAACCCAGGGCCGAACCCGTCCTCGAACCCTGCTCCGGTCGTCGTGGTCTGGCCGAAGCCACCGGACCGCCACCACGGGATGAACCGGCCGAACGTGAACTCCCGCCAGCCGGGCGGGTTGTAGGACGTCGGCTGGTTGGTGACGGTCCAAGTGACCGGGGCGGCGGGTAGTGCGCCGCCGGAGAAGAAGCTCGCCTCCGCCTGGACGGTCACCGGGCGGGTCAGGACGTTCGGCTCGGGCGAGACGACCTGCGTGGTGACCTCGAACTCGGGTCGACGGAACTCCTCGATGCGGAGTGGGTGCTCCCAGAAGGGATTGGCCAGGCCGTCGGCGTTCTCGATCAGCTGGAACTGCACGGCGCCGAAGCCGAGGTTGGCACCGGCCGGCAGCTCGATCTCGAGGTCGAAGCCGCCCAGCCGGTTCAGCGTCACCTCACCTGCTTCGAGCTCGACGAACTGGCCGTCGTACACCTGGTAGCTCATGGTCGTGTTCTCGGGGAGCAGCGCGAGGTCGGCGTCGCCGGAGAGTTGGAGTTCCCGCACCCAGCCCTTCAGGTGCACGGTCTCTCCCGGCCGGTACAGGCCGCGGTCGTCGAAGACGTGCCAGCGGGTCTCGTCAATCTGGCTCCGCTCCACCCATCGCTCGGGCCACCCTGATGGGAGGATGGCGGCCTGTCCCTCCGTCGTGACGGTGAGGTACTCGGCCCCCGTTCCGTCCAGTTGGAGGGAGGCCCGACCCTGACCGTCGGTGAGGCCCGTCGAGCCGGCGTAGGCGACCTCCGCATCCGCCATTGGCTGCCCGTCACGCAGGTCGGTGGCCCACGCCAGCAGCATGTCCGCGTCCGAGATGACGTCGATCCCGACCGTCGTGGCCTGCACCCAGATCAGGAACGGGCGGTTCTCCCAGAACTGCTCGCTGTTCCGTGGGAAGGTCCGCTCCGGCTCGATGAGCAGGACCACGTGGCCGGTGCCATCCGGCAGGACGTCGCTGAGGTCGATGACGGTCTCGACGGTGCCGGCGTCCTCCGCGCCGGTACTGATCATGCGGTCGCTGTGGACCGGGAAGTCGGGCTCGCGAAGCTCCTCGGACCGGCGAAGCTCCCGCCAGTACGCGGGCCAGTCGTCAGGGCTGACGTCGTAGGCGACCACGCGGAACTCCTCGTGGCCCGCGCTGACGAGGGAGAGCGATGGCTGCTCGGCCAGCGGATCGAGCGTCACCAACTCCCGTCCGGGCTGGCGCACGAACGGCCGCGGGTCGCCGGTACCGAAGGTCCAGCTCGCCGGCTCGCCGAGAGTCTGTCCGAACTGATCGGTCAGCTCGGCTGGCAGGGTCACCTCGTAGGTCGTGTTGGGTTGGGTGGCGCCGCGGACGATCACGTTGTCGAACTCGAGGACGACCTGGACGCCCGGCACGTCGGGCTCGACGGTCACCTGGTCGGGGTCGATTGAGGCGGGGTCCAGCGGGTTGGACAGCTGGAGCACCAGTGCCGATCCCGGACCGCAGTCGCTGCTGCCGCGGCCGCAGTCGCCTCGGAGGATTCGCAGAGCCGGGTAGGTCTGGCCGGTGAAGCTTCGCGCCGAGGTGGTGGTCAGCGGCCCCTCGGCCGATGGTGTCCCCTCCCCCACGTCAACCCGCACTCGAGTGTCCGGGGGCAGCGGGTCGACCGGTCGGAAGGCAACCCAGCGTCGGTCCTGGGCCCGGGCCACCAGGTCGCTGGCCGTCTCGTCGGCCTCGATCTCATCAGCCGTGGCGATCCGGACCGGCCGCTCGCCGTCGGCGTCGAGGATGATGCGGTCGATGACGGCCTCCGGCTCGACCTGCTGGTCGAAGGTGGCGACGAAGACGGGCTCGAGCGGCAGGCTGTCGCTCTGCGGGCCGAACTGGGTGACCGTTGGTGGTGGGGTGGAGAAGGAGAACGTCACGTCCTCGGCCAGGACTCCGCCGGTCTCGGAGGTGGTGCCGGCCGGAATGGTGACCGTGTACTCGGTGGCCATCGGCAGCCGGTCGAGGCCGTCCACGGGGGCGCCGTCGAGCTGGCTGTGCTCGAAGCGGACAGTCCGGGTCCCGAGCCAGCGCCACCGACCGTCCAGTTCGGGGCTGACGGTCACCGGGACGTCCTCTTGGTCCAGCTGGTCGAGGGTGGCCAGCGGGATCATCGGCTGGTTGAACGTGACGGCCAGGAAGGGGGCGATGTCCACTGCGCCGTCAGGCTGGACACGCAGGACCTCCAGCGGTCCGTCGGAGTCGGGAGTGGCCGTCGACGTCGGCGTGTCGGCCAGAGGGAACGCCACCTCCAGCGCCTCTCCCGTGGTTGGTGGCGGCAATGATTCGGGCGGACGGCTGAAGTCCTGCTGGTCGTCCGCCTCGGACTCCAGGGGGTCCAAGCGTCCGGTGATCTCGGCGATCCGGGTCGGGTCCAGGCCGGTTCCCGTGACCTGGGCCACGTCATCGCCGTCCGTAGCTGTCGGGTCGGCCGTTCCCTCCCGGAGTTGGATTCGGAACGGGCGGGGGTCCTGGTCGGTGCCGTCCGCCTCGTCGTCGTCTTCGGCCTCCGGTCCCGCGGACGACGAGGTGGTCTCGTCCGAGTCATCGGTCACGGCACAGAAGGTCGCGACGACGGCCAGGACGGTCGCCACCGCGAGCAGGACCCGGCGCATGGGTCGGTTCGAACTGGCACCCTCGCTCATCGGTGGCCCTTCAGGCTTGACGGATCCTCACATTCCGACAGCCGGACCTGTCCTGCCGAGCTGTCGTGCAACGTTGGACGTCGCCCTCCGGCCGAGCGTTCCCGCCTCCGTGAATTCAGCTCAGCTGGTCAGGGCGTCCATGGCATCCAAGGAGCTGCCCAGACCACCGGCGGTCTGCTCGATCAGGACCTCGGGATCCTCGGGCTCGCCCAACGTGACGGTCATGGTCATCAGCGTGCCGCCCCCGTCGACGGGGTCGAAGACCAGGGTCTGGACCGACGGTGGGCCATCGGGTTCCTGCTCACCCATGACGAACCACTCCTCGGCATCGATCCGGTCGGGCCTGCTGACGCCGGTGTAGTTACCGTGCCATGCCATCCGGCCGTACTCGGGGATCTCCATCACGTAGAAGTAGGTGCCGCCCTCCGTCGGGTCGGACTCGCAGGTGATCAGCACGCTGCCCTCGGGGGCTCCGGCGGGGAACCACTGTCGCAGGTCGTCGGGATCGGTGAAGGCCCGGAAGATCCGGTCTGGCGGGGCGCCGAAGAGCCGGACGGCGGTGTAGGACCCGCCGTCCTCGGCGATCTCGATGGTGGCCGTCCCCACTCGGGAGTCGACGGTCGGGTGTGAGGTCAGGGTCGGGCGGGTGGTGGTGTCGGTCATGGTGCTCAGGTGTCCTTCGTGGTGTCGGGGTCGGGCGGGGTTTCTGATTGGGGTTCTGGCTGTGGATCGGACTGATCGAGACCGGTCACATCGGGTGTGGGGTCGGGGCCCGAGACAAGTGCGTCGAGGGCATCGAAGCGGTCCTGCCAGACGTCCTCGAACTGGCCGAACCAGTCGTGGGCTGCCTTCAGGCCGTTGGGCCGAAGTCGGTAGTAGCGGCGGCGACCGTCCGGTCTGACCGAGACGAGTTCGGCGTGTGACAGGACCTTCAGGTGCTTGGAGACCTGGGGTTGCCGGATCCCCGACGCGTCCACCAGCGCGGTGACGGTTGACTCACCGCGCTCGTGCAACAGGACCATCAGCTGGCGGCGGCCCGGCTCGCCGAGGGCGTCCAGGACCGTGTCGGGGCTCATGCCGCTGAACAGTACATATTCTTCTAGAGGAATGCAATAGTCAGTCGAGGTTTTGGTGACCGCGCCATGTGGTCACCTCGGGTGGGTGGCCCGGTCGAGCACGGTCCTGACGGCGGCGATCCGATCGTCTGCCAGCCCCGCCCGAGCGGCGTGGCCGAGGATCAGGCGACCGAGGGCGACGTAGGACTGGACGGCCTCCGGGAAGGAAGTCCGCAGCTCTTGGAGATGGCCGGCCACGGTTGCCTCGTCGCCGCGGCGGATCGGGCCGGTGAGGGCGGCGACCCCGGAGGTCGCTCCTCCCTCGGCCGAGGCCGCGACCAGCGGAGTCAGGAACGCGGACGGGTCGTCGATGCCAGCCCCCAGCAACAGGTCTCGCGCCATGGTCACCACAGCCGTCGTCCCGTTGCTGCCGACCGCCAATCCCGCGTGGTACAGGGTCCGATTCGACCCGGCCACCGTGACCGGCGAGCCGCGGAGGTCCACGACGAGCAGTCGTGCCCAGTCCAGGTCGTCCGGATCGGCGGTGACGGCCCAGGACGTGCCCGGCAGGCGTTCGAAGCCGGTCTGGGGGTCGGGGAAGGTCATGGCGGGATGACAGGCGGCAACCCGGCCGCCTGCGGCAGTGATCGGCCCCAGGACCTCGGGGCCGTGCGCGCCGGCCAGGTGGACCCAGCGCTGGCCGGGCTGGACCGCCTCCGCCAGCGCGATCTGACCGGCGACCTGGGCGAGCGCGTCATCGGGTGTCGCCACGACGACGAGGTCGGCGTCGGCTGGGGCTGCCGTTGCGGCCGTGACGGGGACGTCGGGCAGCAATCGGCGGAACCGCGCGAGTGAGGCTGAGATGGTCGCACGATCGGGGCCTGAGCCGCGCATGTGCGGGTTAGGCCCCGATCGTGTCGAATCCAGCGGCGGGTCGGAGGAGCCAGCGACGGCCACGATGGTGTGGCCGGCGTGCTGCAGGCCGAGCGCAACGGCCGTCCCCACCCGGCCGGGTCCGATGATCGCGACGCGGCTCATGCCTGCGAGCCCTCGGGTGGCCCGTCCGGAAGGTCCTCCAGTGACACCTGTCGCCCGATGGCCTGGACCCCTTCGATCGGGGCCAGGTCGGCGATCACCGAGGCCAGGGACCGGCCGTCGGGGAGTTGCCAGCCCGTCGCCACCTCCAGCAGCGGCACCATGGCGAACGCGCGGCCCGTCAACTCCGGATGCGGCACGGTCAGCGTCGAGGTGGTGATCACCCGGTCCCCGTACAGCAGCACATCCACGTCGATCGTCCGTGGTCCCCAGCGGACGGTTCGGACGCGACCCAGCCGGTCCTCGACCTGCTGGCAGGCCCGCAACAGCCGGAGGGGAGACAGGCGGGTCAGGACACGGACCGCCACGTTGTAGAAGGGATCCTCTGAGGGGCCGACGGGCTCGGTCTGGTAGACGCTCGAGATGTCGTCGATCTCCACCTCGGGATCCGCGTCCAGGAAGCGCACGGCCCGGTTCAGGTAGTAGATGCGGTCGCTCATGTTGCCGCCGAGGCCCAGGAATGCGACCTCACGCCCGGCCGGAGGTTGGCGCATATCAACGTAGGACCGCACCCGCCGGGCCAGGCCCCCGGTCATGGGCGGTGGCGCGTCAGCCGGACGGCCACCTCGTCAAGATCGACCCCGACGGGCGCGGAAGGCTTTGCGATGCGGACCTCGGCGGTCTGGACCCGCTCATCGGCCATGACCAGGTCGAGGAGGTGCCCCGCGAGCCGCTCGATCAGGTCGAACTGGGTGTCGCGGACGGCGTCTGCGACGCGATGGGAGAGCTCGCCGTAGTTGATCGTGTCGGCGAGGTCATCGCTGGTCGAGGCGGCGGCCAGGTCCGCCGTGAGCGTCACGTCGATCACGAAGGTCTGTCCGTCCCGCTTCTCCTCGCGGAAGACGCCGTGGTGAGCGAACACCCGCAGGCCGCGGATCTCGATGCTGTCCATGTCCGGGTGATGGTACGGCCTGCTCGACTGCGTCGACGCATGCGTGAGCTGCCCGGCTGTCAGCGGGCGAAGTCACGCATGCGTTCACGCGACGGGCGCGCCCGGCTGCACGCCGTCGGGCAGCTCGAGCAGCCGCACCGTCCCGTCGGGGTCGAGCGCCCCCAGGATCAGGAACTCGCTGGTGAAGCCGGCGATCCGCTTGGTCCCGAGGTTGAGGGCTCCCACGACCGTCCGGCCGAGGAGCTCCTCACGGGTGTAGTTGGTGATCTGGGCGCTGGTGCGCAGTGTCCCGATCACCGGGCCGAAGTCCACGGTGATCTTCCACGCCGGCTTGCGCGCCTCCGGGAACGCCTCGACCTCAGTGACTACGCCGGTTCGCATGTCGACGGCGAAGAAGTCAGCCGGGTCGATGTCGGCCTTGGCGTCGAGGGTCGCGGGAGCGTACGGCGGGTTGTCCGGATCGATCTCGTGTTGAGCCATGGCGAGCAGAAGCCTAGGTCCGCACGTGATCCTTGGTTGCGTGCCCGACGCGGGGCACGACGGCGGCGGTCGTCCGCTCGGCCTGCGCCCGAGAGGTGATGTAGGCCCCCAGGATCACCAGGGCCGTGCCGGCCAATGCCACGCCTGCAACCCGCTCGTCCCGGAAGACGACCCCGAGGACGATCGCGACAACGGGAACCAGGTAGATCGCGATCGACCCCCGGGCTGCGCCGACGCGGCCGGCCAGCGTGGCCATCATGGCCAACGCGATCCCGGTCCCGAACACACCCAGGACGGCCACCGCCATCAGGGATGACCAGCCGAACGTCGCCTCACCGAGGCCTCCCGCGGCGAAGGGAAGGGTGAACACCGCCGCGACGGCTTGGGCCCGGAGCATCACCGCAAGCGACCCGTACTGCCGCTGCAGCGGCACGGCGATGTTCAGCGAGATGCCGTAGAAGACGGTGGCCAACACGATCAGACCCGCCCCGAGTGCGATGTTGCCCTCGGTGTCCAGGGTCGGCAGAGAGATCAGGATGATGCCGACGAAGCCGGCGACCAACCCGACGATGACGCCACGTGGCGGCAGCCGCCGGGCGAGGAGCGTGGCAACAAGAGCGGCCCACAGCGGGACACCACCGTTCAGCATCCCGGCCAACGACGAGTCGATCCACTGCTGGGCCAGCGGGAACAGCAGGAAGGGGATGCCCATCCAGAGCAGCCCGAGCCACGCGAGCCTCGGCCACGCCGACCGATCCACACCCGCCCCGCCCACGCCGTGCCGCGCGACCGGAACCAACACGAGTGCGATCGTTCCGAGCGCGATCCGCAGGAACGCGATCTGGGCCGGGGTGAAGTTGTCCAGCCCGATCTCGATCAGGACGAAGGACGATCCCCAGATGAGCGCCAGCCCTCCCAACAGACCCCAGTCGGAGAGCGTGAAAGGGTCTAACTCTCGATTGCTCATGACGTCGATGGTGCCACCGGAGAGCAGTCCACTTCGGCGACCAGCGGACATCGCGTCCCGCGGCACCGCACGCTCACCCGATCGGCGCGATCAGCGGTTGATGGGGTTCCAGGCGGTCTCGCCGGTGGCGATCGCGTGAGCGGTCCTGGCCGCGGCCACGGTCGAGGCGACGTCGTGGACCCTAAGGAACGCGGCGCCCGCTGCCGTGGTCACCGCGGCGGTCGCCAGGCTGCCCGGCAACCGATCGGTTGGGGTCTCAGCTCCGACCGAGCGCATGAAGCTCTTGCGTGAGGCGCCGACCAGCACCGGGCGGCCCAGGCCGCGGAACTGCGCGGTTGCTCGGAGCAGAGTCAGGCTCTGCTCAGCGGTCTTGGCGAAGCCGATGCCCGGATCGACCACGATCTGCTCGGGGTCGACCCCGGCCTCGTCGCAGCGGGCCAGACCGTCGACCAGGAACTCGTAGACCTCTGCGACCACGTCCTCGTACTCGACCTGGCCGGCCATGTCCTGCGGCGTCCCGCGGGTGTGCATCAGCACGTACACGGCACCGGCCTTGGCGGTCACGGCCAGCAGGTCCGGCTCGGACGCGCCGCCGACGTCGTTGACGATGCTCGCTCCCTCGGCCAACGCCTGCTCGGCCACGGCGGCCTTGCGCGTATCGATCGAGACGCAGACACCATCGCTGACCAGCGCCCGGACGATCGGTATGACCCGACTGAGTTCGACATCAGCCGCCACCGGCTCCGCACCTGGCCGGGTGCTCTCACCTCCGACATCGATCACGTCGGCGCCCTCGGCCACCAACGCCCTGGCCGCGTCGATCGCCTTGCCCGGGTGTCCGTCGGGGTAAATCGACCCGCCATCCGCGAAGGAGTCAGGGGTGATGTTGATGATGCCCATCACCAGTGGACGGTGATCGGTGGGCAGTGGTCGGCCGCGGGCCTTGAGGCCCGGTGTGGGTCCGGTCCACGCGCTGACGGCATCCCGCAGCCCACGGTCGATGAGCATGGCCTCGTCCCGGTCCAACGACCGTCCGGCCGCCCGTGCCAGCGCCTCCACGGTCGTGATCGCATGGATGCGGTCACCGACCTGGTCGATGGTCGCGCCGGACGAGGACCATGCCCGCTGGAGCTTGTCGGGATCGGACACCCGGCTGACCACCACGCGGACCTGAGCGTCGCTGCCGAGGCTGGCATCAACGATGCGTATGAGGGGCGGGGCCGGCATTCCCGCAGGCTACCGAATCCGGTACGGGCGCGTACGGCCGGCCGTGATCCGTCGGTGCGTGCCCGTTAGCCGTAGGTGCTCGGCCGCGGCCCACCGATGAGCATCATGGCTTCGGTGCGGGTGCGGGGATCCTTGCGGATGAGGCCGCGCACGGCGCTCGTCACGGTCATCGCACCGGGCTTGCGCACCCCGCGCATGGTCATGCAGAAGTGCTCCGCCTCGATCTGGACGATCACGCCTCGTGGCTCGAGGACCCGCTCGAGGGTGTCGGCCACCTGTGCGGTGATCCGCTCCTGCAGGTTGGGACGCTTCGCGATGACGTCGACCAGCCGCGCCAGCTTCGACAGGCCGGTCACCTGGCCGTCCTTCGACGGCAGGTAGCCGACGTGGGCGCGTCCCACGAACGGCACGAGGTGGTGTTCGCACACGGAGGCGAAGGGGATGTCCCGGACGATGACGATCTCGTCATGACCTTCGTCGAACATCGTGTCCACGACGTCAGCCGGGTCCACCAGGAGGCCGCCGAAGATCTCGTCGTACATCCGCGCAACGCGGTCGGGCGTGCCGGCAATGCGGGGGTCATCGGGATCCAGCCCGAGCCCGGAGAACAGCAGGCGGACCCCCTGTCGGATCTTGTCGTGGTCGAACGCGCCACGCGGCTCGGCGTTGGTCAGGACCCGGACGCGGTCGGTGGATGCCTCCGAGCCCTGCTCGAGGGCGGTCACTGCCCTGGCTCGTCGAGTGCCCGGGAGGCGTGCACGCTGTCGGATGCCTCTGCCGCTGCGGCGGGTGGTGCGTCCGGCAGTCGGCGCAGCGCATCCATGACTCCCTCGGTGGTCATGTGACCGGCCTCGCCATGCATCAGCGGGGCGATCTTGCGGGACGGTCGGATCACGACCTTCGCCAGGATCGCCTCCAGCCGCTCCTTCTCGACGGTCTCGTGCTCGATCAGGCTGTTGGCCAGCTCCTCCAGCACGGCCCGGTTGTCCACCAGGATCTCCAGTGCCTCGTCATGGGCCTCGTCGATCAGCGAACGGATCTCGCTGTCGATCGTGGTCGCGATCTCGCCGGAGTAGTTCGCCGACGAACCGCCCTCCTTGCCGAGGAAGGGCTGGGAGTCCTTCTGACCGTACATGACCGGGCCCAGCTTCTCGCTCATGCCGTACTGCGTGACCATCTCGCGGGCGGTTGCGGTGGCCTTGGAGATGTCGTCGCTGGCGCCCGTGGTGTAGTCGCCGATGGTCAGCTCCTCGGCGACGCGTCCGCCCAGCATCATCGCCAACCGGTCGATCAGCTCACCCCGGCTGACGAGGTACTTGTCACGCGTGGGGAGGGCGAGCGTCCAGCCCAGTGCCTGGCCGCGGGCGATGATCGAGACCTTGTGGATCGGGTCGGCGTGCGGCAGCGCGTGCCCGACGATGGTGTGCCCGCCCTCGTGGTAGGCGATCAGGCGCTTCTCCTCGTCATCCATCATCCGAGTCCGACGTTCGGGGCCGGCGATTACCCGGTCGATGGCGTCCTCCAGGCTTGCCATCGAGATCTCGGCCATTCCCCGGCGGGCTGCCAGCAGGGCCGCTTCGTTGACCAGGTTGGCGAGGTCGGCACCGGTGAAGCCGGGGGTGCGGCGGGCCAGCACCTCCATGTCGGCATCAGGCGCCAGCGGCTTGCCGCGACCGTGCACCTCGAGGATCCGCTTGCGGCCCTCGATGTCGGGGCGGTCGACGACGATCTGCCGGTCGAAGCGGCCGGGCCGCAGCAGTGCCGGGTCGAGGATGTCGGGCCGGTTGGTGGCGGCGATCAGGATGACACCGGTCTGGACGTCGAAGCCGTCCATCTCGACCAGCATCTGATTGAGGGTCTGCTCACGCTCGTCGTGCCCACCACCCATGCCGGCGCCTCGGTGACGGCCGACGGCGTCGATCTCATCGACGAAGATGATCGCTGGTGCGTTGTTCTTGGCCTGCTCGAACAGGTCCCGGACCCGGCTCGCGCCGACGCCGACGAACATCTCGACGAAGTCCGAGCCGGAGATCGAGAAGAAGGGCACGCCGGCCTCCCCGGCGACGGCTCGAGCCAGCAGGGTCTTGCCGGTCCCCGGAGGTCCGAAGAGCAGCACCCCCTTGGGGATCTTGGCGCCGATGGCCTGGAACTTGGTCGGGTCAGCCAGGAAGTCCTTGATCTCGCGGAGCTCCTCGACGGCCTCGTCGGCCCCGGCGACGTCGTCGAAGGTGACCTTCGGCTGGTCCTTGGAGACCTGCTTGGCCTTCGACTTGCCGAAGCTCATCAGGCCTCGGCCACCGCCCTGCATCTGGGACATCAGGAAGAAGAACAGGCCGAAGATGATGATGAACGGCAGGAAGTTGAGCAGGACGGTGACGAAGAGGTTGGAGTCCTGCGCGTCAGCGTCGTAGTTCTCGGGCTCGATCCCGGCGGCCTGCAGCGCCGCGTCCAGCTGCTCGTCGTGGATCACCGGGTCGTAGGTCGCCTCGTAGGGCTGCTCGTCGTCCCCCACCAGCTCACCCTCGATGCTGTTTGCCCGGGACTTGATGGTGACGGTCTCGATGTTGCCGGACTCGAGCTCGACCAGGAACTCGCCGTAGGTGAACTCCTCAGGCTCGTCGCCCGCGCCGAGGCTCGAGAGGAGCACCAAGGCGAGCAGGAGGAGGATCGTGACCCAGAGGAATGGGCCGCGGAGGAAGCGCTGGAGATTCATGGACGAGGGTCCCTGGGACGTAGGAGCCGGACCGGCCGGCGACTACGGTCTGATGATATCAGCGAGCCACCAGTGATCCCCGAGCGCCCCGGGGCTTTGCCGCCTCTTTAGCTCCGGCTGGGCACGGGCCGGACGGCTCAGCTGTAGACCTCGGGCTTCAGGGTCCCTATGTATCGGAGGGTGCGGTATCGCTCGGCGTAGTCCAGCCCGTACCCGACGACGAACTCGTTGGGGACCTCGAAGCCGACCCAGCGGACGGGCAGATCGACCTTGAGCTGCTCCGGCTTCATCAGCAGCGACATGATCTCGATCGAGGCTGGCTTGCGGGTCTTGAGGTTCTTGAGGAGGTAGGAGAGGGTCAGACCGGAGTCGATGATGTCCTCGACGATGAGGAGGTGGCGGCCCTCGATCTCGGCGTCGAGATCCTTCAGGATGCGGACGACGCCGCTGCTCTTGGTCGAGGCGCCGTAGCTCGAGACCGCCATGAAGTCGAACACCGTGTTGGTCGACAGGTGGCGCGAGAAGTCGGCCAGGACGATGAAGGCGCCCTTGAGGACCGCGGCCACGACGACCTCGTCGTCGCCGTAGTGGGACGAGACCTCCGCGCCCAACTCGGCCAACCGGTCCTGGATCTGCGCTTGCGAGATCAGGACCTTCTCGATGTCGGGATGATCGGGCGCAGTGTGCGACGTCATGGCCCGGGAGCGTAACGAAGTTTCGTGCTGCCGTCTGGGCCAGACGGTCGACGTGTTGTCTAGGGACCTACATTGGGTAGATACCCCCCAGGGGTATTGCCGACTTCGAAGGGCAATGTATGTCCACGACAGCAGAGAGCAGCCACGACCAGCATGCGGGGGACTCTGGCGGCCACAGCGATCACGCGAAGATGTTCCTGGACCGGCTGCTCCTCTCAGCGCTGCTGACGATTCCCATCCTGGTCTACTCCGACGTGGTGCAGTCCTGGCTGGGCTACACCGCGCCGGTGTTCCCCGGCTCGGCGCTGTTGCTCCCGGTGCTCGGGACCGTGCTGTTCTTCTACGGCGGGTGGCCGTTCCTGACGGGTGGCCTCAGCGAACTGCGGCAGCGCCAGCCGGGCATGATGCTGCTGATCACGCTGGCCATCACCGTCGCCTACGTCGCGTCGATGGCAGAGGCTGCTGGTGTCTTCGACCGGGCCATCTGGTGGGAACTGGCTCTCCTCATCGACGTGATGCTCCTGGGACACTTCGTGGAGATGCGTGCGGTCGGCCGGGCCCGTGGTGCGCTGGAGGCGCTGGCTGAGCTGCTGCCGGACGAGGCCGAGGTGGTCGATGAGGACGGCGAGACCCGGACCGTGAGCGCCGCCGAGTTGTCCAGTGGTGACGTGGTCCTCGTGCGCCCCGGGGGCCGTGTGCCGGCAGACGGCGAGATCGTCGATGGATCGGCCGACGTCGACGAGTCGATGATCACCGGCGAGTCCAGCCCGGTCGCCCGCAGTGAGGGGGACACCGTCGTGGCCGGAACCGTCGTCGCGGAGTCAGCCATCGAGGTGCGGGTCGACGCCACCGGAGATGACACCACCCTGGCCGGCATCCAGCGCATGGTGAGCGAGGCACAGCAGTCGCAGTCGCGGACGCAGATCCTGGCCGACCGCGCCGCCGCGCTGCTGTTCTACGTGGCGCTGGCGGCCGCGGCCATCACCGCCGTGGTCTGGATCGTCGTCGGTCAGACCGACCAGGCCGTGGACCGGACCGTCGCCGTCCTCGTGATCGCCTGCCCCCACGCGCTGGGCTTGGCCATCCCGCTGGTCACCGCCATCTCGACCTCCCGCTCCGCGAAGGCCGGCGTGCTCGTCCGCGACCGGAAGGCCCTGGAGACGATGCGACTGGTCGACGTCGTGTTCTTCGACAAGACGGGCACCCTCACCAAGGGTGAACATGCCGTCGCGGACGTCTTCGCCGTGGAGGGGGCTGATCCCGACGATGTCCTGCGGGCCGCGGCTGCGGTCGAACGGTCTTCGGAGCACCCGCTCGCCCGCGCCATCGTCACCCGGGCACAGGACCGCGAGCTGTCCATCCCGGAGGCCGGTGACTTCACCTCGATGACCGGACGAGGGGTCAGGGGCACGGTGGATGGCGAGGACGTGTTCGTGGGCGGGCCGAGCCTGCTCCGGGAACGGGAGGTCGAGTCGCCCGAGAGCCTGTCGGAGGAGACGCAGGCGGCCTCCGATCGCGGCGCAGCGGTGCTCCACGTCATGCGTGGTGATGCCGTCATCGGCGCCATCACGCTGGCCGACGAGATCCGGCCGGAGTCCGCGGAAGCGGTCGACGCCCTGCACAACGACGGCGTCGAAGTGGTGATGATCACCGGTGACGCCCGCCCGGTCGCTGAGGCAGTTGGTCAGGAGCTTGGCCTCGACCGGGTGTTCGCCGAGGTGCTCCCGGAGGACAAGGACGAGAAGGTCAAGCAGCTCCAGGACGACGGCAAGCGGGTTGCGATGGTCGGGGACGGCGTGAACGACGCCCCGGCGCTCGCGCGGGCCGATGTCGGCATCGCCATCGGTGCGGGCACCGACGTTGCCATCGAGTCCGCCGGGCTGGTCCTGGCCTCGGACGATCCGCGTGGGGTCGTCGCAATCCGTGATCTCTCGACGGAGACGTACCGGAAGATGATCCAGAACCTGTGGTGGGCGGCCGGGTACAACCTGGCGGCCATCCCGCTGGCTGCCGGGATCCTGGCTCCCATCGGCTTCGTCCTGCCGATCGCCGTCGGTGCCACCCTGATGAGCGCGTCCACGGTCATCGTGGCGCTGAACGCGCAACTGTTGCGTCGGACCCAGATCGCCCATCTCGGGGGCCCACCCGATGAGGATCCGGGCCAGCGACGGACGACGCGGTCCCTTCGTCCGGCCCCATGCCCCCTCAGCCCGGCCTCTCTGATCAGGACGTGGCCGACATCGTCGCCTACGTCAGAGGGTGGCAGCGAGACGCCGGCCTCATCGAGTGAGTCCGACAGGTGCTCCGGACCGTCTCAGGCGAGATCTGACACGGACGTCCACCCGTGGGCGCCCGCATGGGCGAGTCGGGCGCTGGGACGCTCCGCCGAGCTTGGCGTGTACCCACCGTGTGGGTCACAACGGACCGGGTGGCCGCGCCACTGCCCGATCCATGGTTGCTCGGCGTAGCTCCGCGCGATCTTCAGCAGCCGATCGCGTGTGCGCAGGAGTGAGCCCAGACCGGCGCCCAGACCGTCTGTTCGGCCCGGCCGATCAGCCACTCCGGAATCGGTTGTCACCCACCGACGTCCGCCGGGCGGCCCCGTGAGCCGGTGGTCACCGCGGGTCTTATCGCGATGGTGATGCCGACACAGCCACGCCAGTTGGTCCAGCCGAGTCTGCTTGGAGATGGCCCACTCGGTGACGTGATCGATCTCCAGCAGATGCGTTGCCCGGCACCCAGGCACCTCGCACTCGTACCCTCGGGCCTCCAAGGCGGTGCGCTGATGGGCAGTCACCTGGCGACCCACATGGGCGACCGAGGCATCGACCGCGTTGCGGATGACGTAGGCCAGATGTGCGTCCGGGATCAGCTCGCGAACGGCGTCGACCGGTACCTGGCCAACGCCGGCGATCTCACACCGCTCTCCCGGCTGGGCCTCCCCACGCTTGAGCGCCGCAGCGTCGATGGTCACGATCACCTTGGTCTGTCGGCCGCTGAGTCGCCGGGATGACCCTGACGGTTGCTGCCTGGACTGGACGTCATCGGAGTGTGTGCCATCAGCATCCGTCGCCGCACCCGCCAGGGTGGCGAGCAGCGCATCAAATCGGTAGGCCGCATCCTGCTCCCGCCGACCCTCGGCGTGGGCGGCCTTGAACACCTGGTCGTGGACGCCACGGATGGCGGCCTCGATCCTGGCACCGGCATCAGCGGGGCCGGACAGGTATGCCTTCCACTCCCCGTCAGACTCCGACCAGGCCCGAAAGCACCGATCACGGTGATGGCGACGCCGGGTCGCCGCCAGGTCAGGATCGGCCGCCACACGTGCATCACGACAGGTTCGCTTGAGATCCTGCACCGACTGGGTCTGCGCGGCCGCCAACAACATGCCGGTCATGTCCGGCGCTGCCGCTGCCGCGTCCGTGACCGCGTCCGCCTGAGCGGTCGACAAGCTTCCGGCCCGCACCGCGGCAGCCACCTGTTGGTTCTCGCCAAGTCGGATGGAGGTCTCCAACCGGGTCGCGGCCTGGCGCACCGTGGTTCCTGTGGCTGCTGCCACCTGCTCGCGCACCTCACGGGATGCGGCAGGACCTGTGGCCGTCGCGGTGTCGAACGCCCGACGGGCAAGCAGCGTCGTCATCCCCTCCGCCAGCCGGGCCAGCTGACCCAGATCGGTCAGGAGCCCACCCACCTCAACATCGGGGATCGAATCGGGATCCAGGCGAGCCGCGAGACGCTGCATCACACCAACGAGGTGGGTCACCTCTGCCGCCTCCAACACACCCGTTCCCATACCGCTCATTCTACGCGACAGGGACGGACAGATCGAGGCAAAACCCCTGCTCAGAGCCACTTCGGACGAACCGACACCGGCCTGGAACACCAGCCACGTCGCCCCTCGCCTCGTTGGGTGGATGCGGCGCATGAAGAGCCCAGTGCGGCATCCAGCCAGCCCGCCGCACCTCAGCAGGCAGGTCGCTCGCCCATCGTCCGGCAGAAGCCCCCTCAGCGTGTGAGCCACACGGTCCGGCGATCCGTCAGCACGACCTGGCGCTTGTCGTGGGGGCAGGCCGACACGCAGAATAGGGGCATGGACGGCCTGGCTCAGGTGAACCTGATCGTCACCGACTTGGAGCGCGCGAAGACCTTCTGGGCGTTGCTGGGGTGGCAGAGCGAGCCCCGTCACACCCACGCCGCGGTGGTGTCGTTCGACAGCGGGTTCAACCTCGTGTTGCACCAACCGGAGTTCGCGAGGCTGTGGGATCCGGTCTTCGACGGGCCCTCGGCCGGTTCGACGGTCGTCGATGTCAACCTTTCTTCCCGAGACGCCGTCGACCAGGTCCACGAACGGGTGGTGGAAGCCGGGTTCGAGAGCAGCGTCGCCCCGTGGGACACGTTCTTCGGCGCCCGCTACGCCATCGTGTGCGATCAGGATGGCAACCGGATCGGCTTGAAGAGTCCGCAGGACCCGTCCCGGTCCTACCCGCTGCCGACCTGACCGTAGAATTCCAGCTGATGAGCTCTCGCGTCAGCCACACCACCTTCTCGTGCCTGGACGCCTTCACGCTCTCGGAGTGGTGGAAGACCGCGGTCGGCTACGCCGACATCCCGGGCGACCCCAACGAGCCGGGAGACCCGGAGTGCGCGATCGTCGACCGCGAGAGCGGCCACGTGCTGCTCTTCCTCGAGGTCGACGAGCTGCCCCCGGCGAGCAACCGAGTGCATCTCGACCTGGTACCCCGCGACCGCACCCGCGACGAGGAGGTCGACCGCCTCGTGGCGCACGGCGCACCAGTGGTCGCCGATCATCGATCCGGGGACGGTCTGGGCTGGGTGGTGCTCGCCGACCCGATCGGCAACCTGTTCTGCGTCCTGCGAAGTGATGCCGAGCGTCTGGCGACGGGGGACCCGGTCTGGCCGCAGTTGGTGCCCGACATCGATCACGGGGACTGAGTCCTACCGCGAGATCGTTCCCTCCATCCCGCCGTGCAGGGTGCAGCGGAAGCGCCACTCACCATCGATGGGAACCGAGAAAGACACCACGTCACCAGGCTCCAGGAGCGGCGTCACGACGGTTCCGTCTGCCGACACGAGGTTGTGTGCGTCTTCGCCATCATTCCGGACGTCGACGGTCACCGGCCCATTCCCCTCCACCTCAGTCTGCTCGGGCGAGAAGGCATCGTCGATCATGATGATCTGGACATCGGCGTCAGCCGCTGGCCCGGTTGCAACGTTGGCGGTGGGTGGCGGCGTGCTGGAGCAGGCTGCGAGGACGAGCACCAGGAGGACCACGGGAACGAGACGCATGCGACCAGCCTGGCCGCGGACCGGCGCAGCATCAGGACCGTGCGCACTCCGGACTTCCCCTACGGGTCACCCCGGACTCGCCACCACCCGAATGCGGTGATCCGCGGGCCGGCCGGGTGGTCGGAGCGGCACCGGGCCGGCCATCACCACCCGGTCTGCGTCATCGACCAGCAGCGGAACCTGCCCACGGAGGGGTTCGGGGTAGCGCTGCAGGACCCGCCGGAGGGACCGCTCCCCCTCGGCACGCCGGCCGCGAACCGCGAGGACCGTCCCTGCCACCGGCAGCTCGATCTGCCAGTTCCAGGCCGACCAGGCCACCGGGTCCGGACCAGCCGGCAGCTGGTCAGATGCCCCCCACGCCCCGACGACGGTCCAGCGCAGCAGTCCGAAGCCGGGAACGAGTACGTCCTGGTCTCGCGGCACCGAGAGCCGAGGCAGCCAGAGACGATCCACCGGGCACAGCACCACGCGGTCGGTCACCGGCGCAGTGACCCTCCCCACGCGGGTGGCGCGCACACCGGAGGGCAGATCGCACCGCTCACCGGGGCCCAGCCGGCCCAGCCGGGTCAACACACCCGGTCCCGGCCACACCGGCCCATCCGGCAACAGCCGCCACGCGATCCGGAGAGCGTCGTCGTCCTCGTGCAACGGACGATCCCGGGTCGTGGTCAGGTCGACGGCACATCCGAAGCGCGACACGGCGGCCTGCTCCTCCGGCCGTTCCGGCGACCACTCGCGGCCCGCACCCGAGCCAGCTCGAGCGAACCCGGCCAGCCGCGCCAGCAGCGGCACCACGTCGGCCTCGCTCGGGTGCAACCGGCGAAGCGCTGGGAGGGCCTCGGCCCGCGCGCGAGCACGACGTTGGTCGGCATCGGCATTCGTCGGATCCGCCACGGTCCGGTACCCGGCGGCGGCCTGGCGGACCACCTCGCGTCGCTCGCCCAGCAAGGGTCGGATCACCACGACCTGTCCGGCGTGATCAGCAGCATCGGCACCAGGCGCAACCGGGAGCGGGGACGTGGGCGCCATCCCACCGAGTCCGCCGATCCCCGTCCCCCGGGCAATGCGGAGCAGCACGGTCTCAGCCTGGTCGTCCATCGTGTGACCCACGGCGACGGCGGTCGCCCCGACGCGCTGGGCCTCCCGCGCCAGTGCTCCCCACCGCGCTCGCCGAGCCGAGTCCTCCGGCCCCGACCCCTCCTCGACGGTCACGGACCGCTCGACGAAGGGAACCCCGAGAGTTGCCGCCGACGCCGCAGCCGCCGCCGCGTCCTCCGAGTCATCCCGCAGTCCATGCCGGACGTGGGCGGCCAGGAGGTGGAGGTCCGGGCGGGCCAGCCGCAGCAGGTGCAGCAGCGCCACGCTGTCGGGGCCTCCGGACACCCCGACCACGACGGAGGCCCCCTCGGCAACGGCCGCCTCACCGAACGAGGCGTTCCGAACCCGGTCGACCAGATCCGCTAGGGCGCCGTCAGGCGCAGAGGCCACGTCGTCCGACCCGAGTCACTCAGGCCGCCGGCGCGATCCGCTCGGCCCAGCCGTCGGGGTCGGCCAACTCCTCGAGGGTCGGGATGTGGTCCGGGGACTCCCAGACCCGGTTGAACGCCTCGCGGCCGTGACGTTCGGCGACCTCGGCGATGAACGTCTCGCCCATCGAGTACTGCGCGGCCTTCAGGCCCATTCCGAGGGCCTTGCCGACCAGCTTGCCCGCCCCACCGGTCGCGGCCCGCCGGCGGTTGAGCGCTGTCCGGACCCGGGCGGGGTCGACCCCCTTGGGGCCCATGATCTCGGCGCCCCAGTCCATGACGACGTTGCCGTGCCCCTCCAGCAGGCTCATGACCGCCTGGGCGTCCTCGAGTTTGTCGGCTTGCTCCGGCGTCAGGAATGCCTCCATCACATCCCGCAGGCCGAGGTCACCGCTGGTGGCCCGGCTGACGATGCTGGCAAGGCCCGCCCGGACCCGCTCGGGATCGATCTGGGTGCCGGAGAGGTACTCGTCCATGATCCCGCGGAGGTGCGGCCGCAGCCACGGGACGGCCTCGAACTGCAGCCGATGTCCCAGCTCGTGCAGGACGATGCCGAGGATCAACTCGTCGGCGTCGATGTCGGACTCGCCCGCCAGGTCGCGCTCGACCTGCAAGAGGTTCGGGCCCACCAGGGTGAGCCGGCCGGGCGTCTCACCGCCTGGCAGGAAGACCTCGTACTGCCCCAGGACGCGGGTGGACAGGTAGCCGAAGACCGAGCCGACCTGAACCGCCACGGCGCGGCGCGACAGACCGGCGGGGAAACTCGACCGACGGAGCAGCCGTTCGGCGTGCGGGTCGGTCAGGTACTGCATCGAGGAGAGGTTGGCGTCGATCCACTGGCCCCGGCTGACCACACGCGCCGTCGCCGCACCGAGGCCGTCCCCCAGCCCGGTTGCGGCGCGACTCGGCTCATCGGCCAGACGCACCGACCGATCGACCGACGCGCGGATGCGAGCAACGTCCTCGCCCGTGGCCTTGACGGCGGACAACGCCGCGACCTGGCGCCCGACCCTGCCCGCCAACGCCCAGTCAGCAAGGGTGGCCTTGCCCACCTCGGCGGAGCCCTCCGGGACGGGCGTTACCGACGAGATTTCTCTTCAGCCTCTCGTTGGAACCGTGGCTGGGCGATCAGGTAGTAGCTCAGGACGCCGCCGGTGACCACCACGCCGAGGGCGATCAGGGGGAACCGGATGTAGTCGAAGAACCCGGGGATCTCGTACTCGTCCGGCAGGAACTCGCCCCCCGCTTCACCGGCACCCTCGACGATCTCCTCGTACTCCGTGAACTCTCCGCCGCCCTCTGCAGCACCCGCGGTCGTGGCCACGGCCCCCACGAGCAGGAGCCCGGAGAGCATGAGTACAGCGATCGAACGCTTGAGCATCTGGTGGAACCTTGTGGGATGTAGGTCGGCCGGTCGGGCGGGCAGTGTACCCGGATCGGGCCCGCCCCTTCCACGTGGCCAGGGCAACCTGCGACACCCGCCCACGCGTTGCCCGTCGCAGGAGTAGTGCACGGGGACCACGCGAGTCTGGTCCGAAGTGATGATTGTCCCACCGGCGTCGACTGAGTCAGGATGGACCCTGCGAAGCTGGTAGGGGGCGGGGCTTCGAGGCGAGCAGGATGAGCGCAGTCACCTGGCTTGCCACCAGATGGCCCGTCCATGGCGGTGGGCCATCTGTCGCCTGCCGCAGGACCGCGTGCCGCATGGACCATCTGTTGGTGGGGAGTATTGACGCATGGATCACCAACTGCCCGTGGCCGCCTGCCCTCCGACGCATCGTCTGCAACACCTGGAGACCACCGTCACCATCCCGCATCCACGAGATGACGTCTGGGCGTGGATCTGCGATCCGGCAACGTTCATCGAGGGTCAGATCTGGCCCTGGCGGGTGGAGTTCCTCGATCCCCGGACTGGCGCCGCCGCAGGGTTCACCGAGGGGGTGCTCACCACCCACCACGGTCCGCTGATGAACTTCTCGGGCGTGATCGGCGAGGTCGACGCGCCGCGGTACCGCGATCTGGCCTACACCTACGGTGCCTACATGATCTCCCCGCGGATCTGTCGACCGGTCAGGTTGCAGTTCTGGCTGGAGGAGACGTCGGGCGGTGCTGCAACTCGGGTTCGGATCGGCGTCGACGCCCAGATGCGCAAGGGTTGGCGGGGTGCGTCACGGCTGGTCCAGCGGTGGTTCTGGAAGCGGTTCGCGCGCTGGGGCACGGCCGCGATCCGAGCACGCGCAGCTGGCTGAGAACCCCACCGGCTCGGAGGCCAGCGTCTCGGCGCGTGCGACCACGAACACAGCACGCGCAGCCGACTGAGAATCCCACTGGCATCCGATCAGAGGATGTCCACGACCACCGGCGTAGCTGCCTCGACCGTCCGACTGACCGTGCAGGTGCGGTCGTGGGAGGTCTTCACCGCACCCGGGATCACCCGCCGGGCCTTGTCGCCATCCTCCCCCTCGGGGAACGTGAGGTCGAAGGTCATGCGGATGTCGGTCAGGATGTTGCCGCTGTCGTCCCGGACGTACTCCGCCCCGATTCGGACGGTGAAGTCCTCCGGCTCGGTCCGGCGGCTGGTGACGACGTCCACATCGACGGCGGAACACCCGGCGATCGCTGCGAGGAGCAGCTCGACCGGGCTCAACCCGTCCTCCATGAGACTGCCGAACTCGATGCTGGCACCAGTCGGATTCGTGGCGCGATACACCCCAGTGTCCAGTCGGGTGAGCGTGATCGAGCGGTGCGAGTCAGATGCCATGTGAGCGATTCTCTCACGACCAATCCCCTGCTGATCGAGATCCAAGAAACGAACACACGTTCGTTGAGCCGCACCAGCGGGTACTACTCCGCCATGACCACCAACATCACCCGGCCCGACCCCGACCACTCCAACACCGAGAAGGACCCTGACACGTGGGTGACCGGCGACGAACCCATGACGGGCGCCCAGCAGTCCTACCTGGCCACCCTCGCCGAGGAGACCGGACAGACGGTTCCGGCCGACCTCACCAAGGCCGAGGCGTCCAGCCTCATCGATGAGCTGCAGACGGCGTCTGATCGAGCCGGCTAGGACCGTTCGCAGCGTCATCCACGCCGGGATTGCCCGCTACGGCGTAGCATCGCGCAATGGACGACGCTGCCATCCTCCGCCGCATCCACCAACTCGTCGACGAGGAGGACGAGCTGCGCGCACAGCCCGATCACGCCCTCGACGAGGATGAGCGCGCCCGCATGACGGAGCTCGAAGAGGGGCTTGACCAGTGCTGGGATCTGCTCCGTCAGCGGCGTGCGAAGCGGGAGTTCGGCGAGGACCCCGACTCAGCACAAGCCCGGTCGACCACAGTCGTCGAGGGCTATAGCCCGACCAACCGCAGAGGCTGAGCGAGGCGCTCACCCCACGAGTTCAGCTGGCGCCGGCGCCTTCTCCCGCAACCCGGCCCCCATCAGCACCGCCGCAACAGCACCGAGCAGTGCGAACCCGGCCGACAACGGCGTCACCGTTCCGTCGAAGGCCCGATCGATCAGCGACCCGATCAGCGCACCAGCCGCGATCTGGACGGCTCCGATGATCGAGGAGGCCATCCCCGCCACGGCAGCCATCGGGATCATTGCCATGGCGTTGAGGTTGGGGATGAGGATCGCGTGGCAGCCCATCGCGAGGGACACGGCGATCAGATAGACGACGAGGGGCGGACGACCGTTCGTCAGCACCGCCGAGGCGACCATGAGCGCCGCTGCGGACAGATAGACGCCCATTGCCGACACGGAGAGCCGTCGTGATCCGAACCGGTGGACGAACCGCGCGTTGACCAACATGGCCCCGCCCATCAGCAGCGCCACTCCACCGAACAGGATCGGGAATAGAGCCTCGGCGTCGAAGACGTCGGCGTAGATGAGCTCTGAGGAGCCGATGTAGGACGTGAAGCTGCCGTAGAGCATCGTCATCGCGAGGCTGAACAGCACGGTCTGGCGGTCCGACAGCACGATCTTCGCCGCCTCCACGAGGGAGCCGAGGCTCATCGGTCGACGATGCTCCGGCGCCAGCGACTCTCGCAGCCGGGTCGCCCAGCCCAGCATCGCCAAGCCGGCGAGCAGGCAGGCCACCGCCATCCAGCGCCAGGAGACGAGGGCAACGCCGAGCGCGCCGAGGCTCGGCGCCACGGCGGGGACCAGGATGAAGATCGACATGATGAGCGACATGGCGCGCGACATCGCCTCGCCCTCGTACCGGTCTCGGACGATGGCGATGGTGAGGACCCGAGGCCCAGCGGCTCCCAGACCCCAGAGGAAGCGCGCCGCCAACAGGAGGGGGAGCGACGGCGCAACCGCTGTGATGACCGCGCCCAGGCCGTACAGCACGAACGAGGCGTGCAACAGCGGCTTGCGGCCGAACTGATCGGACAGCGGCCCGAACAGCGGCTGCCCGACGGCCAGCCCGACGAAGTAGGTGGTGACCAGGCCAGCCACGGCGTTGGAGTCAGCCGCCAGCCCGAGATCGGCACGGATCTCGGGGAAGGCCGGCAGCAACAGGTCGATGCCAAGAGCGACGAGTGCCATCGACATGGCCAACAGCACGGTGCGTTCCCGGTCACTGATGCCTGCCCCGCCGACCGACCGGGCCTTCTCGATCCCGGTCGATGCAGACACGTCGGAACAGTAGCGAGGGGCCTTCCTCACCACAGCTCCTCGCACCGGACATGCGAAATCGGGGGCGACTCTTGGCACAGTAAGGGCGATGAGCAGCACCCCGGGACCACCGCCGTCGTCACCACCTCCACCGCCGCCTCCTGGAGCGCCGGGCGGCCGGCCGATCGACGAGACGATTGCCCGCACGCCTGTTCGCGGTCGGTCCGATGGCTGGTCGGCCACGCCTCCACCAGCCCCGCCGACGCCACCGCCCGGGGCTCCCCGCCCCGCCGCACCGCCCGATGAACCCCCGACCGTGCCGCCCACTGCCCCACCCGGTCCGGGTGGGCCTGGGCCAGAACAGCCAGGCGGCCCCGCCGGGCCGGCCGTCGCCGGGCCGACCGCAGCGGACACGATCTCGTCACTGCCATCGGACACGCCCGGCGGCGAGGAGGGACTGCCCGGCGACCCCGCGGCCGACCCTGACGCCCAACCAGCGCAGAAGGTGCGGGTCAAGCGGTCGGTGCTGTACGCGATCATCGCCATCCAGAGCCTCATCATCCTGGGCCTGCTCGCGGCCCTGCTCGTGAACGACGACGCGGACGAGGATGCGGGTCCGACGCCGACGCCCAGCGTTGTCGAGGCGCCGACCCCGACGCCAACGCCAACGCCCACACCGACCCCCACGCCGACCCCGACGCCCACGCCAACGCCAACCCCCACACCAACCCCTACGCCCACACCGACGCCAACGCCAACCCCCACACCAACCCCGACGCCGACACCCGCACCAACCCCCGAGCCGGTGGACCCGAACGCCCCGGCCGACCCGGCGCCACCGCCTGATCCGAACGCGCCGGCCGACCCGAACGCGCCCGCCGACCCGGCGGCACCGCCTGATCCGAACGCCCCGGTCGATCCGCCACCGGTCCCGGCCGACAACCCCGGGATGGTGACGGCCGCCGACGGCAGGAGCCTCTTCCCGGTCGACGATGCCGCACTGGTCAGCTTCACCGACCAGACCATCATCGGGACCCAGGCACTCATCCAGCAGGTCGTCGATGGTGCTGGTTTCTGGATCGGCACGAACGACGCCAACCGGGTGTTCGTCTGCTACGGCGAGTCGGTCCCCGGCAACTACGTCCCGGTGGCCGGACAACGGGTCAACTTCAGCGGCACGATGCTGGCGAACACCGACCCTCAACTTGTCCCAGACCAATTGGGTGGGGAGCAGTACCGCCGGCAGGGTGTGAACGTCATGCTCGAGACCATCGAAGGGCTCTGATCCCGCCCGCGATCATCGGCGAGGTTCGGCGGTACTACGCGCTTCCGCGAAGCGCGGTCACAGCGTCGGGCCCGACGCTGCGGCCATGAGCACCTTCGCAGTCAGCCCACCAGCCGAGAACGCCCCCACATCCTCACGATCCCGGACCACCCTGATCACGGTCGACGGCCCCACGACGGTGACCGTCGACGGGACCGCCGTCCCCCTCTCGCCCGGCGAACGAGTCGTCGTGGCCGCACTGGTCCTGCATCGCGACCGGGGCCTCACCCTCGATGGTCTGTCCGAGATGCGCTGGCCGGACGGTCAGGCACCCAAGGCCGCCCGGCAGTCCCTGCACAACTCGATCTCCCGGATCCGTCGGAAGACTGGGCTCAACCTGACACTGGATCACGGTCGATATCGGCTCCCATCGACGGCAACCACCGACATCGATTGGCTTGACGAGATGACGATCCGGGTGGGCGACGGCCTGGCTGGATCCAGCGAGCTGGGGGGCACCCAGGTCGGACGACCATCGTGGTTCGCCGATCTGCCGGACCTTCCGGAGGTCCTCGGCGAGCGCAGCCGGTTGCATCGTGCGTTCGACGAGGCGCTGGGCCAGCAGGTTCGCATCCTCCAGCAAGCCGGCAAGATCACCGATGCCCTCGTGCTGGCCACCAGGCGCCGCATCTCCGCCCCGCAGCTGGACGACCCGTGGGTCCAGGAGGTCGAGCTGCTGCTCGCACTGGGCCGCCGACTGGATGCCGCGGCGCTCTACCGCAAGGCGTGCCGCAGCATCGCCGACCTGCGTGGCGAGTCGCCCGGGCCGGCGCTGCGTGGCCTGGAGGCGTGGATCTGGGAGACCACTCGGAGCCAGGCCGAGACGGCAACGCAGCCGCTGGTCGGCCGGACGGAGGACATCAACCTGATCCGACGCCGGCTCACGAGTGGCGCCACTGTGCTCCTCGTCGGTACCTCTGGGTCGGGCAAGAGCAGGATCGTCCAGGCCCTCGCGCGGGACTGGCCCGGACCGACGATGACGATGGCGTGCGGCCAGAGCCGGATGACCGCGCTGGCCAGCATCCGTGATGCTGTGGCGCAGGCGGGCTCAACGGACAGCTCGCCGGAGGAGATGGACCGAACGTCGGGCCCGAGCCGGCTGGAGGACCTGGTCCAGCGGCTCACGCTCAGGCTGCGGGACACCTCGCTGCTGGTGCTGGATGATGTCGACCGGCTGGCACCGCTCAGCCGCGAGGTGCTCGTGGATGCCCTTCGCCAGGTGGACTGTCGCGTGCTGGCCACCAGCCGGACCGCCAGCTGCGGGGTTCCCGGACGGTCGGAGGTTGCCCTCTCCGAGCTGAGCCCGCTGGCCGTCCAGGAGTTGGCGCGGTTGGCCAAGGTCCCAGCATCTGACGTGCGGATCCTGATGACACTGGTCGGCCACTCGCCCGACCCCGTGATCGGCCTGGCCGACATCTGTCGGACAACACGGGTCACTCCTGGCGCTCTGGCTCATCTGAGCACCACCGAGCGAGTGCCCTCACCGATCGTCACCGCCATCGGCAAGGGCCTCGGGCGCCACAGCCGCGGCGTCATCGCGTTGGTCGAGCAGGTTGCGCTCGGTGTGGTCCGAGAGCCAACTGCAGTCGACCAGCACACCCTGGACGAGGCCGTCGCAGCAGATGGGCCGCTGCGGCACGACGCGCACGGGCACCTGGTGTTCACCCACCCGCTCCTGCGCCGGTTGGTCCTCGACCGGCTGCCTCCAGGTCTGCGCGAGGAGGCGCTCCTGCTGACCGCACTGCGATCGACCGATGCGCCGGCGGTCCGCGCGGCACCGCGGTCCACCCCGCTGGCCGCCTGATGCGATAACGCTCAGGGCACTCCAACCGGTCAGCGCGCCGGAACCGGCACTCGTGACCTGAGTCAGAGGTCACTAGGATTCGGGGCGATGACGCGGGCAGTCCTGTCGACCCCGCCGCCCCTGCCCGATGCTCACGTGGCGCGGCCGGCGTTGGTCCGTCGTGTCACCGACCACGCGGTAACGGTTGTGGTGGCTGGTGGCGGCTGGGGCAAGTCGACCCTCGCCAGCGAGGTCGCGGCCAGCTTCCGCGGCAACGTCGCCTGGACCTCGGGTGCCCAGATGACGGGGGTCGCTGACGCAGCCGGCCGCATCCTCGATCCGCTCGGTCTGTCCGATCTCGCCCCGGGTGACACGGAGTTGGATGGCTCCGGCACCGCGGACGCGGCGTGGAGCCGGCTTGCCGACCGTGTGGCCGAGGCGCTGCGCCGTCGTCGCCGGCCGCACTTGATCGTGATCGACGAGGTCACACCACTCACCTGGCCGGCCGTTGCGGCGATCGCCCACTCGATCACCCTGCTGCACGAGGCCGAGGGCAGCCGGCACCGGTTGATCGCACTGGGCAGAGAGCTCGACGTGGCCGCAGCACGCCGTCGGGGAGTGGTGCTGGGGGGTGCCGATCTCGCGCTCACGGTCGAGGAGTTCGACCTGCTACTGACCGACGTGGTGCCGTCAGGTCTGACGCGTGGTCTGTCCGAGCTGCTCGTGCGGCGAACCGGTGGTTGGCTGACCGTGCTCCGGTCGATTCTCGGGGCTCTGGCCACCAGCCCCTCCCCGGACCAGCTGGCCCGCCAGTTGGCCCACAGCAACGTGGCGCTGGAAACCGTCGTCTCCGGGATGCTGACGGATGTACCGGCCGCGACCAGGGAGGCCGCCGGCGTGGCCGCTGGACTCCCCGTCCTGGACGCGCGACTGGCACGTCGGCTGGCGGTCGATGATGCGGTCAGAGCCGTCGTCCGCGCCGGACTGCCGTGGGAGACCCCGGAGATCGGTCTGTGGACGTTGCCTGATCCGGTCGCTGACCTGCTCGCGCCCCCACGCGCAACCGACGATGTCGTGGATCTGGTCGTACAGGTCTACGCAGCCAGCGGGTTGCATCTGGAGGCCGCGAGGTACGCGGTGGCCAACGATCAGGCGGAGTTGGCTGCGGCCAGCCTGGCCGCCGCTCCGTCGCATGAGCTCACCGCCGCGTTCACGCCGTCCGTTCTGGCCGTCCTGCGATCCTTCGACGATCAGGTCCGGGCCGCGCAGCCAGGCATCCACACCCAGATCGCCCGACTGCTCACGGCCAGTGCGAGATACGAGGAGCGCAACAGCTACGTCCGGACGTGGGCGCCGAAGCTGCGTGACGACGCTCCAGAGGTCGCGGCTGCCCTGCAGGCAGAGCGCTTCCGCGACCTGGCGTACTTCTCCCCGACCCCCGACCCGGCGGACATCGATGCCGCCGAGGAGCTCCTTGGCAGCGTCCGCGACCTGGCAACGCGCAGCCGCCTCGAGCAGGGGCTGGCGCTGCTGCTGGCACGTCGCGACGGCGTGGCGGCCGCTGAGGCGGGCCTGCGCCGCGCAGCTGAGGCCGCGGAGCGGGCCGGGGACCTGGAGCAGGCGGCGCTGGTGTTGCGGGACCTCGCGTGGGTGGTGCTCCTCGAGCTGGGGCGGCTGCGGCAGGTCGTCGAGACCTTCGATCGCATCGAGGCGATGCTCGGCCCCGACACACAGGCGACGGCCTGGCGGATCAATCGGGCGGAGACGCACCTGTGGCTGGGTGACCTGGAGGCTGCCGAGCAAGACCTCGACATCGCCTCCCGGTTGGCCGAGCTGCAGCACGACGACCAACACGTGGCGTACGCCGCCTGGGCCCGCGCGACGTGTGAGTCGATGCGCGGGCGGGGCCTGGCCACGCTCGCCGCCGTGCAACGAGCTGAGGCCGTCGCCGGGGACTGGCTCGAGACCGTCACCGGTGTGCTGTTCTACGCACAGGTCGCGGACGCGCTGGCACGCGCGGGGCTGGAGGCCGATGCCCGAGCGCGACTGGCACGCGCGCAGGACCGCCGGGCCGAGGACCCCCGGGCCGTGGCCGTCGCGGAGCTCGGGCTGGAGGCTCGGCTGGGCGACCCCGTCACGGCGCTCGAGTTGGCCCACTCGATCGACCTTGACGAGCAGGAGCCGTTCGAGGTCCCGCGGATCATGCTGCTGCGAGCACTGGCCCGGCACCGGGGCGGCGAGGATGCAACCGATGAGGCCGGCCGGGCATTCGCTGCCTACGCCGCCATCGGGCTGCTGGAGGCGGCACCCGTCGCGGAGCGGGAGGCGTGCCGTGAACTGGTCCCGCTCGTGCGGGCGGCTGGTGGCGTGGTCCCCCAGGTTGCCTCGAGCCCCGTGGATCCAGGCAGCAGCAACGGGCCCGGCAGCGAGCCGCTCAGCACGGCGGATCTGAGCACACTGCTGACCTCCCAGTTCGGTCTCCGGCCGCGTGAGGCAGAGGTGCTGCTGGCGCTGCGAACCGGCGGGTCGAACGCCGAGATCGGCGCCAGCCTGGGGATCTCGCCGGCCACCGTCCGCAAGCACCTCCAGCACGCCTACGCCACGCTCGATGTGCGCTCGCGGACCGAGGCCCTCGTCCTGTTGGGTAGTTTGGGTTGATGCTGACCCCCGACCTCATCAACACCTCCCTGGCCAACGAGTTGCCCGGGAAGCAGTACGTCTGCCACGAGATCGGCGAGGACTACGTGGTCTGTCGGCAGGAGATCGGCCCCGAGGTCCTGCGGCCCGGCGAGTTGGTCAGCGGACCCACGCAGTTCGCCATGTGTGACGGTGCGCTGTGGTACCTGAGCTTCGTCGTGCTCGGCCGGATCGAGTTGATGGCCGTCACCTCGGAACTGTCCATCCGCTTCCTCCGCCCCGCCCAGGGCACGGTGCTGTGGGCCAGGGCAACGCTGGACAAGCCCGGCAGGCGCACGATCGTCGGGACCGTGCGGGTGTGGTGTGACGAGGACCGCGATCGCCCCGTCTCGACCGCCCAGGGGACCTACGTCGTCCCTCGATCCTGACCCTGGATCATTCCAGCGACAGACGGGGAGAGTTGGCGCATGACGATCTCCTTGCTCGCCGTACACGGCAACGGCGGCGGTGGTGAGCGCTTCGACTGGATGACCCCACACCTGCCCGAGGACGTGCACGTGATGGCGCCCACCCTTCCCGGCTTCGGCGGGACCGCCGCAGACCCGACGATCACCGACATGGCCGGCTACGCCGACTTCTTGGCAGGTCGGCTGGAAGGACTGCCCTCTCCCGTGGTCGCGCTCGGGACCGGCATCGGTGGCTCGCACGTCCTCGAGGTCCTGCGCGACCACGACGACCTGGTCGACGCTGTGATCCTGCACGCGCCGGTGGGCCCACGACTGGACACGCGTGTGATCCCCCGGGTGATGAACAAGCGGCCCGTGGCCGAGATCGTCCGTCGGGGCATCGCCACGCCGCTGCTGCGACCGCTGATCAGGCGTCGCTTCTTCGCGGACTCAACGCCAGCCGAACGGGTCGACCCGGTGCTGGCGGCCTATGCGGAGTGCCAATCGTTTGCCCAGCAGTTCCAGATCATCAACGCGGCCTGGTGGGACTCACTACCCCAGCGCCGGACCCCCGCGGTGGTGCTGTGGGGAGCGGAGGAGCAGGTCCTTGCGGCGGACATGGCAGACGACGTCAGAGCCGTCCTTCCCGAAGCCGAGGTCCGCACCATTCCGGCGTGGGATCACTTCCCGATGATCGACGACCCGCCCGAGTACGCCCGCGTCGTGGCGGAGGCGATCAGGGATCTGGTCGGGGAGGATCGGTGAGGGCCGCCGGTCACGCGACGACACCCAAGTCGCGGATGCTGCAGCTCGCCGCCGACGCGGGCCTACGCGTACCGCTCTTCGCCGTCCTGCAACCAGGTGTCGACGCCGCCGAACTCGTCCCCGTCCTCAGTGCACTGGGTGAGCCACTGGCCGTCCGGTCGTCCTTCGATGCCGAGGACGGGCTCGATACCAGCGCCGCGGGCCGGTTCCACTCCGAGCTCGGGGTGAGTCACGCGGGTCTGTCCGGGGCCGTCCAGCGCGTGCGGGCGTCCGCAGACGAGTCGGTGACCCAGACCGAGGTGCTGGTGATGACCCAGGTGGCGGCACAGCACGCCGGGGTTGCGGTGCTGGAGGAGCCGTACCTGGACGATCTGATCGAGGTCACCGAGGGCCTGGCCGACGGACTGGTCGGCGGTTCCGTGGAAGGCGATCAGGTGCTGCTCCCACGGCGGGACAGGCACCTCGACGCCGACGAGGCGTGGCAGCGTCGTCTGGCCGATCTGCTGGCGGGGGTGAGGCAGGTGTTCGGCCGGCGACCCGGGCATGTCCTGGGCAATCCCGATCCGGCGGTGGGTTGGGATGTGGAGCCTTCAGCGGGTTGGGATGTGGAGTGGGCAGACGACGGCGAGACGTGCTGGCTCCTCCAGGTCCGGCCGCTGCTCCAGCCCACCATCCGCAACGAGACCCTGACGCTGGCCAACCACGCGGAGATCCTCCCTGATCTGCCGAGCGACTTCATGACGTCGCTGATCGTGGAATGCGGTCCGCGGTTGCTGGAGTGGTATGGCTCGTTGGATCCGCGCCTGCCGGTGCAGCGGGACCTGATGGTCGAGCGGGCCGGGCGACCACTGCTCAACAACTCGCTGCTGCAGGACATCCTGCGCACCTGGGGGCTGCCCACCTCGCTGCTGGCCGATTCGATGGGGGGAGAGGCCGATGGCGAGCCGCTGTCACCGGCGCGCCTGGCGCGCAGTCTCCCCGCCCTGCTCGGTGTCGCCCGACGCCAGATCACGGCCGTGGGAGACGCCGCGGCACGAGGCCACGCCCTGCAGCGTGACGCGCGACTGGCCGCGAGGTCTGCCACGTCGGTGGACGGGCCGGCGATGTCGGCTGCCGTCGATGCGGCGGCCGCAGCCTATGCCGGCTTGGTGACCGGCATGTTCGCCCTGGCCAATGCGCACGCGGTGCAGGTCTCCCTGCTCAGCCGGCTCGGATTGCTGGACGAGGTCCAGCGACGAGCGCCGACGCCAGCGGGTCAACTGGCCCGTGACCTGGCCGCAGGGGTCTCACCGACCGCACTGGTGGCACGGCATGGCCACCGGGGGGTCTACGAGTCTGACCTGGCCCGGCCGCGGTTCGCCGAGCAGCCCGAACTGCTCGAGCGGGCACGAGCAGCGGCGATGCACCGAACTGGACGCTCCTCGGACGTCGGATCGACGATTGCCGGAACACTGGCACTGCCCTTGTGGTGGACGGCGCGCCGGTCCCTGACTGCACGCGAGCAACTTCGTGACGAGGGCATGCAGGCGTTCGGCACGGTCCGGCGCATGGTCCTGCAGGCGGCCGCGAACGTCCTGGAGAACCCGGAGGACGTCTGGCTGTTGACCACCGACGAGGCCCGCTCGCTGGATGACGGATGGCGGCCGGACGCTGACTTCCTGGCGGAGCGGCGGTCACGGCGCGAACGACGTGCAGCGGTCTACGTGCCCGACCCGGTCGGTCGGACGGCTCCGCTCATCGGACCGGAGGATGCCGAGGGTCCGTTGGCCGGTCGGGTGCTGGTGGCCGGCTCGGTGTCGGGGACGGCGTGGGTGTGCCATGAACCTCCGACTGACGTCCCTCCGGTGGAGGGGCCGGTCATCCTGGTCGCCCGTGCGATCGACGGGGGCTGGGCCACCGCCTTCAGTCAGGTCGATGGGGTGCTGCTGCACCTGGGTGGTGACCTGTCGCATGGCGCGCTGATCCTGCGGGAGATGGGCGTGCCGACGCTCACCGGGATCGTCGACGTCCAACGTCGCCTCTCCACCGGCGACCACATCACCCTGGATGGGGAATCGGGTGTCGTGACGCTGGACGATTGAGATGACGCTGCAGGCCAGGGCTGGCAGGCGAAGATGAGAGAACTCTCATCTGGGACTCATCCACGCCGCCGCGAGTGGTGGCAATCTCACTGGCGTTGTGACCGCTGCCCTTCGTGTTCTGCTTGCTGCCCTCGTGGGCGGCGTGGTGTGGGCTGCCCTGGCGTGGGTGTCCGGCACCCTCACGTCCGCCAGTTCGGTGGAGATCGACCCCATCCAACTCCGGCAGCCAGAACCGACATCTGCGGAGCCCGACTCCTCGACGACGCCACGATCGACTCCGACTGCAGCCCCCACCCCGACACAGCCGGCTGAGCCTCGCCCGACGCAGACCGCAACGCCTGGCACGCCCGGTGACGACGCCGGACCGCAGAGTCCTGTTCCCGCCCAACCGGCGCCAGCCCCGGCTCCACCGCCACGGCCGGCACCGCCGCCACCGCCGCCACCGCTGCCAGCAGACGACGACGACGGGCTTGAGCCCGAAGACGATGACGACGGCCCCGACGACGATGACGACGGGCCGGAGGAGGTTCAGAACGTCGCTCCACCACCGCCCCCGCCGCCAGCTGCACCCGCGCCACCTCCACCTCCACCACCTCCACCTCCACCACCACCTGTCGACGACGATGACGGTGGCGATGACGACGGCCCCGACGACGACGGCCCCGATGACGACGGCCCCGATGACGATGACTAGCGCATCACCCCTCAAGCGGGTCGCGGCGACTCGCTCGGCACGGCTCAAGATCCTCGGCTGGTTCGTGCTCCTCATCCTGCTGGCCGGTGCCGCCAGCCTGTTCCTGCAGCGCCAACTGCTCCTCGCCCAGCTGGAGGAGGAGGTCGAGAGTGCGCTGGTGCAGGAGACCGAAGAGCTGCGCAGCCTGGTCGGCGGCACGAACCCGACAACCGGTGAGCCGTTCGATGGTGACGTCGAGGCCATCTTCGAGACGTTCCTGCAGCGCAACGTGCCGGACGACGGGGAGAGCCTGCTGACGTTCGTGGACGGCGAGCCGTTCCGGGCCGCCCGAGGCCCGGGGCGGCTACTGGAGCAGCAGGAGCTGGTCAGTCGGTGGACGACACTGCTCGAACCGCAACGAGGTTCTGCCACGACCCCGGCCGGCGACGTCCGCTACTTGGCCGTCCCCCTCTTCGATGGCGCGACCCCCCGCGGGACGTTCGTCGTGGCGTTCCTGCTGGACGGCGAGCGCGCAGAGATCCAACAGGCGACCCAGGTCGGCGCGCTGGTGTTCAGCACCGTCATGCTGCTCGCGATCGGCCTCGCCTGGGTCATCGCCGGACGTGTGCTCGACCCCATCCGGACCATGACCGACACGGCTCGTGCGATCAACGACACCGATCTCAGCCGTCGCATCACCGTCCCCTCGACCGACGACGAGGTGGCCTACCTCGCCCGCACGTTCAACGAGATGCTGGCACGTCTTGAGTCGGCGTTCACTGGCCAACGCGAGTTCCTCAACGACGTGGGCCACGAGCTCCGGACACCCATCACCATCATCCGGGGCCACCTCGAGCTGCTCAGCGACGACCCAGCAGAGCGCGAGGCCACCACCGCGATCATCTTCGACGAGTTGGACCGGATGAACCGACTGGTGGGCGACCTGGTGCTCATGGCCAAGGCCGAGGCACCCGACTTCCTGCGGTTGGAGGCTGTTGACGTGGATCTGCTGATCGCGGAGCTCATGGAGAAGACCAAGGGCTTTCCCGATCACACCTTCGCCGTGGCCGAGGCCGCGTTCGGCGTGATCGAAGCCGACCCCCAGCGCCTCACCCAGGCCGTGATGAACCTGATCGAGAACGCAGTACGACACTCCGAGCCCGGTGACACCATCGAGTTGGGCGCCCGATTCGAGCAGGACCAGTTCGTGCTATTCGTCCGCGATCAGGGCCCGGGGATCCCGCAGGAGGAGCAGGCCCGGATCTTCAATCGGCTCGCGCAGCGGGGTACCGCGCATGATGGCTCCGCTGGTCTGGGCCTGGCCATCGTCTCGGCAGTGGCCACCGCCCACGGCGGCACGGTGTCGGTCGAGAGCAGCCCCGGCCAGGGCGCGACGTTCATCCTGACCCTTCCGACCTCAGCCGAGGAGTTGGCCCCATGCCCCGCATACTGATCGCCGAGGACGAAGACCGAATCGCCTCGTTCTTGCAACGAGGCCTGACGTCCAACGGGTTCAGCACGGTGGTCCTGAGCAACGGTGCAGACGTGCTCGCCCTGGTCAACGACGATGACTACGACCTTCTGCTGCTGGACCTGGGCCTGCCCGGTGTCGACGGGATGCAGGTCCTCTCGGCGTTGCGGCAACGACAGCTGACCATCCCGGTGATCATCCTCACGGCCCGGGACGAGATCAACGACCGCGTCGACGGGCTGAACGCCGGAGCAGACGACTACCTCACCAAGCCGTTCGCCTTCGAGGAGCTGCTGGCCCGCGTCCGAGTGCAGCTGCGTGACACCGGGCACCGTGAGACCACGGTGATCACGCACGGACCGGTCGAGCTGGATCTCCGGACCCGTCGAGCCATCGTCGCAGGCCGCACGGTGGACCTGACGGCTCGCGAGTTTGCCTTGGCCGAGACCTTCCTGCGCCATCCCGGTCAGGTCCTCAGCCAGGAGCAGCTGCTCAGTCACGTCTGGGGGTACGACTTCGACCCCGGCTCGAACGTGGTGCAGGTCTACGTCCGGTACCTGCGACAGAAGCTGGGCGAGGACTTCATCAAGACGGTGCGGGGGGCGGGATACCGGTTCGAGCCGGCCGCGAGCTAGGCGGGAGGTCTATCGGCCCTTCGAGGCCAGGTAGCGCTCGCGTGCCGCAACGCAGGCGGGGTCGGTCAGCGCAGCCAGCAGCCCGTCGGCGTCCGACCAACTGCGGTCCACGCCGACCATCTGCGCCGTGACGGCATTCGTGTGCCGCTTCGTGGCGAGGATCGGCAGGGGAGCCTTCGATGCGACCCTCCGGGCCAGTTCGGTGACCTCCTCCTCCAACCGACCGTCTGCTGCCACGCGATTGAGGAACCCGGCAGACGCAGCCTCCGCGGCATCGAACGGCCGGGCCGTCAGCACCAACTCCTTGGTCAGCGCCGGCCCGATCTCCCGGACCAGCCGAGGGATCCCACCCCAGGCAAGCGGGATGCCCAGGTCGATCTCGGGGATGGAGAACCGGGCACCCGCCTCGGCGACGCGCAGGTCGCAGGCGGCCGCCAGCACCAGCGCCCCACCCACACACCACCCGTGGATGGCGGCGATGGTCACGGCGTCCATGGCCTCCACCGCGTCGGCCATCTTGCGGCCGAGGTCGGCCTGCGCACGCGGGTCGGCCCCCTGGTCCATACCAGCGATCAACGAGAGGTCCGCCCCCGCGGAGAACGCCCGGCCGGCGCCGCGGACGATCACCACCCGAACCTCGGGGTGATCGTTGAAGGTCGTCGCAGCAGCGGCCAGTTCACCCAGCATGTCGGCATTCATGGCGTTGAGCTGATCGGCGCGGTCCAACGTGATGGTCCCGATCGGACCGGCGGTGTCGACACGAAGTGTGGAGGTCATGCGGTAGGTCTACTCGGTCGTCAGCCCCCCTCGCCAGATGACAAGCGTGCTTGACATTGACAAGTAGACTTGACATAGTGGGCGACATGGTCACGTTCGTTCGGCAGCTGTCCTGGTTCAATCGTCTGTACGCACTCGTGTGGATCGGCGGTGGCATCGCGGCGCTGGCCACTGGTCAGATCCCGCTCGGTCTCGTCGCGCTGGTCATCCCGCTCCTCACGCTGGGCCTGTGGAAGGCCACGCAGAACACCGATCATGGACGCGTCGCGGCTGTCCAACCGGCTGATGAGCGTGAGCAACAAGCCCTCGAGTACTCCTTCGCCATCGTCGGTCAGTTCGCGATCATGCTGACCAGCGTCGGATTCCTGGCCGCTGCGGTGCTCGAGTCCGACGCGACGGAGTTGGCGACCGGCGTGCTCCTGGCCACGATGCTGGTCTGGGGCGCCGCCCAGCATCTGGCGATCCGCCGCTTCTGATGCACAACGGCGTACGGCTGTTGCGGACCGAACGGGGTCTGTCACAGGCGGCACTCGGTGACGCGGTCGGGGTCTCCCGACAGACCATCAACTCGCTCGAGAACGGCCGCTACGACCCCTCGCTCGATCTTGCGTTCCGCCTCGCCCGTCACTTCGGACGAACCATCGAGGAACTGTTCTTCCCCGACGTGGAGGCTCGCTCCTCCTGAGCCTCACTCCAGACGTTTGCGCACCGAGGCGGCGGACAAGGATCCCCCTGCCCGCCGCCACCACTGGAGGACCAGCCCATGCACGCCATGGCTCTGACCGAGTACGGCGAACCCGCCGTGCTCTCCCTGACCGAACTGGACGATCCCACCCCCGCCCCCGACACCGTCATCATCAAGACCACGGCCGCCGGGGTGAACCCGGTCGACTGGAAGATCGTGGCCGGGTTCCTGCAGGGAGCGTTCCCCCACTACCTGCCACTGGTTCCCGGCTGGGACGTCTCGGGCGAGATCATCGCGGTCGGCCCTGCGGTGCAGGAGTGGGCCGAGGGCGATGAGGTGATCGGCTACGTCCGCCACGATCACGTGGCCGACAATGGCAGCTACGCCGAGCTGGTCGCGGCCCACCCGCGCCACCTCGCCCGCAAGCCCGAGTCGGTCGACGCCGTCACGGCCTCGGCACTACCGCTGGCCGGTCTGACCGCACTGCAGTCACTGCGCCTGGCTGGTGTCGGACCGGATGACGTCGTCCTGGTGCACGCCGCCGCCGGCGGGGTCGGCTCCTTCGCCGTCCAGATCGCCGTCCACCGAGGCGCGACGGTGATCGGCACAGCCTCGGAGTCCAACCACGCGTATCTGCGGGATCTGGGTGCGATCCCGGTGACGTACGGCGACGGCCTGGCCGATCGGGTCCGTTCGGCCGCACCGGAGGGTCGGATCACCGCGTCGGTGGACTACGTCGGGACCACCGAAGCCATTCAGACCGCCCGCGAGCTGATCACCGACCCGTCCCGCAGCGTGTCCAACGTGGACGGGCAGGCGATCACCGAGGCGGGCGGCCGGTACAGCTTCGTCCGACCGCAAGCCGATGATCTGCTGGCGCTGTCCCGACTGGTGGACGAGGGTGCGGTGCGCATCGAGGTGCAGGACACCTATCCGCTGGCAGAGGCCGCCGCGGCCCTCGAGGCCAGCAAGGGTGGCCACGTCCGCGGGAAGTTGGCCCTGACGGTCAGCTGATCGGCACAGTAGGGTCAGCGCGTCCGACCTGAGGAGACGACGATGCCCCTGCCCCCCGGCGTGACCGAACACACCATCCAGACCGACCGCATCGAGATGCGGTACACAGCCGCCGGACCGGAGGACGGTGTCCCTGTCGTCCTGCTGCACGGGAACCTCTCCACCTGCCGGTTCATGGACGACCAGATGGCCGCCTGCCCCGACAGCCATCGCTTCATCGCGCCGGACATGCGTGGGTTCGGCGGTTCGGAGAAGGTTGCACTGGACGCCACCCGGGGCCTGCGCGACTGGTCCGACGACACGATGGCGCTGCTCGACGCACTCGGGGTGACGGAGCCGGCCCACCTGGCTGGCTGGTCCACGGGTGGCGGCGCGATCATGCAGGCCCTCATCGACCATCCGGAACGTGTGGCGTCGCTCAGCCTGATCGGAACGGTCTCGCCCTACGGCTTCGCCGGAACACGCCGTGATGGCACCCTGATCACGGCGGACGCCGCCGGGACCGGTGGTGGGGGCGGGAACCCCGACATGGTGGCGCAGCTGAGAGCCGGAGACACCGGCCTCGACCATCCGCTGGGGATCCGCAACGTCATGCGGGCGTTCTACTGGTCGGCTGAGTTCAGCATGGACGAGGAGCGCGAGCTCGAACTGGCGGACGAGGTGCTCGCATCGCTGCTGGGCGACGAGGGATACCCGGGGGATGCGACCGCCAGTGACAACTGGCCGGGGTTCGCACCGGGGACGACCGGAATCCTCAATGCTCTCTCCCCGCTCTATCTGGACACCTCCGGCATCGTCGACGTCGATCCGAAGCCGCCGATCATGTGGCACCGCGGTTCGGCCGATCTGGTCGTGGCCGACGGGTCGGGGTGGGACATCGCGGCGCTCGGCCTGGCCGGCGTGGTTCCCGGCTATCCCGGGGAAGAGGCCTTCCCGGTGCAGGAGATGGTCAGCCAGACCCGAGACGTCCTGGAGGCGTACGCGGCGGCAGGGGGCTGGATCGAGGAGGTCGTCTACGACGGAGGCGGCCACGGTCCCCACATCGATCACGCGGACGACTTCAATGAGCGGTTCCTCACCTTCGTGACCGAGGCACCCTGAGCAAACCGCGGGTCTGACCCCGCGACGGCTGGCCCCCTCCCCTACCCGTTGATCTGCCCGACAGCAGAGGTCGGCGTGAAGGTGACCAGGAGGCGTCCCTCATCGACCATGGCCTGCCGGTACTCATCCCAGTTCGGATGCTCCTTGGCGGCGCTGGCCCGGTAGTAGGCGACCAGACGGTCGTTGGTGTCGTCGCCGACATCGGTGGTCACCGGTGACAGCTCGACCGTTCCGTCGAAGGACACGTAGGACCAGGTCTCCGGCTCGGTGAGGTGCAGCACCACACGGTCGTCGCGTCGCATGTTCGTCGTCTTCGCGCGGCTGTCGGTGACCGAGATCAGCATCGAACCGTCCTGAGCGACGTAGTAGATGTCGCTGGACTGGGCCCGCCCGTCCTGACGGAGCGTGATCAGTACGGCGTGCTTCCGATCCTCGGCCCAGGCGATGGCGGTCTGCAGATCCATGTGGTGGCTCCTCGCTCGGCGGGTTGATCCCATCGTAGGTCAGGGTAGGTAGGGGGCATGCACATCGTCATCGCCGGAGGGCACGGACAGATCGCCCTGCACCTGAGCCGCATCATGAGTGGACGAGGCCATCAGGTCAGTGGTCTGATCAGATCGGAGGACCAGCGGGCCGATCTGTCGGAGGTCGGGGCGGAGAGCGTCCTCCTCGACCTCGAGGCAGCCGACGCCGACGAGTACGCAACGGCCATCGCAGGCGCCGATGCCGTGGTGTTCGCCGCAGGGGCCGGCCCGGGCAGCGGTGCCGCCCGCAAGGAGACGGTGGACTACGAGGCAGCGGTCAAGCTGCGGGATGCCGCGCTGCGCGCCGGTGTCGACCGGTACGTGATGGTCAGTGCCATGGGCACTGATGACCCACCGGAGGGTGACGACGTCTTCGAGGTGTACCTCCGCGCCAAGGCCCGGGCGGACGAAGCCGTCATGGACAGTGATCTGGCGTGGACGATCGTCCGGCCTGGCCGCCTGACCGACGACCCCGCAACGGGGACCGTGTCGCTGGCCCGCCACGTCGACCGGGGCGCGGTGACTCGCGAGGACGTCGCGTTGGTCCTCGCCGCGATGCTGACCGAGCCCCGGACGGCCGGCCACATCGCCGAACTCGTCGGTGGGCCAATCCCGATCGAGCAGGCCATCGCAGATCTCGTCAGCTGACCCATCCGGCGTGGTCCCGTCGGATCCTGCTCACCCGACTCGAGGGACACGATCGCTCACGTGGTCCCCGTCGTCGCCATCCTGGTGATGGCCTGCGTCAGCCGGGCCGCGAACGCCGGGGTGATGCCGTCCTCCGCGTGGCCGAACCCGACCGGCTCCCGCCACAGCTCGGCAGGACCAGCCACCCCGTTCACGAGCAACTCCGCGTGCTCCATCGAGAAGTACTCGTCGTCCTCGCCGTGGATGACCATCGTCGGTGCGGTCACACCGGCCAGCAACTCGACCGGATCGGGGTATGGCGTGATCTGATCCGGGGCCACCATGCGGAACCGGCCGACCCGTTCCCAGGCCCACCGTTTGACGGTCGAGGACCACAGGCCGTGGAGGGCTCGCATGCCCGGCTGGGTCAGATCCCAGTGGCGCGCGCTGCCGGAGATCAGCACCACGCCATCGAGATCCACGCGCCGCCCCAGGGCGTGGCAGATCGCTGTTGCGCCCAGCGACAGCCCGACCGCGACGATCGTCCGCTGACCTCGTCGTCGCAGCGCCCTCGCGCCGGCTGCGACGTCCCGCCACTCCTCGGCGCCAAGGGTCGATCGACCGGTGGAGCCACCGTGGCCTCGAAGATCGATGGCCAGCACGTTGACGGAGCTGGCCAGGTGATCAGCCAGGAGCGCGTAGGACGGTTTGGCTCGATGGGCACCGAAGCCGTGGAGCAGCAGGACTGCGGTGTCGGCGGCCGGTCCCGGCAGCCACGATGCCGCGAGTGTCTCACCGTCGTCGGTGGCGAGGGCGAGGTCGCGATGGGGGGCTCGGAACCCGCCCACCCACCCGCGGGTCTCGGCCAGCCGACGGAGGTTGGTCCGTTCCTCACGGAGCTTGCTGGCCAGCACCAGCTGGCGGTCGGTCGGCCGCGTGGGTGCAGACGTCTCCTCCGGCATCGAACCACTGTGCCGCGTCCACCAGCGACGTGCGCTGACGGGTCAGCTCGGGTCACCGCCGTCCGGAGTGGGCACCGTCGTGACATGGCAGCGACGCCCGACCCCGACCCCTTCCCGGCCGGCTTCTTCGCCCGGCAGGACGAGCGGCCCGATTCGCACTTCTACGCGATGACGCGCATGGTGCAGCACATCGACGACGGCGCGGTCGAGGCGGTCGGGGAGTTGTACGAGCAACTCGGTGCGGACGGCCGGGTGCTGGACCTGTGCAGCTCATGGGTGAGTCACCTCCGGCAGGCACCCGATCACCTGACCGTGCTCGGCATGAACGACGAGGAGCTGGCCGCCAACCCCATGGCCGACGAGGTGGTCGTCCACGACCTGAACGCCGATCCGGTGTTGCCGTTCGATGACCACAGCTTCGACGCGGTGGTCTGCACGGTCTCGGTGGACTACCTCACGCGACCGGTCGAGGTGGTCCGTGATGTCGGTCGGGTGTTGGTACCCGGCGGGCTGTGGTGCTGCACCTTCTCCAACCGGCTCTTCCCCACCAAGGCGATCGCCGGGTGGCTCTACGCCGCGGAGTCCGAGCGTCCGCGCATCGCGGCAGCCTACATCCAGCGGGCCGGGGGATTCGGTGAGATCACGGTCTCGCAGCGCCCGACGCGAGGGAAGGATCCGGTCTGGGGGGTGTGGGCTCGAACGCCGGGGCGGCCTGAGGCGAGCGCGACCGACGCCTCGGGGTCCGTCGAGGACTCCTAGGGTCGCGACTCCGTCCACACGTAGTCGAGCTGTCGTGCGGTTGCCTCCGCCAGCTCACGATCCGCAAAGCGGTTCACCAGGTGCAGGGCCATCGCGATCCCGCTGGACAGCCCGCCGGACGTCACGACAGCGCCACTGTCGACCCAGCGCACGTCGTCCCTGACCGCACCGCCATCACGCCGGGCTGCCAGATCGGCCGCGTCCTCCCAGTGGGTCGTGACCGGTAGGTCACCCAGCACACCCGCGGCTGACAGCAGGAACGTGCCGGTGCACACCGACGCGGTGACACCCGCCGCCGCCGAGGCCGCACGGATCGCGTCGACGAACGGCTGATCGGCCAGAGCCGCATCGAGATCGATCAGACCAGGAACCACCAGGACATCCAGATCGTCGGCGGAGGGGACGTCCCCGTGGCTGGGCACCAGGCCGAGCCCGCCGTAGCCCACCACAGCCTGGCCGTCCGCTGAGAGCGTCCTCACCTCGAACAGGCCGCCCCGGCCCTCGCGACCAGCCAATCGCTCGGCGGTCAGGAACACCTCATACGGGCCGGTGACGTCCATCACGTCACACCCGTCGAAGAGCAGGATCCCGATGGTGACGGAGGCGGCGCTCACCGACGGGAAACCTCCGACACGGCCAGGTCGTAGCCCTCCTGCCCCCAACCCCACACCCCGCCCAGCATCTCCTTGACCGGCCGCCCCAGGGCGGCGATGGCCGCAGCACCCTTGGTCGCACCGTTGCAGTGCGGACCCCAGCAGTACGTGACGAAGGTCACATCACGTCCAAGAGCAGCCAACGCCTCGGCGGTGATCTGCTGGTGCGGCAGGCTGACCGCACCCGGGACGTGTCCGTCGTCGAAGGCCTCGCGACTGCGGACGTCGAGCACCACCACAGAGTCCGGATCCCGTCTCATCCAGAGGTGCACGTCCGCGCAGTCGGTCTCGTTCGCCAGTCGGGCGGCGAAGAACGCCGCAGGGGTGGGCTGGGACATTGACGGAACCTCCATCGTCGGGTCGGAGTGGGCTGACCCGCAGTCTTCGGGGACCCCATGGCCGGAGCCACACGCTGGCGTGCCAGATGCCGTCCCGATCGTGCCAACCTCCGCCGGGAGGGCTCAGTCGCCGAAGCCCATGCCCAACTGGCGACCCGTCAGGATCCAGGGATGGTCGAGCGGGACCGAGCGACGGTTCCCGGCCACCTCCTCGAGAGGCACCCGAGTCGTGGTGCGGTCGCGGTCGGCGATCATGATGCCGAAGTCGTCTTCGGCGGCCGCCAATGCCGCTTCGACGCCGAGACGGGTCGCGAGGAGTCGGTCCTTCGGCGACGGTGTCCCACCACGCTGGACGTGACCGAGGATCGTGGTCCTGGTCTCGATGCCGGTCAGCTGCTCGAGCTCGGCGGCCAGTCGGGCGGTGTGGCCCTCTCGGGTGTGCTCGAAGTCGGCCAGTTTGGCTCGAGCGGCCTCCTTCTCCTCCCCCTTCGAGTTGTCCTTCGCGTCACGCAGCGTGTTCAGCACCTCGGCCTTGTCCGCCGAGATGGCGCCCTCGGAGACCGCGACGATGCTGAACCGGCTGCCCTTGGCCTTCCGGCGGGTCAGGCTCTCGGCGATCTTGTCGATCTCGTAGGGGATCTCAGGGAGCAGGACCACGTCTGCTCCGCCGGCGATGCCCGAGCCGAGGGCCAGCCATCCGGTGTTGTGACCCATGATCTCGACGATGATGATGCGGTGATGGCTGTGTGCTGTTGAGTGCAGTCGGTCGATCGCCTCGGTTGCGATGTTGAGCGCAGTGTCGAATCCGAAGGTCCGCTCGGTGCCCCAGACGTCGTTGTCGATGGTCTTCGGCAGGGTGATGACCTTCATGCCTCGCTTGGCCAGTCGTAGGGCGTTCTTCTGCGTTCCACCGCCGCCCAGGCAGATCAGGGCCTCGACGCCCATCTGGTGGGTGTTCTCGACCATGGCTTCCCGCATGTCGATGATCTGGTCACCGATCTGCATCTTGTGCGGTTTGCTGCGGCTGGTTCCGAGAATGGTCCCGCCCTGCGTGAGGATGCCCGACAGTGCGTCGGAGTCCAGCCTGATGTGACGCTTGTCCATCAGGCCCCGGAAGCCGTCCAGGAACCCGACCACCTGCATGCCGTGGGTCCGCAGCGCCGCTTTGCCGATGGCCCGAATGGCAGCGTTGAGGCCGGGGGCGTCGCCGCCAGCAGTGAGTATCCCGATGCTCTTGGCCATGGTGTCGCCTTCGGTTGGGTCGCACGTCGACCATTGCAGGCTAGACCACCTGTGGGGAGCGCATCGCCAGACCCGTGGTCGGCGTGGTGTCGATGCTGGGCTCGACGGCGTTGCGCCAGCCGTCCAGCGAGCCATCGACTACGGTGCCCGGGTATGGCGAGCAGTGGCACGATCGCGAGCCTGATCCCATCGGGCACGGACATCGTGGCCGCGCTCGGGCTGGCCGACCGACTGGTCGGCGTGTCTCACGAGTGCGACCACGCCATCGCATCGGGCCGTCCGGTGCTGACCAGCTCGAGCCTCTCGAGGTCGTCGAGCGCTGCGGAGATCGATGCGGCGGTGTCGGCCTCGGTGGCCTCGGGTGACTCGCTGTACCGGACCGACCGGGCGGCGCTGCACCGGCTGCGGCCGGACGTCGTGCTCAGCCAGGACGTCTGCGACGTGTGTGCGGTGAACGGTGAGGTGGCCCGTGGCGACGTGCCGGACGGGACGGACCTGGTGATGCTGACCGCCGTTCGTCTGCACGACCTGTGGGACGATCTTCGTCGGGTTGGCCGAGCAACCGGGGCCACGGGCGCCGCGGAGGAGGTGATCGCGACGGCCCGCGCCGCCCTCGACGCCACTCGGGTGGCGCTTGCCGACGTGCCACGTCGTCGTGTGGTGGCCCTGGACTGGGGCGACCCGCCCTACGCCGCCGGCCACTGGGTACCCGATCTGATCGACGTCGCCGGAGGTACAGACCTCCTGGCCACATCAGACCCGATGTCCCGCCGGATCACCTGGCAGGAGATCGAGCGCGCAGCGCCGGACGTCGTGCTCTTCCTGCCCTGTGGCTACTCGCTGGGGCAGGCCGCAAGCGATGCTCAGGGACGATGGGAGCGTCGCTGCACATCCATCGGTGCCGAGCTGTGGGCGCTGGACGCCACTCGACTGCTCAGCCGGTGTACGCCGACCGCGGTCACCGCAGCGGCGAGCGCGCTGGCCGGTGTCCTGCATCCCTCGGTCGTCGGTGATCCAACGGAGGAAGACGCCCGCCGCATCATCTGAGGGGGTCGGCGCGAGCGTCGGTGGGCCGGAGGCGAGCGCAGTTCGCGCTCCGCCCCCGGTGGGCATCGGATGAGGAGTGAGGTGCATTCCTCCTCGCTACCTACCCCTCGCCCTCGCCATCGCCGGGCTGCTCGGCCGCGCCACCGTCGTCGGTCTCTTCGTCGCTGCCACTCTCGTCGTCCTCGTCACCGTCGTCCTCATCACCGTCGTCGCCCTCATCGCCCGGGTGGCCGTCATCACCGTCGTCACCAGCGCCCTCGTCACCGTCGTGCTCTGATTCGTCGTCGTGATCGGACTCGTCGTCGTGATCGGAGTCGTCGTCGTGATCGGACTCGTCGTCGTCATGATCGGGTCGACCGTTGCCGCGCTGGCCGGCCGCTTCGGCGGCCTGCTCCAGCACGTCGTCGCTGACGGCGAAGACACCGCCGAGCGCGACGACCTTGCGCGGGTGCAGGCGAGCGATCTCATCGAGGACAACCTGCGGGATCTCGCCCTCGCTGGGCACGAGCAGGACGGGGCCCTTCTTCAGCGAGCCAGCAGCAACGGCGTCGGCGAAGCTCTCGGCGTTGGCCAGGTACACCTCGGAGGCACCGCCGGGGAACTCGTACTGGCTGATGGCGACCGAGGTCTCGAACCGGGTCTCGCCAGCCACGCGGTCGGTCACGACACGAGGACCACCGGTGTCGGTGTTGGTGTCGTTCTTGTCATCGTCGTCGTCGTCATCGTCATCGTCGTCATCGTCTGGCAACTCGGGTGCTTCAGGGTCGTCGACGTTCTCGTCGGCAACGGCGATCTGCCCGACGCCGAGCAACCCCATCAGCAGGATGAGCACCAGGCCCATCGTCTTGGCACGTGACATGTTCGGCTCCTTGATTCGACTACGCTTCGGAATCTCCTCTTCGGCGGATTCGGTCGAATCTTGACCAGAAAGTCGCTGAGGTTGCTCAGCGCCACCTCGCCATCAGTCGACACTGACCCTCGTCATCGTCGAACGTGCCGTGGTGCTCGAAGCCGGCTGCCGCGAGCGCCTTCCAGGACGGTTCGTTGGCCTCGTAGGGAGAGGCGCAGCACGGATCCCAGGTCGGGTGCTGGCCGAACACGATCTGCTCGACGAAGCTCTCGATCATTTGACTGCCGAGCCCCCTCCCCCGCGCCTCAGGTGCGCCGATCAGATAGTCGATGCCGGCGGCGCTGTTCGGGATCCCCAGCTCCAGCCAGTGGCGGGCCTCGGCCAGGTCGTCTGCGTCGTACCCCTCGTGCTCGAACAGCTCGGCGATGGCGTAGCACTGGATCCAGCCGACATCCTGCCCGTCAGCAACGGCAATCCAGTGCTCGACCGGTGCGCTGGTGGGGGCCCCGTACTCCGCGACGACGGCGTCCCAACTGACGTCCTCGCCCTCCCACCAGGCCACCACACCTGGCTCGTTCAGCCACTCGTGCATGAGCGGCAGGTCGTCGTCGGTGAGTCGTCGGAAGTCCATCGTCATCCGTCGCCATCTTGAGCCAATCCCAACGACAGCACCAGTGCCACGGTTGCGTGAACGCCTTGCGGGAGCCTCGACGAGGTGCTGTGATCCGCCCATGAGCTTTGACGGCGAGTACGAGCCCAGCCCCACCGAGTGGGTACGCGACCAGGTCGCAACCATCATGGAGACCGGCACGACGGAGTCGGTCAACATCCGCGGCCTGCCGGTCATCCTGATGACGATGATCGGGGCCAGCACCGGCAAGGTGCGCAAGGTCCCGGTCATGCGGGTCGAACACGACGGGGTCTACGCGGCGGTGGCCAGCAAGGGCGGCGCACCCGACGATCCGGCCTGGTACGGCAACCTCAAGGCCAACCCGGAGGTGAAGGTGCAGGACGGGACCGAGGAGTGGACCGCAACGGCACGCGAGATCGACGGCGAGGAGCGTGCCGAGTGGTGGGACCGCTGCGTCAGGGCCTTCGCCCCGTACAAGGAGTACGCCGAGAAGACCGACCGCCAGATCCCGGTCCTGCTCCTCGAGCGCTCCTGATCAGCCGCGGAGCCAGGGCGGGGTTGGCGCGTCCATCCGCTCGAGGTCGCTGGGGACCGTTCCGAACCGGTCGGTGTCGTGGGCCTGCCAGGCCTCGAACGCCTCAGTGATCTCGTCGTGATTCCGGGCCACGAAGTTCCACCACATGCTGATCGTCTCGATGGGCTCACCGCCGAGGAGCATGATCCGGTTGTTCTCGCCAGTGCTTTGCAGGTGGAGGTGGTCATCGCCTGGGGCGATGTAGCCGAGTTCGCCGACGGCGACCAGCTCACTGTTCACCTCGACGGGGTGATCGGTCGGTACCACGGCGTACTCGAAGCCGTCTTCCGCGGGGAGCGTCACCGACCCGGTGCCGAGCCGCAGCTCGGCACCAACTGACGGCGTGTCGTGGCGGGCCGGCGAGGTCTGGCTGGCATCATCGGCGTCACGGAGCGTCCCGACGAAGACCGTCGCCGGCCCGGCGGCCAGGTCGAGGACCGGCAGGTCGGCGTGGTGCTCGAATGCTGGGGCGCCGTGCCGGGTCTCCTCCGGCTGGGCCACCCACATCTGCACCCCACGCAGCCCGGCGCCAAGGCCCAGCTCCGCGTGGGCGATCCCCCGCCCGGCCGTCATCAGGTTCAGCTGGCCAGGACGGATGGTCTGCTCGGTTCCCAGCGAGTCGCCGTGCACGGCCTCCCCCTCGAACAGCCAGGTGACGGTCTGCAGCCCGATGTGCGGGTGCGGGCCGATCTCCATCGGATCCGGTTCCTCGACCTCGGGCGGCAGCATCTGGTCCACGAAGCACCACGGGCCGATGGTCCGACGCCCCTTCACCGGAAGGACCCGGACCACACGGACTCCGGGAAGTGAGGCGGTCCGTCCGCTCGACACCAGCACGTTGCTCATGCTCATCGATGCTACGGGCGTGTGCCGCGCCAACAGGCGGGGAACACCGGCCCCATGGCGTACTTCAGCACCGAGACCTTCGACTTCCTGATGGATCTCGAGATCAACAACCACAAGGCGTGGATGGACGAGAACCGGGACCGGTACGAGACCTTCGTCCGCGACCCGCTGTATGCGTTCTGTGACGACTGGGCCGAGCCGCTGAAGCAGAACGTCTCACCACACCTCGTATCCGTCGGCCGGATCCAACGCGGCTCGGTCATGCAGATCAACCGGGACGTGCGGTTCTCCGACGACAAGACGCCGTACCGCACGTCGATGGCTGCCTACTTCCGGCACGCGGGTGGGGAGGGCGCCGTCCACGCTCCCGGTCTGTACCTGCACCTGGAGCCCGGCAACTGCTTCTTCGGCGGGGGCGTCCACTCTCCGCCGGTCAAGGCGCTGACGCCGATCAGAGAGCGGATCGTGGACCGGACGGAGGAGTGGGATCGGGTCGTCGAGACCCTCGATGAGGCCGGGTTGGAGCTCGGCGGCGACAAGCTCAAGACCTCGCCGCAGGGCTTCGACAGCGACCATGAGCGCATCGAGGACCTCCGTCGAACCTCCTTCGTCGTCATGCGACCGCTGACCGAGGATGAGGTCACGTCCGAGGGGTTCATAGACCTGCTGCTGGACCGAGCCAAGGACACCGTCCCCTTCATGGGCTTCCTGGCCGCCTCCTACGGCCTGCCGTTCTGACGGGACGGCGAGCGGTACAGATCAGCTGATCGGCTGGCCCGGCGTGGGTGTCGGATCAGGAACCGGGATCGGGTCCGGCGCGGGCGGCGTGGGTTGGGGTCTGCCGGGATGCGGGGTCGGACGCCCAGGATCGGGCACGGGGGTCGGCGTGCCGGGATCAGGAAGGGGAGTCGGCTTCCCCGGATCAGGCACGGGTGTCGGCTCACCCGGGTCGGGTGGCGGCGCGGGCTCCTCCCCCGGGTCGGGAACGATCGGATCAGTGGCGCCGGTGGGGTTGCGGGATCGTGTCGTCATGGTCTCTGCCTACCCGGCTTGGGGTTGCCGCAACTCGTTCCTTCAGACTGCTGCGAACCAACCCATGGCCCCGCGATGGGCGATCGAGTGCTGGTGCGGGTGGAACATGTACCGGCCGACCTCAGGAAGGGAGAACTCGAGCATCGCCCGCTCCATCTGGCCCAGGCTCAGCACATCGGTGTGCCACGCCGGCGCGTCACCCATCCCCGCCGGGTACACGTCGAAGGTCTGGGCGTGCAGGTGGAACGAGGCCAACGGGTCGTACTCGATGCAGTTCATCACATAGGCGCGGACCGGCTCGCCGGTGGGGATCCGGATCGGGTGCGCCTCGTAGAATCCGGCGATCCCGTTGTAGGCGTACACATCGTTCCGGCCGCTGCCATCGATGTCAAAGCCGCCGAGCGTCAGCGCGACCTCGTGCGCGTCGGGCCGGCCCCCTCGTGGGTCGACGATGAACATCCCGTACAGGCCACGCGCGATGTGCGCGTCGATGGGCATCGTGTGGCAGTGGTAGGGGTGGACGCCGGCGGGACCGGCCTCGATCTCGTAGACGGTCTCCCCGCCGGGTGGAATCGGTTCCCAGCCGTCCATGACGGGTGCGTGCCGGCCGTGGAAGTGCAGGTTGTGGTCGTGGGCGGTCCGGTTGGTGAAGTGCACTCGGACGGTCTGGCCCTCGGTGGCCCGGATGGTGGGGCCGGGAAGGGTTCCGTTGTAGGTCCAGGCCTGTGGGAGGGTGAAGGAACGGGAGATCTGGTGGGGCCGTTCGACGACCTCCATCTCGATGTCGACCGGGCCGGTCGTCGGAGGTGGCGGGACGGTGAGCGCATCCAAGGCGTCCGGCGGCATTCGCTCGGGCATGGCGTACGGGCCGGCGTACGGGCCAGCAGCATCGCCGACCGGCAGGCCGCTGGAGAGGACCCCGCCGCGGTCGCCTCCCTGAACGGTCAGGTCTTGGGCACCCAGATGGCCGGCGGGGTGTGTGCCGCCGTAGAGATCGGCTGGGCCCTGGTCGGAGCCAGCGGTGGCGTGGGCGGCCGCATGGGTCCCGACGGACCCGGCGACGATGCCAGCTCCCAAGAGGGAGAGGCCTCCACCTCCGACCCGGCGGAGGGCGGCTCTGCGATCCAGCCTGGCCCCCGTCGGCGGGGAACCCTGCTGCAGGTCTGGGGGACCCTGCTGCAGGTCTGGACCGTGAGGTTCCCCACCAGGAAGGTCAGGTTCCCCACCACGAAGGTCAGGTTCCCCACCATGCGGTGAGCCGGGCTCATCCGTGCTCACAGGACCCCTCCGACCAGCAGCGTGACCACGACGACGACGAGCCAGAGAACCAGCCCGCCCAGCCCGACTGCGAGCCGGCGGCCCAGCGGCGCCGCGCGGTTTCCGGCGACCGCGTAGCCCACGACACCCAGCATCGGCAGGGTCACCGCACCCACCGACCAGCCGATCTTCCCGACGACGCCGCGGTCCGAGCGCCAGACCCGCCAGATGATCCACGCGCCACCGAGCACCCAGACGGCCAGCGGCACCCACCACAGCAGCGCGCCCATCCACACCGGCCAGAACCCACCGTCGACCGCCACCCCGAACACAACAGGCCGTCGCTCGTCCAACTCGAGCCCCTCGTCCAGCACCGGGGTCGTGATCTCATCCGGGTCGAAGTCCAGCGAGTCGAAGACGTTCACCGCCGGCGTCACCTCGGCCTCCTCCCCGCCGGGAAGTTGCTCGAAGTCGAGGTCCGGGTCGGGGGCCTCGCCGTGCTCCAGCTGCGGGTTCTGCTCGTGCACCGCCTGGGCGATCCGGCCCAGCGCATCGGAGGAGGTCGCCAGCCCCCACGGCAACGGCAGGTTGATCCCGTCGCAGTTGTGCAGGAGACCAGCGGACCAGGGGATGGTCGTGTCGGCATCGTTGTCCGCCGCACACGAGCCAGCCTCTCCGGGCCCGCCGAAGGTGATGTCGGCCCGGCCGGATCCGCGGATGACGTTGTCGCGAACCTCGTTGCCTCCCGATGGCCAGAAGCTCGCGTCGATGTTCGACACCACCTGCACGCCGGACGTCGGGCTGTTCACGATCAGGTTGTTGCGCACGAGCGTGTTCCGGACACCGGCCAGGACGACGCCGTTGCCGTAGGCCGACCACTCCGCCACCTTCGAGGGGGCCTGCCCCACCTCGCCGCTGTCGTGGATGTAGTTGCCGGCCACGACCACGTCGCGGGTGGGCGGGAGCAGCTCGGAGTCCAGGGTGTTCGGCACGATGCCCGCCACGTTGTGCCGCCAGACCGAGTCCACGATCCAGATGTTGCCGGAGGCGTTCGTCCCGCTGTAGCCGAGCCCGTTGTACTCCGCGACCACGTCGGTGATGACGGCATCGCAGGGGTTGCACTGGCCGATGTAGAACCCGGCGTCATAGGACCCCGAGCCATAGGAGTGCTCGAACAGACCGTCCACCGAGTCGAAGGCGTAGATCCCGTACACCCAGTTGTCGATCGCGGTCAGGTAGGACCCGCGGTACCCCACCACGCCGTTCCAGAAGAAGCCGTTCACGGTGTACCCGCGAGCGGTCATGTTCTCGATGGCCACGCCGTCCGCGGTGACGACGAATCCGTTCTCGCGGGTCAACTCGCCGTCGAGGATGACCGTGTTGCGGTCCGTGCCTCGGATGGTGAGTCCCGGCGTGGTGACGGACACGGCCTCGCGGTAGATCCCAGGTCCCACCAGGACCAGGTCACCGGGAAGCGCGGCGTCCACGCCTGACTGGATGGTCGGGAACTCCTCGGGCACCCGGACGGTGTCGCCGGTCCACTCGCTCGGTGAGGTCGACGCTCGACCGCCGGCACCCGTGGTCTCCCCGGTCTCCTCCGGCTGGACGTTGCCGACCAGCAGGGTGCCGACCATGCCCTGCCACTCCCCCGACTCGTCCAGCGTGGCGTGCAGGGAGCAGTAGTAGTCGACGGCGCCGTCCTCGTCGGGGACGGTGACCGTGAACGCCTCGCCCGGCGCGGTGTTCTGGCCGTCCTCGGCCGTCGAGTCGAAGGAGCCGTCCACGGCCAGGACGTTGTGGTCGACCCGCCCCTCATTGACGAAGACCACGTCCCCGCCCGGCGCGACGCTGATCGAGAGCGGATCGTAGGAGTTGTCCAGCATGCGCACCTCGACCTCCTCCTGCGCCTCCGCGGATCCCGCGATCATGACGAGGAACAGGCCGGTGAGGAGCAGGACCCCGGCACATCCGAGGACGAGCGACCGAGGACCGCGGTGACTGACTGTGGTCATGTTGCAAACACTCGCGAGACTCATCTGGCAAGTCAAGCGTCGGTCCGTCATCCGGCTGACCGGCCACCCGACCTACTTGATGCCGCTGGTCGCCAGGTTCTCGGTGAAGTAGCGCTGGGCGAGCACGAACACCGTGACGGGCACGGCGATCGCGATCATGACGGCGGCGAAGATGAGGTTCGGCGCGTCGGCGGCACGCCCGCCGAGCTGCTGCAGCGACACCGTCAGCACGTGGTTCTCGGTGTTGCCGGCGTTGATCACGATGAAGGGCCACACGAAGCTGTTCCAGGCGTACAGGAACATGAACGTGGCGAGCGTCGCGATGGCCGGGGTCGACAGCGGGACGAAGATGCGCCACAACACCGTCCAGCGGGAGGCACCGTCGACGATCGCCGCCTCCTCGAGCTCCACCGGGATCGAGACGAAGAACTGCCGGATGAGGAACGTCCCGTAGGCGTTGAAGAGGAAGGGGAACACCAGCGATGCCAACGAGTCGACCCAGCCCAGCGTGACCATGACCTGGTACAGCGGCACGATGAGGATCACGAACGGCACCATGATCGAGCCGATGTAGATCAGGAACAGCGCGTCCCGGCCGGGGAAGCTGATCCGCGCGAAGGCGTACCCGCCGAGGATCGAGGTCAGGATCGTGCCGCCGACGACGAGCAGCGTGACCAACACGGTGTTGGACAGCGAGCGCCCCAGGTTCTGACGATTCAGGACCTCACTGAAGTTCTGCGGCTGGAACCCGACCGTCTCCACCGCCTCAGCGGTTCGCGTGACCGCCGTCACCGTGTCGTCCGGGTCGTCGGTCAGGGCGAAGACCCCCTCGACGGTGCTGCCCACCTCGACCATCTCCACGATCTGGCCGTCCACCTCGACGTCGAAGAGATCGAGTTCCTCACCGTCGACCACGACGCTCTCGGGGTTGGTGAAGCCACCGGTCGGGTCGACGTCACGGCTGTTCCGTCGAACGGTGTCGTCCAAGTCGGCGGGTGGGGCGTAGATGCCGACATCGATCTCTCCGACCAGGGCTCGCTCCTCGCCGTCGATGACGTAGAGCGGCGCTGGCTCCTCCTCGATCTCGACCGTCGTCTGCTCGTAGGGCAGCAGCCGCGGGGGGAAGCGGAAGATGTCATCGCGTGCCTTGAGGGAGGACCCCAGCACGACCAGGAACGGGAACAGCATGATCAGCGCGATGACGATCAGGAGGCCGTAGAGCCCGAAGCGGCCCAGGATGCGGCGCCGGGTGCTGCCACTCTGAACCGCCATCAGACGCCCCCCTCCGTGGCCTCGTCGCGCTGGCGTCGGAACTGCACGAACGTGAACGCGAAGATCAGCGCGAACAGCACCCACGCGACCGCCGAGGCGTAGCCCTGGGAGAACTGCCGGAAGCCCTGGTCGTAGAGGTAGACGACCGGCGTCAGCGTCGAGTTCTGCGGACCAGCGCCGATCGGCGGGAACAACACGATGGCCTCACCGAAGAGCTGCAGGGCCAGGATGCCGGTGGAGGCGACGACGAAGAACGTGGTGGGCCTGAGTGCCGGCAAGGTGAGGTAGCGGAACTTCTGCCAGGCGTTGGCGCCGTCGAGGGTCGCTGCCTCGTAGACGGTGCCGTCCAATCCCTGCAGACCGGCCAGGAACAGCACGGTGTTGAAGCCGATGTACTGCCAGGCGAAGACGATGACCAGCGACAACAGAGACACGCTGGCGTCGGACAACCACCGTGGCTCCGGCGCCACGAGTTCGATGCCGGGGAGGACGCTGACGAGGTTTGCGGCTTCCCCGAGGAGGTAGTTGAGCCACCCGACGGTGGCGTTGAACAACTGCTTCCAGATCAACGCGACCGCGACGACACCGGCGATCGAGGGGACGAAGAAGACGGCTCTGAAGATCTTCATCCCGGGCGCCCGCACGTTGAGGAGCTGGGCCAGGGCGAGGGCCGGGATCACGGCTGCCGGGATGGCCAGGACCGCGAAGACGACGATGTTGCGGATCGAGGTCCAGAACAGCGGGTCACGCGCGCCGATGCCGACGCTGCCGAACCGGAAGGCCTCGCGATATCCGTCGGCGTACTGGATGGACCCCCCGTCGGCCAGCGCGAAGTCGAGCGAGAGGATGCGGACGTAGTTGTCCAGACCGATGAAGGCCGGAGCGGAGAAGGCGTCCCACTCGTTCAAGCTGACGTAGAGGGAGAACAGCAACGGCCCCGCGAAGAAGGCCAGGAAGCCGAGCACGTTCGGGGAGGCGAACAGCAGGCCCTCGAGTGTGCGGACGTTCTGTCGGTTGGCGCCGAGCAGTCGGCCGACGTCTGGTTGGTAGGTCCGCCAGGTGATGAACCCGACCACGATGGCGAGGACGAGCAGCAGGCCGGGCACGGGTTGGGCGACCCGCGAGGCGAAGGTCGCCAGCCCGGGCAGCAGGCCCACGACGACCAGTGCGACTCCGGCCAGGACGATTGACACCCACCGGCCGACTCGGCGCGTCCGGGGGCTGGCCGAGCCGGTCAGGATGAGCACGACGATCGACGCCACCACGATCGGGGCGCCGACCGGGAAGTTGCTGGCCAGGGCGTCCAGGCCGACGAACGTGTCGGTGATCTGCAGCAGGACGAGGGCCGCACCAAGGAAGGTGAGGTAGTCCAGAACCAGCGAGATCGAGCGTCCCAGGTGGCGACGCGCACGGATCGCGACGGCGGCGGCCACGTCGGCCACCGCGATGACGATGGCGACGACGGCCAGGGCGTCGGCCAGACGGCCCTCCGGTGTGTCCGAGCCGAACAGCCAGACCGCGCCAGCGCTGGCGGCGACCGCGTGCAGCACGCGCCACCCCAGCAGCACGGCCACCCAACTGCTGGTTCCGGTGGGACCCTGCTGCGAGGCTCCCGAGTTGGTGTCCAGGTCTGACCCAGGAGTGTGGAGTGTGCTACTCATGCGCCGTGCCCCGATCTACCGAGTCGCCGGGTGAACGAGAGGCGGCCGTCACCCCGCCACATGCATGTGGGCGGGGTGACGGCCGGAGAGATCACGACTCGAAGGTCGCGTCCAGGGTGTCGCAGATGTTGGCGCTGAAGTCGTCCAGCGAGCGGTCGCCGGCGATCACGGCCTCGATCTCAGGCGCGAGTGCCGTGTCGAAGGCCGGCCAGTTGCCCTCCCACAACGGGCCCTCGGCGGTCGGGTCTTCGCTCAACCCGTTGATGAACGCCTGGTTGTTCTCCGGGGGTGTGTAGGTCAGGAACTGGTCGATGGTCTCCTCGTCGTCGGTCCGCGAGGGGATGTTGGCACCCAACTCGGCAACCTGCGTCTGCACCTCGGGGCTGGTGAGTCGGGTCACCAGCTCGAAGGCCTCCTCGGGGTGCTCGGTCTCGGCGTTGACGACGTAGGCGCCCCAGAACAACCAGTTGCTCGGGCCGCCGGGACCGTCGGGCAGCTTGACGACGTCCCAGTCGAAGGAGGCGCTGGCACGGGTGCCGGGGGTCGCCCATCGACCGTTCATGAACATGCCGACGTTGCCGGCCAGGTACGGGGGCTCGGCGTCCTCGCCGTAGGGGACCGTGAGCTCGTCACCGTACAGGCGCTGCATGAACTCGAGGCCCTGGATGGACTCCTCGGAGTCGACGGCACATGCGGTCCGGTCATCGGTGAAGAACGACCCTCCAGCGGCGTTGATGAAGTAGCCGGGGTTGGCCCACCAGTTGTTCATCCCGAAGCCCTGGATCTCGGGTCCCAGGTCGTTGATGGCCTCCGCGGTCGCGCGGAAGGTGTCCCAGTTCCACTCGCCGGCCTCGGCCAGCTCACGGGGGTCGTCCACGCCGGCCTCGTCGATGAGATCGAGGTTGAGGTACAGGGCGAAGGTGGAGACGTCTCGCGGCAGGCCCCAGAGCGCTTCGCTGGACTCGGCGGTCTCCGGGTCATACGTCAGGAACTCCATCGGGCCTTCGTAGTAGGCGTCGTCGCCGGCGTAGGCGTCACTGCCGCTGGCCAGGTCCCGGAGGTTGAGGATCAGTCCTCGCTGGGCGAAGTCAGCGACGTCCGTGCCGGGGATCCAGAACACATCGGGCGCGGTGCCGGAGGCCAGCTCCGTCCGCAGCACGTCCTGGTAGTTCGACCCCTCGCTGCCCCCTGGTTCGTACTCGAGCGTGGCCGCGTCCCAGGCCGAGTCGATGTCCTCGCTGACGCCCGAGTAGACGTCGATCTCAGCCTGGTTGTCGGGCCGGGTCCGCCAGCGCAGCGCCACACCATCACCTGATGCCTCGTCACCGGAGTCGTCCCCCTCCTCGACCTCCTCGCCGCCGTCATCGTCAGCTGCGTCGGCGTCCTCGTCCGCCGTGTCGTCCTCGGCCGCAGCTTCTTCGGTGGCGTCGTCACCGGACCCGTCGTCTCCGGAGTCGTCGGCTTCGTCGGTGCTGCAGGCCGCCGCGATAAGGGCGAGCAGGGCGATGATCGCCAGCAGTTTCAATCGGCTCATGTCGTTCCTCCGTGGGCGGGCGCAGCCCGGTGCCGCGTCCGGTAGAAGGCGAATGTCTAAGGCACTTTCCAACGCTTGTCAAACGGCACGCGCTCTTTCCCTACGGTCGCGCTAGTTGGCCACGTGGACATCGACGCCTGAGCCCTCGAGTTCGGTGACGACGGCCTGGTCGGCCCGGCCATCGGTGACCAGCACGTCGATGTCCCCCACGCCGCAGATCCGCGCCAGTGCAACCCCACCCAGCTTGCTCGAGTCGGCACACACGACACGACGGGTGGCCGCTCCGATCATCCGGCGCTTCACGTCGGTCTCCGGGAGGTTGGCGTTCGTGACGCCGCCGTCGATGTCGATCCCATTGCAGCCGATGATCGCCCACTTCGCCGTGATCTGGTCCAGCACCAGGGCGGCCAAGGGGTCCACGAGGGAGTGCTGGCGAGGTCGGAGGGTGCCACCAGTCACGACGACGGTGATTCGGGGGGCGCTCGACTCGAGTGCCATCGCGATCGTCAGGCTGTTGGTGAAGACCATCACGTCGCGCAGATCGTCACGATCGGCCATCGCGTGAGCCACCGCCGTCGTGGTGGTTCCGACGTCGAGGATGACGGTCTCGCCCGACCCGATCATGCCTGCGGTGTGACGACCGATGGCCTTCTTCTGGGCGACGTTGGCTGTCTGTGCCTCCTCGAAGGCCGGCTCCGGCCGGCCGGCCGAGCGGGACACCGCTCCTCCACGGACCCGCCGCAGCAGGCCGCGTCGAGAGAGGTGCTCGAGGTCCGTGCGGAGGGTGACCGTCGAGACCTCGAACTGCTCCGCCATCTCGGTGACCCGAGCGAACTCGCGCTGGTCCACGTAGGCGAGGACCCGCTCGCGACGCAGCCGTGCAGGGAGTGGTGTGGTCGGCGGTGGGCTGCTGCTCATGCCCCGCACCGTAGCGAAGGCCTTCGATTGCTGTCGAATGGGTGCCGATCGAAAGCGTGGTCAGCTTGCGATCAGGACATGGGATGCCGCAGCCGACGCGGTCGAGGAGTCACGGTCGATCCGTGATCTGCTGAACAGCCCACCGGGCTCCGTCAGGGTCGGTGAAGCTGACGAACCCGCTGTTGTTGAGGTCGTCATCGTCCGTGGCCGTCCGCTGGACACCATCCATGCCGAAGAACATGATCGGCGAGGCGTCGACCCCTCTGCCTATGAGCTCTCGGCGGGCCGCGCGGAGGTCGCTCACGACGAGTTGCATGCCGTGGACGGTCCCGGGGGCAGAGCCGGACTGCTGTCGGCTGACCTGGATCGAGCAGCCGGAACCGGGCGGCGTCAGCTGTGCGAGGCGACCCTCCCCCTCCCCCATTGCGAAGTCCAGGATGAAGCCGACCTGGTCCCGGTAGAACGCGATCGCCGAGTCGACGTCGCTGACCGGGATCTGGATGACCTCCAACGTCCAGTTCACGACGAGACCCCGACGGGCTCACCCGGGTCGCCTATGGCAGTGGAGTTGGTCGTGCTCACGATTGGTCCCTCTCATCTGCGATGGAGCGGTCATCGAGGTCGGCGAGGACGGCATCCAGTCGCTGATACCTGGCCTCGACTCTGCGCTGATACCGATCGATCCACTTGGTCATCAGGGTGAACACCTCCGCGTCGAGGTGGGCCGGGCTGGTCCGCGTTGCGCCGCGCGTGACCAGTCCCGAGCGCTCGAGGACCTTCACGTGCTTGGAGATCGCCTGGACCGACATGTCGAAGGGCTCGGCCAGCTCACCGATCGTTTCATCGCCGTCGGCGAGTATTTCCACGATCTTGCGCCGAGTGGGGTCGGCCAGGGCGGCGAATGCCAGGTCCAGCGCAGCTTCGGCCACGTGATGGCTCCCTTCATCGTCAACTGTTCGGTTGACAACAACCTACTCCGGCGGTCAGACGTTTGTCAACCGCCTGGTTGATGAGTCGATGATCTAGGGTGTGGGGCCATGGCGCCCGACCTGCATCCCGACCTGGCCACCTCGGCCCCGCTGCTGGGGGCGTGGGAGGGCCACGGGCACGGCGACTACCCGACGATCGATGCGTTCGACTACTGGGAGCGGGTGGAGTTCGGACACGTCGGCAAGCCGTTCCTGGCCTACACCCAGAAGACGCGCCTCAGCGTCGGGGGCGAGCTCGGTCGCCCGCTGCATGCCGAGATGGGGTACCTCCGGGCCGTGGGGCCCGACAGTCAGGTCGAGTTGGTCGTGACGCAGCCGACCGGGATCAGCGAGGTGCACGCCGGCCGGTGGGCAGACGGGTCTCTTGAGCTGACGATGCTCTCCGTCTCCGGGACGCCGACGGCGGTGGAGGTGGCGGCGGTCCGACGTGAGTTCACCCTTGCGGGCGACGTGCTCAGCTACCGGTTCTTCATGGCGACCGGCGGCCATCCGCTGCAGCTGCACCTCGAGGCGGAGCTCCACCGCGTGTCGTAGGGGGCAACGGCTGTTGTCAGCCGCCAGTCCGGGGCAGGGGGAAGGGCACCTCGCGAGGCTCCAGCCACCCGAGCTCGAGACATGCCCACAAGCCGATCATCACCGCGTCCGCGGTGTCATGACGGAGTGGTCCGGTGGGGTTGGCTGCGGCGTCCCGTCCCGCAATCGTTCGGGACCAGCGGATGACCTCGTCGGCGCGCTGCACCGCAATCGCCTTGGCGGTGGCGGCAGGCTGCCGCTCGCGAGGCTGGAACAGGACGGATCGCCAGCGCTCGGGACTCACGTCAAGGGCCCGGGCCCCCTGTCGGTTGGCTGTGCGATGCCACATCTCCCCCATCTGCCGGTCACCCTCGACCACCACGGCGACCACCATCGGGTGTTGCGCGATGACGCCGCGAGCCAACGACTTCAGCGCCCTGCGCGACCCGACGTGGGTCGACCGGTAGGACACGACGAACGCCGAGCCAGGCCCGCCGCGCCGCCACACGCAGATCCCCGTCCGCAGACCCAGATCGACCGCCACCAACGTCTCCACACCCGCGACCGTAGAGCCTGGCCAGGTGCGCATGAGAACACGAGACCAACCGTGTGGACTCCGACGGTCCGCCGAGCGGGGACATGCGCACGCTCGACCCGGGACCTACGTGTGACAACCAGTCGTGTGGTCGCCGTCGATCGGGAAGGCAGTCGTGATGCGGAAGGGCAGCTCTGCGGGCAGCGGCACCTGTACCCGCGACGGCGGATCGAGCACCAGTCGGATGGTGTCCGAGGGGCCGGCCAGCGAAGCACCTCGGTAGAGCACACGCCCGACTGGCAGCGCGAACGCAACCGTGCACACCAGCCGACGCTCGGAGGCATCGAAGAACCACGTTCGGAGCTCGCGGTCGAGGCACAGCAGGGCTGAACCCACGGCTCGCTCCGCCACCTCCAGGTCCGGGAAGGTGGATGCCACGGGCAGAGACTCATCGGCAGCCCGGGCGGCCAACGCCTCGTCTGACTGGTTGACGTGCCGCTGGATGGTGTGGCCGCCGACATCCTCGTGCGCCGGCAGGTCGATGGGTTCCACCGGGGTAACGGTGCACCCCGGTTCGGGATTCGGCTCCGCCACACCATCACCGGAGGAGGCACCATCCGGGGCTCCGGCGGCGAGGCCACGGATCACGTCCATCCCGCCCTCCGCCAACTCCCCCGCCGCCGCCGCGACCGCGTCGATGGTCTGCCCAGCATCGCCCGCTGAGGCAGCGCCCCACACCTCGATCAAGGCAGCCTCCGGCACGATTCCGGGTAGGGCCCTGGCCAGCTCCGGCAGCGCCCCTGACGTCGCACCACCCGTCACCATCAGACCCACCATGACCGCGGCCAGGGAGCGACCTGCGCGGGCCCCCCTCGAGCGCCCGCGATTTCCCGGGCGGCCAGCGTCCCGCCCGGTCTCACCTCGCAGTACAGCCATCCGATGACCGTACGGGACACCCCGCCGCAGCCGGCCGAGTTGTCCACAGGCGCACGGCTGCGTATGATGAATGAACGATCATTCAGTACCCGAGAGACCAGGACGAGCGCGACATGTGGACCACCTCGGACATCCCCGACCAGACCGGACGAACCGCTGTGATCACCGGAGCCAACGGCGGTCTCGGACTGGCCACCGCGAAGGCCCTGGCCGCCAAGGGCGCCCACATCGTGATGGCTGCCCGAAACCAGGACAAGGCACGGGCGGCACAGGACGAGATCCTCGCCACGACACCAGAGGCCTCAACCGAGATCGTGGAGTTGGACCTCGGGTCCCAAGCCTCGGTCAAGCAGGCGGCCACCACCATCCTCGCGGCACACCCGACGATCGATCTGCTGATCAACAACGCCGGGCTGATGGCGATGCCCGAACGCCAGACCTCCGATGGCTACGAGATGCAGTTCGGGGTCAACCACCTGGGCCACTGGACGCTGACGGCCGGCCTCCTGGCGGCGCTGGTCGCGACTCCGGGAAGCCGGGTGGTCACGGTGTCCTCCACCGCACAGCACACCGGGAAGCCGATCGACCCGGACAATCCGCACCTGCGGGATGGCGCATACGGGCCTTGGAGGGCCTACGGTCAGGCGAAGCTGGCCAACCGACACTTCGCAGAGGGGTTGCAGGTCGAGTTCGAGCGGCACGGCGCGCAAACCTCGAGCTTGGCCGCTCACCCGGGCCTGACCAACTCCGACCTGCAGTCGACCACGGTCGCCGAGAACCCGGGCAACCGGTTGGGTCACGTCTTCCACCGCATGGTCCAGGCGACGGGGATGGACGCCGAGACCGGAGCCCTCTCGCAACTGCGTGCGGCCACGGATCCCGACGTCCCCGGCGGCGGCTTCTACGGACCGCTCTGGGTCACGACGGGGCCGCCTGTCCGGAAGCCCCTGGTCCGTCCTGGGTCCGGGGCCGCCATCCGGACGCTGTGGGAGGTGTCAGAGCGCGAGACCGGCGTCGCACTCGACGTCGCCGCGGCCCTCGACGCGGACCGCTGATGGCGGTCGGTCCATCGGACCGTGCGGCAGCCATCCGGTCGGCCGTCCGCTCACTGGTGGCCGACCGGGGATTCCACGGCGCCTCCATGAACGCCATCGCGAAGACGGCGGGCGTTGCCACGGGGACGGCGTACACCTACTACACCGGCAAGGACGAGCTGCTGCTCGCCGCGTACGCGGAAGCCAAGCGAGACCTGGGTGAGGCAGCCGTGGCAGCCGCGGCCGGCACCGACGGGCTGCGCGAGCGCTTCACCGCGTTGTGGTTGGGGGCGTACCGGCACCTGGCTGAGCATCCGCCGGTCGCTCGCTTCCTGGTGCAGGTCGACAGCTCCCCGTACCGGCAGCAGTCGGATGAGCGGGTCCACGCCGACCAGGGGGACCCGCTCGTGATGGAGTTGGCCACCTCCGGACTGCGTGACGTCTTCGTCGAGCTGCCCGACACGGTCCTCTACGACCTCGGGTTGGCCCCCGCCGTCCGGCTGGCTGCCAGCGAGACGTCACTGACCGACGCCGAGCTCCAAACCGTCGCAGTCTCCTGTTGGCGCGCCGTGACCGGGGGTGCGGCGACGTCAGGTGCGGCTGGGGAGAGTGCGGTGACCGAAGACCGCTAAGCCTCCGACTGGCCGGCAGTAGCCTGTTCCACAGTGGCCACCTCCTCCTATCGGCTCTTCGACACACCACTCGGCTGGTGCGGCATCGCCTGGCAGGGCGAGCGGATCACCCGGTTCGTCGTCCCCAGCATCGACGCCGAACGAGCTCGCCGCCGGCTGACGACGGGCCGGCGCGGGGTCCACGCCGATCACGAGAACCAGATGGAGGAGGTCACGCCGGAGCAGACGCCCGCCTGGGTGGACCAGGTCATCGACCGGGCGACCGAGCACCTCAACGGGCGGCTGACCGACTTCCAGGAGGTGCCCCTCGACCTCTCCGGCCTGGCCGACTCGGCGCAGGCGGTGTACGGCGCGACCCGTGCCATCCCTCCAGGCCAGACCCGCACCTACGGCGAGATCGCCGAGATGATCGGGCAGCCGGGCGCCGCCCAGTCCGTCGGCACGGCGATGGGCCGCAATCCCGTTCCGCTGCTGGTCCCCTGCCACCGGGTCGTGGGAGCGGATGGGAGGCTGGTGGGGTTCAGCGCGGACGGTGGCACGGCGCTGAAGCGCCGTCTGCTGGAGCTCGAAGAGGCAGCGGTCGTGGCCCAGCGCACGCTCTTCTGACGACGTCGTCCGACCTCGTCGCGAACCCTGGCGGACCCAACGTCGACCGGGCCGCCATGCCGGCGGACCCAGACGTCGACCGGCCCTACTGGACCGGGAGTGGGGAGAGCGGCGCGCCCACCCCGTCCTCGTCCAGCCGGCGAGCAGCACGCCAGGCCAACGGACTGAAGACAGCCGCCGCCGCGCCGGAGAGCACCAGTACCAACTGGACCCCAAGGGCGGCGGCCAGCGCCGGCGCGAAGATCACCGGGACGATGCCGGCGCCAGCCGCCACCATGCCGAAGGCACCCATCACCCGGCCGACGTAGGCCGGGGCGCTCCCTCGCTGGGCCAGGGTCCGGCTCATGGGCAGTGACATCCCCAGCGGCACCGACCACAGCACGGCGCCCACCACAACCCACACCAGCGACGCGGTGCCGGTGTAGACCATCGCGCCGACTCCGGCGGCCGAGGACAGCAGGATGTTGCCGCGGAAGCTGGTCCAGCGTCCGTGGCTCCGCTCCAGGATCACGGAGCCCGCGAACAGGCCGACGCCGAACACGACGTTGACGTACCCGATCGCCTCCACGCCGGTGCCGAGCACGTCCCGGAAGAAGAGCGGCTCCGGGGCGATGAACACGCCGAACGCCACGCCGACCAAGGACTGCAGGTACAGCGTCAGCCGCACCGGCGGCGTGCGCCACGCGTACCGGAGGCCCTCGGTGATCTCGGACAGACCCGATCCGCTGGACGACTCGCTCGCGGCGAGTCGGGGGTCCAGGTGGACGCGGAGCACCATCGCGATGGCCGCAAGGGACGTGAGCGCGTCGAGGATGAAGACGCTGTTGATCGAGAAGGCGCCAGCCAGGAGCGCGCCGACACCGGGCCCGATCACGAGCGCCAGCCAGTTCGCGCCCTCAAGCCGAGCGTTCGCTTGCTCGAGCTGGTCCGGGCCCACCATGACCGGCGGCAACGAGGTGATGGCGGTCTCGAGCGCGGACCCGGCCATCCACGACACGAATCCGATCGCGATGAGCGATGTCATGTCGTCGGCCAGGATCAGGGCGAGCGAGGAGGGGACCACGACGAACTCGGTGACGATGACCATCCGCCGCGCGTCGAACCGGTCGACCAACGCCCCGCCGACGAGGCTGCCGACGATCGCACCGGTGCCGATCACGGCACTCATGACGGCGAGCTCGGTGGGCGTTCCGTCGAAGACGAACGCGGCCTTGCCCCACAGGCCGATGAAGAACGCTGCCTCCGCCCCCGCACTCGACACCAATCGAGCCAGTACGACGTTCCAGACCTGTGGCGCCAGTGTCGTCCTGGTTGCCATCAGCCGACGGTACCAGCGACCTGCGACGCTGCTGGAGGTGACCTGGATGACCGCCTTACTGGGCGACGACGGTGGGAGGGCGCCTTACGAACCGGCCTCCGCCAGAGCGCGCTGGGTGGCGACGCCAGCCCGATGGCCCGAGACGGCCAGCCACGCACCGGTCGCAGGCAGCACGGCACTGCAGGCGAGCGCCACCTCCAGGGACACCAGATCACTCAAGCCCCCGATGAGGGCCGATCCTGCCGCACCCCCGGCGAACTGGAGCATGTTGTAGACGCCGAGCGTGACGCCGAGGGTCCCCTCCGGCGCGGCCGTGGTCACCCGATCCGTCATGGCCACCTGCGCACCGCTGAACCCGATCGACCCGCCGGCAAGGCCCAACACGATGAGCGGGAGGACGTGGTTGCCGGCCGAGGCGATCAGGATGGTGGAGGTGGAGATCGCTGCCGCCGTCCCCGCGACCCGGAAGTGGCCGAACCGGCCGGTCAGCGCTCCCGCCACCCGCGAGCCGATGGCCCCCAACGCCGCCGCGGGCAGGAGCGCCAAGCCGATCTGCAGGGGTTGCCACCCGAAGGCATCGGCGATCATGACCGGTGTTGCGAAGAGGGCACCGAAGTACCCCGCCAGGCAGAGGGCGGCGACGCCGGCACACCGTGCGATGACCGCGTTCCCGACGACGGACTGTGGGATGAACCCCTCGGGCTCACGACGGATCCACCACGCGGCCGCCGGCCCCATCGTCAGCAGCAGCAGGGCACCGACGGCACCCACCACCCCACCAGCCGAGGGGGCTTGGAGCAGCAGGAGGAACCCGGTGATCCCCAGCGCCGACGTGGCGGCCCCGATCCCGTCGAAGCTCCCCTGTCCGCGGTCGCTGGGGGCCAGAGGGAGGATCGAGGGGATCAGGAGGATGCCGAGCGCGGGAACGGCGAAGACCCAGCGCCAGCCCAGCAGGGCCTCCATCCCGCCACCGATGACAGGCCCGGAGCCGCTGACCGCCGAGACGACGGCTGTGATCGAGGCGTAGATCGCCGTTCGCGCCTCACCGGTGAACCGAGTTCCGACGATGCCGTTGGCGAGCACGGGGACGGCCCCGGCGCCGATGCCCTGGATCACCCGCCCGGCCAGCAGCACCCCGAACCCTGGCGCGGCACCGACCATGATCGAGCCGATCGTCATCATCGTGATGCCGATGACGAGGGGACGGCGCAGCCCGACCAGGTCGGCCACCCTGCCGAACGTGGCCGTCGCCACCGCGAACGTCAACTGGAACACGGCGAAGATCCACGCCGAGTCGCTGACCGTCAGATCCAGTTCCTCCCGGACAACCGGGATCGCAACCGCGACCGCACTGGATCCGACGACCGTCAGTGCGACGAGGGTGCCGAGCAGGGTGGCGACGCGGCGCTCGGATGGCAGATCCGCTTCGACGGCGTGGGGTGACGGCACGGACGAACAGTAGCGCTGCCCCGGGGCCGCTCGACGACGTGGCCCGATCCTGGCCGGTTGGTCGGGCTCGACCCTTCAGGCGGCAGCCTCGCGTGCCGATCATCACTGCGATGATGCCGCTCCATCACCTGGTCGGGCTGCGCCGAGAGCGCCGACAGGGAGATAACGACCGCCGCCGCGCTGGCGTCGCGACTGATCGACGTCGGTCGGGGACGGCCACACGGGTGTTGGCTCCGCAGGCGCAATCACAGGTGCTGCTGCGAAGTGCCAAGGGTCTGGCGTTCGTTGCCCTGCTGGTCCTGACGCCGTTCACCGTCAACAACTTCCTCGAGGGCCGACTCCTGCTCGGCCTCGGGTCAGGTCTCATCGTCGCGCATCTGGCGTTCAACGCCTGGACCATCACCCGCCACGACCGGTACCACCATGGCGCAACGCTGGTCATTCTCGTGCCAGCCCTGATCTTCTTCCTCCACCAGTCGGTGATCATCCAGGGCGTGATCGGGATCTTGTGGTGCTTCCCGGCCGCGGTCTCGTTCTTCTTCATGCTTCCCTGTCGTCAGGCGGCGCTGGCCAACCTGGCCCTGATCGGTGTTGTTGTCCCGACCGCGACGGCCACCCTGGACCCCAGCATCGCCCTGCGGTTCGCGGCGACCCTGATGCTGGTCGTCCTCTTCACCGGGACGTTCGTCAAGTTGCTGATGACGCAGGAGGAGGAGCTGCGGAACCAGGCGGTCACGGACCCCATGACCGGGCTGCTGAACCGGTCGCTGCTGACCAGCACACTGACGGAGGCCATCGAGCGACGTGACCGCCGCGACGATCAGATGACGCTCCTGGCCTTGGACATCGACCACTTCAAGCGGATCAACGACAGCGCCGGCCACGACGTCGGCGACGCCGTCATCCAAGACGTCGCGGCCGTCCTGCGAGAGGGCGTGCGTGACACCGACTCCGCCTTCCGCATCGGCGGGGAGGAGTTCGTGATCCTGATGCCCGCCACCGGTCCCGAGGGCGGCACGGTGGTCGGTGAGCGCCTGCGGTCCCGCATCGAGGCCGAGACCGCCGATGCCCGGTTCCCCGTGACGATCAGCGTCGGCATCGCCGGTGTGGTCGACCGCGACACGCCTGAGGGCTGGCTCAAGCGGACCGACGAGGGCCTCTACGAGGCGAAATCCCAGGGTCGCAACCGCGTCGTGGTGGCCGAGCCGGTCGCTGTCTGAGCCAGCGTCGCCACCTGCTGGCGCAGCCCTGCCGGGTACGGGGGATCGCAGCCGACCGCGCGCGCCCGTGCGACATACTTGGCGGGACCACGAGTGGAGAGGATGAGCGACCGCGTGACCACGGACGACCGGGTGTCGCTGGACGCCAGCGCCGACATCCCCCTGTGGCAACAGGTCCTCACCGATCTCGAAGCACGGCTCGACGCCGGCGAGTTCACCACGCGGTTCCCGACCGATCGTGAGCTGGTCGAGCGGTACGGCACCTCCCGGCACACGGTGCGCGAAGCCGTCCGGCACCTGAAGGCTCGTGGTGTCATCGAGCGGGAGCGCGGCCGCGGCAGCGTCGTCACCGCGCCGTCAGGCATCGCCCAGCCCATGGGAGCCCTCTACAACCTCTTCCAGACCGTCGAGGAGGCCGGGTACGAGCAACGCAGCCGCGTTCTGGCGCTGGACCTCCGAGCCGACGCCCGTGCCGCCGAACGGTTCGGCCTGGAGCCGGGGACACCTCTGGTCCACCTCGAACGGCTCCGCCTGATGGACGACGACCCGTTGGCCCTGGACACCGCCTGGATCACTCCTGACATCGGCCGTCCGCTGCTCGACGCGGACTTCGAGCACACGTCGCTGTACGACGAGTTGGCGGCTCGCACGGGTGTCCGTCCGACTGGCGGGTTCGAGAGCCTGAGCGCCGTCATGCCCGACGCCGCCACGCGCGAGGTGCTCTGCCTGGAGGCTGACGAGGCCGTGATGCGCATCAACCGCCTCACCAGCCACGCAGGTCGGACGATCGAGTGGCGCCTGACGCTGCTCCGGACCTCACGCCTGGCCTTGGTCACGGCTTGGCCGGACCAGACGGGACTGGCCGGTCAGGTCGTCACACCCTCCGACTGAGGCCCGCGCTGCCGGGACATCTCGGACAGGGCTCCTCGGGCAGGGCTCCTAGGACGTGGTGGCGGGTTCGAGGTCGGGTGCACCAGCACCCGAGAGGACGATGGGGCGGTGGCCGTCTCGCGCCACCAGGGACGCGGCGATGGAGGCTCGACGGCCAGAGCCGCACACGATGAGGACCGGGGCAGAGGTGTCGATGGCCGCTGGGGTCCCGTGCTCGGCCAAGTCGGGCAGGAAGCGCTCCACAGCTCCGCCGAGGGGCGTGTCGGCGTGCTCATTGGGCTGGCGGACGTCGAGGACCTGGGCGCCGTCGTCGAGCAGTGCCCGGGCCTGGTCGACGTCGACCAGGCTGAAGGTGGCCAGGGCGGCGTCGGTCAGGTCGGTGATGACCCCGCGGAGGTCGTCCATGCCGACCTGCGCCAGCTGCGTGGCTGCCTCGCGGACTGACTCCTCGTCCCCAGACCGCGCGACCAGGACGAGGGGGGCGTCGTGACCGGCGAGGTGTTCGGTGAGCCAGGCGGTCCACGAGCCGAAGTCGTCGGTCAGCTCCACCGTCAGGGATCCCTCGAGGTAGCCGGCAGCCTGCTCAGCCCGTGGTCGGATGTCCACGACGGCGGTGTCAGCGGGGAGGGTCTGCAGGGCCGCGACCGTCATCGCGGGGACGCCATCGGTTCGCCGCTCGGGGACGCCGAAGGTGTTGGACGGACCCATGTACCGGTAGAAGGCCGGGACGGGCATCGGCTGGGCGAGCAGCAGATCGGCCAACGCCTCGGGGCTCTCCGTCTGCAGCACCGGGTTGCTGACCTTCTCCTCGCCGATCGTCGAGGTGTACTGGCCGGCGCCACTGATGGTGCAGAACGAGCCGGCACCGTGCGTGGGTAGCAGCTCCACCGCGTCCGGCAGTTCGGCCAGCCGGTTGACCGAGCGGTGCTGGAGCTTGCCGAGCGAGCGAGCGCGGGCCATGCCGAGCAGGTCGGGTCGGCCGGCGGACCCGACCAGCAGGCTTCCGCCGCTGAACACCGCCACCGGCGCATCATCGATGAGGACGACGTAGCTGGTGTGCTCCGGTGTGTGACCCGGCGTGTGGATCGGCCGGATGCCGAAGCCGGGACCCTCCAGATCCTCCAGGTGGTAGGCGGCGGTGTGGTCGTAGGCCGGCGCAGCAGCGGCCGGGAGGACCAGCTCCGCCCCGGTTCGGCGAGCGGCGTCGACGCCACCGGAGATGTAGTCGTTGTGCAGGTGGGTCTCCAGGATGAAGCGGACCTGGACGTCCGCGGCCTCGGCAACGGCCAGGAACCGGTCGATGTCACGCTGCGGGTCGACGAGAACGGCCGATCCCTCGTGGATCATCAGGTAGGTCTGGTCACCCAGACCGGGAGTGCGGAAGGACTCGATCTTCATGGCTGGTCTCCTGTCCGGTGATTCAGCTCGTTGGGTACAGGCCGCGGTGGCGAGCGTGCGCCTCGAGGGAGCAGAGCCCGGGCGCGCTCGACCAGACTCAGTCCGAAGATATGTACGGACAATTTACCAACCGGGCTTGGCCCTGCCAAGGCTGCGTCGACGCGAACCGTTCCCGACGTAGCGTCGTGACATCGCACGCTCGACGGTCGACCCCGCCCCAGGTGGCAGCCCGCACATCGGAACCCTCAACGAGGGATCGCTGCACGCGGCCCTGAAGGAGGTCTACCGCCAGCCGGGCGATGTCGAGGAGGCTCCGTTCGGCGCCTTCGTCATCGACCTGGTGCGAGATCTCGGCGATGTCCGGCAACTCATCGAGGTCCAGACCGGCTCCTTCGCGGCAATGGGAACCAAGCTCGACCACCTGCTGGGTGAGCATCCGATGCTGATCGTCCACCCCATCGCGGTCACCACCCGGCTGCAGTTCCCCGACGGCCGCACGCGCCGCTCGCCGCGCTCGGGGTCGATCCTGAGCCTGCTGGAGGAACTGGTCAGCATCCCGACGCTGCTGGACCACCCGAATCTGACGGTTGATGCGGTGCTGGTGGACGTGACGAAGGTCCGCGCTCGCGATCCACGGGCTCGACGCGGGCGGGGTGGGTACCGCACGATCGACACCCGATTGGACCGGGTGATCGGGACGCACCACTTCGCCGGGACCCGCGATCTGCTCGACCTGCTCCCGGCTGAGCTGCCGGCCGAGTTCACCACCCTCGACGTGGCCCGGGTGGGTCGGATGAGCCGAGCCGATGCTCAGCGCCTGGCCTACTGCTGCCACGCCGCCGGTCTGGTCACACGAGTTCGGCGAACGCAGCAGGGGTACCACTACCACCGCTGACCGCCGTGCTTGCCAACCGTTTGTTTGAATTGGCAGGATTGGTGCCGAGCGACACGAGGAGTCGGGTATGACAGGCGCGGACGGCATGGCGCTGGTCGACGCGGGTCTGGCGCTTCCGACGTGTCGTCCGTCCGGGCGTGGTGGCCGGACCGCAGCCGCCGCGTACGACGAGGACGTCGTCACGCTCGGTGCGATGGCGGTCCTGGACGTGCTGGAGCGAGCGTCCGCCCAGCCGACCGCGCTCCTGCTCGCCACGACCTCCTCCCCGTTGGCGGAGGGCGGCGTGGCCCAGGAGATCGCCGAGCTCACCGGTCTCGCCGGCCCGGCCCTGCACGTGGCCGAACACGGGGGCACCGTCGCCGCCGGCTTGGGAGTCCTCCCCCACGCCGCTGGGGTCCTGGCGACCGTGGGCGGTCCGGTCGTGGTCGTCGCCGCCGAGGATCGGCGGGATGCCCGGGAACGACCCCTCGGCGCAGGGGCGATCTGCCTGGTCCTCGATCACACGGGTACGGCGGGGAGGCTGCGCTGGGTCGCCTCCTCGGCTGAGCTGGTCCGTGATCAGTGGCGACCCTGGGACGAGCGGGGCATCCGGGATGGCGACCGGGCGTTGGCGGGTGCCGGTGCGAGCCCCCCGCGGCCCGACCAGCCCGAGACCGTCATCAGCGCCGGGCCCCGCAGCCCGCGACTGGACGGCGCCGGCGTGCTCGGATGCGCCGCGCCGCTGACTGCCGGCCTCCTGGCCGCTGCTGACGCCAACCCCGACGACGTCGTGCGACTGGTCAGCCGGGCCGGCGGCGTCCAGCACACCGTCGACCTGACGGTCGGTCGGACGACCGGTGTGGTTGGCAAGCGCATCCAGGCGGTCCTCGACGCTGGCATCGACCGTCCGCCACCCAGGGCGGCCGGGACGGCGGGGTTCGAGCCCTTCACCTCCGGCCCTCGCGCCTGGCGCGAGCGCGGACAGGACCTGCGGTTGGAGGCCCAACGGGACCGCCGGACGGGTGAGACGATCTTCCCAGCCGTCCCGGGCAGCGCCGGCCGGGAACTGGACCAGGTACTGCTGAGCCGAACGGGCCGCGTCCTGACCATGACCACCGACCGGGTCTACCCCTACGGCGGTCCAGTCCAGATGGTGGTGGTGGAGCTGGACGACGGCGGCCGCTTCTACGGTCAGGCTGTGCCCGAAGCGCCACCACTGGAGATCGACGATCCGGTGCACCTGGTGCCTCGCACCCTCTACACCGTGGACGGGCTGGCCCAGCGGTACTGGAAGGTCGCGCCCGCCACTGTGGAGGCGTCTGGGTAGTGCCGATCGCCGGAGACGTCGCCATCGTCGGCCTCGGGGTCACGCCGTTCGGGGTGCTGACGGAGACGGGCTACCTGGATCTGGTCGCCGATGCATCGTTTGCCGCCCTGGCCGACGCCGGACTGCAACCCGAGGACCTGGACGCGGCCTGGTTGGGCACCGCCGAGCCGCTGCTCGCTGGCCTGGTCGGCGACAGCGCCGCCGCCGTCGCCGAGGCACTCCGGCATCCCCTACCGGCATCGCGGGTGTCCAACTTCTGCACCAGTGGGATGGAGGCCGTGCGGCACGCCGCCATGGCCGTGGCGGCCGGTGAGGCCGAGGTCGTCCTGGCGGTCGGCGCCGAGAAGATGCGGGACGTCACGCCCCGCGAGTCGCTGGTGGCCAAGACCTCCAACCAGACCCATCCGACGTTGTCCAAGGGCCGCACGGCGCCGGGGCAGTTCGCCCTCATCGCCAACCGCTACCTGCACGTCCACGGCGAGGATCCGGCGGCGCTGGCGCAGGTCGCCGTGAAGAACCACCGACACGCCACGCGCAACCCGAAGGCCCACTACCGGACCGAGGTCACCGTGGAGGAGGTGACCAGCGCTCCACGCGTGGCCGATCCCCTCGGACTGCTGGACTGCACTCCGACGACCGACGGTGCGGCAGCGGTCATCGTGACCAGCCGGGACTGGGCCGAGCAGCACGCACGCCAGTACGCCCTCATCGACGGTGTCGGCCTGTTCACCCTGGATGGCTACTTCGCGATGCACACGCGCAGCCACAACGACTTCCTGGGCTTCGAGGCGACCCGGCGGGCGGCCGCCATCGCCTACGAGCAGGCCGGGATCACCAGCCCGCGTGACGAGCTCGATGTGGTCGAGTGCCACGACTGCTTCACGATCACCGAGATCGTCAACACCGAGGACCTCGGCCTGGTGGAGCGCGGCGGCGGCGTGGATCTTCTGCGATCCGGAGCAACCAGCGCCGGTGGTGACATCCCCGTCAATCTGTCGGGTGGCCTGCTCTCCTGCGGACACCCGGTCGGCGCCACGGGCGTCCGGATGGTGGCCGAGATCGCCGACCAGGTGATGGGCCGTGCCGGCGACCGGCAGGTCCCCGGCGCCACTCGTGGGTTGGCGCACACCCTCGGCGGGCCAGGCGCCATCTCGGCCGTCATGGTGCTGTCAGCGCCATAGGCCAGCGTCTCCGAGGGAGCGCTCAGTCGATCGAGGGCGCGCCGGCCAGCCAGCCCATCAGCCCCGGGCGGCGCGCGGCGTCGAGCAACTCGATCTGCGGGCCGTGCTGCAACTGGTGGCAGGCGAAACCAGCGGCCTCGGGGCCGGCTCCCAGCGTCGCGACGAGCGGCGCCCCGGCCGTCGCCAGCCGCGTCGACTGCTCAGCCAGGTCCGGCGCCCACAGGCCCAGGTGGTGGAACGCCCAGCCGTGACCGTCCGGCACCGAGAACACGGTGTCTGCCTGCCCCTCGATCAACTCGATCAGACAGGGGCCACTGACCGGGCTCGAGTAGACGAAGCGCAGCGCCACGTCCTGCCGCGACTCAGGTGTCCGAACCGCCAGGTCCCGGACTTGCACGCTGGCCCACTGCAGGCCCAGCAGGTCGCTGAACTCCGCCATCGCCGCGTCCAGGTCCGTGACGACGAAGGCGACGTGGTAGGCCTCGATGTGGCCCCCTGTTGCAGATGAGTCGGCGCTCACCCAACGCTCCCGTCCAGCCGGAGCGTCCGCTGGGCGATGGCCCAGTGGTCGCCGTCCCGCTCCAGGACATCGGTGTACCGGGCGGTGGTCGGCAGGCGCAGCGTCCCCTCCTCCGTCGAGCCGAGCAGCAGGTAGCAAGCCGCGGTGACCCGGTCCGGCCCGTCGGGGTCCATCATGATGTTGGTGATCAGGTGGCGACGCTGCGCCGCCTCGGTGGCCGCGCGGCGAGCCCGCATCGAGGCGACGATCTCGTCGCGCCCGCGCATCTGGGTGGGCATGTCGCCGATTCCGCCATCGATCGTGAAGACGGCGTTCTCGGTGAAGCACCGGGCCAGCATCTCGAAGTCGCCCTGGTCGTAGGCGTGGCCGTAGCGGTTGAGGGTGTCGATCACGGCGAGTCGGTCGGTGGCATCCATGGGGGCTCCTTGGTCGGGCTGTTGGTATCCGGGCGTCGGGCGCCTCCGCAGGCGTGGTCAGGCGGCGCTGCCGGCACGCAGAGCGGCGAGGTCGGTCTCGATCTGCCAGGCCAGCAGCTGCTCGACGGCGATCTGCAGGTCCGGGTGTGCGGGGGTGTCGGCCAGCCACGCCTGGACGTCGCGCAGCGCCTCCAGATGGGCGTCGCGCTGCGCGATCAAGGTGGCCACAGAGGTGTCGTCGACCGGGGTGGCGAGCACGGCGGCGGCACGAGGCACCCGACCCTGGCTGGCTGCGGAGGCCTCCTCCAGCACGGTCCGAACCCGGGCGATCAGCGTGGTCAGGTCAGCAGCGCTCCACTCGATGCGGGGGGCCAGGTTGTCCAGCAGTTCGGCCGTGGCCCGCAGTTGCGAGCGCACGAAGGGATCGGGGTCTGTGACCTGCGCAAGGACGTCCCGGACGGCCTCGGCGGCTCCGCGCAGGAGTCGTTCGGGTGTGTTCTGCATCATCGTGGCGTCTCCTTCTGCGTCCTCGCCGTCGGGATCGCTGGTGTCCGGTGTGCCCGATCGGGCCGACGGCGTTGCTCGCAGACCCAACTCCTCCGCCAGGAACTTCATGAGGTGCCCAGACTGATGGCCCATGTTCGCCAGGCGCGTGTCGTGGGTGCGGCCGCTCTGGAAGGCCTGCGTGGCCTGCAGGTAGGGGGCGAGCGCGCGGAGATGGCAGAACACGGTCCAGAAGCGGAAGACGGCCGGGTCAACCTCGAGGCCGGTGCGGTCGGTGTACCGCCTTAGCCCTTCGGCGATCGGCAGCAGCCGGCTCATCAGGCCCGACCGGCCCCCGTAGAGCTTCAGCGATGCCCAGGCAAGGTCGAACACCGGATCGCCGATGTGCGCCAGTTCCCAATCGAACACTGCGTTGATCAGCCCGTCGTCGCCGACCATGACGTTGCCGATCCGGTAGTCGCCGTGCACCAGGGCACGACGGCCGGACGTGGCGACGTTCCCCTCCAGCCACAAGACGGCGGCGTCGAGGAGTGGCTCGCGAACCATGGCGGAGCGCTCCACGACGTCAGCCCATCGGGCCACCTCTCCGCGAGCCAGGTCGTCGGTGTCCGCCCCGCTGTCGGAGAGGATCTCGGTGATGGCTGGCGGGACGACATCCGCTCCCGTGTGGCCGGGCGCCCCGGACGGTAGGGAGATGCCAGCACGCGGCGACCGTGGCCGTCGCTCGGTCGATCCCAGATCGATGGCGTGGATGTCGGCCAGCACGTCGACGAAGTGTCGCCCCAGCCGAGCCCGGGCCTCCTCGTCGGGAAAGACGCGCGGATCGTTGGGCTTCCACGGCACGGGCACGATTCCCGATACCTGGTCCATCACGTAGAAGGGGCGACCCAGCACCCGCCGATCGGTCTCCAGCCAGTGCAGGCCCGGTACGGGGACGCTGGAGCGGTCGAGGACGGCCCGATGCAGTTGGTGGTCTCGCCGCGCGTCGTACGGGGGCAGCAACCCCTCCGCCGGCTCGCGCCGCAGCGCGAAGCCGTGTCGCGTGGCCTGCTGGTCGCTGCGCCACTCGGCGGTGAACGTGTAGGTCTCCCAGGAGAAGCCCTCTGCATGCCGAGTCAGGTCGTGCACCGACAGGACCGTGGCCTTCAGCTTGTCCTGAATCCAGGCCGTCAGGGCCGCGCGTTCCGACGGCGTCACCGTCGGCCACCTGAGGTTGCTGCCGCCGTCACCGGACCCACTGGCTCTCAGATCAGGTCGGCCACGCCGGGGCCGACCAGGCGCTTGCCGATCTCGAGCACCCCGACCCCCGAGGCGCCGGTGTCGTCATCGGTGAAGTCGCACATGATCTGCTGGTCCTGATACGCCTTGGCCCGGTCCTTCGAGCGGAAGTTCAGGAAGAGTCGGGCGTACGGCTCGGCCAGGTGCGCGGTGATGGTCCGGGTGGCCCCGTCGGCCAGCCTCAAGCGGTAGGTCACGTCCTTCACGAGGTCCGGGAACGGTGTGTTGGGCTCCAGCCAGTAGGCGCCGGACCGGTCCACGTGGACGACGCCGGTGTTCGATCCCTCCACCGACACCCAGCCGCCGAACTTGGGGTGTGGGTAGGACGTCTCGTGCATCACGGTGCCCTGGACGTAGTTGTCCGGGAAGTTGGCGTTCAGCCAGTGATGTTCGATGAAGCTGTGGTCGTCGCGGAAGCCCCACGAGTGGTCGCGATTCCCGAAGCCGGCCACCTCGAAGGTGGTGCCGGCGTGTGGCCCGTCGTGTGCGGTGATGGTCCCGCTCATGGTCAGGCTCTGCTCGTAGTGGTGGAACGGGAAGACGGTGCGGCCCAGCTCTCCCATGCGCGAGGGTCCGGGGGCCTTCACGCCCTCGTCGAAGTCCCACGGGGCGAAGCGGGCCGTGAAGGTGATGTCGGCGTCGAGTTCGTCGGAGGTGTAGCGCAGCCGGAACTGCTCCATCGGGGCCTCCACGTCGAAGCGCAGCTTGCCGCCCTGCACCGGGACGAACCCTGCCAACTGCTGCGGGATCGGCTCGCGGCCGACCCAGCGGTGTTCCCAGCCATCGACGGTGAACTTGGCGGTGAAGATGCCTTCGCCCTGGGTCGGGCGCAGCGAGACGTGGAACAGCACCGCGATGCGGCGCTCGGGGTCGACACCGGGGAAGACCCAGTTCTCCTTCCACATCATGAAGGCCTGGGGCGGCACGGGATGTGGGAGGTCCTCACCGACGCTGATCATGTGTCTGTTCTACCGAACCCGACGTAGCCTGCCAAACGATTGTTTGGTAGAACCGGGGTCAATGAACATCGGCATGATCCCGGCGAAGTGGGCCGCCCTCGATCCCCACGCAGAGGCCATCATCGATGTCCCGAACGAGCGGCGGATCACCTTCCGCGACCTCGATGAGCAGGTTCGGCGGCTGGCCAACGGCCTGCGCGACGAACTCGGTCTGGACGCCGGTGACCGCGTCGCCATCCTGGCCAAGAACTCGATCGAGTACCAGACGCTGTACTTCGCCGCTGGCCGGGCCGGGCTGGTCACGCAACCGCTCAACTGGCGACTCGGGACCGCGGAGCTGGCCCGGATCGTCGGTGACGGCGAGCCACGTGTTGTGATCGTGGCCGGTGAGTTGGTGACGCAGGGCGCCGACCTGCACGACCAGGTACGGGTCGAGCACTGGCTGCAGTTCGGTCCGGGCGGCGACGGAAGCTACGAGGCGCTCCTCGAGCGGGCCTCGGACGACGAGCCGCCCTGGTCGGCCCAGGTCGGGGACGACGACCCGCTGTTCATCCTGTACACGGGCGGCACGACCGGTCAGTCGAAGGGGGCCCTGCACTCCCACCGCAGTGCCTACATGGCGATGGTGAACCAGACCGTGGCCGAGCGGATCGTACCGACCGACGTGTACATGCTGACCGGGCAGATGTACCACATCCCGGTGGTGCTCGCGATGAACTACCTGGCCCACGGGCGGCCGGTGGTGCTGATCAACTTCGAGCCCCAGCTGGCCCTGGAGGTCATCCAACAGGAGCAGGTCTCCGCCTTCCTCGGCATCACCACGATGCTCAACTGGATGATGGCGGTCGACGGCTTCGACACCTACGACCTCTCCAACCTGCGCAGCATCATGTACGGAGGCGGGCCGATGCCCTCGACGGTGGTCCGCAACGCCTTGGAGGCCTTCCCGAGCGACCTCCTGCAGGGATACGGCCAGACCGAGGGGACCACGATGACGTTCCTCTCCCCCGAGGTCCACCGCGACGCCGCCGCAGGGAGAAACGTGCACCGCCTGCGGTCGTGTGGCCGGGAGGGGTTCGTGACGCGGTTGCAGGTCGTGGATGTGCACGGCAACCCGGTGCCGCGCGACGCCCGGACGGCCGGCGAGATCGTCGTGCGGTCGGAGGCCAACATGCTGGGCTACTGGCGTCGGCCGGACCTGACGGAGGACACGCTGCGGGACGGGTGGATGTGGACGGGCGACCTGGCCACGTGGGACGAGGAGTCGTTCGTCTACATCGTGGACCGGGCCAAGGACATGATCATCTCGGGTGGGGAGAACATCTACTCGGCGCAGGTGGAGGAGGCCATCGCCCATCACGACGCGGTGCTCGAAGTCGCCGTGATCGGGGTACCGGACGACGAGTGGGGCGAGAACGTCCACGCCGTCGTGGTGTGCAAGCCCGGCGCGAGGACGACCGAGCAGGAGATCATCGACACCGCGCGGGAGCACCTCGCGTCCTACCAGAAGCCGAAGAGCGTGGAGTTCGTGGCCGAACTGCCGAAGGCGCCGACCGGCAAGATCCTCAAGCGGGAGCTTCGCAAGCCGCACTGGGATGACCAGGACCGGACGGTCTGAGCGGTGCAGCTGAACGCCTACGACGACTTCCCGTTCCACCAGGGCTTCGGGCCGCTCCACGTCCCAGCCACCTCCGACAGCCACTACCAGGACGGCTATTACTTCGCCTTCTACCGGCCGGGCCAGCACATCTTCTGCGGGCTCCGGCTGCACCCCAACACCAACGTGATGGATGGCTACGCCGGGTTGGTGACCGCCGGCGAGCAGCGCAACGTGCGTCTCTCCCGGGCGCTGCTGCCGGATCACGGGACCCTTGCCGTGGGTCCACTGCAGGTGGAGGTGATCGAGCCGATGCGACGGCAACGGCTGCGGTTGGCCGAGAACCCGACCGGGTTGACATTCGACGTCGAGACCACCCACTCGATGCCGCCGTTCCTCGAGACCGGCGAGGCGCAGTACCGCTACGGGCGACTGCACAACGACGTGTGTCGCTACACCCTGGCCGTCCGCGCCACGGGCTGGATGGAGCTGGACGGGGATCGGACGTCGGTTGATTCGTGGCACGGCTGCCGGGACCACTCCTGGGGGATTCGGTCGACGATGGGGCCCTACGTCCCGATCGGTGGGCATCCCATCCCCGACGTGGAGCGTGACCCGCGGGCCTTCCGGCTGTGGATCCCCTTCGAGATCGGCGACCTCGCCGGGTTCGTGCACACCCACGAGACGGCTGCCGGGCGGACGCTGGACCTCGAGGGGCGGGTGCACGGCGGGGTCTACGGTGCCGCGGGGCGGCCGGTTGTCGGACTGGAGCACGAGCTGCGCTATCACGAGGGAACCAAGCGGCTGTCGGGCGGCACGGTCCGGCTGACCGACGACGCCGGCGAGGAGCTGGAGTTGGCCTTCGACGTGGCCTGCGCCCCCGCCCATCCACAGGGCTTCGGGTACACCCGCGGCTGGTCCGACGGTGGCCAGCCGGGGGTCTACCGCGGCCTGGATGTCGCCGAGTCGGATCGGTTCCGCGCGGACGATCCGACGGCTTCTTTGGGGCCGGCGCATGTTCCGGCCGAACGCCGACTCGGCGGTACCGAGTTCGTCAGCACCATGACGATGCGCGGCCCCGCGGGCGAGGGCACCGGCATGGCCCACGTTGAGCACATGCTCTACGGCTGACCGCTGTCCACAGGCGGCATCTGTCGTCCGATGCGAAGTCACCCCATCGTGGTTCACTGGTGTCGTGTCTGCTGACGTGCATCCGGAGCTACTCCAGATCCTGGACCGCGAGTTGTACGCGGTGTCCGAGGCCGCGCGACTGCTGCGTCTCCCTCCCCAGACACTCCGGAACTGGATTCATGGATTCGATCGCGGTGCTCAGACCTATCCGCCGGTTCTCCGAGAGGAGCGAGAGGATGTGGGCGTCAGGTGGGGAGAGTTCGTCAGTGCCGCCTACCTGTCCTTTCTGCGCGACGATCGGCAGGTCTCCATCCAGCACATGCGGCTGGCGCTCGCCGGCCTCCGGTCCCGTCATCCAGAGGTTCGGTATCCGCTCGCGCACTTCCAGCCACTCACCACGGATGGAACGCTGCTGGCCGACGACGATGGAGCCGTCGAACTGGCGTCTACCGGTCAGCTGCTGATTCCGGCCGTCGTCGACCGCTTCGCGAACGCAGTTGTCTGGGAGCGAGACATTGCCCGACGCCTACGACCGGATCCGGAGAACCACCGCGTCATCGTCGACCCACTGCAGTCGTTCGGAATCCCCACGGCAGGGGGCATCCGGACCGAGATCCTCTGGGAGCTCTTCCAGACCGGCGAGTCCATGGCTGACATCGGTGGGCTCTACGATCTCGACCTGGCTGACGTCGAGGATGCGATCCGCTTCGAGTCAGCTCGTGGGGAGGCGCTGGTCGAGAGGTAGCCCTCTCGCGGCGGCTGGGTGGGATGGCCTACTACTTCGACGCCAGCATTCTCGGGCCGGCCATCGCCTTCGCCAGGTTGCGACCGGATGTGATCCATCCCGGGCACCCTGAGTGCCCGCCGGCCATCAGCCCGTCCACTCCGGATGACGAATGGCTGCCGATCGCGGGCCGGGAGGGTTGGATCGTGATCATGCGTGACAAGAAGATCCGAAGTCGGCCGGGTGAGCGCCGAGCTCTTCTCGACCATGGCGTGGCGGCTTTCTGCTTGACCACGAGCGGCAACAAGTCGAAGTGGCAGATGGCGCAGATCCTGATGCGTCATTGGGAGCGGATCGAAGAGGTCACGGCAGAGGTGCCCAGGCCGTTCATCTATGCCGTTACGCAACGGGATGTACGGCCGATCGTGCCTCGGTCGTAGCTGGTGCCGAATCCGACGGGGCGTTCTGGTCAGAGCGCGCGGTCGTAGGAGGACTCCAAGGCGCTGACAAGGCGTCCGACCGTGCTGAGGACAGGAGTTTCCACCCCGAGCCGCTCCGCCTCGGCCACCACCTCGTGGGCGATCGCCCCGATCTCGGTCCGGCGGCCGGCGACGACATCGGCAGCCATGGAGGTGATGTGGTGGCCGACCGAGCCGTAGGTCACCGAGGCGTGCGCGTGCACGGCCTCGACGTCCAGGTCGACGCCGCTGGCCCGGGCGACCGCGACCACCTCGGCGAAGATGTCCTCCCACAGCCCACGGGCCCACCGATCGGTGAAGACGTCCTCCACGGTGCGACGCAGGATGCCGGTCAGCGGAGCCATCGTCGCGGCCATGGCCAGCTTGGTCCAGATCACCACGTCTGCCGAGACCGAGGCGGTCGTGGGTAAGCCAGCCTCGGTCATCAGCCGGGCGACGTCCCGGACACCCTCGGGCACCTGGTCGGCCCCGGCTGGGGCACCGAGTTCGGTCAGTGACTCGCCGGCTGCCGTCCCGGCTGACGCCGACACCTCGCCAGGGCCGTGGGTCACCGCGCCCACCGTCGTGGTGCCCGGGACTGCCCGCTCCGGGCCGAACACCTCCCCCAGACGACGGTCGTTGCCCAGGCCGTTCTGGATCGTGACCGCCCACCCGTCGGCGGCCAGCGCGTGCTCCACCGAGCGCGCGGCGTCACCGGTCGCCCAGCTCTTGCAGAGGAAGATGGCCACGTCGATCTCGCCGAGCTCGCCCCTCGGGTTGGTGGTCGCGGGGACCGGCACGACAACGTCCTCCAGGCCTGGACGGCCCAACCGCAGGCCGTGCTGGTTGATCGCGTCCACGTGGACCTGGTTGACGTCCACGAGCGTCACGTCGTTGCCGGCCAGCGCGAGATGGCCGCCGACGACGCTGCCGACGGAGCCGGCGCCGACGACAGCCCAGCGCGTCGTCGGACTCATCGCGCCGCCGGGGTCAGGGTCACGTCCACCCGGTCCGGGGACACCAGCAGGAACCCGTCCGGTCCCGGAGGCTCCCCGTCGACGAACGTGGCGTCACTCGCGACCTCCAGCAGCGCGCGGACCGCGTGCAGCATCTCGATCCGCGCCAACTGCGAGCCGGTGCAGTGATGCCGCCCCGCCCCGAATGGCAGGATCGTCCCGGCGCCCGTGAACTGCCGCTCGGGATTGTCGCTGAAGCGATCGAGACGGAACGTGTGCGGGTCGTCGAAGAGGCCGGCGTCCCGGTTGGCCGAGACGATCAGCGGCACGAACCGGCTGCCAGCCAGGATCTCGACGTCGTGGATGACCACGTCGACGAGTGCTTTGCGGGTGGTGCCGTGGACGGGTGGGAAGATCCGCAGCGACTCGGCCAGGGCGCTCGTGATCTTGCTGGGGTCGTCCCGCAACGCGGCCAGGTCGTGGGGCGTGGTGAAGAGGTGGACGAAGAGGCTCGACAGGGCCCGCTCGGCGGTCTCGACCCCAGCCGTCAGCAGGAATCCCGTCAGGGCGCGGATCTGCTCCACCGGCAGCGGCTCGCCGTCGTAGGTGGCGGTGCAGAGGTCGGAGAGCAGGTCATCCCCGGGTTTGCGGCGCCGCTGCTCCACGATCGGGTCGAGGAAGTCCCACAGCTGGTGGAGGGCCTGGAAGGCTCGCTCGCGCTTCTCCGGGTGTCCGATCGAGGAGACGCCGCCCGCGGAGATGTGGTGGTACCAGTCGCGGAACTGCTCGGCGCCGTCGATGTCCAGCAGCTCTCCGATGACCAGCAGGGGGATCCACATGGCGTACTCGGACTTCAGGTCGACCGGGCCATCCCGCTCGATCAGATCAGCCGCCAGCCGGTCGCAGGTCTGGGCCACGAACCCGTCGAACTCCTCCACCGCACGGGCGCTGCGGAGCCGCTTGGCGACGATCCCGCCCTTCTTCTGGTGCTCGCGCCCGCGCCACTGCAGGACCGAGTTGCCGTAGACGGGGGACCCCGGACCCTCGCGGAGCGTGGCGAAGCGCTCCTCGTCGGCGAGGACCTCACGCACGTCGGCGTGCCGGGTGACGACCCAGGCGTCCAGGGCGGGGCTGTAGAAGATCGGGGCCTCCGTCCGGCAGCGTTCGAACACGGGGTGACGGTCGATCGAGGGATCACCTCGGACGAACCCCTCGAAGGCGTCGAGAAGGTCGGAGCTGATGAGTTCCTGCGTGGTGTCAGTCATGGCGTCACGTCCTGGGTTGCAGCGGCGAACGCCGCAGTGTCGAGCCAGCTCCGCATCGCGGTGATGCGGCCATCTGCGATGTCGAAGATGTCGACCGCGGTGACGGCGAATTGCCTGCCGGCGGTGGTGCGTCCGGTGAACTCGATCTCGACGGCCGCCGCGCCGCCATCGGCCGCGACGATCGTGCGGACGGGCGTGTCGGTGTGGTCCGGGAAGCGGCGAAAGACGGCCTGGTACCACGCAACGATGGCCGGTCGCCCACGAATGGGCTCGCCGCCAGGCGGCGACACCACCGCGTCGGTGGCATAGACCTGCTGCAACGCGGCCCAGTCCTCGCCGTTGATGGCCTCGAAGTAGGCGACGATGACGTCCTCGGCAGCGCTCGTAGACATGGCCGTCGTCATGCGAACGTCCGATCCAGACCGGCCAGGATCCGGTACACGGCCTGGGTGACGGGGGCCGTGACCCCGGCCGTCTCCGCCGCGCGGACCAAGTGCCCGTGGATGGCCTCCACCTCGGTCGTACGTCCACGCTCGACGCTCTGCAGCATCGAGATCCGCACGTCGGTCTGGCCGGCCTCCACCAGCCGGTCGCCGAAGCCGCGGATCCGGTCCAGGGCCTCCTCACGCGGCAGGTCTGCCAGGGTCCGGATCGGCAGGATCTGCGGCCAGTCGTCGATCGAGACGTCGGATGCTGTCGCGATGGCGACGCCCTCGAGGATCATGTCCAGGAAGACGTCGGCGAGCTCGGGCTGGACGAACAGGTGGTGGAAGTCCAGTCGGGTCAGTGCGGTCAGCGCCATGGACGGGCTCGCGTGGATCAGCTTCGACCACTCCACGGACTCGATTCGCTCCGTCTGCGTCACCCGCAGCCCGACGCGGTCAAGGTCGGCGGCGAGGGCGCCGAGCAGGTGGCGCGCGTCAGCCCCGGTCTCGCCTCGAGGCCCGAGGTAGGTCGGACCGTCGTAGGTGTGCGCGACGATGCCCGGCGCGATGAGTGTCGCGCCGACCATGCTGACGCCGCCGACCACCGTGGTCGGGTTGCACCACGCCCGCAGGGCGGTGGCTCCCACGGTCCCGTTCTGCAACGACAGCGCCAGGCGGACGTCGTCGGCCAGGAACTGCACGCTGTCCAGCAGGTCGTCGGTGTCGGGGGCCTTGCAGAGCAGGATCACGATGTCCGCCGGCGCCACGGCAGATGGGTTGTCCGTTGCCTGCAGTCCGGCCTGGATCGCAGTGCCGTCGGTGCGGACCTCGACCCCGCCGGTCCGCTCGATCTGCCGGGCGTGCGGCGGTCGCGCCAGCAGCTGGACGTCGTATCCGGCAGAGGCGAGGAAGGCGCCGTAGACCGTGCCGAGCGACCCGGCACCAGCGATGAGCACGCGTGTCATGACACGACCTCAGCACGATCGGGGAGCGGCCATCGTCCTCGCACACTAGAGCCAAGTTGCCCTTGGATTCAACCGAATGTTTGGTAGATTCCCGACGTGTCCCGTGTCTACTCCGGCCCCTGGGTCTTCGGTCGTCTGATCGAGGATCGGGCCCAGCGGTTCGGGGACGAGATCGCGATCATCGCCGCCACGGGCGACCTGTCCTACGGGCAACTCCGTGACCGGGCGGCCCGGGTGGGGGGTGCCCTCTCGACGCTGGGGATCCAGCCCGGCCAGCGGGTTGCCACGATGCTCGACCCCACCCCTGCCTACGTGGCGGCGTGGTTCGGGATCGCCTGGTGCGGGGCGGTGGACGTGCCGATCAACACCGCGCTCAAGGGCGAGTTCCTGCGGCACATCCTGGCCAGCTCCCAGGCGACGGCGCTGGTGGTCCACGCCCGCTGGGTGGAGCGGCTGGACGGCCTGGACCTTCCCGACCTGCGGTCGGTGATCGTGGTGGGCTCGGTGGACCCGGCCCCGCGTGGCGGCGGCGAGTCGGCGCATCAGACGACGACGTTCGACGACCTCTTGGCGGCCGACCCGGTTCCGTTCACCGAGCGGGCCGAGGACGACCTCCTCTACATCATGTACACCTCCGGGACGACGGGGCCCGCTAAGGGTGTCATGCACAACAATCGCAGTGCGCTGTGGAACGCTCGGGCCTGGATCGACATCCTGGAGTTGACCGAGCGGGACGTTGCCTACTCGATGTTCCCGCTGTTCCACGTGACCGCTCGGAGTGCCGTCGTGACGGCGTCGCTGTGGGGCGGCACCCCAGCCGTGCTGCGTGAGCGGTTCACGGCCTCGGGCTTCCTCGACGACGTCCGCGAGACGGGGGCGACGTGGTTCGGGTACATGGGGGCGATCATCCAGCTGCTGTGGCGGCAGCCGGAGCGGGACGACGACGCCGACAACGACTTGAGGGTCGCCTTCGGCGCCGCGGCGCCGCCGACCCTCATCGAGCCGTTCCAGCAACGCTTCGGGGTCGAGCTGCTGGAGGTGTACGGCTCCACCGAGCTGGGGCCGGCCACGGCGCCCCGACCCGGTCGGGTGAAGCGGGGGACGATGGGGCGCGCGTGTGAGCACGTCGAGGTCGAGGTCCACGATGCCGAGGGACATCGGTGCCCACCGGGGGTTCGCGGTGAGATCGTGGCCCGCCCGGCGGTTCCGTTCGGCATGTTCCAGGGCTACTGGCGGCAGCCCGAGGCGACCCTCGAGGCCTTCCGCAACCTCTGGTTCCACACCGGCGACGGCGGCGTGATGGATGAGGAGGGGTACCTGACCTTCACCGACCGGATCTCCGACTCGCTGCGCCGACGTGGCGAGAACATCTCCTCCTTCGAGGTCGAGCGTGCCGTCCAGGATCACCCGGGTGTGCTGGAGGCAGCGGCCTACGCGGTCCCCTCCGAGCTGACCGAGGACGAGGTGATGGTGGCCGTCGTCGCGATGGAGGGCGTGACGGTGGAGCCGGCTGAGCTGTTCGCCCACTGCGTCGAGCAGATGCCGTACTTCGCCGTCCCCCGCTACCTGCGGATCATGGCCGAGCTGCCGAAGACCCCCTCCCAGCGCGTGCAGAAGTTCAAGTTGCGTGCCGACGGGGTGACACCCGACTCCGTCGACCGGACGGCGCTCGGGATCGAGGTGGGCCGTGACTAGCCGGACCGCCCTCGCCGACCCGCAGGACATCACGCGGGACTGCGTCACCCTGGCAGAGGTGGTGGCCGCGCGGGCCGCCGAGACACCCGATGCCGTGCCCGTCTCCGTGGCCGGCCGTACCGTCACCTACGGCGAGTTGCACGCGGCAGGCAACCAGGTTGTGCGTGCCCTGGCGGATCGAGGGCTGGTACCCGGTGATCGCGTCGCCCTCGTGATGACCAACTCCGTCGCGTTCCTGCAGGTGTGGGTCGGGGTCGGCGCCGGCGGGTTCGTCGAGGTGCCACTCAACGTGGCGCTCCGCGGCGCCCTCTTGGCGGACCAGCTGCACCGCTCCGGTGCCAGGGTGGTGGTCGTGGACGCCGGGCTGGCCGAGCGGGTCCGGCAGGTCCGCGGGGATGTGCCCGATCTGCAGCACATCGTGGTGGTCGACGCCGATGCGGGTCTGCAGAGCGTGCTGGAGGGTGTCTCCTCCGCCCCGGTCACCGTCGAGGTGGACCCGTTCGACCCGTCCTCGATCATGTTCACCTCCGGAACGACCGGGCCATCGAAGGGCGTCGTCCGCAGCCACGCCGCCGACTTCACGCTGGCCCGCACCACGATCCAGATCATGGGCTACGGGCCGGACGATGTGCTGTACAGCGCCTTCCCGCTGTACCACCTGAACGCCAAGTTCAACTCGGTGCTGGCGTCGATGGTGTGCGGCGCCCGACTGGTGCTCCACGACCGCTTCTCGGCCTCGACCTTCTGGGACACCTGCCGGGAGGAGGGTGTGACCGCGTTCAACTTCATGGGCGCCCTGCTGACCATGCTGCTCAAGCAACCCGCGTCCGACCGCGACCGCGATCACACCGTCCGCTGTGCGTACGGGGCCCCCGCCCCTGCGGAGCTCCTGCGGCCCTTCGAGGCCCGGTTCGGTGTGCAGCTGGTCGAGGTGTACGGCTCGACCGAGCTCGGCATCGCGACCATGAACGCCGTCGACGACCGGGTCATCGGCACCAGCGGCCGGGCCGCGCCGTATGTGGAGCTCGAGATCCACGACGCTGATGACCGCCCGGTTGCCGCGGGGACGACCGGGGAGATCTGTGTCAGGCCCCGGCGGCCCGGGGCCATCTTCGACCGCTACCACGACATGCCCATTCAGACGCTGGAGGCGATCCGCAACCTCTGGTTCCACACCGGCGACCGAGCCTGGCTGGACACGGGCGGCGGGCTGCACTTCGTCGACCGGATGAAGGATGCGGTCCGCAGGCGCGGGGAGAACATCTCCTCCTTCGAGGTCGAGAAGGTCGTTGCCGCGCACGACGCCGTCGCGGCCTGTGCGGTGGTCGGCGTACCGGACGAGGTCAGCGGCGAGGAGGTGGCGGTGTACGTCATCGCCCAACCCGGAGAGGCCATCGACCCGGTCGACCTGCTGGACCACTGCCAGACCGACCTGCCCCACTTCGCCGTCCCCCGATACGTGGTGGCCGTGGCGGAGTTCCCACGCACCCCGTCGCAGCGGGTCGAGAAGTACAAGCTCCGCGAGGCCGGGCTCCCGGCGGACGTCTGGGACCGGGAGGCCGCCGGCTACGAGGTGGCCCGATGAGCGCGTCGGTGATCTGCCATCCGGCGCTGGACGCAGACGCCCGACGCGGGCGATGCGAGGTGGGCCGATGAGCGCCACCAGCGACCCCTACGGCACACCCGCCGACGCCCCGTGGGTGCTGGGTGCCATGATCGAGCAGTCGGCCGAGCGCAGCGGCGACCGCGTGGCGGTAGAGGTGGCGGGCCTGACCCGGACCTACGCCGAGTTGCACGAGCGGTCCGACAGGATCAGCGCCGGTCTACGCCAGCTGGGTCTGGAAGCCGGGGACCGGGTCTGCCTCATGATGGACAACGATGTCGCGAACATCGACGTGTGGTTCGGCCTCTGCAAGGCCGGCGTGGTCGAGGTGCCCGTCAACACCGCAAACCGCGGCTACCTGCTGACCTGGATCATCAGCCAGTCGGGGGCGACCGCCCTGGTCTGCGACGCCCAGTACCTGCCCCGGGTCGCCGAGATCGCAGAAGATCTCCCCGACCTCCGCCATGTGATCGTCCACGCGGGGAGCCCGACCGACGCGGCGGGGAACCTCACCTCGCAGCGGGGAACCTCACCTCCCGGCGGGGAACCTCACCTCCCAGCGGGGAACCTCACCTCGCAGCGGGGAACCTCACCTCCCGGCGGGGAACCTCACCTCCCAGCGGGGAACCTCACCTCGCAGCGGGGAACCTCACCTCCCGGCGGGGAACCTCACCTCCCAGCGGGGAACCTCACCTCTCCCGCGGGGAACCTGACCGACACCGGTCTCCCGCCACGAATGACGCTCCACGCCTTGGAGGACCTGTACGCCGACGGTCCGGCCTGGCGGGCCGACCTCTCGGCCTCCGACCCCTCGGTGATCCTCTACACCTCCGGCACCACGGGCCCCTCCAAAGGGGTCGTGCTGTCCCACCGGATGAACCTGATGGCCGCACGGCATACGGCGTGGCTGTGCCGCTACGGACGGGACGACCTGCTCTACACGGTCTTCCCCCTCTTCCACATCAACGCCAAGTACACCTCGGTCCTCGCGGCCATGGTGGCCGACGCCAGCCTGATCATGGACAACCGGTTCTCCGCCAGCGGGTTCATGCAGACCTGTCGGGACCGTGGCATCACGGCCTTCAACTACCAGGGCGCACTGCTCACGATGCTGATGAAGCAGCCGCCGCAGCCAGACGACGCCGACAACCCGGTCACCCGGGCCTTCGGAGCCCCCGCACCCGTGGAGATCTGGGAGGACTTCGAGCAGCGATTCGGCCTCCGCCTGATCGAGGTGTACGGGATGACGGAGACCTCCATCTCCCTCCAGAACACCCTCGACGACACCCGGATCGGGACCTGCGGCAAACCCTCGCCGCACTTCGAGGTCGAGATCCACGACGAGCAGGACAACGTCTGCGATGTCGACGTGGCCGGCGAGATCGTGGTCCGCCCCAAGTACCCGGATGTGATGATCAGCGAGTACCACGGGATGCCCGAGGAGACGCTGCACGCCTTCCGCAACCTGTGGTTCCACACCGGCGACCGCGCACGCATGGACGCCGACGGCTACGTGACGTTCATCGACCGCATGAAGGACGCCATCCGACGGCGCGGCGAGAACATCTCCTCCTTCGAGGTCGAGCGGGTCATCAACACCCACGACGACGTCATCGAGTCCGCTGCGTACGGGGTGCCCTCCGAGCTCTCGGAGGAGGAGGTCATGGTCGCCGTCGTCCCGCGCCCGGACGCGGACCTCGATCCCCTCGACCTGGTGCGGTTCTGCAACGACCACATGGCCCACTTCGCCGTCCCCCGCTACGTCCGACTGCTGGCCGAGCTGCCGAAGACCCCGTCCCAACGGATCCAGAAGTACCGGCTGCGGGAGGACGGGATCACCCCGGACACCTGGGACCGCGAGACCACGGACTTCACCATCACCCGCTGACCGCAGACCCGTTCACCGAGATCCGCTGACCGACGAAGGAGCCGACCCTGATGCCCGACCCTGCACGACCTGGACGCCTGGAGGGCAAGGTGGCCGTGATCACCGGTGCCGCCTCGGGGATCGGCGCTGCCAGCGCCCGGCTGTTCGCCGCTGAGGGGGCCAAGGTGGTGCTCTCCGACCTGCCGGGTGAGGCGCTGGAGGCCGAGGCGGCAGGTATCCGCGAGGCCGGCGGGACGGCCGTGGCGATCGCCGCGGACGTGACCTCGCTGGAGCAGTGCGATGCGCTGGCCGCCGGGGCCGCCGAGGCGTTCGGACCGGTCGACGTCCTCTACGCCAACGCCGGCATCGCCGGGACCGGGACCGTCGCCGACTGCGATCCGGCGATGTGGGACACGGTGATCGCGGTCATGCTCACCGGCGTCTGGTACTCCCAGCGAGCCATCGTCGGCCAGATGATCGAGAGTGGCGGGGGCTCGGTGATCAACCAGGCCTCCGTCGGCGGAATCGTCGGCGTACCCGGCATCTTCCCCTACGCCGCGGCCAAGGCGGGCGTGATCGGGATGACCAAGCAGTCGGCGGTCGAGATGGGTCCCCACGGCGTGCGGTTCAACGCGATCGCCCCCGGAACCGCGCCGACACCGCTGGTCACCGCGGTCTACGAGAAGGGAGCCGGCTCGGGTGGTGAGTTCTCCACCATCGAGGAGGGGCTCGCCAACGCCACGAAGAAGTACCCGATCGGGCGCCTCGGGACCGTGGAGGACATCGCCAACCTGGCGCTGTTCCTCGCCAGCGACGAGTCGGCCTGGATCACCGGGGCCGTCCACGTGATCGACGGCGGCATGAGCGCCGACTAGCCGGCTGGAAGGCGTCGACGTGAGGAGAGACGTGAGGAGACGGGCATGAGCACACCACAACACGACATCGCGCTGGCCTGTCGGGGCCTCGCGACCTACGGCCTGGGTTCGGAGATCGGTGGTCACGTCTCGATGCGCGACCCGGACTCCGACACGTTCTGGATGAATGTGCTCGACAAGACGTTCGAGGAGATGACGCCTGACGACGTCGTCCAGATCGATTTCGACGGCAACCAGGTCGACGGCGACCGGACCATCAGCCTGGGCGCGGACTTCCATCAGGGCATCTACGCCGAGCGGGACGACGTGAACGCCATCGTGCACACCCACGGCCCGTGGATCACCGCGCTCTGCGCCATGGCCCGGCCGCCGAGGACCTATCACAACCTGGCCAGCTTCTTCGCCGGTGAGACGGCCATGTGTCCGGATGACGACTTCGAGTCCGTCGGGCCGGCCCTGGGCGACAACCACACCGTGCTCATCCCATACCACGGCGCCATCACCGTCCACGAGCGGCTGGGGCCGGCCGTGTCGCTGATGGTGACCCTGGAGTACGCCGCAGAGCTCGACGTCCGCATCACCCCGACCGGGGCGCCCGAGATGGAGGAGGAGATGGTCGGGCGGGTGAAGGACCTCGTGACCCGGGCTGATTACCTCACCCATACCTGGGGGCTGGTCCGACGGAAGGGCCGGGGGCACGTGGCGGCTGCGGGCGAGGGGTGGGCGGCGTGAGCGGCTCCGTTGCTGAAGGGACCCCCGACCTCGAGGCACGCGTCCGCCGCCTGGAGGACCGAGCGGCGTTGCAGGAGCTGGCCGCGCGCTACGCCATGGCGGTCGACGACCGGGACTGGGATGCCGTGGAGGCGATGTACACCCAGGACGCGGTGTTCGACTCCGTCGAGGGTCGGATCGAGGGTCGCGAGCCGGTCGTCGCCTACTACCGGCACCGCACCGACATGTTCGGCGCGACCTATCACTATCCGCACTCGCAGGTCCTCGAGTTCGGTGACGACGGGACGGCGACCGGTGTGGTCGCGGCCCACGCCGAGCTCGCCATCGGTGAGGAGACGGTCATGATCGCCCTCCGGTACAACGACACCTATGTCTTCAGCGCGGAGGGCGACGGCGAGGCGAGGTGGCGGTTCCGCGAGCGGGTGGTCCAGCAGCTCTACGCGATGCCGTTGGCGGACCTGCAGACCGGGCTGGCGGAGTCGAACCGGAAGCGCTGGCCCGGGACGGATCCGGCGCCGGCGGAGCTTCCCCTGGCCCCAGGGCTACCCCGGTGACGGGTCGATGGCCAAGTTCCCCGCCACGAGGTCAGGTTCCCCACCACGAGGTCAGGTTCCCCACCAGAGAGCGAGGTGCGCCATGAGGTGGAGGTGGGCCCTCGAGCGACAGAGAGGGTCGGCACACCCATGAAGGTTTTCGAGGCTGTGGCGGAGACGTTGGTCGCCCACGACGTCACCGACGTCTTCGGGCTCATGGGCGATGGGAACCTGCGCCTCATCCCCCACCTGACCAGCCAGCTCGGGGTCCGTGTGATCGGGACCCGACACGAGTCGGCCGCCATCGCCATGGCCGACGGGTACGCCCGGATGAGCGGGCGTGTGGGGATCTGCACCGTCACACAGGGGCCGGGGGTGACCAACGCCTTGACGGCCCTGATATCGGCTCGCAAGGCTCGTACGCCGCTCGTGTTGCTGGCCGGCAACACACCGAACGCCGTACCGGGCCTTCCGCAAGACTGCGATCAGGACGCCCTGTTCGCCGCGGCCGGGGTGCCGGTGCAGTCGTTCGGCGCGACCACGGCCGCCGCCGATGTTGCCGCCGCCATCGAGTTGGCCCTGACCCGACCCGGTCCGGTCGCCATCTCGATGCCGACCGACGTGCAGGACGAGCAGTACTCCGGACCGTCGGTGGCCGAAGTCCTGGGCGACAGGGGCTGGACCGCCACCTCTCCTGAGCCCGATCAGGTCCCCGGCACCCCTATGCCCCGGGTGGGGAACCTCACCTCGTCGCGGGGAACCTCACCTCCTCGCGGGGAACCTGACCCAGGTGGGGGCCACGCAGACTCCCGAGCCCTCGACCTTGCCGTCGAACTCCTCCGCTCCGCCCAGCGCCCGGTCGTCCTGGCTGGCCGCGGCGCCATCCGAAGCCGCGCCAAGCAACAGGCGGTGGCCCTGGCCGACCGGATCGGCGCCCTGCTCGCAACGTCCCTGCCTGGCAAGAGCTGGTTCGATGATCACCCCTGGTCCGTCGGCATCTGCGGCGGCCTCGCGACGCCGCTCGGCGCCGAACTGATCGCCGACGCCGACGTCGTCGTGGTCCTCGGTGCCAGCGTCAACTCCTTCACCAACAAGGCCGGCCATCTCTTCCGGCCACCAACCCAGCTGATTCACGTCGACATCGACCCCGAGGCCATCGGGGCCTACACCCCCGCCGAAGTCGGCCTGGTCGGCGACGCCGCCACCACCGCCGCCGCACTCCTCGACCGGCTGCCGGCCACCACCACCGGCTACCGCACCCCCGAGATCCGACGACGGCTGGACACCTTCGACCTGGCCACGGCCCACGAGGACGCCAGCGGACCCGACGGCCTGGACCCCCGAACGGTGTGCGCTCGGCTGGACGCCCTCCTGCCCCGACGCCGCTCGGTGGTCACCGACGGCGGTCACTTCTGCGGCTTCCCCGCCGGGTATCTCTCGGTGCCACGTCCTGACGCCTTCGCCTTCGCGTTGGACTTCGGCGCCGTCGGCCTGGGGCTCGGCACGGCCATGGGGGCCGCCGTGGGCAGCCCCGACCGGCTGATGGTCCTCGCCATCGGCGACGGCGGGCTGATGATGAGCCTGGGAGACCTCGACACCGCGGTCCGAGCGCGCATACCGATGCTGATCCTGGTGTTCGACGACCGGGCCTACGGCGCCGAGATGCACTTCCTGCGCATGCTCGACCTCCCCGACGAGCAGTCGCTGTTCGCGTCCGTCGACCTGGCCGGCGTTGCCGCCCGCTTGGGTGCGCAAGCCGTGCTCGTCGACTCGATCGACGCGCTGGACGACCTGGCTGCACGAGCCGCCGACCTGACCGGGCCGCTGCTCGCCCACATACCGGTCAACCGCAACGTTCGAGCCGAGTGGCTGGAGGAGGCCTTCGCTCGAGTCCTGGAGGGCTGACGCCCGACCTGCCGCACGCGTCCACATCGCACGACCGTCCTCAACCATCTCCGGAGCCAGAGCATGATCACCACACCCCGAACCTGGATCGAAGCCACGACGATCGGTGACCTCGTCGACCGTCGCGCCCACGAGGACCCCGACGGCGAGTCCATCGTCTTCCCGGACCGACGACTGACCTTCGGCGACATGGCCGCAGCATCGGACCGGATGGCGAAGGGGCTCATCGCCGCCGGTGTCGAGCACGGAGACCGGGTCGGCTACATGCTGCACGACTGCCCGGAGGCCCTGGCGATCATCTACGGCGCCGCCAAGGTCGGGGCGTTGGCCGTGCCGATCAACAACCGCTTCAAGGCCTTCGAGTTGCGCACCGTCATCGGACACGCGGGCATCCGGGTGCTCGTCACGGCCCCGACGCAGTCCGGCCCCGGAGCCACCGACTTCCTCACCCTGCTGGGCGATCTGATCGAGGGGGAGGACTACCCCGACCTCACCACACTGGTGGTGCTCGGCGACACGCCCAGCGGCGCCTTCCAGGCCCAGACGGACTTCGAGGCCGCCGGCGACGCCATCGACGACGCGACGCTTCGGCAACGCGCCGCTGCCGTGCGGATACGAGATGCTGCGCTCGTCGTCTACACCTCCGGTACGACCGCGGCGCCGAAGGGGGCGCTGATCAGCCATGAGGCCTTCTGCCGCTATGGCCAGGGGACGGTCCAGCGGATGGCCCTGACGGACGAGGACCGGATCTGGACCGTCCTGCCGCTGTTCCACATCGGTGGGATCGCCTTCGCGATCGGGTCGCTGTACGGCGGGTGCGCCTACGTCCACTCCGGCCGTTTCGACCCAACTGCGGTGGTCGCTCAGCTGGTCGCCGAGCGCTGCACCATCGCACTGCCGGGGTTCGAGACGATCTGGCTGCCCGTGATCGGTCACGACGACTTCGACGCCGAGGCAACGGCACTTCGGATCGTCCTGTGCGTCGGCGTTCCCGAGCGGCTCCGAAAGGTGCAGGCGGCGCATCCAGACGCGTCGGTTGTCAACTGCTTCGGGCAGACCGAGGCGTGCGCCTTCCTCTCACTCGCGCTGCCGGACGATGCTCTGGAGCAGCGGATCACCACCGGTGGTCACCCGATGCCGGGGATGGAGGTGAGGGCCGTCGACCCGGTCACGGGTCAGACGGTGGAACCCGGCGAGTTGGGCGAGATCTGCTACCGCGGCCCAAACGCCTTCGACGGCTACTTCCGCGACCCGGACAGAACAGCCGAGGTGTTCGACGACCTCGGGTTCTTCCACACCGGGGACATGGGGACCGTCGACGCCGAAGGCCGGGTCACCTTCGTCTCGCGGCTGAAGGACATGCTGAAGGTCGGCGGTGAGAACGTCGCGGCCGCAGAGGTCGAGGGCTTCCTCATCGGTCACCCGGCAGTCGCCATGGTCAACGTCGTAGCTGCGCCAGACACCAGGTACGGGGAGGTGCCGGCGGCATTCGTGCAACTGGCGCCGGGCGCAGCGCTGACGGAGGAGGAGCTGGTCGAGTTCTGCCGGGGTCAGATCGCGACCTTCCGTGTTCCGCGCTACGTCCGCTTCGTCGACGAGTGGCCCATGTCGGGGACGAAGGTCAAGAAGTACGTGCTCCGCGAGCGAATCGCCGACGAACTCACCAGCCGCGGCATCAGGGAGGCCCCGAAGATCACGTCGGGCGGCTGAACCGATCCACACGACCTCACCCGAGGAGCAGTCCGCTGTCCGGGATCGGTCCGCCGCTGGGTCGAGGACAACCACCCCAAGCAACAGCGGACGTGATGATGGGCGGGACCAGTGCGGTCCCGCCCATCCGTCGCTCGCGGAGACCCCTCAGCTCTCCAGCAGGCCGTACTCCTCGACGATGGCGTCGCTGTAGGCATCGAAGCCGCCAACCGCCACGAGGCTGTCACCGGTCCACTCGAACGGTGCCGCACAGGGACTGTGCTGACTCGTGGTCCAGTCGACCTCACACGTCAGGCCGCCGGTGTCGAACGGGGCAGACTTCAGCGCCGTGTTCATGGTCTCCCACGTCAGCTCGCCATCTGCCTCAGCAGCCCGCTCCATGGCCTGGACGGTGATCATGATGTCCTGCCAGCCGTCGGAGAAGTTGAGCTCGATGATGTCGTCCTCCCACTCCGTTCCGGCGACGAACTCACGGATGACCTCACAGGTCTCGCAGTCACTCGTGGCCGGGAGGAAGGAGTGCACGCCGCGGATCAGGTCGGCGGCCTCCGGTGGACCCTCCTGGTAGATCGCACCACCTGCCATGCCGTGGATGCCGACGATCGGCGTGTCGATGCCGTTGGCGACCATCTCCGTCACGAACCCGAGGCCGTGGGACGGCGCACCGTGGATGGCGAGGTAGTTGACGCCGTCGTTGTTGATCAGCTCCTGGATCTGCGTGACCGCGCCCGCATAGTCAGGTGAGCCCGGGTTCAGCAACACGCGTCCGGCGTAGGTTCCGCCGCCTTGCTCCAACGCGTCCTGGATGTAGACATCCCACTCATCACCCGAAGGCAGCTCCAGCTGGACAACAGCCATGACCGCGTCCTCGACGCTGCCGAGCTGCTCGCCGACGTAGGCCACAGCCACGCGGGCTTCATCGCCGTAGTGCGCGATGTTGTTGTAGGCGCTCGGAACATCGAGTTGGATGTCGATGGTCTGGGGCAGGCTGATAACCGGGACGCCGTCCTCCTCGACGTTGGCCATCAGCGCAGTGGAGATCTGCGAGCCGCCCATCTGGACGATCGCGATGATGCCGTCGTCCTGGGTGAGAGAGGCGTAGTTCGTGGTTGCCGTCTCGGCGGAGAACTGGTCGTCCTTCACCACCAGCTCGAGCTGTCGGCCAAGAACACCGCCGTTCTCGTTGTACCAGGCGACCGCTGCCTCCGCGCCCGTCAGGTTGAAGGCCTGCGCCGAGGCGGTCGGTCCGGTGGCGTCACCCATCCAGCCGATGCGGATGACGTCGGACTCCACACCCACGTCGGGGTTGTCGGGGACCTCCGCCGTACTGCCGCCCTCGTCACCGCTGTCGTCGGCCCCGTCGTCACCGCCGTCATCGCCACCGTCGTCCGCGGCAGCATCATCCCCGCCGTCATCGCCGCCGTCGTCCGAGGTCTCTTCTGTGTCGTCGGAACCCCCGTCGTCCCCATCGTCGCCGGAACTGCAGGCGCCGGCGATCAGGGCAAACACTGCCAACAGGGCCAGCAGATGCATCTTTCTCTTGAGCATCGGTCGTCTCCTCGACTCGTTTGACCAACCGGTTGTTTGGTTGGCTACTAGCCGGATCATAGGGGGGTCGATCGGGCACCGTCAACGGCTGATTGCCGGGAGTTCAACCGAGCATCGAGCAGGAAGCTGCGATCCAGATCGCGGGCGCGGCGACAGCCGGTCAGCGCCAAGGTCCGGTCGATCTCGCCACTCAAGATCTCGAGCACACGAGCGACTCCCGCTTGACCGCCCGCCGCCAGCCCATAGACGTAGGGCCGCCCGATCATGACGGCCGCTGCTCCGGCCGCCAGCGCCTTGACCACGTCGGCGCCGCGGCGCACGCCGCCATCCAGGATCACGTCAGCCCGACCACCCACGGCCCCGACGACCTCGTCCAGTACGGCGAAGGCCGCCGGCGCGCCGTCCAACTGCCGGCCGCCGTGGTTCGACACCACCACGGCGTCGGCACCGCAGTCCACGCTGCGGCTCGCGTCCTCGGCTCGCAGGATGCCTTTCACCAGCATCGGGCCGGTCCACTGCTCGCGAAGCCATGCCACATCCGCCCACGACTGCTCGGGGTTGATCATGGCGGTGTTGACGAACCGGCCGAGCTCGGTCACCGACTCTCCCAGGCCCAGATCGGTGAAGTTGGCGAACGTGATCGGCTCTCCCGTGAGGACCGGCCACCACCACCACGGCCGCCATGCGGTGTCGAGCGCGGTCCGCAGGTTCGGACGGGGCGGCAGGGTCATGCCGTTGCGGATGTCGCGGTCGCGCTGCCCGACGACCGGTACGTCGACGGTCAGTACGAGCGCGGAGTAGCCGGCGCGAGCTGCCCGGTCCAACAAGCCCTCAACGACCGCCCGGTCCTTCCACAAGTACAGCTGGAACCAGCGCAACCCATCCCCGCCTGCTTGCGCCACCTCCTCGATGGAACGGCTTGACCCGGTGCTCAAGGTGAACGGGACTCCTGCTGCGCTGGCGGCTGCGGCGGCCGCCGTTTCCCCGGCCGGGTGAGTGACCCGGAGCAACCCGGCTGGCGAGAAGACCAGCGGCAGCGCCAGCTCCTGTCCCACAACCGAGACCGAGAGGTCCCGGTCGGACACGCCGGTCAGCACCTTCGGCTGAATCGACACCTGCTCGAAGGCGGTCCGGTTGGCCCGCAGTGTGACCTCGTCGCCGGCACCCCCGTCGACGAACTCGAAGGCCATGCGCGGCAGCCGAAGACGAGCCCGGCGCCGGACGTCCTCGACGGTGACCAGACGGCCGAGGGTGTCCACGGGCTACTTGGCTCCGGTCGACTCGCGTGTCTGCGGCGTGTCCGTCTCGACGGAGTCGCGAGTGCCGGCCTTGAACGGCGCCTCGCGGACGTGATTTCGCCGCACCTTGTCGTTCAGGGTCAACGTCCCGTCGGCAACGGCGAGGGGCAGTGTGAGGATGTGCGTCCGGGTGATGGGCAGGCTCCCGAAGGATTCGAGCGCCGTGTCGGCCGCTCGGTGCAAGAGGCTGATGATCCGCTCATCATCGAGGAGTGACCGCTCGGTCGTGTACTCCACGCCGTTGCGGGTGGCCCAGCGACCCAGGCTTCGACCCTCAGGTTCGAGCGTGAGGATCAGGTCGTCCCCATCGGGGGTGAGGATGGCCTCACGGATGTAGGGCGAGGCCGTGAGGGATGCCTCGATCTCCATCAGGTTCACGCCCTCGCCGCTGTGCACCCCGATCATGTCGCCCAGCCGCCCGCGGACGGCGATCTCACCGTCGACCTCCATGGCGACGTCACCGGTGGCAAGCCAGCCGTCCTGATCGAGCAGCGCGGCCCGGCCACCATCGGACTCGAGGGCGTGCGCCGCGACGGCCTCACCACGGATGAGCAGCTGCCGGCCGTCGATGCGCGTCTCCAGGCCGGGTACGGCCGTGCCGAGGGTGTTGCGCCGGACGGTTGCGCCCTGGGGGAGCAGCGCGAAGCCGCCGACCTCGGTGAGTGAGTACGCCGGTCGGACGGTGAGCCCCAGAGCAGCGAAGAACGCCAGCCCCTCGGTTGGAATCCGACTGCCGGACACCACGACGTGCCGTGCCGCATCCAGGCCCAACTTCTCGAGGACCGGGAAGCCGATGACGCGACGTGAGAGTGCGGTCGGGCTGACGTCCTGGTCTGCCTCGAGGGCCTCCTGGAAGCGCTTGACCCACCAGCGACTGACCCGCCGCTTCAGTCCTCGTGAGCCTTGCATCCGCACCCGGATGCCGGTCGCGATCGACTTGATGTACCGCGGCGTGAGGTGGATGTAGGTCGGCGCGATCTCCCACATGGCAGTCTGCGCGCTGGCCCGGGACTCGGGCAGGGCGAGCAGCGCCCCGCTGGTCAGGGCAGGGAAGATCGTCGCCCCCCGCTCGACAGGGTCGGAGAGCGGCCGGAATGACAGGACGCGGTCCGTCTCCGCCAACCCCAGGGCCTGGATCGTGGACTGCGTTGACGCCCGCAGGTTGGCATTGGTCAACAGCACACCGCGAGGCGGTCCGGTGGTTCCCGAGGAGTAGTTGATGGCCGCAACAGCGTCAGGCCGGACGTCGGCCAGGAGCGCCGCGATGGCATCCGAGTTGCCCGCCACAGCCTTCGTACCGGCCGCCTCGATGCCCGCGAAGGGGGTCAGCAACGGGCTGCCGTAGTCCTGGACGCCAGCCGCGTCGACGTAGGCGATCCGCTCCACGTCGCCGGCCTGACCCGACTCGACCAGCGGCAGGACGATGTCGGCCAGGTGCTGGTTCTGGACGACGACCCAGGTGGCACGGCTGTCGCGGAGCAGGTGGGCGATCTGGTCCTCGGGCATCCCCGTCGGTATCCCGACCACCGGAGCGCCGATGGCCTGCAGCGCCAGGTCGGTCAGGATCCGCTGGGCGTGCGGCCGCATGACGAGCGCGACCACCGTGCCAGGTCCCACCCCAGCCTCGGCGAAGCCGTGTGCCAGCGCCGCAACCCGGCGCAACACCGTGGCGATCGACAGCGGCTCCCAGCGGCCGTACCGCTTGACCAGCAGGGCATCGGCATCCGGCGCGCTCGCCGCTCGCTCGGCTAGCAAGTGCAGGACGGAGGGTGCGGTCCCGGCCATCAGCCCTCAGCTCCGAGATAGGCCTCGATGACGTCGTGGTTGCGCTGGACCTCGGCAGGGGTGCCGAGCGCGATCTGCTGGCCGAAGTTGAGCGCCATCACCCGATCGGCGATGGACATGACGACGGCCATGTCGTGCTCGATCAGCAGGACCGTGACGCCCAGCGCCAGTCTGATCTCGAAGATGAACCGGACGACGTCCTGCTTCTCCTCGGTGGTCATGCCGGCCATCGGTTCGTCCAGCAGGAGCAGATCCGGCTCCATCGCCAGCACCCGCCCCAACTCGATCCGCTTCTGCAGCCCGTAGGGCAGCTCGCCGACCGCGTCCCAGCGGTACTCGGGGATCTCGAGCAGGTCGAGGACCCGTTCGACGGCCTCGCGCGCCTCCACCTCCTCCTTCACCGCTCCGCGGGTGAACAGCCCACCGGACATCACGCCCACCTTCTGATGGATGTACCGGCCGAGCATCAGGTTGTCGAGCACCGACAGCCCGGGGAACAGACCGAGGTTCTGGAACGTGCGGGCCAGGCCGGTGCGGACGATCTGGTGGGGCTTGCGGCCGATCAGGTCATGGGTGGTGCCATCGGGGTCGGTGTAGCTGACGCGGGACCCTTCGTTGGGGCTGTACACGCCCGTGATGGCATTGACCAGCGTGGTCTTGCCCGCGCCGTTGGGGCCGATCAGTGCGAAGAGCTCGCCCCGCTGGACATCCACGGTGACGGAGTCGCAGGCCTTGAGGCCGCCGAACTGCACGGTGACGTCGTGCAGGCTGAGGATGGTCTGGCCGCTCACGAGCCGTTCCCCTTCCGGTAGCGGGCGACCAGCTCCTCGTAGGCGTCCTTCGCCTCCCCCGCTCCACCCAGGTAGAACTCCTGCACGTAGTCGTCCTCGCTGAGTGAGGCGGAGGTTCCCTCCACCACGACCTTGCCGGTCTCCATCACGTAGCCGTAGTTGGAGTGCTGGAGGGCGACGCGCGCGTTCTGCTCGATCACGAGGACGCCCATGCCCTCCTCACGGTTGAGTTGGGAGACGAGTTCGAACAGGTCCTTCACGATCAGGGGTGCCAGCCCGAGGGACAACTCGTCGCAGATCATCAGCCGGGGCTTGGCCATGAGCGCCCGACCGACCGCGACCATCTGCTGCTCCCCACCCGACATCAACCCCGCCTTCTCGTCGCGACGGTCGGCGATCTGTGGGAAGACCTCGTAGACGTGTTCGAGCTCGGCGGCGACGTCGGCCGCCGTCACCTTGCGGGTGCTGGCCCCGACACGCAGGTTCTCATCGACCGTGAGCCGCGGGAAGAGCATCCGGCCCTCGGGGACCTGGCAGATGCCGGCCCGGACGACGGCGCGAGCACCGGCGTCCAGGAGGGACTGCCCGCCGTAGGTCACCGACCCATCACGGACACGACCGTCGTGGACGAACAGCAGATTGGTGATGGCGCGTACCAACGTGGTCTTGCCGGCGCCGTTGGCTCCCAGGACGGAGACGAACCCACCCTCCGGCACCGACAGCGACACCCCGCGAAGGGCGACGACGGCGTTGTTGTAGACCACCTCGAGCCCTCTGATCGCGAGGCCGTCGGTCCCGGCACTCGGGCTGGTGGTGCTGGCGCCCGCCCGGGCTGATGTCGTGCTCATGTGCTGTACGGCCAGGTCGCGAAGTACTGGCGGATCCGCTGCCAGATGCCGGACAGGCCGGTGGGTCTGGCGACCAGGACGACGATGATGAGGATTCCGAAGATGGCCAGGTTGGTCTCGTTCGCGTAGCGCTGGAGCAGGGTGATGGAGGAGATGCCTGGAACGTCCGAGCGGACCCAGTCGAAGAACACCGGCGTCATGTAGAAGAAGAACGCTCCGAACACCGCGCCCTGCATCGTCGAGAACCCCCCGACGATGATCATGATCGCGTAGAACAGCACGACCTGGAAGGGGAAGGAGTCCTCACCCCGCGCGCCGATGTAGTACGCGCCGAGCACGCCGGTCAGCGACACGAAGGCCGAGGAGAGGGAGAAGGCCAGCAACTTCGCCCGGGTCACGTTGATGCCGATGAGCGAGGCGGAGACGTCGTGCTCCTTGATCGCCATGAACGAGCGGCCCTCGCGGGTCCGGATCACGTTGTTCATGAACAGGATCGACAGGATCGCGATCGGCAGCAGGACCCAGTACCAGCGGAAGTTCCCGCTGATCGCAAAGATCCCGTCGTCGTCGGGGGTGATGAACGGGAGTGCGTGCAGCCACGCCGGGAGCTGCGGCGGGTCGAAGGTGATCGCGTTGAATCCGAAGTAGGTGGTCTGGAACTTCTTGTAGCCGAGGAAGAAGAAGAAGTGCACACCGAAGGTGGCGATCAGCAGGTAGAGGCCTCTGAACCGCAGGGCGGGCAGGCCGACGATGGCACCGATCAGTGCGCCGGCGACCAGTGAGGCCAGCAGGACGACGATGAAGTTGACACCCCAGAGGGTTCCCATGGTCGCGCCGACGACGGTGCCGAGCATCAGGAATGCCGCGTGGGCCACACTGATCTGGTGGGTGTAGCCGAGCAACAGGTTGAAGGCGGCCGCGCCGACGCTGGCGATCAACGCGAGGTTGATGGCGGCGAACCAGGCCGCCCAGGGGAAGTCGAGCGGTGGGCTGATGTCGGCCTCGAGCGCGAATGGGAGGAGGAGGGCGAGGACGGCGAGGACGCCCGCGATGGCTCGCTGGGACGTCGTGCGGAGCAGGCGCATGTCCTGCCGGTAGTCGGTGGTGTACTTGCCACTCATCGCGACCGCCTCAGACCCGGACCAGTTCGCGCGTGCCGAACAGGCCTGAGGGCCGCCACAGCAGGACCAGGAACATGATGCCGAAGGCGATGACGTCGCGGAACTCGGCACCCAGGTAGCCGGCGCCGACGCTCTCCACGATGCCGACCAGCAATCCGCCGACGATGGCGCCGCCGATGGAGTCGATGCCGCCGAGGATGGCGGCGGGGAATGCGCGGAGGCCGATGACCTGCAACTCGAGGTCGATTGCAGGGGTGAAGTGGGCGTACAGGACGCCGCCGACGGCGGCCAGTGAGAGGCCGATGGCCCACGCTGCGGCGTAGACCTTGTTGGGGTCGATGCCCATGGCAGCGGCAGCTTCGAGGTTCTCTGCGACCGCACGCATCTGCAGGCCCACCCGCGACCGCTTGAAGAACAGAAGGAAGACTGCGACGGCGATCGCGGCGGCGGCGACCATGATCATGTTGACGTAGGGGACGTTGACGCCGCCGAACAGCTCGACACCGCCGGTCGGCAGGTCGTCGACCCGGCCTCGTGGCAGCGGGCCGTAGAAGATCAGGAGGACGGCTCGGATGAGGATCTCGAGGCCGACGGTGACCAGGACGACGCTGAAGAAGGCCTGGCCGATCATGAACCGCATGAGCCCGTAGTGGAGGACGACGCCGAGGCCTGCCAGCAGCACGACGATGATGACCAGGCCGACCAGGAACGGCAACTCGTAGACGCCGAGGAACGTGACGGTCAGGTACGAGGCCACCATCAGGAACGCGCCGTGGGCGAAGTTGAGGACCGACGTGGCCTTGAAGACCAGCACGAAGCCGAGGGCTGTCAGGGCGTAGACTGCGCCGATGGCCACCCCGTTCAGCAACAACTGGGTGAAGAGCACGTCGGTCCTTTCGTGTCAGCCCCTCGGCTCGGAGGGGTCGCCGCAGCCTAACTTACCAAACGGTTGTTTGGCTAGGGTGAATCTGCGAGATACTGACCGGCCGAGGCGTCCGGCGGCTTCGATCTAGTCGACACCGAAGCAGCCACCGAACACGGCGCCATCGGCTCCCGGAGCGGTGCTCACGCCAATGAATGCGCCCTCCTCCAGCACCTCCTCCAACGTGCCGTCCAAGAAGCAGTCGAATGTGAACCCCTCGGCTCGGGGCACGACCAGGCCGTCGGTCAACACGAAGCTCTCCTCGCTCACAGCGCGGATCTCACCCCCGAGTGGGATCAGCTCCTCGAACCCCGCATCGCTGTCGTTGTGCACCTGCTCGAACTCGAGCCACCTGACCGTCGTGCCCTCGACCATGCCGTAGACGCCACACGGGTCCGTGGCGCCGTAGTTGGCGGCCAGTTCCGGGGTGGCGTCCGGCATGCCGACCAGGAAGTCCATCTCGGCCTGCGTCAGGAGGGAGAGGCACTGGCTGCCGTGGATTGGCGTCTCGGCCGGGACATCGAAGGCGCGGCCGTCAGCCAGGTTGAGGGTGCGGTCCCCGGTCGTGATCCTGAACTGGCCACCCTGGGTGTCGAAGACGGTCTGGTCGTCGGTGTCCGTCGGGTCGCGGTCGTAGCTGGTCGGTATGGCGGCGAAGAAGGCACCACCTGCTGGGTAGGGCTCGTTCTCGACCGTCGGCCCCAGTGGTGTCGGCGTCGGGATCGGGGCGCCGGCGTCCGGGGGTGTGGTCGTGGGCGGGAAGGATCGGAGCCCGGCGGTTGGATCCTCTGAGACCGCAGCTTCCTGTTCCCCGCCGCCGGCGCAGGCCGTCAGAAGGAGCAGCATCAGCGCAGCCCGTGTCACGCCATGAAGCCGTGATCGCTTCATGTGTGCTGCCACCTCCGCCGCGTCGCGCTGACCTCGTCGAGATGAATACTACGGCGATCGTAGGGCGAAGGGATCCGATCGCGCACGGTCTAGGCGCGCGAGAAGGCTGAGGCCTTCGAGGTGGGACTCAACGCGTCCACTTCGGCGCTGGTGGCTGGTAGGCGAGCAGGGCCTCGAGGAGGTCGCTCGGATCCCGCGTGACCACCAGCATGTCGCGATGTGCCTGCGACATGAACCCGTCGGCGGCCATGCGGTCGGCTTGAGCCAGGAGGTGGTCGAAGTAGCCCTGGACGTTCAGCAACCCGGTTGGGGAGGGGTCGATGCCGAGCTGCCCCCACGTCCAGGACTCGAACCACTCATCCAGCGTGCCGGCACCACCGGGCAGGGCCACCGCCGCTTGGGAGCGATGCGCCATGGCCGCCTTGCGTTCGTGCATCGTGTCGACGACATGCAGCTCACTGAGACCCTGATGTGCCAACTCCCTGTCGATCAGCGACTGCGGCATGATGCCGATCACCTTCCCGCCGGCATCGAGCGCGGCGTCGGCCACGGCGCCCATCAGCCCGACCGACCCGCCACCGGTCACCAGCGCGAGCCCACGATCCACGCAGACCCGTGCGAAGGCACGAGCGGTCTCCTCGTAGACCGGACGGGTCCCGGTCCTGGATCCACAGAACACGGCGACAGCAGCGAGAGAACCCATCGCAGCGCGATGCTATCCGTGACCCGGCCGAGCCGGGTCAGCGGTCGGCCCGCAGAACCAGGGTGTTGTGGTACTGGGCCCCGCTGCCTGCTCCGGTCACCACGGCCGTCCGGGCGCTTTCGATCTGGCGGGCTCCCGCTGTTCCGCGGAGCTGGAGGACCGCTTCGACGATCGGCAACTGGGGACCTCCCCAGCCGATGTGCGCGAATGCCAGCAGGCCACCGTGGGGGTTGACGGGCAGCCGTGCGTCGCGCCCGATCCCGACGTCGGCCACGTAGTCCGGCGCCTCGCCCGGCCTGCAGAACCCGAGGATCTCCAGCTGCCGAAGCACCTCGAAGCTGGTGATGTCGTACAGCAGCGCGACGTCGATGTCGGCCGGGGTCACGTCGGCCTGATCGAAGGCGCGGCGGGCGGCTGCCTGGCCCACGGTGCGGACCTCGTCGGACCGGGGCGGGGCGACGTACTGCTGGCGGTGCCACTCCATCCCGCCGCCGACGACGTGGACCGGTCGGTGCTGGGCGTGGTCGACCGCTCGCTCGGCCATGGTCACGATCAGCGCGGCCGCTCCCTCGCTGGCCAGACAGAGGTCGAGCCGCCGGAAGGGCTCGGCGACCAGCGGCGAGGTCAGGATGTCCTCCGCGGTGTAGGGCCCTCGCCCTTCCATCACCGCGCCGGGCGTGTCGTGGCCGTGGTTGCGGATCGTCGCTGCGACGGTGGCCATGGCCTGGCGCAGTTCTGGTCGGCGCTGGACGGCGCGGCCCGCGATCAGCGCGAAGTGGGCGGACGTGAAGGCTCCCCAGGGCGTGACGAACTCGTTGTCCGGACGGGTGTACGTCGCCACCCGCCCACCGGCTCGCCCGAGTCCGCCGGACTGGCCGCCGACGATCAGAACCGTGGTGCAGTACCCGGCGCCGATGGCGGCGGCGGCATCGAGTACGGCGGGGATGCCCTGCGGGTAGGTGTCCTGGACCCAGCGGAGGGGGATCCCGAGCTGACCGGTCCAGTCGACCGAGCCGGGGTGGAACGTCGTACCGCCCGGGCCGGGCCAGCGAGCAGCCACACCGTCGATGTCGCCCATCGCCATGCCGGCGTCGTCAAGCGCTGCCGTCGTGGCCTCCAGCAGGAGGGGCACGACGGGCCGGTCCACGAACCGGGTCTGCTGGGTCAGTCCGACACCGGCGATGACGATCTCGGGGGCGCTCACACCCTCCGGTCCCCACGCCAGCGGGCGGCCCGCAGCTCGTTCTTGGCGACCTTGCCGACGGCGTTCTTGGGCAGCGCCTCCACCACCTCGACGGCCTGGGGTCGCTTGATCGAGGGCAGATCCTGCTGGTCGATCCACCCCAGGAGCGTGGCCTGGTCGACGGTCATGCCCGGACGAGGGGCCACGACAGCCAGAATGCGCTCGCCCCACTCCGCATCGGGGACGCCGATGACGCCGACCTCGAGGACGTCGGGGTGCCGGTGGATCACCGCCTCGATCTCCGTCGGGGAGATGTTGTGGCCGCCGCGGATGATCAGGTCCTTGATCCGGTCGACGATGTGGAGGAACCCGTCGTCGTCCACCACACCCACATCGCCGGAGTGCACCCAGCCGTCCTTCAGCGTCTGCGCCGTGCGCTCCGGGTCGCGGTAGTAGCCCTTCATGACGTAGCCCGCGCCGAAGATCACCTCGCCGCGCTGGCCCGCTCGGACGTCGTGCCCGTCGGGGTCGACGACGCGCACGTCAATCGCGTAGGAGGGCTGGCCGGCCGAGCCCAACCGGTCGGGGGCGTGGCGGAGGGCCTCGACGTGGTCCTGGCGGCGGAGCATCGTGCCGATCGAGGCGATCTCGGCCATGCCGTACAGCTGGCTGAAGATGGGGCCGTACCGGTCGATCAGTTCGGCCACCTTGTCGGGGGACATCGGGGCGGCGCCGTAGCCGAGCATCTCCAGTGAGTCCAGCCCGCCGGGGTCGGCGTCCAGCAGCCGGTAGAGCTGGGTCGGGACCAGGTAGCTGTGCGTCGCCCGGGCGGTGTCGACGGCGGCGGCCCAGCGCGCGGGGTCGAACGAGCGGCTGTCGGTGAACCCGATGGCGGCGCCCATCGTGACGCACGGGACGAGCGTGATGTGGACGCTCGAGTTGTGCGGGATGGCCGTCAGGTACCGGGTGTCGGCGGTGATGTCGTACTCGATGGCCGCGACGACGGCGTGGAGGATCACCCGCTGATGGTCGAACCAGACGCCCTTGGGGGTGCCCGTGGTGCCGGAGGTGTAGACGATCAGCGCATCATCGGTGGGCCGGACGGTGTGCAGCGTGTGGGGTGCGGTGGTCGCCCCGCGGACGAGGAGGTCGTCGTATCCCGGGTCGTCGACGTCGACCAGTGGGATGTCGAGGTGGTCGGCCGCCTGCTGGGCGAGGGACCGGTGTTCCGCGTCGGTGATGATCAGTCGGGGCTCGGCGTTGTCGAGGATGGCCTGCAGTTCGGGCCAGGCCAGCCGGAAGTTGAGGCCGACGTAGACCAGGCCGGCCTTGGTGACACCGCCGAGGGCCTCGCACACCTCCAGCCGGTTGGGGAGGAGGATGGCGACCCGGTCGCCGTTGCCCAGGCCGTGGTGGTCCAGCAGGGCGTTGGCCAGCTGATTTGATCGTCGGTCGAGTTCGGTCCAGGTGAGCTGGCGCGGACCGTCGTAGACCGCGAGGCGGTCGCGGTACCGCCGGGCGCTGCGCGTGATGGCCAGCCCGATGTTCATCGGCCGGTCCCCTCGACCGGCTGCGCCGTGGTGGTGCACGATCGGGGCCTAACCCACGTATGTGTGGAAATCTGCACGATCGTGTCCAATCGCCCACGGGTTATCCCGCACGATCGGGGTCTAACCCACGTATGCGTGGGAATCTGCACGATCGTGTCCAATCGCCGGCGCGTCGACCGGCTCATGCCCCGCCTCCCAGAGGCACGAAGACGGGCAGGACCGCGCCGTCGGCCACCGGCAGCCAGGCCACCCGGACGCCCATGCCGATCGTCACCTCCGCCGCCCCGACGATGTTGGTCAGCATGCTCCAACCGTCGTCCAGGTCCACGTCGGCCAGGACGTACGGCGCGGGGAAGCCCGGTTCGGGGGCGCGGTGGAGGCGTGTCCAGCTGTGCACGGTCCCCGTCCCGACCGACGAGGTCCAGGTCCACGCCGGCGACTGACAGTGCGGACACGCGGGCAGCGGAGGGAAGTGCGCCTCTCCGCACCGGTCACACACCGGTCGGACCAGCCGGTGCTCCCTGGCGGCCTCCCAGAACGGCCGACCGAGGTCGGTGGCCACCGGGGCCGGCCGTTCGGGCTGCGCGTCCAGGATCACGTGGGTGTCCGGGTCGTCCGGTCGACTCGCGGTACCGGTGGTGTGACGCCCCTCACGCCGAGCCTCCGCCGTCGCCTGCCGGCGGGTGCGCCAGGAGCAAGCTCGCCGCGCGGGCCGCCGGCATTCCCACCTCCACGCCCCGGGCTCGGGCGGGCTCGTTGCACGCCGCGATGATCCCGTCGTGGTAGCTGGAGAAGGCATCTCCGAGCGCCGCCGTCTGCCCGTCCACCGACGCACCAGCCAGACCGTGCTCAGCCACGATGTCAAGGCCTGCGATGCCGGAGTCGTTCTTCGCCCCTCCCCCATCGGAGCAGATGAACCCCCAGGGCCGGAACTCCAGCAGGAACGAAGCCCCGGAGGTCCCGGTGTGCCCCGCCGTCACCAGCACGTTGCGCCCGCGGTCCTCCGGCCGGGCGAAGATGATCGAGTCGGTCACCACCACCTGGCGCCCGTCCGGTCCGGTCTCGACAACCTCACGCCGGATCCGCGTGCCCGGCTCGGTGGCGCCGGGGTCGTTCTCGCACAGCAGGCGCGCAGCCTCCACGACCGTCATGCCCGGCGTCACCCCGCAGTTCTCGGCCAGGATGTTGACCCGCGAGATCACCCCCTCGTCGTACAGGTCCCGGCCGTTGCCGAGCTCGGCCGTCGCACCATCGGCCGCCGCCGCAGGGATGCCCAGCGCCTCCAGGTAGTAGAGCCCCTGGATGCCGGCACCGTCCTTCCCGATCCGGCCGTCGTGACCGATGACGGCGCGCGGCCGGTGCGGCGCCATCAGGCGGGCCGGGAGCACGCCGAGGTAGGACGCGGGGACCACCACGTCAGAGCCCGTGTTCGACGCGTCGACATACCGCGCCGAGTCCATGGCCATCACGCGGTACTCGCCGTGCCGGGCCACCTCGTCCTGCGGGTGGTCCTCGGTGTCGAGCAGATCAGCCATGGGTGGTCACTCCTCCTCGTCGATGTTGGACTCCGGCTCGCCGGGCTCGCCCGGCTCCCGGCCACCGACCGGCGGCGCCTGGAGCAGCAGCTCAGCCGCCTCGGCCGCCGGCATCCCGACCTGCACGCCCACGGCCCGGGCGTTGGTGTTGGCCGCGCTGATGACCCCGTCGTCGTAGGTGCTCAAGCCGTTTCCCATGGCGGCCGTCCGGGCGTCGACCGTGGCTCCGGCGAGGCCGTCGGCCTCGACGATCACTAGGCCGGCGATGCCCGATTCGTCCCGGCCTCCTCCGCCGTCGGAGCAGATGAACGCTCTCGGCCGCACCCGGCGCAGGTAGGGGACGGCGCTTCGTCCGGTGTGGCCGGCGGTGCACAGGACGTTGCGGTCCCGGTCCTCCGGCAGCCCGAAGGCGATCGAGTCCGTGCAGACGACGTCACCGTCCGCGGTCGAGTGCCGGACGGTGCGGTTGGTCACCTCGTCCGGCGCCTTCTCCTCCGGGCGGTGGGCGAGCAGCAGCTCGGCTGCCTCCGCCACCAACATGCCGGCCTCGACCCCCGCCTGACCGGCGAGCTCGTTGACGTAGCTGATGACGCCGCTCTCCCAGACATCCACGCCGTTGCCCAGCAGCACCGTCATCACGTCCGCGGCCGCCGCGGGGATGCCGAGCGCCTCGTAGAACCACAGGCCCGCGATCCCGGCACCGCCAGGACCAACAGCGCAGTCCAGCCCGATCGCCGCCCGCGGCCGATGGGTGGCGACGAACCTGGCAGGCAGCACGCCGCTGTAGCTGCCGCTGATCACCACGTCGGTGCCGGTGTTGCGCTCGTCGGCGTCGTAGGCCGAGTCGACGCACACCACGGCCCCATTCTCGGTCTGGTGGACGGCAGTCTGGGCCGCGGGCTCAGCCACCGGCCACGGCCTCGCCGACGCCCCCGGCCGTCTCGTGCCTGGCCCCACGATCGACGGTGTCCCCGGTCACGCCGGCATCCCGCAGCACCACCTTACGGACCTTCTCCGATGGGGTGAGGGGAAGGGCGTCGACGAACCGGAGGTACCGCGGCACCGCGAAGTCCGGGATCCGCCGGTCACACCACGCCCAGAGGTCCGCGGCGTCCAGGGACGGGTCCTCCGCGACTACGACGGCCATAACCTCGTCCTCCCCCGCCTCCACGTCGGCAGGGACGGCGATGACGGCGACATCGGCGACACCCGGGTGCTCGCGGATCGGGGCCTCGACCTCGTAGCTCGAGATGTTCTCACCTCGGCGGCGCAGCGCATCCTTCAGCCGGTCGACGAAGTAGTACCAGCCGTCGGCGTCCCGCCTGAGCCCGTCTCCCGTGTGGAACCAGAGATTGCGAAACGCCTCGACGGTCCGCTCGGCCTCGCGGTAGTAGCCGAGGCACGAGGTCCACGGCTCACGCGAGCGCACCAGCAACTCCCCGACCTCGCCGACCGCGACCTCACGGTCGGTCTCGGGATCGACCAGGCGGATGTCGAACCACTGCGAGACGTGCAGCCCCGCAGCGCCGGCTGGCCGGTCGGCGCCGTAGGGGGTCATGATCGGCATGGCCGTCTCGGTCAGGCCGAAGACCTCGACGAAGGCCTCGACGCCGAAGCGCTCGCGGAAGGCGTCGACGTAGGTGGCCGTCGGGGCGGCGAAGACACACCGGAGGCGGTTGTCGGCGTCGTCCGGCGCTGGGGGCTGCTGCCAGACGAAGTCCATCATCACGCCGACGAAGTTGGTGACGGTGGCGCCGGAGTCGCGAATCCACTCGGTCCAGCCGGAGGCCGAGAACCGCCGCTGGAGGACGAACGTCGCCCCCGCGATCAGCGCGGGCAGGCAGGCCAGGAACTGGGCGTTGCCGTGGAACAACGGTCCGGAGGCGAGGTAGACGTCGCGGTCCGTCAGCTGGGTCAGGTGGACGCACTCGTCGGCGAAGAACCACATGTGGGCGTGGGGCATCATCACGCCCTTGGAGGGTCCCGTGGTGCCGGAGGTGAAGAAGATCGCCGCCAGATCCGTCGGTCCCACGTCGGGGAGCGTTGGCGCCGCTGGTTCCACGCCGGCGGTCGTGAGCGAGTCCCAGGGTCGCGCCTCCCAGCCCGCATCGGCCAGCGTCGAACACGCCGCGTTAGGGTGCTCCCCGACGACGAAGAAGGTGGTGATGGACTGACAGGCCGACCGGCTGGCCACGAACCGGTCGGCGAAGGGGGCGTCCACCACCGCCACGGTGGGTGCGGCCGTCCCGACCTGGTGCTCGAGGAAAGAGCCCTCGTAGGCGGTGTTGAGGGGGACCTCGACCATCCCGGCCAGCGCCGCGCCGAACCACGTGAGCAGGTAGGCCAGGCTGTTGGGGGCCATGATGAGGACCCGGTCACCGGGCTCGGCAACGGCCAGCAACCGCTGCGCGATCCGGGTCGCCTTGTCCAGGACCTCGGCGTAGGTGAGGGACACGCCCTCCTCCGGCACCCGGATGGCCTCGGCGTCGGCGTGGGTCCGGGCCTGCTCGTGGAGCACGGCTGGCAGGGTCCACAGCTCGCGCTCGGCCGTGGACGGCTCGAAGGGTGGGTAGGTCGCGGGGGTCACGTCGGCGGCGCCTGTCTGCCCGGCCACCGCGCGGGACGCTTCTCCATGAAGGCGCTGGCCCCCTCGATCATGTCGTCCGAGCCGATCGCCTGGACCAACATCCCGAGGCCCGAGACGTAGTTGTCTCGCACCTGGTTCCACCACACGTTGGAGGAGATCTTGGCCACCTCGAGGTACCGCGGGCTCATCGTCAGCAGCTCCTCGGCCAGGGCGGTGGTGGCTGCCTCGAGCTCCGCGTCGGGAACGACATCGTTGATCCAGCCCCACTCGAGTGCGTCGGCGGCGGCGTAGCGGCGGCAGAGGAAGGAGACCTCCTTGGCCCGCTTCTCCCCGATCTGGGCGGCCAGCAGGTTGGTGCCACCGAGCACGGGCGCCGACCCGATCTTGGGACCGGTCTGCCCGAACGTGGCTGAGCTTGCGGCCACGGCCAGGTCACAGGCGACGACCAACTCGTTGCCTCCTCCGGCAGCAGCGCCGTTCACCGCGGCGATGACCGGACGGGGAGACAGCCGGATCTCCTCCAGGAACCGCAGCGAGCCGTAGAACATGCCCCGCAGCTCCGCCGGATCCGGGTCGGAGAGATTCGCCAGGTACCCACCGGCGCAGAAGGCACGGCCGGTGCCGGTGATGACGATCACCCCGGCATCGGCGGCGGTGCGGACCGCCTCGATCAGCGCCTCGGCCATCGCCTGGTCGTAGGCGTTCATCCGGTCGGGGCGGTTGAGGCGGATCCACGCGACCTCGCCTCGGGTCTCGGTCTCCACGTCGGCCATTGCCGCAGCCTACCTAACCAAACAATCGGTTGGTAGAGTCACCTGCCTCATGGACTTCACGTTGGATCGCGCGGCGCAGGATGCGCAGGCTGAAGCGCGCGACTTGGCAGCGGTGGTGGCCCCGTTGGCGGTCGAGGCCGACGGCATGAGCACCCTGCACATGGGGGTCTTGGACGCACTCCGGGACAGCCGGCTGTGCGAGCTGACGGTCCCCGCCCAGTGGGGTGGCCGGCACGCCGAGGTCGACCCGGTAGCCGTCTGCGTCGCGCGGGAGGTGCTGATGGCGACGTCCTCGCACCTGGACTCGCTGTTCGCACTCCAGGGGATCGGCAGCTACGCGATCAGCCGGGCGGGGACCGACGAGCAGCAAGCGCACTGGCTGCCGCGGGTCGCGACAGCGGAGGTGCTGGCGGGCCTGGCGCTGACCGAGCCGGAGGCCGGCTCGGACCTCCGGGGCATGGAGACCACGGTCACCGCCGAGGGGGACAGCCTGGTGGTCGACGGCCCGAAGTCGTGGATCTCCAACGGCGGGGTTGCCGGCTTCTACACCGTGCTGGGGCGGGAGGCGCTCGGCGACGGGGGCGAGGGCATGTCGCTGATCCTGGTCCCCGCGGACGCGGCGGGGGTCTCGACCGGCCCGACCCCGGAGATCATCGCACCCCACGTCCTGGGCGAGGTGACCCTCGACGGGGTCAGGCTCGGGGCCGACGCGCGGATCGGCCAGCCAGGCGAGGGGCTGTCCCACGTCCTGGCCACGCTGGCCGTCTTCCGGGTGTCGGTCGCGGGGGCCGCCGTCGGGCTTGCGCAGCGGGCGCTGGAGGAGGCGACCCGCCACGCCGCGACTCGCGAGCAGTTCGGCCGGCCCCTGGCCAGGTTGGGGGCGGTGGCGAGCCTCCTGGCCGACAGCTGGGCGGATGTGGAGCAGGCCCGGCTGATCACCTACCGGGCAGCGCACCTCGCGCGGGAGGATCCGGCGGCAGCGCTCCCCCACTCCTCCATGGCCAAGCTCGCGGCGTCGGAGGCCGCCGGGCGCGTGGTCGACCGCTGCGTGCAGGTGATGGGCCGCTGGGGGCTGGTCAAGGACAGCCAGATCGAGCGGCTGTACCGGCAAGCCAGGCCGATGCGGATCTACGAGGGCGCCTCGGAGGTCCTGCGCCTGGGGATCGCGAAGGGGTTAGTGGACGAGGTGATGTCGGGTCGCGGTTCGGTCGGCGAGGCCTCGGGCGGTGGTCCTGCGTGAGCGGTGGTCGGCCCTGGGGGCCCGAGTCGGTGCGGTTGCGTCGACGAATGCGTGAGTTGACCCGCTGGGGCCGGGCGTACTCACGCATGCGTGCCCGCATCCAGCGCAGCGAGCCGTGCCCGAGGGTCGACGCGGTCGGGAGCGAGCTGTGGACTTGATGCTTGAGGGGAAGGTGGCCATCGTCACCGGGGCCAGCCGCGGGCTGGGCCGAGCAATCGTGGAGGCGCTCGTCGCTGAAGGGGTCCGAGTGGTGGCGGCATCGCGGGACGCCGCGGTGCTGGAGGAGTTGGAGGTGTCCTCGGGTGGTGCCGTGGTCGCGGTCCCCACCGACGTCTCGGACCGTGAGGCCGTGGCCGCGTTGCCCGGGCGGGCGGTCGACGCCCTCGGCCGGCTCGACGCCCTGGTGAGCAACGCTGGCGTGTTCCCAGCCGGCAGGTTCGAGGACATGCCGCTGGGGGCGTGGGACCAGGCCGTCGCCGTGAACCTGATGGCGCCGGTCATCCTGGCCAAAGCCGCCGCGCCGATCCTGCTGAGCCAGGGCAGCGGGAAGGTGCTCACCGTGGCCTCAACGTCGGGGCTCGTGGGCAAGCCGGTCTTGGCGGCCTACTCGGCCACCAAGGCCGCCGTGATCCGGTTCACCGAGGCGCTGGCCGGTGAGTGGGCCGACCGGGGCGTCCAGGTCAACGCCATCGCACCGGGAGCCTTCGACACCGACGCCCAGGCGGCCGTGACCGGGGACAAGGAGGTCCTGCGGCGACGGCTGCGCAAGATCCCGGCCGGCCGGATGGGAAGGGCGGAGGAGATCGGCCCGCTGGCGTGCTACCTGGCGTCCCCGCTTAGTAACTTCGTGACCGGCGCGACCTTCACGATCGACGGTGGCGAGGTGCACAAGCTGTGATCATCGACGCCCACACCCACGTCTGGCCCGATCACGTGGCCGCCCGGGCGCTGGGCGGATCGGGGCTGGACGACCTGCCGCGGTTCGGGGACGGCACCGCCGGATCGCTGGTCGAGGTCATGGACGCCGCCGGGGTCGACCGGTCCGTGGTCCTGGCCGTGGCCAACACCGCCGAGCGGGTCGAGTCCGCCAACACGTTCACCGGCTCGCTGGACCCCGACCGATTCATCGGCTTCGGCTCGGCGCACGCCCGCTCGGACCCGGATGAGCTGGTGGCCAGCCTGCGGCGGCATGGCCTGCGGGGTGTGAAGGTCCATCCGCTGTTCCAGGACTACGCGCTGGACGACCCCGGACTCCTGCGGGTGCTGGACGCGCTGCGCGGCGAGTTCGCCGCCATCGTGCACGTCGGCTCGGCCGGCGACCCAGAGAAGGCCGCGAGGTGCACCCCGACCATGATCGTCGAGGTGGCCCGGCAGCTCCCCGGGCTGGACCTGATCGCCTGCCACTTCGGCGGCTACCGGGTGATCGAGGAGGCGGCGGAGGTCGTCGTCGGGACACCCGGCCTGTACCTGGACACCTCATGGCCGCCGTCGCTTGCCACCCTGGACCCGGACCTGGTGGCCGGCCTGGTCCGGCGGCACGGCCCGGACCGGGTGATCTTCGCCTCGGACTGGCCCATGGCCGACCCGGCGGCCGAGATCGAGGCCGTCCGCGCACTGGGGCTGGAAGAGGACGAAACCGACGCGATCCTGGGTGGCAACCTGGCCCGCATCCTGAGCCTGGAATAGCCCGTGGTCACGGTCCGACTGGCGATGGCGCCACGCTTGCCGCACTTGTCACCGGAGGCGTTTCAGGAGTACTGGCGAACCGCCCACGCCGATGCCGCCAGCCGGATCCCGGGGTTGCGCCGCTACGTCCAGAACCATCAGATCCTGGTCGCCGGCCACCCCGTCCTCCCCTACCCGGGCTTCGACGCGTGCGCGGAGCTGGAGTTCGACTCAATCGAGGACCACGACGCTGGCTTCTCAAGCCCCGAGTACCTCAGCGCTGTGCGTACGGACGAGGACCGGTTCGTCGACAAGTCGAGGTTCAGCGTGGTCCTGGCCGAGCGGGAGATGCTGCTCGACCGGGGCCTGACCGAGGAGCCTGTCAAGTTGCTGGTCGGCTGGCGTCTGCACCCGGCCAGCTCGCCCGGCGCCCTTCTCGAAGCTGCAGACCGCTGGGCGGAGCGGATCCACCAGGACAAGACCGTCCTCCGCCACGACCGTTTGGTGGCCGACCCGTCCTGGCACAGCGAGGGCACACCGGCGGCGTGCCATCACGTCGACCTGTTGTGGTTCGCCGAGTTGGACGTTGGCCGCGAGCATCTGGCGGGACCGGCACACGAGGCCGATCTCACCACGGCAGGCGCAGCCTTTGGCGCCGCGCGCACCCTCACACGGCCGGTCCTCTTTCGGGCAGAAGGTGTGTGACAGCAATGCCGTGCTCCTCGGCTAACCGACCTGCGATGAGTGAGCGGTGACAGGCCCTCGGATCCTGCTCCACACAGAGCAGCGCCGTGATACCCACATCCGGAAGAGACGCGACGAGGGGGTCCAGGTCAACCGGGTCGAGGATCTCGGCCGTGTACCGCTTCGTGTAGGCGGCCGCCAACTCACGCCTGGAGCGCTTCCCCACGCCAAGCCGGTCGTCCTCGGCATACTGCAGTTGTCGGAGCTCGGTTGTGGGGGCCAACTCTCGGTGGTGCCGATAGGCGATCCCCGCCGTTGCCAGTGCGTCCTGAAGCCGCTTCGAGTTGGCCCAGGCGTACTGAGGTCCCCGGACACCCCGCCGCTGCCGGACATCCAGCAGGAGCCGGACATCGGCGGCGTGGAGTCTCATCAGGAACGAGTCGGCGTCGAACTCGTACACCCCGATCGTGGTGACGCGCGGCGGGGTCATGAGCAGCCGCGACGGGTCGGATCGTGCTGCTCGTCGGGGTGGCGGGTGGGGTGGGGCATGAGGGATATCCGGTCTTGGGCCGTGGTCTCCGGCGACCGTATAGGCCCAACTCTGACAACCAGTGTCACGGTTTGCCTCCCCCGGGGAGGCACCGCCCATGGGCCTGTTGATCCACGTGCTGCCCACTGGTTGTATGCCGGACAACCACGTAGCCGCCCTCCTCGGATAACCCGTTCGACCATGGTGGCTGGACTGGAGCTGTGATTGTGGAGATCGGGACGCCGCTCGCGGTGGTGACTGGAGCCGGCGGTGGAATCGGAGCAGCAATTGCAACCAGTCTGGCCGACCGGGGCTACGGGGTCGCCGTCCTCGACATCGACGGCGACCGAGCAGGTGACGTCGCGAGCCGGCTGGTCGGAGGGCAGGCCCTGGAGGTTGACATCAGCGACGAGTCCGCGGTCGACGACGCCCTGGACCGACTGGGGCGGCCCCCCTCGGTTGTTGTCGCCAATGCGGGGATCGTCCGCTTCGGCAAGCTCCTGGAGCTGTCGGTGTCCGACTGGCGCCGCGTGATCGAGGTCAACCTGACCGGCACCTTCGTCGTCTGTCGCGCGGGGGCGCGACGAATGGTTGATGCCGGAGCAGGAGGGAGCATCGTCGCGATCACCTCCATGAACGGCGTCGTGCCAGGCCCGGGAAGTGGCGCCTACACCGCGTCCAAGGCGGGCCTGAACCAACTCGTCGGCCAGATGGCGATCGAGTGGGGCGCCGCCGGCATCCGGGTCAACGGGGTGGCTCCCGGACTCATCGACGGCGGGATGTCGGGACCGATCTATGCAGACCCGGATTTTCGCCGGGCCCGTGAGAGCCGGGTTCCTGTCGGACGACTGGGGACGCCGGAGGACATCGCCCAGGTCGTCAGCTTCCTGTGCAGCGACGACGCCGAGTACATCACCGGACAGACGTTGCTGGTCGATGGCGGTGTCACCCACAACATGATCTCCCAACTCCCTCGCCCATCAGCCGTGGAGCGCGGTGAGACGTTGTGACGGGACCCGGCAACCAACGACTCCACAACCTGCTGGTCTCCGGTGGCGTGGCCCACGACTTCGAGGTGACCTCGCAGCGTCTTGTTCACGTACTTGAGTCTGTCGGGATCGTCTCCAGCGTCACGACCGACATCGACGATGCCTTCGCAGCCCTCTCCGCCGACCCGAAGCGGTGGGATCTGGTCACCGTCAACGCGCTGCGATGGCGGATGGATGGGGTCGAGCGGTACGCCGCCCAACGGGCCGAGTGGGGGCTGTCACTGTCGAGCGCGGCGCGGCGGGGTGTGCGTGACTACATCGCCGCCGGCCAGCCGCTGCTGGCTATGCACAGCGCGTGCATCTGCTTCGACGACTGGCCGGAGTGGGGCGAGATCGTCGGTGGCGCGTGGAACTGGAGTCGCTCCAGTCATCCTCCATTCGGCTCCGCGGTACCGGTCACGGTCCACGCCGACCGGCATCCGATCGTCGCTGGGCTCCAGGACTTCGAGATCGTCGACGAGGTCTACGGCTTTCTGGACACCGAGCCGGATGTCGTTCCGCTGCTGTCCTCCCCGCACGGCGCTGTCGACCACCCGCTGCTCTGGGCACGCACGCTGACCGACGGCGCCCGAGTCGTGTTCGACGCGCTGGGACACGATCATCAGTCCTACGATCACGCCGTACATCGTCTGATCCTTCAGCGTGCCGGCCAGTGGTTGACCCGGCAGGGTCATCACCGTGCCCCTGTCCAGGCTGGTGGCGCGCAGCAGGAGCGATCCTCGTGAGGGATCCCGACGGGATGTCCATCCTGGTCACCGGCGGCGGATCGGGGATCGGGGCCGGCACGGCCGCGCATCTGGTGCAGCGGGGCGCCAGGGTGACCATCGCCGGACGACGTGCCTCGAAGCTGGAGGGTGTGGCCGAGGGCCTCGGCGACGCCTGCCTGCCCGTGGCAGCTGACGTGACCGAAGCAGCCGACCGGGTGCGGTTGGTCGAGGCCGCGGTGACCCACGGCGGCGGCCTCGACGCCGTTGTGCACGGTGCCGCCAACATGTACCGGGGCCAGATCGAGGAACTGGCCGAGGACCAGCTCACTGCAGTGTTCGCGTCCAATGTGATCGGGCCGCTGCTCCTGACCGGCCTCTGCACGCCGCACCTGGAGGCACGCCAGGGGGCGGTGATCTTCTTCGGGTCGGTGCACACGACCCGTGCCTTCCCAGGTGCCTCACCGTACGCCGGCACCAAGGGCGCGTTGGAGACGGCGACAGGCGTGCTGGCTGCCGAGCTGGGCGGTCGCAACATCCGCGTGTCCTGCGTCCGTCCCGGCGCAGTCTTCACCGAGATCAACGTCCGGGCCGGCATCGCGGATCCTGACCAGGCCCTGGAGCGACTCGAGTCCCTCGGGCCGGCGCACGCCCTCGGGAGGATCGGTGCGGTGGAGGAGATCGCCGAGGCAGTCGCCTACCTGATCGGAGCTGAGTGGACAACCGGGGCAGTCATGGTCGTCGATGGCGGCCTGGGTCTGGGCGTTACCGACGCGTGACGCCACGGGCACCCAGCGGCCCTTGACGCCCGCAGAACCAAACGGTTGATTGGTGACATGGCCGATGACCCCGTGATGATCACCACCGTGGACGAAGCGAAGGACGCGTATCGCAGCAGGGATCTGCGGCAGGCGCTGTACGACGCCGGCGAGGTGGTCATGGGCGATGTCCTGGTCAACCTGCACGGCGACGACCACCGCAGCCGGCGGCGGCTGGAAAACCGGCTCTTTCGCCGTGAGGTCTTCTTCGATTACCAGGAGCGTCTGTTCCCGGCGGTCATCGAGGAGACGCTCAAACCCCACGAGGCCGAGGGTGAGGCCGAACTCGTGAAGCTGAGCCATCAGCTCATGATGAACCTGGCGGCGCTGACGGCGGGTGTCGATCGACCACTGCAGACCCCCGAGGAGACCTTCCACCTCTACAACTACCTGATGACGTTCATCCAAGGGGCGACGCTGGCCCACTACACCGGTGACGTCGATGCGAAGCGTGCAGAGGTCGCAGAGGCGCTTGAACAGTTCGACGAGGAGTTCCTGGAACCCTCGATCGCCCACCGCCGCGATGTGCTGGCCCAGGTGGAGGCCGGCCTGACGGGTGAGGAGGATCTGCCCAAGGATGTGCTGACCCTGTTGCTCCAAGGCGAGGAGGAGTTGGGACTGACGCGAGAGATCATCCGCCGGGAGGTGGCCTTCTACCTCCTGGCAGGGGCCCACACCAGCGCCACAGCTTTCTGCCGCACGCTCGACCATCTCTTCGTCTGGCGCCGCGCCCACCCGGAGGATGCCAACAAGATCCGCGAGGACCGCCTGTTCCTGCAGCGCTGTGTCCATGAGACCATCCGCCTGTTCCCCTCCAGTCCCGTTGCGATGCGCTGGGCCCTGGCGCCTGTGGAGCTGCGATCCAGCGGTCGGCAGATCCCCGAAGGCGCGAAGGTCGTCATCGACCTGATGGCGATCAATCGCGACACCGATGTGTGGGGAGACGACGCAGCCGAGTTCAACCCCTACCGTGAGGTCCCCGCCGGCCTCGCCCCGTGGGGCCTGTCGTTCGGTGGCGGGATGCATATCTGCATCGGTCAGGATCTTGCCGCTGGCGTGCTGCCCAAGGGCGAGGTGGAGGATCTCTCCGAGCACTTGTACGGCCTCGTCCCCGTCGCGGTCCAGGGGATGATCGACAGAGGAGCCGACATCCATCCTGGTGACGAGCCCGTGATGGATGCGACCACAAAGCGGCCGTACTGGTCGCGATACCCGGTCGCCTTCGGCGCCGACTGATGGCGGCGTCGTCGTTCGACGCCACGACAACACCGCTGATCGACGTCCACGCCCACGTCGTGCTCGAAGGCACGATGGGCGCGGCCGGAACTTACGGTCCAACACTGGTCGAGCAGCCGCCCTCCTTCCAGGTCGGCGAGTACGTCCTGGACGGCGTGGCCTACCGGGGCACGCCCTTCATGGAGGTCGACCTGCGGCTGGCGGCCATGGCTGCCGCCGGCATCGACCACCAAGTGCTCTCACCCAACCCGTTGACCTACCTCCACCACATCGACGCGGCTGAGGCGATTGCGTTCTGCCGCCGACACAACGACGAGTTGGCGGAGCTGCTCGCGGACCACCCTGAGCGCCTGTCCGGCTTCGCTGCCCTCCCACTGCAACAGCCGTCGGCGGCGGCCCGGGAACTCTCCCGGGCGGTGGCCGAACTCGGACTGCTGGGTGGCTATGTGGGCATCGACTCTGCTGCCGGACAGCTGGACGATCCTGCCATGGACGAGCTGTACGCCGCGTGCGTGGAGCTGGAGGTCCCCCTGTTCATCCATCCGGCACCCGACGGGATCGACGGGCCGCCCGCGGATCCGCGTCTGGCCAGATGGAACCTGGACCTGCTCCTCGGGTTCGCCGCGCAGGAGACCTTGGCCGTCCTGACGTTGATCTACGGCGGTGTCCTGCACCGCCATCCGGATCTCGACATCTGTGTCTCGCACGGAGGTGGTGCCGTGCCCTACCTGTTCGGGCGCCTGGACGCGGCTGCCCAGAAGCGACCGTGGGCACCGGACTGGCTCGCCGAACCCGGCGTCTTCGGGCAGCTGTTGTCACGCCTGTGGTTCGACTGTCATGTGCACGACCCGGCCGCTCTGGGCCTGCTGGCCGACAGGGTCGGGTCCGACCGCATTGTCTTCGGCACCAACTTCTCCGGCTGGGACCAGGGCGCGGCGATGGACCTCGGGGACCTGACGGTCGACATCCGCGCGAACACCGCCCGGCTACTGGGATTCGGTAACCCCTGACGGCGTCGTGTAACTCCTCGACCAGTCGTCAGGCGAAGGGATCGACCTGGTTGCCGTCGGCGTCACGGAGGAGGATGGCCATTGCAGGGCAGGTCATCGCCGCGTCACGCAGGTCGTCGTCGCCGGCCGTGGTTGCACCAGCGGTCGTCTCCGCCAGCTGGTCGTCATCAAAGCGGAACGCCGACGGATGATCAGCGACGCACATCCCGCTGCTCATGCACAGGCTCTTGTCCACCTCCACCCGCAGGCTCATGGGGTCACCACCTGGTGTTGCACGGCCGCCCGCTCTTGCAGGATCGGTTTGAGGTGCTGGGCGATCAGGTCGGTGTGGGCGGGATGGGCCGCGTAGGCCTGGTAGGCGGCCTCATCGGCGAAGTCGACCACGGTTGCGACGTCGAAGTTGCCGGCCGCAAGACCGGCGTCAGACCCAACCGTCAGCTGACGGACCCCGTCGATCTGGTTGGCCAGATCGCGGATGCCGTCGATGGCGGTGGCAATCTGATCGTCGGTCGCTGCGTCAGTCCAGGTGAACAGCACGATGTGTCGAAACACGGGCCCGCTCCTCTCGTGGTTGGTGGGTCGGATGGTTGGCTGGTCAGAAGTCCTGGTCGTGCAACGTCACGGTCTGAGAGACGATCTCTCCGTCGGCCACGACGCAGCGGTCCTCTCCGCCACGTCCGTCGGCCGGGCCCCCGACAATGCGCCAGGTGAACGTCACCTCGGCGCCGCTCACGACCGGCTGGTCGAAGGCGACACGCCCACCCTGGAGCCGATCGGGGACGCCGGTGAAGTACCCACGAATCTCACTGCTCCCCCGATAGGTCGTGGTACCGCGCTGCAGCGTGGCGTCGGCCGCGTAGTCCGCCGCCATTGCGTCGGCATCACCGTGTCTGACGGCGGCGAGATGGCGCTCCACGACGCCGAGCACGGCCGAGGTATCAGCACTCACGTGGCAGTCCACCCGCCATCAACAGGCAGCACCGCGCCCGTGACGTACCCCGCGTCGTCGCTGAGCAGGTAGGCCACGGCGGCAGCGATGTCAGAGGGCTCCCCAACACGGGGTTGCGGAACGCGCTGATCCAGCCAGGCCTTCTGCTCAGCATTGCCCAGGCGGTCGGCCGTCATCGGCGTCCGGATGACGCCGGGGGCGACGGCGTTGACGCGGATCCCATCACCAGCCAACTCGGCGGCGGCTGCCCGGGTCAGGCCGGCGACCCCGGCCTTGGACGCGACGTAGTGGAGCTGTCCCGGCACCGCATGTGTGGCAACAACAGACGCGATGTTGACCACGGCGCCGCCGCGGCCTTCACGGGTCCAGCGGCGAGCAACCTCGCGTAGGCCCAGGAACGAGCCTCTGACGTGGATGGCCATGAGCCGGTCGAAGTCTGTGACGGTCAGGTCGACGATCGGCGCACGTGTCCGGACCCCGGCACAGTTGACCAGGGCATCCAACGGCCAGGTCTGATCAATGGCCTTGGCCCACTCGGACTCCTCGGTGACGTCCAGGGCCACGACCCCGTCGGAGGGAGTCACGTCGGCTGCGATCGCCCTGTACCCCTGCTCGTCGAGATGTGCGACGGTCGCGGCACCGATGCCCGATGCCCCACCCGTCACCAGCACACGTCTCACAGGTCTCCCAGCCAGGTCGTCAGTTCAGTCCTCGCAGGCGTGTTTTACCAAACGGATGGTAGGATTCGTCGGGCCATCCACGCAAGGAGCACGCCGATGTCGGGACACATGCTGATCAGCGGGGGAACGGTCATCGACGCAACCGGAGCGGCGGCGCGTCCGGACACATCGGTCCTGCTCCGTGGCGACGAGATCGTGGCCCTGGGCTCCGAGGCGGACCAGTTGGCTGCACGGACGAGCGGCGACCTGACCACGATCGATGCAACCGGTCAGACCGTCATGCCAGGGCTGATCGATGCACACACCCACCTCACGTTCGGTGAACCCACCGGCAACGACGAGTTGTTCAACCATCGCACGCAGGGTTACAGCGCCATGCTCAGCGCCTACAACGCGCAGAAGGTCCTGCGGGCTGGCGTCACGGGGGTCCTCGATGCCGACTGCCTCTGGATGATCGGCGTGGAACTGCGAGAGGCCATCGAGTCGGGCATCGTCGAAGGACCTCGGATGCGGGCCGGTGGCAACGCGCTCATGACCTCGATCGGTGGCACCGCCGGGCGGATGATCGCCGACGAGGGCCGGACCGGCTACGCCGTGGTCGTGCGGACCATCGACGAGATCGTCACCGAGGTCCGGCAGCAGATCAAGCACGGTGTTGACTGGATCAAGGTGCACGTCACCGGCCTGCTGCCCAACCGCAAAGGCGGCGAGATCAAGGTCTGGTCCTTGGAGGAACTGAAGGCCGTCTGCGACACCGCACATGACGTGGGGATCCCGGTCGTAGGACACTGTCGGAACGCGTCCTCGACCAGAGAGGCCGCAGAAGCCGGCATGGACCTGATCTACCACGCCTCCTACATTGACGAGGCGGCTCTGGAGGCCGTCGTCGACAACGGCTCGGCGTTGTGCCCGACGTTCACCCTGCTGGGCAACCTGGCCGACTACGGCCACAGGATCGGCAGCGCCCCAGAACTGATCGAGGTGTTTCGGGCCGAGATCGAGACCACCGCCAAGATGATCCGTCGCGCCCACGATGCCGGAGTGACCGTGCTCACCGGCTCCGAGACCGGGTTCGCGGTCACACCGATCGGCGAGTGGCACGCCCGTGAACTCGAGATGCTGGTCACCTACATGGGCTTCAGCGAGATGGACGCGATCCTCTGCGCAACACGAAACGGCGCCATGGCGCTGCAGATGGACGGCGAGATCGGGCAACTGCAGCCCGGGTTCCGGGCCGACCTGCTGGTCGTGGACGGCGATCCGCTGCAGGACGTCTCGATACTGCAGGACAGGACCAGGCTGTCCCACGTCATCAGTCGAGGGGTTCGAGTCGACACCGAACGGCCGATCCCCGAGCGGACCATCCGGCCCTCCGAGCAAGTGCGGTTCCTGGCCGCCTGCCCGCTGACCCAGCAGCTTGCCCTGACCGAAGATGACCTCGAGACCCTGAGCCACGTCTGACCGCGCATGTCCGAGATCACGCTGACCACCTACCACGATGTGCAGCGTGCGTTCCGCCGCAAGTCGCTGAAGCAGGCGTTGTACGACGAGGGCGGCGTCATCATGCGGGACGTGCTGCTGACCTTGCACGGTGACGCGCATCGGTCCAGGCGCCGGCTCGAGAACCGCCTCTTCCGCCGCGAGACGTTCCATCTGTACGACTCCGAGCTGATTCCCCGGCTGATCGCCGAAGAGGTGGAGCCGGCTGCGGCGAACGGTCGGGCGGACTGCCTGGGCATCGGTCACCGTGCAACGCTGCACCTGACCGCGTTGATAGCCGGCGTGGACCGACCTGCGGGCACCGCGGCTGAGACCGAGCGGCTGTACCACTTCGACCTCACGTTCAGCGAGGGGGCAACGCTGGTCCACGCGACGGGGAATCGGGACGCGGTACGGCAACGGGTCGCGACGGCGCTAGCGGCCTTCGACGAGGAGTTCCTGCAGCCGTCGATCGCGAGGCGCCGGTCGCTGCTGCGCGAGGTCCGAACCGGCACCATCGACGAGGCGTCGCTGTCGAAGGATGTGCTGACCGTCCTGTTGGCCCACGAGTCCGACCTGGCCGACGATCCTGACACCGCAGCTGCCATCATCCGTCGGGAGATCGCGTTCTTCCTGCAGGCCGGTTCGCACAGCTCCGCAAACGCCTTCACCCACGCCATGGACGACCTGCTGACCTGGTTCGAGGAGCACCCGCAGGACCGGAGACGCTGCCTGGATGATCCGCTGTTCATGCAACGCTGCGTCCACGAGAGCCTCCGCCTGCACCCTGCCAGCCCCGTCGCCTGGCGGGTGGCGACCGAGGACATGGTTCTGCGGGAGGGCCTGGCTGTCGCTCAGGGAACCAGGGTGATCATGGACCTGATGGCTGCGAACCGCGACCCCGACGTCTTCGGTCCTGACGCAGCCGAGTTCAATCCGCATCGCCCGGAGCCGGAGGGCGTCCCGCGCTGGGGCCACAGCTTCGGCGGTGGCATGCACGTCTGCATCGGCATGGAACTCGACGGCGGCACCACCCCCGATCGTGGCGCGGCCGACCGTGCCCACCACGTGATCGGCGTCGTGCCGCAGCTGGTCGGGGCGATGTTGGCACACGGCGCTCGGCGAGACCCCGACCACCCACCCGGCTGGGACGACACCTCGGCCCGGCCCAACTTCGCGACCTACCCGATCGTGTTCGACCAGTGACAACAGGCAAGACGATCCACCCATGAGCACCGACGATGAGCAACGAGGAGTGTGACCGGCAAAATGACCGTCGAACTACGAGGACTGAAGGACAAGGTCGCGTTCGTCACCGGCGCGGGTCGGGGCCAGGGCGCCAACCACGCTCGTCAGCTCGCAAAGGCCGGCTGCGACGTCGCCGTCCTGGATATCTGCGAGCCGATGCCGCCGCTGTACGCCACCGCGACTGCCGAAGACCTGGAGCTGACCGCGAAGCAGGTGCGGGCGGAGGGCAGACGAAGCCTTGCCCTGCAGTGCGACGTACGGGACGAGGACGCGGTCGCCGCAGCGGCCGAACGGGCACTCGAGGAGTTCGGACACATCGACATACTGATCAACAACGCCGGGATGGCCGCTCTCGACACCATTCACGAGATCCGCTCCGATGTCCTGCACGCGGTGATCGACACCAACGTCAAGGGGCCGATGTTCTGTGCGAAGTACCTCGTCGGAGACATGATCGGTCGCCGGTCCGGGACCATCATCAACATCTCCTCGGCCGTCATCGGAAGCGGTCATGCGATGCTGTCCCATTATGTCGCCTCGAAGCACGCGGTCGTGGGACTGACGAAGTCGTGGGCGACCGAGCTGAGTGAGTTCGACATCAACGTCAACGCGATCGCGCCCGCCACGATCCGCCCAGGTGAGGGACAGGGTGGCTCCGGCATGGTCCTCGGGCTCTCGGAGGCCATGGAGATGGACCCCGACGAGGCCTTCGAGGTCTTCTCCGAACAGGGCAACCTGCCCGGGGACAAGTGGCGGGCCGAGATGCAGGACATCACTGATGCCGTGCTGTTCTTGGCCTCGGACAACGCCCGCATGATCACCGGTCACGTCCTGCACGTGGACTGCGGTCAGGCCACCCGGTAGTCGGGTCCCGCGGCAGGATGCCCGCGGGCCCCAGCCGGCGTACTAGGTCAGCCCAGTTGGTCCAGAGCCCGCCTGACCATCACGGTGGCGAGGTGGCGGCGATACTCCGGCGTGGCATGCGAATCACCGGTGGGGCTGGTGCCCTCCGCGGCCACACTCGCGGCGTCCGCGGAGCCCGCACCCTCACCGACCGCCGACTCCACCGCCGAGGCACGGATCGGTGTCGAACCCATGTTCATCAGTGCGACGCCGACACCGCCGTTCACCCTCGCCGCGGCGGCGCCGACGATGGCCCAGTCCTGCGCACGTCGGCGGAACTTCGCGTACCCGAATGCGTCATGCGTCGGCACCCGGACCTCGGTGACCAACTCTCCCTCTTCCCGAGCGGTTTCCAGGAAGCCGGTGAAGAAGTCCGACGCTGGCACCGTCCGCGTCCCGTCGGGTCCTCGCAACACGACCTCACCGCCGAGAGCGGTCAACACCGCCGGGTAGTCGGCCGCCGGGTCTCCGTGTGACACCGAGCCACCGATGGTTCCCATCGACCGCACCTGCCGGTCACCGACCAGTCCGGCCGCGTGTGCCAGCAGCGGCGCGTGATCGGCCACGGTCTGGTCGGTCTCGAGGGTCCTATGGCTGGTCATCGCCCCGATCGCGACGACGCCGTCGGAGGCCGTGACGTAGCGCAGATCGTCTGCCCGACCGAGGTCGACCAGCACGCCTGGGTCGGCCAGCCGCATCTTCAGCAGCGGGATCAAGGACTGGCCACCGGCAAGCACCGTGGCGTCGTCGCCGTGGTCGGCCAGCAGCGCCACAGCCTGATCGGCTGAATCGGCGCGGACGTACTCAAACGCAGGCGGGATCACGAAGCCACCTCTGCTCCAGCGGTGTCGGTGGGGACATGACCCTCGGGGTGCTCGGCCGCCCAGCGGACGGAGTCCACGATCATGGCGTACCCGGTGCAGCGACAGAGGTTGCCCTCCAGGCCCTCACGGATCTCCTGCTCGGTCGGGTCCGGGTTCTCCTCCAGCAAGGCCGTGGCGGCCACCAGGAAGCCGGGCGTGCAGTAGCCGCACTGCAAGCCGTGTTTCTGGCGGAACCCCTCTTGGACCGGCGAGCGGGTCCCGTTGGTCGCCAGTCCCTCAACAGTCGTGATCTCGGCGCCGTCAGCCTGCGCGGCAAGCACCGTGCAGGACTTGACCGGGGCACCGTCGAGCAGGACCGTGCAGGCGCCGCAGTTGGAGGTGTCACACCCGACGTGGGTGCCGGTGAGGCGCCGCGTCTCGCGGATGTAGTGGACCAGCAACGTGCGCGGGTCGACATCGTGGTCGCGAGACTCCCCGTTGATGGAGATGCGTACCTCTGTCATGACGTGGCTCCGTTGTCGTTCATCGCGTTCCAGACCTTCTCGGGGCTCAGCGGCATGTCGAGGTGCCGGACGCCCAGGTGGCTGAGCGCGTCGACGACCGCGTTGACGACGGCCGGCGGTGAGCCGATGGCCCCCGACTCGCCGATGCCCTTGGCGCCCAGGGGGTTGACCGGTGTCGGGGTGGATACCCGACCTTCCTCGAAGGCCGGCAACTCGGTCGCGGCCGGGGCCAGGTAGTCCAACAGGGACGACGTCTGTGGCTGGCCCGCGTCGTCGTAGACCACGGCCTCGTACAGCGCCTGCGCGATGCCCTGTGCAGCACCGCCGTGGACCTGCCCCTTCGCGAGCAGCGGGTTGATCACGGTGCCGCAGTCGTCGACCAGCACATACCGCTCCACCCGCACCTCGCCGGTATCACGGTCGATGCCGACGACGCAGCCGTACGCGCCCGACGGGTAGGTGAAGTTCGGCACCTCCTGGAACACCTGCTCGTCCAGTCCACCCGCTGCCACTCCCTCGGGCAGCTGGCCGGGCTGGAAGCTGGCGTGGGCGACCGCTTGCCAGTTGACATGATCCTCAGGGCTGCCTATGACGCCGAAGCCCCCGTCACGGAGCTCAAGGTCATCGGGGTTGGCCTCGATGAGGTGGGCGGCGATCTCCTTGGCCTTGACCAGGATCTTCTCCGAGGCGGCCTTGACCGCCGATCCGGCGATCGGCACCGATCGCGATCCCATCGTGCCGATGCCCTGTGGCATCGTCTCGGTGTCGCCGGCCCGGACGATGATGTTGTCGTAGTCAACCCCCAACTCGTCGGCAGCGATCATTGCGAACGCGGTCTCGTGGCCCTGTCCGTGAGGCGCACTGCCTACATTGACAACCACCGAGCCGTCGGGCTGCAACCGCACCTTGGCGGACTCCCACGAGCCGAGGTGACCGAAGCCCTCCAGTGACCCGCGGGGTCCGAAGCTTGCGATCTCGACCCAGGTGGACATGCCGATGCCCATCAGCGGCCGGTCAGGATCGTCACGACGCGCCGCCTGTTCCTGTTTCAGCGTGTCGTAGTCGAGCATCTCGAGCAGCTTGTCCAGGGCTGCCTCGTAGTTGCCGGTGTCGTAGTGGACCGCCTCGGCATGGGGTTGAGAGAAGGGGAACTCGTCGGGTCCGATGAAGTTGCGGCGACGGACATCGGCCGGGTCGAGACCGGTCTCGTCAGCGACCAGGTCCATGACGCGTTCGATCATGTAGGTGGCTTCCGGCCGGCCGGCACCACGGTAGGCGGCAATGGGTGTCGTGTTGGTCACGACGTTCTGGAAGCCGGCAGCAACCTTGTCGATCTTATAGCAGCCTGCGCTCATCCAGGTCGTCAGAACCGCCATGCCCATCCCGTTGGGATCCGGGTAGCCACCGACGTTCTGGGAGATCATGTTGCGCAGCGCGCGGACACGGCCGTCGTCGTCGAAGCCGACCTCGACATCGTGGATCTGGTCCCGCCCGTGGTACATGAGTTGCATGGCCTCAGAGCGGGTCTGACAGTGCTTGACGGGACGGCCGAGCTGTCGGGACAGCAGCGGTGCCAGGAACAGTTCCGGGGTGAAGTTGATCTTCGACCCGAAGCCGCCGCCGACGTCGGGTGCGATGACGCGGATGCGGTGCTCCTTCTCGCCCAGCCACCCGGCCAGCTTGGTCCGCAGGTGGTGTGGTGCCTGGAAGGTGACGTGGACCGTCAGGCCCTCAGCACTCGCGTCAGCCAGGATCACCATGGGTTCAAGTGGCACGGGTGCGCAGCGTTGGTTCACCAGTCGGATCGACGTGCGGTTCTGTGCCGCCGCAAGTTCGGCCTCGGCGTCGTCCTCCCAGGGGATCCCGAACACGACGTTGCTGCCCACGGGCTCATACAGGAGAGGTGCGTCCTCGGCCAGCGCCGCTGGTATCGACGCCACAGCCGGAAGTGGCTCGTAGTCGACGTCGACGGCCTCCACGGCATCCGCAGCCAGGTAGCGGTCGTCCGCAACCAGCACCGCGACGGGTTCGCCCGCGAAGCGCACGACACCGTCGGCAAGAGCAGGCCGCTCCAGGCCGGGGACACCGGGGAGTGGTGGGATTCCCTCCCCCTCTCCCAGGCTGAGCTCAGCCAGGCTCCACACGCCGTGCACACCGGGCATGTCGGCGGCGGCCGACGTGTCGATGCCCGTGATTCGCGCATGCGCTTCCGGGCTCCGAACGAACGCCATGAAGGCCGTGCCGGCCGGATGCAGGTCGTCGGTGAAGGTGCCCCTTCCGACGAGCAGGTTCGGATCCTCCTTGCGCAGGACTGCCGCGCCGACCAGGGACATGAAACTGCCTTCCTCCGTAGATGGGGCCGGAACCTACCAAACGGTCGATTCGGCCGGCAACGGCCGTTTGCCGGCACGGCTGAAGGCGAGCGCCGAACCGATCAAGGCGAGGGCACACGCTGCCCAGGCCGCGCCGTAGTCGCCGGTGATGTCGACCAGCCAGCCGAAGGCCGTGGGCGAGATGAGCGCCCCCAGGTAGTACCCCGTCATGGTCACCCCGGAGCCGCGGCCGATCGCCTGCGGGGCGGCATCAACAACCGCCGCGTGCATCACGCCGATGGCACCCAGTTGGGTCGCGGTCGCGACGCTGAGCGCGACGACACCGCTGGCCAGCGTCACCCGCGCACCGATCGCCAACCCCACCGTCCCCACGGAGCAGACGGCCGCCATGACCGCGATGACGGTTGTGCGCCGCGAGCTGCCGAGGACGTCGGAGCGCCGGCCGACCAGGACCATCCCCACCACTCCGGATGCGGTCGCGACGGCCGACAGGGCGCCGGCCGCACCGACGGAGGTGTCGTGAACCTCCTCCAGCCAACTGACCGACCAGCTGAACAGCGGCTGGGATCCTGCGACCAGCAGGAATGACGCGACCGGGAACCAGTAGAAGCCCGACGGCAACACCCCGGACCGCGACGTGGCCCGCTGCGGACGATCGGTGGGCAACAGCAGCATCGCACCGCAGGCCACCAGTCCGGCCAGCACGCCGACGACACCGATGATGGGCTGCCAGCCGATCCGTGCGGCTGCCCAGGGCGCGGTCAGGGCCGCGATCGTGGCCATGGCAGGCACACCACCGGTCTTGATGGTCAGGGCCAGACCCCGGTTGGCCGGTGCCACCGCCACGCCGATCGCCATGTTGGTGCCGGCGTTTCCCAGTGAGTAGGCCAGCCCGGCGACGACGGAAGCCACCAGCAGGACCAGGTAGGTGTCGAGTAGCACGATCAACCCCGCCACAGCACTGACCGTGACCAGGTTGGCGACCACGGCCAGTCGCGCGCCCATCCGATCGACGATGACGCCACCGCCGATGGAGCCGAGCCCTGTGCTGCCGAAGTAGAGGCCGACAAGGAGACCCACCTGTCCGCGGGACAGCCCGAGGTCGGACCGCAGTGCCACCGCCAGGTAGCCGTAGAGGAAGCCGATCGCGGCGCCCAACCCGATGGCGACGGTCGCCACGACCACGACGGTCGCCTGCCCTGCTGTGTGCCCGACGTCGGCGTCGGCATCGGGCGTTCTCACGTGCGCTCAGTCGAGGACGCGCGGGTCTGCAGCCAGCTCCTGCCGCACCACACCGTTCCAGTAGAACGTCGTGGAGTAACGCAGCAACATCGCCTTCAACCGTGCGCGCTTGTCCTGCGGTACCTCCACCGGCTCCTGACCCGTCATCCACGCACGGGCGTTCAGCCGGCAGGTCCGTTCGAACGTCTCGAACTTGTACGTGGCCTCCTGGACGGTGGAGCCCATCACGATGATCCCCTCGTGGGCCAGCACGACGACGCTGGCCTCCGCGACTCGTTCGGCCAGGCTCGCGCCGCTCTCGGCCGTGTCGACCCCGCCGGCGAAGTCGTCGTGCAGCACCATCTCGCCCTCGAACATGCAGGCCTGCTGATCGGTGATCTGGGGCAGGCGATGCATGGTCGCCAGCAGGGTCGACCACTCCGGATGGTTGTGGATGACAACTTTGGCGTCGGGTCTGACCCGATGGATCTCGGTGTGGATGAAGATGGCGGGCGTCACGTCCCACGGACCTTCGAGGACCGTGCCGTTGGCATCGACCAGCAGGATGTCGGAGGCGGTCAGCTCATGCCACCACTTCCCGTACGGCGTGGTCCACATCGTCTCGTCGTCTCGCATGAGCGTGATGTGACCGGCGACGTCCAGCGCGTGGCCGGCGCGTGCAAGGATCCGTGCACTGAGCGCGACGAGCTGTGGCGCGGTCAACTCCGGCGGCGCCTCGGGCCAGACCGACGGGAAGGGGCTGCCCTCGCCGAGTGCCTGGTCGATGCGACCTTCGCCAGCAGCCATCAGACGGGTCCGCTCGTCTTGAAGCCCGACGTCGCCTCGGGGGCTCCGCCGCCTCCGAGGTAGGAGCGGACCAGCTCGTCAGCGTCCTGCAGTTCCGCCGAGGGCCCCTCGAAGGCGACACGCCCGGTGCGAATGACGTAGGTGCGGTCACTGAAGTCGAGGACGCTGGCGTGCTGCTCGACCAGGAGGAAGGTGGTGCCCTGCTCGCGCAGGTCGACGATGACCTCGAACAGTTGATGGACCAGGTTCGGCGCCAGTCCGAAGCTGAGCTCATCCACCATGATCAGTCGAGGTCGTGCCATCAGCGACCGGGCAATCGCGAGCATCTGCTGTTGCCCACCGGACAGAGCGCCAGCCCGTTCTGACAGCCGACCTGCCAGTGGGGGGAACAGCTCCAGCATTCGGTCGGTGTCGGCGGCGATGGCCTGCGTGCCGTCACGACGCACGACGGTGGCGATCTGCAGGTTTTCGGCCACTGTCAAGGTCTGCAGGATCCCACGTCCCTCGGGGAGGTGCCCGAGGCCCGCGGCCGTGACCCGCTCAGGCGGGTGTCCGGTGACGGTGGCACCGTCGAAGACCGTGGTGCCGTTCCACGTCGGCAGCAGCCCCGAGATGGTCCTGAGCAACGTGGTCTTGCCGGCCCCGTTGGCCCCCAGGACCGAGATGATCTCACCCTCGCCGACCTCGAGCGACACGCCGTGGAGCACCTCGAGGCGCCCGTACCCGCTGATCAGGTCCTCAACGGTCAGCAGCAACGCTGGCTCCCAGGTAGGCCTCGATGACGTGTGGGTCCGCAGCGACCGTGGCAGGGTCAGCGTGGGCGATGATCCGACCCTCGTGCAGGACGCTGACGATGTGGCAGAGGTCCATGACCAACTGCAGGTCGTGCTCGATGATGACGACGCAGAGGTCGCGGGCAGCCATGACCTCGCGCAGCCCGGCCAACAGCCGGTCGGTGTCGGTGGCCCCGAGTCCCGCGGCGGGCTCGTCCAGCAACAGGACCCTCGGTTCGCAGGCCAGGGCGCGCGCGACCTCGACCAGCTTCTGGCTGCCGAGGGGCAGGTTGCCTGCCACCTGGTCGACCTCGGCGCCCAGGCCGAACTTCTTGAGCAGTCCTTCCGCCTCCTGTCGCCTGTCGTGTTCCTCCGTACGGCCGCGTCCGATGCCCAGCAGTTCGAGCACATGGGGGGTGCGGTAGCGCTGGTGCATGCCGAGTAGGACGTTGGCCCGGGCGGTGATGTCGTCCACCAGGCGTGGGGCCTGGAAGGTGCGTCCGACGCCGGCGGCGACGACCCGCGCCTGCTTGCTCGGATCCAGCAGTTCGTCGAACAGTCGCACCTCGCCGCGATCAGGGCGAACGTAGCCGTTGACGACGTTGAACAGGGTGGTCTTGCCAGCGCCGTTGGGGCCGATGAGCCCGTTGAACCCGTCCTCGAAGGCGACGTCGACACCGTCCATGACGACGTTGCCACCGAAGGCGACGCGCAGATCGGTCAGGCTGAGGGGGACGTCGGCCATCAGCCGACCCGCTCGGCGACACGCGAGGAATCGGCCGTCGCGGCGCCGACAGCTTGCTCACCGGCAGCTCGGCCCAGCAAGCGCGTGCCGCGGAGTCGCGCCGGGATCGAGGCGATGCCACCGGGCAGGAAGCGCACCACCAGGATCAGGGCGAAGCCGTACGCCAGCCGTTGGTACTGCCCGAGGTCCTGGAAGAGTTCCACCACGACCACACCGAAGATCGCGCCGATGACCGACCCGGAGATCGAGGCCACGCCACCGACCAGCAGCATGACCAGCAGTATGACCAGCAGGTTCACGCCGAACATGTCAGGGAAGATGAAGGCCTGCAGTTGTGCGAAGAGTGCACCTGCGACGGCCCCCACGACGCCGGACAGTGAGAAGGCCATCAGCTTGTACCGGGCCGACGGAATCCCGATGGGACCGGTGGCGACGTCGATATCACGGACGGCCTTGAGGGTCCGCCCGAACCGGCCGTTCAGCAGTCGATGGAGGATCACGAACCCGACTGCGCTGACCATCAACGTCAGGACGTACGCGCTGCGTGTCTGATCCAGGCCGAACAGCCGGTAGATGGGCACTCCCATCCCGGCCCCGCCGCCCGTCAACCCCCGCGCCTCGGCGAATCCGCGTACGATCAACTCACCGAAGGCGAGTGTGGCGATCGCCAGGAAGAACCCGCGGAGTTGCACGGCCGGGAAGCCGACCAGTGCGCCCGCGGCCGCGGCGATCGCGGCGATCACGATCAGCGCGACCCAGAAGTCCCAGCCGCGCTCCAGCAGCAGTGTGGTGCCGTACGCGCCGAGCCCCATGAATCCGGCTTGTGCAAGCCCGATCTGACCCGACCAGCCGACCAGAGCGTTGAACCCAAGGACGCTGAGGGAGTAGATCATGATCAGGGCCAGCACGAACACGCGATAGGAGTTCAGGATCCACGGCGCCGCAACCAGGAACCCGAGCAGCGCGAGAAGGGCCACGATGCTGCCGGCACGCTTGATGGTCGGGGAGACCACTAGACCTCCCGGGCCCGGGCAGCGGCGAACATCCCCTCGGGCTTCCACAGCAGCACGACGAAGACAACCAGCAGCGCAATCGCCGACTTGGAACTGGTGGAGATGTAGGCACCGGACAGGTTCTCCAGCACGCCGATCAGCAGCCCACCTAGGAACGCGCCGGTCATCGACGTGAAGCCACCGAGCACCGCGGCGACGAAGCCCTTGAGGATCAGCGCGGTGGCAATTCCCGGCGACAGGACCGTCGACGACGTGGCGAGGATCAGCGCAACCCCGGCCATGACGGTCCCGAGCGCCCAGGCCAGGGCCGAGACCCGCCCGGCGCTGATGCCGAGGAGCCGGGCGACAGACCGGTCCTCGGCAATCGCCCGCATCTGGACCCCCCATGAGGTCTTGAAGAACAGCCCCAGCAGCAGGGCCACGACGAAGCCGGTCGCAATGGTCACGAGTGCGGAGAGGGAGATCACCTGGCCGCCCACGTCGTAGGTGACCGAGCGCCACGGCGAGGGGAAGGACTGTGGTGCCGATCCAGCAAGCAGGTGGATACCGGCTCCCAGGGCGAACGTCAGCCCGATGGTCATCAGCAGCGTGGGGAAGTGCGAAGCCCCGGAGAGCGGTCGGAGGGCGGCGAACTCGATGGCCGCACCGAAGATCGCTGCGAACACCAACGACAGCGCGACCGCGGGAAGGAAGGACAGCCCGATCTCGGTGAGACCCCAGGCGACGTAGGCCACCACCAACCCCATCTCTGCCATGGCGAAGTTGGGGACGTCGGTCGACTTCATGATCACGACGATCGCGAGGGCGATGACGGCGTACGAACTGCCGGCCTCCAGACCGCCGATCAGCTGCTGCAGCATGGGCTACCCGTTGGCCTCCATGAAGTCCCGGATCACGGTCCAGGTCTCGTCGGCCACGCTGTACTGGGCTAGTGCCGCCCCCGACGCACAGCTGTGTCCCTCCGGCAATGGCCCACACGCAAGGATCGGCAGTGCCCCCAGGTCGAGCGGGTCATCGACCAGGCTCTCGGCTTCGGCGTGGAAGTTCTCGTAGGCCAGGTCGCCGTCCAGGCGGTCCAGGATCTCGAGCAGAGCGCGGGTGTAGTAGTAGGTCTGCAACGAGAAGTTGCTGGTCGACTGCGCCGATCCCTCGCCGGTGTAGGCCTCGGCGAGCTCACGCCAGGCCGCAACGGCCTCGTTGTCGGTGTTGGTGGGCAGCTGGACCTGCAGGCCGCCGATGAATCCCTCGGCCGCGTCGCCGGCCGAGTCAACGGTGTTGGGGCCGCCCGTGCCGCCCCCTCCATTGTCGGCACACAGCACCACGTCATAGCCGAGGGTCTGGGTCTCCTGCATGATCAGGGCCGCTTGCACGTTGTCCGTCGCCAGCATGATCGCCTCGGCGCCGGCGTCCCGCATGTTGAGCACCGCGGAACTGATGTCCTGGCTGAGGACCTCGACCCGCTCGAACCCGACGTACTCCAGACCGTTGGCGGCCGTGGCGGCCTCCATGCCGGCGTTGCCCTCCTCGCCCAACTGGTTGTCCTGACCGATCAGACCGACCTGGGTGATTCCCTGCTCGGCGGCGTAGTCGGTGCAGATCTGCATCTGCTCGCCGCGGCCGGGGCCCAGGATGTAGGCCTCCTGGATCTGCGGGTCCTGGGGCGACACGGGACCCCAGACGATCGTGCCGGCGTCCTCGACGAAGTCCCAGATGCCAGGCAGCGCCTGCGATCCCGCTGGTGACGCCATCGCGTAGACGCCCTCCTCCTCGATCAGGCGGCGCGCGTTGGAGACCAGGCGAGGCGGGTCGAAGCCATCATCGAGGGCGACCAGTTCGAGCATCCGACCGTCGATGCCGCCCTCGGCGTTGGCCTCATCAAGGGCGATCGTGATGCCGGCCAGCAAGCCCTCCCCCGCGGCGGCGGCCACACCGGTGATCGGAAGCGTCGTCCCCAGCAGGATCGAGTCCTCAGTGACACCGGGGACGTCGCCAGACGAGGCAGCCCCTGCTGGTTCCGTCGGTTCGTCGACCGAGTCGTCGGTCGAATCGTCGGCCGACTCATCCGCGCTGTTGTCGGCAGCCGCGTCATCCTCAGGATCGCTCTCGTCGTCTGCCTCCTCACCATTATCAGCCCCGTCGTCGGCATCGGCGACATCAGGGCTCGCATCGTCGGCCGTGCCGGTGTCGGTGGTCCCGCAGGCGGCTGCCAGGAGTGAGAGCAGAAGCACCATCAGCAGCAGTGTGAATCGCGGCGGCGATTGTTCGGCAAGGGGGCTCGGACTCAACGGCTCGCCTTTCTCGACCAAATGGTTGTTTGGTATCCAAGCGTGCGGGGCGGATGCCGTCAAGAGGCCTCCTCCCGCTTGATACCGTCCGAGGCATGACCTTCGTCGAGGCATCGCATGTTGGGTTTGTTGTTGCCGATCTGGACCGGTCGGCCGACGAGCTGGCGACCCTCCTGGGGGTCCGGTGGGCATCGGTGTTGACCCGGGACCTTCCGGTGCGAACCCCCCGGAGCACGGTGCAGGCGAACATCCGTGTCACCTACTCACTGCCGACCTCCGGACCGACGCTGATCGAACTGATCGAAGGGCAGGCAGGGACACCATGGTGGCCCGGCGATGACCAGCCCTGGGCGTTTCACCACATCGGTTTCTGGGCTGATCGGTTGTCGCAGGAGTCGGTGCGGTTGACGGAAGCCGGCAAGCCGCTGGCGGGCACCGTGGACCGCCCAGAGGAGGCCGGCGCAGCCCACGGCTTCGCCTACCACGACCTCGACCACGGGCCGCGAGTCGAACTGGTGGACGCGGCTCGCAGGATGTCGTTCCAGTCGTGGCTGGCGGGAGGCCACTTTCCCCTCAACTGATCGCGGGGTGGCCGCCGTACCACTTGTTCGGAATCGCGTCCCACGCCGGCTCGGAGTCCACGCCGTGCAGCGTGTGTCTGGTCACCACCCACCCCTCATCTCGGCGCTCGAGGTCATCCTCGATCCGTGCCCACAGCTGCCAGATCCGCCCGTCCTCGACCATCCGATGCACGGCGTGGACGTAGGCGACCGAGTGCGCCACGTCGCCGTCCACCCGGATCAGGAAGTTGGACACCGCGTGTGACGTCGCGCCGTACTGCGCCAGTACCGCCCGGAGGAGCCGGGCGTACCGCTCCCGCCCGAGCACGACCTGACCGGTCATGATGTCGAACTCGCAGTCCTCCGCGAAGAGCGCCGCCGCACCCTCGTGGTCCTTGGCATCGACGCGGTCGAAGTACCGGACGAACACCTGCTCGATGGCGCGTTGGTCCAGCAACTCCTGCACCACCGAGGACTCCATCACGCGCCCCGCTGGTCGAAGGACCGGCCGAGGTACTGCGACACGATGCGGATCCGCTGGATCGTCGGCGTGCCGCCACCCATCGCCCAGCCGTGGGCATCCCGGTGCATCCGCTCCACGTGGTACTCGGGGTGGTAGCCGTAGCCGCCGTGGAGCTGCATCGCCAGGTCGCTGACCCGCTTGGCCATCTCGTTGGCGGTGCACTTCGCGATGGAGGCGGCCAGCGGGTCCGGCGCCCCCCGCCCCGCCTCCGCCGCGGCCTTCCAGATGAGCAGCCGGGCCGCCTCCACCTGCATGATCATGTCCGCCAGGGCCGCCTGGACGGTCTGGAACTCGATGATCGGACGGCCGAACTGCTCTCGCTCCTGCACGTACGCCGCGGTCAGGTCGAGGCAGGCCTGCCCGATCGCCAGCGCCATCGTCGAGTTCCCCAGCCGTTCGATGGAGAAGGCGGTGAACAGGTCACGGAAGCCACCCTCACCGACGATCAGGTTCCCGGCCGGCACCCGAACGTCGTCGAAGAACATGTCGGCGGAGGGGATCCCGTGGAAGCCCATCAGCCGCTCCTGCGGTCCGAACGTCAAGCCCGGCGTCTCCCGGTCCACGACGATCCCGCCGATCCCCTTCGAGCCGAGCTGGTCCCCCAGCCGGACGTACACCAGGTACTGCTCGGCGTGCCCACCCCCGGAGCACCACCGCTTCATCCCGTTCAGCACGTAAGAGTCATCGTCGAGCACGGCCGATGTCGTCATGTCCGTGGCAGCAGAGCCCGCGTCGGGTTCGGAGATGGAGACGGCCAGCGTCTCCTCGCCGGCAATCAGTGGTGGCAACAACCTGGCCTTCTGCGACTCGGTGCCGAACAGGTCGATCACCCTGGCTGGGCCGGTGTTGGCCTCGAAGATCTGGAAGGCAGCGATCTGGTTTCGCTTGGCCACCTCTTCGACGACGAGCAGGGCATCCAGCAAGTCGGCCCCGCCCCCGCCGTAGGCCTCCGGCAGGGCGATGCCGAGCAGCCCCATCTGCCCCAGCCGCCGGCGCTCCTCAGCGGGCAGGAACGTCCCCTCACGATCCCACTCGAGGATCCGTGGTGCGTAGACCTCGTCAGCCAGCTTGGCGGCCGTGGCCCGCAGCGCCTCCTGCTCCTCGGTGAGGCTGAACTCGATCATCGCGCAACCCGATTCAAACGGTCGTTTGGTCGAATGCTACCGAACCGGGAGCCGGTCAGGCTCGGACGGAGACCGCCGTAAACCGCTGTTCGGCCGTGGTCAGAACCGAGTCCGCCAGGGCATCCAGCGCGCCGTCATCCAGGCTCGCGACCGGGTGTGGGACAACCACGGCCGGGTAGCCCGGCATGCCAAGGGTGGCGGAGAAGTTGGCCGCCAATCTCGTGAACGGCTCGGTCATCACCAGGGTGGCGGGCACGCCGAGGCGTTCCATCTGGACGGCGTCGTGCAAACTGCACGCGGTGCACGCCCCTCAGTCGCCGAGGCCGCTGATCACCAGGTGCGACCTGGCTGCCAGCATCCGAGCGACGTCGGCATCGATCGGTGCCCCCGCGGACGGCTTGGTGTGGACCTCGACCTGACCGATCGAGAGCCGCCTGCGCAGCCCGTCAGCGATCCGCTCGATCAGATCACGACCACGCGGCTTGCCGTTGTCGATGATGGTCAGGACGGCGTCGTCCGGCAGGTCACGACGCTCGGCCAGTTCACCGCCGGACTCGACCTCGGCGCGCGGCGGGACCGGGCGATGAACTCGGATGGTTCCCATGGCTAGGGGCCTTCCTCGGGTGCAACTGGGACGTCCAGATCCACCTCGCACCCATCCGGACCGCAGTCCGGCAGGGCCTCCCCGGCGAGTCGCACGCGGCGCGTGACCGCCTCGGCATGGGCGTGGCCCGGCGGCGCCCATGAGGGGATGTAGGCCGACCAACCGGCCCCAGCCCCGCCGGCCGTGGTCACGAGGATGTCCTCCGGCGAGCGGAACGACGGCAACTTGCCGTCCGGTCCCGGGATCATCGGGTGGCTGGTTCCCTCCTCCAGCAACACCCCACCGGCCGCCAGCTCGTCGGGGGTGACACGGGTGTGCTCCGCAAGGAAGGCCTGGACACGAGAGCGGTCCCAGCCGGCCTTGGCCAGGATGGTCCGGTGCTCCCAGCCGAGCACGACGATCCCCTGCCCAGCCTTGCCCGTGGAGAACGTCGCCGGGTTGGACATCGCCGCCGCGAAGGTCAGCAGGATGCCCTCGGGATCACCGTTCAGGTGGTTGGCGACCTGATGGGGCCCCTCGGTCGGCATCAACGTCACCGTCGTGTCCTCGGGGCCGTACCCAATGGCGACGGCGTGGAGCTCCCAGCCAGGCGTCGGCTCCTCAGCGACGCACAACGTGTACTTGCCCGGGTGGCCCATGGACGAGCCGTCCAACTCACCACTCTTGGCCCCCAGGACGTTGGCGGCCAGCAGCCGGACGGCTCGGCCGATCGTGGCGTTCGCCCGATTGCCGGGGCCCAGCGCGTTCAGCCCGCCGTTCATGCCGAGTTCGGCCGCCAGTGGGCCACTGACCACCACGCACAGCGCAGCCCCGCCGGTGCTGGTGCACGCGGTGTGGGCGTTGAAGTCCGGCGACAGCAGACAGTCTGTTGCCGCCAGCACCACCGGGAAGTACGCCGGCTTGCAACCTGCCATCACCGCGTTGATCGCCAGTTGCTCAGCCGTGACGGTCACGTTGCGCTGCGGCACTGACCCCAGGATCTCGTCCGGATCGGTCACACCGCCGGCCAGGAGCGTGTCCAGCACGCGGTCCGGCGTGGGTGGGACCACCGGCAGCCCGTCGGTCCAGCCGGCTTCGAAGAAGTGCTCCTGGGCCGCCGACTCGTCGAGTTCGAGCAGGTCTGCCATGTCGCTCAGGTTACCAAACGGTCGGTTGTTTGACTACGCCTCGACGTGACGGCTCGCAACTCAGACCGCATCGTGCAACACCGGGAGCCGGGTCAGCGAACGCGACGCGATGCTCGGCGCCCACTGCAACTCCGTACCCTCCTCCAGCCGCAGCCCGTCCAGCCGCTCGAGGATGCCCTGCACGTTGACGCGCATCTCCAAGCGGGCCAGCTGGGCGCCGATGCAGGCGTGGATCCCCCGACCGAAGGCGACGTGCTTGTTCGGGTACCTCGTGATGTCCAGCCGATCAGGCTCGTCGAACTTCTCGGGGTCGCGGTTGGCCGCGGCCAGGGCGATGAAGACGCGATCGCCCTGCGCCAACTCGTGGCCGGCTACCTCGTGGGTCTCGGTGACATGGCGCTGCAGGACCTTGATGGGCCCGTCGAAGCGCAGCAACTCCTCCACCGCAACCGCGATCTGGTCGGGGTCGTCCCGCAGGAGGGCCAACTGCTCGGGGTCCCGGAGCAGCGCCAGGATCCCATTGGCGGTGGAGTTCGTGGTGGTCTCATGCCCCGCGAACAGCAGCATGGCACACATCGACAGGACCTCGTGGTCGGTCAGGCTGTCACCATCCTCGACGGGGGCGATGAGCGCCGAGATCATGTCTTCGCCCGGTGTCTCGCGAACTCGCTCGAGGAGCGTCCGGAGGTAGGCGAACATCTCCCGCACGCCCTTCAGCGCTCGTTCGTGTCGATCCTCCCGCGCGCTTCCGCCGGCGCCGAAGGCGACCAAGGCGAGCTCGTCGGACCACTCCCCGAAGGTGTCCCGATCCTCCACGGGAGCACCCAGCAGCATCGCGATGATCGAGGCCGGAAGCGGGTAGGCGACATGCTGGACCAGGTCGGTCTTGCCGGAGGCGACGAAGGCGTCGAGGTACCCGGCGACCATCTCGGCCACCTGCTCTTCCATGGCGGAGATCCGCTGGCTCTTGAACGCTCCGGCGGCCAACTTGCGCAGGCGGGTGTGCTCGGGTGGGTCCTGGACCACCATCCAGGAGTTGAGCACCTCGAGCATCTCCGTGGCGTGGGCGTCGGCCCCCTCTGCCCGCATTCGCTCGAGGACCGGACCGACCCTGGCCGACGACAACCGCGAATCCATCATGGCCGAGACCACATCGTCGTACCGCGTGATGATCCACGCCTTGTGCCGGTCTGAGTAGTGGACCGGGTCGGACTCCCGCAGTTCCGCGAGGGCCGTGTACGGGTCGGCGGTCGCCTCAGGCGACAGCAGATCGACAGCGTGGGTGGCGGACATGCGTTCAAACTACCGTTTGGTCGACAGGCTCGGTAGGGGTGCGATCACATTTCAGGCAGGCCGCCTCCGTCGACCTTCAGTACCTGCGCCGATACGTAGGCGGCGTTCTGCGAGGCCAAGAACGCGACGACGCGCGCCACGTCGGCCGGCTCGCCGACTCGGCGAAGGGGGATGCCCTGCACCTGCTCGCCGACCCATGGCTGGGGGCTGCCGTCGGGTTCGTGGGTCATGGGGGTGCGGATCAGGCCGGGGGCGACGGCGTTGACCCGGATGCCGTGGGGCCCGAGCTCGCGGGCCGTCGACCGGGTCAGGCCGATGATGCCGGCCTTCGAGGCGGCGTAGGCGTGAGCGCCGGAGTAGGCCCCCATGCCGTTGACCGAGGCGATGTTGACGATGGCGTGGCGGTCGCGGGTGTCCGGGGCCTGGTCGATCTGGTGTCGCATGACGTCGACGGCGGCACGGGTGAGCCGGAAGGCAGCGCGCAGGTTCACGGCCAGGGTGGTGTCGAAGTTGTCGTCGTTGGTCCGGCGGAGTGAGGCCATGCGGATCACACCGGCGTTGTTGACCAGGATGTGGAGCGCGCCGAAGGCCTCCTGGGCAGCGGTGACCACAGCGGCCGGAGCGCCGTCGTCGGTCAGATCGGTGGCGAGGGCGTGGGTGCCCTCGGCGGCTGTGCTCGTGTCGATGCCGCTGCCGGGGCGGTCGACCATGAGCACACGTGCCCCTTGGGCGAGGAGCTCGCCGGTGATGGCGGCACCCAGGCCCCCGGCGGCACCCGTGACGACAGCGGTGGTTCCCTCCAGCGGCGCGGGTGGGGCTTGGAGGGGCCCGGTCGGCTCCTGGGCAGCGGTGGTCACCGGAGCCTCCGCTGCAAGCCCCAGCGGTCACGGATGATCCGCATCTCGCTCAGGTGGGCTCCCTCGACCTGACCGATCGCGGTGAGGGGGAGGACGAGCTCGCGGCCGACGCTCTGGGCGGCGACGCCCGGTAGCCCGCCGCCGTAGGTGCCGCGGAGTTCGGCCTTGACGGCGACGGCCGCACCGGCGCTGAAGAGGTCGGTGATCTCGAGGTCGGCGTCCAGGATGGTGAGATCGTCCGGACCATCGAGGTCGCTGGCGTCGACGACCAGCTGGCAGTCGGCTGTCTGCAGGTTCGTTCGATCACCGCCCGTGACCCAGGCGCGGAACCAGGCCCGCACCAGCTGCTCCGCCTCGGGGTTGGCGGGCTCGTCAGTGGTGACGGCCCAGGGGTCGGGTGCGGCGGGGTCGAGCCTTGCCGTGGTGCCGGCCGTGAGCTGGCGGTCGCGGCTGAGGAAGTCCTGCTCGACCTCGCAGGTGCGCAGGCGGCTGCCGTCCCAGCGGTACAGCGAGATGCCCCGCCAGACCGCGACGCGGCCGTCGTCCCGCGACGATGCGCCATGCTCGCTGAACCGCATGGCCAGCCGGTCCGCCGAGATCATCATGTCGTGCACGGTCAGGTCGAGGGTTGGGAACCGGCTGAACGCGCCCTCGACTGCCCCGACGTACTGGTCCATGCCGAGCGTCCGGCCAGAGACGGTGACCCTGTAGTCCTCCCGCATGATATCGGGGCAGACCGAGAGGTCGTGGACTGCGGTGTAGTCGATGCAGTAGCGGCGCATGAGGGCGGCATAGGGGTGGATGTCCATCGGCGGCTGGCCTCGGTGTCGGTGGTGCTCTACGGTCTGTTTACCAAACGGACGGTAGGTTGACCATCCTCGGGTGGTTGCCGCTGTGGGACAGGAGCCTGCGGATGATTCGCCAGATCGACCACGTCGCCATTGCCGTGCCCGACCTGCGAGCGGCCTGGGCGCTGTTCGGCGAGGTGATGGGCGGGGAGTTCATCACCGGTGGGGACAGCCCTGAGGTCGGGATCCGGGTGCTGCAGATCAAGTTCCCTCCGGGGGTGAAGATCGAGCTGATCTCGCCGCTCGATGAGGAGTCGTATCTGCACGGCTACTTCGAGAAGCGCGGACCCGGGTTCCACCACCTCACGATGCTGGTGGACGACGTGGAGGCGGCGGACGGCGAGCTGCGGGAGCAGGGGTACGAGACCACCGGCCTCGACCTGGACGATCCGACCTGGCGGGAGACCTACATGCGGCCGAAGTCGGCCTTCGGGTCCCTGGTCCAATTGACGGACAGCCCGGCCGACTGGCACACACCGCAGACCCACATCACCGTCGAGCAGGTCCTGGCCGGCGAGGTGGTCTGGGTGGACGGGGCGACCGCGGCGCTGCGGAGCGAACTGGAGTAGGCCTTCGCTGTAGGGCGCTGGTGTGTCATGTTTGAGCGGGGTTGTGCTCAGACACGAGACGGGGCGGACCGTCGGGGCGGTCGACCCCTGGGTCGTTCGGATCCCTTAGGCGTGTCACCTCTGCACAACCCTGCGCTCAGACCTGACACAGGCACGCGGCTCGGGCGGGTGCACTTGGGGTGTGTGTCATGTTTGGGCAACCACACGCTCGGAGGTGACACACCCCTTGTCGGGCCCTCAACCTGAAGCGGCCGGGACAACAACCCGGGCCGTACCGGTGACGACGAGGTCGCCGTCCCGGTCCAGCCACACGTCACAACTGATCATCGTGACCTGACGACCGGCCTCGTCCAATCCAGGCTCGACGGCCGTGACCGTCCCGCTCGCCTCGACGCGGTCCCCAGCGAAGACGTTGCCGTTGAACCGGCACCGGAGGTTGCGCACGGCGGCCGCCGACCCCGCCCACGCGATGAGGGCGTTGACGATGTAGGCCATGTTGCTCGGCCCCTGGTTGACGACCCGATCCCCCAGGCCCAGCGCGCGCGTGACCTCGACGTCGAAGTGGATCGGGTTTGGGTCACGGATGATCGCGGCCATGGTCTTCATCTTCTCGGCGCTGACGGAGGCGACCACGAACGGCGGAATCTCGTCCCCCACTGCGACTCCCTCGATGCTGGTCCGACTCCTCACCGACGGCTCTCCCGCGGATAGATGAACCCCAGCGTCAGGGTCGCGCACAGGACCGCCGCGTCCCGCATCTCGAGCCGGTAGGTCACGATGTCGAACACCCCGGTCCGACCCGACTTTCGGGTCACGTCCTCCACCGTGCCGACGACGTCGAAGCGCTGACCCACTTCGAGCGGTCGGACGATGTCCAGTTCCGCCGTCCCGAGCATGACCCCATCGTCGGACGTGGCGTAAGCCATCGCGAAGAGTTCGTCCAAGGTCACGCCGATGCCGCCCTGCGCCGCGAAGTAGGTGAACATCGGGTGGGCCAGCCCGACGCCTAGGCCGGGGCTCTCGACGGCATCCGCGACCAGCCAGGCGAGGTACGGCTCGATCCGGTAGCCGCCGTCGGGCAGCACGCGGCCGACGATCTCGTCCGCCAGTGCCTCCTCACTGATCACCGCATTGAATCTACCGGACGTTTGGTCGATCATGCGAGCTGTGGAGATGTCCGCTGCGTCCAAGGCGATGGGTCTCGCGGAGGCGCTTGCTCTGATTCCGGACGGCTGCCGTCTTGGGATCGGTGGCGTGCTGCTCCAGCGCAAGCCGGTGGCGTTCCTGCGCGCCCTGGTTGGGGCGGGTCGTACCGGCCTGCATGCTCACTCCTTCCTCGCCTCGCTCGACCTGGAGATGCTGGCGGCAAGCGGCCGCCTGGCCTCCGCCCACTCGGGCTACTGCGGGTTCGAGCAGATGGGTTTCGCGCCCGCCTACCTCGCGGGAGCGGACAACGGGGACTTCGAGGTTCACGAGTACACCGAGTTCCTCTTCGTCGCGGGCCTTCGGGCTGCTCTGGCTGGACTGCCGTTCATGCCCGCCAAGGGAGGGATCGGGTCTGGAGCGCTGGAGGAGTTGGGGTACGCCATGATCGAGTGTCCGTACTCGGGCACGCCGCTCGTCGCGGTCCCCGCCATGGAGTTCGACGTCACGGTGATCCACGCCGAGGCAGCAGACGAGCAGGGCAACGTGATGGGCCCGGCGGAGCGGGACTTCCTCTTCGACCTGGACGCGAACATGGCGCGGGCAGCAAAGCGCTGCGTGGTGACCGTCGAGCGCGTGGTCCCGACCTCGGAGATCATCGGGCAGCGCGACCGCACCTTGCTGTTCGGCTATGAGGTGGATGCCATTGTGGCGCTGCCGGAGGGTGCCGCGCCGACGTCCCTGCCGGGGGTGTACGAGGCCGATGTCTCGGCGATCGCGGAGTACCTCGAGCGCGTTGGCCGAACGCCGGACTACGCGGAGACGGCGATGGCGGACCTGCTGTCCCGCTCTCCTGCTCCGTTGAACACGACGCGCGCCGACCCGTCGTGAGCGGCCCGTCGGTTGCTGATCAGATGGTCTGGTCCCTGGCGCAGGAGGCCCGGACCGGCGACGTGGCCGTCGTCGGTGTGGCGACCCCCATCGCAGCGGCGGCAGCCGTGCTGGCCCGGGAGCTGCTGGTGCCGGACATGACGGTGATCGTCGCGGCCAGCGTCAACCCGGAGCCGCATGACATCGCGGAGATGATGCGGGATGCCGGCGCTGTCGCGCGTCGGTCCGTCGGGACGATGGGTCAGTCCCAGATCCTGGACTCGATCCAGCGAGGCCGGGTGTCGCTGCAGTTCGTGAGCCCGGCCCAGGTGGATGGCCGGGGACGACTGAACACCAGTCGGGTGCCGGGACGGGATGGCGGGGTGCGCCGGCTGCCGGGCGGGCTGGCCACCGGTGACATCGCGGTGCTGATGGGCCGATTGGTGGCCTACCGGGCGGCGCACCGGCCACGGTTCCTGGCCGACGAGGTGACGTTCACCACCGGCGCCGGCCACGAGCGTGGTCCGGGGTGGCGGCAGGAGCACGCGCTTCCCGGCGCGGGTGTGCAAGCGGTGGTGACGGACAAGGCGGTGTTGCGCTGGGATGAGGAGATGGCCGGGTTCCGCCTGGAGTCGGTCCATCATGGGTGTGCGGTCGAGGAGGCGGTGGCCGGCTGCGGTTTCCCTCTGCTGGTGGATGACACCACTCCGGTGACCGGACCGCCGACGGATGCCGCCATAGATCTGTTGGACCACGTGATCGATCCGACGGCAGTCCGCCGACTGGAGTTGCCCGATCATGCTCAGTGAACGTCGGGCGGTCCCCCTAGGCGGCCCGATCCTCCATGCTGCTCCCGATTCGCACATCAGCAATCCACGTCGCACCCTCAAAGAGGCTCACGTCATCCCCCTCGCACAAGTCTGGCCACAGGTCGGGCCGGTGGAAGAAGAGCTTGACCGGACAAGACTCCCCCGGACTCAACCGGTCTCGCCCGATCAGCACGATGGTGACGTCCAGCTGTGTTGAGGCTTGGGCTCTTGCGATTCGCGGCACGGCAGACGGCCGGTAGCCGCTCCACACAGGTCTCCTCTGGCTACCTTCCGGGAGGGACAACCGGCCGACGGCATTCGGCCGATCCAGCGACACGGTCATATGGGGATACTACCGTGAATGTGAACGAGGGAGGCGCGATTGAGCGCAGGTAGAGATTCGACAGGTATCCGAACTCCCTGCCTCCCGTCGAAACGTTGACGCCGGCCCACGGACTGCAGGAACGCTGTGCACTCTAACCAACTCTCGAAATGACGGTCCCTGTTCCTGTTAGGACGTCCCCCTCGTAGAGCTCCAATTCGTCGTCTTCAACCAACTCTGGCCAGAGTTCTGCCGCAAGCGGCGCTATGACTACCGTGCACGTCTCACCCGGAGAGATGGGCTGTTCCCCTTGGAGCAGCACAACTCCGCTCACATACTCTTCACTAGGCCAACCGCTGACCAGTGGCTTTACCCCAGGCGAATACTTGTCGTAGACGGGGTTCCTCCGCCCTCCTTTCCGAACCGAAAGTCGGACACGATAGCCCTCGAACTCGCTTTGTGATTTCATATTGGAATCTGGCTATGAATGTGAATGCGGGATGCCCTGTTTAACGCTTGCTGGGAAGTGGCGGGGACGGTGATAACTGGTCGGCTGTCCAGAATTCTTCTTCCGAATTGGCTCATCAGGTCTTCCGGAACGTCTACCTGTAGGACCCAGTATGGTTCACCCTCCCAGCGGGCGAAGTGCTGCCCCCACCATACGGCGTCGTCAGCGTTCTCAGCAAAGAGCTTTAGGTCGTCGTAGGAGTTGCCTACTGGATTGGGACGGAAGCCTCCAAACGACTGAATGTCTGCCAGTTCACTATCCGAGACCGTTCGGTACATGCTGCTCTGGGGGGTCGTTGGTGCACCGGTCGGTAGGTCCTCGATACTTGCCGGCCGGGTGATACTCCGACCACGAGTGAACCCAGCTGCCGCTCCGACGGAGACCACCCCGATCCCGGCGTCCATCAACAGATCGCCGGGCGCCAGCAGCCCCTCGGTGATCGGGCGCCCGCTCAGCGCGTTCTCCGCCGCCCTCGACGCCTGACCCGATACCGCGCCAGACACCCCGCCGCCGGCCAGCAGACCAAGAGTGCCCCCGCCGAACGCGGTTGCCCCGACACCTCCCGTCGCACCGGCCACCATCCCGACTGCGGTCGCACGGCCGACGGCGCCGAGGTCGATGTCGGTGAAGGCCTCCGTGGAGAAGCCGTTCTCCGCGACGTTGGTCGCGACCTGGCTGCCGTAGTTGGCCACGGCACCGACGACCCCACCCACAAGCGCACCGAGTGCCCCGAAGTGACCGGATGGGTCAACCCCACCCTGGGGGTTGTTCGACATGTAGGCGTACCGATTGATCCCGCCTGGCGAGCCCGGGTCGCCGACGATGGTGTCCGGCTGCACGAACCGGCCGAGCGCCGGGTCGTAGTTGCGGATCGACAACCAGACCAGCCCGGTGTCCGGATCTGTCGGCGCCGAGGTGAAGCCACGCGAAACCACGTCCTCCTCGGCGGACGACTCCCGCCGTGCGCCCCACGGGTCGTACCGGACGAACTGCGGCGCCCGACCCTCGGGCACCGCCACCACGGTCGACCCGAGATGATCCGGCAACATCGTCGTCGTCTCACCGGTCGCCGAGTTGGACTCCGCCAACAGCTGATCGCCAGACAGGTAGCGAGAGACCATCTCCAACTCGCCGTCGCCCCCGGACCTGAGCTCCACGTACTGGTCCAGCCACGCCGTCGTACCGTCCACACCGGTGGCCGCCATCCGATGGCCGTCGGCGTCGTACAGGTAGGACGTGACACCGCCCGGTCCGTCGGCCTCTGCCAATCGGTTGTCGGCATCGAAGGTGAACCTGATCTCGCCATCCCCGTCGACCCGTCGGGTCATGTTCCCGGCGGCGTCGTAGGACAATTCGATGCCATCCGAGGTGGACGTCACCGCATGGGGCCGCACGGGATCCTCGTAGGACAACAGGCGATCGCCTCGGTCGGTGAGATTCCCGTTCGGCTCGGTGGCGTAGATGTGGTCATACGGGTCTGCCCCCACGGCCGGGTCGTGCCCGGCGGTGCAGTCCGGTCCGGTCGTGAACGCTCCGACGAGCTCGTCCCGAGCGGAGTAGGCGAAGCACTGCGACTGTCCGCCGTTGACCGCATCCGTGATCCGGGTCACCCGCTCAGAGCTGTCCAGCGCGTACGCCAGGTCTTGCAACGGCTCGTCGTCTCGAACCGCAGACATGCCGGTGAGGTGCAAGGTCCCCGGATCGTGCTCGGCACGTCGGGCGATGCCGCCGAACAGCTCCTGTGACGCAACCCGACCCTGGGCGTCATAGGACGCGGCGGCCAGATAGAGCCGGTCGCCCATGACCGTCTCGACCCGGCCGGCTCGGTCGTAGCCGTACTCGACCGTCTCGGCCGCACCATCGACTTCCGGATACGTGACACTCGTGACCTGGTCGGTCGCGTCGAATGTCCACGACATCTCGTGGGTGCCAACCGTCGGGATCGTCCAGCGCTGGTCGACGATCCGGTTCCGTGGGTCGTAGCCGTAGCTGACCTCGATCTGACCCTGGGGGGTCAGAGCCGTGGTGCCCTGCAGGCGACCGCGATCGCCGACCGTCTCGACGTACTGCCAGCTGGCAACGAGCTCGCTATCGGCTCTGCGCTCCACCAGCCGGTTGAGGGCGTCGTACTCGAAGGTGACCACGTGGTCGTTCGGGTCGACCTCACGGATGACCTGACCAACCGAGTCGTAGGAGTAGGACCACGAGCCGGAGGACGGATCGTCCAGACCCGTCTTCCAGCCCAGCAGATTCGTCGTGACCGTCGTGACCGCCCCGCCGGCGTCGGTCATCTGCCGAAGTGTCCCGGACGCATCGTAGGCATAGGCAGCCGTGGCGTCCCCGGCCTGGCCGCCCTGCTCGGTCACGCTGACGATCTCACCGTGCCCGTTGGCGGTCTCGAGCCGGACCTGCCCCTCCGGCCCACGTGTGGTGACCGTCCAGCCCGAGCGGTCGATCGTGCGCTGCCACAGTTGCTCGCCAGCGGCCATCCGACGGACGACACCCGGCTCACCGAAGTGGTCGTACGTCGTCTCGGTGTAGGCCGGGACCTCTGACCACGCCGGCGGCTCATATGTGGTGACCGAGCCGGGGATGTCGTAGGCAGCGGACTCGCGGAAGACCGCGCCGGCACCGTCGTAGCTGGTTGCTGCGACGGTGGCCTGCCCCTCCGTCGAGGATGGCGAGCGGGTCTGGATGACCCGGCCGAACCCGTCGTGGTAGGCCGTGTCAACCAGGTAGCTGCCATCGGCCGTCAGCCGCTGGGTGGTCACCGACGCCGGACGGGCCGTGGGGTCGTAGCCGAACCGGTACGTCGGTGCGGCGGCCTGTTCGGTCGGCAGCCGGACGGCCACTGCGCGTCCCAGGTCGTCCAGGGTCGTCGATGTGGCGTTGCCGTTGGCGTCGGTCGCCCTGGTCACGAGCCCGAACCGGTGGTCGTAGGTGTACCGGGTGAGGTGGCCGAACTCGTTGGTGACCGACTGCGGTGTTCCGAAGATCGGATCGTGTCGGGTCGTCACGCTGTGGCCGTTGGCATCGGTCACCGTCTCGGGACGACCCCGGTCGTCGTAGGCGGTTGACGTCTCGTAGAAGCCCTCGAGGGTGTGGTACTCCCGCATGGCCGTGGCGTTGCCCACGCTGACGGCTTGGGTGGGAGCCGGAGCCGCACCGGTGAACTCGGGCGGCTCGGAGCCGTCGTGGCCCATCGTCGTCCGACGAGCCACGTCTCCTTCGCCGTCGGTGATCTGCACCGCGACCGGACGGTCGGTGATCCGGTCCGACGCGGGTGCGAACCACGTCCTGGTCAGGCGGACGTCATCACCGTCATCGACCGCGCTCGACGTCAGGTTGCCCCACTCGTCGTACGTCGAGCTCGTCGTGACCGAGCGCGACACCTCCTCGCCCCCCGGCGACTGGATCGTCGTGGTCGTCACCGACGAGGGGGCGACGAACCGGCTGCGCTGGGGGATGGCCTTCGACACCGGACTCGAGGCGTCGGTCTCCTGAACGACGTAGGACGTCACCTCCCGCTGGCGCCACGGACCGGCGGCTCCCGGCTCGCGAATGGCCACCTCAGCCGTCCGCCCTCGCAACCAACGCGGATCCTCCACGGTTGAGCCATCGGTCAAGGTCACCGCTGGTGCGTCTCGCCACGGCAGGAGGTACTCGGTGGCGGTCTCCGACTGACGATCACCCACGACCACATCGCCCTGGAGGCCCCGGTGGAACACATGACGGGTCACGGAGTGAGCGGTGGTGACCTCGGTCCACGCATGACCGCGCCAGTCGTTCCACTGGCGGCACGGACAGCCGAAGTCGAGCTGCGCGGCCTGGGAGTAGCCGTTGTAGTCCTGCTGTGCGGGATCCAGGCTGTAGGCGTGCATCGGTTCGCCGTAGGTGAACGTGGTCACCTCCGGTGTCTCGTCTTCCTCGCGGTCCAGTTGGCGTTGTTCGGTCACGACGTACCGGTTGTGCAGCGCAAACGAGCCGGGTCCCTCGCCCTCCTCCTGCGACACGAATGCGGAGAAGCAGTGGCGGGGCAGGTGGACGGCGTTCTGGCCCGCGGTGTCCTGGCATGGCCGTGGCAGGCCGTAGGTGAACTCGACCTGCCCGCCGAGCTCCGTGGTGATCCGGGTCAGGCGCGGGAGCGGCAGGACGGATGCGCCCCCGTCGGAGATCCGATTCCGCAGCAGCGTGTAGTCGTAGGTCACCGGCGCCAGGGCCGCCCCGGCCGTTGCCGGGGTGCATGCAAGCCCGTCAACCGCCTGGGCGAGCGCGGCAGCAGTCTGCTCCGACACCACTGCGGTCCCGCCAACCACTGCGGCCCCGCCCACCGAGGAGGTGTTGGAGGACACCCACTCGAAGGTGGGACCACACCCCTGCGTCGGGGTGAGCAACACGATGCCGTCGCGTTGCCCGGCCAGACCGCCAGCGGACAGCGCATCAGGGAAGTCGGCTTCGGTGGCGGCAAGGATCCGCTTCTGGCCGCCGTCAGTCGCCAAGGCCTCTTCGGCGATGGCCGTGGCCGTCTGCTGACGTCCGTTGCCCGCGATTCGACGGGCCGGTGCGTCCGCCGCTTCGCTGATCGCCTGGGCGGTCGCATCGCTGATGACCGCGGTACCCCCGAGGACGAGCACCTCGTCCACGTCGCCGAACTGGCTGAGGGCGTCGGCGGTGGCCTCGGGTAGGTCGTCGGTTCCGGTCAGCAGGACGGGGATCTGATCGTCCGTGGCAGCCAGCGATCCGGCGGCGAGCGCGTCGGGGAAGTTATCGCCGAACGCGACGGCCACGCGACCACCCGGCGCCCCCGCCTCCAGAGCGATGGCGGCCGCGGTGGCGAAGCGGTCAGGCCCGGCGACTCGGCGGTTGGAGACGCCGAGCTGATCCAGCGCTCCGGCGATGCGGTTGGAGACGGCTCCGACCCCGCCGAGGATGAGCACCTCCTCGACCCCGAGCCGGTCGATCTCGTCAGCCACGATGTCCGGCAGGTTCGGTCCCTGGACCAGCAAGATCGGCGCGTCCTGAGCTGCTGCCAACGCCCCGGCCGCCACGGCGTCGGGGAAGTTGTCCCCGGTGGCGATCAGGGCCACATCGGCCGAGCCATCGTCCCAGCCGGCCTGTGACACCGCGACGGCGGTCGCCACCCGGTTGTCGCCGGCGATCCGCTCGAGATCCGACGTCGGCTCCGTAGGCTGGCCGACCCGCTGGATCGTGCGGAGCACGAGCTTCTGCTCGCCATCCCGAACCGGCAGCGAGTTCGGGTTCGCGACCCCGTCGACGGTGTTCTGCGCGCTGAACGCGTAGGTCAGCTGGTACTCGGTCGCTGGCACCCACTCGACCGCCGCCGACTCGCGGATGGAGGAGGTGACGCCGCGCAGCCGGTAGGTGGTGAAGAAGGTCTGGGCCTTGTCATCCGGATCACAGGAGGCCGGACCGATCGAGTCGGGTGGGGCATCCTCCGGCGTGGAGGTCGCCCCGCACAGCAGGTCCAGAGGCGTGTCGGGGTAGGCGTCCTGGTTGGCGTCGTCCCGCGGCTCCTCATCGCAGATTCCAGGAGTTCCCGGATCGGGGATGCACCGACGGTCGTAGGAGAACTGCACGCGGGAGTGATGGGTGTCCCCGTCGTCGAAGTTGTACCGGACCTCCGTCAACCGCCCGGCTCGGACGTACTGGCGGCGTGTGTCGCTGCCGCCGCGGGCCTGGTAGTGGTTGAACTCCAACTCGTACTGGTAGTCGACGTGGTTGCCGTTGGTGTCCCTGACCCGGTCCACCTGCCACCGCCACGCTGAACGGCACAGGTCCAAGTCGGCGTCGTCGGGGCAGTAGTCGGCGCGGGTCTGCTCCGGCCCCAGCACCCACTGGTAGAAGATGGAGTTGGCATCCGTGTCGAACGCCCGACCCCCGAAGCTGTAGATCGTTCCATCGGGTTGGATGAGCTCCCAGTAGACGCCGCCGCTGTCAGGCGCATCCGCGGGGACCCCGTCCCTGATGCGCCGATGGACCCGCCAGTTCGGATCGTCTTCCAGACGGAACTCGCTGCCAGATCCGGCCACAGGGAACAGCCGCGATGAGGTGCCACCGAGCGTGATCGAGTACTGCTCGGTGTAGATGCACCGATCGCCCGCGTCGTCCGGCAGGAAGTCGAAGCCGCACGGTGAGGTGTGCCTCGTGATGTAGCCCGGCTCGAACTGCCAACCCGCACCGACGACGCCGGGCTGGTTGTTGCGAGCCGCCGCCATCGAGTCGACGGCCGTCGAGGAGTAGGTCAGGCCGATCTCCGGCGCGGGGCCAGCGCCGGCGGGAGGGATCTCGAATTCATAGGAGGTCTCGGCCGCACCCGAGGAGAGCCCGACCTGGTAGTGATCGACCAACGACAGTGGGGTTGCAGCGAAGGACCCGGTCTCACTCGAGGCGGTGGCACCGAAGACCAATTGACGGTCCTCCAAGAGGTCCGGCTCGAGCTCAGCCGTCGCTCTCCCGGAGTCGAGGTTCAGGTCGACACGCTCGCCCTCACGACAGGCCGGGTCCGGACAGGACCACAGGGTCAGCCGACCCGCGAGGTCGGCCGAGCGCGCGACACCGAGTCGGTCGAGGTCGAAGGTCAGCCGAGCCGTCTCGACATCAGCTCGGACCACGAAGGTGGCGTCAACAGCCGCCCATGAGGGGGCCGGCTGCAGCTCGACGGTTGCCTCTCCGCCCTCTGCCCCCGAGAGCCACACGGGCATGCCGGGAATCGCCGCGCCGGCCGCTGTGACGGGCACCGTTGCGGAGCGTGGAGAGAGGTCCACCGACGGGCGCTCCTCGCGAGGCACCGCTGGTTGCTGCACCACGTCGGCCCACCGGACGGCCGGCACCTCAGCTGGACGACCGGCCGCCCGGCCCTCGCTCCCGTCACGGACGTCCGGGGGGCTGGGCTGGTCGGGCAGCGCCGGTGGGTCCTGGGCACTCGCGGGTGTGGCTGGCAGCAGCGACAACGCCAGCGCTGCGACAAGCAGGATGGACAGGACGCCAGGACGTGGTGGAACAAACAAGAGAGCCCCCGTAGGACCAGTCGTTGAACAGGTGGGAGCACGGTACGGGACGCCCCGAGATCGTGATCTGAGTTATCCACAGGCCAGTCGACGGCCGAGGTTGTCCACAGGGCCGAGTTGCGGGAGCCCGCTCGCGGGTGTCACCGTGAGAGGGTTCTGCGCTCTCGGCCGCCGGTGGGGTGGCCACGCGCCGCCTGCGAGCGGTGGCTCTCTACTGACCGAGAACCTGTCGGCGGACGGCCAGCGTGTCGTACCAGATCTGGACCTCGGCGATCCGGCCGTCGGCGACCGTGAAGACGTCGACGGCCTGGAAGGCGACGTCGACGCCGGCGCTGGTCCGGCCGGTGTAGTCGATCATCACGGTCACCACGTCGTCGGCGACCAGGAAGCGGGTCGGCTGGTCCTGGTGCTCCGGGTAGTCCGCGAGGACTGAGGCGTAGTACGCCACCGCGCCCAGCCCGCCTCGGACGGGGTCGACCCCGGGGGCTCGGACCACGACGTCATCGGCCAGCAGCAGACGGAGGCGCTCCCAGTCCTCGGCGTTGATGGACTCGAAGTACCCCGACACGGCCAGGGGGATGTCACCGGTTCCCTGGACGGCCACAAGGTCAGGTTCCCCACCCACGAGGTCAGGTTCCCCACCCAGCGGTGACGAACCGGAGCCAGACGACCCGGACCCCGAGCCCGAACCCGACGATCCCGACCCCGACGCGGTCTGCGGGGTCGGCATCGTCGCCAGCCCCTCGGCCAGCGGCTCAGCCAGGCGGTGCAACTCCTCGAGCATCCCGTCCCACGCCGCAACCAGTCGGTCCTCGGTGGCGTAGTCGAAGGGGTCCACGTTGTTCGGGTGGTCCCGGTAGCTGTCCGGATCGGCCAGCATCTCCTCCACCACCTCGGCCAGGCCGTCCCGCACCCCCTGCACGTCGGCGTAGCCCAGATCCCGCCGGATCGCCGAGGTGTCCACGATGCAGTTCGGTGTGCCCTGATACCCGAACGCGATCATCCCCCAGCCCGGCTGCGGGACCACCCCCGGGAAGGCTCGCACCGGCACCGGTTCCCGACCCAGCCGCTCCGCCGCGACCGAGGCGGTGATCTGGGCCCACTGCTTGATGCTGACGACCTCGTCGTCCGCCACGTTGTAGGCCTTCCCGGCAGCGGCCCTCGGGTGGTCCACCGCGAGCAGCACTGAGTGTGCGGCATTGCGCGCCCCACACCGCGAGTGGGTCCCCCGGCCGTCGTCCGGCACCAGGATGAAGGGCCGTCGGTCGAGCGCCCGAGCGACGATCGTCCACTCCCACGGATGCGGATTGCGTGGCCCGTAGATCGTCGGGTAGCGAAACACCGTCGCGTCGAATGCCTCCTCCGCATCCAAGCCGAACACGGCATCCTCGACCCGCCGGATCGCCGACACCCCGTACCCACCCCGGCCGTCCTCGGTTGCGGGGACCCGCTGGTGGTCCTCGCGGACCGGCACCGTCAGACCCGGCGGATCGAGCATCCACGGGTGGACCATCCCCTCATACACCGGCGTCCCGCCCACGAAGAGGAATTGCCGGCAACGTCCAGCCAACTCGTCGGCCAGCAGTCGCACCCGCCCGTACGTGGCGATCACGACGTCGTACTCCTCGGACCCCAGGGCCTCCGCGATCCCCTCCGCCGAGAACGGATCACCGTGGATGTGCGGCACGTCCGGCTGGTCGGGCAGCTCGTGCCGCCCGGTGTGGAACATCTGCACGTCGAACCCGCGGTCCAGCAGCCCCCGGAGCATGTGCGGCCCCGTGGGACCGGTCCCGCCGACCAGCAGTGCACGGCGGCTCACGGCGACACCACGCCAGCCCCGAGCGGACCGATCACCTCTGCTCCGAAGCGCCGGATCGCCGACAGGGTGGCGTCATGCCCCGGACCGCCAGGATGCCGCAACCGCAGCGCCAGGTACTCCGCCCCGGTCTTCCCCACCCACTCGGTCACGGTAGCCCTCACCTCATCGGGAGAGCCGTAGAGGAACCGTCCCGGCCCGAGCAGATCGAGGGTGAAGTCCTCTCGGCTTTGCACCTGGGTGACCCACGGCTCGAACTCCTCCAAGTAGACCCCGACGTTGTAGTAGAGCCGGTGGACCTGCATGGCGTGCGGCGCCCACTCGGCCTCACACTCGGCTGCCGAGTCGGCGATCCACGCCTCGCGGAACAGACCCACCCGGGGCGTGGTCCCGTGAACGGCACACCGCGCTCGATACTGCTCAGCGAGCCTCGCCACGACGTCGATGTGCCGCTCGGGATCGCACAGCCACAGGTCCGCCAGCCGAGCCGACCGGTCCAGCCCGGGTGCCGAGTGTGCACCCATCCAGATGGGCGGCCGCGGCGCGGTGTACGGCGCGGGCGTGACCTGGCCCGTCACCTCGAAGTGCTCGCCGCTGTGGCTGAACGGCTGGCCGCTGAAGCACTGCTCCAGCACCGCGATCGCCTCCTCCGTCCGCGATACCCGTGCTGATCGATCGACCCCGAACAGCCGGAAGTCGGGTGGTTGATGGCCGATCCCAAGACCCAGGATCACCCGGCCGCGGCTCATGTGGTCCAGCATCACGACGTCCTCCGCGAGGCGGACGGGATGGTGGAGGGGTGTCGGGACCACCGCGGTCCCGAACCGGATGCGGCTGGTACCGGCCAACAGCCCGGCCCCCACGAGCAGGGGCGAGACCAGCGCCCCGCCGCGGGCCTGGTGGAACTCGGTCAGGAAGACCGCATCGAACCCGGCAGCCTCGGCCGCCTGGACCTCGGCCCGCAGCTGGTCGACCAGCGTCGGGATGTCATCGCCGATCGACTGGATCGGCAGCACGAGACCGAATCGGAGGGTCATCCCTCACATCCCCGTCGCGGTCACGTGGATCTGCAGGCCTGAGTACACCGGCATACCCGTGAGGGGATCGACCTCGGCGTCGTCGGTCAGGTCGTTGACGTTCACATCGGCGAACCCGTGCGGCATGGTGACGGTGCCGGGCTGCAGCGCATCCGAGACGCCGGCCACCCCGACCACGACACCGTGCTCCGACGTCACCTCGACGGCCTCTCCCGCGGCGACACCGACACCGACCAGATCATCGGGGTGCATGAGCACCTCTGGCTTCTCCGTCCGGCCGTCGGCCGTCGCCTCGCCCGCCAGCAGCGAGTTGAGGTGCCGCAGCCGCCGGGACGGCGCGAGCATCAGCCCGTCCCCCTCCTCGCGGCGGAGCAGCCGCCCGGTCAGCTCCGCGAACTGCTCGACCAGCGGCTCGGGGGCCACACGCCAGCCACCAGCTGGGAGCACCGCCCGGACCCAGCCGTACGGCACCTCCGGATCGATGACCGGACCGGCGGTCGACTGCAGCTCCTCGAAGGGGACGCGCGACCGCTTGGCCATCAGCCGCAGGACGTCATCGCTGGTCGCCGACGCCACCGGGAGGCCACCGATCACATCGAGGTCCAGCCGCTCGCCGAGCTCCGCGAGCACCTGCCAGGTGTGGCGCCGCTGCCCGACGGGCTGGACCACGGCAGGCGTGTACTGCGCGCTGATCTGCGGCATCAGCGTGTCGAACCACGGCAGGTCCGGCCGCTCCAGCTGCCCGGTCACGGGGAGGACGTGGGTCGCCAGGTCGGTCATGACGCTCGGCTGGACGTCGGCGACCGCCAGCACCTCCAGCTGGGCGAGAGCAGCGCGAAGGCGAGGCGCGTTCGGGAGGGCGGTCACGAGGTTGCCGCCGTAGACGAGCAGGGCTCGCAGGTGGCCGCTCTCGATCTCCTCGGCGATGGCGGCTGCGGGGAGCTCGCCCACACGGGCGGGCAGCTCGGGCCGACTCCTCGGCCCGGGACCGGGTGCCCCGTCGGTCGGGATGAGGGTGATGCGGTCGAAGCTGTGCAGCAGACCGGGGTTGAACCACATGCCGTCGGGATGGTCGAAGGAGTCAGTGATGACGGCGAGGGTCCACAGCAGCCACTGGGCCACGTTGGCACCCGCGGTCATCGTCAGACCGGTCCCCGAATCGACGGCAATCCGCCCGGCGGCGAGGATGGCGTCGACCAGTCGCAGCAGGTCCGCCGTGGGGACTCCGCAGATCCGGGCGGCGGTCGCCAGGTCGATGGGCTCAACCGCTTGAACCAGCTGGTCCAGCCCGGTCATCCGGTTCCGGAGCTCGGCGTGGTCCAGCGAGCCCAAGACCTCGCGGACGACCGCGGCCAGCCAGACGTGGTCGGTGCCCGGTCGTGGTGCCAGGTGATGCGTGGCCAGTGCCGTGGATGCCGTCCGGCGTGGATCGACGATCCACAACTCGCCCTGCTCTCGGAGCGTCCGCAAGCCCTTGCGGGGGTTCGGGAAGGCGTGGAGATGGCCGTGCGACACGACCGGGTTCAGTCCCACCAGGAGGGTCAGCCGGGTCGAGGGGGTGGGATGCGGCATGATCGCCGCGCTGCCGGCCATCAGCTCGCTGACCAGGGGTTTGCAGGGTGAGTCGACGGTCCCGGAGCTGTAGTAGCTGCGTGACCCCAACGCCCGCATGAATCGTCGACTGGTGGCCCGGCCGGCGCCGTCGAACGCCGAGCCGGTCCCCACGTACATGCCGACGGCGTCCGGGCCCGATGTGTCCTCCACGCCGGCCAGCCGGTCGGCGAGGTCATCCAGCAGGTCGTCCCAGTGGACGTCGACGCGCGCGGCGGGCCGACCGATGGCCGGCTGCTCGAGCCGATCGGCGCGGTGGTGCAGCTGCGGCAGCGACCGACCCTTCGGGCAGGTGTAGCCCTCGGACAGGGGATGATCCGGATCACCACCGACATCGACGACGCGGTCGCCGTCGGTCGTCACCAGGATCCCGCAGAGAGCCGGACAGAGCCGGCAGTACGAGCGCGTCGCGTCAGCGCCACCCGTGTGCGCCCTGCCCTCTCGCACTCCCAGACCTCCTTCGCGGGCGACAATCCGGGCTCGACTCTACGACAGATTTGACCAGACGGTAAGTAGAATTGATGCTGAAGCACCGCACGGAAGGACGACCCCAGTGGACGATGTCGGCACACTCACGATGGACCGGCTGCTGCGCCGCAACGCCGCGGAGGTCGGCGACCGGGACTTCATCGTGATCGAGGGCTCGCGGCTCACCTATGCCGGGATGCAAGCGCGCGCCGAGCAGGTGGCGGCCTCGCTCCGCGGGTTGGGTGTACGCCGCGGCGACACCGTCGCGGTGCTGATGCCGAACTGCCTGACGTTCATGGAGCTGCTGTTCGGTTGCCTGCACCTGGGCGCAGTGTGCGCACCCATCAACGCCCGCTTCCAGCGCAACGAACTCCGGCACGTCATCCCCGACTGCGGCGCGTCGGTTGTGGTCGTGCACGACGAGATCTCGCCCCACGCCGAACACCTGGACCGTCTGGGGTCGGCCTTCCCCGAGATCGCGGCGGCCGCAGCCTCGGACGCGGCCGAACCGCTCTCGGTGGCCGACGCTCCCTCGCTGCGCTGGGTGGTGTCGATGGACGCCAACGCCGCTGCCGGGGTCCTCGGCCCGACCCGCTTCGCCGAGGCCGCCCACGACTCGGCCAACGGCCAGGCGGCGGACCGCTCGCCCGACGGTCCGGCGATGATGTTCTACACCTCTGGGACGACGTCGAACCCCAAGGGGTGTGTCCTGACCCACAGCGCGTTGATCCGCGTCGGGGCCATGACCGCCCAGCGGTTCGAGTACCGCGACGGTGATGTCATGTACGACCCGCTGCCCATGTTCCACACCGCCGTGTCCCAGCCGCTGGCGGCGATGATGCTGGTGAGGGGCACCTTCGTCTCGCAGGTCTTCCCCGACCCTGATGAAGCGATGGCGCTGATCGCGCGCGAGGGCGTCACTCAGGCATTCACGGCCTTTCCGACGATCACGGAGGGGATCCTGGACCATCCCGCCTACGACGCGGACACGACGCTGGCCGGCCTCAAGACCCTCTTCAACGTCGCCCCACCGGACGCACAGCGCTCCATCCAGTCGCGCCTGCGACACACCAAGTTGGTCAACGCCTTCGGCATGACCGAGACAGCCGGCTCGGCCACCATGGTCCGGGTCACCGATCCCGACGACGTCCGTCTGACGACGCAGGGCACCCCGATGGACGGGCTGGAGGTGGAGATCCGGGGTGAGGACGGGACACCACTCCCCGCCGGAGAGACGGGCGAGATCGCCATCCGCGGCATCACGCTCTTCGGCGGGTACCACAACGCGCCGGAGAAGAACGAGGCATCCTTCGACGGCCGCGGGTTCTGGCTGTCGGGTGACCTCGGAGTGCTGACGGAGGACGGGCAGCTGCTGTTCAAGGGACGGACCAAGGACATGCTGAAGGTGGGGGGCGAGAACGTGGCGGCCATCGAGATCGAGTCCCACCTGCAGACCCACCCCGGCGTCAAGATCGCGCAGGTCGTCGGCTACCCCGACCCCACCTACGGTGAACTGCCGGCGGCCTTCATCGAACCCCGGGCCGGCCATGCCCCCTCCGAGGAGGAGCTGATCGACCACTGCGTCGGGGCGATCGCGAGCTTCAAGGTCCCCCGCGTCGTCCGGTTCGTCACGGAGTGGCCCATGTCGTCGACCAAGGTCCAGAAGTTCAAGCTTCGTGACCAGTTGGTTCAGGAACTGGATCCGGCGTCATAGCCGACCGCGAGGCACCGCCGACCTGGGTCATCACAACCCCGATGACGATCACGACCCCGCCGGCCAGACCCACGGTGGAGAGGTCCTCCCGCAGGATGGCCCAACTCCACAGCACACCGAAGAGGGGCACGAGGTAGGTGTACGACGCGGTCTCGGCAGCATCGAGGACGGTGAGTGCCAGGTTCCAGATGATGTAGGGGATGAGGGTGCCGCCAACCACGAGCTGGACGAACCACAACCAACGCAGCCCCTCCAACGCGCCCAGCTGCCCCACCACGGCTGGGAGGAGCGGCAGCAACCAGATCGAGCCGGCCAGCAGCCCCGAGAACGTCAGCGTCAACGGTGCCGTCCGCCCCTGCACCGCCTTGGTCAGGACCGTGTACCCGGCGAATGAGACCTGGGCTCCGAGCACCAGGGCGGCGCCCCAGGGGTTGGCCACCGTGAGCTCCGTCCCCCCTCCGGTGGCGAACACGACAACCGTCCCGGCGCCGGTGAGTGCGAGGACCGTCCCCACCCACGCGACGCGACCCAGCCGCTCGCGTAGGAGCAGCGACGACAGCGCCGCCGTGATCGCCGGTTGGGTTGCGACCACCAGCCCGGCCATGGCCGGTGCCAGGAAGTTCTGGCCCTGCGCCAGCATCAGCTGAGCCCCCGGTACCGCCAGCCCGCCAGCCAGCAGCATGATCCCGACGTCCAGCCGGGTGAATCGCGGTCGCAGGGAGGGGACGGTCGCCACGGCGGCAAGCACGACGACGAACACGACGATGAAGCGGATCACCACGATGTCGACCGCGCTCAGCACGTCCAGGAGCTCGTGGTTCGCGACGAACTGCAGTCCCCACAGCCCCATGGCCATGACCAGGAGCAGCCGCGCTGCCCTGGGGGTGAGCCGCTGGATCGGGCTCACCGCACCTCCGATCCGGTCAGCCCGCCGAACGAACGACCAGACCTCCCAGGATGAGGTCGGCGAAGCTGTCGGCGATGGCCTCGGGCGACTGCGGACCCTCCGGCGAGTACCACTGATAGACCCAGTTCATCATCCCCAACATGCCGAGGACGACGAGCTTGGGATCCTGGGTGGCGTCGAACTCGCCGGCTTCCTGACCGTCGATCACCAGCTGGCGAAGCCGCGCGTCGTAGTAGTCCCGATCGGCGACGATCTCAGCACGACGATCGTCACTGAGCGACCGGAAGTCGTGGAAGAACACTCCGACCTCGACGAGGCGCGAGAGGTTGCTGATCACGTGCTGTCTGATGGCGGCGCGCAGACGGGCCGCGGGGCGAGCGTCGCTCGAGCTCCAGTGGGCTGCGTCCTGCAGGCCCTGGTCATGTGCGGACCGGATGACGTCGAAGAGCAGGTCCTCTTTGGAGTTGATGTAGTAGTAGAGGCTGCCCTTGAGGATCCCGACGGCATCCGCGATGTCCTGGATGGAGGTGCCCTCGTACCCCTTCTCATGGAAGATCTTTGCGGCGGTCCGGCGGATCTCGTCTGCACGAGCGGACCGCTCCGGCGACTCGGCCTGCTGCTGTGTGCTCACACTGGGCATGGCGCCTGCTCCACCTCCCAACGTGTGTGGTCAAGCTCGCAGAGGACGATACAACCAAACGATTGGTAGAGAAAGCTCTTCACCGCTGCTGCACCAGCTCACCGAGGGCGTTGGTCATGCTGGCCGACGGCCACTCGTGCTCCGAGCGATCGTCGAGGCCACGCAACGCCAGGTCGGCGAAGGCGGTCGCCAACTGCTTGGGGGTCACGCCGCCAACCTCGTCGGGTGAGTACCACTGGTAGACCCAGTTCATCATCCCCATCAGCGCCAGGCCGGTCATGCGGACGTCGACGTCGGGGCGGATCAGGCCCTGCTCCTTGCCCAGTTCGATGAGCTCGAGGACGTAGGTCTCGTGATCGTCCGGGCCGCCCATGAACATGGCTCGCCGTTCCGGCGTCAGCGATCGGAAGTCGTGGAAGTAGACGCCGATCATCACCCGGTTGGTGATGTTGGACTTGATGTGCAGTTCCATGAACGCGCGAAGCTTGATCAGCGCGTCGCCCTCGACGGCCTTGGCCTCTTCCAGGTGCACGCGGGAGACGTGATGGGCGTCACGGAGCACCTCGAACAGCAGGTCCTCCTTGGAGTTGATGTAGTAGTACAGGCTCCCCTTCAGGATCCCGACGGCGTCCGCGATGTCCTGGATGGTGGCGGCGCCGTACCCCTTCTGGTGGAACACCGTGGCGGCGGCATCCAGGATCTCGCGCTCCCGGGGTGTCCGATCCGGCAGTTCGTCGCTCACGTGCTCGACCTCGACGTCACTCATCTACTGGTCCAATCGTGGGCGAACTCGGGCGTGCCCGTCCGGGCGCCCGATGGGGCTGACAGCTGTCCGAAGCCATGTGTGTGCCCTCCGTGTTGATGCTGAACGGTAGCCCGACTTCACGACTGGTCAACGTTGGGGCTCCCCGGTCCGGTGGTCTATCGTTCTACCAATCGATTGGTAGGTGGAACGGACGACGTGTGGAGCCATTGACGACCGCTCAGGTCAGTACGGTGCTGCACGCTCACCTGGGTCAGGGAGCGGTGTGCCGGTCGGTCGAGCGCGGCCCGATCGGCAACGGCCAGGAAACCTGGTTCCTCCATCTGTCCGGCCCCGATGGCTCGCCTGCGTCGGCCGACGAGGTGCAGCGGCGACTGGTCCTGCGGCGAACCGCTCCGGCCGGGCCGCTCGAGTGGACCAGCCGGACCGCGGAGGCAACGGTCATGCGCGCCGCGGCCGCGGCCGGTGTGCCGGTCCCGGAGGTGCACCTGGTCGAGACCGATCCCGAGGTGCTGGGCGCCCCCTTCATGCTGATGGACTTCGTGCCGGGCGTCCCCCTGGTGCGCACCCCGAGGGCGCAGCGCGAGCAGCTCTCCGCGGACCTGATGACCCACCTGGCGGCCCTGCACCGAGCTGGTCTGGCAGACCCCGACGAGCGAGATGCCGCCGAGGCGACCCGTGCCGAGATCAGCCGGTGGCGACGCCGCGCTGTGGGGAACGCCGTCCCACCACCTCCGCTGGTCGAGGGGTTGTTGTCGTGGGCCCACGCGGCGGTCCCGGCGGCGCTCGCCGAGGTGCCGGCCGTCCAGTTGTGGGGCGACGCCGGCGCGCACAACGCCTTGGGTGAGGCCGGCGAGGTGACGGGGCTGCTGGACTGGGAGTTGGCGCACTTCGGCCATCCACTGGAGGATCTGGCCGCGGCCATCTGGATGGAGGGGGACCACGGCGTCCCCCAGCGGGCGCTCGTGGAGGCGTACGAGGCGGCAGCGGAGCACTCCGTGGACCCGGAGGTGCTGCGGTTCTTCTTGGCCCTCACCTGCGTGACCCGATCCATCATGATCCTGGCCGGTGCCGCGGCCTTCGCCACCGGCCGCTCCAACGCGCCGAACCTGGCTGGGCTCGGGCTCGATCTGCCAGCACAGACCCTCGGTCGCGCAGCCGAGCTGGCCGGCTGGGGAACGGTGGAGGACCGCTCGGCGGAGATCGGATCGGCGGAGTCTGCGGCGGCGGACCCCACCACCGAAGCGCAGACGGGTGTGGGACCCCGACCCAGTGGTGCCGAGATCGACGAGGGTGTCGCCCGCTTTCTCCGCGACGACGTGCTGCCGATGATCGACGACGGCCGGACCCGCCGTGGACTGAAGACGGCGGCGGCGCTGCTCGAGACAGCCGCCGTGCGGGCACACCACGAGCCGGCTGTTCAGTCACGGCGGACCATGGCTGAAGCCGGCCTCCGAGCCACGCTGCGCGACCGCGGGCTCACCGGCGACCTGGGGGAGATCGCCGCTCGCGTGGAGTCCGAGGATGTCCTGGCTGACCTCCGTCCGGCTGTCCGTCGGTTCCTCCTCGACGATCTCGCCCTGGACCGCGCCCTCCTGGGGCCCCTGCGTCGCCTGTACGAGTAGCCCCCGCACCAATCCTCCCCACGAAGGGATCCCTGATGATGACCCTCCCACCCGGCTCGGCGATCGCACCGGAGCTACGACAGTGGGCCGTTACAGACGTAGCGGGAGAACCGCTGGACGAGGGCAACGAGATCCTCAGGTTCCTGTCCGCCAGTCCGGATCACGCCGCGGACGTCCTCCAGGTCCACTTCGAGCGCTGGCTCCGGTCGCCGCTCGGGCCCCGCCTGACCGAACTGGTCCGCCTGGCCGTCGCGCAGCAGACCGGGTGTCCGGTGTGCCAGTCCGTCCGACGACCCGCTGCCCATCGCGAGGGCGTGGACGAGGATCTGATCTACGCCGTGCTCCGCGACCCGACCAGCGCCGGCCTCACCGACCGAGAGACCTTGGCGGTCACCTACGCAGGCGCGCTGGCGGGCGACCACAGCCAGATCGACGACCAGACCTACGAGGCGCTCCGCGACCACTTCACCGACACCGAGATCGTCGAGCTCGCGCTGATCGCCGCGTCGTTCCTGGCCCAGGGCAGGATCCTCGAGACCCTGACCCGTGGCCAGGTCTGTCCCGTCCAAGACGTCACCGGAGGCTCCCATGTCTGACACACATCCCAGGTTCGACGTCGACGGCCTGACCCTGCCCGACATCGTGGACCAGGCGGCGGAGCGCAGTGACGTGGAGGCGCTGGTGTTCCCCGATGAGCGCGTCACCTACGGAGAGCTGCGTGAGCGGTCGATCGGGCTGGCCGGGAACCTGCGCGCCCTGGGTGTCGAGCCGGGAGACCACGTCGCGTATCTGATGGCCGGCGGGGTGGACATCCTGGTGGTGATGCTCGGCATCCTGCGGTTGGGCGCCGTTGCGGTGCCCATCAACGCCCGCTACAAGGCAGCCGAGATCACCGGTGTCCTGGCCGACGCTGACGTCCGCGTGGTGATCGCCGAGCAGCTGTACCTGAAGGAGGTCCTGGTCGCCACGGAGGACCCCGCAGCTGTTCCGGCCCTCCGTCACATCGTCGGCGGGGAACCTGACCTTCCCGGCGGGGAACCTGACCGTCCCGGCGGGAAGCCTCGGCGTCCGCAGGTGCTGCCCTGGTCGACGTTCCTCTCCCGCAGCGTCGCGGACGACTTGCCGGCCGTCGACCCCGATGCGCTCGCCATGATCCTGTTCACCTCCGGGACCACCTCGCGACCGAAGGGGGTCATGCACAGCCAAGCGACGATCCTGAACTCCAGCGCCAGCCTGGCCGAGCGGTTGGAGCTCATGCCCGACGACCGGTTCTGGTCCCCGCTCCCCCTGTTCCACATCGCCGCCATCGCCGCGACCGGGGCGGCCTTCGTCGCCGGGTGCACGCTGGTGCACGTCGGCTTCTTCGATCCCGGCGTGGCCCTCCGCCAGTTGGAGGAGGAGCGCTGCACGCTGGCCTTCCCCTCCTTCGAGACGATCTGGCTGGCCGTCCTCGACCACCCCGACTTCGCCACGACGGACCTCTCGACGGTCGAGCGCATCATCAACATCGGCACCCCGGAGCGTCTCCGCGCCATGCAGGAGCGGGTCCCCGACGCCGTCCAGGTCTCGGGCACCGGGTCGACGGAATCCGGCGGGTTCCTGGCCGTCGGCGTCGTGACCGACACCCTCGAGGAGCGCACGCAGACCAATGGGCACGTGCTGCCGGGCATGGAGGTCAGACTGCTCGACCCGGTCAGCGGAGAGGTACTGCAGCCGCCAGCGCGGGGCGAGCTGCTGTACCGGGGCCCCTCACGGCTGCTCGGCTACTACGGAGATCCCGCCATAACCGCCGAGCGGATCGACCCGGACGGCTGGTTCCACAGCGGCGACCTGTGCCGACTGGACGCCGACGGCCGGATCACCTTCGTCGAACGGTTGAAGGACATGCTCAAGGTCGGCGGAGAGAACGTCGCCGCGGCGGAGATCGAGGACCACCTCGCGGGCCATCCTGACGTCCGGATGGTTCAGGTCGTGGCGGCGCCGGATGCCCGGTACGTCGAGGTGCCCTGCGCCTTCGTCCAGCGCGTCGACGGATCGACCGTGACCGAGCAGGACCTGATCGACTTCTGCCGAGGTCAGATCGCCACGTTCAAGGTCCCGCGCTACGTCCGCTTCACCGAGGACTTCCCGATGTCGGGCACGAAGGTCCAGAAGTACAAGCTGCGCGAGCGGATCCGGAGAGAGTTGGAGGAGGCAGGGATCACCGAGGCGCCGCGGATCACCTCCGCCTGAGCCAACGTGAGCCGCGACTGGCACAGATCGACCGAAATCGAAGTAGGTGGAGGTCGCCCGTTCGGTCGATCCGTGCGGGCGCAGGCCTCTCACCTGCGGGTACTACGGTGCGGGCGGGGGCTCGACACACCGTTCTGGTCAATCTGTGCGGTGGTAGGTCAGCGCCATCACAACGCACGCCCGCACCTCGTCTGTGGGGACTGGGGCGCCGACCTCGAACAGGATCCCGCGTGTTCCGTCATACCGGAACAGCTCACCGAAGGCGTCTCGCCACTGCTCGACCAGCGAGGTGGAGCAGGTCACGTACATGCCATAGGTGGTGGAGGACCCTCGGACGGGCGCCACTCGGACGGTCGTCCCGCCGCCGTCGAGGGGCCGGTAGCTGGGCTGCCCCCACTTCAGAGACTCTTCCAGCGGACCGACGTCAGCTGTCTCCGCAGCGGTGTCGAGGATGAGGTGTCGCAGGGAGAGCAGCGCGTCCCTGACCTCGCGGTCGGACGCGTCGAACGTCGCAGCCACGTCGGCAGGCATGGTGGAGGAGGGGGCGTTCACCGGAGTGACGGTATCGAGGCCCAGCGCGGGCCTCTGACCGTTTGTGCCAAGTCAGCGCCCCTCGAAGGTCGGGCGCTCCTTGTCCAGGAAGGCCTGGGCGGCGTTCTTGTGGTCCTGCGTGGTGAAGAGCAGCGCGGTGGCCTCGATCGACTCCGCCAGGCCAGGGGCCCCCTGGGTGCGGTTGATGAACGCCTTGCCCATGCGCACCGACAGCGGTGCCCGGCGGGCGATGCCCGCGGCTACCTCGATCGCGGTGTCCATCAGCTGCTCGTGCGGCACGCACCGCAACGCGAGACCGATCCGCTCCGCCGTCGCCCCGTCGATCGGGTTGGCCGAGAGCGCGAGGTACCGGGTCCACTGCGGCCCGATGACGGCGGGCCCGCGGACCACGCCGTAGCCGGGCATCAACCCCATCACCGGCTCACGGAAGGCGAACTTCGCCCGGTCCGAGGCGATGACCAGGTCGGCGGCCAAGGACAGCTCCGTCCCGCCGCCGTAGGCCACCCCGTTGACCGCGGCGATCACCGGCACCTCACACCGCTCGACGGCGTGGAAGGCGTCGAAGACCAGCTTCAGCCGCCGCCGGTAGCTGGCGACGTCGTCCATGATCAGGAAGCTCTCGATGTCCCCACCGGCGCTGAAGGCCTCCTCCCCCGCACCGGTGATGATGACGACACGGACCCGGTCGTCGGCGTCGAAGATGTCGAGCTGCGGTTCGAGGTTCTCGAAGAAGGCCACCGACATCGCGTTCTGCTTGTCCGGTCGGTCGATCGTGAGGATCGCCACGCCGTCATCGCGAACCTCGGCGGTGAACGGCTCGAGGGCCTCGACTGACGCTGCGTCGGATCGTTCGGAGGAGGGCACGCTCACGCCTCCTGCAACATGGCCTTGATCTGCCGGAGCCCGTCGAAGGACCAGCGCGCCAGCTCAGGGTCGCCGAAGGCGGTGATGTTCCACAGGATCATGTGGCGCAGGCCATTGGCGTGGTACGGCTTCAGCTGGTCGACGATGGACTCGGGCGTGCCGCAGAAGGCGTAGTAGCGCACGACGGAGGGGTCGATCGCCTCGACGATGCGCTCGGCCTCGGCCCGGTCGACGCGTGAGGGGATGAAGTCGTGGAATCCAGACCCCTTCCCCTCCAGCGGCGGGGTGAAGCCGAGGTCCCGGTAGACCTGCGAGGGCAGCAGGACGCAGAGGAAGCGGACCAGCGCCTCGTGGGTCATCCGCTCGACGGCCTCCTCGTCCGGGCCAACCAGGATGTAGCCGAGCATCCCGGGCTGGAAGTGGCTCATGTCCCGGCCGGCTTCCTCCCCCGCGGCAATGATGGTCTCCCGGGAGGTGCCGTACTGCTCCGGCGGCATCTTGGTCGGCAACCACCCGTCGCCGTACCGGCCGGTGATCCCGAGCATCCGGGGCCCGTGGGCCGCAACCCAGATGGGCGGCTGCCGGTCGCCGTAGGGGGGCAGGTGCAGGACCGCATCCTCCACCGTGATGTGCTCCCCCTTCCAGGTGACCGGGTCGTCGGTGTCCATCAGCATCCGCATGACGTGCAGGTGCTCCTCGAACTTGCCGACGGGCTTGTCGAAGTTGATGCCGTACGGCTCGACGTTTAGCCGCTCGCCGCTCCCGAGGCCGAGGATCGCCTTCCCCTGGGTGACGTGGTCGAGGGTGAGGAGGGCGTTGGCCGCCATGGCCGGGTTGCGGCGCAGCAGGTCGGTGACGACCACGCCGACCTTGGTCCGCTCGAGCTGCGAGCCGACGGCCGACATCATCAGCAGCGGGTCGAAGTGCGTGTGGACCTTCTGGTACTTGGTGAGCGGACTGATGTCCTCGGTCCAGATCGAGTCGGGGAACCAGTTCATCAGGTGGCAGGGCCACCACACCGCGTCGAAGCCGTCCTCCTCAGCCCGCTGGGCGAACTGGATGGCCTTGTCGGCCGGCGGCATGATCTGGCCGGGGACCCCGAACTCGATGTCCATCAGCTCAACCGCTCGATGATGGTGGCGTTGGCCATGCCGCCACCCTCGCACATGGTCTGCAGGCCATACCGTCCACCGGTTCGTTCGAGTACGCCGAGCAGCGTGGTCATCAGCTTGGCTCCGGACGCACCCAGCGGGTGTCCGTTGGCGATCGCACCGCCATGCACGTTGACCCGGTCCATGTCGGGTTTCATCTCCGCCTCCCAGGCGAGGACGACGGGTGCGAAGGCCTCGTTGACCTCGAAGGCGTCGATGTCGGCCATGGTCAGGTCGGCGCGGGCCAGCACCTGCTCGGTTGCGGGGATGACACCGGTCAGCATGAGGATCGGGTCGTCGCCGACGACCGCGAAGTGCCGGACGGCCGCTCGGGGGGTGAAGCCGGCCTCCTCGGCGGTCTCTCGCTCCATGAGCAGCAGCGCGGCGGCGCCGTCGGAGAGCTGCGAGGCGCCTCCGGCCGTCACCACCCAGCTGAGGTCCGGGTGCTCGGCGGCCAGCTCCTCGGTGTGGAAGGCGGGACGGAGCCCGGCCAGCACCTCCGGAGTCGACCCGGGTCGGATGCCCTCGTCGGTGGCGATGGTCTCGCCGGTCGGGCCCTCGCCCCGGTCGACGGCGAGCGGCAGGATCTCGGGCTCGAACCACCCCTCCTGGGTGGCGTGGTGGGCCTTGGCGTGGGAGCCGGCCGCGAACTCGTCCAGCTGCTCGCGGCTGAACCCCCACTTCGCGGCGATCATCTCGGCGGAGATGCCCTGTGGGACCAAGCGGTTGTCGTAGCGCTCGTGGGTGCCGGTGCCGTAGGGGTCGGTGCCCATGTTCGAGGAGAACATCGGCACCCGCGACATCACCTCAACCCCGGCGGCGATGGCGACGTCGTAGGCGCCGGCGATGATGCCCTGGGCGGCGAAGTGGACGGCCTGCTGGGACGAGCCGCACTGCCGATCGATCGAGGTGGCCGGCACCGTCTCGGGGAGGCCCGCGGAGAGGACGGCGTTGCGAGCGACGTTGAACGACTGCTCACCCGCCTGGGAGACACACCCGGCGATGACGTCCTCGATGGTGGAGGGGTCGACGCCCGTCCGCTCCACGAGGCCGGCGAGGACGGTCCCCAGCAGGTCGGCGGGATGCCAGCCGGACAGCGCTCCCCCCGGCTTCCCCTTCCCGATCGGGCTTCGGACGGCGTCGACGATCACGGCTTCGCGCATGACTTCTCCTCGCTTGTTCTACCGAATGTTTGGTAGATTACCGGAAACGAGTCGAAGGGTCATCCCGTGAGTGAGTACGACGTCATCGTGATCGGCGCCGGAGCCGCCGGCCTGTCCGCCGCCGCCCTGCTCGCGAAGGAGGGGAGGTCCGTTCTCCTCCTCGAGCGCAGCCCCTACCTCGGTGGTCGCGGGATGGCCACCGACGACGAGGGCTACCAGCTGAACTTGGGTGCGCACCTGATGGAGGACTCCGGCTCGGGGCTGACCCGGATCTTCGCTCACCTCGGTCGCGAGCTGGGGCACGGTCCGAAGAACACCGACATGCCGGTGTGGAATCACGAGACGCAGTCGTGGGGGTCGATCCGCGATCGGTACTCCGGCGACAAGGACGAGCTGAAGAAGGTCATCGCCGCGCTGATGGAGACCTCATACGAGGAGCTCGAGCAGTGGGACGACCGGCCCATGCGCGACTGGATCCACCAGCACACCGACCACCAGGGCGTGGTCGACCTGTTCGAGTTCATCACCGTGATGGAGTGCATGACCGAGGACTGGTGGGACCACTCCGCCTCCGAGAACCTGTTCGTGCGGAAGATGCACTACGAGGAGAAGCAGACCGCGGCGTACTCCTACTGGCCGGTCGGCGGGTGGGACGCGATGTTCACCGAGCTGCGGGACGCGGTGGTGGAGAACGGCGGCGAGGTCCGGCTGGGCCAGCCGGTCAGCCGGGTCGTGATGGAGGACCGGACGATCGTCGGTGTCGCCCTCCCGAGGGCCGACGCGGTGCTGCCGAACGAGGTGTTCCACGAGGAGATCGTCACCGCCGACGTGGTGATCTCGACCCTGCCGGTGTGGCACGTCCTCCAGCTGGTGGACCCCAACGTCCTGCCGGACTGGTACGTGCAGCAGATCGAGACGATGGCGCAGGACCGCTGGCGGATCAGCTGGGCCGGGCTGTACATGGCGACCGAGGAGCCGGTCAGCGTCCTGGACCGACAGGAGATCGCGACGTGGATGCACACCCCGGTGGCCAACACCTCGGGGTTCATGTTCGAGATGTCGGCGCTCGACCCGTCGGTGGCGCCGGAAGGGAAGCACCTCTACGTCATGGGGGCGATGCTGCACGGCTTCGGCCGCAACGGCGACATGGCCTTCGTGAAGCAGAAGTTCGACGAGTTCGAGCAGGACGTTGAGATCATGTGGCCGGGTCTGGCCGACCACGTCTTCAAGCGGCGCCACCTGGTGTACGACCCCTCGTTCGGCGTGATCCAGAAGCCGGGACTGGTGGGCCAGTTCCGCCCGAACTGGAAGGCCCCGAACGTCGAGGGTCTCTACTTCGCCAGCGAGACGTTCAAGGCACGTGGGATCGGTATCGATCGGGCCGCGCGCGTGGGCCTCTCGGCGGCGGAGGACATCCTGGGCCGCCGCCTGTGGCCGCTGGAGGAGGGCTTCCGCTACTAGGAACTCAGCCGAGAGCAGGGGACAGGAACCCCGGCGATGAACAGTTCTGTGCATCGCCACCGGCAGGCGCGAAGGATGATCCGCACCTATGTAGTCAATTCCTCATCAACTCTTCGCCAGAAATCTCGCACCTCAGGGATGCTCGAGTTTCGGTCACCCAACTCCAAGAAGTCGATACTGAACTTAACCCTGTATGTATTACTTCTCCCTGAGCTTTGGATCTTCTGCAATTCTACCAGCCCCGCCCCCCTAGCCGCCGACAAGAGGATCGGCCAAGCTTCAACCTGCATGAACTTCGTCCGAGGGTCATCCGGAACGAAGTCCGGGGCCAGCACAACGGGTAGCAGTGTGTTCCGACGGTCCATCTCCGCCAAGAGTTCTTGAACGGGATTTCTCTGCCGCTCCACTGCAACAGTCTCTGCAGACTCATATAGGGCATCGCGGGCTTCACTTCCGATAAGATACGTGTCCTGCACCCTGACGGCGTCCACCGAAACTCCAACTAGTTCGGGGCACTTCCCGAACTCTTCAAGCCCCAAACATCTGATATGCCCGATCTCGACACTGCAACCTTCGGTCAGATATATTTCACCCGCGTACAGGTTACGCAACACAGGGGGCCACGGCTTGGCTTCTTCCTCTGACACGAATACATCCTCTGCCCGCTCTAACAAATTCCCCCTGTCGATCAACTCAATGAGAATCTGGCCCCGCGCAAATCTGACGTTATTGCTGGTCGTTGGAAAACTGACTCCAATCCAGTCTGCACACCATTCTTCAGACATGGCATTAACAAGAGACGTCGTAGCCCAAGGCTCAAGCCGCCGCGCCCCAAGGAGGCGCCGTGCTGTGTCCGGGTCCCTCTTGAGCTTGGCAACAACCGCTACAGCAAAGAAGTGGTCAAAGTACAGGGTGTGCCCGAAAACAAACCGCTGACCGGATTCAGCGCTCTCCACCTCCAAACCGCACAGGACTCTCAGCCGATTCAATAGTGACTCTTCTTCGACCTCGGCCGCGGCGGCCGCCAAACTAACATCCTCTTCCGAAAGAGATCTATCACCGGACAAGACGAGAGCTTCGGCGACCTCTCGCAGGAACAAGCGAAGCTGCGATTGGTCGATCATGGCGTTGCCTTGATCAATCAGGATGCGTGCTTCCCGATCGAGGTAACTCTGAATGAGGCTGTGGCGGATAGCTTCCTCAGACGCCAGGCCCCCCTCAGCCGAGTTGCGAGCCGCGTCTTGACATAGAAAGGGGACACGAAGTGCCTGAACGGCTGACGAACTCAAGGAGTCCAAGGGCGGTGCACCCCCCTCGTGATGATCACTCCAAATCGCGTCGATCTGTTCATCTGTTAAACCGTCAACAGTCCACAGTTCTGTTAGCACCGAAGGTGCGTTCTTGGCCCTGACCGCAGAGGAAGCGTATGTGGAGGCAAAGTAGCTTGAGCGCGCGGACGCGACGATCGCCCCCTGTCCATCCAGACCCTTCGCCCAATTGTTAAAGACCTCGATTGCATGGCGGTAAGCGGCATCACCTAACAGTTCGTCTAGGCCATCCACATAGAGGACCAGTAGGCCGTTGCGAATAAGGACAGATACACCCTGTGCGCTCAACCCGGGAGTCGCGTCCACCACCCTGGAAATCGCCGTGTTGATGCTTGCTAGGAGGTGTCCTTCCGATGAGACAAAGAGTGCGGCAGGCTCCAGAGCCTCTCTCTCATAGTGTTCTCTCGCCCTCTCGGTTAACATTAAGGCGGACTTGGCCATCGCAAGAGACTTTCCAGCACCTGCCGTCCCCTGAAGGAAGAGCAACCGAGTCGCGCCATCTCGTGTTCTAGCGGCTTCGCAAATTCTAGAGTCAAACTCCTCTGTTCCAAGTCGAACTATGTCAGCCTGGTCAACTACACTTCGGTTCGAGAAGGTGGGGGACTCATACCGATCGTTCCCGATCTTTCGATCGAATGCCGACTTCGCCAGAACCCTCAGTCTGCCCAGTAGTGTCGGCCAACTAAGCACGTCAGTAATGAAGCGTTGGTACGGACGCCAAGAACCGTCTCCATCCATCCACTCGGGCTGAAACCCCATTCTGAACTCGTCGGAGCGGCGAGATTCTCCTTCTAGGACTGGGAGGTCCCAGACAATGCTGACCGTTGACTCCGACTGGTCCAGACGAATCACAGATCCCGTCAGGGCCGCAATATCCGCCTTGATCTGCTCGATCATTTTCTCCCTTTCATAGGCTGTCTGGGGGCTACGAATAGCCAACATCGCGGCACTCGCGTGTGGGAACGAGGCAGTAGAGGACTCGCCCGCTCCGAGCAGCCAGTAGTTGCCACTCTTCGAGTCCCAGGATTTAATGACGGCGATACGTCCCTCATGACTACGAACAAACGGATCGAGGGATATTCCATCGCAAAGGAGTAGATCTTCTCGGGCATAGAGAAGCCCTTGGAAGGCGCCGACGACTTCTTGAATGTCCAAACTCAGGGAATGGGCGCGGTCAATCTCTCCCGGAAGATGCTCCCCGTGGAGGGCTTGATTGCGTAGCGCGACAACATCCCCATTGCGACCTGATGCGAGTTTGTCGATGACGGTGTTAAGCGCCATTGTCGTCGCCGCAGAGTCGGCCGGCAACGATCGCAAGTTGGTTCGCAGTGTCGTGAGGTGAGCTTGGAGGCCGTTCCGTTGGGGCCATTGGGGCAACAGTTTGGCATTGAGTAGAAATGCTGCCGCTGTTGCGCCTGCGAACTTGACCAGAGCCTCGACAATCGCCAGGCCGGAGTGCAGAGACTCGAGGTTTTGGACGTGACTTCTGACACAAGTCTGAAGAAGGTGATGGCTGGTTGGCACTAGCCGAGGGTACAGAACATGGAGGTCGGACAGCTCCGTTGTCAGCCCACGCGATCGCGATCGCCCCAGCCGAACTCGATCCCCGTCAGGATCACCTTGCGGGTGTCGCGCGGGTCGATGATGTCGTCCACGTAGGTGTGGGCCGCCGCCTCCCAGGGCTCGGACTCGTCCGCCCAGTAGGCGGAGAGCTCGGCCTCCAGTGCGCGACGGGCTTCGATGCCCCCCTCCGCCTCCGCCGCCTCGAGCCGCCGCCGGTTCACCGTCACGATGCCCGTGTCCGGGGCCATGAAGCCGAGCTCCGCGGTCGGCCAGCAGACCAGCAGGTCCGGGTTGGTCGGCCGGCCGCCGAGGGCGTAGTGCCCGCCCCCGAAGGCCTTGCGCACCACGACCGCAACGTTCGGGACCTTGGTCCGGGCCATCCGGGCGACCAGCCGCTCGTACCAGGCCACGATGCCCTGCCGCTCCGCCTCGATGCCGACCAGCAGCCCGGGCACGTCCTGGAGATAGACCAGCGGCAGGTTGAAGGTGTCACACAGGTCCACGAAGGTGTGGGCCTTCTCCAGCGCCTTCGGGTCCAGCGCACCGGCGCCGAACCGCGGCTGGCTGGCGATCACCCCTATGGGCTGGCCCCCGATGCGCGCGAACGCCGCGATGATTGCCTTGCCCGCCTCCGGCCGCCACGGCAGCAGGGTGTCGGCATCGACGATGGCGTCCAGCACCTCCACCATGTCGTAGGCCTGCTTGGGGTTGGTCGGCACGACCTCGAGCAGCGACTCGGCGGGCCGACGGGGCTCGACTGCCGGCGCGAGCGGTGCGGGCCGGGAGGCGTTCGAGGGGAAGTAGGAGAGGTAGGCGGCGATCGCGTCGAAGACCTCCTGCTCATCGGGCAGCGCCAGGTGAGCCGTGCCCAACTCCTGCGCATGGGCCGGGCCGCCCAACTCCTCGTCGCTGACCACCTCCCCGATGGCCGAGGCCACCACCGTCGGGCCGACCAGGGCGATCGAGGACGACTCGGTCATGATCACGATGTGGGCCGTCCCCGCGTGCAGCGCCGAGTCCCCGTAGCCCGGACCGAGCATCGCCGCGATCCGGGGGATCGGCGGGTACCCCTCCGGCGTCTGCAGGAACGTCGAGAAGTCGAACGGCAGACCGCTGAACCGCCACCCCATCACGTCGGGGATCCGGCCACCGTCGGCGTCCATCAGCAGGATCAGCGGCAGCCCCTTCGTGGCGGCGAACTCGGCGATCCGGCCCTGCTTGCGCATGCTGATCGGCGCCGTCGTTCCCGCCAGGGTCGTGGCGTCGATCGCGATCAGGCAGACCTTCCGACCGTCCAACCGGCCGAACCCGGTGATGCATCCGTCGCCGGGGACGGGTCGGTCCAGGCGACGCTCCGGCTCGGCCAACATCCCGATCTCGTAGAAGGAGTCGTCGTCCAGCAGTGCGGTGATCCGCTCCCGGGCCGTCAGCCGTCCCGAGGCGTGGTGCCGCGCGATCCGGTCCTCCCCGCCCATCCCGAGGGCGATCTGCCGGCGGCGTTCGAGCTCGGCCAGTCGGTCCTTCATGGTGGGGAGGGTTGCCGCGGTCTCCGTCGGCCCGGCCTGATCGGTCATGTCAGCGGTCCTCGAACGGGGCAGTCATAGGGCTCAGCGGTCCTTGAAGTCGGGAGCGCGCCGCTCGACGAACGCCGCAACCCCCTCGGCCTGGTCGTTGGTGGAGTGCAACAGGGCGGTCGCCTCGACGGAGTACTCGTACCCCTCGGCAGACCCCCGGTTGAGGATGCCCTTGGCCACCCGGAGAGCGGTCGCCGGCTTTGCTGCGATGAGCCCCGCGAGGCGTCTGGCCTCCTCCAGGTGGGTTCCCTCCGGCACAACCGTCGTGACCAGTCCGGCCGCCTTCGCCTCCTCCGCCCCCAGCCGCTGACCGGTGAAGATCATCAGCTTCAGCCAGTGCAGGTTGCTGTTGGCCCGACCGCGGACGACACCGAGACCGGGCATCAAGCCGACGCTCGCCTCCGGTGTCCCGAACTGGGCAGTGGTATCGCAGATCACCAGGTCGGTGACCATCGTCAGCTCGCAGCCGCCGCCCAGTGCGTAGCCGTGCACCGCCGCGATCGTGGGCTTGGGGAAGGTCTCGAAGGCCCGGAAGGCAGCGAAGGCCAGCTCCTGGTACTCCCGCCGGGCCGGGATGTCATCGAGGCCGCCGAACCCCTCGATGTCCCCGCCGGCGGAGAAGTTGTCGCCCGCGCCGTGCACGACCAGGACCCGGACGTCGTCGTCGGCAGTCGCGTCCGCGAGCAGGTCCTGCAGATCGGTCCAGAACGCAAACGTCATGGTGTTGAGCTTGGTCGGCCGGTCGAGCGTGACGAAGCAGATGCCGTCGTCGACGGCCACGGTCAACATGCCGTAGGAGTCGTTCATGGATCAGTTCTCCGGGAGCGGGGCGAACGGAGCCGGGCGGCGGGTTTGCGCGTGGAAGGTGCCGCCGGCCTCGGCCAGGTGCCGCATGGTCTGGCCGGGCGGGAAGCGCACCTCACCCAACGCCTCGCAGCGCCGGACCATCTCGGCGTGGCCCGTCTGGTCGGCGAAGTGGAAGGGCCCACCGAGTCCGCCGGGGAAGCCGATGCCGAGCACGGCCGCGACGTCGCCGTCGTCGGGATGGCAGAGGGTCCCGTCATCCCAGCAGAGGTAGCACTCCGAGGCGAAGGCCAGCAGCAGCCGCTCGCCGATCACCGCCTCCGGCAGCTCGGAGGGCGTGACGCCGAGGGTGGCGGCCACCGCGGGGTTCGACCCGTCGCGGCGGCCGTCGGTGTAGCGGTAGAACCCACTGCCCTGTCGTCGACCCTGGACGCCGGCATCGACCAGGGCCTGCAGTGCCTCGCGCGCGGCTGCGATGTCGAGGCGGTCGGCCATGACCGGCTCGGCGACCTGGGTGATGCTGGCCTGAAGCACCAGGTTCAGGGTCGCCTCGTCGTGGGCGCGCAGGGGGCCGACGGGGAAGCCGACGGTCTTGGCCGCCCCGTCGATCTCCTCGACGGTTGCGCGGTCCAGCAGCAGTCGGACGCCCTCGACCAGCCAGCGTGCGTAGACGCGGGAGGTGAAGAACCCCGGTGCGTCCCCGACGACGACGCCGACCTTCCCCAGCTGTCGTCCCAGGGCGGCGGCCCGGGTGACGGTCTCCGCGGCGGTGCCGTCGTGCGGTATCAGCTCGACCAGCGGCATCCGGTCGACGGGCGAGAAGAAGTGCATCCCGATGAAGCGGCTGGGATCAGGGACCGAGGTGGCCAGCGTCCGGATGGGGATGGCGGAGGTGTTGGAGGCCACCAGGGCCTGCTCGCCCACGATCCCTCCGACGTCTTCGAGGACGGTGTCCTTGAGCTCTGGCAGCTCGAAGACGGCCTCGATGACGGCGTCGGCCCGGTCGAAGTGGTCCCATCCGGGCGTCGCGGTCCAGAGCGCGGCAAGGTCAGGTTCCCCACCAGAGTCAGATTCCTCACCGGAGAGCGCGGCAAGGTCAGGTTCCCCACCACGGTTAGATTCCCCATCGGAGAGGCCAGGTTCCCCACCAGAGTCAGATTCCCCACCGGTGAGGTCAGGTTCCCCACCAGGGTTAGATTCCCCACCGGAGCGGCCAGGTTCCCCACCAGGCGAGGAGCCGCGCGACGCGCCCTCCCCCGCTGTGCGGGCCAGGACCTTGTCCCGGTACGCCCGAGCGCGAGACAGCGACTCCTCCGAGACGTCCCGAACCGTCGTCGCCAAGCCCAGCGACACCGCCGTCGCCGCGATCCCGGCCCCCATCTGACCGCCGCCGATCACCCCCAACTGCCGGACCGGCTCCCCAACCCCGTCAGCCAGGCCGGCCAGCGCCTGCTTGGCCTGCTCGAGATGAGCCGCCGCAGATTCCGAACGCACGGGGCCGTCACTCATACCCCCGCCACTCATAACCCCATCGACCGTCCGATCAGCTCTTTCATGATCTCCGTCGTCCCCGCGTAGATGGTCTGGATCCGACTGTCGACCCACGCGCGCGCGATCGGATACTCCGTCATGTAGCCGTAGCCGCCGTGCATCTGCACACCGCGGTCGACGATCTTCTGACACACCTCCGTCGCCCACCACTTGGCCTGCGCGGCATCGGTGGCGTCCAACTCCCCCACCGCCACCCGGCTGAGCAGCTGGTCCACGTAGGCCTGGGTCACGTCGATCTCGGTCTTCATCTCGGCCAGCACGAAGCGGTTGTGCTGGAACGACCCGATCGGCGAGCCGAACGCCTGCCGCTCCTTCGCGTACGCCAGGGTGTGCTCGAAGGCCCGCCGCGCCTGGGCGATGGCCTGGACGGCGACGCTCATCCGCTCCTCCGCCAGGTGGGCCATCATCGCGTAGAAGCCCCGGCCCTCCTCCCCCAGCAGGTTCTCGACGGGCACGCGGACGTCGTCGAAGAACAGCTCGGCGGTGTCCGCCGCGTGCTGGCCCACCTTCGCCAACTTCTCACCGCGCGAGAACCCCGGGAGGTCCGACGGGATGACCAGCAGGCTGATGCCCTTCCGCCCCGCCTCGGGATCGGTCTTCACCGCCGTCACCACCAGATCGGCATTCAGCGCGTTGGTGATGAAGGTCTTGCCGCCGTTGACCACGTACTCCGAGCCGTCGCGGCGGGCGGTCGTGGCGATGCCGGCCACGTCCGAGCCGGCGCCCGGCTCGGTCATCGCCAGGGCCAGGATCGTCTCCCCCGAGATGATCCCCGGGATCCACTGCTTGGCCTGCTCGGGCGTGCAGTGGTGCAGGAAGTACGGCAGCGCGATGTCGGCCTGCAGCGACAGGCCAAGTCCCGCGGAGAGCACATCGGCCTCGGCCAGGCACTCCGACAGGATGGCGTTGTACCGGAAGTCGCTGACCCCTCCGCCGCCCAGGTCCTCGGGGGCCGCGATGCCGAGGATCCCCGCCTCCCCCGCAGCGGTGAACAGCGTCCGGTCGACCCGCCCCTGCTCCTCCCAGCGCTCCCAGTGCGGCACCACCTCCCGCTCGACGAACCGGCGGACGCTATCGCGATACAGCTCGTGGTCCTCGGTGTAGACGTCGCGGCTCATGGGCTCCTCTCGCGCTCTCGGTCGTGGCGGCTGGCAGCACCCGGAATCGGTCGAAACCCGGCGGATTCACTGTTTACCGAATGGTAAGTCAACTGATAGCGTGGCCGCAATGTTCTCCTCGGTGCTCGTGGCCAACCGCGGCGAGATCGCGATCCGCGTCATCCGCGCCTGCAAGGAGCTCGGGGTGACCGCGGTGGCCGTGTACGCCGAGGCCGACGCCGACGCCCCCCACGTCCGAGCAGCCGACGCCGCCTACCTCATCGGCCCGACGCCGCCCGCCGCGAGCTACCTGCACCCCGAGCGCATCATCGGCGCCGCGCGCGAGGCCGGAGCGGAAGCCATCCACCCCGGCTACGGCTTCCTCTCCGAGAACGCCGACTTCGCTCGTGCGGTCGTCGACGCCGGACTGGTCTTCGTCGGTCCGCCACCGAGTGCCATCCAGCAGATGGGCGACAAGCTGTCCGCGCGAGCCGTCGCAGACGCTGCCGGTGTCCCCGTCGTGCCTGGCACCCGCTCCCCGGTCGGAAGCACCGACGAGGCGCTGGCCTTCAGCGAGCAGCACGGCTACCCCGTCGCGGTGAAGGCCGCCTTCGGCGGTGGCGGCCGCGGGTTGAAGGTGGTGCAGAAGCCCGAGGCGATGGAGGAGGCGATCGGTGCCGCGCAGCGCGAGGCCGTCGGCGCCTTCGGGCGCGGGGAGTGCTACCTGGAGCGGTACCTCGCCCGCCCCCGCCACGTCGAGATCCAGGTGCTGGCGGACGCCGACGGGACCACCATTTACCTCGGCGACCGTGACTGCTCACTGCAGCGTCGCCATCAGAAGCTGGTGGAGGAGGCCCCAGCCCCTGGCATCGCCTCGGAGGTCCGCGAGGCCATGGGTCAAGCCGCCATCCGGGTGGCCCGCGAGATGGGATACACGAACGCCGGGACCTGTGAGTTCCTGCTGGACGAGGACGGCCAGACCTTCTACTTCCTCGAGATGAACACCCGGCTGCAGGTCGAGCACCCGGTGACCGAGCTGGTGACCGGCGTCGACCTGGTCCACCAACAGCTCCGCATCGCGGCCGGCGACGGCATGACCGTCACCCAGGACGACATCACCACGTCCGGGCACGCCATCGAGGTCCGACTGAACGCCGAGGAGCCGGCCGCCGGCTTCATGCCCTCGCCCGGGACCATCACCGAGCTGAGGATCCCCACCGGCCCCTGGGTCCGGTTCGACACCGGCGTCGAGGCCGGCTATCAGATCCCGCCGGCCTACGACTCGCTGATCGGCAAGCTGATCGTCTGGGGGGCCGACCGCGATCTGGCCCGACTCCGCATGGCGCGCGCCCTGGACGAGCTGGTGGTGGGTGGCGTCCCGACCACGGCGCCGTTCCACGAACTGGCCATGACGCACCCCCAGTTCGCCGAGGCAACGCACTGCACCGCCTCCGTCGAGCGGGAGTGGGACCTGAGTGAGCTGCCGGAGCACCAGCACCCCGGCGGTGACGGCGCCACCACGTCGACGCCGGGCGGCGGCCACGGGACGGAACACGCAACCGCAGTCCGAACCAAGCGTGACGTGCGGTTGACGATCGGCGGCCAGCCGCGCTGGGTGAGCGTGTACGGCACGGCCGACAGCCCGGCCGCGGTCGCCGGGGCCGCGCGGACCGGCGAGACGACCGCACGCGAGGCCGACCGGGCGGCCACCGACGGCCCCGAGGTGCGCGCACCCATGCAGGGCACGATCGTTGCCTACGCCGCCGAGCCCGGCGAGGCGGTGACGGCCGGCCAGCTGGTCGTGGTCCTCGAGGCGATGAAGATGGAGACCCACGTAGCCGCCCACCGGGACGGCACGGTCCAGGGCGTAGGCCTGGCCGTGGGCGACGTGGTCGAGCGCGGCGCCGTCCTGGCCACGATCACCGACGGATGATGGGCTCTCTAGCGGCGCAGCCCACCCAGCAGCAGGTCGGCGATCTGGACGGCGATCTCGTCGATGGAGAGCGAACCGTCCGGATCGAACCAGCGGTAGCTCCAGATCGAGGCCCCGAGCAGGGTCGCGGTCGCCACCGCCGGGTCCATGTCGATGAACTCCCCGTCCTCGACCCCCTGGACGTACAGCGCCCGGACGACGCCGGTGTACTCCCGCTCGCGTGCCCGGATCGCCGCCTCGCGCTGAGGGGTGAGCAGCCCGCGCTCGTTGTAGAAGACGGTGTTGGCATCCAGGTTCTCGAGCAGCACGCCGGTGTTCGCGACCAGCAGCTGGTGCAGGCGCTCGCCGGCCGTACCGTCCCCCTCGGCGATGGCGGTGGTCCGCTCGAGGGCCTGCTCGACGATCCCGTCGACGATGGTGAAGAGGATGTCCTCCTTGCTGTTGAAGTAGTAGTAGATCGCCGGTTTCGTGAACCCGATCGCCTCGGCGAGATCCTCGAGGGAGGTGACGTGGTAGCCCTTCCGCCGGAACAGCGACGTCGCCACCTCGATGATCTGCCGCTCCCGCTCGCTGCGTTGCGAGCGACCCCCACCCTCGTCGGACACGGTCACGCCCCCGGCAGCTCGACGACCAGGTCGTCACCGTCGACCGTGACCGGGTACGTCCGCACCGGATCGACCGCGGGGAGCATCAGCGCCTCTCCGGTGCGCAGGTCGAAGGTCGAGTTGTGGGCCGGGCACTCGATGCAGTCACCCTCGACCCATCCCTCGGAGAGCGGCTCGTCCTCGTGGGTGCAGGTGTCGTCGACGGCAAAGACCTCACCGGCCTCGGTGCGAGCCAGGCAGATGCGGTGGACGCCGACCTCGAGCAGTCTGACGTCGCCCGGCGCCATGCCGGCACCGCCTTCGACGCGGTGGTGTGTGTCGCTTGTGCGCTCCATCCCGACTCCTGTCCGGTCACTGACTGACTGTTCAGTAACGTACAGCGGAGGTGCCCGGTGAGCGAGTGGAGCGATCGTGTGGTGCTGGTGACCGGTGGTGCCTCCGGCATCGGGCAGGCCACGGTGGAGCTGCTCCGTCAACGGGGTGCGACCACGATCTCGTGGGACCGGGCCGACAGCGAGGCACCCAAACCGCATCGCTCCGCCGTGGTCGACGTGACCGATCGAGAGGCGGTCGCGCGGACGTTGACGGGCGCGATGGCGGTGTTCGACCGCATCGACGGCCTGGTCAACTGCGCTGGCACGTTGGGCTCGGCCGGACCGAAGCTGGTTGATCAGCCGCCCGAGGCCATCGACCTCACCACCGCGGTCAACACCCATGCAGTCGTGACGACGATGCAGTCGGTCCTGCCGCACATGGTGCAGGCCGGCCAGGGCAGCATCGTCAACGTCGCCTCCAACGCGGCGTTCGGTGGCCGCCCAGGGTTGGCGCCCTACGCGGCGTCGAAGGCGGCGGTGCTGTCCTACACGCGATCGACCGCCCGCGAGTACGGGCCCGCCGGTGTGCGGATCAACGCCGTGTGCCCCGGCGGCACCCGAACGCCGATGGTCGGCGAGGTGGACGAAGCAGCGGCCGAGCGCGTGACGCGGACGATCCCGCTCGGCCGGTGGGCCGAGCCGGGCGAGATCGCGGAGGTGATCGTCTTCCTGCTCTCCGACGCGGCCTCCTACGTCTCGGGAGCCACGATCGCCGTGGACGGGGCGGCCACCAGTTGAGCGGCGCACGTGACGCCGACCACCACGACGTCGTGGTCGTCGGTGGTGGACCCGCCGCCGCCACGATGGTCATGCGCCTGGTCACAGGTGGCTTCGCCCGCTCGGTCGTGCTCCTGACCGAGGAGGACCTGCCGCCGTACGACCGGACGGTGGTGTCCAAGGGGATGCTGGCCGACCCGTCGGCGACACCGCCGCCGCTGTTCGCCGACGCGGTCGGGCCGGTCACGCGAACCGGGACTCGCGTGGACCGAATCGACCCTGACCGTCACGTCGTGGAGTTGGCGAACGGATCGCCGGTGGGCTTCGGGACACTCGTCCTGGCAACCGGGGCGGAGCCGTGGGTCCCACCCATCGAGGGGGCGGCGCTGCCGGGGGTCTCCGTGCTCCGCCGCGCCGCGGATGCTGTGGCGCTTCGTCGCCGATTCGGCGAGGGCAGCACCGATCTGGCGATCGTCGGCGGGGGCGTGATCGGCCTCGAGGTCGCAGCGGTCGCGACTGAGCGCGGCTGCCGCGTGACCGTCCTGGAGGCAACGCCGAGACCCATGGCCCGGGTGCTGCCACCTGCCGTGGTCGCCCCCCTGCTCGAGGAGCACCGGGCTGCCGGTGTCGACGTCCGTCTCGCGGTGCAGCCGAAGACCATCGAGGCGCACCATGGGCGGCTGCGGGTGACCGGCCGGGACCACGCGGGGGCCGAGACGACGCTGGTGGCCTGCGAGCACGTCCTGATCGCCACCGGGGCCCGTCCCCGGTCCGCGCTGGCCGAGGCTGCGGGGCTGGCGGTGAACGACGGCGTGTTGGTGGACGACCAGCTCCGGACCTCCCACCCGGACATCCTGGCCATCGGGGATGTCGCCCGGGTCCGGGCGGCGGACGGCTCATCGGTGCGGACCGAGTCCTACACCGACGCCATGGCCATGGGGCAGCACGCTGCCGCCGCCCTGGCCGGCAACGCAAGCCCGTACGAGCAGGTCCCCTGGTCCTGGTCGGACCAGTACGACCTCACCGTCCAGGCGACCGGCTGGCCAGACCACGTGGACACGTGGGTCGACCGCGGCGATCCCGCCAGGCTGGAGGACGCACTCGTGTCGATCGGTCTGGCAGACGGTCGGATCGTGGCCGCCGCCGGGATCTCCCGTGGACGGGCGGTCGGCCGGATCATCAAGGGGGCGCAGGCCGCGATCGGAGCGAGAGCATCCCTGACCGCCGAGCAAGCCGCCGACCCCACCGTCGACCTCCGGCGCCTGGCCCGCTCCTAGGTCGATGCACCTAGGGGATCGTCAGGTCCCGACCGACACCCGCTGAGGCCGTCGTCCGGAGCACCGCGACGCCGGCCAGGGCGAAGCCCGCGGCTGCCAGTGCGATTGCGATGACGTAGGAGCCGGTGGCGGTCCGGACCACACCGCCGATCAGCGGCCCGGCTGCCGACGCCGCCGCACCCGCGGCGTGGACGGCACCCATGAGCGCTGCCAGGTCCCGCTCGGGCAGGATGCCGGAGGCGTGGATGCCGGCAAGAGGTGAGTTCGAGCCCATGCTGGCACCTGCGATGGCGGCGAACGCCACGGCGACGACGAGGGTGCCGCTGCCCACGAGGAGCGCGCAGGACAGCGTGGCCAGCCCCGCCGCCACAGCCAGGGGCCTCCGGACCCCGAAGCGGGTGACGATGCGGTCAAGGCCCACACGTCCCGTCAGCTGCATGAAGCCCCGCCCGCCGGCCACCAGCGAGGCGGTCGCCAGGGGCAGGCCGAAGTCCACCATGATCGGCACCTGGTAGGTCAGGATCAGCCCGGATCCGAACCCGTAGCCCAGGAACATCAGCGTGAGCAGCCGGGCGTCCGGATCGGCCCAAGCCCGGCGGATGGCCGTCGATAGCCGGACCGGAGCGGCTTCCGGAGAGGCGTCGGCTGCTCGACCGTCCGGCGCGAGCACGGCGGCGATCCCCAGACCGGAGGCCGTGGTCAGCGCGAGTGCACCGAGCGCCACCCGCCAGCCGAACGCCTCCACAAGAACCGCCGTCAGCGGCAGGAAGATCGGCGAGGCCAGCGCCCCGTAGATGGTGAGCGGGCCGATGGCCTTGGCCGGCCGGTCAGGTCGCAGACGACGAGCCGCCGCCATGGTGATGTGGTAGGAGCTCGTCGCGCCGACGACCGCCGCGGCCACGGCGAAGCAGATCCCGAACATCAGCACCGTCGGCGCCACGGCCGCGGCGCCCAACATCCCGCCACCGAGGACCGCACCGAAGCCGAACGTGGTCCGGCCCCCACGGCGGTCCAGCAGGCGACCGCCCAGCGCCGAACCACCACCGACCAGCAGGTGACCGATGGCGTAGGCGGCCCCGAGCTCGGCCACCGTCCACCCGGTGTCGTCGGCGATGGGACGGACCAACACGCCGAAGCTGTAGTACCAGCCCCCGTAGCTGACGATCGTGGCCAGTCCCAGCCCACCGACGGTGCGGTGGAGTGGGGACACGCGCATCAGCAGCAGCCGCCACCCGCCGTCTGCTCGACGAGCGGGAGCCCGTCGGTCAGCTCCTCGTTCAGGCCGCTGCCGCCGCACACACCCGTCTCGGGCAGGACCAGCCGCACCTCTCGTGCCGCCTCGTCGTCGCCGTCGAGCCACGCCACCACGGACCGGACCTGCTCGAAGCCCGTGACCGCGAGGAAGGTCGGCGCGCGGCCGTAGCTCTTCATCCCGACGGTGTAGAAGCCTGGCTCGGGATGGGCCAGCTCGGCCTCGCCGTGTGGTGGAACCGTGCCACACGAGTGGACGTTGGGGTCGATGAGCGGGGCGAGCGCGCGGGGGGCCTGCACACCCGGGTCCAGGTCGAGGCGCAACTCCGCGGTGAGCGACAGGTCAGGCCGGTACCCGGTTGCCCTCACGATGTGGTCGACGTCCGGGATGGTGCGGCCACCTGTAGCCGTGATGGTCATGCGCCCGTCTGGCCCGTCGGTGACCTCCGCGGTCTCAAAGCCCGTGTGGACCTCGATGACACCGTCCTCGACCAGGGCCTGCACGCGCAGTCCCAACGCGCCTCGGGCCGGCAGTTGGTCGGCGCTCCCACCGCCGTAGTTGGCGTCGGCGCTGCCGCCACGGATCACCCAGCCGATGCGGGTCGACGGGTCCCCCTGGCGCAGGGCGGCGAGGTTCAGCAGTGCGTTCATCGCTGTGTGCCCCGCGCCGACGACGAGCGTGTGGGCACCGGTGTGCCGCGACCGGATCTCCGCGCTGCCGGTGTCGGGCACCCCGGAGGTGACCCGCTCGGCGTGGTCGTGCTCACCTATCGCGGGCAGTCCGTCAGCCCCCAGCGGACTGGGCGTCAGGATCGTGCCGCTGGCGTCGATCACCGCACCCGCCAGCTGCCGGAACTGACCCGATGGGGTGTCGACGACCAGGACGAACGGACGCTCTGATCGCCGGGTGTCCTTCATCACGTCAGCGCCCTGCCGGCTGACGGCGACGACGCGGTAGCTGGTCTTGAGGGCGTCACCCAGGCCGTCGGCAAGTGGCTGCAGGTATGCCTCCGCCCACTCCGAGCCGGTGGGGTAGACCTCTCCCGCGGGGGCCGACCAGCCGGTCGGAGCCAAGAGCTTCGCGGCGGCATCGTCGACCAGTTCGTTCCACTGGGAGAACAGCCGCACATGGCCCCACGACCGCACGCCTGCGGCGGCGGACGCACCGGCCTCCAGGACCAGGAACGGCAGGCCTCGTCCGCGCAGGTGGGCCCCGGCGGCCAGACCGATCGGTCCACCTCCGATGACGACGACGGGGTGTTCGCTCGAGATGCGGGACATGAGAGAGACCGGCCTTTCATAGACGAGTGTCGATGGATAGTCCATCTACGTGCGTCGATGAACAACCGCAACAACTTCATCTACAATCGTCGATCTAATGACTGCAACCCTCCCCACCGTGGCCACCAGCGGGCTCTCGGAGGATGCCGCGAGCACCTACGCCGCCTGGTTCGCCACGCTCAGCGACCCGACACGAGTCCGCGTGCTCCACGCCGTGGCCAGCTCCACCGAGGAGTTGCCCATCGGCACCATCGCAGAGCGCGTCGGCATCGCGCAGCCGACCGCGTCGCATCACATCAAGCTGCTCGCCGACGCCGGCTTCGTGGAGCTGCGCAAGGTCGGAACGTCGACCCAGGTCCGGGTCAACGAGGCCTGCTGCACCGGGCTCCCCCACGCCGCCGATGCCGTCATGGGCACGCTGGACACCCTGCCGTGCTGCCCCGAGGACGTACAGGAGGATGTGGCCGTCCGAGCCATGACCGACGCCGACCTCCAAGCAGTCGCAGACATCTACGTCCAGGGCATCGCCACCCGCAATGCCACTTTCACGACGGAGGCGCCGACGCCCGACGCACTCGCTGCCAAGTGGCACCGCGACCACCGGTGGGTCGCCGAGGTCGAGGGCACCATCGCCGGGTGGGCCGCCCTCACCCCGGTCTCGGACCGGGCGTGCTACGCGGGTGTGGCCGAGACGCAGATCTACGTCGACGAGCAGTTCCGTGGCCGCCGTGTCGGCGTGGCCCTCATCGACCGCCTGGTCAACGCCGCCGACGAGGCGGGCCTGTGGACCCTTCAGGCGCAGATCTTCCCGGAGAATCGAGCATCCATCCGACTGCACCGGTCGTCCGGCTTCAGGATCGTCGGCATGCGCGAGCGGATCGGCAAGCTGGACGGCGTCTGGCGCGACACCGTCCTGATGGAACGCCGCCGGTGACATCCCCACCTGCCGTGAGGTCCTGATCCTCGCGGCGCCCCGTCCTCCGCACGTTCGGAGCCGACTCTTCGGCGGATTTTGGCCAATTCATTCCCGGACGTCCATGCGGTCGGTGCATGGTCCCTCCGCGGTCTGGTTATGGTGCGTACACCCCGGAGCACTCTACGTAGCGCTGAACGCCTCGTAGCCGGGGCGCCGGGACCTGGTCCCTGCTGGTAGTCGAGCCTTGGAGGGCCCCTTGTCGAGCCACGCCGTCCCCGTTCCATCACCACCGAGCCGGGAGGACGTGCGAGAACCGCTCGCCTCACTGGATCGACGATCCTTCGTCGGCTACGCGCTGAAGGGAGCCGCGCTCGGTGTCGCCGTGCGCTTCGGCGTGGATGCCCTGGCGCCGAGCACCGCGCAGGCTCTGGTCGCCATCCCGGAGTTGGCCGATGAGCTCGACCTCACCGATCTGCTCATCATCTCGGGCACGCCGTTCTACTACGACTATCTGATCCAGGTGACCCCCGAGAACCGGATCGTCTTCGAGTTGCCCCGCATGGAGGTCGGTCAGGGGATCCTGACCACCGCCATGATGATCCTGGCGGAGGAGATCGATGTCCGGCTCGATCAGATCGACGCGTCGCTCTCGTCGGCGGAGTTCCGTCGCGCTACGGGTCAGATCACGGGTGGCTCCCACTCCACCACATCGCTGTGGGATCCCCTTCGGCGTGTCGCCGCGACCTTTCGGCAACAGGTCGTGCAAGCGGCCGCCGCCCGCTTCGGCATCGCTCCGACCGACGTGACCACGCAGGACGCGGTGGCGTCAGCACCTGACGGACGGTCTGCCCCCTACGCCGACCTGGACGCCGGCACGGAGGGCCCGATGCCGCTGTCGATCCTGGCCGAGCCCAAGTCCGCCGAGCAGTACCGGGTCATCGGACAGCCCACGCGTCGGGTCGACGCACACGACATCGTCACGGGCAAGGTCGACTACGCGATGGATCTCGAGCCGGTCGCAGGGGCGCTCCCGTGCGTCGTCGCCCGACCACCCACCCTGCTCGGACGGGTGGCCTCCTACGACGACTCGGCCGCCCGAGACCTGCCCGGCGTCGAGGCGATCATGCAGGTCGACCTCGACGTCGAGGGATCCTCATCCGGCGTCGCCGTCGTCGCGCGATCCACCGGTGAGGCGTTCCGCGCCCGCGATGCGCTGCAGATCACCTGGCAGGACGGGCCCAGCACGGGCGTGTCCGACGACGACGTCATCGACCAGCTCCGCGCGGCCAACCTGCCCACGCTCCCTGACATCCCGCTGCTCACCGACAGCGTCGGCGGCGAGTTCATCTTCCCCTACTTCGCCCACGCCCCCATGGAGACCATGACCGCCATCGCCGACGTCTCGGGTGGGACGGCGCGGATCTGGACCGGAGCCAAGACGCCGCTGTCCGCCCAGGCCAAGATCGCCCGGGATCTCGGCATGCTGCCGACGGACGTCGAGGTCAACGTGATCAAGACCGGCGGCTCGTTCGGCCGTCGCCTCTTCTTCGATGCGGCCGTTGAGGCCGCCCGGATCTCGCGAGCGCTCGGCCGTCCGATCAAGCTGCTGTTCACCCGTCAGGACGACACCTCCCACGGCCGCTGTCGGCCGCTCAGCGTCCACGACGTGAAGGCCACCTACACCCGAGGCCTCCTGGGCGGCGGCGAGCCGTTGACGTTCGATCACCGTGCGGCGACCGCCCAACTGGACCTCGAGCACGGGTTCGGGGATGCGATCACCTCGATCGGCGGTGAGCTGGTGCCCTTCGGCTTCAACCAGACCGTGTGGCACACGACGCAGCTGATGCAGTACGAGGTCGGCGTCACCACGCTGCTCCTCAACGAGACGCCGCTGAACGCGGTCACCACCGCGGTCCCGACCGCCTCCTGGCGGGGCATCTACAGCGGGACGGCCGCGGTGGCCAACGAGATCGTGATCGACGAACTCGCCCGTGCCCTCGGTCATGACGAGGCGCAGTTCCGGCTGGACCGGCTGGACGACGACCGGTCCAGGGCCGTGCTGCAGACCGTCCTGACCGAGGGGGGGTGGGGGCGCAGCCTGCCCAGCGGCGTGGCCCAGGGCATCGGCCTGCACAAGGAGTACAAGAGCAGGGCCGCCTACCTGGTGGAGCTCGACACCCGCGGTGCTGAGCCCCGGGTCACCCGAGCCACGTGTGCCGTCGACGTCGGCCGGGCCATCAACCCGCTCGGGCTCGAGTCGCAGATGCAGGGTGCCCTGGTCGACGCGATCTCCTACATCATCCGCACCGCGATCCACCTGGACGACGGCGCCATCCGCGAGTCCAGCTACGGGGACTTCGAGGTGCCCCGGATGGACCACACCCCACCGGAGATGTCGGTCCACGTGATGCCACCCACCGAAGAGCTTCCGGGCGGGGCGGGAGAGCTCGGCATCACCGCATCTGCGGCAGCGGTGGCGAACGCCTACGCCCGCGCGACCGGCCGCGTCCCCCGCCGGTTCCCCATCAACGAGTACCCGGAGGGCTAGAGATGCCAGAGATCACCTTCAACGTCAACGGCGCATCCGTCACGATCGACGCCGAGAACGACGACGAACTGCTGTACCTGTTGCGCGACCGCCTGGGCATCACCGGCCCCAAGTACGGCTGCGGTGTCGGCGTGTGCGGCGCCTGCACGATCTTCCAGGACGACCAGGCCGTGCGCCCCTGCATCGTTCCCATGGAGGAGGCGGCCGGCAGCGACCTGACCACGATCGAGGGGCTCGCGGTCGATGACGTCCTCCACCCTGTGCAGCAGGCCTGGGTGGACGAGGACGTGGCCCAGTGCGGCTACTGCCAGGCCGGCCAGATCATGACCGCCGTCAAGCTGCTGGAGCGCATCCCGCAGCCCACGGATGCCGACATCGACGAGGCCATGCGCGAGAACGTCTGTCGGTGCGGGACCTACTACCGGATCCGGCGGGCCATCAAGCGCGCCTCCGGACAGCCGGTCAGCCCGCCCCAGGGCGCCAGCGTGGGCGTGGTGGACGATGGTGTCGAAGCCAGCGCGTCCGCCTCGACCGAGGACGGCGCAGCGGTGAGCCCACCGGAACTCCCCTCGCCTTCCAGCCTGCCCGGCACCGTCGGTGACACCGCGAGCGGGTTGGTGGGCAGCCTCTTCGGCTGACGGGTGACTCGCCGGACGTCACTCAGCGGGAGGGGAACACATCCCCGAACGGGTGGTTGGAGAGGTGCCAGCCACCGTCAACCACCAGCGTTGCGCCGGTGACGTAGGAGGCAGCCCGGCTGATCAGGAACGCCGCCGCTCCGCGCAGCTCCTCGGCTGTGCCAAACCGCCCCATTGGGATGTTGGCCAGGGTTGCCGTCCGGACGTTGTCATCGCTCCACATGCCCGCATCGGCACCCTCGGTGGAGAAGGCGCCCGGTGCCAGGGAGTTGATGCGCAGACCCCGACTGCCCCACTCCACGGCCAACGACCGGATCAGCGCCTCGAGGCCGGCCTTGGCCGCACTCGAGTGTGCCGCGCCTGGCACCTCCCGTTCAGCCAACGCGCTGGAGATCATCAAGGCCGCCCCCGGCGTTTCAGCTGCGAGGAGCGGCCGCCCCCACCGACGCAGCACGTTGAAGGGTCCGTTCAGGCTCGACCCCACCACGGCGCCGAAGCCGTTCGGCGTGATGTCCTCTGCGGCGGCCAGGAATGCGCCACTGGCGGCGTTGACGAGCAGCGGAACAAGCCCCCCATCGGCCTCTGCGGCGGTGAACGCAGCATCAACGGCATCCGGGTCTCGGATGTCAGCGACCAGTGGGATCAGCGCTCCGGCGGGGCCCGCAGCGGCCGCCTCCTCCAGTCGCTCCAGCCGACGGCCGAGGATGTAGGTCCTCACCCCCGCGTCGGCCAACATCAGGGCGATGTCCCGACCGATCCCGGAACTCCCTCCCGTGACGATCGCTCGATCAGCGACGGGGCTGTACGGGCCTTCTACGAACATGCTGCGCCTTTCGACCTTCTGACCGTTTGGTAAGCTATCAAACGTGCCGCGCGCGGCATCGGCAAGTGACGCACTAGTCATTTGCTACTACATGTGCCTTCGCACGTTCGTCATGTGTCCTTGGTTATCCTGCGTACGCCTGGGCACACTCGCGGTGGCCCGGACGGAGAGCTGCGCGAACCCTGCCCCAGCCCGCGGAGGGGCCGGGGCGATGTGGAACGAGATCCACCCACATCGCCCCGATCCGTGCGGCTTCGCCGTCAGACCCGATCGCCGTTCGACCTGACGGCTTCGTCGATCAGCGCGATGGTGCTCGACGACCGGTAGAACGGCTCCAACTGGTCGTTGACGAGGGATTCCAGGAGCCCGTGCTCGTTGGCAGCACGGGCGAATCGGCGAACGAGAAGCCGTACGGCTGCAGTGATCTCGTCGGTGGTCAACCCCATCTCCTCCAGCAGGGTCGTGACGGGGTACTCGCCGTAGACGTCGTAGAACGACGCGACGAACGCCGCCGCCATGTCCTGGACCGGTGGCGAGGTGGACGCGGTGATCGTGAGGTCCTGCAGCAGGCCGGCGACACGCCGTACGTCGTCGACGTCAGGAGCACCGTCCTCGGTGGCCCCAGCCGGGCCCAGTCGACGCGTGGACGCTCGGTCCCACACCTCGAGGGCGGCTAGGTGAAATGCCGGGTCCTCGAGTGTGTCGGCCACGATGGCGGCCAGGCGTCGGACGGCCACGGCAGCGCCCTTGCCCGCGGTATCCCCGACCAGCTGCATCGGCACCTCTGCGGCACCCATCACGGCGGAGGCGGCTCGGTCTCCCAGTGAGAGGATCCCACCCATACCCGGGATCCGCTCGGCCACGGACCGGTTGGCCGCGACGACATCGGTCACCACGCGGGCCAGGAACCCGCTGGCCAACTGGCCCATGACCGGTGAGTCGGCCATCTGCTCGACGGCGCGCCGGAGGGCTGGCACCGCGCGCTGGAACTCAGCAACGAGCGCGGCGGTCTGATCCCGGGTCATCAGGTCTGCTGCGGTCACCGGGCTGTCAGGCCCCTCGTGGACGGCGGTCGCCCAGGTGGCCACCAACGTGCTGGCCGTGGTGCTGGGTGGGACCCGCTCGAGCAGCAGCAGGACAACCGTGGTCACCCGCTCGGCCGACAGGAGGTCCTGCAGCGGGACCCCCGCAGCCACCGCCAGGAGCCCGTCAGCCAGGTCACTCGTCGAGTCGTCGGCCAGGAGCGCCCCGACCACGTGCTCGACATGAGCGGCGAGTAGCTGGTCGGCCAGGGCCTCGGCGGGTGTCATACCCGCCACTCTTCCACGGGTGTTGCCCGCGGCCGCTCGTCTGCCGGGCGGGAACTGCTTGGCTGGGAGGGGACGGCCCGGCTAGGCGGGAACGGCCCTGCTAGGCGGGAACGGCCGTCCGGCGTTCAGCCAGTTCGAACTTGACCACGGGAGCGACCTCACGACCGAGCAGCTCGATGCTGCTCATGACGCGCTCGTGTGGCATGGATCCGGCGGAGACCTTCACGTCGATGCGGGAGAGGTCGAGGTCGGTGGCCACTCGGATCAGCTTCTCGGCCACCGTGGCAGGTGAGCCGACCACCAGCGCACCGTCCGGTCCTGCCTGCGCCTCGAAGTCCGCCCGAGCCATGGGTGGCCAGCCGCGTTCGCGGCCGATCCGCGCGTGCATCGCGCGGAAGCCGGGCCACAGCTCCTCCAGCGCCTGCTCGTCGGTCTCGGCGACGTGGCCGGGCATGTGCGCTCCGACCGGGAGCAGGTCGAGGCCGAGGGACTCGAGTGCCCGGTGGTAGAGCTCCACGAACGGTGCGAACCGGACCGGAGCACCTCCGATGATGGCCAGCATCAACGGCAGACCGTGCTTGGCGGCGCGGATCACCGATTCGGGTGAGCCCCCGACGCCGACCCACGTGGTCAGGTCGCCCGTCTCGGTCGGCGGCCAGACCGTCTGGTTCTCCAGTGCTGCTCGGGTGGTCCCCGACCAGCTGACCGGACCCTCATCCAGGAGTCGGCGGAAGAGGTCCAGCTTCTCCTCGAACAGGACGTTGTACTGCTCCAGTTCGTAGCCGAACAGCGGGAAGGACTCGGTGAAGGACCCACGTCCCAGGATCACCTCGGCCCGACCACCGGAGATGGCGTCCAGCGTCGAGAAGCGCTGGAAGACCCGCACGGGATCGTCGGAGCTCAGCACGGTGACGGCGGAGCCGAGGCGGATCTGCTCGGTGCGCGCAGCGATGGCGGCCAGGACCACCTCGGGCGCCGAGACGGCGAAGTCGTCCCGGTGGTGCTCACCCACACCCATGAAGTCGAGGCCGACGCGGTCCGCGAGGACGCCCTCCTCGACGACGTCGCGGATGACCTGCGCGGGGTGCTTGAGCGCACCGTCCGGCCCGGTCGTGACGTCTCCGAACGTGCCGATGCCGAGTTCGAATACCGATGATGATGTCATAGTTGGAATTCTAACCACGATCGTGAGGGGGGTATTCCTGCCCTTCGCCGACGAGCGGGACGCGGTGGTGCGAGGATGCCGGCATGGCCCACCCACGCGCCGGACTGCCGGCGGAACCCGCTGACCTCATCGACGTCGCCCATGTGGTGACGGCGTACTACACGCTGCGGCCCGATCCCGCTGAGGTGGCTCACCGCGTCGCGTTCGGCACCAGCGGGCATCGCGGGTCGTCGCTGGATGTCTCCTTCAACGAGGACCACATCGCCGCGACGACGCAGGCGATCTGTGAGTACCGCGCCGCGCGGGGGACCAGTGGTCCGCTGTTCATCGGGCGTGACACCCACGCGTTGTCCGAGCCGGCCTGGGCCACCGCGCTCGAGGTGCTCGCGGCGAACGACGTGACCGTGATGGTCGACGATGCCGACGGCTTCACCCCCACCCCGGCGGTGTCCCACGCAATCCTGCAGGCCAACCGGCAGGGTGACGGTGTGCGCACCAGCGGCCCGGGCCTGGCCGACGGCATCGTAGTGACTCCGTCGCACAACCCGCCACGGGACGGCGGGTTCAAGTACAACCCGCCGCACGGTGGACCGGCAGGTGGGGACGCGACCTCCTGGATCGCCGAGCGGGCGAACGAGCTGATCGCCGACGGGCTCGCGGAGGTCACCCGGGTCCCCTTCGCCGCCGCCAGGGCACACGCCACGGCCTTCGACTTCATGGGGGCCTACGTCGGTGACCTCTCCGCGGTGCTCGACCTCGACGCCATCCGCGCAGCCGGCATCCGCATCGCGGCCGATCCGCTGGGCGGAGCTGCCGTGGCGTACTGGGGAGCAATCGCCGAGCGGCTGGACCTCGACCTGACGGTGGTCAACCCACTGGTCGACCCGACGTGGCGGTTCATGACCCTCGACAGTGACGGGAAGATCCGCATGGACTGCTCCTCCCCCGACGCGATGGCGTCCCTGGTCCAGCAGAAGGACGCCTTCCAGATCGCCACCGGCAACGACGCGGACGCCGACCGGCACGGGATCGTCACACCCGACGGTGGCCTGATGAACCCCAATCACTACTTGGCGGTGGCGATCCAGTACCTCTTCGGCGGGGCCCGGCCCGACTGGCCCGCGAGCGCGGCGATCGGCAAGACGCTGGTGTCCTCTTCGATGATCGACCGGGTGGCGACCTCGATCGGTGCCGAGCTGGTCGAGGTGCCGGTCGGCTTCAAGTGGTTCGTCCCGGGCCTGCTGGACGGGTCGTTCGGCTTCGGTGGGGAGGAGTCAGCCGGCGGGTCCTTCCTCCGCCACGACGGCACCGTCTGGACGACCGACAAGGACGGGCCGCTGCTGTGCCTGCTGGCCTCGGAGATCCTCGCTCGCACGGACAAGACGCCCTCCGAGCACTACGCCGACCTGGTCGCCGAGCACGGCGAGCCCGCCTACGAGCGCACCGACTCCACCGCCAACCGGGAGCAGAAGGCCAAGCTGGCGTCCCTCTCCCCCGAGGACGTCCAGGCCGATGAGATCGCCGGCGAGCCGATCACTGAGACGATGACGACCGCGCCGGGCAACGGCGAGTCGATCGGCGGCTTGAAGGTCACCACCGAGTCGGCCTGGTTCGCGGCGCGACCGTCAGGGACGGAGGACAAGTACAAGATCTACGCGGAGTCCTTCCGCGGCCCCGACCACCTGGCCCAGGTCCAGGCAGCAGCGGAGGAGCTGGTCGGCTCGGTCCTGGGCTCCTAGAGCCACTCCTGCCCTCGACCGCTCAGTCGAACTGGTCCTGCAGTCGTCGCTTGACCAGCTTGCCCGTCGCCGAGCGGGGCATGTCGTCGGTGAAGGCCCACTCCCGCGGCTGCTTGAACCCGGCCAGACGACTGCGCACGAAGGTCGCCAACTCCTCGACCAAACCCTCCCCCGGGTCATGTCCCGGCGCGGCCTGCACCACGGCCAACACCCGCTGGCCCATCTCCTCGTCAGGAACCCCGATCACCGCGACGTCGCTCACCTTGGGATGCAGCGTCAGGCAGTCCTCGATCTCCTGCGGATAGATGTTCACCCCACCCGAGATGATGGTGAAGGCTTGACGATCGGTGAGGTAGAGGTACCCCTCCTCGTCCAAGTACCCGATGTCCCCGACAGCCGACCAGGTCTCGTGCTCCGGATGTTGCCCGGCGCGGGTCTTCTCAGGGTCCTTGTGATAGGTGAACGTGACGCGATCCCGCTCCACGTAGACGGTGCCGATCTCACCGGGTGGCAACTCGTTGCCCAGCGCATCACAGATCCGGATGGTCCCGAGGACGGCCTTGCCCACGGTGCCCTCGTGCGCCAACCAGTCCTCCATGGCCACGACGGTCAGGCCGTTCCCCTCGGTTGCACCGTAGTACTCCCAGATCTCGCCGTCCCACCACTCGTGCATCGCCTTCTTGACCTCGACCGGGCAGGGTGCTGCCGCGTGGATGGTGCACCGCATGGATGAGAGGTCGTAGGCAGTCCGGGTCTCCTCTGGCAGCTTCAACATGCGGACGAACATGGTCGGCACCCACTGCGAGTGCGTGGCCCTGTAGCGCTCGATCGCCTCGAGGGACGCCCGGGCGTCGAACCTCGGCATGACCAGGACGGTCCCGCCGGTGGCGATCACCAGGCCGCAGAACCGGAGGGGGGCAGCGTGGTACAGCGGCGCCGGCGACAGATAGATGGTGGCGGGGTCGAATCCGAAGACCGGCGCGAAGGCGTCGATCAGCGGCACGCCCGGCTCATCGACCTGCAGGCCGAGCAGCTCGGGCTTGACGCCCTTCGGGCGACCCGTCGTGCCGGAGGAGTACAGCATGTCCGCGCCACGTGGTTGATCGTCGGGGGCAAGGGGTGAGGCGGCAGCCAGCGCGGACTCGTAGTCGTCGAAACCGGCCGCCGTCCCGCCGAAGACCACGCGCAGGTCCACGCCCTCCACGCGCTCGAGGGCCGCAACGGCCAGATCGGCCAGATCTGCGGAGATGATCAAGGCCGCTGCGTCGGAGTTGTCCAGGATGTAGGCGATCTCATCCGGCGAGAGGTTGTGGTTCACCCCGCCGGCGTACATCCCCGAGCGAAGGCAGGCCCAGTAGGCCTCCAGATACTCAGGCGCATTGCTGGCCAGGATCGCGACGACGCTGCCAACACCAAGACCCTGGTCACGAAGGTGGTTGGCCAGCCGCGTTGACCGCTCCTCCAGCTCTCCGTAGGTCACCGTCCGGCCGGTGTCGGTCATGATCACCGCCGGGCGGTCCGGCGTCGTGGTCGCAAAGGTCCCCGGGTACATGCCACAGCCCTCCAGAGGATGTGCAGGCGAATGGTGCTGGTGTTCAGGCCAACGACCGCGAGCGTACTCAACCCGCCTGGCCAGAACGGTCGACGGAGCAGCCGCAGACGGGGTTACCTTGCGGGGATGGACATCCTCATCGCCGACACCTTCCCCGAACCCCACCGGGATCACCTGGGCGATCGTGGCCACACCGTGCGGTACCGACCTGGGCTCACCGGCGAGGACCTGGCTGAGGCGCTCGACGATGCGGACGTCCTCGTCGTCCGCAGCACGGTGGTGGATGCCACGGCGATCACGAGCGCCAAGCGACTGCGACTGATCGTTCGAGCTGGCGCGGGCACCAACACCATCGATGTGCAGTCCGCAGCCGAGCAAGCCGTCTACGTCTGCAACGTGCCCGGTCGGAACGCCGTCGCGGTGGCCGAGCTGACCTTGGGCCTGCTCCTGGGGCTCGATCGGCACATCCCCGAGGCCACCGCCGACCTCCGAGACGGCCACTGGGACAAGGCTCGGTACTCCACCGCCACCGGGATCGCCGGGCGGACCATCGGCATCGTCGGCCTCGGCGCGATCGGTCGCGCTGTTGCGGCTCGCTGCGTCGCGTTCGACATGCGGGTCCTGGGCCTCGCCAGGCCGTCGTGGTCGGCTGCGCGCCGCGAGGCGCTCGCGACGGCCGACATCGAGCTGTTCGACGATCTGCCGGCGATGCTCGGCGAGTGCGATGTCGTCACCCTGCACGTCCCCTCGACGGAGGAGACCCGAGCACTCGTCGACGCCGCGTTCATCTCCCAACTGCCCGACAGCGCGTGGATCATCAACACGAGCCGCGGAGACGTCGTGGACGAGGGGGCCCTGCTGGCAGCGCTGGAGGACCGCGGCATGCGAGCCGGCCTGGATGTGTTCCAGGATGAGCCGGCAGCCAAGACCGGTGCGTTCGCCAGTCGACTCGCCCAGCACCCGAACGTCATCGGCACCCATCACATCGGTGCGTCGACCACACAGGCCCAGCACTCGACCGCCGACGGCGTGTTGGAGGTGATCGCGGACTTCGAGGACGGCCAACCCCGGAACGCGGTGAACCTCGCGACCGCAGCGATCGGCGACTGCGTGCTGGTGGTCCGGCATCGCAACGAGGTCGGCGTGCTCTCGGGGGTGCTGGACCAGTTGCGGGAGGACGGCATCAACGTGGCGCAGATGGACAACCGCATCTTCGCGGGGGCGAGCGCCGCCGTCGCCACGCTGCGCCTCTCCAGGACGGTCCGGCCGGAGACCCTCGACGCCATCCGGCACGTCGACCACGTGTTGTCGGCCGTTCCGTCCGTCGAGTGACGTATGCACATCCAGCCGACCGCAGCACGTCTGGTCCAGCCGGCACTGGCCGAGCAGGTGGTGATCCCGGCCCTCGACTCCCTGAGCACCGACGACCGGGATCGGATCCGCGCTCGTAACCCCTGGTCCTACCTGCATGCGCTGCAGGAGCCGGTCGACCTCGAGGCAGCCACGATTCGTGCCGCGGCCGTCCACTCGGGCGAGGGGCTGGCGCGACTGGTGGATGCCGGTGTGTTCGAGCCGGGCCCGGCCGAGATGTACGCCTACCGGATGCGCAGCGGCGGGTTGACGCAGGTCTCCGTCGTCGCGACCGTTCCGGTCGAGGAGTACGACTCCGTCATCCTCCCCCACGAGAAGACCCGCCCGGCGCGGGTGGCCTACCTCTCGCACTACCGGGCCACGGTCGGCTACGTCTCCAGTCCGGTCGCGGTCGCCCATCCGCCCTCGGCAGCGGTCGACGAGGTTCTGACACGGGCGACACAGTCCGCGCCGCTGCTCGACTTCGTGACTGCGGACGGGAACGCCCAGACGGTCTGGGGCATCGAGGACACCGCGGCAGCGACCGCGGCATTCGCAGGGATCACGCGGGCGTACGTGTCGGACGGCCACCATCGCGTGGAGGCCGCCCGAACCGTTCCGGGTGACCGGGACCGCTTGGTCCTGACCGCGCTGACCTCCACCCGCGACGTCGACGTCGCGCCATTTCATCGTCTGGTGCGAGGGGCGGATGTGGACCAGGTGTTGGGGGGACTCGAGGAGGTGGCATCGGTGGAGGATCTGGATGGATCGGTGGGACCAGCGCCCGGGTCGGTCTGGGTCGGTCTGGGTCGCGACTGGTGGTCGGGACAGCTGCCGGCGCCCGTCGTGGCGGAGGTGCCGGAGTCGATGGACGCCGCGCGACTGCACGCCCAGGTGCTCGACCCGCTCGGATTCGAGCAGAGCGATCCACGGCTGCAGTACGTCCCGGGACTGGGCTCGCCGCGGATGCTGGCCGACGCCCATCCGGGCACCGTGGTGATCGCGTTGGCACCGGCGACGTTCGACGACATCATCGCCGCGGCGGAGGCTGGCCGGACGCTGCCGCTCAAGTCGACCTACGTGCGTCCGAAGCCCCACTCCGGGGTCTTCCTGGCGCCGACCTGAGCCAGCCGCAATGCCGATCGATGTCGCAGCGGAGCGCAGCCGGACGCCCGGTTGCAGCGAGGTCACGCACCTGAACAACGCCGGGGCCAGCCTGCCGACCCAACAGGTCCTCGACGCGGTGACCGGCTACCTGGATCTCGAGGCCCGGATCGGTGGCTACGAGGCGGTCGATGCCCGTGAGGCGGAGCTGGCACAGGTCTACGTCGAGGCTGCACACCTCATCGGCGGCGACACCAGGAACTGGGCCTTCGTCGAGTCGGCGACCCGGGCTTGGAACGCCGCCTTCTCGGCCTTGCGGTTCCAGCCGGGCGACCGGGTTCTGACCACACAAGCGGAGTACCCCAGCAACATGGCGGGACTGCTCAGAGCCCACGAGATCCAGGGGATCGAGATCGTCGTGGTCCCGGACGACGACCACGGGCAGGTAGACGTCGGGGCCATGGCTGACCTGCTGGACGAGCGAACCCGATTGGTCTCGGTGACCCACGTGCCGACACAGGGCGGGCTGGTGAACCCCGCCGTCGCCGTGGGCGAACTCCTGGCCGGCAGCGAGGTCCTCTACCAGCTGGATGCCTGTCAGTCGGTCGGCCAGCTGCCGGTGCGGCTCGAGGAGCTCGGCTGTGACATCCTCTCCTTCACGGGCCGGAAGTTCGTCCGCGGGCCGCGGGCGACCGGGATGGTCTGGGCCGGCGCTGACGACGGCTGGTCGGTCACGCTGGAGCGGTAGCCCTCAGACGATCCGACGTCCAGTGATCTGATCCGGCGTGATCGCGATCGTGCGGCTGTCACGGCCGGCCCAGGAGCGCACCAGCCGTTCGATGGCCTCGATGGACTCCGCGTCGGTGACCTCACGTGCCGTGCCCCGGACCAGCACACTCCAGCCCTCCCGCCAGGACGGGGTCACATCGTCGACCTCGAACGCCACTCGGTCCTGCATGACGGCGGAGAAGAGCAGGGACCCGGGGTCGGTGTGGAAGACGACCTCGCCCCCGAACACCCGATAGTTAACCGGCAGGATCGTCAGGCCGTCCTGGCTGTAGAACCCGACGCGCCCGACGTGCCGCGGGTGGGCCCGCAGCAACTGGATGCACTCGCCGTCGCCGAGCTCCGCGAGTCTGCTCACGCGTCGACCTCCCCCGCACCCTGCGCCAAGCCGCCGACCAGGTCGTCGGTCGCGGTGAGTGACACGAGCAGGCAGTCGGTCGTGGTGACGATGCCGATCAGGCGGCCGTCGTCCTCGACGAGCGGCAGGGCGCTCACGCGGCGGGAGAGCATCATCCGGGCTGCCTCGGCCATGGTCGCCGACACCGGGACGGTGTGCACGGAGGTGCTCATGACCGCCTCGACCGGCCGGCTCTCTCCGGTCACCTCCCCCAGCCGTTCGAGAGACCGAACGCGGTTGAGCGTGGCGTCGTCGATGCTGACGTCGCGATCGCTGATGATGCCGATCAGATGGCCCGCGCTGACCACGGGCAGGTGCCGGATCCCCTGAGCCCGCATCACGGCCCGGGCCTCGGCCACGGTTGCCTCGGGCGAGATGGTGATTGGGTCGCTGTTCATCCAGTCGCGGACGTTCACGGGTCTCCTCCGGTGAGGGGCAGGTCAGGCTGCCGAGGTCTGTGCCTCCACGGTGGCCGATGTCGACCCACGACCACCAGGCCGATGGTCCTCCCGCGGGCGGGACGATCGGGCGGGCTGGACGTTCGCCCGACGGATGGGATACTCGGCACATGACCTCTGCTGGCTCGTGGGATCTGCTGGTCACCGGTGGGCTCGTCTTCGACGGGCACGGCGGCCCACCCCAACTGGTGGACGTGGCCCTCAGCGGTGGCCGGGTCGCCGCGGTTGGGCCTGGCCTTGACCCCGCCGCCGCCGCACGAGTCGTCGACGCCTCCGGCCGCTGGGTGATGCCCGGTCTGCTGGACATCCACACGCACTACGACCTCGAACTCGAACTGGCCCCCGGGCTTCCGGAGGCTGCCCGGCACGGCACGACCACCGTCATCACGGCCAACTGCTCGCTCGGCACCACGTTCGGCTCGCAGGTCCGCGACAACGGCAGCTACGTCGAGAACCCGATCGTCGACTGCTTCGCCCGCGTCGAGAACATGCCGAAGCACGTGCTGCAGCGCGTGGTCGACGCGATCGACTGGTCCGGCACGGCGGCGTACCTCACCCACCTGGACGCCCAGCCGTTGGGCGCCAACGTGGTCCCGCAGATCCCGCACTCGATGCTGCGTGCAGAGGTCATGGGTCTACAGGGTTCAGTGTCCCGCGACCCGTCCGACGACGACATCGTGCGGATGGCCCAGCTGTTGAACCGGGCGCTGGAGGAGGGGTATCCGGGGTTCACGACCGACGCGCTGCCGTTCCACTTCCTGGCCAACGACCCGCACCGGGCCACGAAGATCCCGACCCAGTGGACCACCCGGGAGGAGCTTCGGGTCCTCACCCACGTGGTGCGCGCGCACGACCGCGTGTGGCAGGGCACCCCGCCGAAGGACAGCCCCGTGGGGATCGCGAAGACCCTCTTCTTCACCTCCGGCCGATGGTTCGGCGCTCCGCTCCGCACCACCTTCCTCACCTCGATGGACGTCCACACCGACCGGACGGTCCTGCCGCTCTCGAAGGTCCTGTCACGGATCCTGAACTCCCGGCTGGTCGACGGGCGCTTCCGCATGCAGGCGCTCGCTGCGCAGTTCAAGGTCTGGGCCGACGGCCCGCTGACGCCGCTGTTCGAGGAGATCCCGAGCCTGCGACGGCTGAACGAGCCCGACCTCGAGGACAGGGCCGGCCGCCGGGCGATCCTGGCCGACCCGGACTGGCGGGCCCAGTTCACGCGTGAGTGGATGACCGGCAAGGACGGTCGTGGGCTGGCTGGCCTGCGACGCCGGCTCCGCTACGAGGAACACGCCGTCCCCCGCGATCTGGACCAGCTGGTGCTCGACGGCGACGTCCCCTGTCCCGAGTGGGACGGACTGACCTTCGCTGAGGTGCTCCGCCGGGGGCAGGCTCATCAGGCCGGAGTGCTGGACCCCGGCTCGGCTGCCGAACGCGAGGCCTTGGAGACGATGGCTGAGGCGATGCCGGAGGGCATCCACGACGCCGGTCTGGTCCTGCACCTCTTCGCCGCCTACGACACCGACCTGCGGTGGTACGCCATCACCGCCAACGCGGACCAGGCCAAGCTGGAGGACGCCCTGTTCTTCGAGCACAACCTGCCGGGCTTCAATGACTCGGGCGCCCACCTGACCAACATGGCGTTCTACGACGCGAACCTCCGAGGACTGCAGATCGCCGCCCGCTACGGCAGCACGCAGCTGTCGCGACACATCGCCCGGCTGACCAGCGAGCCCGCGGCGTTCTGGCGGATCGACGCCGGCAGCTTGCGCGTCGGCGCACGAGGCGACGTCGTCATCATCGACCCGCTGGCGCTGCACGACTGGGATCCGGAGTCCACGATCACCACGGAGTACCGCGAGGCCTTCGACCACGAGCAGATGGTCAACCGGCCGGAGGGAATCGTCACCCAGACGGTGCTCGGCGGGACCGTGGTGTGGGATGAGGGCGAGTACATCCCCGAGTTGGGGAAGGTACGGCTGGGCCAGACCCTGCTGGCCACCACCTGACCCGACCTGCGGACACGACCTGAGCTGGCCCGCGGGCCTCGGGTGCGGTTAGAGTCGCGGCCCGCCGAGTGACCGGGGAGGGTCCATGACGGCTGCCAACACCAGGGGGAGACCACGCCGGACGTCCCACCGCCCCGCGGTCGTCTGGGTCCTGCTCGCCGGCTTGCTCACGAGCCTGCTGACCCCAGCCCGCCCCGGTCGCGCACAGCCGAGCCAGGAGGCAGCGCCGGAGCGAGAGGTCGTGTTCGTCCTCGATGCGTCCCGGTCCGTCACGCCGGTGGAGTGGCGGGCGATCACCCGCGGTGTCGACGTCACCCTGCGTCGCCGCGACCACCTGCCCCTGGGCGTCTCTGCCGTCTCCGTCGTGGTCTTCACCGGGCCGGGCGCCGTGGGATCGGAGGTGCCGCTGGTCCAGGAGATCGTCTCGAACCGACTGCTGGACACGGAGGATGACGCGGCCGAGATCGGTGCCGTCGTCCGCGGGCATGCCCAGACGGAGGGGTCGACCCCCGTGACGGCCGGCCTGCGTGGCGCGGCCGAAGCGGTCTCCCACGGCGGCGCCGCGACCGAGACGACGGTGTGCCTGCTGACGGACGGGATCGAGAACGTCGAGGGAGAGACCGTCCCGTCGGTGGACTTCCTGGTCGACGCCGGCGCCGATCGCTTCTCGGTGGTCGCGGCGGAGGACAGTCGGCACTCCGTCGAGGAGCTGGCCGCCGAGTACGGGCCACTCGTCTTCGGCGGCGGTGGGTTCACGGCGACCACCAACCGGGGTGTCATCCCCTCCTCGGTGGCTGACGGTTGCTTCACGCCCTCGATCGATGTGGAGGGAATCGAGGTCAATCAGGGCGTGCAGAACCTGGCCAATGACGCCGCGTTGGTCGCGGGGAAGCGGGCCATGGTCCGGGTGACCGGGCACGCCGGCGCGGGCATCAGCGAGTGGACGGGACGCTTGGAGTTGCGCGAGGCCGACGGCACCCTCATCCGGGAGTACGGTCCAGCGGGCGGCAGCGCGAGCAACCTCGGCCCCGATGCATCCCTTGCGGAGCTGCGAGCGGCGGCGCTCGAGTTCCACGTGCTGGCCACCGACCTGCGGGACGGCCGTCAGGTGACCGTTCGCTTCGTTCCCGCCTCCGGGCAGGTCAGCTGCCTGGACATCGATGCCGACTGCGAGGTGACGCTGACACCGCAGCGCTTCGAGCGCGAGATCGTGTTCATCGGCACCGATGTGGTGCGGCAGACCGACGCCGGCGAGGAGGTGGTCTTCGAGGCCGACCCCCGCGAGGCATCGGCGGCAGCCGCAGTCCTGGCTGCGTGGGCGCGGCGCGGACTGCCGTTCGACCTGCGGAGGTGGTCCTACGTCGAGTCCGCCCGCAGCTACGACGCCACCGAGTACCTGGACGCACGCGACGCCGCCCGGACGGCGGCCGTCGATGCCGTCGCGATGGGTCTGGTTGACGACCCCGCGGACGATGAGGACGAGTTCGATCAGTTCGTGCAGGCCCGCCGCGATGGCCAGGTCGACGCCCACCGGGACCTGCTCGGCGACATCCTCGCGCTGACGATCGAGCAGCAGTGGCGGGTCACCGAGGATCCGGAGTCGACGGTCGTCTATGGCCTGTTCGACATCCCGGGGATCGGCGGGCGCGCCAACGGATTCGACGCGGCCACCTCGGCCGGAGCGGCGTTCCAGACCCGACTGGTCCACCTGCACGAGATCGGTCACTCGCTGGGCCTGCCGCACGCCGCCACCGCCGAGGACGGGGAGCGCTTCGCCGACCCCTGTGGCGCCGTTGCCGCAGACCAGTGGCCCGACACGGTGACGATCGACGGCCGAGACGTCGCGGCCCTGGGGCCAGATGGGGACGGCGCGGGCTTCTGGGGACACACCGGCAGCAGCCCCGGCACGGCCATCAGAGGGGTCATGCCCCGCAGCACGATGCCGAACCTCATGGGGTACTGCGGCGCGCCGGATCGGGCCTTCGCGCCGACCCAGTGGCTGGGTGGCGCCCAGTGGAACCGGATCGTCGGCGAGGACGTCGAACTGCGGGTCGACTTCGGCGACAGCATCGCCATCACGCCTGGGCGCGACGGCGACGCGCTCGAGGTGGCTGACCTCCGGCCGCGCCCGACCGCCGTCGCCGCCCCGAGCGACCCGACCCACCGGATCGACATCATCCGTGACGGTGAGCCCGAGCCGATCGCCCAACTCGACGTCGACCTGCGCGGCGAACCCGGTGTTCCGCTGCTCTTCGACGACGGCACACTCGGCCCGGCCAGCGATCCCGAGTCGGTCAGCCAGGACCCCATCGCCGTCGGGCTTCCGACGAGTCTCCGCGAGGGCGCGGCACACACGATCCAGGTCGTGAACCTGGCCGACAGCGCTGTGGTCTCGGAGGTCGCCGTGTCGCCGTCACGACCGCAGATCGAGATCACCACGGATGTCAGCGGTCAGGTCACCGGCCCGTTGAACCTGACCTGGGAGGCGACGGACGACGACGGTGACGCGCTGTCCTACGACGTGCTCGTGCGCCCGGAGGACGTCTGGATCCCTGTGGCGGCGGGCATCACCGCGAACCAGCTCGATCTGGACCTGTCGTCGTTCACCTGGACCGACGCCGTCGTTCGCGTCCGCGTCGTCGCCTCCGACGGCATCCGGACTGACGCGGACCTGATCACACTCGACTACGTCTCATCCGACCAACCGTGGGTGGCCGGGACCATCGTGGACCCGGTCGACTCGAGCACCTACACCTACGGCGAGATCATCCCACTGAGCGCCGAGTCGACCAGCAACGCCCCGACCCATCGGGTGGAGTGGGCGTCCGACGTCGACGGACGGATCCTGCAGTCCGACGGCGTCGCTGCAGCCGACCTGTCACCAGGAGAACACGTCATCAGCCTGTACGGGGTGGCGGGACGGGACGACCAGGAGGTCCGTCAGCTACTTGATCGGGCCTCCATCACGGTTCAGACCGCCCCGGTGCCGGAGCAGTCGGTGGTCCTGCAGCGCACGGCTGGCAACGACCGGTACCAGACCGCGGCGTCGATCTCGCGGCTGCAGTGGCCGGCCGGGGCCCAGCACGTGTTCGTGGCGTCCGGGGAGAACTTCCCCGATGCGCTCACCGCCGGCCCTGCGGCCGCCGCGGTCGGCGCCCCGATCCTCCTGGCCGGGCGTACCGCCCTGCCGTCGGCCACGGCCGCGGAGTTGGAGCGACTGCAGCCGCGGCGGGTCACGGTGATCGGCGGAGCCGCCGTGATCGAGGACCCGGTGATCGAGGAGATCAGGGAGGCGGCGCCCGACGCGTTCGTCGACCGGGTCTTCGGGTCCAACCGCTTCGCCACTGCGGCAGCCCTGGCTGATCGCTTTCTGCCGTCCGCCGACCGGATCTACCTGGCGACCGGAGCGGACTTCCCCGACGCGCTGACGGGAGGCGCGGTCGCCGGGTGGCGTGGCAGTCCGATCCTGTTGACCAACTCCGACTCCATTCCCGCCGAGCTGACGGCGTATCTCGATGGCCGGACCGTCACGGTCGAGCTGCTCGGGGGAACGGCAGCGATCAGCGAGGATGTCGCCGCAGCACTTGCGGACGAGCCCGGCGTGGACAGTGTGGTTCGACGTGCCGGTGAGAACCGGTTCGCCACCGCGGCCGTGGCCATGGAGCCGTTCGGCCGTTCGGTCTCGGCATTCGTCGCCACCGGCCGCGCATTCCCCGACGGGCTGGCGATCGCGCCCGTGGCCGCGCTGACCGGGACGCCGGTGCTGCTGACCGAGCCGGACGTCCTGCCGGCCGACACCATCCGCGCACTTCAGGAGCTCGGCGTCACCCAGGTGCGGATCATCGGTGGCGAGCGGGCGGTGACCGCTGACGTCGCGGCCGAACTGCGTGCCACCCTCGACGCGATCGCGGAGCGGTGAGCGGTCGCCCGGCGCTCAGGTGCACACCGGCTGGGGCTGCTGCTCCAGGATCGCCACCTCGATGACGGACCGGTCATCGCAGATGACCACCGTTCCGCCGTCGCCGGCCAGGTGCACGCCGGCCACGTGCGCGTCGACCAGCGCAGGCTCGCAGAAGCGCCCCTCGCCCTGCGTCAGGCAGAGCAGGTACCAGATCGGTTCGGACGGCCGTGGCAGGCTGCCAGCCGGCTGCTCGATCACCAGGTCGCGGTCCACTGCCGGAGCGACCGTCCAGCTCTCGTCGGCCCGGACGATCTGGTCGGAGGCGAGCTGTAGCACGGACAGCGGCGGGGTGAGCGGCGTCTCGCCGCCCTCGAACAGTGGCGGGGTGCCGGTCACCTGGATCACATCGCCGGCCTCGTCCTGAGCCGTCGGAAGAGCGGCGCCGCCGGACCCGGCCCCTTCGGCGTCAGGTGAACCTCCGCAGGAGGCCAGGCACGTCACCGTCACGACCAGGAGCGCGAGGCGATCAACGCTCCTGTCGCCCATGGCAGTCACCTGGCCAGTGTCGCCCAGGACGAGATCAGCGACCACCTGCCGGTGGACAGATCGGATGATCGAGGGTGTGATAGGGCGCTCATGACGTCTGATGCGGCCGCCGAGACACCGTCGACCGAGGCGCCGGACCTGCCGGACGGCCCCTTCGAGTGGCACCGCATCATCGGAACCGACGAGCTGCCGGTCGGCCGCGTGACCACCGTCGCCATCGAGGACCGTACGTACGCGGTCACCAGAAGCGACGACGGGTTCGGGGTCCTCGACAACCACTGTCCGCACCAGGGCGGTCCACTCGGCGAGGGCTCGATCGAGAAGGGCTGGCTGCGGTGCCCCTGGCACGGGTACGACTACTCCCCCTGCAACGGCGTTCCACCCAGCGCGTTCGGCGACGCCCCGGCAGCCTTCCGGGTGGAGGTGCGCGATGACGGCGTGTACGCGGCGCTGCCTCTCCCGGCCGAGCGGGAGCGCACCGTGGCCGACATCGCGATCGAGACCCTGATCGCGTGGGGCATGACCCACGTCTTCGGGATGGTGGGGCACTCCAACCTCGGCCTGGCCGACGCCATGCGGGTCGCCGAAGAGCGAGGTGACCTGACCTTCATCGGCATCCGCCATGAGGGGGCCGCGGCCTTCGCGGCCAGTGCCTACGGCAAGCTGACGGGCGGCATCGCCGGGTGCTTCGGGATTGCTGGTCCGGGGTCGACCAACCTGCTGACCGGCTTGTACGACGCCAAGGTCGACCGCGCGCCGGTGGTGGCGCTCTCCGGTCTCGTTCCCTCCTCGGTTGCCGGGCAGGGTGCCTTCCAGGACCTGGACCTGACGACGGCCTTCAGCGACGTCGCGCGCTATCAGGCCAAGATCGTGGCCGGGTCCGACGTCGCGGAGCTCGCCGCCAAAGCTGCCAAGACGGCCATCGTCGAGCGGGACGTCGTCCACCTCTCCTTCCCCGACGAGGTCCAGACCCACCCCGCACCCGACGCCGAGCCCCGCGGCCCCGAGGGCCGGGTCGGCGCGCCGCAGGTCCACCCACCGCTGGCCGAGGTGGACCGGGCGGTGCAGATGATCGCCGGCACCGAACGTCCGGTCATCATCGTCGGTGCCGGAGCTCGCGGGCAGATGACCGAGGTGATGGGCCTGGCTGAGACCATCGGCGCACCGGTGCTGACGACCTTCAAGGCCAAGGGCCTGGTGGCGGACGATCACGAGCTCGGGTGCGGCGTCCTCGGACGATCGGGGACCCCGATCGCCAGCTGGTTCATGAACGAGTCGGACCTCCTCGTGGTGTTCGGCGCCTCCTTCTCGAACCACACCGGGATCGCCGACTACAAGCCGACGATCCAGGTCGACCTGGACCAGCAGGGCCTCGGCCGCTATCACCCGGTTGACCTGCCGCTGCTCGGCCACGTCGGGACCACGGCATCGGTCATCCGCGACCGCCTGCCCGACGACATCCGCTGTGTGGATCATCGTGCTGAGGTCGCGGAGCGCTGGGCGATCTGGCGGGAGGAGAAGGCCAGCCGTCGGCGGGATGACCAGGGCGAGGGCGTGAACTCGGCGGCGGTCTTCGAGGCGCTTGGGCGGACGGCCCCGGCCGACGCGGTCTTCAGTGTCGACGTGGGGAACAACACCTACTCATTCGGGCGGTACCTGGAGACCTCCGGCAGTCAGGACGTCCTGATGTCGGGGTACCTCGGCTCGATCGGGTTCGCGCTCCCCGGTGCGATGGGCGCCTACGCGGCGGTCGGCGACACCCGCAAGGTGATCTCCGTATCGGGCGATGGTGGCCTGGGTCAGTACGCGATGGAGCTCACCACGATCGGCAAGTACGGCATGCCGATCTGCCACGTCCTGCTAGACAATCAGGAGTTGGGCAAGATCAGCAAGGAGCAGCGGGCTGGTGAGTGGCCGGTGTGGCAGACGTCCCTGGTCAACCCCGACTGGGTGTCGATGGCCGAGAGCTGCGGCGTGCGGGCGTGGCGGGTCACGACCGCGGCGGAGTTGGAGCCGGCGCTGCGCGAGGCCGTGGCGCTCGACGGGCCGGCGCTGGTCCACATCGTGACCGACGTCGAGCTGCTGTGATCGCTACCGCCACCACGCCGAGCCGCCCTGGCCGCGACGCCCGGATGGTGCACGATCGGGGCCCAACCCACGCCATCGGGGGTTTCTGCACGATCGTGTCGAATTCGGCGGCCAGCCGGACAGAGGAGATGTGATGACCGACCCCGTTGCACGCAACCCGCAGGCCGAGGCAACCCGACGGTTGGGCGACGGACGCCTGGGACTGGTCCTGGAACCCTCAGCGCCAGCCGTCGACGTCGGCCCGTGGTTCGCCGACGACCCCACCGTCCCCACCGACGACGACGGGCGCGTCGGCAGTGTCGGCCCCACCTCGGCAGCGGGGTCGACCTGGGACGAAGTGGTCGTCGCGCGGCCGGAACTGGGCGAGTGGGCCAGCACGCACTGGCTCGGTGGCGTGGCCCGCGTCGGACCGGCGCCGACCACGTTGGAGGCCACCCGGTCAGCGCTGACGGCACTGGCGTTCACGGTGATCGCCACCGTGCGGCACCAGCACACCGGCAAGATCGGGCTGCGCTGGACCAAGGGCGGGTTCGGCACCCCGTTCTTCGCCGACGATCGGCAGGTCCGGGTTGAGGGCACCGACCTGGTCGTCCAGGTCGGCGACACGGTGCAGTCCGAGCCGATCTCGACGTTGGCTGCAGCCGGCCGGTTCGTCGACGTCGAGCCAGGTGCGCCGGAGGGGATCGACTTCCACGACATGCCGTCCATCCCGGCGCTGGATGAGCCCCTCACGGTCGACGCCGAGGCTGTGGGCTTCCTGGACAGCTGGTTCGGGTTCGGCACCCTGGTCCTCGAGCTCCTGCGGGACGCTGCGGGCCGCCCCTCCGACACCCGGGTCCAGCTGTGGCCGGAGCACTTCGACCCGGCCATCGAGCTGGGCGATGCCGATGCCGGGACGCGGGCGAGCTTCGGCGCCTCGCCGGGCGACGACGCCGTCGGGGAGCCCTACCTCTACGTCGCGCCCTGGACCACCCAGGAGGGACCCTTCTGGTCGACCCCGTTCGGCGGTGCCGCGTTGACCCTCCACCAGCTCCTGGCCGCCGAGGATCAGGTCGAGGCAGCCGCCGTGTTCTTCCGGTCGGCCCGCACCCTGCTGTCCTCCGAATAGCGTGGCTGGCCTCCGACTGACCGGTCGTCCGCCAGCTGACGGGCCTACCCGCGCTCCGGTGCCGGCGGCAGCAGATCCACCGACTCGGCGCCGCCCACGACGATGATGCCGGCGTCGGGCGTCATCGCCAGGACGACGCCGTCCTCGACCGGGATGGCATCCCCCTCGACCAGGTAGCGGTCCAGGTCGAGGACGATGACGCCGCCGTCGCTCACGCGGTAGCCACGGCTCGGGTCAGTCGGGTCGACGGTGACGTCCTCCCCACCGGCGCCGGTGATCGTCCCGAGCAGTCCCGCCGAGTTGTCGAGCACCAGCGTCTCAGCGGTCCTGCCGCCCACCAGGATCCGGCTCCCGTCCGAGCTGACGGCGATGGTGTCCCTGAATCCACGAGTCTGCGCATCAGCCGTGAAGGCATCCTGAGCCGTGGTGTACACGCTGACCCGGCCACCCGAGCTGCCGCCCTCGACGACGCCAACCGTGCTTCGGTCGGCTGACCGGGCCAGCACTGTCGCCTGCGTGGTCTCACCCCGGACCCCGTAGTCCGTCCGAATGACGACCGCACCGGTCGTCAGATCCAACTCGTACATCCGACCCCCAAATCCGCTGCCGTCGAAGGTCGTGGTGAACAGGGCCGTGGTCGCGTCGACGATCACGATCGAGAGCGGGCGGGTGCCATCGGCCACGTCGACCTGGACGGTGCGCCGGTTGAGCGTCGCGGTGTCGATCACCGTGAAGTTGCTGCCGCCGGCATTGGCGACCCACAGCTCCGCGCCATCAACCGTCAGGTCCATGCCTGCCGGCAGTGAGCCGGTCGGCACGCTGTCCGTGATCTCGCGGGTTGCCAGGTCGACGACTTCGACCTGGTTCCGCCCGGCGTTGGAGGCGTACGCCACCTGGCCCGAGGTCGCGGTGACGACATCGGCGATCGGTCCCGTCGTGATCGACAGGCTGACCGGCTCCTCCAGCGGGGGGACGGTGGGATCAGGGGTCGGTTCCTCGGTGGGCTCTGCCGTGGGCTCCTCGGTTGGTTCGTCGGTCGGTTCGTCGGTCGGCTCGACGGTGGGCTCGACTGTCGGGTCGGTGGTGGGTTCCTCGGTCGGCCCCTCAGTCGGACCAGTCGGCTCGGTCGGCTCGGTCGGCTCGGCGCAGGGTTCGCTGGTCCGTGCCTGCTCAGCTTGCTCGGCCACCTCCTCCGAGACGGCGCTCGGCCCGCCGAGGATGAGCACGCGATCCGGCCGCAGTCGGGCGATCTCACACCGGGCCGGCTCGGCCAGTGTCTGGGACCCCGTGAGCAGCAGTGGCGCACCCCGCGCGGCCCCGATGGGTCCCCCCGACAACGCGTCGGGGAAGGCCTCCCCGGTCGCGAGCAGGACGGACTCGGCCTGCGGGACAACCGAGGTCAACGCCGCGGCGGTCTCGAAGCGGTTCTCGCCGAACACGCGCACGACATCGAGACCGGCGGCCACGAGCTGCTCCTCCACCGCCAGGTCCAACACCGCCGGCCCGCCGACGACGATGGCGTCCGTAGCCTCCAGTCGCGCGATCGTCGCCAGCGTGCTGTCGAGCAGCCCGTCCGGGTTGCTGAGCAGGATCGGCGCGGGTGTCCCGGCCGCGAGCGGGCCGGCGACGACAGCATCGGGGAAGTCCGCCCCCGAGGTGATGATCACGGTCTCGGTGCCATCGGGGAAGGTCTGCTCCGCGATCTGCTCCGCGGTCGCGATGCGGGTGGCACCGCCCATCCGTTCCACCGTCGAAGTCGGCGAGATCAGCGCGAGCTCCTGCTCGACCTCGGTGCTGATGGCCGCTGTGCCGCCCAGCAACACCACGCGCTCCGGCGCCAGGCGGCCGAGCTCTGACGCGGTGGCGTCGGGCACGGAGTCGACGCCCGTCAGCAGAACGGGGCCGAACCTGCCGGCCACACTCGCGCCGGCGAGCGCATCCGGGAAGTCGACGGCAGAGGCCACGACCACGATCGGCAGACCGGGCCCGAACGTCTCGCCGGACGCGAACGCGGCGGTCTCGGCGCGGCCCGCCCCCGCCAGCCTGACGATCTCGGCCTGGGCCGGCTGAGCCAGACCCAGGATGGCGGCGGCGGTGGCCAACACGGTGAGCAGCGCGATGACTGCGAGCGGACGTGTTCGGCGTGACGTGGTCAAGGACCCCTCCCGAGGGCGCATGGACTGCGGGTGCAGCCCGGCCTTACCCGGCTGCTGGAGCCACAAGCATGGCAGCGCGTAACCCGGATGTCACTCTGGCTGGATGGGCTCCATCGGGCTGATGTGCACGCGCTCCACGGTTCGGGTGGTGGACTCGAGGACCTGCACCTGCCAGCCATCGCGCTCCACCTGGTCACCGACCTCGGGGACCCGGCCGAGCTCGGCCATGACCAGACCACCGATGGTGGTGTAGTCGCCCTCCGGAAGGTCGATGCCGAGATCGTCGAGATCGTGGATCGGGTAGGTGCCGACCACGACGAAGGAGCCGTCGGCCCGGCGCTCGACGCTCCGGACATCGGGGTCCGCTTCGTCCCAGATCTCTCCGACGAGCTCCTCGACGAGATCCTCGATGGTGACCAGACCCTCGATCCCGCCGTGTTCGTCCACCACGAGCGCCATCTGCTGCCGCTCGGCCTGCATGCGCCGGAGGGCGTCCAGGCAACCCAGGGTCTCCGGCAGCGGGAGGACGGGGAGCGCAACCTCGCCGACCGGTCCGGTCTTGCCGACCAGGTCACGCAGGTGGACGGTGCCGGTGACGTGATCGACGTCGCCTCGGATCACGGGGGCCCGGGTGTGACCGGTGTCGGCCAGGACCTGTCGTGCCTCCTTCGCAGCGGTGGTCTCGTCCAGCACGACCATCCGGGTGCGCGGCGTGATGATCTGGCGCAGTCGGCGGTCGGCGAACTCGAACGCCCCATCGATGATCAGGCGCTCGTTCTCGTCCAGCTCGGGCTGCGTGGCCACCATGTCGCGCAGCTCGTCCTCCGAGATCTCATCGCCCGTGGCGTCCGGATCCTTCCCGGCCAGCCGGACGACCAAGTCGGTCGAGACGCCGAGGAACCACACGGCCGGGCGCGCCAGCGTGCCGAGCAGGTTGAGCGGACGGGCCGCCAGCAGACCCCAGCGCTCCGCGGTCTGCATCGCGACGCGCTTGGGCGCCAACTCGCCGAACACGAGCGTCACGTAGGTCAACAGCAGCGTGATGAGCACGATCGAGGCGGGGCGGGCGGCAGTGCCCAGTACCGTCGAGAGCGGCTCGACGAGCGGCTCGGCCAGTGACACGGCGGCGGTGGCAGAGGCGAGGAACCCCGCCAACGTGATGCCGATCTGGATCGTGGCGAAGAAGCGGTTGGGGTCACGAGCCAGCCGGGCCAGCAGGGCACCCGTTCCACCCTCTTGCTCCAGGCGGTTGAGCTGGGAGTCGCGGAGCGAGACCAGCGCAAGCTCGGATCCAGCGAACAGTGCGTTCAGCGTGACCAGCACCGCGACGAGGGCCAACTGCGTCCAAAGGGAGTCCATAGCCATCACATTGTCCTGGGAGGATTCGTGATTGACACGCCGGCCCGGCTGTACTTGGGTCAGGGGACGCCGGAAACCCTGCCCGAGGAGTTCGTGATGTCCCTCACGCCACCTGACCTGACCGCCCTGCAGGCAGCTCGTGACCACTACGGACTGGATCTCAGTCGCGCCGACCTGGACAGCTTCAAGCCGCTGGTCGAGGGGTTGTTGGCCTCGTGGGACACCGTCGAGCGGCTGTATGAGGAGTCGGCCTCTCCCACGATCGAACGCGACTGGTACCGGCCCGACGACGCCGACAACCCCTACAACGCCTGGTACGTGACCTGTGAGATCTCCTCCGGCGAGGACGGGCCCTTGGCCGGTCGGCGTGTGGCCATCAAGGACAACACGGCCGTGGCCGGCATGCCGATGATGAACGGCTCGGCCACCCTCGAGGGCTTCACCCCACGACGGGACGCCACCATCGTCTCCCGGCTGATCGAGGCCGGGGCGACCATCGCCGGGAAGGCGGTGTGCGAGGACCTGTGCTTCTCGGGCGGCTCGCACACGTCCCGGACCGGCGCGGTCCGCAACCCGTGGGACGAGCGCCGCTCCGCTGGTGGCAGCTCCTCCGGGAGTGCCGCGCTGGTGGCCGGCGGGGTGGTCGACATGGCCACCGGTGGCGACCAGGGCGGCTCGGTGCGCATCCCGTCGGCCTTCTGCGGGACGGTCGGTCATAAGCCCACGCACGGGCTGGTGCCCTACACCGGCGCGTTTCCGATCGAGCAGACCATCGACCACGTCGGCCCGATCACCGCCACCGTCGCCGACGCTGCACTGATGCTCGGCGTCATCGCCGGGGCGGACGGCGACGACCCGCGCCAGCCTGTCGGGCTCCAGCCGCAGGATTACCTGGCGGCGCTCGGCCAGGACGTGACCGGCATGCGGCTCGGGGTGGTCACCGAGGGCTTCGGTCATGACAACTCCGATCCCGGTGTCGACCAGGCTGTGCGGGACGCGATCGAGGCACTGCGCCGTGCGGGGATGACCGTCGAGGAGGTGTCGATCCCCTGGCACCGGCACGCCACGGCCATCTGGGACGTGATCGCCACGGAGGGGGCGACGGCGCAGATGGTCGACACGAACGGATACGGGCTGAACTGGGACGGCCTGTACGACCCGGAGTGCATGGACTACTACGGCAGCCAGTGGCGCCAGGATCCAAGCCAGTTCTCCGAGACGGTCAAGCTGGTGCTGCTGGCCGGTCGACACGCCCTCGACGAGGGGCACGGCTCCTACTACGGCATGGCCCGAAACCTGGTCCCGACGCTGCGAGCGGCGTACGACAGCGTGCTCGAGGAGGTCGACGTGCTGGTGATGCCGACGCTGCCGATCACGGCCAGCAAGCTGCCGGCCGACGACGCCCCACGGGAGGAGGTCATCGCGCGGGCCCTCGAGATGATCGCCAACACCTGCCCGATGGACGTCACCGGCCACCCGGCCTGCTCGGTCCCGACCGCACTGGTCGATGGCCTCCCGGCCGGGATGATGCTGGTCGGCCGCCGGTTCGACGACGCCACGGTGCTGCGCGTGGCGGACGCCTACGAGCGGACGGTCGGGGGCTTTCCTTCAGCCGTCGGGGAGACGACGGGGAGCGCCGTCTAGCGCTACTCGTCCGTGGCGTCCTCGATGCCCTCCTCGACCTCGCTCTCGATGGTCTCGGCGTCGTCCTGGATGCCGTCCACGGTGTCGTCGCAGGCGGCAAGGCCGAGGGCGATCAGGACGACGAGAAGAGCGGAGGCGAGACGGGAGGACAACATGGTGACTCCTTGATTCGAGGGTTCTTCGAGGCCATCCCCAGCCGGTCGGGGGCTGACACGTCCTCGCGAGGAGCCATCAGGCCACGATCCCTCGGTGACCGGGTCGGACGGGCCCTTAAACCTCTTCGCATCGCAACCCTGAGCGCAGACTCCGTGGGTTCTTCAGACCTCGGTCTGCGGAATGAGTTGTGCAGCGACCGCCGACCGACACCGGTTCCAGGTCCCACACAACGTCTCCGGGAGAGCCCACGCCGCCATGACCGTGTCCGCGCTGATCAGCGAGTACGTCGAGAACGCCGATCTGGCTGCCCTTCGCAGCGGGACCAGTGACCTCGCCGCCGTGGTCACCGACCCGGCCTTGGAGGTCTTGCTGCACGGCGTGTTGGGTCTGGATGTCTACGACGAGAAGGTCGGCCGTGATCTGCAGAGCCAGGGCGCGTTGACCGCACTCCCGGCCGTGCGGCAGCTGCGCACCTCGCTCAACGACTCGGTCGTCTCGGTGGCGGGGCTGATAGCGGAGGTTGCGGCGGCGGTGGATGCCGGCGTAGCCGCGGACTGGTGGCGTCTTGCCGAGGGTCTGCGCACTCGCGCGGAGGGGTCTGCACGACTGCTGGACCTGCTTCGCACCGGGCCGCGCGGCAGCGCCTGGGCAGATCTCGCGGATCAACTGGTGCAGTCCGACCCGCACGCGGTGTACCCGACCTCGCCGTATCGGCGCAGCGACGGCCACGTCCTGTCCAGCTCGGACGACACCATCATCGAGGCGGCGATGACCCAGCAGACGTTCACCTCTCTGCGCATCGTCGAGGACGTGCTGGACCCCGACAATCGACTGCTCCGCGATGTGTGGGCACCTGCCGGCCGGGTCGTCGCCGTGGTCGACAGCAACGTCGCGGGGCACCTCGACGGTTCACTGGAGGGCTACTTCGCGGCACACGACATCACCGTCGATCAGCTGGTGGTGCGGGCGATGGAGGTCGACAAGGGCCTCGGCACCGTCGAGCGATTGCTGGGCCACTTCAAGGAGTTGGGCGTGTCACGCCGCGAGCCGGTGCTCGTGGTCGGTGGGGGTGTCCTGACCGATGTCGCCGGTCTCGCCTGTGCGCTGTACCACCGCAACACGCCGTACGTGATGCTCGCCACCTCACTGGTTGCCGGCATCGACGCGGGACCGTCGCCACGGACCTGCTGTGATGGGTTCGGGTACAAGAACCTGGTCGGCGCCTACCACCCGCCGATCCTGACCATCACCGACCGGACGTTCTTCGCCACGCTGCGCGAGGGCTGGCTCCGTCACGGCGTGGCGGAGATCATCAAGATGGCCGTGGTCGAGGACGCCGACCTCTTCAGCCAACTCGAGGCCGTCGGCCCGCAACTGGTGACCTCACGCTTCGGGACACTGCCGGGTGACGATCCCGTGCTGGCGGCGAACTCCCGGCAGATCCTCGCCGGTGCGCTGCGGAGCTACGTCCAGGCGGAGTACGACAACCTCTACGAGACTCACCAGGCTCGCCCGCACGCCTATGGGCACACCTGGTCGCCAGGCTTCGAGATCGACGCTGGCCTGCTGCACGGCCACGCGGTGTCGATCGGGATGGCGCTGGGCGCCACGGCCGCGAATCGTGCCGGCATGATTCCCGAGTCGGTCCTGCACCGCATCCTGCGCCTGCAGAGCGGGTTCGGTCTGAGCCTGTGGCACGACATCCTCGAGGACCGTGACCTGCTGTGGCTCGCACAGGAGCGGATCACGCAGAAGCGCGGCGGCCGCCTCGTGGCCCCGGTGCCGACCGGCGATGTGGGCAGATGCGGCTACATCGACACGCTCGAGCGGACCGAACTCGAGGCCACGGTTGACCACCTCCGCGGCCTGGCGGCCAGCTATCCGCGGGCGGGTCGCGGCATCGAACCGCTCTGCAGCGACGTCGGACTGGAGGATCCGGCCACCGTCGGCCACACCACCATCGGCACCGCCACCAGCCGCTGATCCACCACGTTCCCGGACCACACCAGAAAGGCCCATCACATGCCCGCCATCCTCTTCGGATCGATCAGCTCCGTCGTCGACACCTCAGAGTTGCAACGTCAGGCGTTCAACGACGCCTTCCAGCACCACGGCCTGAACTGGCACTGGGATCAGGAGCTGTACCGCGACCTGCTCCAGAGCAACGGTGGCGCCCAGCGCATTGCCGCATACGGCGCCGATCGCGGCGTCGAGGTCGACGCCGACGCCGTGCACGCCACGAAGTCCTCGCGCTTCCAGCAACTGCTGGCCGAGACCTCGCCGAGTGCCCGGCCCGGTGTGCTGGAGACGATCCGGGCTGCACAGGCGAGTGATGTGGCCGTCGGTATGGCGACCACGACGTCGCCGCTCAACGTCGCGGCGATCCTGCGAGCTGCCGGCATCAGCCAGGACGAGTTGGATCTGGTCCTGACCCGCGAGGACGTCGACGAGGGCAAGCCGGCACCGGAGGTGTACCTGACGGCGCTGCAGCAACTCGAGCTGACCGCAGAGGAGTGCATCGCGGTGGAGGACAACGTCGGCGGCGTCGACGCAGCCGCGGATGCCGGCATCCGTTGTGTGGCCCTGCCGAATGCCAACACCGCCCGCCACGACTTCGGCCGGGCTGACCAGGTCGAGGCGGCGCTTGATCCCGCCGCCCTGGTCGCGGCCGTCTCGGGGACCGCTGCCGCATCGTGAGCGCGTCGCCTGAGGCCGCCGGGCCTGGCGCGCCACGCCTGCGTCCGGTCACGCCCATCGGCATCGCCGCCGCGCTGCTCGAGGCCGTCGAGGATCGCCTCGTCGCTCACGGCGACGTGGACCAGGACATCCTCGATGATCTGCGCGGCGCGACGGCTCGCGTCGCGGGTCTCGAGCCCTACGTCGCCCGGTGCACGACGCCGGCGTCCGCAGCGCTCGAGCAGTTGGAGGCCGACACCAATCGGCACGACTGGAGCGCTGTCGACGCGGACGGAGCCACGCCGGGCGTCGAGCGCGAGATGCTGTCGGGCCATGTGGAGGGCCAGTTGCTGCGCATGCTGGTCGGGGTCGCGGCGGCCCGGTCCGTCCTCGACATCGGGCTCTTCAGCGGCTACTCCTCGCTGGCCATGGCAGAGGGGCTGCCCGACGACGGCCGCGTCATCGGCTGCGAGGTCGATCCACGCGTGGCCGACTTCGCGCGGGACCGGCTCGAGCGGTCGCCGCACGGTCACAAGGTCGAGATCCGCGTCGGGCCCGCTACTGAGACCCTGGCGGCGCTGACCGCCGAGCAGCAGGTCTTCGACGTGGCGTTCCTCGACGCCGACAAGGGCGGCTACCAGGGCTACTTGACGCGGCTGCTCGATGACCGCCTGGTCCGCCCGGGCGGGCTGATCCTGGCCGACAACACGCTGCTGCAGGGCCAGCCGTACGCCACCGGCTCACCCAGCGGCTCTGGCGCGGCCATCGCGACCTTCAACGAGGCGGTCCTCGCCGAGCAACGGGTGGAGCAGGTCCTCATCCCGCTCCGGGACGGTGTGACGCTGATGCGGGTGCTCGGCGATGACTGAGACGGTTGCGGGACCGCCTCGCAGCGACCAGCAGACACCATGGTCGGGCCTTCGGAGCGTCGGTCGAACGGTCGGAACGCTCGGGTTGCTGACCGCTGCCCTTCCACTCGACCTGGCGCTGACAGCTGCCGCGGCCGCACGCGCAGAGCTACGTCGAGATCGCGTCCGGCCCGTCCCACCGACAACCTCGGCGAGCACGAATCGGCCGCTGACCATCATGGTGAGCGGCGGCAAGATGACCAAGTCGCTCCACCTCGCCCGGGCCTTCCACGCCGCCGGTCACCGGGTGGTCATGGTCGAGACCGCGCGCTATCGGCTGGGCGCGCATCGCTACAGCCGCGCTGTCGACGCCTTCCACGTGGTGCCGGCGCCATCCCACCCCGACTACGCCGATGCGCTGGCGAGGATCGTCAGACGCGAGCAGGTCGACGTGTACGTCCCGGTCTGCTCCCCCGTCTCCAGCAGGTACGACGCCGAGTCCAGCAAGCTCCTCCCCGATCACTGCGAGGTCTTCCACGTCGATGTGGACGTGATCGACGACCTGGACGACAAGTACCGCTTCGCCACGCGTGCGGCGGCTCTCGGCCTCGACGTGCCGGAGACCCACCTGATCACCGACCCGGCCCAGGTGCTCGACTTCGACTTCCCCGACGACGGCCGGACCTGGATCCTGAAGTCCATTCCCTACGACCCCGTGCACCGCCTGGACCTGACCCGGCTGCCCCGTCCGACGCAGGCCGAGACCGCCGCCCACGTGGCCTCGTTGCCGATCGGCCCCGACCGCCCATGGATCCTGCAGGAGTTCGTGGAGGGCCAGGAGTTCTGCGCCCACGCAACCGTTCGCGACGGCACCATCCGCGTCTGGGCCTGCTGCGCCTCCTCCCCCTTCCAGGTCAACTACGAGATGGTCGACGAGCCGGACATCCAGGCCTGGGTGGAGCAGTTCGTCAGTGACCTCGACCTGACCGGGCAGGTGTCCTTCGACTTCATCCGAACCGAGACGGGCCGGACGGTGGCAATCGAGTGCAACCCGCGCACGCACTCGGCCATCACGATGTTCGACGACCTTCCCGCGCTCGCCGCGGCCTACCTCGACCCTGGTAGCGGCCTGCTGGTGCCGCACGCGTCGAGCCGACCGACGTACTGGCTGCACCACGAGCTGTGGCGAATGCTCACCCGGCCGTCACGCATCCCGGAGCGCCTTGGGATCCTCCGGCGAGGTCGGGACGCGGTCCTGCGGGGTGATGATCCCCTCCCCTTCCTCCTGCTGCCGCACCTGCAGGTCCCCGCGCTGCTCGTGGATGCGCTGCGACACGGCCGCGAGTGGGTCCGCATCGACTTCAACATCGGCAAGCTGGTCGAGGTCGGTGGGGACTAGATGCCCCCGCCCGTCCATGTGCTGCACCTGAGCGGGGCCACGACCACGCAGGAGATGGCGGACCTGTCGCATCTGTACGCCCGTGACTGCGCCGCCGCGTGTGCCGACCCGTCGCGCTGGACCTTCTCCTTCGTCGACCTCGCCCCGGATGGGACGTGGCGCTTTCCCGCCAGCCTGGACCAGACGGCGCTGGCCGCCGCCGAGTCGGTGTCGGTGGACCGGGCGGTGGCGCGGCTGGTCGAGATGGCGCCAGACGTGGTGATCCCCCAGCTGTTCGACCTGCCTGGCATGACCCACGTCCGGGCCTTGCTCGATCTGCTCGACCTGCCCTACGTCGGCAATCCTCCCCACGTGATGGCCCTGGCTGCTGACAAGGCGCTGGCTCGTGCGGTGGTTGCGGCGGCTGGTGTCGCCGTGCCGGACGCGGAGGTCGTCGAACCGGCGCAGACTCCCAGCCTGTCGCCTCCTGTGGTGGTCAAGCCGGTTGATGCCGACAACTCCGTCGGTGTGACGCTGGTCCGGGCGAAGGCGGAGCTCGGGCCGGCGCTGGACGGCGCGTGGTCAGTCGCACCGAGGGCCCTGGTCGAGCAGTACATCCCCCTGGGACGTGAGGTGCGGTGTGGGACCCTCGAACTCGAGGGCGAGATCGTCGCCCTGCCGCTGGAGGAGTATCGCGTCGACCCGGTCAACAAACCCATCCGGGATGCCAGCGACAAGCTGCGAAGAGATGAGGACGACCAGCTGCACCTCGTGGCCAAGGACGCTGCGCACGCCTGGATCGTGGCCGACGACGATCCCATCGTCCCGGCCGTTCAGGCCGCGGCTCGAACCTGTCATCAGGCGCTGGGCTGCCGCCAGTACGGCCTCGTCGACTTCCGCATCGACCCGGCCGGGCAGCCGTGGTTCCTGGAGGCCGGCCCCTACTGCTCCTTCGCCGAGCAGAGCGTCATCACGACCATGGCTGCCGCGGCTGACATCCCACTACCGGCACTGTTCGCCGAGTGTGTGACCGCCGCTATCCGTACGCACCGGACGACCTAGAGGAGACGCCATGCTGCACCTGACCCCCATGGACCCGTTCGGCGTCCGGATCGCGGTGGCGCGGGACGACGGGATCCCCCAGTCGCTCAGCCAGCTCGCTGAGGAGGAGATCGACCAGCTTCGCGACCTCCTCGCCGATCACGGCGTTCTGGTGATGCACGACCCCGACCTCGACGATCAGGGCTTTGCAACACTCCTCCGTCGCTTCGGTCCGCTGATCTTCACCGCCGGCGAGGCGCCGGTCCCCCACGAACCCTCCCTCAACGTGATCAGCAACGTGGGCCGTGAGCGTCCACCGGTCAGTCGCTGGCACACCGACACCAGCTACGTCTCGAGTCCACCGTCCTACACCGCGCTCCGTGCGATCCGAGTGCCAGAGCAGGGCGGCGAGACCCTCTTCAGCGACCAGGCGGTCGCACTCGACACGCTGGATCAGGAGCTGAGCGCCGCAGTGGTCGGCCGGACGATCACCCACGTCGTCACCGGTGTCGACCCGGGCGAGGAGCAGGAACGCCAGGCGGTCCACCCCATCGTGCGGCCACACCCCCGAACCGGTCGGCCGGCGCTGTACCTCTCGACCCGGGATCGTTGTGCGTCGGTGAGTGGGCTGTCGGCCGATGCCGGACGGGGTCTGGTCGACCGTCTGCTGACGCACGCAACACAGGACCACACGGTTCTCCGGCATCGTTGGATGCCTGGTGATGTGGTCATGTGGGACAACGCGCGGGTGCTGCACCGCGGGGACCACAGCGACGTCGTCGGCGACCGGGTGTTCCATCGCGGCATGGTCGGAGCCCAGGGATACCGATCATGAGCTGCGGTGCCCGACCGTCCTCGGCCGCGCTACCGCGGGGACGGCCCGCCTAGACCAGCCGACGGTGTGCGGTGTCTGCAGACCCGCGCGCCTTGATGTCGTCCACCGACTGGCTGCCGGGCAGGGTGTCGAGGTCGGTCGTCACGAGCTGCTCCCGCCACGCGGCCTCGCGGGCCAGCCGGTCCTGCCTGCGGACCTCCCGGACCGCGGAGATGCGACCCATCCGTCGGTCGATGCTGATCAGCATGGTCTTGCCCAGGCCGGGCTTGCCGGACCCGTCCTCGGCGTCTGGCAGCCGGTCCCTGGTCCGGACCAGCAACCGCGCCGCCCACAGCACACCTGCCGAGGCCAGCGTGGTCAGACCGAGCGCGATCACGAGCAGGCCGGGCCCCGGCAGCAGCAGCATGGCAAGCCCGGCGACGACGATGACACTTCCCAGGACCACCAGGTAGGTCTTGCGCACGGCTCGGCCTTTCACGGGGACTGTCCATCGTATCGCCGTCTCGTCTGTCCGGGTGGCCGAGTCTGCCTACTCCTCGTCGTCCTGGTCGTCGTCCTCGTCGTCCAGACCGACGATCTCGTAGGACGTCGCGAACGCGTCGAAGAGCTCGACCTGGGAGTCCCACAGGTCTGCGCTGGTCTGGAAGTTCAGCGCATAGCCGAACTCCTCACCGCTGACGTTGAGGTTGTAGGCGTGCACCGTCCCGGCGTCGGTGTCGTAGGTGTACTCCCAGATCGCGGCGTTCTGGCCGTCGAACGTGGTGGCTTCCAGCCGCAGGCGCCGGTAGTTGGGCTTGGAGGGGCCGAAGTCCTGCTCGAACGCCTCCCAGTTGGCCAGTGCGTCCGGTTGGGGATCGTCGGTCCAGTCCAGGCGCAGGTAGGCAGGGCTGTCCGGGTCGGCGATGTCGGTGATCGTGTCGCTGCGCCGATCGATGGTCCAGCCCGCCGGGTGCTCAACCCGGTAGGGCGCGTCATCAGGGCGGTAGCGCTCCCAGTCGTCCGGCACGTCTCCCTGGCCGAACTCCGTCTCGCCGTCGTCATCGATGGCGATCGGCTCCGCGTCGGTGGGTGTCGGGGCGGGCGAGGGTGGGTCGACCTCGGCGGCCGTCGGAGTCGGGCTCGGGGCGGGCGCGGGGGTTGGCGATGGCTCCGGTGTCGGCTCGCTGGTCGCGGGCGACGTCGGCTGGTCACTCGGCAGGAGTGGTGCCGTCGAGGGTTGGGCGGTCTCGGTCGGGCTGATCAGCGCTGGAGGGACGGCTGCGGCGGCGCTCGCTTCGGCCGCGGCCGTGCCCTCTGCCGAGGACAGTCGCTGAGCCACCAGGAACCCGGTTCCGGCAACGACCAGCAGGGCGCCGACCGTCAGGCCGACCACGGTGGCGATCGACGCCGATCGGCGTGACGTCGGCGGCTCCGCTGACTGGGTGGCCCGCGCTGGAGCGGCGTCAGTCCGAGGCGCAGAAGGTGGTCTGTTCGACGTCGATGTCGCCCGCCGCGCTGTCACCCTGCGAGGAGCCCGTCCATCGGCGACGGCCGTCAGCGAGCCGGCGAGTTGGTCGTGGCCCGGTCGAGCCGCCGGGTCGCGAACGAGGACGCCGAGGAGGACGTCGGCGAGGGGGCCGGCCCGCTGTGGCTGCCGGGGTGGTTCGTTGGTCACCTGGTTGATGGTGGCAACCGGAGTGCCTCCGCCGAACGGGGCCGTTCCCTCGACGGCGTGGTAGAGCGTGGCGGCCAACGACCAGAGGTCGCTGCGGTGGTCGACCGGATCGCCGGTGGCCTGCTCCGGGGACATGTAGGCCGGCGAACCGATCACCATGCCAGTCATGGTCAGCCGGTCGTCGTCGACCAGCATGGCGGTCCCGAAGTCCGTCAGGCGCGGCGTCCCGTCGGGCTGCACCAGCACGTTGCTGGGCTTGACGTCGCGGTGGACGATGCCGAGGTCGTGGGCGGCACGGAGGGTGGCCAGCAGCTGCAGACCGAGCCTCGCGGCGGCGGCCGGCCGGAGCGGGCCGTCGCGGGCAACCAGCCGCGCCAGGTCCGGGGCGTCGACCAGCTCCATGACCAGGTAGAGATCGGCGTCCTCGGTGACGACGTCGAAGATGCTGACCGCACCGGGGTCGGCCATGCGGGCGGTGACGCGGGCCTCTCGCATGACCCGCTCCTCGGTGGACAGCGTGTCGCCGGAGTGGCCGACTCGGTCGAGGCGGATCCGCTTGACGGCTACGGGTCGCTCGAGGGTGGTGTCGACGGCCCGCCACACCTCACCGGTGCCGCCAGTGCCCAGGCGTTCACCCAGCTCATATCGGCCCGCGACGAGGGTCATCCCACCGTCTTAGCCTGATCCGCGCGGTTCGTCAGCCGTGCGGTACTGGTCGGTCGTCGCCTTGGCGGGCGGAGCGAGGAGGCGCCAGCCAGTCGGTGGCGCGTCGCTAGCCCGCGACCGAGACGCCCAGCAGGGCGCCGATGCCGTAGGTGAAGCCCATCGCGAGCGCTCCGCCGACCACCAACCGGACGACCGCGGGACGAAGGGGTGAGGCGCCGAGCCGCGCACTGAGCGCACCGGTGAGGGTGAGCGCCACCAGCACCCCGACGAACGCGATCGGGATTCGCGATCCAGCGGGTGGGATCAGGATCGCAGCCATCGGCAGGAGGGATCCGAGCACGAACGCGATTGCCGAGGCGACGGCTGCCGCCCAGGGGTTGGCCATGTCCTCGGGCGTGAGTCCCAGCTCGACGTCAAGGTGTGCCGCCAGCGCATCGTGCTGGGTCATCTCCGTCGCGGCTGCCCGAGCCGTGGGGGCTGACAGCCCCTTGACCTCCAGCAGCGCGACCAACTCCTCGAGCTCCTCCTCCGGCATCTCCTCGAGTTCGGCCTCCTCCTTCGCGATCAGGGCGTTCTCGGAGTCCCGCTGGGTGCTCACGGAGACGTACTCGCCCAGGGCCATCGAGACCGCTCCCGCCACGACGCCGGCCACGCCCGCGGTGGCGATGGCGCCGGTGGAGGTTGTTGCGGCGGCGACGCCGACGACCAGGCCGGAGATGGACACGATCCCGTCGTTCGCGCCCAGCACACCCGCTCGCAGCCAGTTCAGGCGCGCGGCGGTCGACTCCGCGTGTGGCTCGTCGTCGTGCAGCGATCCGGCCGCATTCATCCGTGGCGCTCCCGACCGCCCTGCAGGCACACGATGCCGACCATGCGAAGATCCTACGCGCGGCGCTGTTCGACACCGCGGGCATCGACGTCACCACGGCGCCTGTTCGGTCCTCGCTGTTGCGACCACCGGCGGGGCACCGGTCCTCAGGCCGCCCGCCGCACCCGGTCAACCTCGACCTCCACCTGGCTGCGAGTGATCCCGGCTTCCCGCAGGTCTGCGGCTACACGGCCGCCGCGGCGGAACATGGCCAGGACGATGTGCTCGGGGCCGATGTGCCGGTCCTTCCGGGCCAGCGCCTCCCGCAGCGAGCGTTCGAGGAGCGTCTTCGCGGCACTCGTGAACGGAATGTGGCCGCCTCGTCGGTGACGGCCCAGACGGCGGACGGCCGCCTCACCGAAGGTCCTGACCATCCGCGCTCGCACCACCTCGACATCGACGCCGAGCGTGGCCAGGAGTTGTTCGTCCGACCGGTCCATCCGTTCCCGCACTGCCGCGGCAGTCAGGCCGCCGGTCGTCAACAGCGCCCCGCCGAGCGGTTGGCCGATCACCAGCAGGGCGAGGAGCAGGTGCTCTTCGTCGATTGCTCGCTCGCCCCGCTCGCGGCCGATCCGCTGGGCCTCGACGACGACTTCGCGCGCATCCTCGGTGAATCGCTCGAACATGGATCATCCTCTCCGTAGGCGGGGGCGGCCGTGCTTCTTGTGGACGGCCTGCTTGGAGACGCCGAGGGCTTCTGCGATCTGCCGCCAGGTCCAGCCCTGCTCCCGGGCGTTGTCGACCTGCAGCGCCTCCAGGTCGTCGGTGAGGCGACGGAGCGCTGCCACGGCTCGAAGGCCGGTGTCCGGGTCGCGGCTCGACGCCGCACCGGCGGCGGTGACGACAGGGGGGGCAGTCATATCGTCAACATACGTTGACAGATCACACTCGTCAACCCAGGTTGACCGGAGGATCACGAGCAGCTTGACGGTCAATCCTCTGATGTTTAGGGTGCGGTATGACCACCGTTCGCGCCGCGGCCGTGCACGCCGCTCCGATCCTCCTCGACACCGCCGCCTCGACCGACAAGGCCCGCTCGTTGATCGCCGACGCAGCCGAGCAGGGGGCCACGTTCGCGGTGTTCCCGGAGGTGTTCCTGCCCGGATTCCCCTACTGGATCAACTGCTATCCGCCCATCGTCCAGGCCAGGCTGCACCAGCGCTACGCCGCCGCATCGGTCATGGCCGACGGCCCTGAACTCGCCGCGGTCGCGGAGGCGGCGAAGACGCACGGGATGACGGTCGTCATGGGGTTCAGCGAGCGGAACGGCGGAACGCTCTACAACAGCCAGGCGACGATCGACGCCGACGGCCAGATCCGCTCGGTGCACCGCAAGCTCCAACCGACGTTCGCCGAGCGCACCGTCTGGGGGCAGGGCGACGGCTCGACCCTCCGGGTGGTGGACACCGCGGCGGGCCGCGTCGGCGCGCTGGCGTGCTGGGAGCACACGATGAACCTGGCCCGGCAGGCCCTCGTGGTCCAAGGCGAGCAGATCCACGCCGGCTCATGGCCGGGGCTGTCGACCCTGGCCGGCTTCAACGAGGTCTTCGACCCGCAGGTCGAAGCCATGAGCCGAAGCCATGCCATCACCGGCCAGACCTTCGTGGTCGTGGCCAGCAACCCGGTCACCCAGCAGATGCTGGACGTGATGGCCGAGGCACTCGGAGAGCAGGAGTTCGTCGGTGTCGGTGGCGGCTGGTCGGCGATCATCCACCCGATGACGCCGTACTTGGCCGGACCGCACATCGGGTCCGAGGAGACGATCCTGGTCGCTGACCTCGACCTCGACGAGCTCGGCGGCGTCAAGGTGTTCGTCGACTCCGCCGGCCACTACGGGCGTGCCGAGGTGCTGCGCCTGGACATCGACGACCGGCCGAAGAGCGCGGTCGCCTTCGGCGGCAGCGGATTCGCTTCCGGTGAGCCCCGCGAGGGCGACGAAACAGCGGGCGCCGCCGACTGACCCCCGCGCGCGGTCAGGCGGTCACGATCGGCAGGCGCGTCACGCGCCCCGGCGCGGTTCCCAACTGCTCCGCCAGCCCGGTCGAGTTCGCGGCAAGCCGGTCGCGCAGGGTCGGGTCCATCTGCTCTGGCACCCACGTCCACACCGTCTGGACACTGGCGCTGGTGACACCAGCTGTGCGCTCGGTCGCCGTGGTGATCGCATCGATCAGGTGGTGGGTGAAGGCGCACCCGATCTCGGTGAGCGCAACCCGGACCTCGACGACGCCCTCGCTGTCCGCGGTGATCCCTTGGACCAGCCCGAGCTCGGTGATGCTGCCCGGAAGGCCCGCCGCCGCCAGGCAGGGGTCGTCGATCTCGGCGAGGGCCGCGGCGACCCCGGCCGCGAGGTCGGGGTCAGGTCCGGGCGTCGGAGCCGCGGTCACGCGTTCGCCGGCTCGCCGTTGACAGCCGTCCATCGCTCACGCAGGCCGTGCTCGGCCTTGTAGGTCGAGAACCGGTCGCTGGCCAGCGCCGCCGCCCGCTCCTCGACGTCGATCCCGTGCAGCCGGGCGAGGGTCCCGCCCATGATCATGTCGCGGATCTCCTCGGTGAGCTGCAGTGGGCTGCCCTCCGGCATCTGGAAGTTCTCCATCGCCTCGATCACCGCCTGCGGGTGCGGGTTCACGGCGGCGGAGGCGTAGATGACCTTGTGGGGCCCACCGAAGCCGATGAAGTTGCCGAGGATCTCCTGCAGCTTCGGCGGGTTGAGGATCGCCAGCAGCATCGAGGCCTCCATCGTGACGTAGACGTTGGGGTGGTTGGCGATGAGGAACGTGGTCTCGTCGATGAACATGAAGCCCGCGTGGATGACCTGGAAGTTGAGGTCGGGGAAGACGTTGGCCGCGGTCGAGACGTCGTCGACCCCCATGCCCTCGGTCGAGACCGGCCCGATCGGCAGCACCTTGTGCCAGCCGATGTTGGTGACGCCGGCGTCCTGCGCGATCTGCAACGCAGGGAACATGCGGTCCACCGGCCACGTCTCCGTCCGCCCCTCCATGTAGCGGGAGGGGTAGAACTTGAGACCGTCGGCGCCGTTCTCGACCGCCATCTGCGCCTCGGCCTCGATCTCCTCCGGCTCGGCGAACATGTCGATCCCGACGTACAGCAGCACCCGGTCCGGGTAGTCGCGCTTGAGCTGGATGCCCTTATCGGTGGCAGTCAGCCCATCCCGGTAGGCGTCGTAGATCGGCAGGGTGTGGACGGCGCAGATGTCGGTGTCGGACTCGAGGAGCATGGTGTCCATGAACTCCTCGGTCTGCCACTCCCGCTCCCACGCCTGCCGGTCGAAGGCCGTGGCGGGGTCGTTGACCAGCGGGTAGTAGCTGTGCATCACGTCGGTGAAGATCCGACCAAAGCGGCCGACCTGGTTCTCCGGCGCGAAGTTGTAGGGGTGGCACACCCCGTCGATGACGAAACGGTCGCTCACGGCTGCTCTCCTCTGGGTCCGGTTCGGACCTCGGACAATACATCAGATGTTTACGCGACGGAAGGTCGTTCTCACGGGCGGGTACGCTCGGTCACCGAGGTGGTTCGGCCAGCCATCTCACACGGAGCGCGAAAGGGGTGACCGGATGGCGTCGGCCTCAGACAAGGTCGCCAGCGAGTTGCGCGACCGAATTGTGTCGGGCGACCTGTCACTGGGCGCGAAGCTCCCGAACGAGGGGGAGCTCGGCGACCTCTTCGGCGTGTCGCGGCTGACGGCGCGGGAGGCGCTGAAGGCGCTTGGGTCCGAGGGCCTGATCGAGACCAAGCGGGGCGTCAACGGCGGCAGCTTCATCGTGGCACCGGCGCCCGCCCACGTCGCCGACCGACTGGAGACGTCCGTGGGCCTGCTGTCGGCCGCCGAGGTCCTCAGCGTGCAGGATCTGCTCGAGGCCCGGTCCATGGTCGAGGTGCCTGCTGCGCGTCTGGCAGCGGAGCGGCGCACCGAGGACGATGTCACGCAGCTGCGGATCTGCGTCGAGGAGGAGGTGGAGGTGTCCTCCGCCCTCGATGTGCGTCTGGCCTTCCACGACCGGGTCGTGGGGGCGTCGAAGAACCCCCTGCTGTCCATCATGAGCCGGTCGGTCCATCAGCCACTGCGCACCCGATTCCTGCGAGACAAGGCCGGCGCGGCGTTCTGGCGTGACGTCCATCACGACCATGGGCGGATCGCCGATGCCATCGCGGCCGGCGACGCGGATGCTGCAGCTGCCGAGATGGCCGCGCACCTGGACCGGCTGCGCATCACCTACGAGGTCATCGATCCCGTCGAGTAGGCCACGCGCGCCAGGACCTCACGGGCCGTCCGAACCACGGCTACATCGATCAGCCGGCCGTCGGCGTCCACGCAGACGCCCGAGCCGCGGGCCTCGGCCTGCTCGAAGCGGGCCACCACATCCGCGGCCCGTGCCACCTCTGCCGCCGTGGGGGTGAACACCTCGTTGATGACGGCGACCTGTGCGGGGTGGATGGCCTGCCGGGAACGGAACCCCTGCCGTCGCAGCGCGAGCGTGTCGGCCCGGAGCGTGTCGAGGTCGGTGAAGTCCGTCGACACCGGTCCCGCGGGTGGCGGCAGTCCACCGGCTGCTGAAGCCACGACCACGGCGGCGCGGTGGGGCAGCAGTTCGCGGCCGTCTGGGGAGGGCTGCAGGTGCAGGTCGGCGGCCAGATCCGCCTCGCCCATCGCGAGTTGGACCAGGTGGCCGCAGGCGGCGAGAGCCGGCGCCTCCTGCACGCCGATGGCGGACTCGATCAGTCCGATCAGCGGAGGGAGCCTCGTGGCGCGCTCGGCCAGCCAGGCGGCGACGGTCCGTACACGATCCACGGAGGCCTTCGAGACCAGAAGGGCGTCGGGCAGGTGACCGGTCATCGACTCCAGATCCGGGGCCGGTGCGCTGCCGTCGATGCGGACGACTCGGTGCGGGTGGTGGGTGCGCTCAGGGTCGGCGGGCCCGTCCGTCGGGCCCGTCGCGGAGGGCTCACGCAGCCAAGCGGCCACCGCGGCGCGGGCATCGTCCTTGCGGTCGGGGGCGACGCCGTCCTCGAGGTCGGCCACGATGACGTCGGCGCCGGCGGTCTCGGCCTTGCCCAGCAGGTCCGGCCGGTCGCCAGGCACGTACAGCAGGCTGCGGGCGTGGCCCAGGCGTGACGCCGCCGGCTCAGCTCCAGGCACCGACGACGTCGTCGGTCGAGGCCACCCAGCCGAAGCCGAAGCCGATGGCGGTCAGCGCATGCTCGTGGCGGGCCTGCTCCAACTCGCCGGTGGCGTCGGACACCACGACCGTCCGGTAGTCCCGTTGGGCGGCGTCCCGGGCCGAGGTCTCGACGCACATGTTGGTCGTGACGCCGCACAGGACGATGTTGCGGATGCCCTGCGAGGTCAGGTACGGCTCCAGCCGGGTGCCGTAGAAGGCGGAGTAGCGGTTCTTGTCGATGATCTCCTCACCCTCGGCAGGGGGCAGGTCGTCGACGATCTCGGCGTCCCAGGTGCCGTCCTCCAGCGAGCGGATGTCCTTGATGGCCGGCAGCAGGTCGGCGACCAGCACCCCACCGTCGGCGTAGTCCGGCCGGTAGACGTAGCGGGTCCACACCACGGGCACCCCCGCCTCCCTGGCGGCGGCGACCAGGGTCTTGCAGCCCGCTATGGCGCCGCCGGTCATCGAGACGTCCATGTCGAGGGTCCCGAAGGAGCCGTCGGGGTGGCAGAACCCGTTCTGCATGTCGATCACCAGCAGGACGGTGTCTTCGGTCAGGTCGGTGTCGGGCAGTGGCATGTCGGTCTCCTCGCTGTTGGGTCGGTCGGATGTGGTGGGGTCAGAGGCCGTCGCGCAGCAACGAGCGGGCGATGACCAGGCGCAGGATGTCGTTGGTTCCCTCGCCGATGGCCATCAGCGGGGCGTCGCGGTAGAGCCGCTCGATCTCGAATTCGGTGGAGTAGCCGTAGCCGCCGTGGATCCGCATGGCCTCGAGCGAGCACTCGATGGCGACCTCGGAGCAGAACAGCTTGGCCATGCCCGACTCGCGGTCGGTTCGCTCGCCGCTGTCGAAGCGGTCGGCGGCCCACCACATGAGCAGCCGGCCGGCCTCGATCTTGGTGGCCATGTCCGCGAGCTTGAGCTTGATGGCCTGGAACTCACTGATCGGCTGCCCGAAGGCCTCGCGCTGCTTGGCGTAGTCCAGGGACTGCTCCAGCGACGCGGTGGCGATCCCGATCGCTCGGGCGGCGATGTTGACCCGCCCGATCTCGAGCGCGGACAGGGCCTGCTTGAGTCCGGTCCCCTCGGTGCCGCCCAGCAGGTTCCCGACGGGCACGCGGGCGTCCTCGAGCACCACCTCGCAGGACTCCGGGCCCTTGTAGCCCAGCTTGCCGATGTCCTTCGACACCGTGAACCCCGGCGTGTCGCCGTCGATGAGCAGGACGCTCATGCCGCGGTGGGAGGGGTCGGCGGACGGGTCGGTCTTGACCAGCACCGGGAGCGGGTCGGCGTGCCGGGCGTTGGTGATCCAGGTCTTGGTCCCGTTGACCACGTAGTGGTCGCCGTCGAGGGTCGCGGTGGTGGAGATGCCCTGCAGGTCGGATCCGGCTCCCGGTTCGGTCAGCCCGATCCCCGAGCGCCGCGCGCCGGTGGCCAGGTCCGGCAGGTAGCGCTCCCGCTGCTCGTCGGTGCCGTACTTCAGGATCAGGTTCGTCGCCAGTGAGTGGGAGCCGAGGATCCCAGCCAATCCCATCCAGGCCTTGGAGATCTCCTCGAAGACGATGCCGTAGGACACCGCGTCGAGTTCCAGACCGCCGAACCGCTCGGGCACGAGCATCCCGAACAGACCCATCTCACCCATGGCGGCCACGAGCTCGTCGGGGTAGATCCCCTCGCGCTCGTAGCGGGAGGCGACGGGGCGGACCTGCTCGGCGACCCACCGTCGCATGACGTCGCGGAACTGGGCCTGTTCGTCGGAGAGTGTGAAGTCCATCTGCGGTTCCTCAGGGTTGGGACGGGGTGGGGGTGAAGACCGGCAGGGCTCGGCCGTCGGGCAGCGGCCACCAGCCGACGGTGACGGACCGGCCGGTGAACGGTCCGGTTTCAGGGTCGACGTCGAGCCGGGTCATCAGGCGTGGGCCCTCGGCCAGGTCGACCAGGGCGATCACGTAGGGGGTCTCGAGGTCCGGGTGGGGGGCGCGGTGGACCACGGTCGAGGCGTGGACCACACCCTCGCCGCTCGCCGGCTCGAGGGTGAGTTGGTCCGTCGCCCCGCAGGTCGTGCACAGCGCCCGGGGGTAGTGCTGGGCCGTGCCGCACGCCGCGCAGGTCTGCAGGACCAGGCGACGATCCCGGGTGGCGTCCCACCACCCCGTCGTGATCCGGTCCTCCAGCGGCGGCTCAAGTGGGTTGGGGTGCCCGGCGCTCATCGGTGCGCACTCATCGGTCGATCCCGAGGATCGTGGTGGCGTGGGTCGAGAGGATCCCACCGGTGCCGTGGCACAGCGCCAGCTCGGCACCCCCGACCTGGCGGGCGCCGGCCTCGCCCCGCAGCTGCCGGACGGCCTCGATCAGCAGGAAGATCCCGAACATGCCAGGGTGGCAGTAGCTGAGGCCACCGCCGGAGGTGTTGAGCGGGAAGCCGCCGCCCGGTGCGATGCGGCCGTCCTCGACGAAGGCACCGGCCTCACCCGGCCCGCAGAAGCCGAGGGACTCCAAGGTGAGCAGCACGGTGATCGTGAAGCTGTCGTACAGCTGCGCGACGTCGATGTCGGCCAGGTCGACCCCGGCGGCTGCGAGCGCAGCCGGCCCGGTCACCGCGGCTCCGGTCTGCAGCAGATCAGGGGCCTGCGAGATGGCGTTGTGGGTGGTGGTCTCGGCGAACCCCAGGACCTGGACCGGCGTGGTGGGCAGATCACGGGCGCGGTCAAGGGAGGTGAGCACCACCGCACCGCCGCCGTCGGTGACCAAGCAGCAGTCCAGCGCGGACAGCGGCGTGGAGAGCGGCCGGCTCTCCAGCACATCAGCCACGGTCAGCGGACCCTCGTCGTGCCGGTAGGCGATCGGATTCAGCAGCGCCCACTCGCGGGCCGCGACGGCCACCTCGGCCAGCTGGGCCCGAGTGGTGCCGTGGGTGTACATGTGCCGATCAGCCGCGAGGGCGTAGGCGGAGATCGGCTGCAGCGGACCGTACGGCGCATCGAACTGGGCGTCCGGGACGTGGGCTTCGACGACACCACCCAGGGACCGGGACGACGCCGAGCGCTGGTTGGACCCGTAGGCGATCACGACGACCTCGGCCTGGCCGGTTGCGATGGCGGTGGCGGCGTGGCCGACGAAGATCTCGTAGCTGGCCCCGCCAGCGAACGTCGAATCGGTCCAGCGCGGCTGGATGCCCAGGTACTCGGCCATCGCGGTGACGGAGAACCGGGCGGCACCGTTGGTCGCGAAGCCGTCGACGTCGGCCGGGGTCAGGCCCGCTTCGGCCAGCGCCCGGGTCACCGCCTGGGTCTGCAGTTCGGCGATCGAGGCACCGGTGATGCCGAGCTCGGACTCGGCGACCCCGACGATGGCGACGTCGCGTAGGGTCATGCGGCTCCCTCGCCGGCAGGCAGTCGGACGACCGTCTCTGCTCCGCGGATGGCGACGGTCCCCGCGTCGGTGGTGATCTGCTGGGTGATGGTGACCAGACCGTCCCCGGCGGCGGTGACGGTCCCCGTGACCGTGGCGGTCTCACCGGCGAACACCATGGCGCTGAAGCGGAACGCCATCCGGGTCGGCCAGCTGCCGGGCGGGAGGCCGGCCAGCGCCTGCGCTGCGAGCATTGCGCCCAACTGCTGCCCGTCGACGATCGGGCTGGGCAGGCCGGCCTCTGCGGCGGCGTCGGCGTCGTGGTGGGTGGCGTACCAGTCCCAGGTGGCGCCGGCATAGGCGACCAGCGTGACGCTGTCCAGGTGACGGGTGAAGGGCGGCAGCTCGGTCCCGACGCTCGGGGCGCTCATCGAGGTGCGTCCAGGGCCTGGTAGATGGTGGTCTCCACGTTGGTGGCCAGGTGGTCGCCCGTGGTCGTGGCGACGGTCTGGGAGGAGGTGACGATCAGCATCGCGCGGCCGTCCCGACCGGTCTTCTCCACGGCGTCGTCCAGCCGCCAGGTCACGTGCAGGACGTCCTCGGGCTGGGCAGGGCGACCGAACTCGTAGGTGTGGCCGCCCCGGATCTCCCGGGTCCCCGGGATCTCGATGTCCCAGCGGTGCCCGATCGAGCCCATCGCGTCAGGCTGCCGGTCGGCGTACGCGTTGGTCTCCACGACGAAGGTCGGCGGGGCCACGACATCGGCGAACCCGGCGTCGGCCGCAGCGCCTGCGTCGGTGTACACCGGATTGGTGTCGCCGATCGCCACGGCGAAGTACCGGATGGCGGCACGGCCCAGCGGCTCCGGCGCGGTGTAGGTGGCCTGCTCGCCGATCCGGGCGCGGAGCTCATCGGTGAGCAGGCTCACGACGTACCCTCCGCATGCGGATCCCCACCCGCGGCGGCAGCGTCGTCGAGGATCGCGAGTGGCAGGACCTCGAGCTCGAACTCGGGTCGTAGCAGACCCTGGCAGATGATTCCTGTCGAGGATGGATATGGCTCGGCCAGCAGCCGCGAGCGGACGGCCGCGGTCTCGCGGTAGCGCGGTAGCCCGGCGGGCGTGACGAACTCGACGGTCTCTACCAGGTGCTCGGGCCCGGCCCCGGCAGCCTCGAGGACGGTGATGATGTTGCCATAGGTGTACTCGGCCTGGGCGGCGATGTCGCCGGCGTGGACGGCCTGTTCGGTCTCGGGATCCAGCGCCGCCTGGCCGGACATGAACAGCACGTTGCCGGCCCTGACCGCCGGCGAGTAGGTCAGCTTCTCGTAGCGCTCCCAGCCGGGGTTGATGGCCTCCAGCGGCGCCGTCGATGCCATCAGGTCCAGCTGGATCAGCGCGCCCGGGTGTGCCAGGCGCGACATCAGGATCCCGGCCGATCCGGGGTAGGGGGCGGCCAGGTGGTCGCGGCGGATCCGACCGGTCTTCTTGTAGTCCCGGAGGGTGTCCGGCGTCGTGAAGTCGACCACGAAGCCGACGTTCGACCAAGCCAGACCGGCGTCCTCCAGCATGCGGGCCGCCCGGTCGTAGACGGCCTCGGTCTGGGTGAGGAGGTCCTCACCGAGGATCTTGCCGTCGTCGTCCACCGGCAGGACCGATGGCAGATAGGTGATGCCCTCGGCCGCGCGAGCCGGCGCGTCGGCCAGCAGCCCCGGGCGGGTGGAGTCGGCGACCACGGCCCGGCCGCCGCCGGGGGCCGCCGTGATGGCGACCTCGATGAGCGCGTCGGGCCGGAGCAGCGCGTCGACGCAGATGGTGTTGACGGCCGGCGCGGCCGAGCCCACTCGCTCGCGCCGGACCTCCGCGGCGATGGCGACGTCGTCGATCCCGGCACGGGTGATGTTCTCGGTGACCTTGACACAGTCCTCCAGCGTCAGCCCCGCGGCCTCCAGGATCCGCTCGACCTTGTCGTACGCCGTGTTCGCCTGCGCTCGCATGTCACCGTCGACCACGATCCGCCCGCGGTCGGGGCTGTACTCCGACGCCGAGTGGCCGGACAGCACCACCTTCCCCTCGGCACCACCGGTGCGCAGGCCGAGGGAGAAGCTGTAGCGCTGGTAGTCGAACCAGGGGAAGTCCGTCGGGGTGATGGGGGTGAAGGTCACGTCGTGGATCCTGTCAGCTGCGGGGGTGTGGTGTCCTCGAGGGCGGCGAGCATCACCTCGAGGGCTGCGGGGCTGCCGCTCCGGCGCAAACCGTCAACGGCTGTCGCCAGCGCCGTCGCCCGCTCCGAGCCGAGGGCCGCCACCATCTTGCGCTGGACCACCTGGTCCAGATCGGGGTCGTCGGGGCCGCCGCTGCTGTGCGCCACGCGGCCCTCGGCGGTGTGACCGTCGACCCAGGTGATGGCGACCCGTCCGGGTGCTGCGGCGGCCGGGCCGTCCGACTCGACCAGCCGGACGTCGGTCCGGTCCACCAGTGCGAGCAGCGCCGGGTCTGCCAGCCGCCCCGCGGCGAACGTCGTGGCCGTCACCGCGCCGTCGTGCAGCATCGCCGCGAGCGACCAGACCAGGGAGAACTTGGCCTCGTACGGCGTTCGTGGCCGGCGCTTGGTCGCGTCGGGTTCGGCGACAACGTCAGCGGCCGCTCTGGGCAGGTCGACCGTGATGGACGTGATGTCGGCCAGGCCGTGCTCGTCCACCTGCGGGCCGATCTCGACGGCCGCGTCCAGCGCGGCGTGGACCAGTTGGCAGGCCGGGTAGGGCTTGATCGTGATGCGGGTCGCCTCCCACCGCTCATCCAGAGCGTCGGTGACAGCTTCGGGCGGAACCGCCGTCCCGGTGAAGGTGGCGAAGAGGCCGTTCGTCCCCTCCAGCGCGGCGGCGGGGCCGGCGATGCCCTGTCCTGCAAGCCGAGCTGCCATGACCCCGGCGTGTGCCGCCCACCCCGGGTGGACCTGCTTGGTCGATGAGCCATCGGCCAGGAATTCGAGCAGTCCCGAGGACATCGACGTGGCCAGGGTCATGGCAGCCGCGATCCCCTGCTTGTCAGCGCCGGATAGGCGGGCTGCCACCGCGGCGGCCGCGGGGGTGCCGCACACCGATGTGGCGTGGAACCCGCGGGCGTGGAAGCCGTGGCGGACCGCCGTGCCGAGTCGGCAGATGATCTCCATCCCGACCGCGATGGCGGCGAGGATCTCAACCGGCCGGGAGCCCTGTACCTGCCCGACGGCCAGCCCCGCGGCGACGGTTGGCGCTGAGGCGTGGACCAGGCCTGCAGCGTGGGTGTCGTCGAAGTCCAAGGCGTGGATGGCGGTACCGAGTACGAGCGCGGCAGAGGGGGCAGCCAGCGACACGCCGAGACCGGGCAGCCTGCAGGGACCTGCGTCACCCGCGACCGCTGCCAGCGCCGACTGCACGACCGGCGTCCCGCGACCGGCCCAGGCGCAGGTCAGGGCATCGGCGAGGTGCCGAGCGACAACGTCCTCGACGTGGTCCGGGATCGTTGCGTTCTCAGCCCACTCCGCCAGGTCTGCGGCGAGGGTCACCGGGCCCTCGCACTCATCCGTCGGCCACCGACCCGAAGGCGCCTGCATCGCGGAGTGTTCGCACCCGCGCCTCGTCGTAGCCCAGCTCTGCCATCAGCACCGCGGCGTCGGCGTCCCGCTCGGGCGCCGCCGCCCGTCCCGGTCCCTGGTCACCGACGCGGACGGCGGTCCCCGGCAGTCGTAGCTCGCCGCGCCGCGGATGGTCGACGGTGACGATCGAGCCGCGAGCCTCGATCTGCGGATCCTGCAAGGCGGTGGCCACGTCGTTGACCGGGCCTGACGGCACTCCGGCATCACCGAGGATCGCCAACCACTCCGCCGTCGGCTTGGTCTGGAAGGTCTGGATCAGGATGTCGAGCAGCGACTCTCGATGTTCGGCCCGGGCCGTGAAGTCGACGTAGCGGGGGTCCGTCGCCAGCTCGGGCCTGCCGATGGCCTCGGCCAGGCGCACGAAGAACTTCTCCTTCGCACAGCCGACCACCATCCAGCCGTCGGCGGTCCGGAAGTTCTGGAAGGGGACCAGCGACGGATGGGCGGAGTCGGCCCGGCGGGTTGCCTGGTGAGACTCGTTCAACCACCACGTGGCCGGGTAGGTGAGCATCGAGACAGCCACGTCGAACAGGGAGACGTCACAGTCGCAGCCGATCCCGTCGCGCCGCGCCTGGTGGACGCCGGCCAGCAGGGAGAAGGCTCCGAGGACACCACCCAGGTAGTCGACCAGCGACAGACCGGTCTTCGTGGGTGGTCCATCCGGCTCACCCGTCAGCGACATCCACCCGGTCAGCCCCTGGAGGATGTAGTCGTAGGCGGGGTCCTTGGCCCGCGGGCCGGTCATGCCGTACCCCGACACCGAGGCACACACGATCATCGGGTTGACGTCGGCCAGGGCGTCGTAGGTGATGCCGAGCCGCTCGGGCAGGTCACCACGGAGGTTGGAGTAGACGGCGTCCGCCCCCGCGACCAGATCGCGAAGCACCTCCTGCCCGGCCGCCGTGGACAGGTCGAGGGAGAGGGACCGCTTGCCACGGTTGAAGGTCTGGAAGAACAGGCTGTCCTCGGCCTCGGCATCCGCGAACGGCGGCACGTACCGCCCGACATCGCCACCGGTCCTCGCATCCTCGATCTTGATGACCTCGGCCCCGAGATCAGCCAGGTGCAGCGAACCGAACGGGCCAGCCCCGTACTGCTCGACCGCGATCACCCGGATGTCGCTCAGGGGGGCGTCGGGCATCAGGCAGGCTCCTCGGTGGGCTGGGTGTCACACCGCTCGGCTGGTCCGGGTGACGGTCCGTTCAAGACGGTGTCCAGCGGCACCGTAAAACATCTGATGCTTTGGACACAACAGCTTGCGAGGCAATCATCAGATGTTTATTGTGCGGCTATGGCCGACGTGGCGGACTGGCAGGGGCGGTACTTCGAGGACTTCGCGGTCGGGGACGTCCATCAGCACCAGCGTGGCCGGACCATATCGGAGGTCGACAACACCTGGTTCACGTTGCTGACGATGAACACCAACCAGATGCACTTCAACCGCCACTACGCCGAGCGGTCCACGTTCGGCAAGCTGTTGGTCAACAGCGGCTTCACCATCGCGCTGGTCCTCGGGATGACGGTGCAGGACCTCTCCGAGAACGCGATCGCCAACCTCGCGATGACCGACATCGCGCTGACCCACCCGGTGTTCGTCGGCGACACGCTGTACGCCGAGAGCAAGATCACCGACCTGCGGGAGTCCAACTCGCGCCCCTACGCCGGCATCGTCTCGGCGATGACCCGCGGGCTGAACCAGGACGGCGATGTGGTGATGACGTACAACCGGACCGTGATGGTCTACAAGCGCTCAGCACCCCAGGACAAGGACCTGTTCCCCCGTGCAGAGGAGCCGTGGCCCGATGCGTGATCTGCCGCGCACCACCCTGATGCCCTGGGGTGAGTCGATGGCCGAACTCGGTCAGGCAGCCCGAGCGGCGGACGAGGCTGGCGTCGCGGGGCTCTGGAGCGCCGAACTGCAGCGCTCGGCCACCATCACCGCGTCCGTGCTGGCGGCCAACTCCGAGCACGCGGTCGTCGGGACCGGCATCGCCTGGGCCTTCTGCCGGACTCCCATGACCACGGCCCTGGAGGCCATGGACCTCGACGAGCAGAGCCAGGGCCGGTTCGTCCTCGGCCTCGGCTCCGGTGTGCGTCGACTGGTCGAGTCGTGGCACGGCGCCGAGTTCGACCACCCGGTCGAGCGGCTGGAGGAGACCGTCGAGGTGATCCGCGCCGTCATCGCCGGCGCACCAGACGAAGAAGAGATCGAGGCGGGCGGAGAGCTGGTGTCCACCTCGATCCGCGGCTGGGACCGAGGGCACACCCAGCCACGCCGAGCCATCCCCGTCTACCTGGCAGCCGTCGGGCCGAAGATGTGCGATCTGGCCGGACGGGTGGCCGATGGGTGGCTGGGGCACGAGCTCGGATCGCCCGAGTACCTGGACCAGGTCGTTCTGCCCCGGATTCGCGAGGGGCTGGAGGCCAGCGGCCGGGACCGGTCCGACATCGACCTGGTCGCCTCGGGCTGCTGTGTGATCGACGAGGACGGTCCGGCGGCCCGGCGGCGCGCGGCCGGTCTGGTTGCCTTCTACGCCACGGTGAAGACCTACGCGGACTTCTTCGCCTTCCACGGCTTCGGCGACGAGGCCGCCGCGATCCGCGAGGCCTTCCGCTCGGGCGACACCGCTGCCATGATCGCGGCTGTGCCTGATGAGATGGTCGCCGCCCTGACGTTCGCCGGCACCCCGGACGAGGTGGAGGAGAAGCGCGCGGCCTACGCGGGGCTGGTCGACGGGCTGAAGCTGAGCCCCCCGACCCACCTGGTGTGCACTGAGGTGACCCGTGAGGCCCAGGCGTCCATCCTGGATCACCTCGGGAGGGCCGCGTGATCGCGAAGGGAGAACACGAGTGAGCCTGCTCCCCGGCGGCGACCGACTCCACATCGCCAGCGGCATCCGTGAGTTCGCGCTCGCCTCGCCCGGAGCCGTGGCGGTGGTCGACGGCGATCGCTCCCTGACCTTCCGCGACGTTGACCGGCGCGCCTCACAGGTGGCGCAGGCACTGCTGTCGCGGGGGCTCGGTCGGGGCGACTTCGTCGGCGTGGCGCTGGGCAACCGGCTCGAGTACCCCGAGGTTGCCGCCGGGATCGCCAAGGCCGGCATGGTCTCGGTCCCCCTGAACCCGCGGTACACCAGCCGCGAGGCCACCCACGTCCTCACCGCCGGGCACGTGGCCGCGGTGATCGGCGACGACGCGCTGGCCCACCTGTACGGCGATCACGCCGGCCAGCTGTTCGACACCGTGTTCGGGATCACCGACGGCGGCACCGACCCGCAGGTCGGCGAGCCGTACGAGCGTGTGCTCGACGACGCCCGGCCCGAGGACCCTCGCGCCCCCGTGGGCGATACCGACCCGTACTCCTGCACCTTCACCGGCGGCACCACCGGTCTGCCGAAGGGGGTGCTGCTCAGCCACCGATCCCGTTCGCTGATCTTCCTGGGCGGTGCGCTCGAGTGGGGCCTGGGGCCCGGCCGCCGGACCATCGCCGTCGCGCCGATGTACCACGGTGCCGGGTTCGCCTTCGCCTACATGGGACCGGCGACCGGCGGGAGCGTGGCGATGCTGCGCTCCTGGGATCCCGAGCAGTTCCTGGCGCTGCTCGGCACCTACCGACCGCACTCGGTCTTCCTGGTCCCCGCCCACCTGCAGATGCTGCGGGCGATGGGTGAGTCGACGCTGGCCGACGCCAACACCGAGGGGCTCGAGGTCATCTACTGCAACGCCGCTCCCCTCCCCCAGCCGCTCAAGCTCTGGGCCATGGACTCGCTGCCGGACGTCGGCTTCCACGAGGTCTACGGAGCGACCGAGACCGGGGTGGTGACCAACTGCCGTCCGGTGGACATGCGCCGCAAGGAGCGCTGCGTGGGACCCGCCTGGTTCCTCAACACCATCAAGCTGATCGACCCCGACACCGGGCAACCGGCCGAGCCCGGCCAGCCCGGCGAGCTGTTCACCCGCTCACCCATGGTGTTCAACGGCTACCTCGACAACCCCGAGGCGACCGCGGCGGCGGTCGACGACGACGGCTTCGTGACCGTCGGCGACATCGCGGTCAAGGACGAGGACGGCTTCTACTACATCATCGACCGGGTCAAGGACATGATCATCAGCGGCGGCACCAACGTGTACCCGCGCGAGGTCGAGGAGGTCGTGATCACCCATCCGGGCGTCGCCGAGTGTGCGGTCATCGGGGTGGAGGACGAGACGTGGGGCGAGAGCGTGACCGCCGTGGTCGTGCGCCGTGACCCCGGTGCCTCAGGAGAGGTCGCCACCGCGGAGGCGCTGGACGCCCACGTCCGTGGGCATCTGGCCGGCTACAAGGTCCCCAAGCGCTACGACTTCGTCGACGCCCTGCCGAAGTCCGCTGCTGGGAAGGTGCTCAAGCGGGAGATCCGCGTGACGACGTGAGTCCTGAATCACGTCCGGGCCTGCTCATGACCTCGTGTTCGCCGCGACGACACGATCCCAGGTGCCGTCGAGCTTGACGTACAGCAGCGCGCCGTCCGCGCTGGTCATCGGGTGATCGACGACGCCCGCCGGTCTCTGCAGATAGGTGCCGGTGCCGTGCATCTCGCCGGCGATCTCGTAGCTGCCCTCGAGCACCACGTGCTCGTAGGCCGCGGTGCCGTGGGCCGAGCCCGACTCGGTGTAGCCGGGGAGCAGCCGGACCAGCAGGGTCTGGCCGTCGGTCCACGGGTTGTGGCTGAGCACCCGCACGGACAGCCGGTCCAGATCCATCCCCTCGAACGGCCCCCGGTGGCGGGCGACGACCGGTCCGGGGATCTCCGGGAGCAGTCCTGAGCTGCAGCGGACCCAGCCGCGCGGCCCCACCGTGTCTGCGGCGAACGCACCCTCCGTCGTCCCGTCCAGCGCGTTCGTCCCCGCCTCCTCGTCGGGCCGGATCACCCGTGACGCCCCCTCGCTGTCCTCGTCGGGGTCGACACCTTGGAAGCCCAGCAGCGCGGTGAACCCGTCGGCCGTCTCGGCGGCGTGGACGTAGCCGGGCGGCCGCCAGAAGTAGTCGCCGGCCCGGAACTCGCCCTCACCGTCGATGCTGACGGTGCCCTCCAGGACCAGGCACTCCTCCACCGAGTCGTGGTAGGCGTTGGTGAGGTCGCGGTAGCCGGGTTCAACCCGTATGAGGTCCAGTCGGCGCGTCGTGTCATCGTCCAGGCGCAGGGTCTTACGGTGGTAGCGGGCGAACAGGTCGTCCACCCGCTCCCGCGGACCGAGGTTGTCACGGAAGGCCGGAGCCATGTTGGCCAGCACATCCAAGCCGTTGATCCAGGGCATCGTGGCGGTGTCGATGACGGTCCGGTCAGGCGTCGTGGGTGTGGTCATGTGGCAACTCCGGTCGAGCGGAACAGGGCGGTCGTGAGCAGGGCCACCAGGAGGACGACGATCAGTGGGGCTCGCAGCAGCACAGCGATCCCGGCAGCCAGGACACCGGGCAGCCGGGCGTCGATGGTCAGATCGCCGCCGCTGGCGAACGTCTGCGTGGTCACGAGCCCCGCGATGATGGCAGGGGGCAGGAGTCGGAGGACCTCCTCGACCTGGCTGGAGATGTCGCGGCCGGCCAGGACGGTCACGCCGATCCACCGGAACGCGTAGGTCCCGAGCGCCAGGACGACGACAACCGTCCAGGTCATGCGTTGGGCTCCCGGTCCGGCTGCGATGGCTCGGCCACATCGCGGTCCACCGCCACGACCGCGACTGCGGCTCCGACCGTGGCGAGCAGCACGGGGATGCCGCGCGGCAGCACCGGCGTCGTGGCGACCGCAGCAACGGCACCGACGGCGGCCGCCACCCGGCTGCGACGATCGGTGATCGTCGGGGCCAGCAGACCCAGGAACAGCGCGGGGAGTGCCACATCGATCCCGAAGCGGCCCAGATCGTCCAGGCTCCCTCCGACCACAGATCCAGCCATGGTCCCGAGGATCCAGGAGAGCCAGACGGCCACGCCCGACTCGAGGTAGAAGCGCCGCAGGTCGGCTGGCCGCTCCATCCTGATGGCCAGCAGGACGGAGGCATCGACCACCAGATGGGCGGCCAACGCACGCCTGATCGGGCCGACGTCGAGGCGCGGCGAGATCACCAGGCCGAGCGCGACCAATCGGCTGTTCAGGACCAGCCCGGTCACCAGGGCAGCCGTCGCCGCCCCTCCGGCCAAGAGGATGGTGAGTGCCCCGAACTGCGAGCTCGGCCCGAACACGACGACCGACATGACCGTCAGCATGAGCGGATCGGCCCCACCCGCGACACCAACGGCGCCGAAGGACACGCCGAAGACGAGTGCCGGCAGGGACCACATGGCCAGGATCCCGGCGCGGGTCCGTAGCGGAGGCAGGGCGGTGATACCTCTGATGTTTACCACAGGCCCGCGGGAGTCTTGCATCCAAAACATCTGATCTTTAGATTCGACGCATGCCTGACACGACGACGACGTCCCGCTCGGCCGAGATCACCACGATCGACATCGGCGCGGCGACGTGGCGGGAGTTCACCATCCCGGGCAGCAACACACCGGTCCACCTGACGCGCCTGGGCGCCCATCCCGATGGCGGCTTCGACGTGCTCGTGCGCTTCCCGACCGGCTGGTCTCGGCCGGGACCGGGGCACTACGACGCCATCGAGGAGGTCACCTTCATCGCAGGCGGGTTCCGCATGAGTGGCCGCACCTACCGCGCCGGGGACTACGGCTGGTTCCCGACCTCCTTCACCCGCACCGACTCTGCGGCCCCGACGGGTGCGCTCGCGCTGGCCTGGTTCAGCCAGCCGAACGAGTGGTCGGAGTCGGTGTCTCCCGCTGCGGAGGCGGCGGCTGACGGTCTCGAGCTTGCGACCTGGACCGAGGCCGAGACCGCGACGTCGCCGCTCGGTGTCACCGGGTGGGCGCTTCGCCGCGCGGCGGACCGCGAGACGTGGATCGTCCAGTCGGTCCCGGAGCAGACGGATGTGCCGGCGGGGATCGCCCGGGTCGACCTCTTCGACCTGGCCGGCCACCGCTGGCACACCGTGCCTGCGGGTGCGACCCTGCCCGCGGTGGAGCCCGGACCGGTCTGGGCCAGAGTGATCATGCGGTGAGCCGGGCTCGCGTCGAGGGGGTCAGCCGCGGCTACGTCGAGACCTCGTGGGGGCAGGTGCACATCCGACGGGCCGGCCAGGCGGGGCCAGCCATCGTGCTGCTCCACGAGTCCCCGTTGTCCTCAGCCACGTACGCCGCGGTGCTGCCGGCACTGGCGCGCGGCGCTCGCGCGGTGGCCATCGACACGCCCGGGTACGGGATGTCCGACGGCCCGCCGGCGCGGGCGGAGATAAGCGAGTACGCCAGCGTCCTGCTCGAGGTGACCCGGACGATGGGGCTCGACCGGATCGCGGTGGTGGGCGTCCACACCGGCGCCTCGCTGGCCGTGCAGATGGCCGTGCAGGCACCGGACCGAGTGACCCATCTCGTGCTCTCCGGTGTGCCGCTGATCACCGAGGAGCAGCGCGCGGAGTACCTGCGCAGCTGGGCGCCGGAGGTCCCCATCGCGCCCGACGGCAGTCATCTGGCCTGGGCCTGGGAGCGCTACGAGCGGATCTGGTCGGGGCCGCCCGACCTGCTGCACTTGGGCGCGACGACGCTGCTCGCCAACCTGCAGGACTACCACCTGGCGTACAACGCGGCGTTCCGCTACGACCCACGGCCAGACCTGGCGAACGTCAGGTGCCCGGTGCTGCTCTACACGGCGGAGGACGACCTGCTCATCACCTCAGACGAGGAGGCCGTGGTCCTGTTCCCGGACGCCCAGTTGGAGCGGGTCCCCGGCCTGGTCGGCCAGCTGCCGCTCCGAATTCCGACGGAGTTCGCGGCAAGGGTCCTTCGTTTCGTTTCCGCAGCGGCTAGTAGATGAAAGGATAAGCCGATAACCTTTCATCTGGGATGTGTAGATGAAACGATCCGCCAGGAGGGTGTCATGAGCCTCCGTCCGACGCCCGGTGCTGCTCACGCACCCGGCGATGAGTCGTGGCCGAGAGTGGCCGAGGACACCTCGCGGATCTGGACCCCTCAGGCCGGCCGACGCCTCCCCGCAGCCGATCGACGCGTTCACTACACCCCGTCGCTGCCCGCGGCGATCGCCGGGCGCAGGCCGCAACTGTCGGCCGACACCATCAATCTGATCACCGAGGCGGCAGCTGCTCTCATCCGTTCAGATGCACGGAACTCCGGCCGATCCATCCTCGCGCTCCTCCGTACCGAGTCTGCGGCTTCCTCGAAGATCGAGCAGCTGGAGGTCAAGCAACGCTACGTCAGCCGGGCCTTGGCCGGCCTACCGACGACGCAGCGATCTGCAAAGGACGTCGCGGCGAACCTGCATGCCCTCGAACTCGCCCTCGCTAGGGCTCATGAGCCGGTCACCCCGGCGACGATCGACGCTGTCCACCGAACCCTTCTACCGGACGAGGTCTGGTCCGGAGACATCCGGACCGTGCAGAACTGGATCGGGGGGTCGGACTACTCGCCGCGCGGTGCCCGCCACGTCCCACCGGACCCAGCTCACCTCCCCCGACTGATGACTGATCTCAGCGAGTTCATCACCGGCACTGACATCCCGGCCATCGCTCAGGCCGCGATCACCCACGCGCAGTTCGAGACCATCCACCCGTACATGGACGGCAACGGACGCGTTGGACGGGCCCTGACGCATCTGGTGTTGCGTCGACGCGCCATCACGCCGACGACCACCGCCCCGCTATCGGTCGCCATCCTCGGCGATCCCGACAACTACCTGGAGTCCCTGTCCGGGTATGAGAACGGCGAGGTGGATGCGTACGTCGCGGACTTTGCCAAGACGGCCATGATCGCCGCGACGATGGCCGACACGCTTGCGGACCACGTGGACTCCATAGTTGATGAGTGGCAGGCAATTCCTGAGGTGGCCGGCAGTCGACCCGACTCGGTGATCCACAGGATCGTCCCCGATCTGCCATCGCGACCGGTCACGACGGTATCGCTCTCAGCGGACCGCCACGGCGTCAGCGCTCCGGCGGCGCGCAATGCCTTGGAGACGCTCACCGACGTCGGCGTCCTCAACCGGACCACAGCCGCTCGCAACGTCCAGATCTACGAGGCCCACGAGATCTTCGCGGCCGTGGAGGACATCGAACGGACCGCGCGAGGCGTCTGACTCACTCACGCCGTGCAGCGCGGCTTACAAGTAGTGGTTGTCGTGGGCGTCGAGGAACGCGTTGAGGGTCTCCTCGTCCGTCGGCGGGTCCTCGGCCAGGGTTCGGAAGTAGGCCTCGCGGGGTGCGCCGGGCGTGAACATCAACAGCATCGAGGCGCCGCCCGAGCCGCGGAACCCGTGGATGCCGCCCGGCGGGACGTACAGGAAGTCGCCGGGATGTGCCGTCTTCCAACTCGTGCCGTCGTGGACGCGCACCTCGCCGTCGAGGACGTAGAACTGCTCGGACATCGTCCGGTGGAAGTGCGGGTCGGGCCCCGACTCCCCCTCCCCGAAGGTCCAGCGGTACAGGCCGAAGCGTCCGTCGGTCTGGTCGCCGGTGGCCAGCAACTCACAGGTCGAACCGCCGGGGAAGGTGATGTCGGGCGGCCCCTCGGCACGGCGGAGCCACGCAGAGGCTTCCGGGTCGCCGTCATGCAGGACGGGCGGGTAGGGACGGCGCGGGGCTTGGTCAGGCGGCACGGGTGGTCCTCGAGGCGAGGGAGCGACGGTTCACGATACGACCGCCATGCGGCATCACGGCGGCTCAGGCCACGATGGCACCCACCTGCACGTGCGCTGCACCACTGCTGCCACGTCCAGCAGGCCGAACTCGGTGCCGCGGGGGCCGACGACCTGCAGTGACACGGGGAAGCCCCTGTCGGGGGTCCGGCCGACCGGCACCGAGACCGCGGGGTGGCCACTCAGGTTGAACGGCGCCAGGGGGTGGATCAGCGTCAGATCGCGCGGGCCGTGCCGACCGTCCTCGAACAGCACCTCCTCGTCGACGATCCGCGGTGGCACCACCAACTGCGCCGGCGTCACCAGCACATCGACGTCCCGCCAGAGCTGCTCCAGACGGCGGGTGAACCCCGCGCCAAGGCGGCGAGCGCCGACCAGATCCTCGGCAGTGATGGTGGCCGAGAAGTCCAGATAGGCCAGCACGTCGGGCGCGTACTCCCCCCGTCGGGTGTCCAGCCAAGGCCGGTGGTAGCTGAGCGCCTCGGCGCCGAGCACCACGATCGTGGCCGCCACCAGCTCGTCAGGACTGCCGAGCGAGACCGGCACCACCTCGGCTCCCGCCTCCGTCAGGGCCGCAAGGGCGTCGTCGTGCACCCCGCGGACGTCCCGCTCGAAGCGGCTGGTCAGCTCCTCCCAGGTGGCGATCCGCAGGTCGGCGATGTCGACCGTCTCAGAGCGCCGGTCGCGGAGTGGAGCGTCCGGGCCGGTGGGCCGCATGGCTTGGAGCACCGCCCGGGCATCCTCGACGGTCGCCGCGATGGGGCCCACGGTGTCCAGGCTCCAGGCCAGCGGCACGATGCCGCGCAGGTCGGTTCGCCCGTACGTGGGTTTGAGCCCGACTACCCCGCACAGCGCTGCCGGCTCGCGAATCGAACCGGCCGTGTCGGTCCCCAGCGCAGCCGGGACGATGCCGGCGCCGACCAGCGCCCCCGAGCCGCCGGAGGAGCCGCCCGGCATGCGGGCCGGGTCGAGCGGGTTGCGGGTCGGCGGGGTGAGGGCACCGAAGGCGAACTCGTGGGTGTTGGTCTTCGCGACCACCACGGCCCCGGCCTCCTCCAGCCGCTGCACCACCGGGGCGCTTGATGTCGCAACGTTGTCGCGCAGGATGACCGATCCGGCGGTGGTGACCTCACCCTCGATGTCGATCAGGTCCTTCACGCCGAGCGGGATGCCGTGCAGGGGTCCCCGGTCCTCGCCGCGGTCCAGCTCCCGCTGCAGCCGCTCGGCCTGCCGCCGCGCCCGGTCGGCCAGGTCACCGAGGCACGCGTGGATGGTCGGCTCCCAACGCTCGATGGCCGACAGGGTCTGCTCGGTGAGCTCGACGATGCTGGTTCTGCCGTCCCGGACGGCCCGCCCGAGCTCGGCGATGGTCCTGGTCATGACGGGCGGCCTGGCGGCGGTGGTGCCTGGTCCTGCGGCAGCCGACGGACGGCGGCGCGGAGCGTCTCGAGCAGGGTGGCGACGGTGAGGATCGGCGTCGGTTCGACGGGGTCTGCTGCGGCAGGGTCGCCGTGCTCAGTCGGCTGGGAGCTCATGTGCGGTACCCGACCTCGGCCCGTTCGGCCGCACCGATGGCGTAGAAGCTGGCGACGAAGTGGCCAGGCGACACCTCGCGCAGCGGGGGTCGCTCCGTCTGGCAGCGCTCGTCCCGACGGTACGGGCAGCGGGAGTGGAAGAGGCACCCGGCGGGCAGGTCGGTGGCGGACGGCACCTCACCGCGCAGTCGGAGTTCGGGCAGCGTGTCGGACGGGTCGGGGGTGAGCGCCGAGGAGAGCAGCGCCAGGGTGTAGGGGTGGCGCGGGTCGCCGACCACCTGCTCGGTCGGACCGGTCTCGACGATGGTGCCCAGGTACATCACCGCGATCCGGTCCGAGACGTAGGCGACGGTCTGGATGTCGTGGGTGATGAACAGGAAGGAGAGGTCCAGACGCTCCTGGAGGTCGTTCAGGAGGGCCAGCACCTGCGAGCGGACCGACAGGTCGAGTGAGGACGTGGGCTCGTCGAGCACCACGAACGCCGGGTCGGTCACGATCGCGCGGGCGATGCCGACGCGTTGCTGCTGGCCGCCGCTCAGTTGGCTGGGGCTGCGGTCGGCGAAGTCACGGGGCAGCGACACGGCATCGAGCGCCTCGGCGACCGTGCTGCGCCGCTCCTCACGCCCCATCGTCGGCGAGTGGATCCGCAGCGGCTCGGCGATGTTCTGGCCGACGCTCATGCGGGGGTTGAGGGACTCATCCGGCTCCTGGAACACCACGGTCAGGCGTGACCGGACGGCCCGGAGGTCCGCCGCCGGCAGGGTGGCGAGGTCCTGCCCGTCGAAGGTGATCGACCCCTCGTCGGGCCGGTGCAGCCCCAGCAGCAGCCGGCCCAGGGTGGACTTGCCGGACCCGCTCTCGCCGATGACGGCAACGGTCTCGCCCTGCCCGATGTCGAGCGACACGCCGTTGACGGCGTGGACGAGCCCCTTGGGGGTGTCGAACCGCTTGGTGACGCCCTGCAGGCTGACCAGCGCCATCAGGCGGTCCCCACGGGTTGGCGTGCGCTGATGTCGTAGTAGACCGCGGCCTGGTGGTCGGGACCGACCTCGCGCAGCGGCGGCGCCTGGGTCTGACAGCGGGGGTCGTCGCGGTACTCGCAGCGGTCGTAGAAGGGGCAGCCCTCGGGGTAGTCGACCAGGTCGGGGATCTGGCCCCGAGCGATCCGCAGTGGCTCGCCGGGCCGGGGGACGGCCTGCAGCAGCAACTCGGTGTAGGGGTGGGCCGGCTGGGCGAACACCGCGGCGGTGGGGCCGACCTCGACCACCTTGCCGGCGTACATCACGACGACTCGCTGGCAGTAGTGGGCGACGACGCCCAGGTCGTGGGTGACCAGCAGCATCGCCCGCTCGTCGCGCTGCACCAACTCGATGGTGAGGTCCAGGATCTGCCGTTGGACGGTGACGTCGAGGCCGGTGGTGGGCTCGTCGGCGATGACCAGGTCGGGTTCCAGGGACATCGCGATGGCCAGCACCGTGCGCTGAGCCATGCCACCGCTCAGCTGGTGGGCGTAGCCGCCCAGGACCCGCTCGGGATCGGCGATCCCAGCTCGGTCGAGCATCGTGCGGGCACGGTCACGCGCGTCGGCCTTCGAGAGGTCGCTGTGCTCCCGGATGACGCGCAGGAACTGCCGCTCGATCGTCATGACCGGGTTGAGGGAGCCGAACGGGTTCTGGGGGACGAAGCCGATGCGGGCGCCGAGCAGCTGCCGGCGTCGTCGCGCAGACATGGCGACCAGGTCCCGGCCGAGGAAGTCGGCGGACCCTCCGACGACCCGGCCGGGGGGTCGCAGCAGGCCGATGATCGAGCGGATCGTTGCGGACTTGCCGCAGCCGGACTCGCCGACGATGCCGACCAGCTCGCCGCGGTCGACGTCGAAGCTGACGCCGTTGACGGCGTGGACGGTGCCGCGGGTCGTGTGGAACTCCGAGCGCAGGTCGCGGACGGCCAGCAGAGACGCCTCCGCGTTGGTTCCCTCCGCCGTCGACGGCCCGTCCACCTAGAGCTTCTCCTCGAGGATGGCCATGATCCCATCGGCGACGGCGTTGAAGCTGAGCACCGTGATGAACACGGCCAGCCCGGGCCCGAGCGCCACCCACCACTGACCGGTGGCCATCACCTGGCTGCCCGAGCGGATCATCGCGCCCCAGCTGGCGTCGGAGGGGCTGGTGCCGATCCCGAGGAACGACAGCGCGGCGATGACGACGATGGCGTTGGCGGCACCGAGGGAGGCCTGCGCCAGGATCGAGCCGGAGATGTTGGGCAGCAGATGGCGCCACAGCACCCGGGCCTTGGTGGCGCCCATGGCGTGGGCGGCCTCGATGAAGCGGCTCTCGCGCACGGCCAGGGCCTCGCTGCGGGTCAGGCGGATGAACCGGGGGGCGTTGATCAGGACGATGGCGACGACGACGTTGCGCAGGTTGTTGCCGGTCAGCACGACGATGACGATCGCGAGGACCAGCAGCGGGAAGGCCTGGAAGACGTCGAGGCCGCGCATGATGGTCTCGTCCCACTTGCCCTTCGCCGAGGCCGCCAGTCCGATGGGGACGCCGACGACGAGCGAGACCAGCGTGCCGATGAGGGCCAACGGCAGATCCAGCCGGCCAGCGACGATCGTGCGGGAGAAGACATCGAAGCCGGATCGGTCGGTGCCCAGCCAGTACTCCCCGCCGGGAGGGGCCAGCGTGTTGCCGGCGTCGGGCCGGGCGGGATCGTGCGGCAGCGGTGCGACGAACGCGGCCAGCAGGATCGCGACCAGGACCAGCAACCCGAGGGTGATGCCGGGGTGGCTGCGGCTCCAGGTCAGCGTTCGCTGCAGCGCGGTCGGCTGCGCGGGCGGGGAGGGTTGTGGCGACTCGGTCGCCCCGGAGTCGGAGGCTGCCGACTCGGCGGCTGTGGGGTCGGGCGGGGTCGGCTCCGGCGGCGCGGCGGACGGGAAGGACACTACGACCCCTCCGCGCCGTAGGTGATCCGCGGGTCCAGGCGGGCGACCAGGACGTCCAGTGCCACGTAGGTGATGAGGGTGATGATCCCGGCGACCAGCACGAAGCCCTGGATGGCGGGGATGTCCAGGGAGAGGATCCGGTCGACCGCCCACTCCCCGATGCCACCCCAGGCGAACACGATCTCGACGATCGCCGCGCCACCGATGAGGACGGCGAAGAGGATGGCCCCGTAGGTCAGGATCGGCGTCCGGGCCTGCCGCAGCGCGTAGGCCCAGATGGTGCGGGTCGGCAGGCCGCAGGCGCGGGCGAACTCCACCTGCCGTGAGGCGAAGGCCTGCGCCAGGACCGCGCGGGTGGTCTTGGCGAAGTAGGCGGAGTAGAAGAGGCCGAGCGCCAGCACCGGCATGATGCTGTGGCGCAGGCCGCTGGCGAAGATCTCCCAGTCACCGGCGATGGCCGCGTCGATCAGCAGTCCGCCGCTGACGCGCGGCGGTCGGGACTCCATCAGACCGATCCGACCGACCGGGGCGGGCGCCCAGCCGAGCAGGAAGAACAGCAGGTAGATCAGCAGCAGTCCCAGGAAGAAGTCGGGGATGGACTGCAGGGCGCTGGTCGCGAGGCGCGAGATGCGGTCGGCGGCGCGGCCCCGGTAGTAGGCGCCGATCCCGCCGACGGCCAGCCCCAGGACGACGGCGACGGTCAGGGACATGACGATCAGCTCGAGGCTGTCGGGCAGGCGCTCCCAGATCTCCTGGGTGATCGGCAGGTTGGTGAAGTAGCTGGTCCCCAGGTCGCCGCGGGCCAGGTCACCGAGGTAGCTGGCGTAGCGCTGCGGGATGGGCTCAGCCAGGCCCAGGTCAACGCGGATCTCCTGCAGCGTCTCCTCGTCCGCCAGGCCGCCGGCGATGGCGCGGGCCGGGTCGCCGGGCGCCAGGTTGACCAGCGCGAAGGACAGGGTGACGACGACGAACAGGCCGATCGGAAGCAGCGCCATGCGGCGGCCCAGATACCGCCAGAAGCCACTCATCGATCCTCGAATGCCGCCTGTCCGAAACAGATTGACGAATACATCTGATGATTATACGGTCCGACGATCGGTGGTGTCGATCACCCCGGCCGACACCTCCCGAACGCAGCCACGGAACTGGAGTGAGAACATGAGACGGTTGAACCTACGGGAGACCCGCGGCCGCCACCTCAAGCTGGTGTGTCTGATGGCGGTCCTGTCGCTGCTGATCGCTGCCTGCGCGGGCGGGACGGACGCCGACGATGCCGACAGCGCCGAGGGGACGACCGAGGAGGCGGACGGCGGGGACGGCTCGGACGGCTCGGACGGTGGCGACTCGGACGGTGGGGAGGGTTCCGGCGAGGACGCTGAGGGCGAGGACGGTGGTGGCGAGGACGGTGGGGAGGGTTCCGGCGAGGACGGTGCGGGCGAGGACGGTGGTGGCGAGGACGCCTCTGATGGGGAGGACTCGGCCGCCGGCGGCGGGACCTTCCGGATGGCGGTGCCGACGGTCGTCTCCAACATCGACCCGGGCGTCTACGAGGGCACACCTTCGACCGAGCTCGAGATCGCCTGGGCCGGACCCTTATACGAGTTCGCCGACCCGGAGGACGTGACCGATGACACGCTCGGGACGACAGGTCTCGACAGCGTGCAGCCGCTCCTGGTCGAGTCCGACGAGGAGGAGGACGATGGCAGCCTGGTCATCACCCTCCGCGAGGCCACCAGCCCGTACGGGAACACGCTGACCTCCGAGGACGTGGCCTGGACGATGCAGCGGGTGCTCGCCAACGACTTCGTCGGCCAGTTCGTCCTCTCCGTCGGTCGGATCGACGCCGAGAACCCGATCGAGGTCATCGACGAGCGCACCTTCCGGGTCAACGTGACCGAGCCGAACCCCTACGTCCGGGCAGTCCTGACGCTGTGGAACCTCTCGCCGCTCGACTCTGTTGAGGTCCAGTCCCACGCCACTGATGAAGACGAGTGGGCCAGCGAGTGGTTGAGCAGCAACACGGCCACGTACGGGCCGTACAACGTGACGACGTTCTCGCCCGGTGAGTCCATCACCATGGAGACCAACCCGGGGTGGCCCGGTGACGCGCCGGCCTACGGCGAGGTGCTGATGCAGCAGGTGCCCGATGCGAGCTCCCGCCTGCAGCTGCTCCAGCGGGGTGAGGTGGAGTACGCCGCCGGCCTGCAGCCCGAGCAGTTCGCCAGCGTCGAGGGCTCCGAGGAGGTCGACACCACCACGCGGGTCGGCAACACCATGGTGATGCTCGAGCTGAACCACGCGTTCGAGCCGTTCCAGGACCAGCAGGTCCGGCAGGCCATCGCCCACGCGATCGACCGCGAGGCCATCGTCAGCGGCCCGATGCAGGGCTTCGCCGACGTCCTGGCCAACCAGCTGCCCAGTGGTCTGGAGCAGCCCGATCCGCCCGAGCCCTACACCTACGACCCCGAGCGGGCCCGTGAGCTGCTGGCCGAGGCCGGGTACGCCGAGGGCCTCGAGTTCCCCCTCACGATCAACCTGACCCGGCCGGGCCCATACGCCGAGCAGATCGCGGTGCTGCTCGAGTCCCAGCTGGCCGACGTCGGCATCACGGCCGAGATCGAGACCATCGCCTCCAACAGCGAGTTCGAGGAGCGCAAGACCGAGGGGCAGCTGACCGCGTGGCTGGGTGCCAACACTCCGATCGTGCCGGAGGCCTGGTACTTCATGCAGCTGGAGCACCACAGCACCGAGGCGTTCCAGAACTTCAAGGGGTACGCCAACGAGGAGTTCGACGCCCTGCTGGGTGAGCTGCGCGACCTGCCGGTCGGCGACGAGCGTGACGCGGCGATCACCGAGGCGCACGAGTTCCTGATGGAGGACGTGCCGTACGTGCCGATCTTCAACTCCCAGCTGCTGGTGGCGACGAGTTCGAGCGTGGATGCCGGCTCGCTGCGGCAGTACTCCCCGTTCGGCCCGCTGGTGCGGGAGGCGACGCCGTCGTAGTGCCCGCCGTCGTCATCTCCGCGGGGGTGGGCTGAGCAGTGGCGCCCACGAGGACCCTGCTGCCCGACATCTTCCGAACTGAGGAGTGTCGGGCGCTGCGGGACTCGATGGGCGCCCTGCTCGACACCAAGCTGGACTGGGAGACCGTCCGGGCGCTGGACGAAGCTGATCAGTTCCCCGATCGGGCCTGGGCCGGCCTGGCCGAGCTGGGCGTCCTGGGCCTCGGGATTCCGACAGAACTGGGCGGCAGTGGCGGGACGGCGCGAGAGGCGGTCGCGGCTTGCATCGAGATCGCCCGCCGATACCCCTCGCTGGCCGTCGACTACGTGCTGTGCGGGATGGTCGGGCGGATGCTGGGGGATCACGGGACGGCCGAGCAGCAGGAGGCGTGGCTGCGGCCGCTTGCGGAGGGGTCGGCGATCCACGCCTACGGGATCTCCGAGCCGGGCGGCGGAACGGATGCGCTGGCCGCCCGGACGAGGGCCGTTGCGGTCGACGGGGGATGGCGGGTCACGGGGAGCAAGCTGTGGATCTCGATGGCCGATCGTGCCGAGGTCATCTTCACGGTCGCCCGGACCAGCGAGCCGCCGTCGGGACGGAGTCGGGCGAACGGGCTCTCCGTGCTCGCGGTCCCGACCGACCAGGACGGCGTGTCGGTCCGGCGCGTGCACCTGGCGGGGATGCGCGGGGCGGGGACGTGTGAGGTGGTGTTCGACGAGGCCGTCGCGCCGGCCGGATCGCTCGTGGGGCAGGAGGGACGGGGGTTCCACATGCTGCGAGAGACGCTCAACATCGAGCGGCTGCTCTCGGCCGGAATCAGCCTCGGAGTAGGGCAGGGGGCGCTGGAGGCGGCGGTCCTCTACGCCGGCGAGCGGGAGGCATTCGGCCGGCCGATCGGCGGCTTCCAGGCGGTCCAGCACGGGCTGGTGGACGTCTCGGTGCGGTTGGCTGGGGCGATGCTCTTGACCGAGCGGGCGGTCGAGGACTACGAGTCAGGGGTCGATGTGACCGACATCTCCGGGATGGCGAAGCTGGCGGCGGCGGAGGCCACGGCGGCCGTGGTGGACCAGGGGATGCGCACGCTGGCGGCGATGGGCCTGGCGCGGGAGTCGTCGATGCAGATGTTCTTCCGAGATGCCCGGCTGCAGCTGTTCAGCCCGGTCAGCAACGAGATGGTCCGCAACATCCTGGGCGAGGCGATGGGCCTCCCCCGCAGCTACTGAGGGGTCGATCCATGTTCGATGGCATCGACGTCTGCACCCTGTTCGCCCCCTCGGTCGAGCCGCTGCTGCGGCTGTACCAGGGGCACCTGGGCTTCACCCAGACAGGTGCCTGGGAGATCACGCCGGGCAGCGCCTACCACCGGCTGTGGCGGCTGGATCGGGAGGGCTGGGCCGCGTCGACGCTGGACGTCCGGGACCTGGCCAAGCCCGGAGCCTTGGGCGGTGGCCTGCGCCTGGTCGGCGTGCCGGGGTGGCCGGAGGTGACCGAACCCCGCTCGATGGCCGTCCCAGGCCCGTTCGCACTGGACTTCTACGTCAGGGACCTGCCGGGGTTGCATGCGGCGTTGCTCGCTGACGGCTTCCGCTTCCGCTCCGAGCCGGTCTCCTACCCGCTGTTCGGGACCGACTTCACGGTGGACGAGGTGCTGCTCGAGGCGCCGCTGGGGCTGGTCCACGCCTTCGTGGAGTACCTGCCGGACCGGCACCGCTGTGTGCTGGGTGACCGGCCGGAGGAGCAGGTCAGCGAGGTGGTGGCCGCCATCACGGTGACCGACGACATCGAGGCGGGGTTGTCGACCCTGCGGGACCGGTTGGGCGGCCAGGTCTACTTCGACCAGGTCTTCGAGGGCCCGACGGTGGAGGCGATGATCGGCCTACCCGAGGGCTCGGCCTTCCGCGCCGTCCTCCTGCGTGGTCCCGAGCGGCGCAACGCTCGCGCGGAGCTGATGGCCACGGTGCCGGATGCGGCGCCGGAGTCAGCCGCCCGTCGGCCGCTGTCGGTGGTGTTGTCGCTCGAGGTGCGGGACGAACGGGTGATGGCGGCCCCTCTCGACGGGGATCTGGAGGGCCCGGTCACGCCCACCACCGGTCCGCACGAGGGCCGCTCGGTCACCACGATGTGGCCGGCGTGGGGCGGGGTCCTCGAACTCCTCCAGCCTGCTCAGGCCGCCAGGACCGTCGTCGCCTGACCGTCCACCAGTCGGGCGTAGGCGCCGTCGGCCAGCAGCAGGTCCGCGTGGGTCCCACGCTCGACGACCCGGCCGGCGTCGATCACGGCGATCTCATCCGCGTTCCGAATGGTGGAGAGGCGGTGGGCGATCACGATCGACGTCCGGCCCTCGAGTGCCGTCTTCAGGGCGGCCTGGACTGCGATCTCGGCGTGGGTGTCCAGGTGCGCGGTGGCCTCGTCCAGGACGACCACGCCGGGGTCGGCCAGCAGCAGCCGGGCGATCGCGAGGCGCTGCTTCTCACCGCCGCTCAGCCGGTGGCCCCGGTCGCCGACGACGGTGTCGATGCCCTCGGGCAGGGCCAGCACGACGTCGAGGATCTGGGCGTCCGCCAGCGCGGCGTACAGCTCCTCGTCGGTGGCGTCCGGGCGGGCGTAGCGCAGGTTGGCGGCCAGGGTGTCGTGGAAGAGGTGGACGTCCTGGGCGACCACTCCGACGGCCTGTCGGATCTGGGCCTGGGTCGTGTCGCGCAGGTCCACGCCACCCAGCCTGACCGTGCCGGACGTGGGGTCGTACAGGCGGCTGACCAGACCCGCGATGGTGGACTTCCCCGCCCCCGAGGCGCCGACCAGCGCCAGCGTCCGGCCCGGCTCGACGTGCAGGTCGATGCCGCGCAGCACCTCTCCCCCGGCGTCGGTCGAGAGGGTTGCGACACCCTCCAGAGAGGCCAGCGACACCTCTTCCGCCGTGGGGTAGGTGAACGAGACGTCCTCGATGGAGACCGAGGGGACCCCGTCCGGCAACTCGACCGGGTTCTCAGGGTCGGTGATCATCGGCTCCAGGTCCAGCACCTCGATGACCCGCTCGAAGCTGACCAGCGTCGTCATCACATCGACCTGCACGTTCGACAGCGACGTCAGCGGCCCGTACAGCCGGCCCAGATAGGCGGTCAGCGCGACCAGGGTGCCGATCTGCATCCCGTCATTGATCACGCTGAGGCCACCGACGCCGTAGACCATGGCGGTCGCCAGTGTGGCCAGCAGGCCGAGCGCGGTCATGACCACTCGGGCGTACATGGCCGAGCGGACCCCGATGTCGCGGACCCGGGCGGTGCGCTCGGCGAAGACGGCCGACTCCTCCTCGGGACGGCCGAACAGCTTGACCAGCAGGGCGCCCGAGACGTTGAACCGCTCGGTCATGGTCTGGCCCATCTCCCCGTTGAGGCGGGCGCGCTCGCGGGACATCTCTGCCAGCCGGCGGCCGGTCCAGCGGGCTGGCAGCAGGAACAGCGGCAGCAAGGTCAGGGCGAGCAGGGTGATCTGCCACGACAGGACCGCCATCGCGGCGATGGTCGTGGTGACGCCGATCAGGTTGCCGACGACGTTGGACAGGGTTGAGGTGAAGGCCTGCTGGGCGCCCTGGACGTCGTTGTTGAGGCGGCTGACCAGCGCCCCGGTCTGCGCCCGGCTGAAGAAGCCGATCGGCATGGCCTGGACGTGGTCGAAGACCTGGGTCCGCAGGTCGTGGATCAACCCCTCACCGATCGAGGAGGAGAACCACCGCTGGACCAGGCCGATGCTGGCGGAGACGAGCGCGAGCAGCGCGACGCCCAGCGAGAGGCCGATGACCAGGCCGGGCCGCTGGCCGGTGATGCCGTCGTCGATGATCGCGCGGTACAGCAGCGGGGTGGCGGCACCGGCGATGGCGTCGACGATCACGAGGGAGAGGAAGATGGCGATCTGGCGGCGGTAGGGCCTGGCGAAGCCGGCGATCCGGCGGAGGGTCCCGGGGGCCAACTTGTGGTCGGTGACGGAGGGGTCGTGGAACATGGCGCGGGGAGGTCTAGGCAAATCGGGCTCCCGTCGGTAGGGTTCGGAGGTAGTAAGCAAGACTCATGATGAGGTTAACTCACTAATGGTGTCAAGTATTCCCGAGCGCGGGCCGGCGACGACGGCCGAGCAGGTTGCCGATCTGCTGCACCACACGGCCAGTCGGCTCCGCCACGCGGTGCGGCGGGACCTGAAGGACACCGGCGTCACGCCGGCGCAGTGGCGAGCACTGCGCATGGTCAGTTGCTGCGACAGCCCACCCAGGATGAGTCAGGTCGCCGAGTGGCTTCGCATCGCCCGCCGCTCGGCCACCGACGTGATCGACGAACTGGAGGAGCAGGGCCTGGTGGCCCGCTCACCCGACCCGACGGACCGTCGGGCCGTGGTCGTCGAGGCCACCGAGGCCGGCCGGGACCTGCTGGGCACGCTCACCCGACGACGCCGGCAGGTCGCCGCGCGGCAGCTGGAGGTGCTGAGCGAGGCGGAGCTGGCCACGCTGGCTGACCTGTTGGCGCGCATCGACGACACCTGATCGGCTGCATAGCCCAGGTGACGTACATGTACTCGAATCGGTACTCCTACGCCTTCGCCGGCAGGACGTACTCTTACGAGTTGGGGTTGGCGCCCCGTCTGCGGCCATCGGGCGAGGACCTATCTCGAGCCCTTCACCGACGCCGAGGTGCGGACGTCTCTGACGCTCGAGTTCGCCGACGGCTACCGCGTGCTGACGGAGGGGACCCTGGAGGTCGCTCGCTCACTGCGCGACGAGGCCGGACATCTCCTCCGCAACATGCTGTTCGAAGAGGTGCTTGACGACAAACCGCCCGAAGAGCCAGCCGAGCGGCCCGTACTTCATCCGGAAGCGGCCGCGGTGAGTGACAACAACCCCGGGGTCGCTCGTAACCACGTCAACGGTCTCCTCGCAGGCCATGAAGGGACCGGAGAGGTGGGTGAAGGTGATCCGCGTGGGCGTGAACCGCACCACTTCGGCAGTGGCGAAGGAGAATGCCCCCGCCTGACCTGCGAAGCGGGCCACCAGCACGTCGCGCTGCTCGTCCCAGGCGATCACATCGGCATGTGACAGGCGCGTTCTGAAGGCATCGATCACGGCGCTCGGTTCCAGACTGAGCTGCACGTGCTCATCGTCCAGTGCAATCCAGGGCGTCCAGATGTTCATCTGGGACCCAACGTGGGGCTGCACACCGCATGTTCCGGCCTGAGGCCATCTTCGCCGAGATGGGCACCCCGTGCGTTCCACCACCGGCATCGACCCACGACAATCGGAGGACCTAGGTGGCATCGGTATCGCCCGCCTGGAGGGCGGCCCAGGATCTGACCTGCTCGATGAACGACTCAAGATCGTCCAGCTCATCCAGCGCAGCCAGCACGATGCCGTCATCGACCTCGGCATAGCCATGGACCAGAACGTTGCGAAACCCGACGGTTCGAGCCAGTCGGTCACCCAACTCACGATCAACCACCTCATGGCGGGCGAGTTGTCGCACGGCATCGCCGCTGTCTTCGGCCGGTCCCCACAGCTCTGAGGCCAGCAGATGATGGGCAACGTCCAACACGGCCTCGATCGCCGTGATGAAGCGGTACTTGGTGCCGGACAGCCGCGCCTCGTCGGCACTCAGCGCGGCACGATCCTCCTTCGCTCGTCGTTGCAGAATGGACATCTGCTGCCCCAGCCGTTGCAGCAGTCGGGCCAATCGGACGGCATCAACCATCGCCGAGAACCGTCCGGACGAGCTGCTGTCGACGGTATGCCTCGTCCAGATAGCGCTTGGAACGATCGGCCTGCCAGCGGACTCGCGTGGGCGGGTCGTCGTCGAGGATCAGGACGCCGTGCTGCGCGACACGTCCTGACAGCTCAAGCCCCGCTGTGTCGAGCACGAGCAGGTCGACCGGTGGTGGCACCGGCACCTCCCAGGAATTGACGTCCCGGCCGAACCAGGCCGCCACGTCGACGTCCGAGTGGTCGCGGTGCGTTCCGTCGACGCGGCTGCCGTGGACGAAGGCGAAGACGGCGCCGGCCTGGCGGAGAGCTTCCTGGATGCGCTCTAGGGAAAGCCCGGCCGGCAGCTTCATCGTCTGTCCCGCAGACACGGGGCAGACGGTAGCACGGGGGTGACGCACGCCCCTGTGATGCGAAGACGGTGGCCGGATGCCCCTGACCCTCCGTCACGGACCCGGCCCCGTCACAGTCGACGCGTGGTGATGGTTGCTGCATCGTGCGCGATGCGGATGTGACTGATGACGGCTGCACGGTGATTGGTCACCCGCCGTCGGGATCCGGTTTCGAGCCGGTGGTATTCAGCCACAAGGAGGTTGCGTCCGCCCTGTGTCGTGGCGGCCTGGTCCGCTACCTGACCCGGCCACCGTCGTCTGTTGTGTGGCCACGCCTCCTGATTTCGTGCAGATTTCTGTGGTGGTCCTATCCGAGAGGCGGAGGTGTGGCGAGCAGGTGGGACAGCACCGCGTCGATCACCGCGATATTGCTGTCCGGTCCGTTGACGACGATGGAGAACTGGACCTGGTCACCGTCGGGGAGGACGGCATACCCCGACAGTGCCCGGCCGCCGATGATCGTGCCGGTCTTGGCGGTGATCCGGCCGGCTGTGGCGGGACCGGTCAGGCGGCCGGCCAGGGTGCCGGATACCCCACTGACGGGGAGCGCGTCGGTGAACGCCTCGGCCCACGGCTGCGAGCGGGCGTAGGCCAGTAGGTCCCGCCAGTTGGTGGCCGAGCGGTAGTTGGCGCGACTGAGGCCGGATCCGTCGCCGTCCGTACCGGTGAGCAGGAACCCATTGGCAGCGAGGGCCCGACGGATCGCAGCCAACCCCGCGGGGGTGGACCCGTCGTCGCCATGGAGGAAGCCGATCTCGCGGATCAGGGACTCGGCGATCTCGTTGTCGCTGGCGCCGAGCATGCGCGGCAGCAGCTCGGCCACCGGTGCGGAGGTGTGCTCGACGAACACCCTGGCGGCAGTTGCGGCGCCTGTTCGGATGGTGCCATCGAGCTGCACGCCGGCGGCCCCCAGGAAGTCGGCCAGCCGGGTGAGGTTGCCGAGGGCCGGGTCGGCCAGGTAGGCCGCATCGGTGCGCCAGCGGTTGTCGTCCAGCATGAACGCCGACATCGGACCGACGTAGGTCGGCACCTGCCAGTCCTGCCAGCCGAGAGCAGTTGTCGCCGTCTCGTAGCGGCTGGCGTCGACGACCAGGTCTCCCTGGATATGGCGGACTCCGCGGGTCACCAGGGTGTCGACCATGCCGCGCAGGTCCAGGCTGGTGAGGGTCGGGTCGCCGCCGGCGATCACCACCAGATCGCCGGTGAGGGCGCCGCCCGCCGTCCCGCTCGTGGCGAAGGTGGTCGTGAATCGGTGATCTGGCGGGAGGAGCTCGAGAGCGCCGATCGCGGTCAGGATCTTCTGGTTCGAGGCGGGCCAGAGCTCGAGGCCGGCCTGATGGTCGTAGATCGCGCCTCGCTGGTCGCTGGCGATCGAGATGGAGATGTCGGTGCCGGACGCGGTCTGGCGGTCGATGAGGGCGGCGAGGTCACGTTGCCACGGCGTTGGGGGTTCCGGCGTCGTCGGCTCGGGCGTCGTCGGCTCGGGTGTCGTCGCCTCAGGCGCGGTCGGCTCAGGTGCAGTCGGCTCGGGTGTGGTCGGCTCAGCCCCGGTGGGTGCTGTCGGCCCGGCCGGCGGCAGGTTGGTCGGCGGACCAGGAGGCCCATCCGCGATGTCGGCGGCCGCGGCGGTCTCGGCGTTCCCGGTCGGAGCGGCAGACTCCGTCGTGTCGGTTGCCGCGATCGGTGAGCACGCAACGATGAGCGCACACAGACACGCGATCACGACCCGCCGACTTCCCATCCACCGACGACCGTATCGCGGTTCTGATGCCCCCCGTCCGTCGTCGAACGGGCGGAGACCTGACGGGTTAAGTCTCGCTTGCGCCCAGCTCTGCCAGCACGTCCTCCGCCCTCAGCACCGTCGCCAGCGCCTCCGCGAAGAAGTCCAGCTCTCTCGCCACCCAGTCCTCACCACTCGCCCCCGCGTGTTCGTAGCCGCTCACCCCATCCGCAACGACCACGTTCTGATAGCGCCGGTGGAAGGCTGCGCGGAGCGTGGAGTCAACGCACCAGTTCACGACCGTGCCGCAGTGCACCAGCGTGTCGATCCCGCGCGACCGCAGTCGATCGTCCAGCTCGGTCTGGTGGAAGCCGTCGTAGGCGATCTTGTCCACCACGATCTCGCCCTCCCGCGGCGCGAGCCGCTCATCGATCTTGGCGTCGTCGCTGTCCGGCGCGAACATCGATCGGGGCGCGGCCAAGTCCAGCCCCCGCTGAGGTGCCCGCGACCGGTAGAACGGGAGGAAGTGATCTTCCCGGGCCACGAAGCGGGTGTAAGCCACGGGCATGCCTCGCTCCCGGAAGCCCTCGATCAGGGCCTGGATCACGGGTATCTGCTCCCGGGCCATCGGCACCTCCAGCACGGAGCCGGGCTCGATGAAGCCTTGCTGCATGTCCACCACCAGAAGCGCCGTCCCGTCCGGCTCGATCGGGAACGCCTCCTCCCACTCCCACCAACGGGTCACCGCAACCCATCCTCGCCCACGATGTCCTCGGCCGGGAGGCCCCCCACCCTGGCCAGCGGCCGACCCGAGTCAGTCACCGCCACCGCGACCAGCAGCTCATCAGGCCGCGGCCCGTCCGGACACCACGCCGCGATCGCGTCGAAGTGCGAGCGCACGTAGGCCGCGTCCTTGTGCCCCAGAGGCACGTCCAGCACTGTCCCGACCCCGCCCATCTTCTTCGACGAGGGGATCAGCGACTTCCCGCCTCCGACCGCCGGCCGGAGCCCCTTCCCGAGCTGCGGGTGCAGCACTGCGGCGGCATGCTCCAGCTCACCGGCCGTCCCGACGATTGCGCCCTTCCCGTAGCTGTGGACGCTGATGTCGCCGCCCAGCAGCGACACGGCCCACTCCCCCAGTTCGCGACCGAGGTCCTCTCCCACTTGGTAGAGGGGACTCAGGTCCTCGACGAATTGCCCGGCGTACGGGTTGGCGATCACCGCCGCCGTCACCACGCGACGGCACGGCTGCGCCAGCGGCTGGTCCCACACGCGCTCGACCTCCTCGATGCGGGCAATCCTGGTTCGGATCGCGGTCATCGCAACCCATCCTCTCCGATGATGTCCTGGGCCCGGAGGCCGCCCACTCTGGCGTGCACCCGCGGTCCGTCGCTCATGGCCAGCGCCAACACGATCTCCTCCGGGCGTGGCGCATCGTCGACCGCCGCCTCGACGCTGTCGAAGTGGGACCGAACGTAGGCCGCCTCGCGGTGGGCCAACGGCACGACCAGTCGGGTCCCGATCGGGCCGACCACCTTGCTGGAGGGCACGATCGCCTTGCTACCACCGAGTGCCTCACGCATGGCCCACCCACCAGGGTTGTGCCACAGCGCGCCGTGCTCCAACTCCCCGTCGACGCCGACGATCGCGCCCTTGCCGTAGCTCTCGATCTCATCCGGCCCGCCCAGAACGGCGATCAGTGATGCGGCCAGGCGCTCGGCCAGCGGTCCTAGGTCCGCCATCGCCGACTCGATCTCGGCTTCGTACCGACCCGCGAAGGGGTTGGTGACGACCGCACAGATCACAGCCTTGCGTCGCGGCGTGGGCAGCGACGGCCCGCCATCGTGGGTCACCTCGGTGATCACCGTCGTGGTCCGGCGCAGCGTGAAGGTCGCCATGCCCTACCGCCCCTCGACCACGGTCGCGGCCCGCTTGGGCGGCGGGGTGTTCCGGCTGCGGGTCAGGACGGGGTTGCCGCCGATAACCACGGCCGCGACGGCCGGGGTGTCGCCGCACTCGAGCGCCCCCACCAGGTCATGGGCGTGACTGCCGATGGGTGCGTCGAGCAGCGCGATGTCGCCGACCTCACCCACCCGGAGCAGACCGCCATCGATGCGCCGGACCCGCGCGGTGTTCCCGGTCGCCGCGGCGATCGCCGAGCCGGCATCCAGCCCACCCAGCGCACAGAGCCAGGAGAGCACGCGAAGGATGCCGAGCGGCACCACCCCGGTCCCGGCCGGTGAGTCGGTCCCGACGACCAGCCGGTCCAGCGCGTTGGATCTCTGCATCATCTTCGCGATGTCGCGGGCGGCACGGACGTTGCCGTTGTGCACCACCTCGACGGCAGCCTCCGTCTGGACGAGCACCTGCTCGACGTCATCCAGGGACGGTGCGGTCGGCCCGCCGTTGGCGTGGGCGGCCACGTCGGGCCGCACGCTGGCGACGAAGGGACCGTCGATGACCGTGCTGCCTGGCACCGACTGCCCGCCGAAGTGCACGGTCACCGTCATGCCGGCTGCCTGGGCCCAGCGGGTCATCTCCGCCGCCTGGTCAGTATCCTGGACGCCGGAGATCCCGATCTCGCCCACCAGATGCACACCCTGGTCGGCGAGTTCGACGAAGTCGTCCTTGGTGAGCCCCGGTTCGAGCAGGACTGCGCCTGCATGGACGGTCATACCGCCCGGTCGCACGGCCTGGAACGATCGGTGTGCGAGTACTGCCAGTGCCTTGGTCCCCACTCGATCACGTGGCCGTCCGGGTGTGTGGGGTTCACCTGCGGAGACGACCCGCGTCACGCCGCCGTGGACGAACCCCTCCAGGTAGTTGGTCTGCTGCTGCCGTGGGGTCCAGTCGCCGATCACCGGGTGGACGTGGTTGTCGATCAGCCCTGGCACGACGGTTGCTCCGCCGGCATCCAGCACGGGCACATCCTTCGCGGTGTCGCCCCCCAGGTCGTCCCCCAGCGCGGCGATCCGTCCATCGCGGATCAGCACCGTTGAGATGTCGGCGGCGGTCGCGCCCACCGATCCATCGAACACAGCTCCCACGTTCGTGATCAGCAGATCACCGTGCGTCGATTCTTGGGCGGCCTGGGTTGACATCGGGATCAGCCTAACGAATAGTTGTTGTACATAGCAACAGGTGTTTGTCAATGACAACAACCAAGAAAGAACCACGCAGCCGGCTGCTCACGTCAGTCCTGCGAGCGCTCGCCCTCCTCGACGTCCTCGCCGACGTCGAGACCTCGGTCGGCGCCAGCGACCTGGCCGGCCGCGTGGACGCCGACCGCAGCTCGGTCTTCCAGCAACTGCAGACGCTGGTCCACGCCGGCTGGGTCGAGCAACTGCCCGACGCCACCTACCGCCTGACGCTGAAGGCCTTCACGGTTGCCAACGGCGCCATGACCCAGGCCGGGCTCGGCGCCCGACTGACGCCCTGGCTGGACCGTCTGGCAACCCGTGCCGGGGAGACCGCCTCCCTCGTCATGATCGATGGCACCCAGGCGATCGTCGTGGCACGCCGTGAGCCGAGCGTGGCCATGAAGGCCAACATCGACATCGGCACGTCGCTGTCGATGCGGACCTCCGCCTCCGCCCGGATCCTGCTGGCCGTCGCCGAACCCGGCGTCGTCGAGGACCTCCGGCACGCAGGGGTGGAGACACCCTCCGACCGAGAGCTGGCGCAGTATCGGACCCAGGGCTGGTCGGAGCAGTGCGACGAGCTCTACCCGGGCATGCACTCGGTCGCGATCGCACTTCGGACGACGCAGGGTGCGGACGCCGCACTCTCGCTGGCCGGCCCCACGGGACGGATTGATCGCCACGCGGTCCTGGACCACCTGCGCGCTGCCGCGGCCGAGGCACCCGACGGGATGGTGCCACCGCTGCCGCGCGACACCTGACGCAAACCAACCGAAAGGAACACCGATGAGAACGACGACCCACCGACCATCCAGCGACGGCACCAACCGATCGTCACGAAGCTTGGACCAGCGCTGGCTGATCGCCCTGGTGACCGTGCTGGTCCTCGTGCTCGCAGCCTGCAGCGGTGGTGACGACGCGGGCGACGACGGTGACGAGGGTGCAACCGACACCGGCGAAACCGCAGCGGAGGACACCGCAGACGACAACACCGCAGACGAGGGCGGCGACGAGGAGAGCACGGACGGCGAGTCCGTCGAGATCCGCTTCGTCGGCACCCAGCCGGCCGAGCTGATCGACCCCGTCACCGAGCAGTTCGAGGAGAGCCACGACGGCATCGACGTCACCTATGAGTCGGTGCCCTTCGAGGAGCTCTCGGCCGTCATCGCCCAGCGCGTCGGCGGTGGCACCCAGGACATCGACGTCTACTACGCCGATGCGCCGCGCAACCCCACCATCGTGGAGGAGGGGTACGCCCTGGACCTGACCGACCTGATCGGCGTCGACGCGCTCGAGGGCGTCGTGCCCGAGGCGTCGATCGAGACCGCCGTGATCGACGACCGTCTCTGGACCGTCCCGATGCGCACGTCGACCCAGCTGCTGTACTACAACATCGACCTGCTCGAGGCGGCCGACATCGAGCCCCCGTCGATGGATCCGGCGGAGCGGATCACGTGGGAGGAGCTGCGCGATCTCTCCGAGCAGGCTCAGGAGGCCGGCGCCACCTGGGGCTACGTCGACGACCAGGTCTCTCGCTACTACCAGTTCCAGCCCCTCCCCGAGTCCCAGGGCGGCGGCTCCGGTCTGTCAGGCCCGGAGGGCACCGAGGTCGATGTCACCAACGACGGCTGGATCGCGGCGACCGAGTACTGGGCCGACCTGTACGAGTCGGGCCTTGCGCCACGCGGCGTCGAGCCGAACGACACCAAGCCGCTGTTCTTCAACGGCGAAGCCGCGTTCATGCCGGGCGGCCCCTGGTGGATCCCCGACTTCTCCGGCACCGAGGACCTCAACTACGGCATCGCCGCCTACCCCTACTTCGAGGGCGGTGAGGAGGTCACCCCCACCGACTCCGAGCACCTTGCGATCGACCCCAACACCGAGCACGTCGACGCCGCCGTCACCTTCGTCGAGTGGATCACCCTGACCGAGGAGGGCGCGCTGGCCATGGCGTCCGGGCTGGCGGTGCCGTCGGCCAACTTGGAGGCGCTGCCACAGCAGCTTGCCGAGCTCGAGTCCACCCGTGACACCCTCACCGGCCTGGCCGACCTGGTCACCTACGAGATCGACAACACCGCCGTCCCGCGCCCCTTCAGCGTCGGGTACGTGGAGTTCGAGACCCTCATCGGTGAGGCGCTGGAAGACATCCGCAACGGCAGCGACGTCACCGAGCGGCTGACCCAGGCAGAGGAAGACATCGCGCGCGCGTTCGAGCGGTGAGCGACGCCGCGACGACCGACCAGCCAGCGGCGTTCGCAGACCGTCGACGGGACCAGTCGTCTCGTCGGCGGTTGCGGCCGCTGTCACAGCGGGCATGGGCCGCGCTGCTGCTGGCACCAGCGGTCATCGCGGTGATCCTGTTCCGACTCGTTCCCTTCATGCAGGCGGCCATCTCGAGCTTCGAGGATCCCGACGGCGGCTACTCCCTGGCCACCTACGAGTTCATGTTCACCTCGCCGGACTTCCTGAACTCCCTGCGCGTAACCCTGTGGTTCAACCTGCTCATCAACCCGTTCCAGATCCTCGTCGCGCTGGCGCTGGCGGTGCTGCTAACGCAGAAGCTGCCGGCCGGCCGGCTGTGGCGGACCCTCGCCTACGCGCCCACGGCGATCCCGATCGCGGTGTCGGCCATCGTGTGGCGGGTCGCCTACCGACCCGACGACGGACCGATCAACGCGGTCCTGGAAGCCATCGGCCTGCCAACCCAGGGGTTCCTGATCGACCAGGGGCAGGTCATCCCGTCCCTGATCGTCATGGCCTCCTGGGTCGGTGTCGGGTACTGGATGATCTTCCTGATCGCCGGCCTGAACGACATCCCGAGCGAGTACTACGAGGCCGCCGCAATCGACGGCGCCGGGTGGTGGCGAAGCTTCTTCCACATCACCCTGCCGCTGCTCCGCCGCCCACTCGCCTTCGTGCTGATCGCCGACACCGTCGTCAACTTCCTCACCTTCGCTCCGATCCAGATCCTGACCAGCGGCGGCCCGAACGGCGCCAGCGACGTGATCATGTGGTCGACCTACGAGCAGGCCTACCGGTTCGGTGATTACCCCCTGGCTGCCGCGCAGGTCGTGGTGATCATGGCCATCCTGCTCGTGATCGTGACCGTCCAGTTCGGCATGCTGCGCACCGGGGAGAAGGTATGAGCACCGCCCGCAAGGCCGACGGCGACCTCGAGAAGGGAGCAGATCCCGCGGACGACAGCAACCGCGTCCGCGGCGTCGGACTGGACGCTCCGCGCGGTGTGCGGCGCTGGGTCCTGCTGCCGATCGCGGTCCTCTCCGGCATCTTCTTCGCCCTCCCGCTCATCTGGATCGTCGTCAGCGCGTTTCGGCCCGAGCGGGACATCTTCCGCTACCTCTCACCGCTCGACCCACGCGTCCTGATCCCCACCGACTGGTCCGTGGCCAGCTTCACGGCGCTGACCGACGGCCCCTTCCCACGGGCGGTGTTCAACTCCCTGCTCGTCGCCGGTGTGACGGTCGTCGGCGGGCTGATCGTGTGCGCCATGGCGGCCTACGCCCTGGCTGCGATCGACTTTCCCGGCCGACAGGTGGTCTTCACCGTCGTGGTGCTCGGCTTCCTCGTCCCCTTCGACGCGATCGCGATACCCCTGGGCGAGCTGTTCCTGGACTGGGGGCTGCGCAACAGCTACTCGGCACTCATCCTCCCCGGCATCGGCAACGGCCTGGCCGTCTTCGCGCTCAGACAGTTCTTCCTCGCCATACCGAAGGAGCTGTCCGACGCCGCCAAGGTCGACGGCGCCGGACCGATGACCATCCTGTTCCGCATCTACCTCCCGCTCGCCCGACCGGCGCTCGTGGGCGCGGGGTTGCTGCTGTTCGTCTTCCAGTGGCAGGCCTACCTGTGGCCGCTGATCGTGATCTCCGACGCCAACCTCCAGGTCGGTCCGGTCGTCCTCGCCCAGCTGCAGGGACAGGCGGAGTACGGCTTCGATCCCGGCCAGATCTTCGCCGGCACCTTCATCCTGGCCGTGATCCCCGTCGTCCTGCTGCTCCGCTTCCAACGCCACTTCGTCCGCTCGATCGCCGCCTCCGGCATCGACTAGCCGACACCAACCGCCCAGGAGAACTCCATGACCACCCCCGCGCCGCAGCCGATTGTGATGGACTGCGACACCGGCATCGATGACGCGATCGCCATCATGTACGCCGTGCTGTCCCCAGCCGTCGAGCTACTGGCCGTCGGCGCCGTCTGGGGCAACACCACCGTCAAGAACGCCACCCGGAACACCCTCCACGTGCTCGACCTGGTCGGGGCCACCGAGGTCCCCGTCGCCGCCGGTGCGGCCAGCCCCCTCGCCGGTGGCCAGGCGGTCTTCGCACCGCACGTCCACGGCGGCGACGGGCAGGGCGGCATGGCTCCCGAGACCGCCGCGCGCGAGGCCGCACCCCACAGCGCCGCCCAGCAGCTGGTCGAGACCATCCGCGCCCGGCCGGGGGAGGTCGAGATCGTCGCCGTCGGACCGCTCACCAACGTCGCGATGGCGTTGCTGCTCGAACCCGACCTGCCCCGGCTCGCGAAGGGCCTGACGATCATGGGTGGCGCGGCGCTGGCGCCCGGCAATGTCACCCCGATGGCCGAGGCCAACATCCTCTGCGACCCCGAGGCCGCCCACGCCGCGTTCGCCGCGGAGTGGCCGCTCACGATCGTCCCCCTCGACGTCACCATGCTGGTCCACCTGACCGAGACCCACCGGACCCGTCTGGCCGCCGCCGGCCCCGCGGCCCAGTACATCGCCGGGGCGCTCGAAACCTATTTCTCCTTCTTCGCCTCCGAGAACTACGACGAGCGGCAGTCACCGATGCACGATGTCCTGGCCGTCGCCATCGCAGCCGGGCAGCTGGTCCCGACGCTGGCCCCGACCGTCACCGCCACCGTCGACATCTCCCAGGGGCCATCCCGCGGGAAGACGATCTGCGACCTCCGCGGGATCTACCGGAACTACCCGCCGATCGAGGGGGCACGAGCGACCGTGGTCCTCGAGGTGCCCGACGGGTTCGCCGACGAGGTGGTCGCGATGCTCTCGGCCGCTGGCGACGGCGGCGGGGCCGCCGGCGCAGCAGCCGGTGGTGTCGCGTGAGGACACTTGAGGCTCGACGGATCCTGATCGTGGGCGGGGCCAACGGGATCGGCCGGTCCACCGTCGAGTTGTGCCGGGCGGCCGGCGCCACCGTCACGTCCGCCGACCGCGAGGGCGGGGACATCACCCTCGACATCGCAGACCCGGTCGGCTGTGCGGACGCCGTCGCCGAGAGCGCCCAGCAGATGGGTGGACTGGACGGCCTGGTCGTCACGGCGGCGGTGACCGCCTACGCCGACATCGCCGCCAGCGACGCCGAGCTGTGGGATACCACCCTCGCCGTCAACCTCCGCGGAACGGCACTGCTGGTCCGAGCTGCCCAGCCACGCCTGGCGGCGGACGGCGGCTCCGTCGTGACGGTCGCCTCGGCAGCCGGTCGGCGGGCCTACGCCGACTTCACCGTCTACAGCGCCTCCAAGGCGGGGCTGATCCACTGGTCGCGGGCCGCGGCACGCGAGCTCGGGCCCGACGGCATCCGGGTCAACTGCGTCTCACCCGGCCCGATCGACACACGGCTGCTGCGGGGCAACCGACCGGAGGGCGATGAGGACAGTTGGCAGGGCACCCTGGCGCAGCGGACGGCGCTCGGCCGCATTGGCCAGCCCGAGGAGGTGGCGGAGGTCATCGCCTTCCTGCTCTCGGACGCCGCCTCGTTCGTGACGGGCTGTGTGATCGACGTCGACGGAGGAGAGACCGCATGAGCGAGCAGGACCGACCGGTTGCGCTGGTGACCGGGGCAGCCCGTGGGATCGGCCAGGCGACGGCGCTGGCCCTGGCGGAGGCCGGCTTCGCCGTCGTGGCCTCGGACCTCGACCGGCGCATGGAGGATCTGGTGTACGACACCGCCGACGGCTCCCTCCTCGACCAGACGGTGGCGGCCATCGCCTCCGACGGCCATGAGATCGTCGCCGCGCCGGCCGACGTCCGCTCCGACGAGGACCTGCAGCGGGCGGTGCAGATCGCCACCGAGACCTACGGCCGGCTGGATGCCGTCGTAGCCAATGCGGGGATTGCAAGCTTCGGGTCGAGCACCTGGGAGCTGCCGCGGGAGACCTGGGAGCAGATGATCGACGTCACGCTGACCGGCACCTGGAACACCTGCCGCACGGCCATCCCGGCGCTCATGGAGCGTGAGGGCGGCGGCAGCATCGTGATCGTCTCCTCCACTGCGGCGATCAAGCCGCTGCCGACGATAGGACACTACGCGGCGGCCAAGGCCGGCCTGGTGGCGCTGATGCGGAGCCTTGCCCTGGAGCTCGCGCCACACTGGATCCGCGTCAACACCGTGCACCCCGGAGGCACCGCCACCCCCATGACGGAGAATCCCGAGAGCGAGGCCTGGCAGGCCTCCCTGGGCGAGGAGGGCAGCAGCCTCGGGCTGCCGCTGCCGATCCACCGCATGGAGCCCGCCGGCGTGGCAGACGTGATCGCGTGGCTGTGCTCACCGGGCGCGAGGTACGTGACCGGCACGACCCAGATCGTCGACGCCGGCGCAACGCTGCAGTGAGGAGCCTGTAGTGACCGCCGAGGGGCAGCGCGAGCCGCAAGTCGTCGTGGTCGGCTCGGCCAACGTCGACCGGACCGTCCGGGTCGACGGGTTCCCCCGGCCGGGCGAGACGGTGATGGGCTCCGAGCTCGCCACCACGCCGGGTGGCAAGGGCCTGAACCAGGCGGTCGCCGCCGCGCGAATGGGAGCGGCGGTCGCGTTCGTCGGCGCTGTCGGGGACGATCGCGACGGCGCGCTGCTTCGCGACCGGTTGCGGGCGGAGGGGATCGTCGACCACACCGTGACCGTTCCGGTTGCCACGGGGGCGGCCAGCATCGTGGTGGACGCCAGCGGCGAGAACACCATCGTGGTCTCCCCCGGTGCCAACCACGCCATCCCGACCGACCACCTGGACGCTGTCGCGGACCTGATAGGCGGGGCGGCCGTGGTCCTGACCCAGCTCGAGACCGACCTCGACGTCGTGGCACGGGTGCTGGCCCTCGCGTCGGGCACCGGGGTTCTGACCCCGGCACCGGTGCAGAACCTGCCGGCGGGGTTCCTGGCGGACGTGGATCTGCTGACCCTCAACGAGGTCGAACTGGCCACGCTGTCGGGTCAGCCTGACGTGGCAGGGGTGGAGGGTGCGATGGCCGCGGCGGCCACCCTGGACGTTGCGACGGTGGTGGTCACGCTGGGGGCGGCGGGTGCGGTCGTCGTGACCGGGGATGACCGCTGGCACCTGCCCGCACCTGCGGTCGAGGTGGTGGACACCACCGGGGCGGGCGACACCTTCTGCGGGGTGCTGGCCGCGGTCCTCGCCAGAGGTGACGACATCGAGATGGCGGCGCGGACGGCCGTCACGGCAGGTGCGCTCTCGGTCACGAGGGCCGGCGCGCAGGAGGCGATGCCGACCGCCGACCGGGTGACCGTTGTCCACAGCCCCGGTCAATCCCCTCTCGCGGGCCCCTCCTCATCAGCCACCCTGCTGGCATGGGAATCGAGATCTACCCCTCCGGACGCATGAACATCGACCCGCCTCTGAACGCACAGGAACGGGCCTACCTCACACGCATCAACCGCCACTCCGACAAGATCAGGAGACCCGGCCTCTCCTGTCCCTGGGAGACCGACCCTGACGGTCGGACCCTCGCAGTGACCATGGAGTTCGGGACCAAGGAGCCCATACCCGAGTGGCTCAGCTACCTCCACACCCACCTGCTCGGACCCTCGGGTCCAGAGCGCTTCGGCCGAGCGTTGTCGGACTTCACCTACAACCACACCATCACCGGGACCGTCGAGGTCGAGGGACGAAGCGCCAACGACCGGTGGAACCTCATCGCAACCGGTGGAGACGGGATCGTGGTGGAGCGCACCCGGATGCCCTGCCCAGCCTGCTGGGAGCAGCTGCTGATGGGAACCCGCCCGACCGTGGCGTACCGCTTCGCCCACCCTGATCGACGCGCCAACCTGGTGGACGGTGGCCCGTGGTTCCTCCAGCCCGACGAGTGGGAGGGGCACTGTCAGTCCGAGCCCTTCACCCCGGTCGGCCCGACCCGCCGGAAGGTGGAGTGGCCGCTGCCGCGGATGATGTGGTCGGCCTGGTGGATCGACACCGAACTCTTCCCCGATGCACGACCGTTCGACTGGAACTCCGACCCCAATCCGTGGAACACGGATCTGGTGCTACACTGATCCCGTGGCCAACCTCACGGTGACGATCGATGACGACGTGCTCCGTCTGGCTCGAATCCGGGCACTCGAGCAGGGAACGTCGGTCAATGCTGCTGTTCGATCGTTCCTGCAGGCCTTTGCCGGTCAGGATGAGCGTCGGCAGGCGATGACGCGATTCCTCGATCGGGCCATGGCCAGCGGCTCTGGCAGTGCAGGAGCATCGTGGACCCGTGATGAGCTGCACGACCGTGCGGCCCTTCGTTGACACCAACGTCCTGGTCTACGCCCACGATCAGGACGAGCCTGCGAAACGGGACCGCGCGGTATCGCTGCTCGTCGACATCGGCGGGCAAATGGTGATCAGCGCCCAGGTCCTGGCGGAGTTCTACGTCACGGTGACCCGGAAGCTGGGTAGTCCGCTATCGCCCGAGGATGCTGCGGCTCAGATCGAGGAGTTGCGGCCCGCCGCGTCAGTCGCCACGGACGCCGATCTGATCGCCAGGGCGGTACGCGTGTCACGCGACCACCAGTTGTCCCTGTGGGACGCGATGATCCTGGCTGCCGCATCTCGCGGCGCATGCGACGTCCTCTACAGTGAAGACCTGCAGGACGGGTTCGCCTTCGACGGCATCGAGATCCGAAATCCGTTCGCCGACACCGGGTCCTGACCTACTGTGCGGTCATGCCAGACCGCCCACCTCCAACCTCCATCGGTGGCGTGAGCGACGTCCTGGGCCCGACCTTCACGGACCGGGGCCGGCGGTACGCCCGGGACGGGATGGTCCGCTCGGCCTCCTGGGACCCGGACGCCACGACGCTGGTCGGGCAGGTTCACGGCAGCGGATCCCGGATCTACACCACCACCGCCGAGTGGGCCCGGCGCCGCGGGTCGTGGGTGCTCCTCGGCGGGGACTGCTCCTGCCCTATGGTCGGTGACTGCAAGCACGTCGCGGCGCTGGTGCTCGCCGCGGACCGCGGCTTGGTAGAGCTCGCGCCTCGCAACGGGGAGGCGGCACTCGGCGGGCTCGCCGTGGACGGCGATCACCACGAGTCGTCGGACCACTCCGCTCATCCCGTGGCCGGAGGGGTAGGGACTGGCGCCGAGCAGGCCCCCTGGAGGACCTTGCTGTCCCCGACGACCTCCAGTGCGTGGCACCGCGACCGTGACACGGCGCCCCTCGGGCTGCAGTTCACCCTCCGACGTCCCACCACCCGCACCACGTCCCTGCCGGCCTCCCTCAGCGTCCGGTTGATCCAGCCGGGACGGACCGGATGGACGGCGGGAACACTGGACTGGCGCACCCTCTCGGAGTGGAGCGGCGGGTACGGACGCTCGGGTCCGACGGTCTTCGACACGGAGCAGGTGCGGGTTGCCAAGGCGCTGTACGCCATGTCGACGGCCCTGGCGACGTACGGCAGCTACACCACCTCCGTCAGAGACCTGGACCTGACAGAGTTCGCCCACCCGCAGCTGTGGACCCTGCTGCAAGCGGCCGTGGACGCCGGCATGCCGTTGCGCACGGGCCGGTCCGGTGCCGCAGCCGTGGACCTCTCGCCCGTCGCAGCCGAGGTCAGGCTGGATCTCACCCGTCCCGACGGCCCGAGCGGTGGGTTGGTGGCGACTCCGGGCCTGTGGCTCGACGATCGGACCGTCGACCCGATCCTGTTCGTCGGCAAGCCGGCGCACGGCGTCGTGCTGGCACGAAATGCCCCGGGGGACCCTGTGGAGGGCGGGGCGAAGCCCGAGGAGCCATCAGCCCCGATGCAGCCTCTGACCGACTCGCCGCACGACGCCGGGCAGGCCAGCAATGAGGACGCACCCGGGTTGTGGTTGGCGCCCCTGAACGCCACACCGCCCGCCGGACTGGTGGACGCGCTGCAAGCCGACGAGGCCATCCCGATCCCCGCCGCTGAGGAGGCCACATTCGTCGCCGAGGGCTGGACACGGCTGCGTCGACAGACCCACGTCACCTCCAGCGACGGCTCGTTCATACCACCGACGATCACCGGTCCTGAGCTGGTGGCGCGAGTGGTCCCGGAGCACGCGGACCGGCTGCAGATCCACTGGGGTGTCCGCTACCGCATCGACGACGAGTCGCGCGAGGACCTGATCGACGCCGACCTCGACGTGACCCCGTGGCGGGACCCGGCGGCCGAGGCCAAGGCGATCGGCGCGCTGGCCTCGGTGACGGGGACCGGCTCCCTCGGCCAGGCCGACTTCGACGCCCCGCTCGGTCTGCTGGATGCAGCCGGTGCGCTGCGCCCCTCGGCGATCGTGACCGGCGAGGCGGCCATCGACCTGGCGACCCGGCTCCTGCCAGAGCTGGAGGAGCACCCTGACGTCATCGTCGAGGTGGAGGGAACGCTGCCCGACTACCGCGACGTCACCGACGTCGTGCAGGTGGAGGTGGCCACACGAGCGTTCGAGGACAACCGCGACTGGTTCGGCCTGGACGTCGAGCTGAAGGTGGACGGTCGCACGGTGCCGCTGGGGGCGGTGTTCACCGCACTGACGGAGGGCCGGACCCGACTGATGCTCCGCGATGGAGCGTGGATGTCGTTGGACCGGCCGGTGTTCGACCAGCTGCGCGTCCTCATCGAGGAGGCCGAAGGGCTCACCGAGCCCACCGCCAAGGGTCTGTCGATCAGCCGATACCAGGCCGACCTGTGGGAGCAGCTGGCAGCGCTCGGCATCGTGACCGGGCAGGCCGCGGCGTGGAAGCGGCAGGTCGAGGGGCTGCTGGCCGACCCGTCCGTCCGGCAGCTCGACCCGCCACCCGGCCTGCAGGCCACCCTGCGGCCCTACCAGCAGGAGGGCTTCAGCTGGCTGGCGTTCCTCGCCGAGCACCAGCTGGGCGGGATCCTGGCTGACGACATGGGCCTGGGCAAGACCGTCCAGACGCTGGCGATGATCCTCCACCAGCGGCGCGGCGAGATGTCGAGCGGGATGTCGAGCGAGCTGTCGGCCGCGGAAGGGCCGGGTGGTGGGGCCGGGGCCGCAGATGGGCCGTTCCTGGTGGTTGCACCTGCGTCGGTGGTGCACGGCTGGGTGAGCGAGGCCGCCCGCTTCACGCCCGACCTGGACGTTCGGGTGGCCGATGCGACCTTCGCCAAGATGGGCACCACCGCCGAGGAGTTGGCGGCCGAAGCCGACGTCGTCATCACCAGCTACACCCGCTTCCGGCTGGACGCCGAGGAGTACCGGCGGGTCCGCTGGGCCGGATTGGTGCTGGACGAGGCCCAGGCCGTGAAGAACCACCGCTCCAAGGTGTACGGGTGCGTCAGGCGGCTGGGCGCCCCGACATGCATCGCCATCACGGGCACGCCGATGGAGAACAACCTGATGGAGCTGTGGTCCCTCCTCTCGGTCGCAGCACCAGGGCTGTATCCCAACCCCTCACGCTTCAAGGAGCAGTGGGCCACGCCGATCCAGCGCAGCGGCGACATCGAGCGTCTGGCCCTGCTGCGTAGGCGGATCCGACCGCTGCTGCTGCGCCGCACGAAGGAGGAGGTCGCACCGGACCTGCCGCCCAAGCAGGAGCAGATCCTGGACGTGACCCTCACGCCAGCGCACCGGAAGGTCTACGACACGTGGCTGCAGCGGGAGCGCCGGAAGGTGCTGGGGCTGATGGGTGACCTGGACGAGCACCGCTTCACCGTGCTCCGCTCGATCACGCTGCTGCGGCTGGCCAGCTTGCACGCGGGGTTGGTGGAGGAGGCGAAGGCTGGAGTGGCCTCGGCCAAGCTGGACGTGCTGGTCGAGCACCTGACCGAGATCGCCGAGGCCGGCCACCGGGCGCTGGTCTTCAGCCAGTTCACAAGCTTCCTCGCGTTGGTCCGGGAGCGGCTGGAGCAGGCCGGGCTTGCGCATGCTTATCTGGACGGCTCGACCCGTCGGCGGGACCGGGTGGTCGAGGCGTGGAAGACCTCGGCGGAGCCGGTCTTCATCATCAGCCTGAAGGCCGGCGGGGTGGGCTTGAACCTGACCGAGGCCGACTACGTGTTCCTGCTGGATCCCTGGTGGAACCCGGCGACGGAGGCGCAGGCCATCGACCGCACCCACCGCATCGGCCAGACCCGACCGGTGATGGTCTACCGCCTGATCGCCGAGGACACCATCGAGCAGAAGGTCCGCCGGCTGGCCGAACGCAAGGCCGAGCTGGTCGAGGGGGTGATGGCCGGCGGCCCCGCCTTCGACGGGAAGCTGACCGCGGAGGACGTCGAAGCCCTGTTCGGCTAGCCGCGGCCGAACAGCTCGGGCAGGTCGAGGTCGATGCCGAGGACGTCGAACCCACCGGTGGGCACGTGCTCCGCGACGTCGGTGTACGTGCCGCCCTCGGGAGCTCGGTGGACGACCAGGCGGTCGCCGTTCAGGTCGAACACGAGGTAGAGCGGGATACCGGCGGACGCGTAGATGCTCGCCTTGTGGGTCAGGTCGAGCCGCAGCGAGGTCACCGACACCTCGATGGCCACCAGGGCGGTGGTCGGCCGCTGATCTGGCCGGTCCAGGCGAGGGTGGATGCTCACGTCGGGCTCTGGCATCGAGTACTCGCTGACATCGACCGGCAGTTGCACCCGCACGTCGTAGCCAGACGACATGAGCGACGCGAGCTGCGCGTTGAGGCGCATGATCGTCCAGGCGCGGGGGTCCGACATCGGGCTCACGCGAATGACCTGCCCGCCGATGAGCTCGACCCGCTCACCCTCGAAGGCTCCCATCTCGAACAGCGCCATGTACTCCTCACTCCGCAGCCCGCGAACGTCCAGATCGTCCGGTCGGATCAGCAGCTCGCCCATCGCGGCCAAGTCTAGAGCCATCGGCGTTCACGCAGCCGCGGGCAGGTCGTAGACGACGATGCGGTCGTCCCCGGCGATGTGGACGGGCCACATCGGCACGCCGGCGGAGGCGGCAGCCGCCTCCAGGGCCTCGGCCCACGCCTGGTCCGACGTCGTGATCTCGCCACGGCCGGGGCGGGACAGCAGGAAGGCCACCCGGGCGACGGGCATCTCCTCGGTCTCCATCAGATTGCGACAGACGATGGCGAGGTTCCGGGGAATCATGCCGTCGGGGAGGGCTGGCAGCTCCTCGAATCGCGGGAGGACGGGCTGTGGACGGCCGTCCCGATCCAGGAGCATCAGCCACAAGCAGCGGTCGGCGAATCCGAGCTCACCCATGAGGGCGGCCCACTGGCGGTGGACGTCGACGGCGGTGCGGAGGGGCGGGGTGTCGGCTGGCGGGAGCAGAGGTGGTGTGTTCATGTCGGCAGTATGCCGTTAACACACGTCAACCAGTCTCAGTTATCCACAGAGGTCATGGTTGTCCGAGCTTCATTCGTTGAGGCGGGGGCGCGACCTACCCCACCAGATGGCCGGTGATCATGAACGTCCCGTCGGTCGACCGGCCCTCGACCACCTGGTCGTACGTGGAGTCCAGCTCGCGCAGCTCGACTGTCTCGTCCACTGCGAGGAGCGGCGATCTCGGGGCGGCCCACCTGATTCGCTCAGCGAGGAGGGGGATCTCGAGTGCGCTGATGATCTCGGGTTCGTCGATGAAGTGCGTGTCGTGCACGAAGACGCCGCGACCCGAAACGGCATCGTCGTGCAAGCTCGGAACCGCCATGCGCAGGCTGTCAATGGCAAGGACCGTCCATCGTCGTCCGGTCACCGTCGCTGTCGCCGTGAATTCGTAGCCGGCAGCCACACCAGCAATCGGCCTGAGCATCGGGTCACTGCCGTCATAGGCGTCCACGACGTCCGGCTGCCACGCCTCGCTGCTGGCGGGCCTTGCGGGCTTGACCTCGATCCGTGCCGTCCAGACCTCGCCGACCTGTACCTCGGGCTCGCCGTCCGGTACATGCCATCCTGGAGCAAGGACTTGGATTGACGTCACTGCTACCTCTCTTGTTGCCTTGGCGAGCTGGATCGTAGGCGGAAGAGACCGGGCCCCAATAGGCGACGCCGTATAATCGTGTCGTGACCACCACTCCAGGCCGAGGCCGTCCGCGAGTCGGTCAACGGGTGACCGTCCGCCTCCCACCGGAGCTGCTGCGCGATGTCGACCGGCTTGCCGCCAGCGCGGGCATGACACGTGCGGCGTACCTGCGGGCACTGATCGCTGCGGCGTTGCCCGCGGAGGACGTGGACCGCTCTCAAATCCGTCGCATGCTGCGTCTCACGCCTGCCGAGCGGATCGCCTGGAATGACCGCACCGTCAGGAAGGTCCGACCCCTGGGCGAGGCGACGGCCTCGTGAGGGAGTTGGACACAGAGCGACTGATCCGGACGCTCCAGGACCACGGGGTGCGGTTCGTTCTGGTCGGAGGCATGGCTGCGGTCGCCCACGGCTCAGCGCTGCCGACCGAAGACGTCGACATCGCGCCCGCCCGCGACGAGGCCAACATGGACCGACTGGCTGCCGCCCTGCGGGAACTCGGGGCCCGAATTCGGACTGGCGACCCGGACGGCGTCGCGTTCCCGATCAACACCGGGTTCTTGGTCTCCCAGCCCCACATGCTCAACCTGACGACCGACGCCGGCGACCTCGACCTGACGATCACCCCCTCCGGATTCCCCGATGGCTACGCCACGCTGATCGACGACGCGGTCGAGCTTGATCTCGGAGGCGGCACGCAGGTCATGGTGGCGTCCCTCGCCGACGTCATCACGTCCAAGGAGGCGGCAGGACGCGACAAGGATCACCGTGCCCTCCCCTACCTCCGCGCGCTCCAAGAGGAGATCGCCAGCAGCGGGTGACCGCAGCCGGGCGGCACCATCGGCCTGCGCCAGGCGCCGAGAGGAGGGCTGGCCGACCGGTCCAGGTCGCCGGCTCGCTGCGGCCACTGCGTGACACGTTCAACCCCACGCTGTCGGTGGTGCTGCGAAGTCGGGCCGGCGCGCACTCCCGCCAACAAATTCAGGCAGCCGTACGAGCAGACCTCCTAACGAGCGCTGCTGGTCAAGTCAGGCTTATGGGCAGTGGGGCCTGGCGAGAACGGTGGCCGCCTGCGTGAGTTCGTGGACGTGCAAGCCCCGGCTGGCATCAAGCGGTACGTGATCCACGTTCACTGCGGTTCGGGGTCTCGAGCAGCGCTTCTCAGCCGCCGCTCCCAGAAGCGCTCGATTATGGGAAGTAGTGCAAACATGATGGCCACTTGCGGGACAAGAAGCACCGCCATCATGAGGAGCAAGTCAATGTCTGCGAGGGCGTCGGAGGCACCGGAGAGGACAATCAGGCCTGTCCAAACCGGAATCACGGTAAGCGCGAGACTGATTCTTGCGTACCAAGATGGCCGGCTGCGATTCCTCAGGCCGCTCAATTCTCTCTCCTAGTAGTATCCAGTCGACTGGCGTCGTCGCATACGGCACCGTCCCTGACCTCCGTAGGGTCGATCACCGTCGCCGCAGTTCCTACGAGTGCCGAGTACAAGAACCCGTATGCGAAGCATGCGCCCTGGTCGGCAGCCGACTGTAGGTCCAAGAAGAATGTCCCTCCAGTCCCGAGAGCGACAACACATCCGACGCCTGCGGTGGTGGAGCCCACGATTGCGCAAATGCCTGCAGCGGTCGCTCCACCGATCGCCAGTTCGTCTGCCCGACCGCACCACTCGTCGCAGAACTGTTGAGTGGCGATTCGGGACAATGTGACGCGACACTCGACGCCGAAGAGGATCCCACCGGTCCATCCACAGTTGGTCTGGTAGTCGCTGACCCCGATCTGCAGGCTGAGCGACTCATCGATGGCGTCCACTCCGCCATAGACGTACGCCGTCTCTCGTGGCTGCGCCGCCACGTGCTCCAGTACGACGTCGGGCAAGCCGGTCCCCGTGGACAGCAGCAGCGGTACGTCAAGTCGACCGGCGTGCCCTCCGCCGGCGAGTCCATCTGGAAAGCGTTCGCCACTGGCCAGACCGAAGCGCGTGAACCCGGGTGTGAACCGTTGGGCTACTGCCACGGAGGTCGCGTACACCTCATCGTTGCCGTCGACGGGATTGCCGCCGACGGGGATGCCATTGGGGTAGGCCGCTTGAGCCGCCGCTCCAATCGCGTAGTAGTTCTTCCCGACGGACTCCTCGTTGATGTAGGCGGCGGTCTCTGCCGGCATGCGCGTACCGTCGCTCAGGAGCAGCACCCCGTACTCTCCCGCGGCTGCCCCGGCGACGAGTGCGTCTTGGAAGGCAGGAGCCCCCATCTCGTCTCTACCACCGTTGGCGACCATGACGTGCGTTGGCGAGTCGATGTCGGCGATCTGGGCGAGTTGCACCGCGGTTGCGAACCGGTTGGGACCGGCTGCGCGACTGACGATGTACCCACCGGCCTGCACCGCATCTTCAACTTGGGTGCTGAGCGCCACCGTTCCGCCGACGAGCAGGACGGTCAGACGTGTCGGGTCGTCGCCAGCCCAGTCGGCCAACGTTTGCTCCACGTCCGGGTGGAGCGTCTCGCTGTACGTCAGCAGGACGGGGGCCCCGTACTCCGCAGAAACGGTGGCTGCGGACAGCGCGTCTGCGTAGCGAGCGTTGTCTGCCGACGCGATGATGACGGCCTCAGGTGGTGCACTCTCGCGTGTGAGGGACTGGGCGATAGCCAGTGCGGTTGTGACTCGGTTGAGACCTGCCAGCCGAACGACCTCTTGCACTTCGCCGCGCTGGTCGAAGGCACTGTCGGTTGGGGTCGGGGGGACCGGAGGAACGTCAGGCTCGGTTGGCGGATCGGAGCCGTCGACAGCCTGCTGCAACGCCTCGGCGATGGCCTCTGGGTCGTCCCCGAACCCATCGGGGCCAACTGAACCGGTCAGTGGGCCGGGGGGTTCGTCGCTCGGCTCGGGCGCCGGGTCCCAGGGTGGCGCCAGGTCGGCGGGGTCGACCGGCTCACTGGTGCCCTCCACGGCTTGTTGCAGGAGGTCCGCGATCACCTCGGGATCGTCCCCGTAGCCGTCCGGACGGACCGACCCGGACAGCCCATCCCAGTCGTGCGGCCCCGGATAGGCCATGTGGGAGTCGTTGATCCATCCGGCGTGCTTTCGCTGGGTCTGGGCTGGCTGCGCCGACGCCGAGAGTGGCAGTGCCGTCCAGATCACGGCCAGGACCAATCCGGCGGCGAGCTTCCCCGTTGACAGTCTCATGAGTTCCACCCCCCTGGTCAGTTGTGACCACGACGGTAACAGGTCTGCCATTCGCCCTTGGACCGTTGTCCACAGGCACCGTCCGATGGAAAGTGATGGCGCGAATCGCGCCCCGCGCAGGCCTGGGCTGCGGCGATCAGACATCCGCCAGGTCGGCGAGGAGCGAGGCGGTCACAGCCTCCTCCTCATGGTGGCCGCCAACGTGATCGCGTCCGAGGGGGAAGCCGGACGCGACGAGGGTCCCCGTGCGCTTCCCCACCCCCGCGAGCCCGAGGAGGAGATCGCGACCGCCGAGTGGCCGCAGGCGGCGGGCACCATCGCGGCCCCACCGACCTGCCGGTAGGGTGCGCCGATGGGTTCCGCGCTCTCGACCATCGTCATCGATGCCCACGATGTGGACCGCTTGGTGAGCTTCTGGTGCGCGGTGCTCGGGTGGAGCCGGTCCGAAGCTGTGGAGCCGGACGGCGCCGTCGAGATCGCCGACCCGCAGGCGCCAGGCTCGGTAACCATCCTGGTGCAGCCCGTGCCGGAGGCGAAGACGACGAAGAACCGCCTGCACCTCGACATCCGGCCCCGCGACCGTGACCAGACCGCGGAGCTTGAGCGGCTGCTCGACCTCGGCGCGACCCGCGTGGACATCGGGCAGGGCGAGCAGACCTGGGTGGTCCTGGCAGACCCGGAGGGCAACGAGTTCTGTCTGCTCCGGGCCCGGGTGGACTCGTGATCCCCGGCCTCGGGACCTCCTGCGGCTGACGGGTCGGGTCAGCACGACTCGCAGCCGATTCCATTCTCCCGATGGGTGCTTGCAGATCGACGAGGTTCAGAACCTCGCCGGTGATGCGCTCTCCCATCTGCTGACGATCCTCGGCGACGTGCTGGAGGCCACCACGGACGCCGTCGACGTGACGGGCCAGCCGGTCACCAGCCACCTCCCGGTCCTGGTCCAGCTGTTCGGGCTCCCTAGCTTCCCGGAGCGAGCTGCCGCGGCCGCCGCCACCTTCTCGCCACGCTTCGCGACCGCCTACCTCGAACCGTTCACCGACAGCGAGGTGCAGGCGGTGCTGACGCTCGAGTTCGCTGACGGCTACCCGGTCCTGTCCGACGACGGCCCGGCCGAGGTGTACATGGGCCGAGGGGCCATCGTGCGGTTCTACCGATCGGCTCCACCCTGCAGGCACTCGTCACCAGCACCTCCTGCGCCTGGACCGCGATGGATGCTCCGTCGACTCACTGGCCGTAGCCGCCCACCTACGGACCGGCAAGCGGTGAGCACCGCTACCCACGCGGCGGCACCGGGTTAGGTCGGGGCTCCTCACGGGCCGGGCGACATCCGGAGACCACACCGAATGCCCCGCCAACAGCAGTCACGTCTGATGGGTCGCGGCCCCGAGGGCCACCAGCGATGGCTCGTCCCGCGCGTTGGCCGCGGCGAACCGATCGGGCAGTCGCCGGTCGAGGTCAGCCAACAGCTCACCCGGCGGAGGCCACCAGCGCCCGGACGACAGCCCCGAGACCGTTCGTGCCACGTCCGCATCGAGCGGCACGACGCGGACCGCTGACTGCGGAGCCAGCACGGTGAGGTGGAACGGCGCCTCGCCGGCGGTCAGGTAGTAGTCGGGCAGGTCCAGCACCCCGGCGCGGATGCGCTGCCGTGCCTCCCGGACTGCGACCTCCAGACGGCCCGTCGAGCGCTGGCTGGCGAACAGCTCGGACCAGGCCTGTGCCACCTCGCTCAGCGGGTCGTCAGTGATGACGGTGAACGGCGATCGGCTGCGGCGGACCTCGGCCCAGGTCGTCACGGGATCATCCGTCGCCGCGATCACCCGGAGGTTGGCGCCCGCGACGTCCTGGACGGCAGGCTGAGCCTGCGACCCGACCACGGCCACCACGGTTGTTGAGAGCTGCTGCACGGTTGACCCAGACGCTCAGCTGCTCAACTGCCGGCGAGCCTCCGCACCCGTCACGTCGGCGTTGTACAGCGGCTGTCCGGGTTCTTGCCGCGTGCTCTCCTCCAACGTCCCGGTGTCCACTGGCGCGAAGCCGAGCTCGCGGATCAGGTCAGCGACCGTTGCCTTTGCCTCCTCGTCGTCCCCCGCCAGCAGGATCGCCCGCCGCTCGTCCTCGGGCTTGGTCGTGTCCCCTCGCTCCGCGAGGTGCCGGAACCAGATCGTGTTGAAGGCCTTGACCACGCGGGCGCCAGGCACCTGCTGAGCGACCCAACCGGTCTGGCTCAGCCCACCGAGGTCGATCTGACCGTCGCGGTCGGGGTAGTAGTTGGCGGCGCTGACCAGGATCTTCCCCTCCAGATCATCAGTGGGTAGGCCGGGAATGGCCTTCAGCGGGATGGCCTCCATGACCACCTCACCGAACTGCGCCGCTTCGCTTGCCGTGCCAGCCTGTAGCCGGTCGTTGCCCTCGACAGTCTCTCGCAAGCTGTCCGGCCCGCGACTGTTGGCCAACATGACGTCGTGGCCGGTCGCAGTGAGGAGCGTCGCGAGCGTGCCGCCGATGTTGCCTGATCCGATGATCCCGATGTTCATATCCGCTGGAACCAGCATCGACGGCGGACCATTCCGTCGAAGATCCGCCTCGAGGAGGACGACATCGAGCTTGGGGCAGATGGCTGGGAGTGCCGAGCGCGCCTCGTGGCGGAGCGGTGGCCACGGTGCGGCAGATGCCTGGCTGACTCAGAGCGCTTGACTGCCGATCACAGCACACGACGAACACCGAGAACCCGACAGGACGCCCTCGCCGCGTGCCAGACCTGCTCACGCCCCATAGGCCCGCCTGAGGAGCTCGCGACGCTCGTCCTCACCGATCAGTCCCATCCTCCCGAACGGCGCATCCGACTTCAGCGCCGAGACCGCGTCGGAGGGAGAGGTGAGCACGCCGATGACGGCGTCGGGACCGGCAGCCAGCAGATGGCGCCAGACGTCGGTGTAGCTCCCTGACATCCCATCGAGCGCGGTGACCGCAGCATCGAGTAGTGAGGGATCCTCGGCGACCATCGCGGCCCACCGTTGTGAGACCAGGTCGTGGAACCGGTTGGACGCAGGGTCCAGGGGACCGCCTGCACCGACTTCCCTGCCGCCGAGAGCAGACGCAACAGGGTGGCCGCTTGGGGGTCCTCGGTGGGTGTCCGAGGAGCTGAGCACACCAGCTTGGAAGTCGTATGACCCAGGCAGCCGGGACTCTGACGGGCGGAACGATTCGTCGCTGGCTTCCCCGCTCTTGACCAGTGTGGTCGCTGCCTTCGATGTGGCCCAGCTCGTCAGCTTCTGGTGCGCCGCACTGAGTGGGGCCGGTCCGGAGCCGTCGAGAGCCGGATGGCAGCGTTGGACTACCAGGCCGAGGAGCTTGAGCGGCTGCTCGACCTCGGCGCGACCCGCGTGGACATCGGTCAGGGCGAGCAGACCTGGGTGGTCCTGGCAGACACGGAGGGCAACGAGTTCTGTCTGCTCCGGGGCCGGGTGGACTCGTGATCCCCGGCCTCGGGACCTCCTGCGACAGAGCGGTCGGGTCAGTACGACTCGCAGCCGATCCCGTTCTGCCGGGTGGTGCTGTTGCCGTCCAGTCGGTACGGGTCGTCCTGGCCCGTCAGGTGGACCCGATGGCCGATGTCGGCGCAGTCGAGGTCGGGGCCGATCGGGAGGCATTCCTCGTAGGCCGGGTGACATCCCTCCTCAGCGGCGGGCACTTGGTCTTGCGGCTCAGGCGGCGTGAGCGGCTCGAGCGGCGCGGGGGCCGGCTGTGGTGGGAGCAGCGGCTGCGGTGCCACGGTGGGCGTCCGGTCGGCTGGCTCCGGCGTTGCGGTGGCGACCGCGATCTGGTCGCTGGTGTCCGACCAGCAGGTGGTCCAGAGGCCGGCGCCGGACTGCCTGGCGGTGGCGAACGCCGCCTCCAACTGGTCGGCCTCCTCCGGCGCTTCGTGTCGGTACTCCTCCAGGTAGCGGTCGTCGACCATGCCCTGCTGGGCCATCGTCACGCCGTACCCGCGCCCGTCCGCGAGCGTGACGACGACCACCATGCGGCCGAAGGTCGTCCCGCCGGTCGGCTGGACGGTGAAGCCCTGCTCGAGGAGGGCGTAGCCGGCCTGGTCGGACTCGGCCGATCCGCACTCCGCCGTCTCGGGCGTGTTGATCATCGAGACCCGGTACTCCACGCCGTCGGAGGCGACGAAGCTGTCGCCGTCTATGGGTCGCTGGATGTGCAGCAGGGTCGGGCCGCGCTCCTCCTCCGTCGGTTCCTCAGTCGGTTCAAGCGGAGCGGGATCCGCCTCGTCGGTCTCGGGGGTGTCCGGGACAGGCGAGTCGGCGGCGGAGGGCGTCTGCGCGGGCTGGATCTCCGTGGGAGCGGTGGGGGTCGGAGCCTCCACCACGACCTCGCGCGCGGGCTCGGTCTCGTCGGTCGCGATCGCGAGGGCCACTGGCGCCGTCACGAGGACGAGGAAGGCGAGAGCCCCGTACCGCGCGACTCGGCTGCCGCGCGCGGCGAGCCACGCGACGGGGAGGATCCAGAAGCCGAGCAGCCAGGCGATCAGCCGGACCGGCAGGGGTAGCCGCCCGAATCCCTCCCACACCGCTCGTGCCACTTGGACCATCCAATCCTTTGTCGACGTCGGGACCCGCGACCTTGAGCCTGGGTGGGCACCACGCTCGCCCGTCCGCACGGGCTGGATCGGGGGCGCGACGCCAGCATCCCGGGCAGGATCGTGGCATGTCGAACACCACCGCTGGGGTGACGCTGCTGGACGGCGGCATGGGGCAGGAGCTGGTCGCGCGTGGGGTCGCGGGATCTGAGACGCTGTGGTCCGCCGCCGCTCTGCTGGACGCCCCGGAGGAGGTCCTGGCGGTCCACCGCGACTACATCGAGGCCGGGGCGGACGTCATCACGACCAACTCCTACGCCGCTGGCCGGGACCGGCTGGAGAAGGTCGGTGTCGGCCATCTGTTCGAGCAGCTGAACCGCACCGCGGGAGAGCTGGCCGTGCGGGCTCGGGAGGAGACCCACCGACCGGTCCGGATCGCCGGGTCGCTGGGGCCCTTGCGCGGCACGTTCAACCCGGACGCCGTCGGAGCATTCGAGGAGCTGGTGCCGCTGTACGCCGAGCAGGCGGAGCTGCTGCTCCCCCACGTCGACCTGTTCCTCTGCGAGACGATGTCGACGGCGGAGGAGGCCCGTGCCGCCTTGACCGCGGCCGCCGCGACCGGCAGGGAGGTGTGGGTGTCGTGGACGCTGGCGGAGGAGGGAGAGGCCGGTGCGTTGCGGGACGGCTCGGGGATCGCCGCCGCGCTGGCTGCTGTGGCGGATCTGCCGGTCGCGGCGGTGCTGGTGAACTGCGTCCAGCCGGAGCGGATCACGGCGGCCATGGCTGCGCTGGTTGACTCCGGCCGACCGGCCGGCGGGTTCGCCAACGGGTTCGTCGGCATCCCCGACGGGTGGGTCGTGACCGACGGGCTCCCGGACGCTCGCAATGACCTGGACGCTGCCGCCTACGCCGGTCACGCCATTGGCTGGGTGGACCAAGGGGCCCAGATCGTCGGGGGCTGCTGCGAGGTCGGTCCGGCGCACATCCGCCGTCTACGAGAGCAGTTGGACGTGCTCGGCTCGACGTGACCGCGACGCTGTCGGGCTCAGCCAGCGGGGGGTAGTGCCGCCGCGAGGCTCTGGCCCACCGCCTCTCCGTCCATCCACACCCCGTCCGTGTTCGTGGTCACGAACTTGGGCAGGCGCCCCGGCCACAGGGCGGTGACACCGTCGAGAACGATCGGTCGGGGGATGAGGGACCACTCAGCCGCCACGAGGCACAGGACCCCGATGACCGGAACGTGGGCGAAGGACGGCGGCAGGGCATTCTCGACCACGTCGATCTGCCACCTCATGGCCTCGACCAGCTTGGTCCGGTCCCGGCCAGCGACGTAGAGCCGACGGTCGCTGGACAGCAGCCCACCCTTGTCCCGGACCTCGATCCTCCCCTTGTACTTCTTGGCGTCGATGACGTAGATGCCCGCGTGCCCGACGACGATGTGGTCGATGTTGGCTTTGGATCCGGGCACCGCGCGGTCGTGGAGGATGGTGATGCCGTCGACGTCAGCAAGCACCTCGGCGACGCGCTGCTCCCCCTCAGCCCCGACCTTCCATGCTCGCGTGGCCTGGGACTCCGGGCCGGTCGTGGGCTTCGGCGTCGTAGCCCGCGCCACCCAACCGAGCACCGGGCGGTCGGCCACCACCTGGTCGCGCCACTCGGCGTCAGCCTTTATCGCTTTCTCCGTACGGGCTAGTTCCCGCTCCGATCGACGATGGTACTCGGCCAGTGCGCTGGCCCCGGCCGTCCCTGCCTGCTCTTCTGGCGGCGCCGTCGCGTCCGGCGTCTCATGGCAGGGGAGGCACCACACCTGGCGGGAATCGCGGAGCCAGTAGGCCGACGTTCCGGCGACGATCGTCGTGGCGCAGCCACCACACACATCGTCGCGTCGGATCTTCATCAACTTCGCCACCCCTGGCCTCCCGTCCGTCGTCCAACGTCGGGTCCTTCGGCGGAGGCCAAGACAACCTTGAGCGCGAGCCTGCGTTACGAACTGGAGTCTCCGCACGGTGCGAGCCGAAGACATCCACGATTAGGTCGCTGACCTGCAGCAGGACGTGAACCGAAGCGTTCGCGGTCCCGAGTCCAAAGCCGGTACGCAAGATCGGCCGAGCCGATCCAGTGGCATGAAGGTCCTGGGCATGCGGGGATACCAACCGGTCGGCGCTCGCACCGACGCGTGGCATGGCGACGCTTGGCAGCCCCCACTCGCGCGCATGGCGAACATGCCCGTCTGACCCGTTACTCGCCGACTACGTACCCAGGTTGTCCTCGCGGAGATTTGTCTTTCCTTTAGTCGAGAACGGTGTGTGGGCAACAACGCGTGACGGGCCGGATTCCGCTCCCTAGGCGCCGGGGAAGGTGAAGGTCGGGCTGTACTTGCCTTCCGAAAATTCATAGATCGTCGTCGCGGGCATGACGTTCCACTGATGCCCGAGCATCATTGCGATCCCAGCCGGGCAGAGCATGAAGAGGTGGATGTGGGCATTATCCGCTGCCTGCGCCTCGCCGCGCACGATGTCCCTTGCCCCACGAGACCAGCCCATGGCCCATCCGGGCGACGGCACAGCTGTCGCCGACGGCTTGCCGTGCGGACCAAGCACGATCATGCGTCCGACCGGGAGCCCACTCGACCGGAGGTAGTCCTCGACCTGGGTTGTGGGATCACCCGTCAGGGCGACTGCCAGCGCCACATCGGTGTCACCAGTGATGTCCTTGCGGGCGAGCTCACGAGGAGCGATGTCTTCGGGGATGGTGTCCGTGCTCCACTGCTCGTCCACTTGGTCCATCGAAACGATCCACTTCTTTACCTCGGGGAATGATCGTCCTGCCGCGAACCACATGGGGAGGCGCAGCGCCCCAGCGATGTGGACGCGGCGCACGCGATACGAGGCCAGGGTCCGGGCTGCATCTGTGAACGCCGGACGCACCACGCGGTCCCAGTCGGCGGGGTCCTTGAGAAGCTTGCGGCTGAACGAATCGTCGCCCTCGTGCAGATCGACGAAGTCGAGCCGCAGGTTGGGCGGGGTCGGTGTCGGGTCGTGGTCGATACCGTCAACGGCCAAGAGGAGCGTCCCCGTGAGCGCGAGTAGGTTGCGGTTGGCGACCTCGGCCCGGAGGTCGTCGACGGTTCGCGTGCCGATGCCGTTGCTGACCCAGTCCCGGACAACGTTGACGCCGATGGTCAATGCTTCGTCGTCATCGCGGAGGCCGGCGAGCTGCATGAGTGGCTTGGCATGCTTGTGCCAGTCGAGCTCTGAGCCGGTCTGCTTCCAGGAGAACTGATTGAGAAACGCGGCCAGTTCATCTTTGGTGATACCCAGATGCTGGGCCCAAGCGTCACGCTCCTTCCCGATCTTTGTTCGCGATGAAACGCCCAGCATTCGAGCCGTGTCCACTTTGTCATGCTTCCGATCGAGGAGCTGGCCAAGGAGTGGGTTGTCGTGGTCGAAGCCCCGGTTGGTCCACAGCTCCAAGGAGACCAGCCGCTGATCGGCTGTCAGGCGGAGGTAGGTGTCGTGGAACCGCTGGAGCGGGCTGCGGCTCTTGTCGGATTTTGGCGTCAGTAGCCAGGCCGCGTCGACGATGGTGTTTCCGTAGTTGGAACTCTTGGCTTGGATGTACGTGTCAAGTCCTGTTCGTCGCCGGATGAGGATGTCGTCGAATGCTCCGCCTTCGGGGTCCTCGATTGTCACGCTTCCGATGTCGGGGTCTTGGAGCATCTGGCATGCCCAGTACCAGCCGATGGCGTGCTGGTAGTCGTCGCCTCGGATGGCAGCGGCGCGTGAGGGAAGGGTCATGGAAGCTCCTCGATTCGTGTTGGGATCGCTCTGAGGGGCCGGCCGTGAGCCGTTAGGGCTGTTGGGTGCCATCGTCCGGCACCGCCGGCCGCCAGGACCATCAGGACGACGGGCTTGCCCGTTGTGCGTGCGATTGCCCTGAGCTCCTTGCGGTCCTGCTTGCTGGGCGGGTGCTCTACGGGGTGGGTATGCCACTCGCCTACGTAGCCCTGAAGGGTGTCAGGGGGCAGTTGCGCCAAGGCCGCCTTCAAGGCGCGCTGGGCGGCATCATGACTGCGTTCGTAGTTGACGTAGTGGGCGTGTGGGTCGGGTACCTCGAGCAGTTGCTCCACGTGGATGAGACCGGTATCGCGCCATCCGAGGATGATGCCGCCGGTTTCGCGTGGAAGTCGTCGCTGTCCTGCTCTGAAGCCTTCTCCTAGCGCTCTACGGGTCGTACGAATAACGATTCGTGGTCGTCGCACCCTCATCCACTTTCCCCCACGGGGCCGCACGAGCCGTCACCGGCGACGAGGACATCCAGCACGGTAGGCGGGTACTCGTTGCGACCCGTGAGCGCGTCTACGCAAGCGCCGACGGCTCGCGCTGCCGCCGCAGTGGCTGCCCACATCGGCGCGGGGGAAATGGGGTTGCCGCATCCACCTTCGAACATCAGGGTGGCAACGGCCGTCTCAGGCGCAGCCGGCCGGTGGTCCTCTCCAGGTCGCAGCGGAGCACGATCCACCCTGGCGACCTGCCCCTCTCGGACCAGGCACACACTCACGACCGGCCGGTCGAGCAACCGTGCACCGTCAAGAAGTAGACGGGTCGCCGCCTGGTTGGCCGTGGCGTCGATCACCAGGTCGTGCTTGTTGAGCAGTTCCGTAGCAGCTTCCAGTGTGACCACCGCCTCCCGTTGGATGTTGACGTTCGTCGTCGATGGGCCAGTCCTGATTTGGCGTTGAACGACATCAGGCTTGGGGTGCCCTACGTCTGCGGGTGTGGCTGTGTGACGGATTAGGTTGCCCGGGCGCACGATGTCGTGGTCCACCAGGGTCAGTGTCCCCACGCCCGCCCTGGCGAGTAGACCGGCGACCTGCGACCCGATGGCACCCAAGCCGATGACTGCAACGGCCTTGACGCTGAGGAGGCCACGATCAACGCCTGCGCGTAGCTGTAGCGTGGCGTCGCCATGGTGAGCGGTAGCGATCGATGCCAGGGTGAGGGGCTTGGTGCTGGTGGCCCGCAGCGTCAACACCCCCGCGCTGCCGTCGCGCCAGTAGCGGATCATGACCAGTGGCATGTCGCGGGACCCGACGCGCTTCTCAAGCGCCGGACGGATCGCTGCGACTTCGTCGAGGACCTGTTCTTCGGCGCGCAGCGGTGCCGCCAGTTCGCCGACGTCCAGGATGAGGCAGCCCAGCTGCTTCCCACCCTCCGGGGGTGCCCCGGGCTTCACGGTCCAGACGCTGCCGATGCGGGTGAGGCGTGCAACTTTGCCGATCAGGGGGTCGAGGTCGGGGTGCAGGACGAGGCCCTCGGTGCTGGGCCAATACCGCTCCAGGTCGAGGTCGGGGGTGTCATCGATCCATCCGCGGGCGTCGTGGTCGAGCCAATGCTGGACGCGTTCAACGACCTGTCGCGCTGTCTGCCAGGGTAGTGACCCGCATTCCTCGGCGGCCCAGAGGCATAGCGTGCCGTCGAGTTCCGCATGCCAGGAGAGACCGCCTGTCCCGTCGATGGGCCGAACCTTCGGGGGCTGGTAGGGAAACCCCGGCGGGATGTGGATGTCGACGGGGACCAGACGTCCGTGGTGCTCGACATCTCCTTCGGCTCGCTCAGATGACCTGACGTTGAACCCGACGTTGGCCAAGTCCTCTAGGAACGCCTCGCGTGCTGCCGCGGCCGCCGCCTCCCATGGGCTCACGCAAAGCGCCGGTTCCCTGCCGGGACGTCCTGGTCGCCGGCGGTGGCAGTGGACGACACGGTAGCGACGGCCTTCCTCGTACCGTCGTCGTTGCAGCTCGCAGGCATCGGGAAGACCCACTCGTCATCGGAGTTCTTGCCCAGGACCTCCCGAAAGGCCAACGCGGACCCGCATAGATCGTCGTTGCCCAGAGCGCCCTCGGCCTTGTCGGCGAGCGCCGCGAACTTCCGGGCGGCAGCCAGCAGTTGCGCGTCGGTCACCCTGACCGTGATGTACTCGCCAGGCATCGTGGGGTCCTCCACGTCGCCGCCGTTGACGACTTCGGCAAGTTGGTCGGCGACGGACCGCATGGCGGCGACGAAGAGCGTGGGGAGGTTGTCGCCATCCAGCCCATTATTGAAGGCGTGGTATGTGAGGATCTCGAAGTAGAAACCGCCGGGTCGCCTGTCCAAGTTGGCGCGGCGGCTCTGCCGGATGAGCTTGACGATCGGGACGTACAGGCCGTCGAACGTGCCGTTTATCGTCGAGCTCAGTGTGGTGAGCTTCTCGGGATTGGTCTTCGTCCAGGTGGCTCCCCGGTCTGGGATCTCCCAGTACTCGCCGGCGGGACGGGCAGGCACGGCGTCGACATCGAGGTTGTAATCGGGGAACCCGATCTTGATGGACCGGTCTTGGCGTTCCACTCGGTCCTCACCGAAGGCGTCCTCATGGCACAGGATCTGCTCGAACAGGTCGAGTGCCTCAGGCGCAGTCATGTCAAGCCCGTCCGTGCGTGAGAGCACGTCGACGTCCTTCACCCGGCGGATCGATACGTGCCGCTTGTAGCTGCCGATCAGGACCGTGTCGATGCCCTTGACGACGAGGTCTGGGTGGTTGTCGAGAACATCACGGATGGCCGCGTGAGCCTCCGCAGCGTTGGCGATGTCTTCGGCGTCAGGTTCAACGTTCGAGCAAGCCTTCTCGAACTGGGTGATCAACTGCGCCATGCGTTCCTCCCGGAATCGGACTCTGACTCCGAAGGGTACGGGCGACCTGTGACATGGCATCCAGGAACTTCGCCGGTGGAACTACTGCGAGGTATGCAGTGGCCGGGTAAGGCTGCCAGGCATCGCCATGGCCCCTTGGCGGTCGTGGGTTGCGCGCGAAAGGCCGACAGGGCGGGCCACCTCCACCACTGGAAGAGCGGAACCACGAGCCAGGCACACGGTCGGTCGGCCTTCCGACTACGACGGATGCACTCACAAAGCAGTGGCGACTACGTCCGAGGGACTCGGGCGTGTCCTGCTCCCGAACGTGGGGACCCCTTGATGCAGGCCGACCTACGGGACGGCATACCCTCATCCGCGACGACGCCCGGGAGACCTGCCTCACCCATGGACGCAACACCGAGTCGTTACGCTCCTGACGCCGACCCTGGATGATCGGCCTGGCCGTGCCGTAACGGGGACTATCGAGCGGATCCCGCGACGTCAGGTATCCCCGGATATCAGAGGCCTCGACGGAGGCTACGAGCGATGCGAGGGTTGCGGTCCGTGTCGGCCGCGGCATCAAGGCCTGCGCTCCCCTCAGCCCCGCAGTGGGATCTGACTGGGACGGACCTTGGATCGGCGATCGGCCTGGCTACGCTCACGAGGAGGATGCGAGCCGCGAAACCGCCTCTGACCTGCACGTTCTCTGGAGCCGGGTCGGGGAATCGAACCCCGGACCTATTCATTACGAGTGAATCGCTCTGCCGACTGAGCTAACCCGGCTGGGTGTCCGCCGCGGGGGCGGACGACGCAGTGTACGGCGGCTATCCAGGACCGACCACCGGACCATAACGCGGGCCTTACGGACAGATGATGTCAACCCCGTCGCGGTGGTAGGCGTTGAGTCAAGTGAGCGCACGCCGAACGCGCCCACCCCTCAACCCTCAACCGGAGGTCTGATCTGCCATGCGCCGATCCCTACTCACCATCCTCGCCATCATCGCGATGACCGCCCTCACCGTCCCCCTCGCCGGAGCCCAGGAGGGCGAGCCACCCCCCTTCGGTGAGCGCGACCCGCTCCTCACCAACCGGCTCGCCGGGCCCGAACGGATCACCACCGCCGTCGACGTCTCGAACGAGTACGCCACCGAGCGGCGCGAAGCCGTACTGGTTCGCGCCGACCTCTTCCCCGACGCCCTCGCCGGCACCGTCCTGGCCACCGCCGCCGATGGGCCACTGCTCCTCACCAACGGCGATGGCCTCTCCGACGCCACCGCCGCCGAGCTGACCCGGGTCATGGCCGCCGATGGCACCGTCTTCCTGGCCGGCGGCACCGACGCCATCTCCAACCAGGTCCAGGCCGAGGTCGAGGCCCTCGGGTTCGCCACCCAACGCGTGGCCGGGTACACCCGCTACGCCACCGCCGTCGCGATCGCCGAGGCCGCCAACGGAGACGGCGACCCCACCCGCATCTACATCGCCGACGGCAACACCTTCCCCGACGCCCTGACCGCCGGCCACACCGCCGCACGTGACTTCGTGGCGACCACGATCCTCACCGACGGCACCACCATCCCCGCCGAAACCCAGGCCTACCTCGACGCCCACCCCGAGGCCGAGACGATCGCCGTCGGCCAGGTCGCCGCCGACGCCCTCGAGACCGACACCCAGATCGTTGGCGCCGACCAGTACGAGACCTCCCGTCTGGCCGTTGAGTTCCTGCCGCCCACCGGACCCGAGGAGGACAACCGCGTCGCCATCGCCTCCGGCGAGAAGTTCCCCGACGCACTCTCCGGCGGCACCCACGCCGCCCTGACCGAGCAGCCCATGCTGCTGGTCGACCCAGCCGGCCTGTCCGACTCCACCACCGAGTACCTGGCCGCCAACCCGCCAAGCACCATCACCGTGTACGGCGGAACCGCTGCCATCCCGCTCGACATCACCCGTGAGGTGGCCAGCCAGCGCTTCGACGCCGACACCATCCAGGGCTCGGTCTACATCAACAACGAGGCCCCCGTCGCCGCCGAGGTGTGCCAGACCAGGGACAACACCATCTTCCTGACCTGGGCCGACAGCACCATCACGTTGGAGGCCGACGCTGAAGCCCAAGTCGTGGCGATGGAGCTCGCCAGCCCCGACCGCTCGGCGCGGACGACCACCATCACAGACGTCCAGAGCAGCGCCGACGACGTCGCTGCCATCGGTGGCACCTTCGGTGGCCCGAACACCGACGGCATCCGTGAGATCACCGTCTCCTACAACGTCGGGCTCGGCCTCTGTGACACCGACAACGGCCCCATTGGCCCCACCAATGCAAGCGTCCAGATCAACGACGAGGAGCGCATCGACGCGAGGGCCTGCCAGGAGGCCGACGATGACATCCGCCTCCGCTGGTTCGAGAGCAGCCTGACGCTGGACCTCGACGACGAGCTGCAGGTCGTCTCCATGGAGCTTCTGGCCGCCGGGCGTGACGGCACCTCTCTCGCCATCGATCGGATCGACAGCGGCGCCGACGACGTCGACGCCTTCTTCGCGAGCTTCGACCCGGAGACCACCGAGGGGGTGGAGAAGGTCGTGGTCACCTACAACGTCGGCCTCGACCTCTGCTCCAGCTAGCACCCAACGGAAGCACCCCGCGACCACCTACCCCGTCTGTCCACCGAACGCGCGTCGGTGGGCCGACGGGGTCGTGCCGCGTCGTTCGCGCATCGCGTGGCGGAGGGTGTCCGTGGCGCCGAAACCGGAGCGCTTGGCGACCGCCCCGATAGTCATGTCGGTGGTCTCGAGGAGGCGCTCGGCGTGCTCGGTCCGTCGGTCCACCAGCCAGCGGTGCGGGGTCGTGCCCGTCGTCTCGGTGAAGCGGCGCACGAACGTGCGGGGTGACATGCGGGCCTGCCGGGCCATCACCCGGACGGTGAGCGGCCGGTGCAGGTTCTCCACGATCCAGTCCAGCAGACCGGTCAGCCCATCATCGCGATGGCCGCCAGCGACGGGCCGCTCGACGAACTGGGCCTGGCCGCCCGTCCGGTAGGCCGGCAGGACCATCCGTCTCGCCACAGCGGCGGCGACCGCAGAGCCGTGCAGTTCACGCAGGAGGTGCAGGCCCGCGTCGATCCCGGCGGCTGCCCCGGCGCTGGTCAGAACCGGTCCGTCGGTGACGTACAGCGAGTCCGGCTCGACCCGCACCTGCGGGTAGGCCCGCCGCAGTCGCGCGGTGAACTGCCAGTGGGTCGTCGCCCGACGGCCGTCCAGCACTCCGGCGCCGGCCAGCGCGAACGCGCCGGTGCAGATCGACATGACCCCCGCCTCGCGCGCGACTGCGGAACGCAGGACCTCGCAGAACTCACCTGACGGCGGAACCTCCAGACCGGCCCACCCGGGCACCACGACCACGTCCGACTCCTCGGCCGCGGCCAGGTCGTGGGTGGGCGTCACCCACATCAGGGAGGTCGTGGCCAGGGGCCCAGCCTGGGCAGCGCAGACCCGGAAGTCGTACGTCGGCAGCCCGTCGTCGGAGCGATCCAGGCCGAAGAGCTGGCAGGCGATCCCGAGTTCGAAGGCCAGGAGCGGCGGCTCCACCAGCACCGCCACGACGAGCCGCGACGGGGTTGGCAGCTTGTTCCGGTCACTTGTCATCTCTGCCAGTGTCGCCTCCGCCGCCGCACCCCGACACTTGGGTCTTGACCTCCTCCACCCCCGGAGCCACGCATGCCCCAGACCCTGCTCGACGTCGTCCGCGAGTCCTACACCCTCGTCGTCGACGATCACTTCGACGGCACCGAGCCCCGCCAGCCGGTTGAGAAGCCCACCGGCTCACACGCCGGGGCCTCGGACGGGACGACAAGACAGACCCAGCCCCGCAAGCCGGCCGAGCATCTCACCGGCACAGAAGCCGGCGAGTCCGGCGGGGCGACCAAGCACCCCGACCTCGACCCGTCGCTGTGGCTGCCCCACCACCTGCCGCAGTGGTCCTCCCGCGAGGACTCCGCGGCCCGCTACCACGTGAACAACGGCGCGCTGACGCTGCTGATCGAGGAGCACCAGGCGCCGTGGTGCCCGGAGTTCGACGGTCAGGTCCGGGTCTCCTCCATCCAGACCGGGGTGTTCGCCGGGCCGGTCGGCTCGTCGGTCGGGCAGCACCAGTTCTCCGATCAGGCGGTGGTCCGCGAGGCCCAGGAGACCCAGTGGCTCTACACCCCGACCTACGGGGTCTTCCGCCTCCGCGCCAAGGCCGACCTCGAGCCCGGCTGCATGGTCGCGCTGTGGATGATCGGGGTGGAGGACGAGCCCCACCGGTCGGGTGTGGTCGACGTGATGGAGATCTTCGGGACGGCAGTCACCCCGGACGGGGCCGCCGTCGGGATGAACGTCAAGGCCTTCGGGGACCCCGCCCTGACCGATGATGAGGCCACCGTGGACGCCGCAATCGACGTGGCGACCTACCACTCCTACGGGCTGCGCTGGACGCCCGAGGACCTGACCTGGTACCTCGACGACGAGCCGGTGCGCCAGGTCGCCCAGTCGCCCGACTATCCGATGCAGTTCATGCTGGGGCTGTACCAGTTCGACACCGCCGAGACCCCGCGGTCCGGCCCCTACCCGAAGCGGTTCTCCATCGACCGCTTCCAGGCCTGGGAGCCCACCCGATGACCACTTCTGACACCCCCGATCCCGCCCTCCCCTCCTTCGACCTCGCCGGTCGTGTGGCGCTGGTGACCGGCGCCAGCCGTGGGATCGGCCGGGGACTGATCGACGCGCTGGCCCAGGCCGGGGCCACGGTGGCCGCCGCATGTCGGAACCCCGACGACCTGGCTGACGCCGGACCGGGCATCCTCCCCTACGCGCTGGACGTCACCGACACCGACCAGATCACGGCAACCGTCAACGAGATCGTGGCCGACCACGGGCAGCTCGACATCCTCGTGGCCAACGCTGGTCTGGGCGACAACCACCCGGCGGTCGACGTCACCCCGGAGGACTGGGACCGGATGATGGCGGTCAACCTCAAGGGCCTGTTCTTCACCTGCCAGGCAGCCGGCCGGGTGATGCTCCAGCAGGGCCACGGACGGGTGATCGCGATGAGCTCCCAGGCCTCGGTCGTCGGGATACCCGACCACGCGGTGTACGCCGCCTCCAAGGGCGGGGTCAACCAGCTCGTCCGGGTCCTGGCGCTGGAGTGGGGCCCTCACGGCGTGACCGTCAACGGCGTCGCCCCGACCTTCATCCGGACCCCGGGCACGGCCGAGCGGCTGGACGACCCGGCCTTCAACGCCTCCGTCGTGGACCGGATCCCGGTCGGCCACGTCGGCTCGATCAGCGACGTGGCCGGGGCGGTGGTCTACCTCGCCTCCGACGCCGGCCGCATGGTGAACGGCTCGATCCTGATGGTCGACGGCGGCTGGACCGCGCGGTAGCGGCAGTATCCTGTAGCCATCGTGGATGAGGTCGAGCGGCTCCGCAGCGCGCTGGCGCTGCACGATGCCGGCGTGGCCCTGATGCGCCAGAACCTGCGGCGGCGACATCCCGACGAGGATGAGGAACAGATCGCTGCACGGTTGCGAGCCTGGCTCCGCACCCGGCCCGGCGCCGAGTACGGCGACACGGTGGGGACGCCGCGGGTGACGGACGACCCGTGAAGCTCGCCGAGATGCTGGCCGCCGTCGCAGCTGAACTGGCGGAAGCCCACCTGGAGATGGCACTCGTTGGCGGGCTGGCCGTCTCCGTGCGAACCGAACCGCGCTTCACCCGCGATGTCGACATCGCCGTTGCCACCGCACACGACAGCGAGGCGGAGGCCCTGGTTGGACGATTCATGGCCGGCGGTTGGTCGACCGAGGCCCTGGTCGAGCAGGAGGCGGTTGGACGTCTGTCAACCGCACGCATCCTCCCCCCTGGGGAGGGGGACGCCGTGGTGGATCTGCTCTTCGCCTCGTCCGGGATCGAGCGCGAGGTGGTCGAAGGAGCGGAGGCGCTCGAGGTCTTCCCCGCAGTCACCGTTCCGGTCGCAACGGTCGCTGCCCTGATCGTCCAGAAGCTGCTGGCCGAGTCCGAACTCCGCCCACAGGACACCGTCGATCTCGCGGCCCTGTTCAATGTCGCCACGACGGAGGATCTCGACACTGCTCGTGGCCTGGCCCGGTTGGTGGTCGATCGGGGCTACAACCGCGACCGTGATCTGGTTGAACTCCTGGAGCAGCGAACCCGCTGAGCCTCCGGCTGGTGCCATTCACAGGAGCCGGCCGGACCAGCCATTGCACCACCAGTCACTTTTTGCCACGCTGCACCCGCACCCAACCGACCGCAGGAGAGGCCGTCATGACCCAGGTCCGAGTCCTCATCGGAACCGCCAAGGGCGCGTTCGTCGCCACCCGCCCGGCCGCCGGTACCGCGTGGCAGGTCGAGGGGCCGCACTTCGGCGGCTGGGAGGTCTACCACCTCAAGGGCTCCCCGATCGACCCCGACCGGGTCTGGGCCGCCCCCTCCACCGGCTGGCACGGCCAGGTGATCCAGCACTCCAAGGATGGCGGCCGGACCTGGGAGGTGATGGGCAACGAGTTCGCCTACCGCGGCGAGACCCGGACCCACCAGTGGTACGACGGCACCCCGCACCCCTGGGAGTTCGCGCGCGTCTGGCACCTGGAACCCTCCCCCGTCGACGTCGACACGATCTACGCCGGGGTGGAGGACGCCGCCCTGTTCCGCTCCACCGACGCCGGCCGGACCTGGTCCGAGCTGGAGGGTCTGCGCACCCACTCCACCGCCGGCACCTGGCAGCCGGGCGCCGGAGGCCTCTGCCTGCACACGATCATCCTGAACCCCGACAACCCCGACCGGATCTTCGTCGCCATCTCCGCCGCGGGGGCCTTCCGGTCCGACGACGGCGGCATCACCTGGCTGCCGATCAACACGGGCCTTGACAGCGGCCATCTGCCCGACCAGGACGCCACGGTCGGCCACTGCGTCCACAACCTGGCCCAGCACCCCGACCGTCCCGACACCCTGTTCATGCAGAAGCACTGGGACGTCCTGCGCACCGACGACGCCGGTGACCACTGGCGGGAGGTCTCCGGCAACCTGCCGAGCGACTTCGGCTTCCCAATCGAGGTCGATCCCAATGACCCCGAGACCATCTTCGTCGTTCCCATCCTCAGCGACAGCGAGCACTACCCGCCCGACGGGAAGATGCGCGTCGCCCGCAGCCGCACCGGCGGGGACCAGTGGGAGCTGCTCACCGAGGGCCTCCCGCAGGCCCACGCCTACGGCAACATCCTGCGCGACGCGATGAGCTTGGACGCCGAGGATCCCTGCGGCATCTACGTCGGGACGACGGACGGGGTGGTGTATGCCTCGGACGACGGCGGGGACCACTGGGCGCCGATCGTGGAGCACCTTCCCCGGATTCTCTCGGTCGAGGCCCAGTCCATCCCGTGACGGCCATCCGGGTGGTCCTCCCCCATCACCTCCGCACCCTTGCCGGCGTGGACCGCGAGATCACGGTGGAGGTGGAGGAGCCGACCATCGGCGGGGTCCTGGGCGCCGTCGAGCACGCTCACCCGGAACTGCGCGGGACCTTCCGGGATCACGGGACCCTGAAGCGGCGACCGTTCATGCGGTGGTTCGCCTGCGAGGAGGACCTCTCCCACGAGCCGCTGGAGACCCGGCTGCCGGCCGACGTCGCCGAGGGCCGCGACGTCTTCCGGATCCTCGGGGCCATCGCCGGCGGCTGACGCCACACGCGACGACCGCCCACCGCCGCCATCGCAGCCCGCGATCAGCTCCCGCCGTACAGCCGCGGCAGATCCACCAGCTCGGCCTCGGACGCCGACAGGCCCCGATCGAAGCCGGACGCGGAGAAGAGCAGCAGCTTGGCCTGCTCCGCACCGGGCAGCAGATCACGGATCGCCCGGAGTCGGCCCAGGTCCTCGTCGGTCATGGTTCGCAGCTTGGCCTCTCCGATGGCAAGCACCCTCCCCTCCCGGCTGGCGACGACGTCCAACTCATGGGAGGTCCGGTTCGGCGGGTCGTTGACGACGGTCATGCCGACCCGGTCCGGGCTGCCGCCCAGCGTGTCCGGCCCTGCCCAGGTCGTCGTCCACGAGCGCGCCAGCGACTCCCAGTGCGGCCCGAGCACCTGCGATCGCCACGCGTTCAGTGCCTGAGCTGCCAGCCGGTCGGTGTCACCCTGCTCCACCGCAGCCCAGTTCGGCCGGAGCACCGCGCTGTAGAAACCCAGCAACGGGTCGGCGATGCGCCACCTGGGCCGGCCGTTGCGACGCAGGTCCTGCACCGCTTCCACCAGCCCGAGGTCCGCGAGCGTCCGTAGTGCGTGCGACACCTGATCGCTGCTCCGGCCCAGCCGCGAGGCGATCTCGCTCGTCCTGGTCCGGCCCGCAGCAATGGCGCCGAGCGTTGCGTGGTAGACCCCCGGGTCACGAACACCGGCCTCCAACTCGAGCAGGGCCCTGGCTTCATGGATGAGCGGTCGCGTGGGCGAGGCGGCCACCTCGAGCAGCCACCGGTCCACATCCGCAGCACCCTCCGGAAAGGTCTGGTCGAGCAACTCGACGGCGTAGCCAGGGACACCGCCGACCACGGCGTGGACGGGGAAGGCCACCTCCGGCGAGAGACCCGAGAACGCAGCAGCGGTGCGGAAATCGAACGACGAGACGTCGACCTCCATCTGTGCGCGGCCTCGGAGCGGCGCTGAACCTCGTAGCAGACCGTTCATCAAGGTCACGGCGGAGCCGCACAGGATCAGCGAGCCCCCAGTGGGACCGGCCTGATCGATCGCCCGCTGCACGACCGACTCGAGCTCCGATGATGCCTGTGTGAGGTAGGGGACTTCATCGATGATCGCCAGCCCGGATGGAACCGAGAGCAGTGACATGATGACGTCCTCCCAGCGGTCGAAGGCCGGTACTGGTCCGCCGTGGTGGCGGGCGTAGCTGACGGCGATGTCGCGGCGCTGTTCTGCCGCAACGCCCTGGAGGGCCTGGTGGTAGAAGAAGCCGCCTTGTCCCGAGAGCGCGCGTAGCAGGACGGACTTGCCCTGTCGCCGCCGGCCCCGGACGACACCCAGACCTGGTCGGCCACGGTCGGCAAATGCCGTGAGCGCGGTCCACTCCTGGGCGCGATCGAAGAGCCAGTCAGGTTTCTCCACGTACTGAACCATAGATCACTGAACTACAGATCAGCAACCTCGGAGCTGAGTCACCCGGAGCCGATCCGCTCCCGAAGCTCGCGCTTCAGGATCTTGCCGCTGGGATTCTTCGGCAGCTCGTCGGCCACGTGGATCGACTTCGGCTGCTTGAACCGGGCGAGGCCGTTCTCGCCGACGAACCGCAGGACCTCTTCGACGTCGACGGTCGCGCCGTCGCGGGGGACCACCACGGCGGTGACCGCCTCGATCCACTTGTCGTCGGGCACGCCGATGACGGCTGCCTCCGCGATGGCGGGGTGGGCGTAGAGCGCCTCCTCCACCTCCCGCGAGCTGACGTTCTCCCCGCCGGAGTTGATCATGTCCTTCTTCCGGTCGACCACGGTGATGTAGCCGTCGGCGTCCATCGTGGCGAGGTCGCCGGAGTGGAACCAGCCGCCCTCGAAGGCCGCCGCCGTCCGTTCAGGGTCATCCAGGTAGCCCAGGGTGACCTGCCGGGAGCGGTGGACGATCTCGCCGATCTCCCCGACTGCCACATCGGCCATGGCCTCATCCACCACCCGGGTCTGCACGGTCAGGACCGGCGTGCCGGCAGATCCGGCCTTGCGCAGCTGGTCCTCGGGCTGCAACACCGTCGCCAGCGGACCGAGCTCGGTCTGGCCGTACAGGTTCCACAGCCGAAGGCCGGGAAGCAGCTCGCTGAGCTCCCGCACCACCTCGACCGGCATGATCGAGGCGCCGTAGTAGCCCTTGGTCACGGTGGCCATCCGGGAGGGGTCGAAGTCCGGGTGGCGGAGCAACTCGATCCAGACGGTCGGCGGGCAGAACAGCGAGCTGATCCCCTCCGCCTCGATGGTGTCGAGCAGGACCCCCGGGTCGGCGCCGTCGAGGACCAGGTTCGTCGCACCGAGCATCAGGTACGGCGTGAGGAAGCAGTGGGTCTGGGCGCAGTGGTACAGGGGCAGGGCGTGCAGGACCCGGTCGGTCCGCTCGAAGTGGCACTCGACGATGCAGGCCCAGTACTGGTCCATCTGTCCCTCGACGGCCAGCATCGCGCCCTTGGGCCGGGACTCGGTGCCGGAGGTGTAGGCGATCTGCCCCACGGGCTGCTGGCCATCCACGGCACAGGGGACGCCGTCACCGGTCAGCGCCGCCGGCAGCGACACCACCCCATCGGACTCGACGTCCCCGTCGATGAGCCCGAGGGCCACGTCCTGGTCGGTCAGCCGTGCCGCCTCTTTCAGCGTGTGGGCCAGCTGCAGGTCAGCGTAGGCAATGGCGGCGCCGGAGTGCCCCAGGACGTAGGCGACCTCGGTGGCGCTCAGCATGAAGTTGATCGGGACGTGGATCAGCCCGGCGGCCTGCGTGGCCAGCCAGGCGATGGCGTAGCGGTCGGAGTTGCGGCCCAGGAAGGCGACCTTGTCACCGGGCTCCAGGCCCGCCTGCTGCCACGCGGCTGCGAGGGCGTCAACGGCGGCCACCAGCTGGGCGTAGGTCCAGGTCCGCTCGGCGAACCGGATCGCGACGTCCTCGCCGTGGACCTCCGCGGTCCGCCGGATCGACTGGGCGATGCCATGCGAGCGGGCCGAGGCGACGAGACGAGTGACGTCGGGTGGCATGGTCGCTCCGAACGTGGGGGTGGAGGGAGGTGACTTGGGACGGACGTGGGTCGGGATCATCTCGGGATCGGAGGACGTCCGGCCGATCTGGACCAGCGCACCGTACCGATTCGGCACACCGCGGGGAAGAGCGAGGGAAGCTGTCAAACGCCGGGCCCACGGCACGCTGGGAGCCGATGCGACTTGGCGGACACCTCCCCTCCCGTGACGTCCTGACCACCGCCGATTCGCTCGGAGTCGACGTCGTCCAGCTGCACCTGACCTCGCCCCGGGTGTGGGCGCACCCGCGGCCTCGCGCCGACGCCGAGGAGCTGCGCGACAGCAACCGGGTCGCGGCGGTCCACGCGCCGTACCTCATCAACCCGGCGTCGCCCGATCCGGTTGTCCGGGAGCGCTCACTCGGGCTGATGAACGCCACCATCGCCCAGGCGGCGCGCTGCGGAGCCGGCGGGGTTGTCGTGCACGCCGGGTCAGCCGGGCCGAAGGGCACCATCGAGCAGGCCATCGAACGCTGGCTGGATGTCTGGCCGCTGCTCGACACGGCCCTGCCGATCCTGATCGAGAACACCGCCTCGGGGACGTCCTCGCCCGGCCGGCATCTTGACAGCATCACGCGTCTCTTCGCGGCCCTGCGGACGGTGGAGGGCCCGCCGCTCGGGGCATGCCTGGACACCGCCCACGCCTGGGCGGGCGATCCGACCTGTGCCGAGGATCCGTTCGGCTGGGCGGAGGCATTCCGGACGGCCGCGGGCAAGGTGGCCGTCGCGCACGTCAACGACTCGGCCGTGGAGGCCGGGGCCGGTCGTGACCGGCACGCCAACCTGGCGGAGGGGACGATGGGTCTGCACACCCTCCAAGCCCTCATCCGTGGCGCCGCACCGCAGGCGTGTCTGCTGGAGACCCCCGGCTACGACGACCGACGACGCCGGGACCTCGAGATCCTCCGGTTCCTCGTCAGGTGAGCGCGCCACCGGGCCGACGGAGTTCGTGCCCGGGCGCCCGGCTTCAGGGGCTGGCGACGAGGCGGCTGGCCGTGACGGCAGGGTCCCTGACGGGCCGCTCCAGCGGGAGGCCGGCCATCTGCCAACCCACGACGCCGTCGATGACGTCGGTGGCCCGGTCGAAGCCCAGGTCCTGCAGTCGGGCGGCCGCCAGCGACGAGGAGTACCCCTCGGCACAGATCACGATCAGCTCGGCGCCCAGATCGCCCGGGAGGGTTGGAATCCGGTGCGGCGAGTCAGTCGCGACCCGCCACTCCAGCACGTTCAGCGTGATGCGGTACGCGCCGGGCAACTCGCCATCTCGGGCGATCTGGTCATCGGTCCGCACATCGAGCAGCACGGCGCCCTCCGAGCGGCGTGACACGGCCTCGACGGCCGTCACGCGGTCCAAGCGCGACCGCGCCTCGTGCAGCATCCGATCGACCGATGATCCCACCCGCGACAGTATGACGCGTCGCGGGCTCATCCGGGACGACGCAGCGGCTGCGGCGTGGCGTAGGTGAGCGTTCGGAGGGCCCACTCGAGCGGCCCGTTGCGGAACCGGCCCAGCCACCACCGCGTCGCGACGGCCAGCACCAGCCAGATGCCGATGGCCCACAGAACCCCCTCGGCCGGGCCCGCGCCGAACCGGCCCAGCCCGTAGCCGTAGCTCACGGTGGTCGCGACGACCGACTCAGCGAGGTAGACCGACAGGGAGGCGCGCCCGGCCGTCCTGGCCAGGTCGAGCACCCGCCCGACACGACGGACCCAGATCAGGCCCGCCAGAGCCAGGTAGGTGCCGGCCATGGCAGGGGCAGCCAGGAAGCCCAGGGCGAACCCGATCGCGTCCAGTCGCCCGCCGATGATGGTGGCGGTGGCGCCGACGATCGAAACGACCAGAGCTGGCAAGCCCAGACTCCGGATGACCTGACGGAACAGGACGACGTGTCGGTGTGGGGCGGCGAAGAGGTCACCACGTCCGACGGCCATGCCGATCAGGTAGAAGGCGAACACGGCTGGGCCCTGGATGAGGAGGAGGACCAGTTGCGTCTCGGCCCACACCGCGGCGTGCTGCGCCACCACCTGGGTGATGGTGCCCGCTGCCAGGGTTGTCAGTACTTGCTGCGTCGGTGCGGGCAGCGGCGTGTAGGCGACCAAGTCGACCAGTCCCACCACCAGCCAGAGGCCCGCGGCGACGCCGTAGACCCACGCCGCGCAACGGACGAGTCGGCCCGCGGACCAGGTGCGCAGGGCGAAGGCGAGCCAGCCGATGAGGCCGTAGATCAGCAGGATGTCGCCGGGGAAGAACACGATCCCGTGGACCACTCCCAGTCCGGCCAGACCCAGCATGCGGCGGCGATACCGCTGCCGGAGGACCGCATCGTCCGTGCGGGACTGCTGGATGGTGAAGCCGTAGCCGAAGAGCAGGGCGAAGATCGGGAAGATCTTGGTCTGGCCGAGCGCCACGATCAGGCCACGCACGATCTGGTCGGTGGGACTGTCGAAGCCGGCCCACCCCAGGTCGACGCTCTGGAGGATGTACTCGACGTTGACCAGCAGGATCCCGAGGAGGGCCAAGCCGCGGAGCGCATCCACCAGCGGCTGTCGGCCGTCAGGGCGGGGCCGGACGGAGGCGCGGAGAGACTGGGCGATCGTGGGCATGCCTCGGAGCATATCGGAGTATAACGCAAATTGCTAGTCACTCCTATTCTGCCTCTTGCTACTCTTTGGAGCGATGGTCGGCCTACGCCAACGCAATCGACATCGCGCGATGCGCGATGTGCAGCGTGCCGCGCTGCCGCTGTTCCGTGCGGACGGCTTCGATGCCGTCACCGTCGAGCAGATCGCGAGCGAGGTGGGGACGGCAGCCTCGACGGTCTATCGGCACTTCGGGTCCAAGGAGCAGATCGTGCTGTGGGACGAGCACGACATCGCGATCGATGAGGCGCTGGCAGGGCGACTGGGGCGCCAGCCGCCGCTCTCGGCAATCCGAGACGTGTTCGTCGAGACCTTGGCCGGGCGATACGACGAGGATCTGGCGTTTCAGCTGGCGCGGATCCAGTTCATCTACGCCACGCCGCAGGTCCACGGCGCCGCAGTGGAGCAGGACCTGCGGAACCGTCACGCGCTGGCGGAGGGGCTCCGTGGCGTCCTGCCAACGGCCGATCGGCCCGCGGCGGATCTGATGGCCGGCTGCGCGCTGCTGGCGTTGGACCTGGCCATCGAGGCCTGGCAGGCGGCGGATGCCGAGACGCCTCTCGCCGACCTCATCCTGGCCCGGTTCGAGACCCTGACGCAGCTGGAGCGGTTCGCCTGACTACGCCTGGAGCGAGCGCGCGTGCGCTCCCAGGATGAACGCCTCGATCGCCAGGTTCCACGAGACGTTGACCTCGATCGACTCGCGGGTGTGCAGCGCCGAGTCGCAGATGTCCATCAACGCGCCGGCGCTGACGGTCTCGGCCTGCTCGACCAGCTGCGGCCAGGCATCGACGTTGCGCACCGCCGTGGGCTGGCCGCCGCCTCCGACGACGAGTGCATCCCGGCACCAGCTGACGACGTGGTCGAGTGCGTGCTGCACCGTCTCGGTCTGCTCCGCGCGTCCGAGCCGCTTGTATCGCTCCTCGAGGTCCTTGATGACCGGCTTCGGTGGCGTGTCGCCGTAGAGCTCGGTGAGCGCCTCCAGCTCAGCCTCTCCCTGTGCCTCCACGGCCTTCTTCCGCCTGGCGATCTCGTCCTTGAGGGCCTTGGATGCCCGCAGCGCGAACCCAGGCCCGTCCTCTCGCACCCGGACCAGCCAGGACCGATGCAGCCGGTAGTCGGCCAGGACGTCCGGATCTGCCAGGTTTCGCACGGTCGAGGGTGAGCCCATCGCCGCACGTACCACCAGCTCCGCGTCGTCACCGGCAAGGCCCAGGGACGTGGCCAGCTCGTGCAACTGCTCGCGAGTCCACGGGGAGAAGGTGACGACCCGGCAGCGGGAGAGGAGGGTGTCGGGCAACTCCTCCGGGTCCGTCAGGTCCAAGATCCAGACCGTCCCCGGCGGCGGTTCCTCCAGAGCCTTCAGGAACGCGTTCGCGGCGTTGTCGTTCATGCGGTCGGCCGCGACGATCCGCAGGACCTTGACGCGGCCCTCCTTGACGGTGGAGTTGGCGGCCTCGAGCCACAGCCCGTGGACGTCCTCCTTGCGGTGGAACACTCCGACGGGCGTGAACTCGCGGTAGGCCGGGTGGGCGGCTCGCATGAACCGACCCGTCAGCGTGGGATCGCCGACCGCGTCGTTGGCCTGGGCCGCCAGCGCCCGTGCTGCTTGCTGCTGCCCCACATCGGGGGGACCCACGAAGGCCCAGGCGTGCCCGATGTCGTCACGCAGAGCAGCGCCGCGGAGCACCTCCACCGCTCGGTCCTGCGCCGGGATGTCCCAGATGTCCATCGGCTCGCAAGGGTAGCGGCCGGGTCCGACAGCCCGCGGGCAGCCCGAACCCCTGCGTCGGGCTCAGCCGGCGTCGGCGTCTGAGGCCGCCACGTCCTCGGCGGTCACATCGGGCTCGTCCTCCGGGGCCACCGCGACGGCTGGCTCGTCGGGCAGCGGCAGCCAGCGGTGGAGCCCGGCGCGCACCTGAGCGTGGACGACGTCAGCATCGGCCGTGGCATCGACGACCAGCCAGCGCTCCCCACCCGACCGAGCCAGCTTCAGGTAGCCCTTGGCCACCTCGCGGTGGAACTCGCGGCCGGCCCGCTCCAGGCGGTCGATGCCCTGTTCGCGGAAGGGGACGACGTTGCCGCCGCGCTCCTCGGCCTCCTCGGCGGCTCGCTCGGCAGCACGGCGCTCGACCCGGGCCATGCCCTCCTCGGGGTCCAGCCGCAGCAGGACCACCACGTCGGGGGCCACGCCGTCGATGGCCCAGCGATTGACCTCGCCCACGTCATCGACGCCGAGGCCGCGCGCGTGCCCCTGGTAGGCCAGCGAGGAGTCGATGAAGCGGTCGCACAGGACAACCTTCCCCTCCTCCAGCGCCGGGCGGATGGTCGACTCGACGTGGTCGGCCCGGGCGGCGGCGATCAGCAGCGCCTCGGTCCGATCGTTCATGTCCGTGGTGAGTGGATCCAGGACCAGCTCGCGGATCCGCTCGGCCAGCGGCGCACCACCGGGCTCGCGGGTGACCACCACGTCGCGGCCCTCATCCTCCAGCGCAGCGGCCAGCTTGCGGATCTGGGTTGACTTGCCGGCGCCCTCGCCCCCTTCGAAGCTGATGAACAGCCCCTCGGCCAGCGCCGGGTCGCTCTCGATGACGGCGCCGCCGATCTTCAGCGGCGAGTCCTCGCGGGTCATCGCCTGCTTGATCGCCGTCCGGGTCCGCAACCCGAAGTACAGCCCGATCAGGCCGCCGACCACCAACGTCAGGCGGGTTCCGCTGACGCTGACCACACCCAGTCCGGTGGCCACCCCGATCGAGCCGATCGCCCCCGCGACGAACGGGCTGATGCCGAGCGCAGCGAACAGGCTGATCCGCGTGAGGACGTAGAAGAGCGAGAAGGTGCGGGCGCGGGTGGCATCCTCGGTGTAGGACTGCAGCAGCGTGTAGCCCTGGACGACGGCGACCCCGGCCGCAGCGCCCAGCAGGCTGCCGATGACCAGCGCCATCGTGAAGTTGACGGACAGGGCCGTGGCGACCGCGAGGATGCCGACCGACGCCAGCATGATCGGGAAGACCTCTTCCTGGACGAACCGTCGGAAGACCGGAATGAGCACGGCGATGCCGACGACCAGCCCGCCGCCGACGGCGCTGAGGAGGATGGACCAGTTGGCCGACGGCTGACCCAGGTCGCTGACCATGAACACGGGTCCCAGGCCGATCACGACACCGGCGCCGAAGAAGACCCCGACGATGCCCGTGATGAGGGCGCGCAGGAGCGGGAAGCCGCGGATGAAGTCAAGACCCTCGCGGAGTTCGTCGAGGATGCCCGGGCCGTCCTCGGCGGCGTCCTCCCGCCGCTGCCGTCGCTCCGCCTCCCCCGGCAGGGTGACCTGGAACAGCAGCAGGCCGGAGAGGACGAAGGAGATCGAGTCCAGCAGCAGCGCCAGGCGCAGCGGGTCGACCTCGAAGGACACGAACCCTCCGACGACCCCCGCGACGGCGATCATGATCGAGGTGGAGACCGCGCCCAGCGGGAGGGTTCCGTAGCTGCACAGCAGGTTGAGCTGGTTGGCCTCGGTCAGGTGCTCCTTGTCCGGGACCACCTGGGGGAGGGAGGCGTCCTTGGCGGCGAGGAAGAGCAGCGAGATGCACTCGACGATGAAGGTCAGGGCGAAGATCGCTAGCACGTCGCCCGCGAAGACGATCATGAAGTAGACGACGGCGCGGGCCATGTCGGTGAAGACCAGGACCTTGCGGCGGTCGTACCGGTCGGCGATCACACCGGCGATCGGCCCGAACATGGCCGAGGGCAGCAGCCGGATCATCAGCAGACCGCCGACGGCGAACAGCTGTGAGGAGGAGTTCTCGAACAGCTGGGTCATGAGCGCCGTCAGCGCGACGAAGCCCATCCAGTCGCCGACGGAGGAGGTGAAGGAGGAGGCGAACCAGAACCGGAAGTTGCGGTTCCGGAGCAACTCGAAGTAGGCCGACCTCCCCGAGGAGGCGACCCTGGCCGGCGCGTTCGGGCCCTTCCGGCGGATGAAGCTGGCGGGATCACTGGGCATTGGCGTGCGCTACCGCGGCTGTGGGGTAGCCCTTCAAGGGTAACGGCTGACCGGATGAGGGGCGGGGACGCTGCGTGGCTGACCCGACTGCTTGGTTCGTTGTCCGGCCCAGGTCAGGTGGGTGGACTTCCCCGGCTCTGCCGGTGGGAAGTCCACCCAACCCCGACCGGGGACACGCCGTGATCCCGCCCTGCTAGGGGACCGGCGGCGAGAGCGGGACGCCGAGGTGGCCCAGGGTCCGCTCCGCCGAGTCGGCCAGCGCGCCGCCTGGCTCGGCCAGATTGACCGTCCAGGTCCCGTCCACGTAGGTCGGGCGGGCATGCACCTCCTCCACCACCCAGCCATCCGGCCCCTCCTGGAAGGCCAGGTTCACGATGGCGCCGTCCCGCCTGACGGCCTGCTGCTGGGCAGACAGGAAGTTGCCGAGCCCGTACACCACCGGCCGACCCTCGATCCACTCGACGGGCTGAATCACGTGGGCGTGGTGGCCGATGATCGCGTCGATCGCCCCGTCGGTCAGCAGCTGGGTGGCGATGGCCCGCTGCTCCTCCGTCGGTGTGTGTTGGTACTCCGCACCCCAGTGCAGGCTGAGGACCACCACGTCGGCCCCGCCCAGCCGCAGCCGGCGGGCTTGGTCGAGCAGCCGCTCCGGCTCGATCAGCTGGACCGACCACGCGTTCCCGCCCGGCACCGGCAGGCCGTTCAGGCCGTACGTCGCGCTGAGCAGCCCGACGTCGACGTCATTCACCTCCGTGAGGCGGATCTGCAGCGCCTCGAAGAACGACCGGGCCATCCCGCGGTGCTCGACCCCTGCGGCGTCCAGCGCGTCCAAGGTGGCCACCACACCCTCCATCCCCTTGTCGGCGGAGTGGTTGGACGCCGTCGAGCAGACGTCCCAGCCGGTCTCCGCGATCGCCCGGGCAAGCTCGGCCGGCGCGTTGAAGATCGGGTAGGAGGAGTAGGGGCCATCAGGGTCCAGCGGGACCTCCAGGTGGCACAGACCCAGGTCCGCGGCCGAGACGTCAGCCCGGGCGGCAGCCAACTGGGGTCCGAAGTCGAACCCATCGGCCACGGCCGCACGGTTGCGGACCGGCGAGTGGATCAGCAGGTCCCCGGTCGCGGCCAGCGTGAACGCCCGGTAGGGCTGATCCGCCGGCCGGGTGAGCTGATCCGGCGTGCCGCCCAGCCCTACTGTGGGGTCGCCCGAGGCACGAACGGTGCCGGACGCCGCGGTCCCCGACGGGCGAGGCTGGCCGGCGGGACCGGCGTCGGCCAGATCGGCCGTCTCCAGGGTTGGCGGGGTGGCCGCGGCCTCGTTCGACGAGCCGGCAGGCAAGCTCAACCACGCCGCCCCCGCCAGCACCCCGATGAGCACGCCAACGACGAACGCGGTGACGCGTGTCCATCCACGCAGCTGGCCCGGGTGCATCGCCCCCGAACCCTAGCGGTGCCCTGCGCTCACATGGCCTCGTCACCGACCGGCCGGATCGGGAACTCAACCCGGGTCAACAGCTCATCCTCGGGCACCTGCTGCGGATCGTTGAGGTAGATCTCCCGCGGCGGCCCGACGACCTGGTGACCATGCTCGGCGATCCAGCCGGACAGCGTGTGGTAGGCCGGCGCGATCTCGGCATACCGGCCGCGGTGGGTGGTCGTGGCCACCGGTCCCCCTTCGAGCTCTCGGCAGTCGACATCGGCATCCGCGGAGAGCGCTCGACCGATCGGGATGCACACCTCGATGGTTCCGTCGTTCGCCTCGTCGATGATGTCGTGGTATACGACCAGCGGTGCACCGGCGGACTCCACGCCCTCAGACCCCATGGCAGGCAGCAGCCGACCGAGACCGGCGCCGATGTCCTCGCCGACGTTGCGCAGGCTCGTGTGGATCCTCGTCGCCGCGACGAGGCGAACCGAGACCTCTTCGGTTTCAACGGTGTAGGGCATGACTCCATCTCTCCTGTTCATCAGTGATTCGAGGTACTCGAGCATCCGTCGGTCGTTGGCGAGTCGTGTGACCAGTCGCTCCCGGTGCACCTGCAGGTGCTTGTGGACCAGGTCGGGATCGTCGGCCTCGAGGACCGACGCGATCTCGTCCAGCGGCATGTCGACCGACCGCAGGATCCGGACGGCTTCGGCCCGGTTCGCTTGCACCGGGTCGTAGTGCCGGTACCCCGTCGCTGGATCGACCCACGCGGGCTGCAACAGCCCGCGTTCGTCGTACAGGCGCAGCGCCTTGAGCGACAGTCGCGTCATCCGCGAGAACTCACCGATCGTGACCAACAACGTCATCTACCTCCTGTGGAGCCATCGTCCGGTCTGCCCTTGGGGGAAGGTCAAGGGCGTTCTGACGCCGGACGACTGATGGTCAGCTGCCGCGTCGGACCCACGGCGACGTCGAGGCCACATCCTCGACGACCATGCCCGCCTCGACCCAGCCCGAGAAGCCCGACTCCAGGTGGGCGACGTCGTCGTAGCCGATCTCGCCGATCACCTTGGTGGCCAGGGCCGAGCGCCACCCGCTGCCGCAGTAGAAGATGTAGCGCTGGTCCGGGGTGTAGCGGTCCTTGTGGTACGGGCTCTCGGGGTCGAACCAGAACTCGAGCATGCCGCGAGGGGCGCTCACCGCGCCCGGGATCGAGCCCTTCTCGATCCGCTCGCGGAAGTCGCGGATGTCGACGACGGTCGCGCGGCCGGCCGTGAGTTCGGCCTGCACCTGTGCAGGGGTCAACTCCTCGATCTCGGCCCGGGCCTCGGCGACCAGGTCATGAACGGTGCGGCGTGGCATGCGGGGATACTCGCACACGGCAGGCGCGACCAGGCCAACCACGGGGGGCTCAGGACCGGGTCGGGACCTCGGAGTCCGCCAGCACATCCGCCGCCAACGTCTTGTAGCCGGCATCGTCGAAGAGGATCATCAGCCGGTTGCCCTCCACCCCCTCCACCAACCCGGATCCAAAGCTGGTGTGCTGCACCTGGTCACCGGGTGAGAAGCCGTGGACGGCCTCCTCCCTCGTGGCGGTCTGCCCGTCGGCGTCCCCGATCTCGTCGGCCGTCTCCCAGCAGCGGTCGCAGTTGCCACACGGCTCGTCCAGCTGCTGGCCGAAGTAGGACCCGATGTACCGCCAGCGACAGGAGTCGGCGTCCAGGTAGGCCGCCATCATGTGAACCTGGCTGTCCGCCAGCGCGGTGTCCCGCTCGTGGTCGGCGAAGGCCGCGTCGACCGCCTCCTCCGGCTCGAGTGCTCCGGACCAGGCCAGCTGCTCCAGGCCGATCGTATCCACCGCCTCCACCCGCGTGAGGTGCTCGAGGACCACGGCAACCCGGGTGTGGGTGAGCTCGAACTGCTCAGCGACCGCCGAAACCTCGATCGTCTCCTCGACCGAGGACAGTCCTCGGGCGACTCGGTCGAACTGCGACCGCTCGAGCTGGGTGCTGCCGCCCTCCAGCCGCCGCCCACTGGCCGTGGCGAGCGTGCGCACGAGCACCGCCACCGCCGGTCGACCGTCACGACCCGCTCGTCCGAACTCCTGGTAGTAGTCGTCCAGCGAGGCCGGCGCCTCGACGTGGATGACGAAGCGGACGTGCGCCACGTCGATGCCCATCCCGAAGGCGGTCGTGGCGATGACGACGATCGGGTCGTCCTCGGTGAAGCGCCGCTCGACCTCCTCCCGGCGGGCCGTCGACAGACCGGCGTGGTAGGCCATCGCGGGGCGAGATGGCGTGGCGATGCGCTCGGCCAATGCCTCTGCGCGGGCTCGTGTGGAAACGTACAGCAGGCCGGTTCCCTCGAGGTCCACGACCTGTTCGATGGCGACCGCCTCTGCGTCATCGACCTCCGCCACGTCTCGCACCTGCAGGCTGATGTTCGGCCGGACGATGCCCGCGGTCACCACGACGGGGTCATCCATGCGCAACTCGGCGATGATCTCACGGCGGATGGGCGCGGACGCGGTTGCGGTCAGCGCGAGCACCGGCGGGTCACCGAGGACCTTCCGGCTCTCGCCGAGCTTGAGGTACGCCGGTCGGAAGTCGTGCCCCCAGGTCGCGATGCAGTGCGCCTCGTCGACCGCCAGTAGCGCGATGTCCATGTCCTTCAGGCGGGTGCGGGTGGTCTCGTTGACCAGCTGCTCAGGAGCGAGGAAGGCGAAGGTCGCCCGGCCCTCGGCTAGGTCGGAGAGGGCCTGCTCGAAATCGCTGTCCGAGAGGCTGCTGTTCAGCGCGACCGCCCCGCCGAAGGCCTCGCCCAATCCCTCCATCTGGTCGCGCTGCAGGGCGATCAAGGGCGAGACGACCAGGACCGGGCCCCCCGAGAGCGCCCCTGCCAGTTGGTAGATCGCGGACTTCCCCGACCCCGTCGGCATCACGGCCAGCACATCGCGGCCGGCCACCGCCTCGCGCGTCGCCTCGAGCTGCCCCTCCCGAAGCTCCTCGTAGCCGAGCTGTGCCCGGGCGACCGTCCGGATGAGGTCGTCGCGCTCGGTGCTGGTCTGATCGGTCATCCGTTCGTACTCCCCCTGGCGGGGACATGTGAACCGCACCGGGCGACCAGGCGGTCAGCCAGGATCGTCCGCACCGCTCAGCTCATCCCATCGCACGACGTGTTACACTCGGTCTGAGTCTCTCATTTCGAGTCATTGGAACCGACATGGTCATCGCCCCACCTGGATCGACCGCTCTGTACACCGACGCCTACGAGCTCACCATGCTCACCTCGGCCATAGCCGAGGGAATCGCAGACCGGCCGGCGGTCTTCGAGTGCTTCTGCCGCCGACTGCCGGAGCCCTACCGCTTCGGGATCCTCGCCGGTCTCGGAAGGGCCCTGGACGCCATCGAGGACTTCCGGTTCACCGCCGAGGAGCTCGACTGGCTGCAGGAGACCGAGGTGATCGACGACTCCACCGCCCAGTGGCTCGACGGCCGGACCTTCAGCGGTCGGATCACCGCCTACCCCGAGGGTGAGCTCTACAGCCCCGGCTCGCCGGTGTTGACCGTCGAGGCGCCGCTGGGTGAGGCGATGATCCTCGAGACGCTCCTGCTGTCGATCATCAACCACGACACCGCGGTGGCCACGAAGGCCGCTCGGATCCGAGTGGCGGCCCGCGAGCGGTCATTGGCGGAGATGGGCAGCCGTCGCACCCACGAGGTCGGAGCCGTCGCGGCAGCGCGAGCGGCCTGGATCGCCGGGTTCGACGCCACGTCCAACCTGGCTGCCGGTCACCAGTACGACGTGCCGACGATGGGCACCGCCGCCCACGCCTGGACACTGGCCCACGAGCACGAGGCCGCGGCGTTCGACGCCCAGATCGCCGCACTCGGCGTGGACACCACCCTGCTGGTCGACACCTACGACATCCCCACCGGGATCGAGCGTGCCGTCGAAGCAGCCCGCCGGGCCGGCTCCGCCGGGCCGGGTGCCATCCGGCTGGACTCGGGCGACCTCGCCCTGGAGGCGAAGCGAGCGCGGCGCCAACTGGATGAGCTGGGCGCCACCGCGACCCGCATCGTGGTCTCCGGCGATCTGGACGAGTTCCGCATCGCGGAGCTGGCCACCAGCCCCATCGACAGCTATGGCGTCGGCACCAAGTTGGTCAGCGGCCTGCCCAACCCCGGCTTCGTCTACAAGCTGGTGCAGATCACGTACGGCGGGGTCCACCACGACGTGGAGAAGTCCTCATCAGGCAAGCACTCCGACGGCGGTCGCAAGTCGGCACGCCGACGCCGCGGGCCAGACGGCCGGCTGGAGGAGCAGATCACCGTGCTGCCCACCGACGACGAGTCAGGGCTCCGCAGGCCCACCGATGGCATTGACCCCGAAGGCTGGCGCGGGCTCCAGCGGCTCGTGTGGGACGGCGCGCGGGTCGACCGCAGTGACGCCGCCGCGGCGCGCGCCCACCACGCCGCCGTCATGGCCGATCTGCCGAGCGCCGCGCGAGCCCTCGACTCCGGCGAGCCCGCGGTCCGGGTCCACGGCCCCTGACATCCACGGTGACCAGGCCGGCCACGACCAGACCGACCCAACCGCACCAGCCATCGCGCCACATCAACGACAGAAGGCCCCATCATGACCACCACCGCCCTGCTCATCGTCGACACCCAGGTCGACTTCACCGAAGGTGGCCGCCTGGCCGTGGAGGGCGGCAAGGCCGCCGCCGCAGGCATCACCGACCTGCTCACCCGTGCCGGTGAGCGCTACGCCGCGGTGGCGGCCACCAAGGACTGGCACACCCCCGACACCCAGGACCACTTCCCGGCCACGACGGACGACCCACCCGACCTCGATGCCGGCATCTGGCCGGTGCACTGCATGGCCGGGACACCGGGTGCGCAGTTCGACCCGGCGCTGGTCTTGCCCGGCCGGACCGCCGTCTTCCTCAAGGGACAGACCGAGGCCAGCTACAGCGGGTTCGACGGGACCCTGGCCGCCGATACGCCGTGGGACGACGAAGCCGGTGTGGGACTGCGCAAGTGGCTGGCGACGCGGAACATCGACGCCGTCCACATCGTCGGCATCGCCTTCGACGTCTGTGTCGCCTCCACGGCCACCGATGCCGCTGACGCTGGCCTGGACACCACCATCATCCGCCCCCTCACCGCCGCCGTCTCACCCGAGTTGAGCGAGGCGGCAGAGGCGCGTCTACGGGAGGCCGGTGTGCACATCGCGGAGGCCGTCCCGACCGGATGAGCGCGCCCGACCACCCAGCCTTCGCCGTCACCGCGGACGCGGCGGCGCTGATCCTGCGCGGCGGCCGACTCCACCTCCTCACCATCCGGCGGGACCGTCCGCCCTTCGTCGGCTCCCGCGCCCTCCCCGGCACCTTTCTGGGGCCTGACGAGGTCGCTGGAGCGGCGGCTGCCCGTGCCGTGCTGGACAAGACCGGCCTGAACCCCGACGACCTGCACCTGGAGCAGCTGGCCACCTACTCCGAGCCCGACCGCGACCCCCGGATGCGGACGGTCTCGGTGGTCTACCTCGGCCTTGCCGTCGACCCCGGCGAGCCGACCGAGGGTGAGTGGCTGCCGGTGACCAGCGTGCCGGACGAGCCCTGGGCGTTCGACCACGCCCGCATCGTCGAGGACGCCGTGGAGCGGGCGCGGTCGAAGCTCGAGTACACGACCCTGGCCACGGCGCTGCTGCCGGAGACCTTCACGATCCCCGACCTTCGGCGGGTGTACGAGGCGGTCTGGGGCCGCGAGGTCCACCCGTCCAACTTCCGACGGAAGGTCCTGCAGGCCACCGAGGACTTCGTTGTGCCCACGGGTGATCACCGGCCGGCCAACGCCAACGGGTCGGGGCGTCCGACGGCCGTCTACCGTGCTGGTGGCGCAACCGCGCTGCACCCCCCGCTGACACGGAGCCACACGTGAGCATCCCGCCCGACGTCTTCCACCGGCCGACCACACACGGTCTGGCCCGGGTCGCCGCCGCGACGCCGGTGGCAACGGTCGGCGACGTGACTCGGAACGCCAGCCGGACGGTCGAGCTGATCGACCGTGCCGACGCCGAGGACGTCGACGTCCTCGTCTTCCCCGAGCTCAACCTGAGCTCGTACGCCATCGACGACCTCCACCTCCAGGACGCCATGCGGCACGCCGTCGCCGAGGGCTTGCGGACCGTGGTGGCAGGGAGCCAGGGACGTCGTCCCCTCTCGCTGGTCGGAGCCACGCTGCTCCACGAGGGGCGGCTGTTCAACACCGCCGTCGCCGTCCACGACGGCCGGATCCTCGGTGTGGTGCCCAAGAGCTACCTGCCCAACTACCGCGAGTACTACGAGAAGCGCTGGTTCACGCCCGGGGCCGGCCTGGTCGATCAGCAGCTGGACCTCGGCGACCTCGGCGTCGTCCCGTTCGGCACCGACCTGCTGTTCCGTCACGCGGAGATGGACGAGTTCGTCGTGGCTGTCGAGATCTGTGAGGACATGTGGTCTCCCCTGCCACCCACCACCCGGGCGGCGCTGGCCGGAGCCACCCTGATCTGCAACCTGTCGGCCTCCAACATCACCATCGGCAAGGCCCGCGACCGCGCACTGCTGTGCGCCGCGCACTCGCTGCGGACCATGAGCGCCATGGTCTTCTCCGCCGCCGGGCCCGGTGAGAGCACCACGGACGTCGCGTGGGATGGGCAGGGGCTGGTGCACGAGCTCGGCGAGGAGGTTGCGTCCTCGGCCCGCTTCGACGATGGTCCGGAGTTGCTGCTGGCTGACGTGGACCTCGGGCGGGTCCGCTCGGAGCGCACCCGGACCCCGACGTTCGCCGACACCGGCATCGCCGAGGGGCGGCCGACCACGACCTTCCGTCGGCTGACCTTCGGCCCGCCCACCGACGATCCGCCAGAGCCCGTGTCGGCCGTGGAGATCGGGATCAGCGGACCTCGGACTGGAGCGGTGCGACGAGCCGTCCCGCGCCATCCGTTCGTGCCCGACGATCCGGAGCGGCTCAGCGAGGACTGCTACGAGGCCTTCAACATCCAGGTCGAGGGCCTGACCCGCCGGCTCACCAGCATCAACGCCGACCACCCGCCTCGACCGGTGATCGGGATCTCGGGAGGCATCGACTCCACCCATGCGCTGATCGTGGCCGCCAAGGCCACGGACCGGCTGGGCCTGGACCGGTCACACATCCTGGGCGTGACGATGCCGGGGTTCGCCACGTCGGAGGAGACCCGCAGCAACGCCTGGCGCCTCATGGACGTCATGGGCGTGGACGGCGAGGAGATCGACATCCGGCCCGCAGCCCGCCGGATGCTGGGCGACATGGGCCACCCGGCGGCGGACGGCGAGGCCACCTACGACGTGGCCTTCGAGAACGTGCAGGCAGGACTCCGGACCGACTACCTGTTCCGCCTGGCCAACCAGCGCAGCGGCATCGTGGTGGGCACCGGCGATCTGTCGGAGCTGGCGCTGGGCTGGTGCACCTACGGCGTGGGCGACCAGATGAGCCACTACGGCGTGAACAGCGGGGTGCCCAAGACGCTGATCCAGTACCTGATCAGGTGGTGCGTCGACACCGACCAGTTCGACCGGGCCACCGACGAGGTCCTCGAGGCCATCCTCGGCACCGAGATCTCCCCCGAGCTGGTCCCGCCGGACGCTGACGGCAGCATCCAATCGACCCAGAACACCATCGGCCCCTACGAGCTGCACGACTTCTTCCTGCACCACCTGATCCGGGGTGGCGCGGCCCCCTCCAAGGTGGCGTTCCTGGCCTGGCAGGCGTGGCAGGACGACTACGACCTGGAGGAGATCCTGCGCTGGCTGCGGGTCTTCATCAGGCGGTTCTACGGCTTCAGCCAGTTCAAGCGATCGGCGATGCCGAACGGCCCGAAGGTCTCGGCGGCCGGAGCGCTGTCGCCCCGTGGCGACTGGCGTGCGCCCAGCGACGGAACCGCTGCTCCGTTCCTGCACGAGTTGGACGCGAACACGCCCTAGCCGTCGTGCGCCGCTAGGAGGTCTTCTTGCTGGCCTTCTTCGCCGTCTTCTTCTTCGCCGTCTTCTTCTTCGCCGTCTTCTTCTTCGTCGTCTTCTTCTTCGTCGTCTTCTTGCGGGTCGACTTCTTCTTGGCGGCCTTCTTCTTGGGCGTGGTGCCCTTGGCGGCCATCCGCTCCCGCCGCAGCTGCAGGAGCTCCGAGGCGCGCTCGTCGGAGATGTTCTCCGGCGTGTCGCCCTTGCGGAGGCTGGCGTTGACCTCTCCATCGGTCACGTAAGCCCCGAACCGCCCGTTGCGGACCGACATCTGGCCCTCGCTGATCGGGTCGACGCCCAGCTCCCTGAGCACCGGGTTCGAGCGCTGCCGAGCGCTCTTCTTGTCCTGCGCGAGCAGCTTGAGCGCCCCATCCAGGTCGGTGGTGAAGAGCTCGGACTCCCCGCCGAGCGACCGGGTCTCCTTGCCCCACTTCAGGTACGGCCCGTAACGGCCGTTCTGGATGAGGATCGGCTCGCCGTCCTCCGGGTGCGGTCCGACATCCCGTGGCAGTGAGAGCACGCGCAGCGCGTCGGACAACTCGATGGTGTCCAGCGACATGGTCGAGAGCAGCGAGCCGGTCTTCTCCGGCTTGCCCTCCGCCGGGTCGCCCAGCTGGACGTAGGGGCCGAACCGTCCGTTGCGGGCGATCACGGGCTTGCCCGTCTCCGGGTCGGTCCCGAGCAGTCGGTCGTCGTTCGGTGCCTCCAGCAGCTCCTCCGCCCGCTGCAGGGTCAGCTCGTCCGGGGCGATGTCGTCCGGCAGCGAAGCAGTGTCCTCGCCGCGCTGCAGGTACGGCCCGTACCGGCCGACCCGGGCCACCATCGTCTCGCCGGAGGAGTCCTTGCCGAGCGGGATCGAGTTGATCGCCGCGGCGTCGATCTCGTCCAACCGGTCGGTCACCATCGTGCGCAGACCCATCGGGTTGACGACGACGCCGGCGTCGAGGCCATCGTCCGGCCCGTCGGGACCAGGGTCCGAGCCCGAGGATTCTGGGTCCCCCGAGCCGCCCTCGCTCACCCCGAAGTAGAACTTCGACAGCCAGGGCACCCGGTCGAAGGTGCCGGCCGCGATCTCGTCGAGGTCGTCCTCCATCTTGGCGGTGAACTCGTAGTCGACGAGGTGGGCGAAGTGCTTCTCGAGCAGCCCGACCACGGCGAAGGCGGTGAAGGAGGGCACCAGCGCGCCGGACTTCTTCCACACGTAGCCCCGGCCGATGATGGTGGAGATGATCGAGGCGTAGGTCGAGGGACGGCCGACGCCGAGCTCCTCGAGCTTCTGGACCAGCTTGGGCTCGTTGTACCGGGCCGGCGGCGTCGTGTCGTGCCCGACGGCGTTCAACTCCTCGGCCTTCAGCACATCCCCCTCGGCCATCTCGGGCAGGAAGGACTCGCGGTTGGCCAGCGCCTCATCGGGGTCGTCCGAGCCCTCGACGTAGGCGCGGAAGAAGCCCGGGAAGGTTATCGTGCGACCGGAGGCGTTCCACGTCGTTGCCTTGCCGGCCTCAGCCCCGCCGGCCTCCCCGACCTCGGCTTCGAAGCGAACCGAGACGCTCTGGCCGCGGGCGTCCTCCATCTGGCTGGCGACGGTCCGCATCCAGATGAGCTCGTAGAGCCGGCGCTCCTCCGAGCCGAGCTCGTTCCGCAACGAGTCCGGCGTCCGGAAGGTCTCACCGGCCGGCCGGACGGCCTCGTGGGCTTCCTGCGCGTTCTTGGACTGCTTGGCGTAGATCCGGGGCTTGTCCGGGAGGTAGTCCGCCCCGTAGATCTCCGAGATCTGGGTCCGCGCCGCATCGATGGCGGTGTCGGACAGCATCGTCGAGTCCGTCCGCATGTAGGTGATGTAGCCGTTCTCGTACAGCCGCTGTGCGACCTGCATGGTGCGCTGGGTGGAGAACCGCAGCTTGCGGCCGGCGTCCTGCTGCAGCGTCGAGGTCGAGAACGGTGCCGGGGGCTTGCGCCGGTACGGCTTGGTCTCGACGGACGTGACGGTGAAGTCGGCGTCAGCCAGCCCGGACTGGATGGCCTCGGCGCGTGGCTGGTCCAGCCGCTCGACGTCGTCCCGAGTCAGCTGGCCGCGCTGGTCGAAGTCCTTCCCGCTGGCCAGCCGGCGGTCCTCGAGCGCCGACATCTTGGACTCGAAGGCCGGCGTTCCCTCCTTGGAGAGCTGCGCGTCGAGGTCCCAGTAGTTCGCGGAGACGAAGGCCATGCGCTCCCGCTCGCGCTCGACGATGATGCGCGTTGCCACGGACTGAACCCGCCCGGCGGACAGGCCAGGGTTGACCTTCTTCCAGAGCACCGGGGAGAGCTCGTAGCCGTACAGCCGGTCCAGGATCCGGCGGGCCTCCTGGGCGTCAACCAGCCGCTCGTCCAGCTCGATGGTGTTGTCGATCGCCTCCTGGATGGCCTTGTCGGTGATCTCCCCGAAGACCATCCGCTTGACCGGGACCTTCGGGTTGAGGACCTGCAGCAGGTGCCAGGCGATGGCCTCGCCCTCCCGGTCCTTGTCCGTCGCGAGGACGAGCTCGTCGGCGTCCTTCAGCAGCTTGCGCAGGTTGGCGACCGTCTTCTTCTTGCCGGCGTTGACGACGTAGACCGGCTCGAAGTCGTGTTCGGTGTCCACACCCATCGAGGCCCACGGCTTGCCCTTGTGCTCGGCCGGGACCTCGGCGGCGTTGGCGGGCAGGTCGCGGATGTGGCCGACGCTTGACTCCACGACGTAGTCGTTCCCCAGGATCTTGCCGATCTTGGTGGCTTTCGCCGGGGATTCGACGATGACGAGGCTCTTGGACATGCTCCATGAGGATTAGCAGGTCCGCGATGCCGTTGCACGACGCGGTTGTGGGTTCGACCGCCCACGTTCCCGGATGAGCACATCTCGCTGCCCGGTACGAGCCCCCGTCCACGAGCCCGTAGGCTGTGTGGATGACCACGGTTCCCCCGACGGCCTTCGTCGTCGACGAGCAGCTGTGCTTCGCGCTGTACGCCGCATCACGAGCGATGTCCGCCGCATACCGGCCCGGCCTGGCAGCACTTGGCCTGACCTACACGCAGTACCTGGTGCTGCTGGTGCTGTGGGAGGACGGACCGATCCCGCTCGGCGCGGTCTGCCAACGGCTTGGCCTGGACTCCGCCACGGTGTCGCCGCTGGTCAGGCGATTGGAGAGCAAGGGCCTGGTGACCCGCCGTCGTCTGACCTCCGACGAGCGGGTCGTGGAGGTGTCGACCACCGCCGAGGGTGACGCGCTGTATGACCGCGCCGGCGCGGTTCAGCGTGAGGTCGAGGCCGCGACGGGCCTGGCCGGCAGGGAGCTGGCCGTGCTTCGCGAGGAGCTGCACCAGCTGACGAGGCGGCTGGAGACCCACACGACCCGGAGGGCATCAGCTGACGACGGAGCCGGCGACCAACCCGGCGCCGCGTGAGCCAGACCTCGCATCGTCCGCCCGGCCGTCCGCGCGACACCTCGGCCGACGCCGCGATCCTGCAGGCCACACGTGATGTGCTCGCCGAGGTCGGCCCCTCCGGGCTGACCATCGATGCGGTGGCGGAACGAGCCGGGGTCGCGCGAGCCACGGTGTACCGACGGCACGCGAGCAAGGACGACCTCGTGCTGGCCGCTGTCGAGGCGGTGTACGCCGAGCTGCCGACGCTTGGGATGGCCGACCTGCGGGATGATCTGATCGCCATGGTCACCGCAGCGGGTGCGATGCTCCGCGACTCATCGATCGGCGCAGCCCTGCCGCACCTGGCGGGAGAACTCGGCGCCGGCACCCCGCTCGGGACGGCCTACCTCAACTCGGTGCTGCGACCACGGCAGCAGATGATCGCTGAACGGATCGCACGCGCGATCACCGATGGCGATGTCCGGGCCGACGTCAACCCGAATCTGGCGGTCGCTGGTCTGGTCGGCCCGGTGATGTTCGTCATCCTCTCCGGAGCGACGGACGAACTCGATCCTGCGGCTCTCGTGGACCAGCTCCTCGACGGCCTCCGCTGAGCACGCCCCGAGGGTGCTACTCGCCGCTCGTTGATAAATTCGATACTGAACAGTATCGTATAGATACATTCGCCGAGAAGGAGCATGGACATGACCGACAGCAGCAACTCTGTTGAGGCCACCGAAGTCCTGGTCGTCGGGGCGGGCCCGGTGGGCCTGTCCACGGCCATCCCCCTTGCCGAGGCGGGTGCGGACGTCGTCCTGATCGACCTGGCCGACGGCCCCATCCAGCAGTCCCGTGCCGTCTGGGTCCATCCGCGAACGCTGGAGCAGTGGGCCACGCTCGGCGTCGCCGCCCGAGCGATCGCCGACGGCATCACGATCGAGCGGATCGACCTCCGACCGTACGGCAAGCAGATCGGCAAGGTGCTCTACGAGGGCTCCGGTCGGACCGCCTACCCGTTCGGACTGATGCTGGAGCAGCACCGGACCCAACGGCTGCTCCTCGACCGTCTGGCCGAGCTCGGTCTGCGCCCACGCTGGAACACCCGACTCACCGATCTGGTCACCGATGCGGACGGCGGTGTGACCGCACAGGTTCGCCGCGAGGATGATGCCCACGACCACACGATCAGGGCCCGCTACGTCGTCGGGGCCGACGGCGCCTCCAGCACCGTCCGAGACCGCATCGATCTCGCACTCGAGGGCGGGACGTACAAGAGCAGCTTCGTCTCAGCGGACCTGGTCATGGACATCGACCTCCCTCACGACCGTGCGCACATGATGCTCAGCCACCGCCAGACCCATGCCTTCCTGCCCCTTCCTGCGGCTGAGGGTCAGGACGGCCGGTGGCGCGTGGTCGCCAACTTCACCCCGGCACTCGAACGCCGGTACGGCACGGACGCCGGTCCCACGGGTGTGTCCGGCCTCGAGCCCGACGACATGCGCCGAATCCTGGCCGGACTCCACGTCCGCCATGAGCTGAGGGCGGTCGAGGCTGCTGCGGTGTACCGCTCCCACCACCGATTGGTGGACGCCTACCGCGTCGGGGACGTCTTTCTGGCGGGCGACGCCGCCCACATCCACTCCCCCGCCGGAGGGCTCGGCATGAACACCGGGATCGGGGACGCGACGAACCTGGGCTGGAAGCTCGCTGCCGTCGTCAATGGGCAGGCCAGCGACGGACTCCTGGACACCTACCAGGCCGAGCGCCGTCCGGTGGCCGAGTCCGTGCTCGCCATCTCTGACAGCACATTCACCCTGCAAGCCAGCACCAACCCGTTCTTGAGTGCGCTCCGGATCGTCGTGCTGCCGTTGGTGACGGTGCTCGCGAATCTGACGGACCGCGGGCGTCGCGCCGCGTTCGACGCGCTCTCCCAGATCGGCCAGACCTACCGCAACGCCTGGACGACCACCGGCGCGACCGACACCCCACTGGCGGCCGGCGACCGACTTCCCCATGCCGTGGCGGGTGGCGGTTCGACCCATGATCGGATCCGCCCGGCCGGGCTTGTTGCGCTGGTCCTCGGAGACCAGGAGCCCGGTGCCGCATCCGCCGGACCGATCGGTGCGGTCCTGGACGACCTTGCCGTTCCCACCACAACCCTGGCCCTCGGGGGCCTCGGTCGCGTGGCGGCAGATGTCGGCGCCGACCCGGCCCTGCTCGTCGTCCGACCCGACGGGCACCTGTTGCATGCGGGCTCGGCAGGCGATCTCGATGGCCTGCGACGATCCCTCACCTCGTTCGTGGCGGAGAGCGATAAACCCGCCCAGCGACTGCGGAGGGATCCCGAGCTCGCTAGGGGTGGCTGAAGAGCCTCGGCCGAAACCAGCGGTCGTGCAGCATCAGTGCGTACCGATCGGTCATGCCGGCCACGAAATCAGCGACCCGGGTCAAGGTGTCGGCCTCCGGGTCGGCGTAGCTGTCGGTGATCTCCTCGGGGTGCTCGAGCAAGTAGGTGACCAGTTCCAGGACGACCCGCTTGGCGGCCTGCGTCTGGCTGTGCTGCTCTGGCCCGAGATAGACGCGCTTGAACATGAACGCCCGCAGTTCGTGCATGACCGGGAGTAGCGCGGGGTCCATACCCACCTCCCCGGCGGTGACGGAGTAATCGATGACGGCCTCGATGAAGTGACCGATCCAGTCGTTCCCCGGCTGGCCGAGGGTGTCGGTCACCACTGCCGGCAGGTCCGCAGGCTTCAGCAGGTCCGCCCGGACGGCGTCGAGCACGTCGTGGGTCAGATACGCGATCCGGTCGGCGAAGCGGACCGTCTGTGCCTCGGGCGTCCGCGGGCCCGGGTCGACCTTCCAGGGATGGCGGAGGATCCCGTCTCGCGTCTCCTCACACAGGTTGAGCGGCTCGAGGACGTCGAAGATCCGGACGGACTGGGCGGAGTGGACCCAGCCGTCCTCGAAGAAGGTGGCCAACGCCTCCTCGCCGATGTGGCCGAACGGGGTGTGACCGACGTCGTGGCCAAGCGCAATGGCCTCGGCCAGTGGCTCGTTCAGGCTGAGGGCGGCGGCGATCGAGCGGGCCACCTGGGCCACCTGCAGGGTGTGGGTCAAGCGGGTGACGGTGTGGTCGCCGGTCGGGTTGATGAAAACCTGGGTCTTGTGCTTGAGGCGTCGGAAGGCCTTGGAGTGGACGATCCGATCCCGATCCCGCTCGAAGCAGGTGCGGTACGGGTCATCGGGTTCACGCAGTGCGCGGCCGGCGGACTCGATCGACTTCGTGGCGAGGGGTGAGAGCGCAGTTTCCTCGGTCTCTCGGTCGGTGCGTCGGCGACGAACAAGGCTGCTCATGGACGCTCACGGTACCCAGCGGCGATCACGACGGGGCCTCCACGGTGGACGCGGAGGCTCAGCACTCCGCGGTGATGCTGTCGAGTTCAAACGCCACATCCGACGAGATCTGCTCGGCGCCGCCGAGGAGGAACAGCTCCGTCGTGGCCGAGCATCCGATCGCCTCCTCGGTCTCGGGCGGCAGGGTGTCGCCGACCGGCAGCAGGGCGCCCTGGAGATCGCCCGCCAGCCCGGCACCCACCAGGGCGTAGGCCCAACCCTCCTCGACGTAGCCGTTGAACGCCAGGACCGGCGAACGCCCGCTCTGGGATCCCCGTTGTAACTCCTGGAATATGCTCGCCGCCGTTCCCGCACGGTTCGGCCCGCGGAACCGAGGGCCGACCTGCGTGATGCCGAGCTCGGTCAGCTGTCCGTCAATCGCGCCGGCCAGCGCCACGTCCCCGCCGATCGGCCGCACCGCCCTGATGCCGGGTTCATTGGTGAAGAGGTACTGCTGCACGGCCGGATGCAGCGTGTCGCTCGTCGTCAGGAGGACGGGCTGCACCTGTGCGGTCAGCGTTCCGATCGCCACCGCGTCCGCCCATGCAGATGTCGCGTCGGCATCGGTGCCGTAGGCCCGCGCGAGGAAGTGTTGGTATGGCCGGTTGACGAACTGGGCGATGGCGACGGCCGTTTCGATCCGATCGCGGCCCTGCAGCCGACGCGTTTGGTACCCGAAGTCAAAGAGCATGGGCTCCACACGCTTGATCGCCTCCGGGCCCCCGAGCAGGACGATCAGCGGTCGCTCCGCGTCCAGTGGGTCGTTGCGGAGGACCCGGTCGATCTCGTCCATCACCCGCGGCGGGATGGTGCCGTCGTCGCCGACGTACAGCAGCGGGGCATCGGCGGTCAGCGATGTCCCCGCCATGGCGTCGGCGAAGACATCGCCTCGTGCGAGAACGACCATCTCGGGCTGCCGAGGACCCTGGTCGGGGAATCGCAGTCGGCTGACTTCGATGGCGAAGTCGGTGGGGTCGCCGACCGCGATCCGCTCGGTGGTATCCGCTCGTCGATCGCTCAGGTCTGCCGAGATGACCGGCGGATCGGTGATGCAGACCGACTCGGGCGTGGTGATCACCAGCCGATCCCCGGCAAGCCGGTCAAGCGCGAGGACCCGTGAACCGGGACAGCGCACGCGAAGGTGAACGGGAGTCTCTCCGGATGCGACCGCGAGCCTGCTGAGCACCACCGGGTCGGAAGCGCGGGATGCGATGAACAGTTCCAAACCGGACTCAGCAGACACCCCGCTGGAGAATCGCTGTCCCTCGCTGACCGTGAGTCTGGCCGTGTCGAAGACGGCGCCGCCGCCGAAGTAGACGACCTGCTCGTCGGGGTCCACGGCGACGTCACCCTGCAGCCCGGACCCCTCTGCCCGCCCGACCAACTCCACGTCGGCCTCGGTCACGTCCAGGGTCGTCACCGACGAGGTGTCGACGATGTAGACCCGATCCGGCTCGGACAGCGGGAGCAATATGGGGGCGAGCCCGGTCGGGCCGAGCAACTCCGGACCGGCAACCTCCTGGAGCTCCGCATCGCCGGACAGCAGCGCCTCGAGGTCGGCCGCCCAAAGCGTCGAGGCCTGCTCGGTCCGGCCAGCGACGAACAGCCGATCCCCCGCCGTCACCATGTCGGAGAACGACACGTCTGCCGGGAGGTCGATCGTGCTCTCCTGCTCGAGCGTGGCCGCGTCGAGCACCACCAGCTGTCCCGCCCATCCCAGCGCCAGAACCTGATCGACGTCCGTCACCAGCATCGACCTGATCGCTCCGATGCCCTCGATGGATTCCTCCGGACCTTGGCCTGATACGGCGACGATCCCGTCCTCGCCGCTGACCAGCACGCGATCGCGGTCGGTGTCCACAGCGACGACCCGCTCGAAGTACTCAGGAAGGTCCACGATGGCCTGGTCCGCCGTCAGCGGCGTCGGCGGGAGGACGATCTGACCCGTGGCCGGCGTCGTCATGCCGGCTGCGATCAGACCAGCGAGGAGGAGCAGAGCGAGGCGACGGTCCCCGGTCTGCGCGATGCCGCACGTCAGTCGTCCGAATCCGAACATGGATGGTTCTCTCCCCGTTCCCGTTGGTCCGCAGGTCTCAGGCCTGGCAGCACAGACCGGACCGTAGCAGAGGCGCCGACGGCACCCGCCACGTTGTCCACAGCCCCGGGGAGAGCCACCGTGGGCGCGACTCCCGTGGCCGATTGTCGCCGTCCGGCTGCCAGCGCCTACACTGCGTGCCCGAGCGTGACCGGTGGCCCTGGTTCGTGCTGCACCCTCCCCCGCAGCAGGCCGGCCGCCCCTCCACATCACAAGACCCCACCAGCCGCGCCGCCCCACGGGGCCCTGGGCCGAGACCTCCGACCCACTGTGCGCGGCCGAACCAACGAACGAAGGCACTCACACCATGACGTTTATCCCGTACCTCGCCGCCATCACGGCGGTGGCCGGCCTCGGCCTGGCCTTCTACTTCAACCAGGTGGTGAACGCCGCCGACGAGGGCACCGACACGATGAAGGAGCTGGCCCAGGCCATCCGTGAGGGCGCCCAGGCGTTCCTGCGGCGGGAGTACCGCTGGGTTGGCGTCTTCGTGGCGGTGATGACGGTCGTCATCGCCATCGTGCTGCCCTACGGCCTGCCCTACGGCGCTGCGGCCTACCTGATGGGTGCCCTGTTCAGCGCCGTCGCCGGTGTCGTCGGGATGCAGATCGCCACAGCCGCCAACGTCCGGACGGCCAACGCCGCCCGCGAGGGCGCCGAGAAGGCCCTGCCGCTGGCCTTCAAGGGCGGAGCCGTCATGGGCTTCACGGTCGCCGGCATGGGGCTGCTCGGTGTCAGCCTCTGCTACATCATCTTCGTCCAGGGCCTCGGGGTCCCGGATGCCTTCAGCGTGATCGCGGCGTTCGGTCTCGGTGGCTCCTCCATCGCCCTGTTCGCCCGCATCGGGGGCGGCATCTATACGAAGGCCGCTGATGTCGGCGCCGACCTGGTCGGCAAGGTCGAGGCCGGCATCCCCGAGGACGACCCCCGCAACCCCGCAACCATCGCCGACAACGTCGGTGACAACGTCGGTGACGTCGCCGGCATGGGCGCGGACCTGTTCGAGTCCTACGCCGGGTCCATCGTCGCCCCGATCGTCCTGGCCGCGCTGCTGTTCGGCGGGTTCCAGGCCGGCATCTCGGGCGACATCTCCGAGATCGGCGACGGGTCCCTGCTGGAGGCCGCCTACCTCTTCCCGCTGCTGATCGCGGCGATCGGGATGGTCGCCTCGATCATCGGTGCCCTGCTGGTCCGCGGGCGTCCTGGTAGGTCACTGTCCTCCCAGCTGCACTTCGGGACCAACATGGCCATGATCATCACCGGTGTGGTGTCGCTCGGCGCCGCCGCGTTCGTGTTCGGTGACGTCGCGGAGATCTCCAACGGCCTCTTGCTCGGCTTCGTCATCGTCATCGGCCTGGCCGTCGGCTACGCCATCGGGTTCACCTCGGAGTACTACACCTCCGACCACTACGGCCCCGTCAAGCGCTTGGCCGGAGAGTCCGAGACCGGCCCCGCGACCGTCATCATCGGTGGTATCGCCGACGGCATGATCTCCACCGTCGCGTCGGTGGTCCTGATCGTCGGTGGTCTGGCGGCCTCCTACGCGCTGGGAGAGGCGGCCTTCGCCGACGGCGTCGCCGGTGGCGGTCTGTACGCCGCGGCGCTGGCCGCCATCGGCATGCTGGCCACGACCGGTGCAGTCGTCGCCGTCGACGCCTACGGTCCGATCTCCGACAACGCCGGTGGCATCGCCGAGATGGCCCATCTGCCGCCGGAGGTCCGCCAGGTCACCGACGGACTGGATGCGCTGGGCAACACCACGGCCGCGGTCGCCAAGGGCTTCGCGATCGGGTCGGCCGCACTGACCGCGCTGGCGCTGTTCCGCTCCTACACCGCGGCCGTGGGGCTCGACGTGATCGATCTGACCTCGGTGGAGGTCATCAGCGGTCTGTTCCTCGGTGCCATGTCGACGTTCGCCTTCGCGGCACTGACGATGAAGTCCGTCGGTCGGGCCGCGCAGGCCATGATCGTGGAGGTGCGGCGCCAGTTCGCCGAGATCCCCGGGCTGCGTGAGGGCAAGGAAGGCGTCAAGCCCGACTCCGCCCGCTGCGTCGACATCTCCACTCAGGCGTCGCTGAGGGAGATGGTGGTGCCAGGCTCGCTGGCCGTCATCCTCCCCCTCGCCGTCGGGTTCGTCTCACCGGAGGCGCTGGGCGGCCTGCTGGCCGGCGCGCTGTCGACCGGCTTCATGTTGGCCATCTTCATGGCCAACGCCGGCGGTGCTTGGGACAACGCCAAGAAGTACATCGAGGCGGGCAACCACGGCGGCAAGGGCTCGGAGCAGCACAAGGCTGCGGTGACCGGTGACACCGTCGGTGACCCGTTCAAGGACACCTCCGGTCCGGCGATGAACATCCTGATCAAGGTGATGACGATCGTCAGCCTGGTGTTCGCACCGGCGTTCCTCTGACGGCTGCTCGACCGACACCCCCGGGCCCACCAGGTCCGGGGGTGTCGTCCTGCCGGACCCGGCGAGCACCGTGACCGACCACCTGCGCCTGTCATGTATCGCGCATCAGCACTCGGAAGCCGACGCACCTCTGTGGTAGGTCGGACCGCGCCTGGGAGCTCACGGTTACAGTCGCCTCATGAGCAAGGCCTCCCGTCGCGGTCTGCTGCGAAACGTCGTCATCGGCGTCGTGGTGGCGACCGTCGTGGGCCTGGCAGCCATCTACCCCTACGGCGGGGTGCCCGAGCCGGATCAACAGGGCTTCGCCGCGGGGACTGAAGTCCGGTTCAACGCCGAGATCCTCGAGGTGCGAGAGCTGCCCGAGCAGTCGGACTTCGTCCTGCCGGGGTCCCGCGAGGTCTCCGTCGATGTGGAGCTGGAGAACGGCGGTGTCCTCACGATCGACGCTGTTGATGAGGGAGGGCTCTTCGAGGCCGGCCGGACCGTACAGGTCGCGCAGGTGTCGGCGGAGGGGACGGACCCGCAGTTCGCCATCGTGGACTTCCCGCGAGGAATGCCCCTGACGTGGCTGGCGGCGGTCTTCGCGGCGGCCGTGATCGCACTCGGGCGCTGGCAGGGGCTGCGGGCACTGGTCGGCCTGGGCGTCTCAGGCCTGTTGATCATCGTCGTGGCGATCCCTGCCCTGCTGGCTGGGCAGAGCCCGACGGTCGTCGCGCTGGTGATCGCGGTCGCGGTGATGCTGGCGACCCTGCCGCTCAGCCACGGGTGGTCGGTGACGACCCAGGCGGCGATGGTCGGGACCAGCATCGCGCTGCTGGCCACCGTGGGTCTGGCGCTGGTTGCCGTGGAGGCCACCAGCCTGACCGGCCTGTCGAGTGAGGACGTCCAGCTGCTCCGGTTCGCGGTGGGGACCGAGATCGACATCCGTGGCCTGCTGTTGGCCGGCATCATCATCGGGACGCTCGGGGTGTTGGACGACGTGACGGTGAGTCAGGCCTCGACGGTCGCCGCCCTTCGACGGGCGAACCCGGAGATCACGGACCGAGCCGTGTTCGGCGAGGCGCTCCGGGTCGGGCGTGACCACATCGCGGCGACGGTCAACACCTTGTTCTTGGCCTACGCGGGGGCGGCCCTGCCCCTGCTGATCCTCTTCACCGTTGGGGACGGCGCCATCGGGGAGACCATTACCAGCGAACTCGTGGCCCAGGAGATCGTCCGGACGATCGTCGGGTCGCTGGGCCTGATCATGGCCGTCCCCCTGACGACGGCCGTGGCGGCGGCGACGATCGACCCGGAGTCGGCGGAAGTGGCAGCCCACAGCCACGGCCAGGAACGTCCCGAGCCGTCCAGCGGGACAGCGGCTGAGGGCTCGGACACGGACGCCGCCTCACCGTCAGCGAGTGCTAGGGGCGGCCCCTCGGCGTCTGTGGTGTCGGCCGCCCGGCCGACGGACCCGACACAACCGACGCCAGCCCCGGGGGAGGTGCAGCGGGAGGAGCCGGTCGACGAGCAGGAGTGGACCAACTCGCTCCGCCAGGCCTACGGCTTACCGGACACCTCCAGCGACGGCAACATCCGGTCGGATCCCTGAGGGCCCGTGGGGGAAGCTGGCCTCGCTGCGGGGAACCCAACCTCGCCGCGGGGAACCTGACCTCGCTGCGGGGAACCTAACCTCGCTGCGGGGAAACTGACCTGGCTGCGGGGAACCTGACCTCGCCGTGGTGATCTCCCCGTTCTGACGGACCGGCTTCCCGACCAACTTGCTTTCCCCACGCCGAGCCAACCTTCCCCACGCCGCGCCAACCTTCCCCACGTCGCGCCAACCTTCCCCACCGTGCAGCCAGGTTCCCCACCGTGCCGACCAGGTCCGACGGCGGCGGCCAGGGCGTGCGGACGGCAACATGGCCGCCAGTGAGCGGCCTCGAGATCGTGTTCGTCGCACTCGCCGCTCTCCTCGGGGGTGCGGCGCAGTCCATCCTGGGCTTCGGCGTCGCGTTCACGACCGTCCCTGCCCTGGCCTTGACCACGCCGGAGTTGATCCCGGGTGCCCCGCTCGTCGCTTTCCTCCCGATGACCGTCGCGATGGCGTTCCGGGAGAGCAAGCAGATCGATCGCGACGCGGCCATCAGGGTGGCCGTGGCTCGTGTGCCCGGGATCGCACTTGGGACCCTCGCAGTCCTGGTGCTGAGCGCCGACGGCATCAGCGTCGCCGTCGCCGTCGTGATGCTCGTTGCCGTCATCTCCACCGGTCTGGGATGGACCGTCTCCGTCACGCCGGCAAACGAGCGCCTCGCCGGCCTCGTCAGCGGCTTCAGCGGCACTGCGACTGGGCTGGGCGGTCCGCCCCTCGCCGTGCTGTACCGACACCGCAGCCCGGGAGAGGTACGACCGACACTGGCCAGCATCTTCGTGCCCGGCATCCTGTTGGCGCTGCTCGGCCTGGCTCTGACGGGCAGCCTGACCCTCCTCCAGGTCCAGACCGGGCTGGTGCTCGCCGTCGCAGTCGCCACTGGCATGGTTGTGGCCACGCCGTTGCTGACCCGACTGTCGGACGAGACCGTCCGCGCTGGCCTGCTGGTCTGGGCGGGTGGTGGCTCGTTGGCCGCCCTCGGGCAGGTCCTCCTCGGCTGAACAGACGTGCCAGGGCCGGCTACACCGGCGCGATCCCCACGCCGTAGGACCAGCGTTGGGCGATCCCGCGGGGATCCGGACGGGACTCCACCTCCACGTCGACGTAGCCGAGCCGGAGCAGGAGCGCCTGCAGCTCTTCCGGCGTGACGCTCGTCACCTGGACCATGCCCGCTGGCGGGTCCTCCATGGGTGCCATGTCACTCTCGCCCTCAGGGAAGGTGACGAAGATCGGCCCCGTGGCCTGAACCCGACGGAACTCGCGCATAGCCGGGAGGATCGCCCGCCGGGGCAGATGCTGGAGCGCGGCCGGCGCCCAGATCCCGGAGAACTGGTTGTCGGCGAACGGGAGGCTGCGGTAGTCCCAGCGCGCCAGCAGACCCTTGGGGAAGAAGGTCCTGGCCACCCGCATGCACTCCGACGACAGGTCGCCCGAGGCCGCCTTCAAGCCGACGTCCCGCAGCAGCCGGACATCCACACCGGGTCCACCCGCGACGTCGAGGACCAGGGCACCATCCCCGGCCATCCGGGCGAACGTGCGGGCGCTGTCCCGCGGTCGCCGATCCTTCCAGGCCGCCAGGTACTCCTCCGCACAGGCGTCGTAGGTGTTGACCGTTGCTCTCAGCAGTGCATCCACGTCGCTGGATCCTAACGGAGCCCGCGCAGCCGGCTGAGAATCCGACCGGCTCGCAAGCCGGCACCTCGGCGCGGGCGACCAACGGCACAGCGCCCGCGCAGCCGGCTACGTCAGAGGTTCAGACGTTCAGCGAGGTGCCGGTCTCGGCTGGCTCGTCGGCCGTGAGTTCGAAGGCCATCCGAATAGTCGTGCCGATGGCCGGGTCGAGCAGGCCGCCGGGCCGGACGTCGAACCCGTCACTCAACTCGCGCATCACCGGGATGCCGAACCCACCCTCCGCCAGTTCGGCGATGTCGGAAGGGTCGGCGGGCGTCACCGTCAAGTCTGACTCCGTCACGCTCAGGCCGTTGCCGCAGTCCCCCACCTCGACGACGAAGCTGTCGCCGTCGACTTGGGTGCGGACCACGATCGGCAAGGTCACCTCGGCCCGGCGGTGCGCCTGGAGCGCGTTGGTCACCGCTTCGCTGGTGCAGGTGCGAACGTCGTCGACCCGCTCCGGCGCCAAGCCGGACCCGCTGGCCGACGCAACGGTCATGGCGCGTGCGATGCCCACGACGTGGGCGGAAGCCGGGACGCGTAGTGTGGTCCAGTCAGTCACTGCTGGATAGCTCCTCCGGTGAGGTGACGACGCCGAGCACACCTTCGAGGCCGGTGATGCGAAAGATCTTCAGCACCGGCTCGGAGGTGCAGATCACCTGCATGTCTCCTCCGGCTTGGCGGAGCCGTTTGAGCGCCCCGACCAATACCCCGAGACCAGTTGAGTCCATGAACCCGACATCGCTCAGGTCGACCACCAGATCCGTCGCACCGTCAGCGATGCGGCCGTTGAGGTGTTCCCGAAGCGTGGGTGCGGTGTAGACATCGACCTCACCTGAGACGGCGACCACGGAGCGGTCATCGTCGCGGTCGTCAATGGTCATCTGCACGTGTCGTCTCCAAAAATGGTGGCGTGTTCGGTCTGCTCACGTCTGTCGGGGACCATTGCCAATGTTGGATGGCTCTAACCGCCTCGTCGTCTGGCCGCGGTCGCGAAGCGGAGGACGTGTGCGGACAGCAACACGATCACGAGCCCCCCGGCGGTGGCGGTGAGCACGTCGTGGGTCTGATCGTGGGTCTGCTCGGTGTAGACCGCCAGGGTTCCACCCGGGGTGAGACTTCCATCGATGAAGGCTGTCTCGCTCTCGGTCAGGGTCAGCTCGGAGGCCGTTTCGGCGAACGGCAGACGGTCCTCGAAGACGGTCTCGCCGAGGTCGGGTGCCTGAGGGGTGGCTGGGGCCTCCGTGGGCGGATCCTGCGGTTCCGGTTCAGGCACCACCGCCTGCGCCGGCTCGGGGACCGGCGTGGGCTGCCCGACCGCCGCGGCCTGACCGGCCGGCTGCCCTGGTGCCACCGGCTGAGGAGCCGGGGCTTCGACCGGGTCGGGTGTGTCGGCGCGGATGATCGGGCCCGCCCCCGCGACCGGGGCGGGCGGGTCACCGGACCCAGGGTCCGGATCGCCCGCTGCGGGCGGGGCAGGTCCCTCTGCCGGTGGTGTGAAGACCCCGGGGTCGGCTGTGGTGGCTCGTACGCCGATGGTGGGTGAGGTTGCTTGCAACTCCTGCGTCGCTCCCTCATCAACAGCGGACTCATCTCCGGCGGCCTGGTCCGCACCACTGCGCCGGAGGACGGCAAGTCGGTAACGGTACTCCCCCTCGGCCGGAACGGTGTCGACCACCGCACCTGTTCCCGCCTGCGTGACCTGGTGCGCGGTCGTCCACGCGCCGCCGGCTGCGTGTGGTCGACGCTCGATCCGGTAGCCCAAGAAGTCGGGGAGCCTGACCGGGTCCCAGGTGAGCCGAACCTGTCGAGCTGACGAGGAGAGCGGCGCTGCGGAGAGCGTCGGACGAGCGGGCGGGACGGCCACCGCGATGTCGTGCCCCACCCACTCCTGCTCTGCGCCGTCGTCGCTGACGCTGCGGATCTCGACCCGGTAGCTGCCGTTGGCCAACGTCCGGTCTGGCACGAGCGGGTCGACTGTGGCCGCCCACCGCTGCCCACCGTCGGCGGAGCGGTCGATGGGGTCCAACTCGACCAGCAGGCTGGAGGGTCCGCTCAGGCGGGCTTCGACCCTCGCTATGGCCCTGTCGCCGTCAGGTCGGACGATGGCGGCCACGACGAAGGTGTCGTCGATGGTGGCGCTGGCAGCGGGTTCCTCAACCCGCTGGTCGGGCTGTGCCTGCACCGGAGCGACGCTCAGGAGCACGCCGAGCACGATCAGGGCGACGACCGCCCCCAGGGCAACGCCACGCCCGATGATCCAGCGGCTCATGATCGCCTGACCTCAGCGGCGGCGGCGGTCTGGTCCACGGGCAGCGGGGTGCCCTCGTCGTCGAAGACCCGGGGTTCGCTCCCGACGAGTTCGGCTCGGAGGATGAGCCGTTCGGCGAAGGAGTTCTTGGGGTGGCAGGTGGTCAGGGTCAGCATCGCGCCGTCCAGCGGTGCAACGACCTCCCACTGATCGGGGTCGACGATCCAGCAGGCATCGTTGGCACAGCGCCTCCCGGAGTCGGCTGGTGCCGCGACCACCCGATAGGTGTGGATCGACAGTGGCGTGACCAGCTGGATCTCCTCGCCGACGTCGAGCAGGTCGAGTTCGTTGAGCGGCTTGCCGTAGGTGGTCCGGTGTCCGGCGATGGCCACGTTGCCCTCCTCACCGGGCAGCGGGGTGTTCGGGTAGTGGCCGGCGCCGGCTCGGAGGGCGGCTGGTGAGGTGCCCTCCACCACCACGACATCGACGTCCAGCGCGGGAATGACCATCTGGGTCAGGGGGTCCCCGGTCTGGATCGTGCGTGTGGTGTACCGCTCGACGATCTCCGGTGAGGTGAACTGGTCGGCCAGGGGTCGTTGGACCAGCTGGGTCGTGTAGATGTCGGTGGTGAGCGGGAATGCGAAGACGCTCAGGCCCACCATGAACAGGGCCAGACTGAAGAGGGTCAACAGCCTGCGGCCGGCGGGTCGAAGTCGGGCTGCGTCCAACAGGTACCCGATCAGCGTCGTGCCGCCGACGTCCCGGCCGACGGGGTCGGGTTGCAGAAGTCCGGTCGGCTGGGTCATGGTTGAACGGGCCGCGCGAGCACCTGACGGTCCAGCCACCGAGCGTAGCGTCGGTCAAGGCGGATCAGGTGGGTCGAGGGCAGCCGATCCGCGGGCCTGCAGCACGCGCGGCATCCAGGGGATCAGCGGGACGTCGATCTCGGTGACCACGTGGACGGCCAGCGGCCAGTCTGCCTGGTCCAGGGAGACGATGGTGACGTCGGCTGCCCGGGCAACGATCTCTCCCGCGTCACGTGCCGGCGAGCCGTCACCACCGGCCAGCGGCGAGCCGGACAGGATCGCCAAGGCGGCCGCGTCGGCGGCTGCACGGGCCCGTCCCGCGGCCGCAGCGGCCGTCGCGAGGCTGAGCACCACGGCCACCACCACCGTCCCGCTGATCAGCGTGGTGAGGATCGTCAGCAGGCCGGCGGCGCCGCCGTCGGCCGGGTTCGCGCGCCGGGCCACCGTCGGCATCACGGGACCACCTCGGTGCGGAAGGCCGCTGCGGCCCCGACGGTCCGGGAGCCGCCGGGCAGGTCGAGTGTCCGCTCGATCCGTACCACGACCATGTCGCCGACGGCCCGCTCGCCGGACGGCGGGGTGATCTGGACCACGGTGTGCGCTGGCAGGTCCAGCTGGGCCAGCACGGTGGCATCGTCGGACACCGCGGCGAGGCGGGCACCCGCCACCGAGGTCTGGTGCAAGCCGAGTTGCAGCATGACCAGCTGGCCGAGGCCGATGATCACGGCCGCCGCCACGGCGACGAGTGGCATCACCAGCGCGAACTCGATGGCTTGGGCGCCCTCGTCGTGCCCGCTAGAACTCGCGGGCACCCGCCCACGACCCGGTCGGGACGGGGCGGGTACCACGGCTGATGCAGACCGGCTCAGAAGATCCCGCCGAGCATGGTGCCCAGCTGATCGATGACGCCGGTCACGACACCGGAGAGCCGGTCCTGCACCGTGTCGGATGACAGCAGCTGGACCAGCACCCCGATGAGGCCGCAGCCGCCGGCCGCGAGCGCGCCGTACTCCATGGCCTGGGATCCGGTCTCGTCGGTGTGAACGGCCCGCAGCCGGTCGGCGACGCCTGCACTTGCGGTCGGGGCGCCGGTCGTTGGAATGGCGGTGGTGGTGTTCATGAGAGCTCCTTCGTGTTGGGTTCGAGTGGCTACCCGCCGAGCTGCAGACCGCTGAGCATCGACACCGCAAGCGGGACGACGACCAGCAGCCCGAAGGCCGGTACGAGCAGCAGGGTTGTGGGGAAGACCAGCCGGACGGCGAGCCGTTCGGCGGCCTCCTCCGCCGCTGACGCGGCCCGAGTTCGAAGATCTGCTGCCAGCAGGCGCAGTGCCTTCGCGCTCGGGGCACCCCAGCGACGGGTCAGTGACAGGAGGCGTGCCACCTCGGCGAGCGGTTCGGGGAATGCCTCATCCGGATCGGCGCCCATGTGCAGTCCGGCGGCCACCCGGTCGAAGACCCGCCCGGTTGGGCCCGCGCAGGCTTCTCCGACCAGGGCACAGGCCGTTGGCAGCGGGGCGGAGCTGGACAGGGCCAGGGCCAACAACTCGATGGCCTCCACGGTCGGCAACTGCCGGGCGTCGGCGGGTGACAGGGTCGGCCATGCCTCCTCCGCCGGCTGGACCAGGCGCTGTCGGAGGTGTGGTGCTGTTGCCCACACCACCGCGGCACCGAGCAGCCCGACCAGAACGCCGCCGGCCACCGCTCCGACCACGGCGACGGTCACGGTGGCGGCCGCCCGGGCTGGCTTCGCGGTCGTGTCGGCCAGCGGGTCCACATTCCCGGCGGCGTCGGCGACGTGGGCCAGGAGCCGCCGAATCCAGAGCAGGGCGCTGCCGATCAGGACGATCGCGACGAGCACGATGAGCAGGCCCGAGCCGGCCAGCCAGAACTGCCGAACCGCAGGATCGAGTACGAGGAGACCCAGACCGGCGACGGGTGGCAGCCCGATCAGGAACCGGGCGCTGTGCACCGCCTGGGCCGACCGCGTCCGGGTCAGGCGCCGACCGCGCTCTGCTGCCGCAAGGCCGTCGAGGACCGCGTCGGCCGCCGGTCCGGCCGCCGACCCGAGTCTGTCGCTGAGCGAGAGAGCCCGGACCAACGACACGGCCGCCGGGGCTCGCGGTGCGTCGCCATCGTCTGCGGCCAGCCACTCGCCGAGGGAGCCACCGGCATCGACGGCAGCGACAGCATCCCGGATGACGGGATGGTCCACCTCGCGGAGGGCCTCGAGTGGTGACGCACCGGCGGCCAGGACGGCCTGCACCACCAGGACGTCGGCCTGGGCCAGATCGGCGTCTCCTGCACCTGCGCGTCGCAGCAGCGTGGTCACTGCCGCTCCCAGAGCGGTGTCGCGGTCGGACGATCGCCGTCGGACCGAATCGCTGCGATCTGGGTCACACCGCGTCGGCCCTCCTGGTCGCGACCCAGTGCCACCACCGCGTCCACGGCCGCCGCGATCTGCGCTCTGGCCGCCGCGAGGGGGAGGCCTGCCAACAGCGCCAGCCCCTCCAGTCGGACCAGCGCCTCCTCGGCCGAGCTGGCGTGCACGGTCGTCATGCAGCCTTCGTGGCCGGTCACCAGCGCCTGCAGGACGTCGGCGATCTCGCGGCCTCGTACCTCTCCCACGACGATGCGGTCAGGCCGCATGCGCAGCGCCTGGCGGACCAGCGTGCCGGCGTCGATCTCGCCGGCTCCCTCGGCGCTGGCAGGACGGGTCTGCAGCCGGACGAGATGGGCGGTGGCGGGTTGCAGTTCGGGGGCGTCCTCGATGAGGACCACCCGTTCGCTGTGGCTCACCTGGCCCAGCAGCAACTGCAGCAGCGTGGTCTTGCCGACACCGGTTCGCCCGCAGACGACGAGTCCGCGGCGCTCCGCGACGAGCTGGCGCAGGATCGCTGCGGCGGGACCGGGGACCGCACCGGAGTGCTCCAGATCGGCCCACCCCAGCTGCCGTCGGTCGAAGCGCCGGATGGTGACCACGGGCCCGGCTGGCACGATCGGCTCGATGACCGCGTGCAGGCGGCTGCCGTCGGCCAGTTGGGTGTCGACGAACGGGTGGGCCCGGTCCAGACGGCCTCCTCGTGTGGCGATGACCCGCCTGACGGCATCGAGCAGGTCCGCGCGCGAGGCGAGACCCAGGTCGATGCGTTCCAGCCGCCCGTCCCGCTCGATCCACACATCATTCGGGGCGTTGACCATGACGTCGGAGACGCCCGGCGTCCGCAGCAGCCGCTCGAGTGGTCCCAGACCCGCGACCTGGTCGGCGATGTCGCGGACCAACGTGGGCAGCACCGCTGGATCGGTCACCCCCTCCTCCGCCAGCGCGGCCGCGACCGCAGCTCGCGTCCCCGCCGGTGTCTGCGGACCAGGCGCTGAGCCCGTGCGGGCTATCGACAGCCGACTGCGGATCCGGGTGACCAGGGCGGGGTCGGTGGCTGCCGTGTCGGTCACGCCGCCGCCGTCCGGGGCGCGATGGCTCCGGTGGCCGACCCGAGCGCCTCGGTCACACCGTCCACGTACCGGCCGGGCAGCCCGATGGGCACACGCCGCTGGAAGCCCGCTCTGGCGACGCGGAAGGACTCCTCCAGCACCACGCCCGAGCGGCCGTCGAACAGGCGCCGGATCTCCGCCTCACGCAAGCCACCCCGGCCGCGGAGCACCAGGGTGCAGCTGGGCGTCAGCTGCTCGATCTGCTCCGCACACAGCCGGTCCGGGACTGCAACGGCGATGTGGGCACCCGTGGACACGCCACGGTCGACGACCATGAGGTGGGGACGCGGGGGACTGCCTGTGCCCGAGAGGCTGCTGGGGCCTGGCGGGGTGCCCAGGCCGACCTGCACGGCCAGGCCAGGGATGCCTGGCACCTCCCCGACACCGGGCACCGCCCCGGCCTCCAGTGGACCCACCAGGGCTCGACCGTGTGTGGAGGTGGCCACGACGACGCGCCGACCCCGCCAGGCGGCGCAGGCACCGAGGGCGAGGGCCACCGTCGTGGTCCCGACACGCGAAGCCAGTCCGGCCACCACGACGACCTGGTCGGCGGGACGGCCGACCGGATCATCGGGGACCAGATCGGCCAGACGACCCTGTTCGTCGGGCCACAGCACCACGTCGCGCACCCCGGCCCGAAGGAGGGGACGAGGATCGGTGCCCGGGACGGCGACGGCAATGGTTGGTAGATCTGGCTGCGGCCGGTCGGCCAGGCACAGCCGCGCGGGTAGGTGTGGCCCGTGGTCGACGACCTGCCAACCGAGATGGGCCTCGACGTAGGCGGTGACCTCGGCCAGGAGGACCTGGTCGGCCAGGCGGACGGCAACGGGGAGGGCTTCGCGACGCACGACCGGGACAGTACGGAAGGGCGGCCGGCCCCCGAGAGGCAATTCGGCTGCCCTGTGGACAACCGTGGTGCGAGCGCGTCAGCCGGGGAACGCGAGGTGCTCCGGCAGCCCCAGGATGTCCTCCTTGGGCACCACGGCGGTGATGCCGAGGGCCTCGGCGGCCGCGGTCATCTCCGGGTCGACGTGCGCGGAGAGGAGGATGATGCGCTGCTCGGGGTCCTCGGCCAGGATCTCCTCAGCCACCTCGAGTCCGGTGCGGCCGGGCATGCGCTGGTCCAGGATGACGGCGTGGAGCCTCGGCGGTCGCGAGGTGCGCCACAGCTCCAGAGCCTCGTTGCCATCCTTGCCCTGACCGACGATGGTCACGCCGGCGCCGAGCAGGACGATGCTGACCAGTGCGCGCATGTCCTCGGTGTCATCGGCGATGAGGACGCGCCTGTCGCTCACACCGGCACCGTCCCGGGCTGGCCATCGGGCGCGTCGGTCGACATGCCGGCGTGGGTGCTCGCCAGCCGCACGACGAATCGTGCCCCACCCAGTTGGGAGTCCTCGAGCACCACGTCGCCGCCCATCCGGTGGGCCAGTTCGCGGACGACCCACAGGCCCACTCCGGTCCCGACGCTGGTGGCGGCAGCACCACCGGAGCCACGCTGATACCGCTCGAAGATCAGCTGCCGCTCGTCGGCGGGAACCCCCGGACCACTGTCGTCCACCGAGATCCGGACGCCGTCACGATCCGGTACGACCGCAACCTCGACATGGGTCCCCGGTGGTGTGTAGCGAGCGGCGTTGATCAACAGGTTCGACATGATCCGCGTGACCGCGGTGGGGTCGAGCGCGGCCGTCACCGATTGCCCGCTCACGGTGAGCTGGTGCTGGTCGAGGACCGGACGCATCGACTCGACGATGTCCTCGACCAGCGCGCAGGCGTCGACATCGGCCAGGTCGAGCACGAAGTCATCACGCTCGAGACGGGAGAACGCCACCAGGTCGTCGACCAGGCTGACCAACGTCTTGGCGTTCCGGACGATCCGATTGGCGGCTTGTCCGACGACCGGGTTGTCGTCCTTCGTCTGCTGGTTGAGGAGGCTCGAGAAGCCCAGGATGGCCGTGAGCGGCGTCTTCAGCTCGTGGGAGACCGTCGACAGCAACGCCCGCCGGGAGGCCGCCAGCTCCCGCTCGCGCTCGGCTGCCTGCCGCTCCCGGACGACGGCGCGTTCCATCAGGTCGAACGCCCGGATTCGTGCCGTGGCGTCGCGCACCGACACCAGGATCTGATCGTCGTCGAAGGCCACCGCGGTGACGTCGATCCCGGTGCCAGACGGGGAACGACCCTCGAACTCGACCCGGCCGTCGGTCATGTCGCGCAGCCGGTCCAACACCGGTCCCCGACCGGATGAGAGCAGCGCTTCGATGTTGGTATCGACGACCGGTTGCCCGTGGTAGGACAGCAGGCGGTCGGCTTCGTTGCTGGCGAACTGCACCGCGCCCTCGGCGTCGAGCAGCAGCAGCCCGTCGGGCGAGCTCGCGACCAGCGCGCCGAGGCGTTGCTCGGACGCCCGAACCTCCTCGGCTGCGACCTGCGCCTCGTCCAGGGCCCGTCGCTCCGACCGTCCGAGGATCAGGAACAGCCCCACGACGGCGAGGAGCGGGAGGAGCCGTGGCATCAGGATGCCCGCGTCCACGGCCGCCGGTCGAGGCTCAACCGCTGAGGCGACCAACATCCACTCCCGGCCCGGCGCATCGACGACCCGCTCGATCGCGGTGCGGCCGGCCGGATCGAAGGCGGGCAGCAGCATGGCCGCCGGCGCCACCCCCTGGGGCGTCAGATCGGCGGCTGCGGACTGGGACTGGGCTGCGGACTCGGCGACGTCGGCAGTCGTGACGTCGTACAGCGTGACCTCGATCCGCGGGTCGGCGATCACCGGCGCGATGAACTCAACGCTCCGGAGCACCACCGAGACCGATCCCCGATACGCAGCCTGCCGTTCGGCAACGGTCGCGGGCGTCCGCCCGCCCTCGTACACCGCGGCGTAGAGGATGACGGCTGCGCTGTCCGCCTCCTCCTGCACCAGGACGAGGGGCTCGGTCGAGATCACCTCCCCGGTGTCGCGGGCGGCGTCGAGTGCGGCCCGTCGCGAGGGATTGGAGGCCAGGTTGAAGCCCCAGGCCGCCGAGTTGGAGTTCGGGGCCACGTACACCACCGGGTCGGCGTCGACGTCCGTCACGGGCGGGAACACCTCGAACGTGGGGTTGCCGTCCGGGTTGATGCTGGTGTCGGTGCGGACGGTGGCTTCGAGCGCCGGGATGTCCTCCCGCAGGACCCGGGGTGACCAGCCGAGGGCCGTGACGCCCTCCAACGTCTCACTGTCGAAGAGCAACGAGGTGTAGGCGGCGAACTCATCCGCCTCCACCTCCTCCGAGGCGGCGAACAAGCCACGCAGGGCTTCAGCCTCCAGCACCCCGCGTTGGAGCCGAGCATCGACTCGTTGCGCCACGAGGTCGACCGCAGCCTCGATGTCCCGGTCGAACTCCTCCTGCTCGGCCCTGCTGGTGTTGACGGTCAGGATCGTCAGGACGACCACGATCACCACGAGAGCTGGAATCAGCGCGTTCCGGAGACCGCCTCGGGACTGAACCAACGCTCCTCGCTCCTTGTCTCTGGTCGACTGCTGGACCCCGCGGGCCTGCGGGGTATGGAGGGACACCTCCTAGATCGGTCAACGAGCGGCGCACTTGAGCGCTGTCGGGCCGTAGGATGCGTCCATCGACCCCCGACTGGCTGCCGCTGCCGCACTTCGCCGACTGAACCACGCGATGGTGGCCTTCGACGCCGACGAGGAGCTCTTGGAGCGAATCGCCCGTCAGGCCGATGCCACGTCAGAGCTGGTCGAGGCCTCGCCCCGGCGTCACCGCGACGTCTCCGTCCTCAAGAAGGAGCTGTGGCTGGACCCACCCGACGACGGCCAGCCGATGCGGCACTTCGAGGAGTGTGTGGTCAGTGGCCGGATCAACCCGATGGGCATCATGATGCGGGTCCATCGCGATGGCGGCGTGGCGGTCGGCCGGATCAACCTGGGCGCAGCCTTCGAGGGCGCCCCCGAGCGCGCCCACGGCGGCATCATCGCCGCGATCCTCGACGACATCATGGGCTACGTCCTGCTGCTGGAGCGGACGGCGGCCTTCACCGGCACGCTCACGGTGCGCTACGCCGCCGCCACACCGGTGCAGACCGAACTCGAGGCGCGGGCGTGGCTCGACCGGCGGGATGGCCGGAAGCTGCACCTGCTGTCCCGGCTCGAGTCCGGGGACGGGCAGCTGCTGGCGGAGGGGACGGGCCTGTTCATCGCCACCGCCGGCTGAGTGGGAGGCTGACCGAGCGTCAGAGGTAGTCCCGGTGGTAGGTGATGCCCTCGTCGCCGACCTCGATCCAGGAGGAGCGGGGCAGCGAGTTCCAGCGCCGGCCAGCGGCGGTGTAGGAGATGGCCCACTCGACGGCGACGAAGCTGCCGTCGCCGGACTCGAGCAGCCGCTTGGTCGTGACGTCGATGTTCTCCCGCGCCTGCATCCACGAGCTCAGGTAGGCGGCGATGAGCTTGTTGGTCTCGTGTGGCGGGTTGTGCGGCTCGAGCCAGACGGCGTCGGGTGCGTACATCGCGTCGACGGCCTCGACGTCGGTCTTCTCGAGGGCTGCACGGAGCAGCTCCCAGTGTTCGCGTGCGCGACCCATGTTGCGGTGACTCCTTGGCTTGCTGGTTCTGACGGCTGGTTGTGACTGGGGTGTGACTCTACGCCGTCCGGCGTCCTCAGAGGTAGTTGCCCGGCGAGGAGTCCCCGCCCGAGCGCTGATCCTGACCCGGCCCGGCCGGGCGACCCTGGGGCAGGCCGCGCTGCCGCATGGCCTCCAGCTGCTTCTGGGCCGCGGCCTGCTGGTTGAAGATCGCGGCCTGGATGCCCTGGAACAGGCCTTCCAGCCATCCGATGAGCTGCGCCTGAGCGATCAGGATCTCGCTCTGTGACGGCGCATCGGAGTCGAACTCGAAGGAGAACTGCGACAGCTCGTCCTGCAGATCGCTGGACAGGACGTCGCACAGCTCCGCCATGGCCCGCTCGTGGACCTGCCGGAGCATCGACCGGCCGCCCTCGTCGGCGTCCGCGCGCCTCGCCTCGCCCTGCACCTCGCGCAACATCACCGCGATGCGCATGAGCTTGCCGGGCTCGGTGATCATCGGCTCCGGGCTGTCCTCGCCCTCCGCTGCTGCCTCGGGCTCGTCGTCCTCGACTACTTCAACCTGTTCGACCATGGGGCCACACGATAACGGTCCAGGCTAGAACAGCGCGGCCGCGAGCCGTGGGCGGGCCGACTTGACCAGGTCGTGGTCGTTGCCGAGGACCGTGAAGACGTCCAGCAGCGCCGTTCGGGCGTCGTCCTTCGTGGCCGGCGTCCGAACCCCGTCCAGCAGCACCGCGATGGCGTCCTGGTGCTGGCCGCCAGCGGCAAGGGCACGACCGAGGGGAACCCGGGCGTCATCGTCGCCGGCGTCGACTGCGGCTTGGAGGGCATCGACGTCGGCGGTCCCTCCGGCGCCCAGGTCGAGCTCCGCGATGGCCTGCGCCACCTCCGGCGTCGGGCGGGCGCGGGCGAGGACGGCCCGGGCCTCGTCGGCGTTGCCGTCAGCGGCCAGGATCCCCGCCAGGCCGATCGCGGCCGCGGGGTGGTCGGCCTCGAGGTCGAGGGCCTCCTGGTAGACGGCTGCGGGGTCGGCGGCGGTCGGGGCGCTGGTCACGAGCTGGTCTGCGGGCGAGGGGCCGAGGGAGGCGAAGAAGTTCTCGATGACCGGCTCGGGTTGGACGCCGGTGAACTCGCTGGCCAGCCGACCGTCGACGAAGGCCTTGACGGCGGGGATGCCCTGGACCCGGTACTGCTGCGCGAGCGCCTGGTTGCTGTCGACGTCGACCTTGACCACGTCGACGGTGCCGGCGAACCGCTCGGCCATGGTCTCGAGCAGTGGGGAGAGTTGCCGACAGGGGCCACACCAGGCAGCCCAGAAGTCGACGACGACCGGACGGCTCTTCGAGGCCTCGATCACCTCGGTCTGGAAGGTCTGGCTGTCTACGTCGCGCACGGTGCTCATCGCTTGCCAGGGTATTCCGCGTGTCAGCGTCGGTTAGCCTGCCGGTCATGAGCGACATCACCGACGAGGACGGCAACCCGCTGCGCAACTACGCCCCCGAGATGAACGCCAGCCGTGGCGGGTTCGTCGAGGCGATGGGGATGGCGTTCACGCTGGCGACCCGGCTCAAGTGCGTCGCCCAACTCGAGATCACCGAGGCCCACCACCAGCCCTACGGGATCGTGCACGGCGGCGTGTACTGCGCCATCGCCGAGACCGTGGCCAGCATCGGCGGGGCCCTCGCCGCGCGAGAGCTGGGCGGACCCGATGCTGGAGCGGTGGGGCAGAGCAACCACACCGACTTCCTGCGGGCCACCCGGTCGGGAACGGTGACCGCGACGGCCACGCCGGTCCACCTCGGCCGGTCCGTCCAGCTGTGGAACGTCGACATGGCCGACGAGGAGGGTCAGCTGGTCGCCCAGTCGAAGGTCCGCCTCTTCAACGTCGGCGTGGGGCGCCTGGACGGCTCCTGACGCGACGGGTCCCGGTGCTCTCGGCGTGCCGGCTGCTGCTGTAGCTGGCTCGAGCCGGCCTGTGTGTTGACCAGGTCGCGCTGGCGTGACCGGAGTCACCCGCAGCGGGGCGAGGAACCGAACTACTCCTGGCGGTCGGAGAGGAAGCGCTCGATCTCTGCGGCCAGGTCGTCACCGGAGGGAACCTGTTCGGTGTCGCCGCCGCCGTCCAGGTGGGCTTCCAGGCGTTCGACCATCTCCGCGGCGTCGGAGTGCTCGGCGACGGCCTCGTCGACCTGGACGTTGTGTGCGGCGGCGGCCAGCTCGAGCTCCTCGGTGTCGACGGTGGTGCCGAAGGTGTCCTGGACCATCTCGACCAGAGCGAGGGCCGAGGCCGGGTGGGGGTTGGCGGAGATGTAGTGCGGCACCTCGGCCCAGAGTCCGATGGCGGGGATCTCGGCCGCGCCGAGGCGGTGGAGGAGCATGACCTGCGCGCCGACCGGACCGGTGTAGCCAGGGACCTTCTGGGCGGTGGGCACGATGTCGCCGGCTGCGATGTTGCGGGCCGAGACGATCTGGGTGGGGCGGGTGTGCGGGGCGGCGGCCGGGTAGGCACCGACGCTGATCACGGTCTCGACGCCGAGGTCGCGGGAGAGGCGGATGACGGTGTCGCAGAAGGCCTCCCACTTCATGTCCGGCTCGGGACCGAGGAGGAAGACCGCATCGTGTTCTGCCGCCTCGACCGGGGCGGCCAGGACCCGCAACTCGTCGAACTCGACGCGCTTGAGCAGGCCGCTGTCGATCACGGTCGTGGGCCGGCGGGCCCGGTAGTCGATGAAGGCATCGTGGTCGAAGGTCGCGATCGGCTTGGCGGCCCAGCGGTGGCGCAGGAACATGGCCGCGCTGGACCCGGCATCCCCGGCGTCGATGAACCCGTCGAGGGAGACGATCATGACGGGACGTCGAAGCGTCGGGATGTCTGCGGAGTAGTGGATCAGCGAGTGAGCCATATCAGCCAGGGTAGTCCCGTCCGCCATCGAGCAAACGTCAGCGACCTCGCGCTGACCACGCCCGGCGGGCTAGGCTCGGGCCCTCTCTGGGAGGCGTCTGGGTTCCTGGTGGTCCCCGCGGTCTTCAACACCGACGAGGGCGACATGGTCGTCCTGGCGGGTTCGATTCCCGTCCGCCTCCGCTTGCAACCTGGGTTTCTCGGGTAGACCAGCCGACGAGCCCGCGGTGCCTCCACCCGCACCGCTCCCCCACGTGCCGGAGAGACCATGAGCAGCCAGATCATCCACAAGAGCCCACTTCCCGACGTCGAGATCCCCGTCACCGCGTTGACCCCCTTCATCCTCGCCCGGGCCGACGAGCTCGGTGACAAGACCGCGCTGGTCGACGGACCCACCGGCCGGGAGGTCAGCTACAGCCAGCTGGCCAGCCAGATCAAGTCACTCGCCGGCGGACTGGTCGCCCGCGGGTTCGGCACGGGCGACGTGCTGGCGATCATGGCCCCCAACGTCCCCGAGTACGCCGTCGTGTTCCACGGCGTTGCGATGACCGGCGGGGCCATCACCACGATCAACCCGACGTACACCGCCGATGAGGTCGGCCACCAGCTGCAGAACTCCGGTGCCTCGATCATGGTCACGGTCGGCATGGTCGCCGAGACGGCCGCGGCTGCCGCGGCACAGGCCGGGATCACCGACGTCTACACGCTCGACCAGACCGAGGACTACCCGTCCCTGTCGGAGCTCATGGGCGAGCCGCTGGAGGAGCAGGTCGAGGTCACCCCGGAGGAAGACGTCGTGGTGATGCCCTACTCCTCCGGCACGACCGGCCTGTCCAAGGGCGTGATGCTCACCCATCAGAACCTGGTCGCCAACGTCGTGCAGTTCTCCGAGCCACAGGGCTTCACCGAGGACGAGGCGTTCGTCGCGGTCCTGCCGTTCTTCCACATCTACGGCATGCAGGTCCTCATGAACGCCGGCCTCAACGTCGGCGCGACGATCGTGACGATGCCGCGCTTCGACCTCGAGCAGTTCCTCTCGCTGAACGACCAGTACGAGTGCACGCGTGCCTACGTCGCCCCGCCCATCGTCGTCGCCCTGGCCAAGCACCCGCTCGTCGACCAGTTCGACCTGACCAACCTGCAGCAGATCTTCTCGGGCGCCGCCCCGCTGTCCGCCGAGGTCGGCGAGGAGGCGGGTGGCCGCCTGGGCTGCGAGGTCGTCCAGGGCTACGGCATGACCGAGCTCTCCCCCGTCAGCCACACGACCGTGCCCGGGGACTACAAGCCGGGCTCCGTCGGCGTGACCGTGCCGAACGCCGAGTCGATGATCGTCGACCCCTCATCGGGCGAGTCCCTCGGCGTCGACGAGCGTGGCGAGCTGTGGGTCCGGGGCCCCCTGGTGATGAAGGGGTACTTCGGCAACGAGTCCGCGACCGCCAGCACCATCGACGCCGACGGCTGGCTGCACACCGGCGACGTCGCCGTGATCGACTCCGACGGGCACGTCTACATCGTCGACCGGCTGAAGGAGCTGATCAAGTACAAGGGCTTCCAGGTCCCGCCGGCGGAGCTGGAGGCGCTGTTGCTGACCCACCCGGCCGTCGCCGACGCTGCGGTGATCGGCCTGCAGGACGACGAGGCCGGTGAGCTGCCGGTCGGCTACGTCGTGCTGAAGGACGGCGAGGAGGCGAGCGAAGACGACATCAAGGCCTTCGTCGCCGAGGAGGTCGCCACCTACAAGCAGCTGCACCGGATCACGTTCATGGACGAGATCCCGAAGTCGGCGTCCGGCAAGATCCTGCGGCGGGTCCTCCGCGACGAGGCCGAGCCGATCTCCTGAGACCTAGGGGATTCCCCGGATGCAGGATCCGGCGATGGCAGCGACCATCGCCGGGTGAGCATCCAAACCCCTCCAGACGCCGATCGTCCATCCCCGGCCGAGGAGGAGGCACCGTCGGCGGCACCGCCCCCGGACTCCGGCCGGTCGACCATCGCCGACATCGCGACCGGGGCCAGCCGACGATGGGCGCTCACCGTCGCGCTGCTGGTCGCGGTCCTGGCGTCGGGCCTCTACGCCTTCTTCGTGGGCCTGGACCGGCAGGGCTTCCCGCCGGTCGACACGCCCATCTCGTTCGTCACCGGCGCCTACTTCGTCGGTGACCCGGAGCAGGTCGATGCTGACGTGGCTGCCCCACTCGAGGAGGTCCTGGGCGAGGTCGACGGGGTGTCGAGCACGACCACGCAGTCCCAGCCCAACACCTTCGCCGTCATCGTCGAGTTCGAGGACGGCGTGTCCTCCGAGGAGGGCACTGAGCGCCTGATCGCGGCGGGGGCGGAGGTCCCCGACGCCGCACAGGTCGAGTACCGGTCGGTCTCTGCTGCGAGCTTCGTCGGTGAGTACGACCTGCTGGTCTCACTGGTCGGGCCCGACGGCGTGAGCCCGGAGGACCTGCAGGCCCGGGCGGAGGGTCTGGCCGACGCCTTGGCCTCGATCGACGCCGTCGACGCCGCCGAGGTCCGGGACCTGATCAGCGAGGTGGTCGATCCGGCCACGGGCGAGCAGGTCGAGCGGCTGACGCGCTACACGCGTGTTGCGCTGGATGATGCGGGCTATCAGGCGGCCATCGCCGTCGGGCTGACGCAGGCCGAGGACTCTGACCTGGACGTGCTGGAGTTCTCCAACGCGGTCCAGGCGCAGCTCGACGACACCGCGTTGGACGAGGGCTACGAGGCCGCGATCACCGCCGACTTCGCGATCAGCGTCCGGCAGCAGCTGGACTCCCTCTCCTCCAACCTCCGGACCGGTCTGATCGCCGTCGCACTGGTCAGCCTGCTGCTGATCGGCTGGCGTGCCGCGGTCATGACTGCCGGCTTCATGGCCACCGTCATGATCGCGGCGCTGGCACTGCTGTGGTCCATCGGCTTCTCGCTCAACACCATCACCCTGTTCGGCCTGATCCTGACGTTGGGGCTGCTGGTCGACGACGCCATCGTCATCTCCGAGTCGATCGACGCGAACCGGGAGGAACCCGACCCGCGCGAGGACGACGAGCGGCTGGGCGTCATCCGCACCGCCCTGGCCCGCGTCGGCTCCGCGTCGCTGGCCGGCACCCTCACGACCGTCGTGGTGTTCTCACCCCTGCTCTTCGTCAGCGGGATCATCGGCGAGTTCGTCAGCCCGATCCCGACCACGGTGATCATGACGCTGCTGGCGTCCTTCCTCTTCTCCATCCTGTTCATCCCCGTCGCGGCCCGTGCGTTCCTGCTTCGTGGCACGGCAGGCCGCAACCCGATCGTGCTGGCGCTGCGGGCCATGGCCAAGGCGGCGGGTCGGCTGGCCGCCTACCCCTCCGGCAACGGCTGGAAGGGCTGGCTGGTCGGCCTCGGGCTGGCCGGCTTCGCGTTCATCGCCATCGGCGCCGGTGGGGCCCTTGCGGGGAACCTGGGATTCTCGATCTTCCCGACGGGCAAGGACTCGGTCGGGCTCACGATCAACGCCGAGTTCCCGCCCGGCACGACCATCGAGCAGTCACAGACGATCGCCGACCAGATCGACGGCGTCGTCGTCGACACGCTGGGTGCGGAGCTGGTGCGCTCGCAGTACGTCCGTGGCAACGAGCGCGTGATCGAGACGTTCATCGACCTGACGCCGATCGGCAGCCGGGAGACCACGGCTCCGGAGTACGTCGCCGAGATCGAGGAGGGGATCGCCGACATCCAGGGCGCCCGGATCACGGTCGCGCAGACCGAGAACGGCCCGCCGCTGGAGGAGTTCCCGTTCGCCGCCCAGATCGAGGTCACCAGCGAGACGGCCGAGGCCGGACAGGAGCTGGTCCAGGACATCCGCGACGACCTCGTCGGGACCGAGTTCGCGGTCGGCGAGGAGACCGTCACGATCACCGACGCGATCGTCTCGACCGACGGGCAGGTGTTCCGGGCCGATGGGGAGCGGTACGTGGAGGTGCGGGCGGCCTACGACGACCCGAGTTCGCTCACGGCCCTGGTGACCGACACCCAGGAGCTGGTGGAGGACCGCTTCGGGTCCGAGCTGGCCGACCGCGGACTGCCCCAGGAGGCGCTGGGGTTCGACTTCGGTCTGGAGTCCGACAACCAGGAGGACTTCGCGGGGCTGGCCCTGGCCGGTCAGATCGCGCTGGTGCTGATGCTGGTGCTGATCGCCGCGCAGTTCCGCTCGATCGCGCAGTCGCTCCTGATCTTCCTGGCCATCCCGTTCAGCTTCCTGGGTGTGTTCAGCCTGCTGACGATCACTGACAACCCCCTCTCGTTCCTGGTGACGGTTGGGTTCATCGCGCTGATCGGTGTGGCGGTGAACAACACGATCCTGCTGGTGGAGGCGGCCAACCGGGCTCGCCGTGGTGGCGCCACGGCAGGTGAGGCCATTCGCGAGGCCGTCGAGCGGCGCTTCCGCCCGCTGATCGCCACGACGATCACCACCGTCGTGGGGCTGCTGCCGCTGTCGCTGTCGGACCCCTTCTGGGAGTCGCTGGGCTTCACGCTGATCGGCGGTCTGATCAGCTCGACCCTGCTGGTGCTGGTCAGCTTCCCGGTGTTCTACCTGGCGCTGGAGGCGATGCGGACTCCAGTGCGGAACTGGTGGCGCCGCAAGCGCGGCCGTCCGCTGCTGACCTAGTCGGCGGGGCTGATCCCCAGAAACTGGGGGTACGGGCCGCTCAGATGGGCGAGGGGTCCTCGTCGTGGTACACGCCGAGCGAGTGCAGCGCCTGCTCCAGCACCCCCATGACCGCGACGGTGTCCTGTAGCGGCATGACCGGGCTCTGGGTTCGGCCTTCGGCCAGGCAGCGGTGCACCTCGTCCAACTCGTGGCTGTACCCCGTCCCGGTCGCGGGCAGGACGATCTCCTCCGTCTCATCCGTCGACCACCCCTCGGTCGCCCGGTGCAGCAGGATGCGGTCGGGGTGGTGGAAGCGCGGCGGCACCTCGAGCCAGCCGAGGGTCCCGAAGATCGCCGCACGGCCGGGCAGCGGTGAGAGCAGCGAGGTGGTGGCGGTCCCCTGCCGGCCGTCCGGCGCCTCCCACAGGAGCGTGGCCTCGGCGTCCAGGTCGTTCGGCCCCAGCGTGCCGGAGGTCTCCAGTCGTGCCGGGCGGCCACCCAGGATCATCTGCACCCACGCCACGGGGTAGACGCCGAGGTCGAGGAGCGTCCCGCCGCCCTGGGCGGGATCCCACAGCCGGTGGGTGGGGTCGAAGTCGACCTGCAGGCCAAGATCGGCCTGCACGTTGCGGACCTCGCCGATGGCGCCGTCGGCGATCAGTTCCCGCAGCCGGACCACGGCGGGTTGGAACCGGGTCCACATGGCCTCCATCACGAAGACACCACGCTCCCGGGCGGCTTCCGCCACTTCGATGGTGCCAGCGAGGGTGCAGGTGAAGGCCTTCTCGACCAGCAGGTGCTTGCCCGCCTCGATGGCCGCCAGCGCGATCCCGTGGTGCTGCCGGTGCGGCGTCGCGATGTACACGACCTCGACGTCGTCGTCGGCCAACAGGTCGGCGTAGGACCCGTAGGCCACCTGCGCGCCATGCCGGGCTGCGAAGTCCTTCGCCCGGTCCAGGCTGCGGGAGGCGGCCGCGTGCAATGTCCCCTCCTCCAGCAGGGCGAGGTCGCCGATCACCCCGTCGGCGATGTTGCCGGGTCCGATCACCCCCCAGCGGATCGGGTCGGCGGTCAGGTCACGTCCAGCAGCCGTGTGTCCAGAAGCCATGCGTCCAGGAGCCATGGCGGCACGATAGCCCCACAGGGCCCGCTTCGGGGCAGACTTGGGCGGCGGGATGACGGCGGCAGTGCAATGAGGACGACGACACGTGTGCGGACCGCAGCGCTGTTCTGCGCAGTGCTGCTGCTCGGCGGCTGCACCCTCTTCGGAGGACCATCGGACGACCCGACCGTGGGCCGCACCGACTCGGTCTCGCCACCGCCGACGATTCCCCGGCCCGAGCCCGTGCCACAGGCCGAGACCCCCGCACCACCGGAGCTCGACACCACGTTCCCGCTCGTGGTGCAGCGCCGGATCGACGGCGACTCGTTCGTCGGCTCGGACGACGTCGAGTACCGCGTCGGGATGATCAACACGCCGGAGGCCGACGAGTGCGGCGGGGTCGAGGCCGCAGCGGCCACCAACGCCCTCCTGGCCGAGGGCTTCCGCGCGGAGACCTACACGCGCGACCGGTTCGAGCGCGCGGTCAGTCAGATCCTCACCCCCAGTGGTGACCTCGGCGTGATCCTGGCGGAGCGGGGTCTGGCCGACGACCGGTTCCTGGACGCCTTCGCCGTCGAGAACCCGCCGTACGCCGCCGACCTGGCCGACGCCTTCGAGCGGGCGCGCAGCAGCCAGGTCGGGCTCTGGGCGACCTGCTGGATCGATGGGCTGCCGGAGTAGGGCACGATCGTGCCGAAACCCACGAATGTGCGGGTCAGGCCCCGATCGTGACCAACCGGGCACCCACAACGGCCCAACCCCCCAACCCACGTAGCATGAACCCGATGGAGCGGACGCCAGCAGACGTGCCCGTGCCGGCGACCGTCGTCGTCCCCCTGGCGAACCCGGACACCGCACCCGGTCTGCTGCGCCTGGCCGCCGCCGTCACCCGCGAGAGGGGTCGTGTCCTCGGTCTGTCGATCCTGCTGGAGGACAAGGGCCGGGATGCCGAACACGAGCGGATGGAGCGGTTGGAGAAGGCCTGCGCTGCCGCCTCCAACATGCGCCCGGACGTCGAGGTCGACCTCGTGGTCGCGCGTGCCGCCACCGTCACCCGTGGTGTCCTCGACACCGTGGCGGAGGAGGGGGCGGACGCCGTGGTCCTCGGCATCGGCCGCGTGACCGACGAGACGGGGCTCGGAGAGATCACCACCAGCATCCTGGATGCCGCACCGTGCGACGTCCTGCTCTACCGCACCGGTCAGACCACGCCCCTGCGCAAGTCCAAGCGCGTGGTCGCGGCCGTCAGCCCCCATGATCGGGACCGCCGCACCGCTCACCTCGCGCTGCTGGTGGCGGGCGCACTGGGCGTGGAGACGCGGGCCGTGACCGTGGTCGACTACGAGCACACCATCGCCCAGGCCAGCGTCCGCCTCGGGCAACAACTCGACGGTCTGCCCGGAGGCGACGACTGCGACCGTCGGCTGGTGCACGGCAATCAACCGGCGCAGGCCCTGCTCCGGCAAGCAGCCGACACCGAGCTGCTGGTCCTGGGCAGCGCCCGCACCAAGGGCCAGGTCCACGAGGAGACGATCAGGACCGTTCTCGACGGCTTCGACGGACCGCTGCTGATCAACGCACCGCACGCGCGCGACCGCGGGGTCTTCGATGGCCGATTCCGTCGGATCCGACCGCGCCTGACCGAACCCGAGCAGGATGAGCTGGTGTGGCAGGCCGAGCGTCTGGCCAAGACCTCACCCGACTACCTGGTGCTCTCGCTGGTGTCCGCGCTGATCGCCTCACTCGGCCTGCTCCTCAACTCCACCGCCGTGATCATCGGCGCCATGCTGGTCGCCCCGCTGATGACGCCGCTCGTCGCCCTCGGCGTCGGTGTGACGGCTGGGCGGGTCGGCATCGCCCGTCAGAGTCTGGCCACCGTCCTCAACGGCACCGGCATGATCCTGGTTGCCTCCTTCGTGCTCGGTCTGCTCATCCAGCCGGATGCCCCCACCTCCGAGATGACGTCACGCAGTGCCCCGACCCTGCTCGATGCCGGCATCGCCCTGGCATCGGGCATCGCCGGTGGGTACGCCACCGCCCGCCGAGACATCCCGGCCGCCTTGGCGGGGGTTGCCATCGCCGCAGCCCTCGTCCCGCCGCTGTGCGTCGTCGGCCTGGCCGCCGGGATCGGCCAGGCGCAGCTGGCCCTGGGTGCCCTGCTGCTGTTCACCACCAACATCGTCTGCATCGCAGCTGTCAGCTGCCTGGTGTTCGCCTGGCTGGGGCTGCGGATCCAGCGCCACCGACGGGTGGAGTCGCGCAGCGGCTGGGCGGTCGGCATGATCGCGGCCGTCGCCGGGCTGCTGGTCGCCATCGTCGTCCTCAACGCCGACCAGACGGGCTTCGACCGCCGTCGCATCATCAGCTCCATCGAGGAGACCATCCCGGGCATCAGCGTCCAGCAGGTGGAGACCAGCGGGATCTCTCCCGTCGAGGTGACCGCCACGGTGACAGCCGACAGCGACCCGACGCCTGCGGATGCGACCGTGATCGAAGGGGCCGTCGCCGAGGCGATCGGGTCACCGGTCGACCTCCGGCTGATCGTGCTGCCGGTCGTGACGCCCGACGGGGAGTGACATGCCGACACCCAACCCGTCGGTGACACTCGCCCATGCCCTGCCGCAGAGCATCGGCGCGGTGCCCCTCACCGTCGTCCTGACGGTGTTGACGGGGCTGTTCCTGGCTGCCAGCGCGGCCAGCACCCGGCGAGTGACCGCATCCCTCGGCGCCGAGGGCTCGGCCGCCCGGGCCTCGACACCCGCCGCCAGCACCACCGACCCGGCCTCCCGCCCCGTCCTGCGCACGGAAGCGGGAACCGTGGGGCAGGTGCTGGGCCTGGCCGGGCTCATCCTGCTCGCGGTCCTCACCACGTTCGGCTCGGCGGACCCGGCCGAGAACCTGACCGACCTGGTCGCGATGACCCTGCTCTGGGGGTTCGTCGCGATCACCAGCATCGTGGTCGGACCGTGGTGGCACCGGGCGGACCCGATGCGGCTGCTCGGTCGCGGGGCGGACCTGGCGCTGGCGGTGGACGACGACGTGGCGCGGCCGGCGCTGTCCGAGCGAGTCGCCGACGGAGCGGCCGTCGCCCTCCTCGTCGCCTGGGCCGGGATCCAACTGCTGGTCAACGCCTCCGTCTTCGTCTTCCAGCTGATCCTGATCGCCTACGTGGTGGTCCACGTCGCAGGGACCTCCCGATTCGGACCGATCTGGCTGACCCGCACCGAGAGCCTCACGGTCCTCTCCACCACGATGGGGCTGCTGCGGCCCCGCGACGGGGGTCCGGTGTCCCGACTGACGGCGCTGGCGGACACCACCCGAGTGCGGCTGGTCTGCGCCGTGCTGATCGGCTGGTCCCTCACCGACCTGGTGCTCGAGACCGAGTGGTGGCACGAGCTGGCGATCGTCGGCGGGTTCGCCACCTCGCTCGGCCTGATGCTGCTCATCGTCACCATCGCCGCCCTCTACGGGCTGATCGTGGGGACCAGCAGCAGGGTCAGCGTCGGGCCTGCCTTCGTCGCTGTGGCCGGCGGGTGGGTCGTGGCCCACTACCTCTCGATCCTGCTGATCGACGGCCAAGGACTGTTCATCTGGTTGTCCGATCCGCTGGCCACCGGCGCGAACTACCTCGGCCTGGCCGGGGAGCGGGTCGACCCCGAACCGATCCCACTCGATCTGCTGGCGGCCATCCAGTCGATCCCGTTCGCGCTCGGGCACCTCGGTGCCGTCGTCGTGATCCAGCGTCGCGCCGCCCGGGTGGTCACCGACGTCCGCCAGCTGGGGCCGGCCACCTTCTTCGCCCGGGCCGTCGTTGCGCTCCTGCTGTTGGGTGGCATCTACCTTCAACTCGGGGGTCTGTGACGCCCAGATCGAGCTGCGCACTCACCCTGACGCACCGTCGTCCACGGGCGGTGGCCACCGACTGGCGCCCAACTCGCGGGAGATGCCCCGCGCCGCCTCGCGGAGGTCATCGATCACCTCGTCGAGCTGGGGCCGATCAGGCCACTGGCTCTCCGGGATCACGACGGCCAGCGCCGCCACGACCTGGTCGCGGCGATCGACCAGCGGGACCGCCATGCCGGAGTCGCCGATGACGGACTCCTCACGCTCGAAGGCCAGGCCCGTCTGCTGCACCTTGTCCAGCTCGGCGCGCAGCTCGCCCGGGTCGGTGACCGTGGTGTTGGTCAAGCGCCGAAGGGGTTCGGCCTCCCGCCCAGGGTCCGCAGGGTCCGCCTCGACCCGCGCCACGTCATAGGCCATCAGCACCTTGCCCATGGCGCAGGCGTGGGCCGGAATCGAGATCCCCGTCTCGGCCATCTGCTGGCTGCCGTCGGAGCGTGTCGCGTGGTGGACCACCATCACATCGTCGAACAACTCGACCCCGACCCGGATGGCATGACCGGTACGGCGTGACAACTCATCGACCCAGCGGAGCGATCGGAGCCGGACCTCGTGGGTGTCCAGGAACACGTTCGACAGTCGCAGCAGGGCCGGGCCCAGCATGTACCACGATCCCCCCGGCTCCTTGGCCACCAACCCGTGCATCGCCAGTGACTTGACGATCCCGTGCACGGTGGATGGCGGCAGATTCAACCGCTCACCGATCTCGGTGATGCCCAGCCGACGCGCACCGGCCAGGGACTGCAGCACCTGCGCCGCGCGGTCGATGGACTGGATCACTGCGCGCTCCTGCCGGGTCGGGACGCCAAGCCAAGTTTCCTCTTGACGAACCACAGCATGACATCCTAGATTCACGATTGCCATTCGATAATGTCGAAAGTTGTTCAGAAAGAAGGAGTCGAAGCAATGGACGAGTACCGACTGTGGCAGAAGCTGACAGCGGAGGTGTTGGGCACCGCCTTCCTGGTCTTCGTGGGGGTCGGATCGGTGCCGGCAACCCTGATCGTGGGGGGTGACGCGGCCTTCACGATGTCCGAGCTCGGCATGATCTCCTTGGCGTTCGGCACCATCGTGGTCGCCACCGTGTACGCCTTCGGGCACATCTCCGGCAACCACATCAACCCGGCCGTCACCCTGGGCCTGGCGATCACGGGCAAGTTCCCGTGGCGGAGTGTCCCCAGCTACCTCGGCGCACAGGTGCTGGGCGCGGTCATCGGCTCGTTGGCCATCATCGGCGTGCTGGGGATGGAGGCGGTCGATCTCGGCCTCGGCGTCGCCAGCTATGGCGACATCCCCGCCATCCAGGCCTTCACCGCGGAGTTCGTCGGCACCTTCATCCTCGTCCTGGTCGTGTTCGGCGCCATCCACGCCAAGGCACCTGCTGGGTTCGCAGGCCTCGCGATCGGGTTGGTCGTGTTCGCGGCCATCATCCCGGTGGCGCCGGCCACCGGTGCCGCGATCAACCCGGCACGGACCACCGGCCCGATGATCATCCAGAGCCTCTTCGGTGATGGGGTGATGTGGGAGCAGTGGCCCGTCTACGTGGCGGCCGAGTGCTTGGCCGGCGTCATGGCTGGAATCATCTACGTGGCGATCTCGACCACATCCGCCGACACCGCCTCCGAGGCCATGACCGACGCGAAGGAGCAGGCAGCATGAAGAAGCTCATCAACGACCCCGAGCAGGTCGTAGCCGACGCCCTCAAGGGTGTGGAGGCCGCGCATCCCGATCTGGCCGTCGATCACGAGCACAAGGTGATCCACCGAGCCGACGCACCCCGTGAGGGGAAGGTGGGACTGGTCTCCGGCGGCGGCTCCGGCCACGAGCCGCTCCACGGCGGCTTCGTCGGACCGGGCATGCTCGACGCCGCCTGCGCCGGAGAGGTCTTCACCTCCCCGACGCCGGACCAGATGGTCGCCGCCACCAAGCTGGTCGACGGCGGCGCCGGCGTGCTCCACATCGTCAAGAACTACACCGGCGACGTCATGAACTTCGAGATGGCCGCCGAACTCGCGGCCGCGGACGGGGACATCGAGGTCGTGGCGGTGGTGACCGATGACGACGTCGCCGTCCAGGACAGCCTCTACACCGCGGGTCGTCGCGGGGTGGGGGTGACCGTCCTGCTCGAGAAGATCGTCGGCGCCGCGGCAGAGGAGGGACAGGACCTCCAGTCGGTTGCCGACCTGGCACGGCGTGTCAACGCGGCGGGCCGGTCCATGGGGATGGCCCTGACCTCGTGCGTCGTCCCCGCAGCAGGCGAGCCGACCTTCGATCTCCCCGAGGACGAGATGGAGATCGGCATCGGGATCCACGGCGAGCCCGGCCGGCGGCGGGTACCCGTCGCGCCCGCCAGCGCGATCGCAGCCGAGCTCCTCGACCCCGTCGTCGAGGACCTGCCACTCACGGGCGGGGACCGCGTCATCGCCATGCTCAACGGGATGGGCGGCACGCCACTGCTGGAGCTCTACCTCATGTACGGCGAGATCGCGGCACTGCTCGACGCCCGGGACATCGCCGTGGAGCGGTCGTTGGTGGGCAACTACATCACCTCCTTGGAGATGGCCGGGTGCTCGCTCACACTCCTGAAGGTGGACGACGAGATGCTGCGCCTGTGGGACGCACCGGTGAACACACCGGGTCTGCGGTGGGGGGTGTAGGCAGCGGTGCCCGATGACCGCACAGCGACGGCGGCCGCCCTGCTGGACTGGGTGCGTGTCTTCGCGACACGGGTCGAGGAGCACAAGCAGGAACTGACCCGACTGGACTCAGCCATCGGGGACGCCGACCACGGCATCAACATGCAGCGGGGAATGGCCGCGGTGATGGAGTCGATGGACGAGTTGGCGACCGACGACGTCGCCAAGGCGTTCGGCAGCATCGGCATGACCCTGGTCAGCAAGGTCGGGGGCGCCTCTGGTCCGCTGTACGGGACCTTCTTCCTCCGACTGGGCACGACCGGCGGGGCGGTCGACGCGCTGGACGCAGCCGCGCTCGGCAAGGCGCTGCGAGCTGGCCTGGAGGGCGTGATCGCCCGGGGCAAGGCCGAAGTCGGCGACAAGACCATGATCGATGCGCTCACCCCCGCGGTCGACGCCTTCGACGCAGCGGTTGCCGAGGGAGCGGACCTGGCGGTCGCCACCACCCGCGCGGCCGAGGCCGCAGCAGGCGGCCGCGAAGCGACGCGCGACCTGCTCGCCCGGAAGGGTCGGGCGAGCTACCTCGGTGAACGCTCGATCGGGCACATCGACCCCGGCGCCGCCTCAGCCGCGCTGCTGATGGAGGCGCTTGCCGCAGCCCTCGGCACCGGTGCGCCCGGTACCTCGTGACCGGCACCCAACAGGACTCGGCCGGCGCGGTCGGGCTGGTCGTGGTGTCCCACAGCCGAGCCCTCGCCGAGGCCGCCGTCGCACTCACCCTGCAGATGGTCGACGAACCGCCCCCCGTCGCCATCGCGGCCGGCACCGACGACGGCGGCTTCGGCACCGACGGCGTGGCCGTGTCCGGCGCGATCGCCGACGTGGCGGCCAAGGCTCCGGGCGGCGTGCTGGTGCTGATGGACCTCGGCAGCGCGGTGCTGTCGGCAGAGATGGCGCTGGAACTGACCGACACCGACGACGTGCCCGTGGTCCTCAGTCCCGCACCGCTGGTGGAAGGGCTGGTCGGCGCCGTCGTCGCCGCCGCCGCCGGGGCGACGCTGCACACGGTGGCCACAGAGGCCGCGGCCGGCACCGTCCCCAAGGAAACCCAACTGGCCGACACCCCGCTGCCACCGTCAGCGACCGCGGGTGAGGCGAGTGACGAGGCGACCAGCAGCAGCACACGGGTCACGCTGCACAACCCCTCCGGACTTCATCTGCGTCCCGCGGCCGCCCTCGTGGCCGAGGCGGGGGCGCACGACGCCACGGTGACCATCAGCGTTCCGGAATCCGGCCGCAGCGCCAACGCCGCAAGCGTGCTCAGCCTGGTCGCGCTCAAGGTCGAGACCGGCACCGAGATCCTGATCAGCGCGACCGGTCCCGACCGGGCCGCTGCGGTTGCCGCCATCGCGGGGCTCGCCCGATCCGGCTTCGGCGAGGTCGACCCCGACGCCCTCTCCGACTGAGCGGTCGGCAGCCCGAGCCAACACGGGGTTGGCCGCGACACCGGCGGGAACGGCCTGACCACGCCGCGCCCGCACACCGACGATTCCCCCAACGCACACGACAACAGAGGAGAGACCCCCCATGGATCAGTTCATCAACGACACCGACACGCTGGTGCGCGACGCGATCGACGGCGTGGTCCGAGCCGGCGGCGGACGCCTGGCGCGACTGGATGGGTACCCAGCCACCAAGGTCGTCGTTCGCACCGACTGGGACGCAAGCCAGGTCGCCGTCATCTCCGGCGGCGGCTCCGGTCATGAGCCAGCCCACGCCGGGTTCGTCGGGCCGGGGATGTTGACTGCGGCAGTCTGCGGCGAGGTCTTCGCCTCACCCTCGGTCGACGCAGTCCTCGCCGGGATCCTGGCCGTCACTGGCGATCCCGGCTGCCTGCTGATCGTCAAGAACTACACGGGCGACCGTCTGAACTTCGGCCTCGCAGCCGAACGCGCCCGCGCACTGGGCAAGCGGGTTGAGATGGTCGTCGTCGACGACGACATCGCCCTCCCCGAGCTGCCTCAACCACGTGGACTGGCCGGCACCCTGTTCGTCCACAAGATCGCCGGAGCGCTGGCGCACGCGGGGAACGACCTCGACACCGTCGCCGAGGCCGCGCGGCGGACCGTGGCTGGAGTCTCCTCGATCGGCATGTCGCTCGACACCTGCACCGTCCCGGGCTCACCCAAGGAGGAGCGGATCTCCGTCGGCATGGCCGAGCTCGGGCTGGGCATCCACGGCGAACCCGGAGTCGACCAGGTGGAGTTCACCGACGCCGGGCAGGCCATGCACCTGGTCGTCGAACGGCTGTCGGACCACAGGCCCCTCACCGACGACGCCGGGCATCGCGTCGCGCTGCTGAACAACCTCGGCGGGGTCACCGCGCTGGAGATGGGCATCCTGACCGCTGAGTTGGCCGCCAGCCCCGTCGGCCGGTCGATCGACTGGTTGGTCGGACCCGCACCGCTCATGACCTCGCTGGACATGCGCGGCTTCTCCCTATCGCTGCTGACCGTTGATGATGACGACCTCGCGGCGCTGCTCGCCGAGCCCGCGCCGCCTGCCTGGCCAGGCGCCAGCCAGCCGGAGGATCTCAGGACCATCCCCCTCCCGGACGGATTGGAGCACGACCAGCCCGAGCCATCCGAGCACCCGGAGACCCGGCGGCTCCTCGAGCGCTGCTGTGAGGCGATGATCAAGTCCGAGGCCGACCTGAACGAGCTCGACGCCAAGTCGGGTGACGGCGACACCGGCTCGACGGTCAAGGTCGCCGCAACCGCCCTTCTGAAGAAGCTCGACACCCTGCCGCTGGCTGACCACGCCGCCCTCTTCCACGTCCTGTCCACCACCATGAGCAGGGAGATGGGCGGATCCTCCGGCGTCCTCCTCGCCATCCTCTTCGCAGCCGCAGGGGACGCAGCCGACAACGGTGCCGGCGCCATCACGGCCCTTCAAGCCGGCCTGCAGCGGGTCAGCGAGGTCGGCGGAGCGGGACCTGGGGATCGAACGATGATCGATGCCCTCGCCCCAGCGCTGGACGCCAGCAGACAGGGGTGGTCGGCCGCCGCGCGTGCCGCACGCCAGGGTGCTGAGGAGACGGCGGCAATGGACACCGCCGCCGCGGGTCGAGCCAGCTACGTCTCGGCCGATCAGCTCCGCGGCCACGTCGATCCGGGCGCGGAGGCGGTGGCCAGACTCTTCGAGGCGCTGTAGGCGCTACGGTCACCGTGTGACCATCTCGGAGGAACACCCCGCCCCGCCCCCCGACTACAGCCAGATGTTCGAGCGCCTCATCGGCGAGATCGAACGGCATCCCGGGGTGGAGGCCGACAGCGAGGTCCGTGGGGCAGAGCAAGCCGTGCTCGACGGCGCCGGCCAGGCAGTCGAGCGCCACGCCGACGCGCTGGTCGACCTCTCCCATGACATCCACGACCACCCGGAGCTGGCGTATGAAGAGACCTACGCCGCCGACGCCGTCTCCACCTTCCTGACCGAGCGGGGACACGAGACCACACCCGGCGCGTACGGCCTCGACACCGCCGTCCACGTCCGTGCCGGCGAAGGCCACCCGCGAGTCGCGTTCCTGGCGGAGTACGACGCCCTGCCCGGCATCGGCCACGCCTGCGGCCACAACGTCATCTGCACCACCGCCGTGGGCGGGTTCCTGGCGGCCGCCACGCAGCTCGGCACCACCGGCGGCTCGGTCGAGCTGATCGGCACCCCCGCCGAAGAGGGCGGCGGAGGCAAGGAGGCCATCGCCCGGGCCGGCGGGTTCGACGACGTCGACGCCGTGGTGATGCTGCACCCCTTCTTCGCCGATGTCGCCGAGCACCCCTTCATCGGTGTCCGAACCGTCGTGGCCACCTTCACGGGCATCAACGCCCACGCCGCCGCCCTGCCGTTCCTGGGTCGCAACGCCCTCGATGCCGCGGTGCAGGCCTACACGGGCATCGCCCAACTGCGGCAGCACATGCTGCCGACCGACCGCGTGCACGGCGTGTTCACCGACGGCGGCGCCAAGCCGAACATCGTGCCCGACCGGGCCGAGGTCGAGTTCTACGTCCGCTCGGCGGAGCCGGCGACGCTCCAGGAGCTGTGCACCCGCGTGGACGCGATCTTCCAGGGCGCTGCCATCCAGGCGGGTTGCTCGGTGGAGGTGACGTGGGACCGCACACCCGTGTACATGCCGACCCGGCTGAACGGTCCCCTCAGTCAGCGCTACGCCGTCCACGCCACCGCCCGCGGCAGACGGGTGCTGCCGGGGGGCGTGATCCCCGAGGCGCTGACCGGGTCCACCGACCTCGGCAACGTCTCCGTCCGCGTTCCCTCCATCCACGCCCTGCTGGACATCGCGCCGTTCGGTGTGTCGCTGCACACCCCGGAGTTCGCCGCGTTTGCCAGAAGCGAAACCGGTGACGCTGGAGTTACGGACGGTGCCTACGCCCTGGCTGGAACCGCGCTGGACTACCTGAGTGATGCAGATCTGCGGGCGGCCGTCGACGAGGACTTCGCGGCCGGCGGCGGCGTCGTCGATGTCGAGGCGCTGTACCCCTGACCCCCCACAGACACAAGGACTCCTCTCTCATGGCCGACCCCTCGATCGCGCTGGCGACCTGCGCCGACGTTCCCGAACTCGACGAGGACGACCAGCTCCTCATCCCCGCCCTCGAGGCCACGGGAGCCTCCGTCGATGTCGTGGTCTGGGACGATCCTGGGGTCCGGTGGAAGCAGTACGACGCAGTGGTCATCCGGTCGACGTGGGACTACGCCGAGAAGCACGACGAGTTCGTCGAGTGGCTGGACCGGGCGGCCAAGGCCTCCCTGGTGATGAACCCGTCGAAGCTGATCGCCTGGAACATGGACAAGGGCTACCTCGGAGTCCTGGGCGCGGGCGGTGTCCCGACCGTGCCGACGCGGTACGTCCAACCTGGCGGGTACCTGCGCCTGCCGACCAACGGCGAGTTCGTCATCAAACCCACCGTGTCGGCGGGCTCACGCGACACAGCCCGGTACGACGCCAAGTCCGACGGCATGGCCGCGGTCGGACACGCCCAGGGGATCCTCGACTCGGGCCGTACCGTGATGATCCAGCCGTACCTGGAGTCGGTCGACATCCGCGGCGAGACGGCTCTGGTCTTCCTCGACGGCGAGTTCTCCCACGCCGTCCGGAAGGAGGCGCTCCTCGAGCTGAGCGGTGCACCGACCGAGGAGTTGTTCGCCCCTGAGGACATCTCCCCGGCGTCGGCATCGGATGCGGAGTTGGAGGTGGCGCAGACCACGCTCGAGGCCATGCCCACCTCGTTGGGTGTGCCCGTCTATGCCCGAGTTGATTTGCTTCACACCAGCCAAGGTCCGGTTCTGTTGGAGCTCGAGATGGCGGAGCCCTCCCTCTTCCTCCGCCACGAGGAGAGCGCCGCAGCCCGCTTCGCTGCTGCCATCCAGCGACGGATCGCTGACGGAGAGTAGCCTCCGCCTCACCCGCATCTGCGTTTCTGTCCGTTTTTCTGTTTTTGTGTTGCTTTGTGTTTGACTGTTGTGTAGGTTGCGGTCACGCGACCAGGAGCAGACACGATGTACGCCGAGGAACGACAGCAGGTGATTGCCGCACAGGCCCGTGAACAGGGTCGTGTGGAAGTGGTCCGCCTCGCCGATGAGCTGGCGGTCACACCCGAGACGATCCGGCGCGACCTGTCCCGTCTCGAGCGCCGCGGCGTCCTCAAGCGCGTTCACGGCGGGGCCATCCCCTTGGACCGCATCGGCTTCGAGCCGGCTGTCGAAGACCGAGGACAGCGGATGGTGGCTGAGAAGGAGCGCATCGCCAAGCGCGCACTCGCGGAGCTTCCAGCCGAGGGGTCCATCCTGCTGGACGCCGGGACCACGACGGCCCAGGTCGCCAAGGCGCTCCCGCAGGACCGGGAGCTCACGGTGGTCACCAACGCCCTGGACATCGCGGTCGACCTGGCCAACCGTCCGAACGTCACCCTGCTCACCATCGGCGGCCGTGTCCGCAGCCGCACCCTGGCCGCGGTCGACACCTGGGCCTCCAGCGTGCTGGACGAGCTGTACGTCGACGTGGCCTTCATCGCGACGAACGGGGTGTCGGTCGAGCGTGGCCTCACCACCCCGGATGCTGGCGAGGCCGGCACCAAGCGCACGATGGTGCGCGCGGCCCGACGCGTCGTGCTGCTGGCCGACCACACCAAGCTGGGCAACGACAACCTCGTCCGCTTCGCCGAGATCAGTGACATCGACACCCTGATCACGGACTCCGGCGCTGACGGCCGCCTGATCTCACAGATCGAGCAGGCCGACGTGGAGGTGATCCGGGCATGATCGTCACGCTGACGCCCAACCCGAGCGTCGACCGGACCATGAGCATCACCACGATGCAAGCGGGCGCCGTCATACGGTCGGTTGCCACCACCCAAGTGGATCCCGGCGGCAAGGGCATCAACGTCGTCCGGGCGCTGGCCAAGGCCGGCGTCTCGGGTCGCGCCGTCATCCCCTGCGGCGGCGCTGAGGGCAGACACCTCGTCGAACTCCTCGACGCCCGCGGCATCACGCCGGTCGTCGTGCCGATTGCAGAGCCCGTCCGGGTCAACATCGCACTGACCGAGCCGGACGGCACGACGACGAAGATCAACGAGACGGGCCCCACCCTGCAGCCACAGGAGATCCAGGCGCTGCTCGACGTCACCGTCGCCCAACTGAAGGCGGGCGATTGGCTGGTCGGCAGCGGCAGCCTGCCGCCCCGTGTCGACGACCACTTCTGGGCGAGCCTGGCCGGTCGAGCCCATCAGGTCGGCGCCAAGGTCGCCATCGATACCTCAGGCGCCTCGTTCAAGGCTGCGCTGGACGCCGGACCGGACCTGGTCAAGCCGAACCGCGAGGAGCTCGAGGAGTCCGTCGGGACCTCACTGTCAACGATCGGTGCGGTCGTCGATGCGGGCCGTGAACTGATCCGCCGCGGCGCTGGTGCGGTGCTGGCCAGCCTCGGGGCCGACGGTGCCGTCCTCGTCACCCCGGATCAGGCGCTGCTGGCATCCAGTCCGCCGATCACGCCGGTCAGTTCCGTCGGCGCCGGCGACTCGACGTTGACCGGCTACCTGATCGCGCGCGTCCGTGACACCGACGACCACGCCGCCGACCACGCCGCCGCCCTTCGACTCGCCGTCGCCTACGGCACGGCTGCGGTCCAACTTCCGGGCAGTTCGATGCCCGGCCCGGCCCACCTGCGGCCGGATGACATCACCATCACGACCGATCTCGATCTGGACCGCCGACTGGCGGCCTAGGTCAACCGGGCAGCTCAGCCCACTCACCCACCCGCACGAGCCGATCCACGTCACGTGGGTCTATTGGAGGAACCCAAAATGAGCACAGCAGCAGCCGCGCCCCCCACCTCAGGTGGGTGGAAGGCCAGCGTCCAGAAGTTCGGCGGCAACCTCGCCGCCATGGTCATGCCCAACATCGGCGCGTTCATCGCCTGGGGTCTGATCACCGCCCTCTTCATCGAAACGGGCTGGCTACCCAACGAGGGGCTCTCCTCGATGGTCGGCCCCATGATCCTCACTCTCCTCCCGCTGCTGATCGCCTACACCGGCGGGCGGCTGGTCCACGGTCAGCGCGGCGCGGTGATCGCGGCCGTCGGCACGATGGGCATCATCGTGGCCACCGAGATCCCCATGTTCCTCGGCGCGATGATCTGGGGGCCGGCCTGCGCCTGGGTCCTCAAGCAGTTCGACAGCATCGTCGTCCCGAAGGTCAAGAGTGGCTTCGAGATGCTGGTGAACAACTTCTCGCTCGGCATCCTCGGGACGCTGCTGGCCATCGGCGGCTACTACATCATCGGCCCGATCGTCAGCGGCATCACCACCGCACTGGGCAACGGCGTCGACTTCCTGGTCGAGAACAGCCTGCTGCCCTTGGCCTCGATCATCGTGGAGCCGGCCAAGGTCCTGTTCCTGAACAACGCCATCAACCACGGCGTGCTGTCGCCGCTGGGAGCGGTCGAGGCCGAGGAACTCGGCCAGTCGATCATGTTCATGATCGAGACCAACCCCGGTCCCGGGCTCGGCATCCTGATCGCCTTCCTGGTCGCCGGTCCCCGCAACGTCCGACAGTCCGTCCCCGGTGCGATGATCATCCACTTCTTCGGCGGCATCCACGAGATCTACTTCCCCTACGTCCTCATGAAGCCGAAGATGATCATCGCGGCCATCGCCGGCGGTGCCACCGGTGTCGCCACGTTCATGGTCACGGGTGGTGGCCTGGTCGCCACTCCCTCACCCGGTTCGATCTTCGCGTGGCTGGCCGTCACTCCACGAGGCGGCTTCGTCAGCCCGTTGCTCGGCATCACGCTCTCGACCATCGTCGCGGCCGTCGTCGGCATCGTTCTGCTGAAGGCTGAGCGCACCGAAGAGGTCGTCGACCTGGACGAGGCAACGGCGCAGAGCAAGGCCAACAAGGGCGTCAAGGTCAACCCGGCAGGAGCGTAGCGCCATGGCAACGATCAACGGAAGCGACGTGAAGACCGTCGTGGTGGCCTGCGAGGCCGGGATGGGGTCCAGCGTGCTGCTGACCAACCAGCTGGCAGCCCGACTGAAGCCCTACGGGGTGAGCGTGTCGCACAGCCCGGTCAACCAGCTCACCGACGAGACGGCGGACGTGGTCCTGTGCCACCAGGGGCTGGCCGACCGAGCCAAACAGGCGGCTCCCAACTCTCCGCTGCTGCCCTACATGATGTTCATGGGCGACCCGGCCTTCGACACGCTGGAGGCCGCCATCCGGGACGGGGGGACCCTGGGTGAGTGACTCCTCCACCGGAGCGGCAGCAGGGATCGCAGCTCTGCTGCCGCGGGAGGCCATCAAGCTGGGCCTCCCATCGACCACCCGTGAGGATGCCGTAGAGCAGGCGGGGGCAGTCCTGGTGAGCATCGGTGCGGTGGAGTCCCACTACGCCGAAGCGATGCAGGAACGTGAGCAGATGGTCTCCTCCTTCGTCGGCGAAGGTGTCGCCATCCCCCACGGCACCAACGAGGCCAAGAAGTACGTCCGCAGGGCCAGCCTCGCCTTCCTCCAGTTCCCTGACGGGATCGACTGGGAGGGCCAGGACGTCAAGGTCGCCATCGCCATCGCGGCTGCGGCGGACGAGCACCTGGCCGTCATGTCGGCCCTGGCCACCATCTTGATGGATGCCGATCAAGCCGAAGCCCTTCGCAGCACCGACGACCCGGACCGGGTTCTCGCGCTGCTGAGCAACACCGCCCGCTCCTAGCGAACACACCCACGACAACCACCACCCGAAGGACCATCACACCATGCTTGCTGCAACGTTCTACGAACCCGGCGACCTCCGGGTCGACGACGTCGAGGAACCCTCCGCTGGGCCTGGGGAGCTCAAGCTGCGGATGCACGCCACGTCCACCTGTGGCACCGACGCAAAGATCTGGAACCACGGACACCCGCGACTCGATCCACCGCAGATCATCGGCCACGAGCTGGCCGGCGAGGTGGTGGAGATCGGCGAGGGCGCCCAAGGCTTCGAGATCGGTGACCGCGTCCAGGTCATCGCCGCTGTTCCCTGTGGCGACTGCTGGGCCTGCGATGACGACATCATGCAGGTCTGTCCCAACCAGACGTCGATGGGCTATCAGTACCCCGGCGGATTCGCCGAGTACATGATCGTCCCCGAGTTGGTCGTCCGGGTGAACGGCGTCAACACGATCCCCGAGGGGCTGAGCTACGCCGAAGCCTCCGTCACCGAACCGCTGGCCTGTGCGCTCAACGCCCAGGAACTCGCGCGCGTCGGTGAGGGAGACACGGTTGTGGTGATGGGGGCCGGCCCCATCGGTTGTCTGCACGTCCGGCTCGCGCGAGCGAAGGGTGCGGTCAAGGTCTTCTTGACCGACATCAACGAAGAACGGCTCACTCTCTCTGCCGATCGAGTTGATCCGGACGCCGCAATCGTCGGCTCAGGCCAAGACGTTATCGACGAGGTCTTGCGTCTGACGGACGGCCGGGGGGCCAGCGTGATCATCACCGCTGCGCCCTCCGGCAAGGCCCAGGAGGACGCCATCGAGATGGCGGCCGCGCAGGGGCGCGTCAGCTTCTTCGGGGGGCTCCCGAAGGACAACCCCTACATCAGGTGCGACTCCAACAAGGTCCACTACTCCGAGCTGTCACTGATCGGGGCGAACGGCTCGAGCCCGACCCACAACCGACGAGCCCTGCACATGATCGCAAGTGGCGAGGTGCCGGTCGACGACCTGATCACCCACAAGCTGCCGCTGTCGGAGGTCCACGCAGCCATCGAGGCCGTGATCTCCGGCGAGGCCATCAAGGTCGTCGTCGAGCCATGACATCCGGCTCGGCCTGAGCCGACAGGCCCGGTCGAGCCACCACAAGGAGCCAGCCATGTCAGATGAGAACACCGTCAGCCGCACTGTCACCGTTGGATCGTCGGTCGGGCTGCACGCCCGTCCTGCCGCCGCCGTCGTGAAGGCCGCGGGTGAGCAGCCCGCACAGGTCTTCCTCGAGACCGCCGAGGGCAAGAAGGCCCAAGCCGCGTCCATGCTCATGGTGCTCGCGCTCGGGGCCGGGCACGGCGACGAGTTGACCGTGACGGCCTCCGGCGACGGCGCACAGGAGTCCGTCGACGCGATGGCCGACCTGATCGCCAGCGACCTGGACGCGTGATCCCATGACGACCGACACGGCGACGGACGGGATCGGGGTCGAGCTGATCGGGACGGGGGTGTGCGCGGGCATCGGCATCGCTCCGGTCGCCCACATGGGCACCCCGGTCAAGGAGCTGCCGCCCGCCAAGATCAAGGGCGACCCGGAGGTGGACATCGACCGCGCTGAGCGAGCGATGGACCACGTCGCGGAGGACCTGGAGGCGCGGCGGGACCGCGCCGCTGGTGAGGCCGTGGCCGTGCTGGATGCCCAGTCGATGATGGCCCGCGACCCCGGATTGCGGACCATGGTCGCAGATGCCATCAAGGGCGGGAAGACGCCGGTGTACGCGGTGGATGAGTCCATCACCCACTTCCGCCAGATGCTGGAGGACATGGGCGGCTACATGGCCGAGCGCGCGGCCGACCTGATCGACCTGCGCAACCGGATGGTCGCCAGGCTCCTGCACCTGCCCATGCCCGGCATCCCCGACCAGGAGGAGCCCTTCGTGCTGCTCGCGGAGGACCTCGCGCCGGCCGACACCGTCGATCTCGACCCCGAGCGGATCCTCGCGCTGGTCACCGAGAAGGGCGGGCCGACCTCCCACACCGCAATCATCGCCAAGTCACTCGGCCTCCCGGCGATCGTCTCCTGCGGCGGCGCGCTCGATCTGGAGGAGGGCACCACCGTCATCGCGGACGGCTCGACCGGCATCGTCACGGTCAGCCCGACCGACGACCAGATCTCCGCGGCGCAGCGGCGCCAGGAGGAGCGCGCGAAGCTGCTGGCCTCCTCCTCCGGACCCGGCCGTACAGCCGACGGCCACGCCGTCAAGCTGCTGTTGAACGTGGGCAACGCCGAGCCCGCGGGTGAGGGACAGACTCGTGCGGGTGATGTCGACGCCGAGGGCGTCGGGCTGTTTCGCACCGAGTTCCTGTTCCTGGACCGGACCGAGGAGCCCACGGTCGAGGAGCAGACGGCCAGCTACCGGCGGCTGTTCGAGACGTTCGGCGGGCGACGTGTCGTGGTGCGGACCCTCGACGTCGGCGCGGACAAACCACTGCCGTTCGTCGACCCCGGTCCGGGTGACAATCCCGCACTCGGCCTGCGCGGCTGGCGGCTGCGGGAACTCGAGCCCGGCATCATCGACCGGCAACTCGAGGCCCTGGCAGCCGCAGCGGAGGACGCACCGTGCGAGGTGTGGACGATGGCGCCCATGGTCTCGACCGTTGACGAAGCGGCTGGCTTCGTCGAACGAGCACACAGCATCGGACTGTCCACGGCCGGCGTGATGGTCGAGGTGCCGTCGATGGCCATCCAGGCCCGCAACCTCGTCGAGGTCGTGGACTTCGTCTCCATCGGAACCAACGACCTGTCGCAGTACACCTTCGCGGCCGACCGGCTGGTCGGCGAACTGGGCGAGTTGCTGGACCCCTGGCAGCCGGCCGTCCTGGACCTCGTTGCCAGGGTTGGCGCGGCCGGCCGGGAGGCCGACGTCCCCGCCGGCGTCTGCGGCGAGGCAGCGAGTGACCCGCTGCTGGCACGCGTGCTGGTGGGGATGGGGATCACCAGCCTGTCGATGTCAGCACCGGCAGTGGCCGAAGTGCGGATCTCGTTGGCCGGTGCGTCGCTGGACGCCTGCCGTGCGGCAGCGGAGGCGGCCCTCGCGGCGGCTGACCCGGCCGACGCTCGGCGTCTGGTCTACGACACCGCCTGAACGGGCTCCCCAACGCCGAGGGCTACGATGACACCCGCGGATACGCTCACGGTGATGGACCTTGACGATCTGCTCGAAGACCTGTTGGAGGACGCGGGCAAGGCAGCCAAGCGGACGCTCCGCAGCGCCACTCGGTCCAAGGGCTCCCTGTTGCGGCGGTACCGTCGCCCGCTGCAGATCACCGCAGCTGTCAGCGCCGTGTTCTTCGGGCTCGTCACCGCCGCTCTTGCGTTCGTCGGCGATCCCGGACTGCTTCGCTGGACCCTGGCCGCGGCAACCCTGGTGATCACCCTCTCCACGGCGGCAGTGGCGGTCACGCTCCGCGAACCCCGAGCACGGACGCGCAGACGGAAGTCCGGGTCGGGCAGGTCGGGGACCAGCGCACCAGCCGTCACGCCGACGGCCTCGGAGGAGCCGACGTTGCCCCCAGGTGAGCTGGCAGAGGACGTTCGTGATGAGTGGTCCCGTCTGCTGCAAGCCCGCACGCTGGTCCACGACCTGACCGCCGACGGCTGGATCCACGAAGCTGCAACGGCCGAGCTGGACATGAGCATCACTCGTCTGCACCGACTGCTCGCGACCGACCGCCGGACCGAGCAGCTCGGCGGCACGCCGTCGGCCCCGTTGCGTGCCCAGGTCAGCGAGCTTGCCGACCTGCTGGTTGCCCTGGCTGATGAGGCCGTCCACCTGCAGGCCGATGGTGATGCGTCGCAGGCGCACGTCCAGGCCACCTTGGCCGACGCCCGTGACCACCTCGTCGCGCTGCGACAGGCGCGTGCTGAACTCACCGATCCCGGCGTCATCTGAACAGGGAGTCCCATGCCGACCTTCGAGACCGTCCTGGTCGCCAACCGCAGCGAGATCGCCATCCGCGTGATGCGGGCGGCCACCGAACTCGGCAAGCGGACCGTTGCGGTGTTCGCCGAGGAGGACACGCTCGGCCTGCACCGCTTCAAGGCCGACGAGGCCTATCCCATCGGCCAGGAGCGCGACGGGCGTCCGAAGCTCGGGCCGATCGAGGCCTACCTCTCCGTGGAGGAGATCATCCGCGTTGCTCTCATGTCGGGCGCGGACGCCATCCACCCGGGGTACGGCTTCCTGTCGGAGAACCCCGAGCTGGGCGAGGCCTGTGCGGCGAACGGGATCACCTTCATCGGCCCCTCCCCCGAGACCATGCGGGCGCTCGGCGACAAGGTCAGCGCCCGTCGCATTGCCGAGCGGGCGGGTGTGCCGGTCGTCCCCGCGTCCGCAGCCCTATCCGAGGACCCCGATGAGATCGCCGCCGCGGCCGAGGCGGTCGGCTTCCCCGCGATGCTCAAGGCCAGCTGGGGCGGCGGCGGCCGTGGGATGCGCCCCATCACCGGTCCCGAGCAGTTGCAGGCGCTGGTCCGGGAGGGTCGGCGCGAGGCCGAGGCAGCCTTCGGCAACGGTGAGGTCTACCTAGAGCGGCTGGTCCAGCGCGCCCGTCACGTGGAGGTCCAGATCCTGGGCGACAGCCACGGCGACCTGATGCACCTGTACGAGCGCGACTGCTCGGTGCAGCGGCGCCGCCAGAAGGTGGTCGAGCGCGCACCAGCCCCGTATCTCGACGATGACCAGCGCCAGGAGCTGTGCGGCCTCGCCCTGGACCTGTGCCGCCGCGTCACCTACGCCGGCGCCGCAACCATCGAGTTCCTGATGGACGCCGACACGGGCGCCTTCTACTTCATCGAGGTCAACCCCCGGGTTCAGGTCGAGCACACCGTGACCGAGGAGGTCACCGGCATCGACATCGTCAAGGCGCAGATCCGCATCGCCGAGGGGGCGACGCTGGCCGAGGCGACCGGGGTGCCCGACCAGGCCGGCGTCCACCTGAACGGCCACGCCCTGCAGTGCCGGATCACGACGGAGGATCCGGCCGACAACTTCATCCCGGACTACGGACGGATCACCGCCTACCGCGGCGCAACCGGCTTCGGCATCCGGCTGGACGGCGGAACGGCCTACTCCGGCGCCGTCATCACGCGGTTCTACGACTCCCTGCTCGAGAAGTTGACGGCGTGGGCGCCGGACCCCGAGCAGGCCATCGCGCGGATGCAGCGCGCCCTCGCCGAGTTCCGCATCCGCGGCGTCGCGACCAACCTGGCGTTCCTGCAGAACCTGGTCTCCCACCCGGCCTTCCGCGATGCGAGCTACACCACCGGCTTCATCGACAACCACCCGGAGCTGTTCGACTTCGCCGAGCCGCGCGACCGCGCGACCAAGCTGCTCCGGTACATCGCAGAGATCACGGTCAATGGGCATCCCGACACCGCTGAGCGCCCGGCCCCTCCGGTCGCCGGGCCCGTGCTGATGCGCACCTTCGAGCCGGTCGACGAACGCCAGACCCAGCCATGGCAGACGGCCCGCCAGATCTTCGACCGCGACGGCGCCGAGGCCGTCGCCGCCTGGATGCAGCAGCAGGAGCGGCTGCTCATCACCGACACGACCATGCGCGACGCGCACCAGTCGCTGCTCGCCACCCGCATGCGCACCTTCGACATGCTCGGCGCCACGAAGGCCTACGCCGAGACGATGGGAGGTCTGTTCAGCGTGGAGTGCTGGGGCGGTGCCACGTTCGACGTGGCCATGCGCTTCCTGCAGGAGAACCCCTGGCACCGGCTGCGCGAGCTGCACGACGGCATGCCGAACCTGCTCCCCCAGATGCTGCTGCGCGCCTCCAACGGCGTCGGCTACACCAACTACCCCGACAACGTCGTCCGTCGGTTCGTCGAGCAGGCGGCAGACAGCGGCGTCGGCCTGTTCCGGGTGTTCGACAGCCTGAACTGGGTCGACAACATGCACGTCGCGATGGACGCGGTCCGCCACAGCGGGGCCATCTGCGAGGGGACGATCTGCTACACCGGCGACGTCCTCGACCCGGCTCGGTCCAAGTACGACCTGGCGTACTACGCCGACCTCGCCGTCCGACTGGAGGACGCCGGTGCGCACATCCTGGGGCTGAAGGACATGGCCGGGCTGCTCAAACCCGCCGCGGCGACCGAGCTCATCGGGACCCTCCGTGAGGCGGTCAGCCTGCCGATCCACCTGCACACCCACGACACCTCCGGGATCGCCGGCGCTACACTCTTGGCTGCCGCCGATGCGGGCGTCGATGCCGTCGACGCCGCCATGGACTCCATGTCGGGACTGACCTCGCAGCCGAACCTCGGATCGATCGTCGCAGCGCTCCGCAACACGCCACGGGACACCGGCCTGGACAGCGCGGCCATCCGGAGCATCTCCGCCTACTGGGGGGCCGTGCGGGACCAGTACGCGGCATTCGAGACGCCGATGCGCGCCGGTGCGTCGGAGGTGTACCTGCACGAGATGCCCGGCGGGCAGTTCACCAACCTCAAGGGTCAGGCCCGATCACTGGGGCTTGAGGACCGCTGGGAGGAGATCGCGGCCACCTACGCCGAGGTGAACGACATGTTCGGCGACATCATCAAGGTGACCCCCTCCTCCAAGGTGGTGGGTGATCTGGCCCTGTTCATGGTGTCGGCCGGGCTGACCAGGCAGGAGGTCGAGGACCCTGACCGCGAGGTCGCCTTCCCCGAGTCGGTCGTCGACTACTTCCGCGGCAACTTGGGTCAACCGCCGGGTGGGTTCCCTCCGGCGTTGCAGGCCAAGGTCCTCAAGGGCGAGTCGCCGATCACAACTCGGCCGGGGGAGACGCTGGCGCCGGTGGATCTGGAGGCCACGAAGGCGTGGTTGGTGGAGGAGCTCAACGGCTTTCCCGTCAGCGAGGAGGACCTCTGCTCCTATCTCATGTATCCCAAGGTCTTCCTGGACTACATGGGTCGTCGCCGAGACTTCGGGCCTGTCCGGGTGCTGCCGACGCCGATCTTCTTCTACGGGATGGAGCCCGGCCAGGCGATCTCGGTGGAGTTGGAGCGTGGCAAGACCCTGCACATCCTGCTGAGCGCCATCGGCGAGGCGACCGCCGAGGGGGAACGCCGGGTCTTCTTCGAGCTGAACGGCCAACCCCGCTCCGTCCGCGTCAATGATCGCCAGGTGGCGAGCACCGTCGTCGTCCGTCCCACCGCGGATCCGGATGATCCGTCTCACGTCGCGGCGCCGGTCCCAGGGGTTGTCGTCTCGGTGAACGTGGCCGAGGGCCAGCAGGTGGCGGCCGGCGACCTGCTGCTGTCCATCGAGGCGATGAAGATGGAGACGGCCATCCACGCCGAGCGGGCCGGCACGGTGCAGCGGCTGGTCGTGTCCGCCGGCGAACAGGTCTCGGCGAAGGATCTGCTGGTCGTCGTCGCCGACTGAGACGAGCGGTCGGTCGTGACTATCGGTGGGTGCCCGGCTCGAAGCGGCTGAGGATCTCCGCCGGCCCGTCGAGTCCGCCGAAGGCGTGCGGCTGTGTGGTGTCGAACTGCACCGTCTGACCGGGCTCGACGACCACGTCCCGGTCGCCGACGCGCAGTCGGATCCGACCGCGGAGGACGTGGAACCACTCCGAGCCCGGATGGGTCATCAGGTCGGGGAGCCGACGCCGCTGCGGAATGGTGATGCGGATGAGCTGCCGGCCGTCGTCCTCGGTTCGAAGGATCACCCCGCTCATGCCTGCCGATAGCTCGACCGTCGGTGTGGGCAGGAAGAGCCGGTCCTCCCGCGCGGCCTCGGCCAGCAGGGCCACGGCACTGGTGTCGAGTGCATCGGCCACGGTGTCGAGCAACTCGACGGTGATCCGTCGATCGCCGGTCTCGAGCCGCGACAGCGTGGAGGCGGACACCTCCGACCGGTCGGCCAGCTGCTGCAACGACAGCCCCGCAGCCGTCCGTGCGCGACCGAGTTCGATGCGAAGCCGAGCTTCCAGACTTGTTGCCATAATGGCATTAACTATGCCGTAGTGACATCGGCTTGTCTACGGTGTCGTCATGGACACACCACAGACCCCCACCCCAGACGTCGCCACCACCGACGTCGTGATCATCGGCGCCTCCTTCGCCGGACTGGCCGCTGCCCTGCTGCTGGGACGCGCCCAGCACCACGTGACGATCATCGGAGACGGCCCAGCGCGCAATGCCGAGACCGACCACGCCCACAACGTGCCGACACGGGAGGGCGCCGACCCGGCGGATCTGCTGGCCGCGGCTCGCGCGGAGGTCGACGCCTTGCCAACCGTTGCCAGGCGCACGGGCATGGTCAGCGCCGTCGAGGAGGGGTCGGACGGGCGGCTGTTGGTCCGTAGCCACGATGACCACGTGATCAGTGCCCGCCATGTCGTCCTGGCCACCGGTGCCCGTGACAGCCTGCCCCGCATCGCGGGACTCCCCGCCATCTGGGGCCGGCAGGCCCACAGCTGCCCGTTCTGCGACGCGGCTCCCTACGCCGGCCGGCCGGTCCTGGTGATCGCCGACGAGCCCGTCGCCGGTCACCTCGGCGGACTGCTGTCCGGCTGGACCGATCAGGTCCAGACCGCCTCGCCGAGCGACGTCGCGAGCACGGATGCCGCCGCTGATGGCGTGGCCGTCCGACTGACCGATGGCAGCGAACTGCGGGTGGACGGGGTGTTCGTCCATGCAACACCGCAGCCTCGCACCTCCCCCGTGGATGGTCTTGCACTGCAGCGTCGCCACGACTTCGTCGCCACCGACGTCGACGGCCGCACATCGCTACCGGGCCTGTGGGCTGTCGGCGACTGCGCCTGGCCGGACTCCTCCGCTCAACCCGGTGGCCAGGTCCTGGCCGCAATGGCTGCCGGATCGCGCGCGGGCATCGCCATCACGCTGGAGCGCGCTGGCATCACCCCTCCGCCCACGCCGGAACGGTCAGAGCCCACGACGGTGGACCGCGAGGACCCGCACGCCCACTGGGAGCCGGATCCGGACGAGACCCTGGCGACCTTCTGGGACACCCGCTACGCCGAGCGAGGCCAGGTGTGGACCGGCCGACCCAACGTCGGTCTGGTGGATGCCGTCTCAGACCTTCGGCCGGGTCGGGCGCTCGACCTGGGCGCTGGGGAGGGCGGAGATGCCATCTGGCTCGCGAAGCAGGGCTGGGACGTGACCGCGGTGGACGTCTCCCGAACCGCGATGGACCGCCTGGACGCCGCCGCCGTGGCTGAGGGGGTGGCCGATCTCGTCACCAGCCGGGTGCAGGACCTCGCCACCGGCACGGTCGATGGGTCCTTCGACCTCGTGACCACGTCCTATCTCCTCTCACCCGTGGAGATCCCCCGCGAGCAGATCGTGCGGCGAGCCAAGGCGGCGGTGGCACGGGGCGGGACCTACGTGATCCTCTCCCACCTAGCCACCCCCGGCCACGCCCACGACGGCTTCGACCTCCCGGACATCGACGAGCAACTCAATGCGCTCGAGTTGGAGGGTGGCTGGCAGGTCGTGCGCGCCGAGCCGCTCGAGCGTCGCGCGCAGTGGCACGACGGCACGATCATCACCATGACTGACTCGTTGATCGTGCTCCGTCGGTCCTGAGCAGCGTGCCGTCGGCTACTCGCCGTCGGCGAAACAGCGCTCCAACTGGTCGACGAGGTCAGCGTTGCCGAGGAACACCGGCGTGCGCTCGTGGAGGTCGGTCGGCGTGATGTCCAGCAGGTCTCGGGCGCCATCAGAACCGCGACCGCCCGCCTGGGCGGCGAGGAAGGCCAGCGGTGCCCCCTCGTACACCAGCCGCAGCTTGCCCTCGGGGCGGTCGATCTCGCCCGGGTAGCCGTAGACGCCGCCGTGCAGCAGGTTGCGATGGAAGTCGGCGACGGCGGACCCGATGTAGCGCTGCGACAGCGTCGGTGTGTCATCCCGGTTCAACCACTCGACGAAGCGGGTCATCCCGCTGTCCCAGTGCGGCAGCGAGGCGAAGTTGAGTGAGTAGTAGGCCGCATCGTCGGGGAACCGCAGGTCGGTCCAGGTGCCCAGGAACTCACCGACCTCCGGGTCAAGCGTGAACGCGTGAACGCCCTGACCGACGCTGTACACCAGCATGGTGGAGGTGCCATAGAGCACGTAGCCGGCGGCGACGAGATCGCGGCCTGGGCGTAGCCAGTCGGTCTGGACAGGCTCGGCCGTCGGGTCCTCCCGCCGGAAGACGCCGAAGATGGTGCCGATGCTGACGTTGGCATCGATGTTGGAGGAGCCGTCCATCGGGTCGTGCACGACCACGTAGGGGGCGTCGGGATCCAGGACCCTGACCTCCGCCTGCTCCTCGGAGACGATCGCACAGACCCGACCGTGGCCGCCGAGCAGCGAGGTCATGACCTCGTCGGCGTAGACGTCGAGCAGCTTCTGGTCCTCGCCCTGGACGTTGACGACACCGGCCTTGCCGAGCAGTTCGGTCAAGCCGGCCCGTCTGGTCCGGCTGGCGATCAGCTTGCCGGCCAGCGCGATGTCCTCGAGCAGGCGGGTCAACGTCCCGCTCGCCTCACCCGGCTGCTGGTCGGCCAGGAACCGCTCGATGGTGACCAAGACCTCGGCAGCTTCCCCGCCGACTGGTGGTGGTCCCGGGTCGGGGTCCAACGCGCTCATGGTCGGACCCTACCGCGACCAAACAGTCACCGTCACCGTCGGACACGTGTCAGGGCTCGCGGTCCGCGGGTAGCACGGACTCATGACGTCTTTGGATCAAGCGACCGGCAGCTCCCTCCGTCAGTGGTACGAGCGGGGCTGTGACGCCACCGTGTTCGTACCGGCACCGAGCGAGGGGGAGGATGCCGACGAGCAGTTTCAGGCTCGCCTGGCCACGCTGGAGCAGGAGCTGGGCCAGCACGAGATCGACGCGGATGCGGTCTCGCGCCTGCTCGATGCGCTCCGCGATCACGGCCACGACGCGGGATCCGGTCTGGTCGCGGTGGTGGCGGACGACGCCGTCCAGGTGTGGTCCATGCCGACCGCCGTGGACCTCGAGGTACAGCCGGGCCCGATTCCGGCGCTCGGTCGACTCGTGGCTGCCAAGCAGACCTGGGTACCGCACGCCGTCGTCCTGATCGACCGAGAGGGCGCCGACATCGAGCTGGTGTCGGCCCTGGATCAGGACGACGACGTCACCGTCGAGGGTGCGACGACCCACATCACCAAGTCCAACCCGGGCGGGTGGTCCCAACAGCGCTTCCAGCAACGTGCCGAGGAGAACTGGGAAGCGACAGCACGCTTGGTCGCCGAGCGTCTGCGGGCCGAGGTCGCGCGGCTCGACATCGACCTCGTCCTGGTCACCGGGACCGACCGCATGATCTCGCTGCTCCGCGAGTCATTGGACCCCCACACCGCAGAGATGCTGGTCGAGATCGAGGGCGGCAGTCGTGCCGAGGATGGGTCGACCGACCAACTCATCGACGCGGTGGACGTGGCCGTGCGGGACGAGGCGCTGGCGCGCCGGACCGCCGTGACCGAGCGGCTGGCCGAGGCGCTCGGCCGAGGTGAGGGTGCGGAGGGCCGAGCGGATGTCCTGGCTGCCCTGTTCGAGGGCCGCGTTGCCGATCTGCTGGTCGTGCTCGACGAGGCGGAGGGTCTGACCGCACACGTCGGGCCGGCCGCCGAGCAGGTCGCCGCCGACTCGACCATCCTGCACGACCTGGAGCTCGATGCCGTCCGGGTCCCGCTGGCCGACGCGGCCATCCGCGCTGGTCTGGCCACCGGCGCTGACATCACCGTCGTCCACAAGGCGCTGCTCGACCTGGACGACGGCGTCGGAGGCGTCCTGCGCGGCTGACGCCCCCGCGGACCCGCTCACAGGCCCCACCGGGCCGCATCGTGATCGGTGGTGATGTCAGCGTCGCTGCAGTGCGCCGCGGAGGACGGCGCGGAGCAGGCGGGGTGTGAGCCGACCCTCGCCGAGCCCGATCTCGGCCAGGTCAGCGAACGCCGCCGGGTCCCGGCCGGCGCGGATCATGATCGGCATCAGCGATGGGATGTCGAGCAGCCGGGCCAGCAGACTCGTCGTCGCGAAGTGCGTGCCGAACCGGCGCGTGAGCATGGCGTCGTAGCGATCGTCCGGCCGGCTCAGGAGCGCCGGGTGACGTTGGGTGCCGGTCACCGCCTGCGCGGCCATCCGACCCGACGCGATGGCGTAGAAGATGCCCTCGCCGGTGAGCGGGTTGATCAGACCGGCGGCGTCCCCGACGAACAGCACGCCGCGACCCGTTGCCGGCGGGCGCCCCGTGGAGAACGGTAGGGGGTGACCAGCGACGGTCCCCTCCTCGATGTCGGCCTCGGGGAGGGCCTGTCGCAGTCGACGGAGCAGTTCCGGGCGGCCGCCACCGCGCAGCTGCGAGGTGCGCAGGCCGTAGCCGATGTTGGCGCGCCCGTCGGGAAGCGGGAAGGACCAGGCGTAGGCGGGCCAGCCGTCCGCCAGGAACTCGATGTGCTGGGCACGTCCGGCTGTGGGATGGTCGTGGCGCGTCGTCCGGGCGTAGGCGCGGATCGCGATCGCGTGGTGACGGCTGCTGCGGGTGCGATGTCGGGGGTCGGACGTGCCGTCCTGCACCAGCCGTCGGATGGTCGAGTTGGCCCCGTCTGCAGCGATGAGGTGCGGCGCGCGGAGATGACGGTTGACCACGAAGGTGGAGCCGTCAGTCTCGAGCGTGCGGACCCGCTCGGTGCGGACGACCGCCCCGGCCGCGGCAGCGTGCTCGACCAGTCGGGCATCGAAATCGACTCGCGGGATGATGCGGTTGGGCCTGGCACCGCGGCCGGTCACGTGGTGGCCGCCCGGACCGAGCAGGTCCAGGTCCCACACCTCCGGCCAATCGTCCTCGATGCCGCTGACGCCGATGTGGGCGAGCTCCTCGAACGCGTGGGCAGCGATGGCGTCCCCGCACGCCTTGTCGCGCGGGAACGTGGCCCGGTCGATGAGCAGGACCCGTGCGTCCGGTCGGTTCCGTCGGGCCGTGATGGCGGCGGTCGCCCCGGCCGGTCCAGCTCCGACGACGATGAGGTCCCAACGCTCCACGTCGGCGGTCAGCGGATCTCGAAGTCGGACTCGGTGGTCTCGACCGGAATCTCCTGCACGTCGCAGGAGGTGACGCGGGCGAACCGGGGTCCTTGGCGGCAGAAGTCGACGACGGCTTCAACGCGCTCCGGCGGGCCCTGGACCTCCGCCTCGACCGTCCCACCGGGGTTGTTGCGCACCCATCCCGTTACCCCTTGCCGCCGGGCCTCGTCGCGCGTGCTGGCCCGGAAGAAGACACCCTGGACTCGCCCGGTGACGAGAACGTGGCGTCGGATCGGTTCGCCCGGCACGTCGCGGAGGCTAGCAGCGAACGACTCCAGGTCGGACTAAACCCCGCCGGGCCGCTCGCGCGTCGTACGGTCATGCGACACGAAGGAGGCGGGGTGACGGATGTCGGGTGGGAGAACCCCGACGTCGGCGGGGGACTGGGTGGCGCGCCCGGTGAGGACTTCGAGAGCGTCTACGCCGAGCACTACACGCAGGTGCTGGGCCTTGCCTATGTGATGTCCGGTCGCGTCGACGTGGCCGAGGAGGCTACACAGGATGCGTTCATCAAGCTGCTGGCTGCGATGGCAGCCGGCGAGGTCCACAACCCACCGGGATGGGTCCGGACGGCGGCGGTCAACCTGGCTCGCTCGCGACTCCGGCGTGCGCGGACGGAGTTCCGGGCCGTGCTTCGCCTCTCACGGCGCCGAGTGGAGCCACTCGAACTGGACACGACCGTGGAGTCGGAGGAGTTCTGGGAGCACGTCCGGTCACTTCCTCCACGGCAGGCCGAAGCCGTTGCCCTGCACTACCTGGAGGATCGGTCGGTGCGTGACGTGGCCAGCCTGATGGACATCGCCGAGGGAACCGCCAAGGCCCTGCTGCATCAGGGCAGGGCTGGTCTTCGCCGGCGGCTCAGCACGGACGAGGACGTCGACGGAGGTGACCCGCGATGAGTGATGACGGTGGCCCAGAGGCACCAGAACTGGATCTGCTCGCTCGGAGGGCGAGCCGTGACCTCATGGCCGCGCTGCCTCATGAGGAGCGCCCCTCGCCAACTGCTCTGCGCGTTCGGCATCGGCAACGACGGGTACGACGCAACGTGCTCGGCGTCGGAACGATCGCGGTAGTCGTGCTCTCGATTGCGTTGGTGGCCCGTCCCGGGCTCGACACGGACTCGATCGGGATCGTCGACGAACCGGCTGCCAGTGACGTGCCCGGAGGCGCGGATGGTGTCGCGGGTTCGGGTGACGTCATCCTCACCCTGGACCGTCCCTACCGACTGACGTCGGTGGATCCTTCGGCCCGAACGGTCCGAGAGGGCGCGGCGATGGGTGTGCATCCCCCCATCCCGGACGACCTCCAACACGAGCCACACCCACTGGTCGTTGCGGGCGATCGCCTCGTGACTGGTCTTGGGACCATCGTCTCAACAACGCTCGAGGGCACGGACCAGATCGTCCTGGGCGAGTCGCATCGGCTTGTCCCGGCCGCCGAGGATGGGTCTGTGTGGTTGGTGGACATGGTCAACGGGGCCAAGCGTCGTCAGGTCGAACGGGTCGACGCCGCCAGCGGAGCCGTGCTCGAGGCGGCGACCTTGCCGGCTGGGATGGCCCCGATTCGAGGCGTGCCCGATGGACTGGTCGGCGTGCCGATGGATGCCTCGGCGTCACCCGAGGTCCAGGTCTGGCGACGGGATGCCCCGACCGAGTTGGACCGAGTCGCCACCGCCGGTCCCGTTCAACACGTGCACAGCTCCGGTGAACTGGTCGCCTTCTGCGAGAACGACTGCCAACGCCTGACCGTGTTGAACACGGCGGCGTCGGCCGACCAGTGGGACGTGACCGGCCGAGATCTCTCACCCGGTACCAGCGTCGCGAGCATCCGGTTGTCGCCTGACGGCCGGCACCTGCTGGTCCTCGGCCAGGGTGAGGGCGAGGTCCCCGTGGCAGCGTTCTTCGCGCTCAGTCGCGACCGGGACTCGACGCGTGATGGTCTGGAGTTGGTCGTTGACGTGCCGCTGGCGGAGGGGTGGACACCGCAGGTCGTCGAGTGGTCGACCTCCGGCGAGGACGTGTACGTGGGCTTCATGGAGGTCGGTGGGACGGACGATGCGGTGTGGAACCTGCAGCGCATTGGCTTGGACGGGTCCAGCGATATTGATCAGGCACCAGGTGTGTTCGTGCCGGGCGGAGCAACCGTGGTGGTCCGGCGGAGTGCCACCTCGGTGCCGCCCGAGACCGCTGCCGGCCTCCGGCCCTGTGTGGACAGTCGGCGCACGGCGGGCGGGTGTACATGGGCGCCGGTTGACCTCACCGGGGCCCCGACGCCGTCGAACACAAGCGACGATGTCCTGATCCTGCGAGACCAACCCGACACGGTGGCCTACATCGCGCCGACCACGGGCTCAGCTGCCACCGGCGTTCAGGTGGCCGGCGACCGACCGGGCGATCATCCCTTCCAGGTGATCGCGACCGGTGGCCGTCTGGTCGTGGGCTGGGGCGAGATCTACTCGACATCTCTCGACGGGTCCGGGCCGTTGCTCCTCGGCCGTGCCGAGTACGCCGTACCTGGAGCCGAGAATGGGACGGTCTGGCTCGTGGACTACCCGGGCGATCGGATCGGTCCGGGTGCGCCCACGGTCCGGCATGTCCAGGTGCACGACGGGGCCGTCATCGCCGAGGGCACGCTGCCGGCCGGCTTCTCCGTGGCTCACGGCGTTCCCGGCGGTCTAGCTGTGCTCAGAGAGGTCGGCGCCCTTCCGCTCCACCTGTGGGATCCAGCGGAGCCCGACAGGTTGATCGAGGTCTCCCCCAGAACGCTCCGACACGTCACGCAGGCCGACAGCCTCCTGGCCTTCTGCGAATCAGACGAGCCAGACGGCCGGGAGCCCACGACCTGTGACCGAGTTGCCGTGGTCGACGTGGCCCGTCCCGGCGAGGTGAGTGTGGTGGAGTCAAACGGATCCGCTGACGAGACTGTCCAGGCCGAGTCCATTCAACTCTCGCCAGACGGAACCTACGTGACGTTCGCGGTGAGCCTCGGGGATCAGCCGGAAGGCGGTCCGAGCCAGCTTGTGGTCGCCGAGATCGACCGTTCCGGTCCAGAGATTGGGATTGGCGACGTCGCCCGGTTGTTGCCGTTGCTCGATTCGGTTCCGTTGTGGGTTCGCTGGTCCGCTACCGCATCGACGGTGCACGTCGCAGTCATCTCGGGCGCGGATGATGGCTCTGCGGTCGTGCGGTTGCTGGAGATGAGCACCACCGGGCGGGTGCTTAGGGACCGCGATGACCTGCCCATCTCGCTTCTGTCGCGAATCGACCCTGTCGTGGTACCGCGAGACGCACTGGACGAGTTGCCCGACGGCAGTGGCCAGTAGCCGCTCGTGGGTTGCGGCCCGCAGATTCGTGGCTCATTCCGGCTGCGGCCTGATGCAGTGGGCGGCGCAAGCCAGGTCGTCGTCTCGGCCAAGGATCGGTCAGGTGAGTCGCTGCGGATCGGAGCTGTTCGCCGGCTCTCCCCGCTGCTGGACTCCGTTCCCCTGTGGCTGCGGTGGTCGGCGTCCGCGGAGACCCTTCACCTCGCAACAGAGGAACAGCGACTAGGAACCGGCGCCGTCGTCAGGCTGCTCGAGATGCGCACGACGGGTGAGGTCATCTACGGCCGGGATGACCTTCCCGTCTCGCCGCTCTCTCGTCTTGATCCGGTTGTCATCCCCCGCGCAGCGATCGGCGACCTGCGGGCTGGGGTCGAGTGGGCGAGAGCGCGGGATGTCAGGCCCCCTGGCGACGCCTGGCGAGCCGACTTGCAGCCTTCACTCACTGTGGCGGGCCGGCGCTCCGAAGGCTCACGGTCCGTGTCCGTGGCGAGAGGTTGGCTGCTGGTCAGGGACCTGGGCTGAGTCGTCCGTCTTCGGGCACACGAACGGCACGTCGTGGTGACGGGTCGTCATGCTGCGGCTTGATGGCAGCCATCCCGGCTGCCTGGGTCGAGGGCCGGTCGCCTCAGAAGGGCAGCGGCACGGACTGGCCTGGAGGATCGGCGCCCGTTTGGTGTGCGGGCCCGTCTCGGCGATGGCGGGCGGCTTGTCGGTATCCGTTCGGCGGGTCGCCGGAGTGCGAGGCAGCACGGCTTGGTGGGGGTGGGCGGAGGCGAGGCTGGCTGGTGAGGTGCCAGCGGCCCCGTTTGAGATCCAGCCTGCCGTCGGGGGCGAGGGTGAGGGTCCAGCCGTGCTGGTGGACCAGGCGGTGGTGGGGGCGGCACAGCGCGACCAGGTTGGCCGCCTCGGTGGGGCCACCCTCGGCGCGGTGGATGACATGGTGCAGATCGGTGTGGGCGGCTGGTGCCCGGCATGCCGGGAACCGGCAGCCCTGATCGCGGGTCGTGACGGCGCGTCGGAGGCCACTCGAGATCGGGTGATAGGCGTCGCCGATGGCCAAGAGCCTGGTGCCGTCGGTCAGGAGTGGGGTGTGGCTGGCATCACAGGCCAACATCCGCACCGCTGCAGTCGAGAGCGGCCGCCGGCCACCGGCGAGGTTCCACAACATCCGAGCCGTTGCCGCTGGCGCCGCATTCGGCACCCGGCTCAACACGTCGGACTGGTCCGATCTCGATTCGGCGTCGTGGGATCGAGGGGCCGCTCCAAATTCAGACGATCCTCGATGGCTCGGTGCGCCACCCACGCTGGCCGATCGATGTGGAGTGAGGTCGGTGATGTCGACGACCGCGGTGATGGATGGCCGGGCGGTACCTTGGGCACGACCAGCGAGACTGTGAGCGGCGATGCGGCGCAGCGCTTCCATCCGTTGGGTGGCGCGGGCGGTGTGACGCCGCCACGCAGCAGGGACCGGTCGGCCCTGAGTATCGGTGGGCAGATCGTCGTCGTCTGCTACGGGTGGGTCAGCGGCGGCGTCAAGGGCGGCGGTCAGGGTGGCGATCTGGTCATCATCACCGCGGCCGTAGAAGTCGGCGCCACCCAGCAGAGAGGGTTGGAAGCGGATGAAGGACTGCTCGGCCTGGGCCTGTTCCCGCTCAGCCTGCCGGGCATCTGCCAGTCGGCGGGCCAGATCAGCCGCCACATCGGGCAGCCGCTCGGGCTCGGCCCGGTTGTTGCTGTCGACCAGACCGGTGAGCTGGTCATCCAGCGTCTCCCGGTCGGCGACCGGCAGGGCCTTTGCGGCGCTGATGATGCCGCGGAGCTGGGACCAGGAGATCCGCCCCTCATCAAAGGCCTGCCACGTCAGTGGCATGGCCGCCAGCACCTCGATGGCCCGCATGCAGAACCCGACGTCCCAGCCGGCCACGTTGGCGGCCAGGGCGACCAGCCGGTCGGCCGGCACCCCATGCTCGGGCTCGGCCGCGGCCAGGGCCCGGAGCGCCACAGCCATGGCCCGATCGACGGAGACAAACGCCTCGATCGCGGTACGAACCGGATCCGCATCATCCCCGTCAGTGCGGGCCCACGCGAGTGAGCGAACTGCAGCCTGACCTGCAGCTTCGCTGTCCCGCGGACCCCTGATCTTCATACCTGAAGTCTACGCAGGGGGTGTGACATCACGGTCGCCGACGTCATGAAGAACACCATCTGAGCTGCCGCTGCTGCGGTCGGGCTATCGTTCGTCAGACAACCACCCAGAAACGAAGGACGCGCGATACGAATGTCGCCGCCACAGTGGCTGCGCTGGGCCCGTGAACTTGCCGCCATCGGCCGAACCGGGTTCTTCTACGCGACGGACGAACGCTTCCATCCCAACACCTATGACGCCGACCGCTACCGCGCCGTCGAGGGAATCGCCGCAGAGATCTTGGCCGCTGGCTCTGACACAGACCCGGTGACTATCCGTGACGTGCTCGCCTCCGATCACGGTCATATCACGCCGAAGATCGACGTGAGGGGAGTCGTATTCGACTCGGAGAGCCGGATGCTTCTCGTGCAGGAGAAGTCGGATCAGATGCGGTGGACCCTGCCCGGGGGGCTGGGCTGACGTCACGGACACACCGGCCCAAGTTGCCGAGCGCGAGGTCGGGGAGGAGACGGGCTTGTGGTACGTGCATCACGACTGCTCGCGTTGCTCGATCGTGACCGGCACAACCATCCACCCGGGGCCCACCGCGTCTATACAAGGCATTCTTCGAGTGCGAACGAATCGGCGGCGAGTTGCTTCGCGAGACCCCCGAAACGGCCAACCCCACGTTCTGGGCACTCGGCAACCTGCCAGATGACCTGTCGACGAGGCGGACGACGGCGGCGCAATTGCGCGCGTTGCACGACGTGCACGGTGATCCGACGCGTGGAGCGATGTTCGACTGAGACTGCCGACGCCGAGTACGGACCCAGTGTTCGACCGCGCTCGAGCTGACAGCCCGACCCAACGATGGCCTGGACCAGCACGCATCACTCCGCCGGTGGAGGTTCGTGCAGCTCGATGGGCGAACGAAGGGTCAGATCGCCCGTCTGGATCCTACGGCCAGTCTCGTCCACGACCACCAGTGGGTCTTGGCCGACGACGACCGCCGTGGCCGCGCCGTTCGGCACATTGAACCGAAGGAGCTCCAACTGTGGCGGAAATTCTCTCATCCCCATGCGCTGGACGTCGCCGACGATGACCCCTCCGTCGGCACCAGCTTGCTCCTCGGCCACGGTAATGGGAACGCTCACCACGTCGCCCGCCACACGTCCGAACACCACCAACTGATACCGGAGCCCGAGCTCGGTTGGAACCAGGCTCGCCAGGTCGATGATCTCATCCACAGGCACTGGCATGTCGATCGTTGGCGGGTCTTCAGCTGTCAGGGCAACGTCATCCACGATCGTGAGCACGACATCGTCCCGGCGACGAGACGTCCAGGCGGCCGCCGGGGCCTGCGCATCTGCCGCGTCGGGAACGATCACCCGGTCGATCCCCTCGGACGAACCGAGATCAACCGCTCCCCCGGGACCACTGGTGGCGTAGAGCTGGGCGACGATCCGCTCTCCCCGTGCATCGACCTGCACGGCCACGCCCTCGTGGGGGCCGTGGTCCACCAGTGGTTCGGCTCTAGTCGGGTCTACTGCCGGCTCGTCGTTGTCGAACCACTCGGAAGCCCAGGGCCAGAGCAGGAACGGGATGAGGCCCATCACAATCCCAAGGGCGTACGACCGCACGTCGAGGGTCCAGCCCCGTTCCCCGTCCATCATCCGTCTCCCTCTAGTACCCGAACAACTCGTCGACCCGGACGACCACGGCAGGGACGGCTGAGGATCGCAACACCCCGCTCGAGACAATCTCCACCGATCTCCAACCCTCATTACTCGGCTGCCTGTGGACATGGATCTGGCGGCCCTCGACGTCCACCACCCAGTACTCGGGGTATCCGCTCGCGGCGTACCGCCGAGCCTTCTCACCCAGGTCGAACCGGAGCGAGGAGTTCGACACCTCGATGACCAGCAGCGCCTGCTCGGGATGCGCGTCCCAGTACGGGCCGGCCGGCAGGACCTGCAGATCCGGCTCTGGCAGCGAGATCTCATCCACCGCCAGGGGTGTCTGGATCCCGACCTCATAATCATCGCCGACACTCCTGACGATGAGCCGAGTCAAGAGCCGGATCAGCTGACTGTGCGGCTGACCTTGCTGACTCATCTCCACCAACACCCCGCCCACCAGCTCCACGTTGGTGCCCTCGAACAGGCCCTGATCGACCATGGCCTGGAACTCAACCCGCCGGAGCGGACGGAAGGCGTCCTCCGGCAGATCAGCCAGTGCGGTTGGGATCACGGTCGTCACACCTCCATCATGGATGGTCGGCGAGATCGAGGGACTGACGCCTGTGGACAACCTGCCTGGGCGCAGCCTGACCACTGGCACGCCACAGCGCCACCAGCACGCCCAGTGCCACCAGCAACTGCACCACGTGAGCCCACGGGTCGGGCATGAACGGCGAGAGCAACGTGTCCCCCCACCGGTCGTTCACCAGCCGCCAGATCCAGTGCCCCACCGCGAAGTCCTCCGTCGGCTGGGCCAGCGGGTTCGTGGCGATGGACGCGAGCATGCCGACAGCCCCGATCGACCCCGCCCCCACGACCAGCACCGGCGAGGACCGCCACACCCGCGCCACACCCGCCGCCACGAACGGCAGGGCAGCGACCACGTACCGCGGCCCCGGAGATGCCCCCGCGGTCACACTGAACCAGCCGCCCTGCACCGCCACGAAGCCGGCGAAGACGATCAGCCCCACGACTCCGATCTCGCGACCGCGCACCAGTCGCGCCTCACCAGCACGGAGCGGAGACGAGGACGAGAGGGCCAACTGCGCCAACCCGATCAACCCGACCAGGACGATCGGGGTCATGGTGAGCAACCCGCGCTCCCCGGCCAGCACCTGCACGGTGAGCACCGGGTCGGGGATGCGGATTCCGAACAGCCCCTGCTGGTGGAAGTCCGCGAAGGACGCCGAGAAGTCATAGCTGAACAGCGTCGGGGACCCCCAGGCCACCGTGTTGTAGACCGCCAACATCGCCGCGGCCGGCAGCCCCCCGGCGACGTAGGCCAGGATCCCCGTTCGATGGCGCAGCAGCACGACGATGCCGAGGACCACCACGACGATCCCCGCCGTGTACTCCGTCACCACGGCCAGTCCCCCCAGGAACCCGGCCGAGGCCAGACGGGCCGGCGGGGCCTCCGGTTCACGACCGGCGAGGTACGCCCCGAAGCAGAGGGCGGCCGCCAGCACATGGCTGAACAGCACCGTCGAGAAGGGCAGCAGCAACGTCCCGAACGTCACCGCCACCGCCGCCGCGGTTGCTGCCCGCGGCCCGGCGACCTGCAAGGCCAGCCGCCGCATCAGCACCGACAGCACAATGAGCGGGACCACGGCCGACCAGAACGAGGTCCACCACAGCGTGTAGTTGTTGAAGGGCCGTTGGACCTCACCCGGCTCCGCACCCAGTGCCCGGGCAGCCCCGTAGAACGGCGCTGCGAGGAACGGCTGCCCGGGCGCCTTGTCGCTGTAGAGGCGCCCGTCGCGCTCCGCGTAGTCGACCCCGAGGATGTCCTCATACGCATCGATCCGGACGGTGCCCTGATCCCATATCGCGGCCGTGAAGGCCAGGCGCGAGGACTGATGCGCCATCAGCACCTGCACGATCGGCCCCGAGACGACCAGGACCAGCGTGGCCAGCAGGATCTCCGGCCGGTGGCGAGCCGTCCACGCGACGATCCCGCCGCCCCCCGATCGTGGCTCAGCCACGCGGATCAGCCGCCACGTCGATCTGCACCACGACGGTCACCAGCCAGACCGGTTCTTAGCCATCGCCGATACCGTACCGGCGATGGACCTGCCCTCCCGCCGCAAGCCGCGGCCGTGGACGCCGCCGCAGCCGTCGAGCGCGCTCGACACCCCGGTCCTGACCCCCAGGACGATCATCAGTCCCCTCACCGTCGACGACGCCCCGGCCTACTTCGAACTCATCGACGGCAACCGAGACACCCTGCTCCCGTGGATGGCGTGGGCCACCACGGAGTACCTGACGGTCGAGCAGACGGCGACGAACCTCGCCGACCGGGCGGCAGCACATGCACACGACCGCACGGAGCCCCGACTGCTGGGGATCTACGAGGCCGCAACCGGCGGTCTCGTGGGTGCGCTGAGTTGCAACGGCATCGACGCCCGAACGGCGGCCACGGAGGTGGGATTCCTGATCGGCAAGACCCACCAGCGCCGTGGGCTGGCACGGGAGGCCGTCAGCCGGGTCATCTCGGCGTTCCTCCGGCCACAGGACGAGGGGGGCTGGGGGCTGAACCGGGTCACGTTCGAGAGCGCCGGGTCCAATGCCCCAGCACACGGGCTGCTGAAGGCACTGGCGGTCCGTCGGGAGATGCGGCGACGCCAGGACCGGTGGATCGAGGGTGTCGGTGTGGATGACACCTACGGCTGGGGAGTCCTGGCCGATGAGTGGGACACGTCGCGCCACCGCATGCGGCGCGACGAGCGGGACGACGACGTCGGTGTCGGTCCACACCCGGAGCCCTGGCCCACACGTGACCACTACGACCCGTCCCTGCTCCGCGACGGCGACCGCCGAAACGTCGCCGACCGCTACCGCTACTGGCGCCACGACGCGATCGTGGCAGACCTGGCGGCGACCGCCAACCCGTTCCACGTCGCCATCGAGAACTGGCGGCACGACAACAACATCGGGACCGTGGTGCGCAACGCCAATGCGTTCGGGGCCGCCGGCGTCCACATCGTCGGGCGCCGGAGTTGGAATCGGCGCGGAGCGATGGTGACGGACCGCTACCTGCAGATCCACTACCACGAGGATGCTGCTGCCCTGGCCGAGTGGGCGGCCGGGCAGGACCTGCACCTGATCGGGATCGACAACCTGCCGGGCTCCGTCAGCATCCACGAGCATCCGCCGCCCGAGCGCTCGGTGCTGCTGCTGGGCCAGGAGGGCCCGGGCCTGTCCGCCCCCGCACGCAAGGCCGTCCGGGCGACCCTGCACATCCCCCAGTTCGGGTCGACCCGCTCGATCAACGCGGGGGTGGCAAGCGGCATCGCCATGGCGACCTGGGTCCGGGTCCACCGGCCGGGGCCTCGCTGAGAAGCCCGACCCGCGTCCGCGCCCCCCGGCAGCCGGCCGGGCTACTCGACCAGGTCCTGCGCGAGCGCGATCGCACCCAGCACGCCGGCACGGTCGCCCAGGCCGGGTGGGACCAGGTACTCGGCCATCGCCTCACCCTCTGGGCGTGCCATCACCGACGGCACGCTGACGTATCCGTTCAGTACGGTCGTCGCGGACTGGCGAACCCGATCCAACAGCCCGTCGGCCGCGAGGACGCCACCGCCCATCACGATCCGCTCGGGTGAGGCGACGAGGACCAACGTCATCACCAGCTGGCCCAGGTAGTAGGCCTGGATGTCCAGGGCCTGCTCCAGCTGCGCTGCTGACATCTCCGATGAGGTCACGCCCCACCGGTCCATCCAGGCCGGGCCGGCCGCCAGCCCCTCCAGACAGTCGCCGTGGATCGGGCAGCGTCCCTCGAGCGGGTCCGACGGATGCCGACGGACCAGCAGATGGCCGCCCTCGGGGTGGGCCAGCCCGGTGACGGTGCGCCCACCGGTGATCAGGCCGACGCCGATCCCGGTCCCGACCGTCACGTAGGCCAGCGAGTCCAGGCCGACGCCGGCCCCCCACCGCAGCTCGCCCAGCGCGGCGCCGTTCACATCGGTGTCGAGCGCGACCGGGGCCGAGGTCACGTGCGAGAGCGGCCCCAACAGGTCGGCCCCCTGCCAGCCCGGCTTCGGTGTGGTCGTCAGGTGCCCGTAGGTCGCCGAGGAGGGCACCAGGTCGAGGGGCCCGAACGACGCCACACCCACCCCGGCGATGGGACGGACGGCCGCTTGTCGTTCGATGTACCCGGCGACCAGCCCGAGCGTCGTATCCGGCGTGGTGGTGGGGATGCGCTCGATCTCCTCCACATCATCCGGGTCCCGACCGACGGCGCACACGACCTTGGTTCCGCCCGCTTCGACCCCGATGAAGTTGCCCGGCATGCGGGCGATCATACGGACCTCAGCCCATCGGGTCCCAGCCCGCGTCGATCTTCCTCGCCGCCGCAAGGCCGAGCTGCACCCGTGACTCCACCTCGAGCTTGGGATAGGTGTGGTGCAGGTGCGACTCGACGGTGCGACGGGAGATCGACAGCTCCTGCGCGATAGCGGCATTGCCGAGTCCCTGACCCACCAGGTAGACGATCCGGCTCTGCGCCGGCGTCAAGGTGGCCCACCCGTCGGCGGCCACCGGCTTGACGAGGCTGCTGGCGGGCTCGGCCAGCTGCTCGTACCAGGCGGTCGCCCCGGCACTGTCGAGGAAGGACGCCGCCCGCTGGACGACCTCGGCCGGCACGACGTCGGCGGCCACCGCCACCGCATCGGCGCACATCCGCGACGCCTGCAGGAGATCTCCGAGCTCCCACAGGATCTCACTTCCCTCGACCAGCTTGGCTGCATCCCCGGTCGTCAACCCGTGAGCGTGCAGCCTGGCTGCGTCCAGTCGGCGTCCCGCCAGCCGATCAGACAGATCCGCCAGCCACGAGCGCACCGCGATCGCCCGCTCGCCGTCCGCGTGAACGGCCGCCCGCATCAGGTCGGGAGCGATCTGCACCCGCCGCAGGGTGAGGCCGGTCTGATCAAGCCTTCCCCAGAGGAACCCGAGGACCTGAGCCGCAGCAGCGTGGTCGCCGTCGCGGAGGTGGGCGGTCCCGCGGAGCAGCAGCAGCCGATCCGTTCCCTGACCGCCCAGTCGTCCGAGGACCTGCTGCATCTCGGCGAGGACAGCTGAGGCATCCTCGCCTCGGCCGATCGCCATCTCGGCCTTGGCGCCCAGGCACCACGGGAGACCGTGCTCGACCTCCAGGTCGGAGACGATCGACAGAGCCGTGTCGACGTGCGCCTCCGCGTCATCCCAGCGGCCCTGACGGATGTCGATGTCCGCTTGCACGGCGTGGAGGGAGGCCATGTGCCAGCCCATGCCACGCTCCTCCGAGCGGGCCATGCCGCGCCTGATGGTCGCCTCTGCTTCCTCCAACTGCTCGTTCCACAGCAGCGCCTGACCGAGGAAGAAGTCCGGCAGGTTCGCGTCGGCTTCGGCGCCGGGTGCCTGCAACGCCAGCTTGTGGCCCTCCTGAGCCAACCGGACTCCCTGCTCCACACGCCCGCGGAGCGCGGCCACCCACCCCTGGACCTGCAAGGCCGTGCCCGTCGCCGCCCACTGTGCTGGCCCGGGATCGGGGCTCTCAGCGCGCATCGACAGCTGCTCGGCCCGGTCCAGCTGGCCGATGAACAGGCTGCACAGACCGGCGTAGGCCAGCGCCAGCGCACCCTCGTCGGGAGGGAGTTCCGGTGCAACGGACTCGAAGCGCCGCGATGCCCAGCGCAGCTCGCCACGGAGGAAGTCGACCTGCGCGGTCGCAAGCCCCATGGAGGCCGCTGTCTTCGGATCGGTGGTGTCGTCATCCGGTATCAGCCGGTTCGCCTCGCTGACGTCCCCCAGCAGGATCAGGGCGAAGGCGAGGTCGGCGCGGGCGGACTCGATCCCGGCGACGAAGGCCCGGCGGAGCAGCGAGGCGGCCACGGTCGGCGCGGTGAACACCAGCTGACGTCCGGCCTCTGCGATCGTGATCAGGTCCGACTCGTCCGCCTGATCCCCCGATCCGACGAGGTGTGGGACAACTCGCTCGACATCCGCGCCCTCGGCGGTGAACAGGCGGAACAGGTCGGCATGGAGCCCAGCTCGAACGGACGGTGGTGTGCGCCCCAGGACCGCGTCTCGCAACAGATCGTGCCGCAGCCGGAGCCTGGCGCCGTCCTCCCGGACCAGGCCGTCCCGGACGGCCTCGGCGATGGCGACGGAGATGCCCGCGACGGTGCGGTCCAGCAGACGCGCCAGCTGGACGGCGGTCAGGTCGCTGAGGGCACAGAGGACCACGATCTGCCGAGCGGTGGAGGAGAGATCGGCGAGACGTCGGTCGACGTGCCCGTCGAGGTCGGGCCCGTGCGGGATGGCACCGTCCCGCAGGTCGGTCACGCCGTCGGCGATCTCGAGCAGGCCCTGGCGCCGGATCTCACGCAGCATCTCGGTGGCGATCAGCGGGTTGCCGGCTGTTCTCGCGAGCTGCTGCTGCAGGCGGGGCCCGGGTGGAGCGCCGAGCTCCGCGATGGCGAGGTCGTCGAGCGCGCTGGTGTGGAAGGGGGGCAACTCGATGGTGGTGGTTCGCACGCCATCCATGCGCATGAGGCGGCGGAGGCCTCCGGGGCGCGGGACGGGCCGGGCGGCGATCAGGGTGGCCACCCCGCGGTCAGCACAGCGCCGGACCACCGACCGCATGACCTGCAGGCTCTCGCCGTCGGCCCACTGGCAGTCCTCCAACACGATCACCAGCGGCTCGTGCCGCTCGATCACGCCCATCATCGCCTGGATGGCCGCGTCAACGATCATGTACCGGACGTCCCGGCCGCTGACGCCGAACAGCCGCTCGAGGCGCCGCTGGTCGGGATCGTCCCGGACCGCCGACAGGGCCCGCCGGATGGCCGCGAGCGGTAGCTCCTCCTCGCCCTGCTGGAAGTGGATCGGAAGGCGGGCGACCCCATGCCGGTCCGCGATCTGGATCGTCTCGCCGAGCAGCGTGGTCTTGCCGATCCCGGGCTCACCCCTGACTTCCAGGACACAGCTCTTCCCGGCCGCCGCATCCGCGACGAGCCGTTCCACTTGGGCCCGTTCCCGCTCTCGCCCCACCAGCCAATGGCTAGGTTCCGTCATGACCGCCGCAGCCTAACAAACCCCTCCGCGGAGGTCGGTAGACCTACTTCAGTGCCTCCACTGAGGCGGGAGGCGCCACGCCGAACTCGGTCACCATCCGACTGGTCCCTGGTAGTTGCCCGGGTGCGGCTGGTTCGGCACGGGGTAGGGCTGGCCGTACGGTCCGGGGGGTGGCTGCCCGGGGTATCCCGGGGGCGACCCGCCGCTCTTGCTCCGGCTGCGGACGACGAGGCCCACGATGAGCAACACGACTCCGACGATGAACATCGTGATGCCCCCGAAGATGCCGATGAAGCCGAGGCCGACCGTCCGGAACACGTTCACCTCGGGGCCGACGGCGTATCGGGCGTTGCTCTCGGCGCAGGACACCGTGTAGGTGCCGGGCTCCACGTCGAAGGTCTGGCGCAGGGAGTAGGTCTGCCCTCCCGTCGTGAGGGTCTGGTTCCCGAACGCCGCCTGCAGCCCCACCTCCCCGTTCGGACCGGTGACCGCGCACCCACTGTCCCCGACGGCGCCAACTCGGCCGACCGAGTAGATCGCGTAGGACCCACCCTCCTCGATCTGCACCGTGGTCGGCCCGGTGATGGGCTCCGGCGAGGCTTGCACGAGTGGCCCGAAGGCCTGGAACAGCGCGACGGCCCCGAGGACCACCGCGAGCACCATGCAGAGGACGCCGGCACGGATCAGACCGCGGCCTCGCGGCTTGGCTGTCGGGGGCGTCGGGGCGTGACCGCCAGGGGTGTTGAGAGCGCCCATACCTGCAAGGAGTCTAGGAGAAGGACGTTGATACCATCACGGCTGCACCACCCGTCCTCCGAACCCTCTCCCCTGGGACCCCTTCATGGCTGACTCGTCCACCACGTCCTTCGGCTCGAACGCTTGGATCGTGGAGGAGATGTACCGCGACTTCCTGGCCAATCCGGACAGCGTCCCGGAGTCGTGGCACGACTTCTTCGCCGACTACGTGCCGAACGGGGCACCCTCTCGTGTTCCCACCGCCCCGACCGACACCTCGCCCTCGACCAACGGGGCTACAGCGGAAGCGCCGTCGACCCCCGCTGAGGAGCCAGACGCCGAGGAGCCAGACGCCGAGGAGGTCATCGTCCCTGACGGCGCGACGAAGATCCGCGGTGTCTCGGCCGCGATCGCCGAGAACATGCAGACGTCGCTCACCGTGCCGACGGCGACGTCACTGCGGGAGGTCCCCGCGAAGCTGCTCGAGGTCAACCGGCGGATCCTGAACAACCAACTCGTCCGCACCCGTGGTGGGAAGGTCTCGTTCACGCACCTCATCGGCTGGGCCATGGTGAAGTCGCTGATGGCGCACCCGGCCATGACGAAGAGCTACCACGAGGATGCCGACGGGACCCCCTACGTCCATCAGCCCGACCACATCAACATGGGCCTGGCCGTGGACATCCAGCGCAAGAACGGCCGGGTGCTGCTGGTGCCGAACATCAAGGAGGTCGACACCCTCACCTTCGCGGAGTACTGGCGGGCCTACGAGGACATGATCCGACTGGTCCAGTCCAACAAGCTCTCCCCGGAGATGTTCGAGAACACGACGGCGACCCTGACCAACCCGGGTGGTCTGGGCACCGTCGGGTCGGTCCCACGGCTGATGAAGGGCCAGTCGGCGATCATCGGCGTGGGTGCCATCGACTACCCGGCCCAGTTCAAGGGGTCAGACCCGCGCACCGTCGCCTCGCTCGGCATCGGCAAGGTCATCACCATGACCTCCACCTACGACCACCGGGTCATCCAGGGCGCCGAGTCCGGCCTGTTCCTGCGCTCCATGGAGACCTATCTGCTGGGCGAGGACGACTTCTACGACGAGATCTTCGACTCGCTGCGGATCCCGTACGAGCCGGTGCGCTGGCGGACCGACAACTCCTCCAAGGTCGTCGACAACGAGGCGGCGCGGGCCACCAAGCAGATGGCCGTCCAGCGGATGACCAACATGTACCGGGTCCGCGGGCACCTGATCGCGAACCTGAACCCCCTCCAGCACACCTTCCGCAAGGTGCACACCGAACTGGACCCCGCGTCCTACGGCCTGACGATCTGGGACCTCGACCGCGAGTTCTTCACCGACGGCATCGGCGGCCACGACGTGATGACGCTCGGCAGCCTGCTGGGCCTGCTGCGCGACGCCTACTGCCGCACGGTCGGCATCGAGTACATGCACATCTCCGACCCCGAGCAGAAGGAGTGGTTCCAGGCCCGGCTCGAGGGCGTCAAGACCGACCTGTCGTCCGACGAGCAGCAGCAGATCCTCGAGATGCTGAACGAGGCCGAGGCGTTCGAGCGCTTCCTCGGAACCAAGTACCTGGGTCAGAAGCGCTTCTCCCTGGAGGGGGCCGAGTCCCTGGTCCCGATGATGGACGGGCTGCTCTCTGCCGCGGCGGATGACGGCCTGCAGGAGGCCGTGATCGGCATGGCCCACCGCGGCCGCCTCAACATGCTGGCCAACATCCTCCGGAAGTCCTACAACAAGATCTTCAGCGAGTTCGAGGGCGACATCGGGGAGGAGTCCGTCCAAGGCTCCGGTGACGTCAAGTACCACCTCGGCTCGACGGGCTCACACACCTCGCCCGGCGGCAACCAGATCCCGGTGTCGCTGGCGGCCAACCCGAGCCACCTGGAGGCGGTCAACCCGGTGGTCGAGGGAATGGTCCGCGCCAAGCAGGACGTCCGGCAGCACCCTCCGAGCGCCGGGCCGATCCTGCCGATCCTGATCCACGGGGACGCCGCGTTCGCCGGCCAGGGCGTGGTCGCCGAGACGCTGGGGATGTCCCAGCTGAAGGGCTATGAGACCGGCGGCACGGTCCACATCATCATCAACAACCAGCTGGGGTTCACCACCGCCCCGCACCACTCCCGGTCGAGTGAGTACTGCACCGACATCGCCAAGACCGTGTCGGCGCCGATCATCCACGTCAACGGCGATGACCCCGAGGCGTGTGTCCGGGTCGTCAAGCTGGCCCTGGAGTACCGCAAGACCTTCGGTCGCGACGTCGTGGTCGACATGGTGTGCTACCGCAAGCACGGCCACAACGAGGGTGACGAGCCCGCGTTCACCCAGCCGATCATGTACCGGGCGATCGCGAACCACCGCAGCGTTCGGAAGGTCTACACCGAGGAGCTGGTCAACCGGGGCGACCTGACGATCGAGCAGGCGGAGGAGGCGCTGGACTCCTTCAAGTCCAAGCTCGAGGAGGCGCTCAGCCAGACCAGGGAGTCCAAGCCAGAGACCAACGAGCTGCCTCCACCACCCAAGGTGCGGGGGGTGCTCGACCACATCCCCACTGCCGTCAGCCTGGACCACCTGAACCGGATCACCAAGGCGCTGACGTCCTGGCCGGCCGACTTCGAGCCGCACCCCAAGCTGGCCCGGCTGCTGTCGCGGCGGGCCGACCAGTTGGCCGAGGACGCCGTCGACTGGCCGACCGCTGAGATGCTCGCGCTGGGTTCGCTGGTGCAGGAGGGGATCAGTGTCCGCTTCGCCGGTCAGGACTCACGTCGCGGCACCTTCTCCCAGCGGCACTCGGTGCTGATCGACCACAACGACGCCAGCGAGTACATCCCGCTGCGGCACCTGGAGGGCCTGGACGACCAGCCGGGCCAGTTCATGATCTACGACAGCCCACTTCACGAGTTCGGCGCCCTCGGCTTCGAGTACGGCTACTCGGTCGCCCGACCCGACGCGCTGACCCTGTGGGAGGCGCAGTTCGGCGACTTCTCCAACGGCGCCCAGGTCATCATCGACCAGTTCATCACCGCGGCTGAGGACAAGTGGGAGGAGAAGTCAGGCCTGGTCGTGCTGCTGCCCCACGGCTATGAGGGGCAGGGGCCCGAGCACTCCTCGGCCCGCATCGAGCGCTGGTTGACCCTCTGTGCCCAGGACAACATCCAGATCGCGCAGCCGTCCACAGCCGCGCAGTGGTTCCACCTGCTCCGTCGACAGATGCACCACGACGTGCTGAAGCCCCTGGTCGTGTTCAGCCCGAAGTCGATGCTACGCGCGAAGGAGGCGCAGTCCCCGGCGGTGGCCTTCACCGAGGGCGGGTTCAACGAGACGTTGCTCGAGCCAGACGGACCGGACGCTGACAGCGTCCGTCGTGTGGTGCTGTGCTCCGGCAAGGTCCGCCACGACCTGATCGCCTACCGGAACGAGCACGATCATCCCGCCGCGGTGGTGTCGATCGAGCAGCTCTACCCCTTCCCCCAGGCCCAGGTGGAGAAGGCGCTGCGTGGCTACCCGAACGCCGTCGACGTCATGTGGGTCCAGGACGAACCGGAGAACATGGGCCCCTGGCCCTTCGCCGGCAGTCGGCTCTACAACGCCTGCGAGGCCGTCCGTGACGACCTGCGGCTGAAGCGGGCCACACGGTTCGAGAGCGCCAGCCCCGCCACCGGATCCCACACGGTCCACGAGTTGGAGCAGGACAAGCTGATGCGTGACGCGTTCGCGGGCATCGGCTCGGGTGAGGCGTAGTGGCGGACGGTCCGCCCGACGCGCGCCCCCGCCACGTCGACGTCGAGGCCGCCACGGACCTCTGTGGCTTCATCGATGCCAGCCCCTCCCCCTTCCATGCCTGCGAGGAGATGGCCCGGCGCTTGGATGACGAGGGCTTCGTGGCCCTCGACGAGCGGGACGCCTGGACCGTCGAGCCCGGCACGACCGGCTACGTCATCCGCGACGGCGGGACGATCGTGGCCTTCCGCGTGGGGTCCGCGCCGATCGCCGAGGCGGGCTTCCGACTCGTCGGTGCCCACACGGACTCACCGACCTTCAAGGTTCGCCCCCACGGCGTGACCTCACGGGTCGGGTACGGGCAGCTCTCGGTGGAGGTGTACGGCGGTCCGCTGGCCTACACCTGGCTGGACCGGGACCTTGGTCTGGCGGGGCGGGTGGTGCTGGCCGACGGGTCCATCCGGTCCGTTCACGTCGACCGGCCGATCCTGCGCATCCCCTCGCTGGCCATCCACCTGAACCGTGAGTTGAACGAGGAGGGCCTGAAGCTCAACCCGCAGAGCCACATCGTGCCGTTGTTCGCCGCGGCGGCTCAGGACCTCGGTCTGGCGGACCTGCTGGCCGACCACGTCGACGGCGAGATCATCGGCTGGGACCTGGTGCTGTGCGACACCCAACCCTCGGCGCTGGGTGGGGTGGACAAGCAGTTCCTCTTCGCACCACGGCAGGACAACCTGGTCAGCTGCTACGCCGGCCTGCAGGCGCTCCTCCGGGCCGGGCAGGGCGACGCCACCCAGGTGGTGGTGTGCAACGACCACGAGGAGGTTGGTTCGGGGTCGGCCGAGGGCGCGGCCGGACCGATGCTCGGTGATGTGCTGGGGCGGCTGATCAGCGCCTCGGGTGATGACGACGCGCAGTCGCTGGCGCGGGCCGTGGCCGGCTCGGTCCTCATCAGCGCCGACGCCGCGCACGCGGTCCACCCCAACTACGCCGACAAGCACGACGGCGGCCACCGACCACGTCTGGGTGGCGGCCCGGTGATCAAGACCCACGCCAGCCAGGCCTACGCCACGGACGCCGCCACGTTGGCCTGGTTCCGGCAGCGGTGCGAGGCCGCGGGCGTCCCCGTGCAGTACTTCAGCAACCGGGCCGACGCCCGGAGCGGCTCGACCATCGGTCCGCTGACCGCGACCCGTCTCGGGCTCCCGACGGTGGACATCGGCAACCCGCTGCTGTCGATGCACTCGATCCGTGAACAGTCGGCCACGGTCGACGTGTTGTATCTGGTGGGCGCGCTGCGCAATCATCTGACGGCGTGAGCGACGCTGATGTGACAGACGAGTCCAGCATGGCGGAGGCGGACCGAGCGGACACGCCGCCCTCGGAGTCCGTGGCGGCGGTGACCGACGAGGACCGCCAGCCGACGGAGATGACGGTTGCGGTCGCCGACGAGGCCGGGCTGACCGAGAAGGTCGAGCCCAAGGTCAAGACCGCTGACGTTGCCGCCAAGCTGGTGGAGCCGCTCAGCCAACGGCCGACCGTCCGTGCCGGGGTGTACGCCTGGTCCTTCATCGGGATCACGATCATCACCATCGGTCTGGCACTGGTGACCGCACGTCTGTCCGCCGTGATCATTCCTGTGATCATCGCGCTGTTCCCGGCCGCGGGTCTCGAGCCGATCAATCGGCGGATCAAGGCCCAGGGTGTGCCGGACGCGCTCTCCGCCCTGATCACCCTGCTCGGCTTCTTCGGGATCGTCACCGCGATCGTGTCGTTCATCGCTCCGGCCGTGGCCGAGCAGTTCGACTCGCTCGAGGCCTCGATCCGCGAGGGGTACCGGCAGCTCGACGAGTTCTTGGCCAGCGGCCCGTTCGGCCTGCAACCCGTCGACCTGAACGACCTGATCGACCAGGCCACGACGGCGGTGCGGGAGGCGGCAGCCGGCGGGCAGGCCACCGACGGAGTGGTCTCGGCCTTCCAGACCGTGTTCAACACGGCGACCGGCATCCTGCTGACCCTGATCGTGCTGTTCTTCTACCTGAAGGACGGATCAGCCATCGCCGAGTGGGTCAAGTCGGTGTTCCCCGAGTTCCTGCACGAGGACGTGGACATCATCGGGCGGATGGGCTGGCAGACCATCGGCGGGTACATCCAGGGCCAGCTGCTGGTCGCCATCGTCGACGCGGTGTTCATCGGGATCGGGCTGGTGATCCTGGGCGTCGAGTTGGCGCTGCCGTTGGCCGTGATCGTGTTCTTCGGTGGGCTCTTCCCGGTGGTCGGTGCCGGGATCTCGGGGCTGCTCGCGGCGCTGGTCGCCCTGGCGTCGAACGGCCCGACCACGGCCGTCTTCGTCATCATCCTGGTGCTCGTGGTGCAGAACGTGGAGGGTCAGCTGCTCCAGCCGCTGATCCTCGGACGGACGCTGGAACTCCACCCGCTCGCGATCATCCTGGCCCTGACCGTCGGCGGCTTCCTGCTGGGCATCCTCGGCGCGTTCCTGGCCGTGCCGGTGGCGGCGGCCGCCGCCCAGACGGTCGGATATCTGCGCAAGCGCATCCCCGGCTAGTCCTGGCTCGGCTCGGCGCGCGCTACCCGACCGACACCCGCCACTGCCCCGGCGTCCGGCCGGTCCAGCGCTTGAAGGCCCGCGTGAACGCCGCCTGGTCCGAGAAGCCGGTCAGGAAGGCGACGTCGGTCAGCGAGTGCGTGCCGCGCTGCAGCAGCGACTCGGCGGCCTCCCGGCGGACCTGGGTGGCCAACTCCTGGAACGAGTGGCCCTCGTCGGCCAGCCGCCGGTGCAGGGTCCGCTCGCTGTACCCGAGCTGCCGGGCGACCTGCGACTTGCTGGGCTGGCCGTCGGGCAGCGAACTGGCGACGGCCACCGAGACTCGATGAGCCAGCGACCGGTCCACGGTCTGGCTGTACAGATCCTCCAGCCGGTCCAGCAGATAGGCCGACAGCCCGTGGTCCCCCAGCCGGGTCCGTCGCTCGAGGAGGGCAGGGACGAGGAGCAGGCCATCGACCTCGGATGACCACCTCACGGGCACCCGGTAGTACTCCCGATGCGGCTCATCGGACTCCGGCGCGGCGTGGCAGAAGGACACCCCGCGCAGCCCGATCGGCCCGGTGACCAGTTGTCGCAGGACGGAGGTGACGGCAGCGAGCGCGCACTCGTTGGCCAGTTGGGCCCCGCGTCGGTGGTGTGACCTGCCCCTCAGCAGGAAGCGCGGGCCACCCGGACCCTCCTCCAGTTCGTAGGACAGGGTGTCACTGAGCACCAGGACGTAGCGGACCAGGCGCAGGAGTGCGTCGCGCACCCTCGGTGCGGTCTTCATGGCCAGGCCGAGCGCGCCGAAGTCGTCCACCTGGATGCTGCGGCCGTAGCGGAAGGGCAACCCGGGATCGTGGTAGCCGGCGACGCGCTCCAGCAGCTCGTAGTAGACCTCCACGTCCACGGCCTCGGTGGTCCAGCTCCCCGGGTCGACATCGGCCGGCAGACCCATCTGGGCCAGCAGCCTCTCCGGGGGCTCGGGGCCCCGGGAGACCTGCACGATCCGCCTGATCACCGGTGTCCCGACCGAGGCCATGGCGCAGTTTGCCATGTCCGACGGAGGTGGCGAGGGAGCTCTGAGGCGGTGTGGCGGAGATGGTCAAGCGATTGGCGGCGAGGGCCAATACCGCAGCCGGGGCGGTCCGTAGCGTCACCGACATCGCTTGAACCCCGACCACGGAGGCTCTCATGACCGCCACCACCACCCGTCACCCCCAGACCACACCGGCTCGAGGTCCGGCTGCCGACCGACATCGAGCCATTTCGATCGTCGTCGGCCTTGCCTACATCGGCATCATCGCAACGGGGATCTTCGCCGAGTTCGTCGTCCGTGGACAGCTGCTCGTCGCGGACGACGCGGCGCGGACGGCCTCGAACATCCTGGCCAACACCGGCCTGTTCCAGGCAGGCATCGCCGCGGACCTGATCATGGTGGGCTTCGATCTGATGGTCGGTGTGGGTCTGTACCTCCTGCTCCGGCACCTCGACCGGCGACTTGCTCTCGCCACGACCCTGTTCCGCGTCCTGCAGGGCGCCGTCATCGCCGTCAACCTGCTGAACCTGACCCGCGCCCTGATGGCCGCACAGACTTCCGCTGGGGCCACCGCAATGGAGCTCATGGAGGCCCACGCCCTGGGCTACGACGCCGGCTTGATCGCCTTCGGGTTCTCCTGCCTGTTCCTCGCGCGGCTGCTGTGGACCTACCGGCTGGTCCCACGGTGGCTTGCCGTCGGCATGGCCGCGACCGGTGTCGTCTACCTCGTCGGCTCCGCAGCCGCGCTGTGGGCGCCCTCGCTCAGCGCCGCGATCGACCCGCTGTACCTGATCGCGATGGTGGTCGAGCCGGCGTTCGCCGTCCGTCTGATCCGCCACGGCCTCGCGCCACACGCGACCACCAACCCTTGACGACCACATCACGAGAGAGAAGGAGTCAGCCATGACGACCTCACCCACCACCACACCCATCCACCAGGGCCACACGACGATGCGCGCTGTCGTCCAGGACCGCTATGGACCGCCCGAGACGCTGGAGGTCCGCAGCGTCGAGATGCCACAGATCGGCGACCTCGAGGTCCTCGTCGCCGTCGCCTCCGCGGGCATCGATCACGGCGCCTGGCATCTCATGACAGGCCTCCCCTACCCAACACGCCTCGCCTTCGGCCTCCGTCGACCCAAGACGCCGATCCCCGGCCTCGACCTTGCCGGGGTCGTCCGGGACGTCGGACCAGCGGTGACGCGGTTCGCCGCGGGCGACCGTGTCTTCGGACATGGGACGGGCACGTATGCCGAGTTCGCCGTCGCCCCCGAGACCAAGCTGGCGGCAATCCCGCGTGGCATGGACGTCGTCGACGCCGGCGCGCTGGCCGTGACCGGCTCGACCGCACTCCAGGCCGTGGATGTCCACGCCCGGGTCCGACCCGGAGACGAGGTCCTGGTGCTGGGTGCCTCCGGAGGGGTCGGCCACGTCGTCGTCCAGATCGCCAAGGCACGGAATGCCGTCGTGACGGGCGTCGCCCGGGGCGCGAAGCACGACCTGGTCCGCTCGCTGGGCGCTGACCGGGTCATCGACTACACGGTCACCGACCCGCTGGGCGAGGGCCGTCAGTACGACATCATCATCGACACCGGAGGCAACCGGTCACTGCGTGCGCTGCGTCGTGCCCTCTCCCCGTCCGGCAGCCTGGTCATCGTGGGTGGCGAGGGTGGTGGTCGCCTGCTCGGCGGGCTCGACCGGCAACTCCGGGCGCGGATCACCTCGGCCGTCGTCAGCCAGCGCCTGACGACCTTCATCGCGGCCGAGGACGCCGATCACCTGGAGCGCCTGGCGGACCTGGTCGACCGCGGCCTGGTCACCCCGATGGTGGATCGGACCTTCCCGTTGGACCACGTCGCCGACGCCTTCGCCCACCTCCGCTCAGGCCGAGCGCGCGGCAAGGTCGTGCTGGTCCCGAACGCTCACGAGACGTGAGTTGTCGGCGGAGGAACGCCGTGTGCCCGCCGAGCGTCGGATCGGCGGGCACACGCGCTCTCCCGAGAGGAAGGAGGGAGAGACGAACGTCACTCAGGCCAGGTGGCCTCGATCGCCTCGGCTGCGGTCTCAGCATCGACGTCGCCGATCACGAGGTCGACCCCTTGGGTCCAGAAGCTGCCGGCACCTACTTCATTGGGCATGAGGTCCGAGCCGTCGAAACGAGCGACCTCCGTGCCGGTCAGGATGTCGATGAAGCCCTGCTCCAGCGGCTGGTAGACGCTCATGTCCTGACCGCGGGCGGCAGACAGGTAGCCGGAGATGCTGCCCTCCAGCGCCTCGGTCTGGGCCAGTTGGCGTGCTTCGGCGTACTCGGCGCTGGCCATGTAGGTGACGACGGCGTGGACTGCAGGGTCATCGTTGAACACCGCGGCGAAGTTGCCGGCGGTCAGGACCGGGTTCTCATCACCGTCGCTCGGGAAGTAGAAGGCATCAACCGCGTTCGGGTCGTCCGGATCCGCAAAGGGTGTCCCGTCGGGGAAGAATCCCGCGAAGAAGTTGGCCTGCCGGTGCATCCAGCAGTTGCCGTCGAGGATCGGCTGCGCGTTGTCACCGAAGGCGGTGGCAGCGACCGAACCGCCTGACGCGAAGACGTTGTCGCCGGACCACAGGTCCACGACCGTCTGCATGGATTCGACGATCCGCTCGTCGTCGAAGGGGATCTCGTGGGACACCCACTGGTCGTACACCTCCGGACCGTGTTGCCGCAGGACGAGGTCTTCGGTCCAGTCGGTGAACGGCCAGCCCGTGGCGGCGCCGGACTCGATGCCGACGCAGAGCGGCGCCGGTCCGCCATCGGCCGCCATCTGGTCGACCAGGGCGGTGAACTCCTCGAGGGTCTGCGGCACCTCATAGCCGGCCTCGGTGAAGGCAGCCGGCTGGTACCACACCAGCGACTTGAGGTCGGTCTTGACCGGAACGCCGTAGAGCACGCCGTCCAACTCGACGTCGGTCTGGAAGCTCGCGTCCCAGTACTCATCGACCGCGGTGTTGGTCTCCTCGGCGAGCGGCACCACGAGCCCATCTCGGGCGAAGGCGATCAGCTTGCCGGGTTGCGGGAAGATGGAGATGTCGGGGGGATTGCCGCCCGAGACCTGGGTGTTGATGTTGGCCTCCCAGTCGGCATCGCCCAGGAACTCGATCTCGAGGTTGGCGCGCTCTTCGAAGCGGTCGAGCGCCGCGTTGATCGCGGTCACCGACGGCTCATCGCGCTCCGACCCGGTGATGGTGATCGACTGACCACCGAAGTCACGAGCACCGCCCTCACCGGCCGTTCCGCCGTCATCCTCGGCAGCGCCCTCGGTCACGGCACCACCGGCCTCCTCAGCTACCTCATCAGCAGGCTCCGAGGCAGGGGTGGCTGCCCGGTCGCCAGTGCTCTCCTCAGCACCGCCACAGGCAGCTGCCAAGAGGGCAAGGACGAGCAGCACTCCTTCGAGGCGTCCACGTGTTCTCATCGTCGGCTTCCAGTCGATCGTCGGTTCCGCCCCCGGCCAGGGGCGAGCGATGACGTATGTAACACCAACCTGCAATCGATTACAACACCACTTTCAAAGCGCTTTCGCCGAACCTTACCCATTGCAAGCGCAATCGTTTACTGACCAATCGTCAGTCTGCGCTGGCGCGGGCGATACTGGAGACCATGGTCGAGACATCCCGAGCCCTGCAGCGGAACCGCGAGGCCGCGAGCCGTGCGACCATGGCGGACGTTGCAGAGCGAGCTGGTGTGTCAGTCGCCACCGTCAGCCGAGCGCTGGCCAACAACCCCAATGTGGCGTCCGCGACCCGGCAGCGGGTTCAGCGGGCCGCTGAGGACCTCGCGTTTCGCCGCAACGAGGTCGCGTCGAACCTTCGTCGGGGAGCCACGCGGAACATCGCCGTGGCCGTCCCGGCCCTGAATCACTGGTACTCGGCTGAGGTCGTCTCCGGGGCCCAGACGTTCCTGGCGGACCGGGACTACGACACCGTCGTCGCGGTCATCGACGAGCCGGGAGGCCTCCGCCGACTCTTCGCTGACGCCGATCCGAGCCGCTCCCGGGTTGATGGCCTCGTGGTGGTCGATGTGCCGATCCCGGCCGACGCGCTGCGGGAGCTTCGGAGGATGGGCGTGCCGACGGCGACCACGGGACGCCTGGTTCCAGACGTCCCGGGTGTGATGATCGACGATGTCGCGGTCGGCAGGATGGCGACGGCCCACTTGTTGGCGCTCGGCCACTCGAGAATCGGTCTGATCAAGGGCGAGAGCCGCCCACCGTTCCAGTTCGACTCCTCCGAACGGCGCTATCAGGGGTTCCTGGAGGCACACGCACAGGGAGATCTCGAACCCGCCGGTCTCGAAGCCAGCGGCAACTACAGCCTTCGCGGCGGCTACGACGCAGCCCGCCAGCTGCTGGGGCGGCGTGGCAGACCGCCGACCGCGCTGTTCTGCATGTCGGATCGGATGGCAGTCGGCGCGCTGATCGCGCTGCGGGAGATGGGTCTCGCCGTCCCGGCAGACGTGTCGGTCGTCGGCGTCGACGGCCATCAACTCGCCGATGCTTATGGGCTGAGCACCGTTCGGCAACCGGTCCCAGCGATCGGCGCCACCGGAGCAGAGCTGCTCCTGGAGTGCCTGGCTGACCCGGCGACGAACCGTCATGTGGTGTTGCCCGCCGACTTGCTCATTCGCGAGACCACGGGAACACCGCCATGAGTGGGCAACCGAGCTCTTCGGCTCCGGCGACGCTCGAGGACGTCGCCCGACACGCCGGCGTGTCCATCGCGACGGCCAGTCGGGCTCTCCGTGGCATGGAGAACGTCGCTCCCAGCACGGCCGCCGCCGTCTTGTCTGCTGCGACCGAACTTGCCTATCGGCCCAACGCCCAGGCCCGAAGCCTGCGGGCACGCGCGAACCGTGCGGTGGCCATCGTTCTGCGATCGCTCCAGCCCTGGTACGACCGCGAGATCCTCTCTGCCATCCACACCCGACTGTTCGAGGCGGGCTACGACACCGTGGCGATGGCGGCCGAAGACCCGACCATCCTCCCCACGGGGGTCGTCGGCGGTGTGACGGACGGACGGGTGGATGGTGCGATCGTGGTCAACCAGGATCTTCAACCACCCACGATGGAACGACTTCGTGGCTGGAACGTCCCCGTGGTGTTCGTCGGCGGACGCGAGCATGAGGGCTTCTCGTCCGTTCGGATCGACGACAAGCAGGTCGCCGAGTCGGCAACGACGCACCTGATCGATGCGGGCCACACCCGCGTGGCACTGGTGGCGGGCAGAGAACTCTCCACGTGCGCAGGGTCGGTCGTGGCCCAGCGCCGCGCCGGCTACCTGGCCGCGATGAACGCCGCGGGCATCGGCGACCAGGTCATCGAGGCAGCCGGGGAGTTCACCATCGCGGGCGGCCGGGCGGCCGCAGCCGCGCTCCTCAGCCGTGCGCGCCTTCCCTCGGCCATCTACTGCATGTCCGACTATCTGGCAGTCGGAGTCATCCAGACCCTTCGGTCGTTGGGTCTGACGGTGCCCGGAGACGTCGCGGTCGTCGGCACCGATGGCGACGAGATCGCCGAACTCGCCGGCCTCTCGACGGTTGAGCAGCCAATCGATCAGATCGGTGGCACAGCAGCCCGGCTTCTCCTGACCGAGATGGCCGAGGGTGCCCCGCCCGAACGGCATGTCATGCCGACGAGGCTGGTCATCCGCACCAGCAGCACGTCGGCCGATGGGCCGTCGACTGGTTGACGAAGCGGTAACCCCGCAGGACTACTCTTGGAGGCCATGAAGGTCACCGAGCACTACGCCCAGGCCGAGCGGCCGCTGTTCTCCTACGAGATCATCCCGCCGAAGCGGGGCAGCTCCGTCGCCGACGTCCTGGCCGTGGTGGACGACCTGGCCCCCTATGATCCGCCCTTCATCGACGTCACGAGCCATGGGGCGGAGGTGACCTACGAGGAGCAGTCGGACGGCACCGTGCAGAAGCGGACCACACGGAAGCGACCCGGGACCCTCGGTCTGTGTGCTGCCATCCAGTACCGCTTCGGCATCGACGCCGTCCCCCACATCCTCTGCCGCGGGTTCACCCAGGAGGAGACCGAGGATGCGCTGATCGAGCTCAACTACCTCGGCATCCACAACCTCCTCGCGGTCCGCGGCGACGAGACCGGGAAGCGGGCCGACACCCGGGCGGACCGGACGGTCAACGAGTACGCCAGCGACCTCGTCGCTCAGATCAGCGACATGAACGAGGGCCGGTACCTCGCTGACCTTCTCGACGCCGCACCGACGGACTTCTGTGTGGGCGTCGGCGGGTATCCAGAGACCCACGTCGACTCGCCGAACGCGAGCTGGGACATCGAGCACCTCAAGCAGAAGGTCGAGGCCGGTGCGGACTACGTCGTCAGCCAGATGTTCTTCGACAACCGCCACTTCCTCGACTGGGCCAAGCGCTGCCGGGAAGCTGGCATCGGCGTGCCGATCGTGCCGGGCCTGAAGATCCTGACCTCGAAGCGGCAGCTCAGCCTGCTGCCCCGCAGCTTCTACACCGAGATCCCGGAGGCGCTGGCGGACGAGGCAATGGCCGCTCCGGACGGCCAGGTCGCCGACGTCGGCGTGGCCTGGGCCCGCGAGCAGGCCGAGGAGCTGCTGGAGGCCGGCGTCCCCGGCATCCACTTCTACATCATGTCGACGGCCCGCCACGTGGTGCGGGTCGCCGAGCCTCTCCGCGACCTCGTGGGCTGAGGCCTACCGCACGCCGAGTATGTCCCCTCGGTTCGGCATGCGGGACGGAGAGGACACCATTCGGGTCGCCGGTGAACCGGGCGGCCCGTCCGCGCGTTCTGGGACCGATCAGTCGAACAGCATCCGGACCTGGTCCGGGTTCTCCTCGCCGATCAGCGGACCCAGCCAGGCGGCGCTGCGCTGCGGGTCGCCGGCGATCTGCTCCAGGGTCTCCAGCCGGCTGCCGGCCTCCAGCGTGGTGAAGGACGGGTGGGCCTCCGCCACCTGGGACAGCTCGCCGCGCATGTGCGGGTGGAGGTGCGCCAGGTGACCCAGCAGCAGCCCGTAGGCACAGGCGCGCGCGGCCTCGGCCTGCGGCTGTGACGTCCAGGCCCGGTTGATGCGGCTGAGGCGTGGGTCGACCTGCGCCGCGACCTCGTCCACCCACTCCTGGATGTCGTCGTCAACGCCGGCGCGACTGTTGGCGACGAGGTTGGCGTCCGAGGGCTCCCCCTCCTCGATCGCACCGCCGACCGGCTCGGCCGACTCTGCGGCTGGCTGCGCGGCTGCTTCAGCTGAGGCGGCGGCCTCCTCCGGGGCCCACTGGCCATCCGTCCCCGCAGCGCCGGCATCCTCGACCCCGGCATCCTCAGAGCCTCCGTCGGGCTCGTCGGTTGGTGGGTCCCACTCGGTCTCACCGTCGGTCGAGACGTGCCCCGTCCAGGTCTCGCCGTCCCAGTAGCGGAACTGGAACCGCCCCGACGGGTCCTGATACCAATCGGCTGCTGGTGCCTCTGACTGACTCACGAGGTCTCCTCGTCAAAATCCTGCTGGTGGGTTGCGCCCGAGGCTAGCCCATCAGCTCGAGAATTCGCGCCGACGCTTTCGAAGCTCCCGATCCAGGAGATCAGCGATGGGATGCTCGCCGAAGGTCCACGATCCCACCCGGGCGACGGCCGTCGCCGGCCGGAGGGAGGAGGAGATGATCACCTCATCCGCAGTGGCCAGCTCAGCCAGCGGCCAGTGCCCGTAGAGGACCTCGATGCCCCGGTCACCCGCGATCTCGAGGAGCGTCCGCCGTGAGATCGAGTCGACGATGCCGAGGTCGACGGAGGGGGCATGAAGCACGCCACCCGACGCAAAGACCACACCGAACGTCGGCCCCTCCAGGATCCAGGCATCGGGATGGCTGATCAGCAGTGCGTCATCGGCGCCGTCGCGCACCGCCAGCCGACCAGCCGTCATGTTCGGCCCGTACGACATGGTCTTGGCTCCGGCGGGATGGTACGCCGCGGGGGGTTGGATCCACGGCGCTGGCTGGGGGCTGAGCACACGAACCGTCCCCCGCTCCGGCAGCGCCGAGAGGGTGACGATCCGACTGCCCGTCGCTGTGACGTACAGCCGGAGGGCGGCGTCGGCCGCCACGCCGTCGAGCACGGCCCTCGCGTCGGCCAGCAAGTCCTCACGGGGAGGCGGGTCCAAGGCGATGGCGGCGGCCGAGGCCTCCAGACGATCCAGGTGGTCCTCCAGCCGGAAGGCCCGACCGCCCCACACGCCGACCGTCTCGAACGCGCCGTCCCCGCGGGCGACGCCAGCGTCGGTCACGGCGAGGGCGGCGTCCGCCAGTGGACAGGACACGCCGTTGATGCGCGCGGTCTGGCGCGTGGCAGGCAACGGTGCGGCATGCGGCTCGGAGGAGGCGATGGTCACGGCTGGACGATCGTACCGACGCGGACCGATGCGGGGATCGTGGGGAATGCCGACAGGCCGACACCGAAGTCGGCGGGCATCGGCGAGAGCGCCCCAGCGTCCTCCCCCGCGACCAACAGTTGGGCGTCACGAAGGCGCCGCCAGTCGTCGGCCCCGTAGAACTCGGTCTGGCCGCCCGGCGCGACACCGGCGGCACGCACGCCGGCGCCCCCACCCAGGAGACGCCCGATGACCGGTCGAGCCAGTTGGTCCTCGATGCGGATCCAGCTCGGAGCGCGTCGCAGGACGCGTGGTCGGAGGGCGAACAGCAGGGATTGCCACTGCCGTCCGGCGAGGACCGCGGTGAGGTGGAGCGGCCCCGCCACGACGTCGAGGAAGTCGCCGCGCACGCCGCCACTGATCGGACCGACCCGGACCTCGTCGAACGCGTACAGGCCGTCCACGTAGGTGGCGACGTCTGTGGTGGGGGCGAGCAGGATCCGACGGCCCGCATCGGTCCGCCACATGACGTCGATGAAGGTCCCGAGCGGCGACCGGGCCCACGTCCCGACCACCACGGCATCGCCGCTGGCGAACGCCGCGGCGGTGATCGCACCCTCGAACAGGTGGTGATGGGTGGTCGGTGCCATGGGGATGGTGGTGATCTCGCGTCGGGGTGAGGGCGGTGTTGTGGACCGGCCTCGCTTTGGGGAGGATCGCACACATGAGCACCCCGCCGACGTCCGTGTACCTCGCCGCAGTCCAACCCCAGGCGGGCAAGTCGATGGTTGCGCTCGGCCTGATGGAGCTGTTCTCCCGCCGGGTGGACGACGTCGGGTACTTCCGACCGGTGGCCAGCGGCGAGGCCGACCACCGCATGGCACTGATGCGCGACCGCTACCAGTTGGGCGACCGGGCCACGTACGCCTACACCGACGAGCAGGTCGACGCCATGCTGGCCGAGGGCCGGCGCGACGAGATCTTCAAGGGCATGATCGCCGCCTACCGCGACCTGGCCGAGAGCTGCAGCATCGTGCTGATCGAGGGGACGGACCAGACCGGATCCCGGTCGGCACTCGAGTTCGACTTCAACGCCAAGGTCGCCAACCACCTGGGCGCATCCGTGGTTGCGGTGGTCAACGGCTCGGGCCAGACGACCGACGACATCGCCGAGTCAGCCGAGGTCACCGCCCAGGCGCTGGACGGCGAGGGCGTGGCGACCAGTGCCATCGTGCTCAACCGGGTGCCTCCGGAGCAGGTGGACGCGGTCCGGGACCTCCTCGCCGACACCAGCCCGTTGACCGCCGTCATCCCCGAGCACCAACGACTCGGGATGCCGACGCTGGCGGAGATCCTCGACAGCCTCGACGCCACCGAGATCCATGCGGGCAGGGGCACCACCGACGTCGAGGTGTCCTCCTTCAAGGTGGCGGCGATGTCGCTGCCGAACATGCTGGACCGGATCGATGCGGCCGAGCTCATCATCGCGCCCGGGGACCGGCCTGATGTGCTGGTCGGCGCGTTGGCCAGTCGACTCGCCGACACCTATCCGGACGCGGCCGGTGTCCTGCTGTCGGGCGGCATCACCCCCGCGCCGCAGATCATGAAGTTGCTGGAAGGCCTCGGAGGCGTGCCCATCCCCGTCTACGCGGTGCCGACTGACACCTATGAGACCGCCAAGGCCGTCTCGAACGTCGCCGGCGTCATCACCGCGACCTCCGAGCGGAAGATCGCGACGGCGCTGGGGTTGTTCGAAGAGCACGTGGACACCGAGGAGTTGCTGGCCCAGTTCGAGTTGACCCGGTCCGATCGTGTGACCCCGCTGATGTTCGAGTACGACCTGATCGAGCGGGCCCGGGCCGATCGGCGGCACATCGTGCTGCCGGAGGGAACCGATGAGCGGATCGTCAAGGCTGCGGCCCTGCTGCTGCGTCGGCAGGTGGTCGACCTCACGCTGCTGGGGTCGGTCGAGGAGATCCGCCGGACGGCCTCGGCAGTGGGAGTCGACCTGAGCGGTGCTTCGATGATCGATCCCGACAGCGAGGCGGCCGAGGAGACCCGCGAGCGATACGCGCAGGCCTACGTCGAGGCCCGCAAGCACAAGGGCATGGTGCTGGACCGGGCGCTCGAAGTGATGGGGGACGTCTCCTACTTCGGGACGATGATGGTCCACCTGGGGGACGCCGACGGGATGGTCAGCGGTGCCGCCCACACCACGGCGCACACGATCCGCCCCTCGTTCGAGTTCGTGCGGACCCGGCCGGGGGTCGAGAACGTCTCCAGCGTCTTCCTGATGTGCCTGGCCGACCGCGTGCTGGTGTACGGCGACTGCGCGATCATCCCGAACCCCACGGCGGAGCAACTCGCCGACATCGCCATGTCGTCGGCCCAGACGGCACGGACGTTCGGCATCGACCCGGTCGTGGCGATGCTGTCGTACTCGACCGGTGGGTCCGGGGCCGGCGAGGACGTCGACCGGGTCAGGCAGGCCACGAAGCTGGTGAAGGAGCGCAACCCGGACTTCCCGGTGGAGGGTCCGATCCAGTACGACGCCGCGATCGACGCGGGTGTGGGGCAGAAGAAGCTGCCGGACTCCGACGTGGCCGGCCGCGCGACCGTGTTCGTCTTCCCCGACCTGAACACGGGCAACAACACCTACAAGGCGGTGCAGCGCTCCGCGCGAGCTGTGGCGATCGGCCCGGTCCTGCAGGGTCTGAACAAACCCGTGAACGACCTCTCCCGCGGCTGTCTGGTCGCCGACATCGTGAACACGGTGGCGATCACGGCGGTGCAGGCGCAGATGGAGCTGGCGCAGCCGCCGGAGAATCCAACCGGCTCGGACGCGTCATGACCGTTCTTGTCCTGAACTGCGGCAGCTCCTCGATCAAGTACGAGGTCTTCACACCCGAGGGTGACGGTGATCCGTTGGACACCCTTCAGGCGGTGACCGGCGGCATCGTCGAGGGGATCGGTGAGGCGGGCAGCCAGGTCCCCGACCACGCCGCGGGGCTGGATGCGATCGCGAGCCGCCTGCGCGAGGAGGGCCTGCTCGACGACCTCTCGGTGATCGGCCATCGGGTGGTCCACGGCGGCGAGGCCTTCACCCAACCGACCATTGTGGACGATGCGGTCATCGAGACGCTGGAGCAGCTCTCGCCGCTTGCGCCGCTGCACAACCCGCCGATCCTGGAGGGCATCCGTGTGGCCCGCGCGCTCAGACCGGACCTGCCCCACGTGGCCGTCTTCGACACCGCGTTCCACGGCACCCTGCCGCAGGAGGCGTACCGCTACGCCGTCCCGCAGAACTGGTACGACGACCACGGCGTCCGCCGCTACGGCTTCCACGGCACCTCCCACGACTACGTTGCCCGCCGAGCGGCCCAGGCCCTCGGTCGCCCGCTGGGTGTCCTCAAGCTGATCACCCTGCACCTAGGCAACGGCGCCTCGGCGTGTGCCGTTGACGGCGGCCGATCAGTGGACACCTCGATGGGCCTCTCACCACTGGAGGGGCTGGTGATGGGGACGCGGAGCGGGGACGTCGACCCCACGGTGATCTTCCACCTGCTCCGGGAGGGCCTCTCCCCCGGCGAGGTGGAGACGGCGCTCAACCGACAGTCCGGCCTGGTCGGCCTGTCCGGCTCCAACGACATGCGAGCGGTGGAGGCGGCCGCAGCCGACGGGGATCCCGCCGCAGAGCTCGCCATCCAGGTGGCCGCTCACCGGCTGCGGAAGTACGTCGGTGCGTACATCGCGGTCCTGGGTGGGCTGGACGCGGTGGTGTTCACCGGCGGCATCGGCGAGCACTCGGCCCGGATGCGAGCAGCTGTCGTCGAGCCGTTGGGCCACCTGGGTCTGTCACTGGACGCCGCGGTGAACGCGTCCTGCAACGCCAGCGATGGGCCGGTCGACATCGGCACGGGTTCAGCGGCCGTGCTGGTGGTCGCCACGGACGAGGAGCGGATGATCGCCGCTCAGTCCCTGGAGTGCGTGTCCTCTGGGTCCTGATGGCCCGACTGAGCGGACACGCTGCGTGCGGGGGGTCAGTCCGGGATCACGATGGTGCTGGTCGGTGAGCTCGACACCTCGGCAGTGTCGAGATCGAAGCCCGACCACCACCGCACCTTCTCGGGCTGCAGTTTCGGCTTCGGGCCGCTCGTCGTGACGGTGCCGCTGAGCGATATGCCCGCCACCTCCGTGGGGCGGAACCCGGGGTCGTGATCCAACACGGCGGTGACCGCGCTGCCGTCCTGCAGCACCATCCCCTTCGGCACCACCAGGCTGAACCCCGCGCCCCACACCGCCGGCATGAGGCCGAGCACCCCGTCCGCCTGCGTGGCGAGCACAACCCGACGAGCACCACCCAGCGAGCGGCGGATCTCGGGGGGCACCTCGGTCGGCAGCCCCGGTGCGATGCCCTTGCCGATCCCGGGTGGGACGACGGACTGGTGGTCCTCGAGGGCCACCCGGACCAGGACACGGTTGGGCGGCAGGAACTCCCGCGGAATCTTCGGCGCGTCGGTCAGGTACCCGACCATGGACTGGGCGTTCTTCAACATCAGCGCCGCTTGCGCGGCCGCCAGGATCCCCGCGTGGGTGGCCAGGCCGACAGGATCGGCCAGACCGAAGACCCTCGCCTGACCGCGGGCGACCAGCCCGTCGTCGCCGTCGTCCACGGGCGGGACGTAGAGTGCGCACTCACCGTTGCCGCCCAGCATCCTGGCCTTGACCGAGGCGCTGGAGGTGGAGAACCAGACATTGCGACCGTCCCACCAGAACGCCATCGGTGAGAGGAGCGGTACGGTTCGCCCCGGCCAGGCGAGCACCACGCGCTTCGCGTCATCCAGCAGGTCGGCCATGGCCAGGACCCTTCCCACTCTTCCCGATCCGTACCCCGAGCCCATGACCGCGACAGGCACCTGATGACAACCGACGCCTGGGCCTATCGGGTGACCGGCCTGGATCTGGAGACCGTGTCCGATGCGCTGACGCTAGGAGGCATCGAGACGGCAGGGTTGAGCGAGGACGGCTTCGTGACGACCGTGTGGTTCACCGAGCGGCCCGACGACGCGCTGCCGGTGGAGGGGGTTTGGGAGTACGTACGCCAGACGGACTGGTCGCAGGAGTGGAAGCGTGGGTTGACGCCGGTGACCGTCGGGCGGGTCACGATCTTGCCGGCAGCAGACGCCGTGGCAGATCCGGCCGGCGGCGCGGACCACATCGTGCTGGTGATCGAGCCGGGCCTGGCGTTCGGGACCGGCCACCATGAGACGACCACCGGCTGTCTCCAGGCTCTGCAGGCGCAGGACCTGCGTGGCCGCCACGTGGTCGACATCGGCACCGGGACCGGCGTTCTGGCACTGGCTGCGCGTGCCCTGGGGGCGGCGCGGGTCACCGGCGTCGACCTCGACCCCCAGGCCATCGAGGTCGCGCAAGCCAACGTGGCCGCCCACGATCTCGATCAGATCAGCCTGCGCGTCGGCTCGTGTGCGGAGGTCGAGGCGGCCGGCGACGTCGTCGTCGCCAACATCATCACCGACCTGCTGCTGGCCATCGCCGAGGACCTCGTGGCTCTCCTGGCACCAGGCGGCACGGTCATCACCTCCGGTGTGGCCGTCGGCAGGGAGGCGGAAGCCGTCCACCGGTTCGAGCGGCTGGGCGTGACGATGGCGGTGACCTCCGGTGCCGAGTGGGCGGTGCTGGTCGGCCACCGCGCTGGCGAGGTCGCGACAGCGCGCGGAAGAAAGCCCAACGCCCCGAGGTGATCCTCGGGGCGTTGGGTGATGTGTCGAGCCGCCGCGCCCAACACATCGCCGGGCGACATGAACCGCCGTGTCCATCTCGCCGGCGTCGAGATAGGTCGTTGTACGTCAGAGTGTTCGGCAGGTTGGCGGCGGAGTCTGTGCCTAAATTCACAAAAGAATTAACTAGTCGTCCTGGGTGATGCGCTCGAGCAGGTCGGTGTCGAGGCCACGCCGCAGGACCACGTCCCCATCGGCCAGCCACTCGAGGGGAACGGTGACGACCGCATCCCTGGCCAGAGGAGCGCCGACGCTCCACAGCGCTTCGGGCGATTCCGCAGCCAGCGTGCGCAGGGTGACCGCGACCGCGACGGCCTCGGACTGCTCGACCGCGGCGGGATACTCCAGCAGGACCATCCCGGTGGAGGGTCCCCCCTCCTCCGCGGGGAGGGTGACCACGGAGACCGTGACGTCCCCCGGCCTGCCGACGAGTGCCGAGCTGGCGCCGACCAGCTCCTGCCGGGTCACCGACAGGCTCCTCCCTCCGCGCTCCACGGCGGCCAACTGCTCGAGGTCCCCGATCGCGATGAGGTCGCGAACCCCTCCGGCATCGCTGGTCACCCCGGTTGCGATCGCGATGGCCGGCATCCCGATGAACCCCTCCAACTCGGCAGGCCGTTCGAAGATCTCCCAGGCAGGATCCTCCGAGGTGGCGCTGGCGGTCGAGGGAAAGCCCAGATCGCGCAGTCGCTCGGCCACGGCCCCGAACCCACGACCGGTCACCACCCGCAGCGCCGGGGCACCGGTCCGCCCCACCGCTTGGACCTGATCCGGGTCGAGTTGGAGTGCCTCCAGCAGCTGCTCGTGCCCCTCGGTGTCCGCACGGACGTGGAGCCCAGCGGCGGCCACCTCGGCCGGCACGTGGCCGATGAGGTCGAGGACGGGATCCTGGGTCGGGCTCGACGGGCCACAGCCGACCAGGACCACCAGCGCCGCAGCCAGCAGCAGACGACTGGTCAGACGGGACACGATCGGCGGCATGCAGTCCGGCAGCTGGGCATCGGCTGGACGCTAACATCCCCGCGATGGGTCACTGCGGACATGAGGCGGGTCACGCACTCGGCCTCCGCAACAACGCCGCTCGGCTGCCCGGTTGGGCGGCGACACCGGCGTGAGGGAGCCACCCGTCGAGATCACGCTCGACGGCTGGGCGCACGGCGGCCAGGCCGTCGGTCGGCTGCCCGACGGCCGTGCCTGCTTCGTTCCCCGTGCCATCCCGGGCGAGCGCGTCCGAGTGGCTGTCCACACCGTGAAGAAGCGGCACGCGGTCGCCGACCTCCTCGAGGTCCTGACTCCCAGCCCGCATCGCGTCGACCCGCCCTGCCCGCTGTACGAGGGCTGTGGCGGCTGCCAACTGCAGCACGTCGACCCGGCACACCAACTGGCCCTGAAGCGGCGGGTCGTGATCGAGCAACTGCAGCGACTCGGCGGCGTCATCGATCCCCCCGTCGCCGACGTGATCACACCAACCAGCGGCTGGCCGGCTGGCTACCGCTCGTGGGCGCGGATGGCGGTCAGCGACGGCGGTGTTCTGGGCTTCCGCAGGCCGCGCGCCCACACGGTCCAGCCCGTCGACGAGTGCCTGCTGCTCCAGCCGGACGCCCAGCAGCTCCGTGAGCGGGCAGGCGACGACTGGGCCGGCGCCACCGAGGTCACGCTCCTCGCCGGGAGCGACGGCCAGGTCGTCGCCGTCACAACAGCCGACCCGCCCGGCGAAGTCCACGGCGGACCAGCCGACGACCCGCGCCTCGGCATCGTCGTCGATGGCCGAGTGCAACAGCCACCGTCGTCCATCCAGGTCTCCGTCCACGGCATCAGCCTGGTCGCCACGGCCGGGTCGTTCTTCCAAGCCGGATGGTCGGGTGCGGAGGCGCTGGTCGAGGCGGTGCTGGCTGCCGTGGACATCCGACCCGATGACACCGTCGCCGACCTGTACGCCGGCGGCGGTCTGCTGTCGGTCTTCCTGGCTGCGCACGCTGCCCACCTGATCGCTGTCGAAGCCGACCCCGTCGCCGCCGACGATGCCCGCACCAATCTCTCCCACGCCGACCGACGCGAGGGCAGCTCGCGGCCCGGCCACGCCGGCAGCACCGAGGTTCGCGCCACCACCGTCGAGCGGTGGCTGGCATCCAACGACGCCACCGTGGATGTCGTGGTCCTCGACCCACCCCGGCCGGGCGCCGGCGCCGAGGTGGTGCGGGGGCTCCTCGGCCTCGAACCACGGCAGATCGTCTACGTGGCGTGTGACCCCGCGGCGCTGGCCCGGGACACCCGCACACTGCTCGCGGGCGGTTACGCACTGCAGTCGGTCCAGCCCTTGGACCTCTTCGGGCACACGGCCCACGTGGAGGCCGTCGCGGTCTTCACCATCGCTGACCCGCCGACGGGAGGCTGATGGCCGGCCGACAGGGCGTGTTCTGGCGCAGCCTGCTCGTGCTGATCCTCGTGCTCAGCCTGATCGCGGCCGGAATCTGGTACGCCGAGCCGCAGCTGGTCGTCGGCGACCCCCTGCCCCGCGCGGTCGCAGGCGTGGTCGGCGAGAAGCCGGCCCCCCTCAAACGTCGGCTGGTCGGGGAGACCGCCAAACCCGGCCTGGTCCAGTTGGCCGACACCGCTGCACCGGTCAGCGTGCCGGATCCTCCAGCGCCCGACGCCCAACCAGCACCACTCACGCTGGCACTGCTCGACGCGATCGAGCAGGCCGGGGCGGCTGGCCAGTCCTCGGTCCACGTCATGGACGCCGAGGGGCAGATCGTCTTCGACTTCGAGGGTGGCACGCCTCGCATCCCCGCCTCCACGTCCAAGCTGGTCACCGCAGCGATGGCGTTGACGACGTTCGGGCCCGACCACCGGTTCGTCACACGGGCAGCCTCGACCACCACACCCGTCGAGGGCGTGATCGACGGCGATCTGGTGCTCATCGGCGGCGGCGACCCGACCCTCGTGTCACGCACCTTCATCGAGCTGGAGACCAACCCCGAGCGTCCGCAGACACCGCTGGACGGCCTCGCCGACCAGATCGTCGCGGCGGGCATCATCCAGATCGACGGCGGTGTCGTCGGCGATCCGTCCTACCTGCAGGGCGAGACGCTGGCCAACGGCTGGCCGCCGAACTACCTGGAGGACCTGGATGCCACGCCCATCACGGGTCTCACCATCGACCAGGGCATCCAGTTCTTCGAGCAGGACGGAGTCCCGCAGGCGCGCGCGGCGCCCGACCCGGCGCTCGAGGCAGCAGCCGCGCTCAGCGCGGCCCTGATCGAGCGCGGCGTCGTCATCGCCGGTGAGCCGCAGGTCATCCGACCGGAGGAGGAACTGACAACGGCTGTTGACCTGGCGGCTGTGGAGTCCCCACCGCTGTCCGTGCTGCTCACGCGGATGGTCCGCAGCAGTGACAACCACATCGCTGACACCGTCTTCCGCGCCGTCGGCCGGCACTCGGTCGGCGACGGCAGCTTCGACGACGCCGAGACGCAGATCCCGACGCTGCTCGCGGACCTCGAGTTGGACTGGTCCACCTCGCTGGTGCAGGACGGCTCGGGACTGTCGCGTGCGTCGACGATCCCTGCGGCGGTGTTGACGACCCTCAACTACCGGATGACCAACTCAAGCGTGGGGGCGCTGTGGCAGGACCTCATGGCCGTCGCCGGGGAGTCGGGCACGCTGGAGCGGCGTCTGGTCGGGTCCATCGCCGAGCTCCGACTGCGCGGCAAGACCGGATCCTTGGGCGACGTCCGAGCTCTGTCGGGAGCGGTCGTGGGTCCTGACGGGCAGCCGCTGTACTTCACCGTGATGAGCAATGCCCTCACCCCGGACCAACGTGACAACGCACGTCGCCTGCAGGATCTCGTCGTCCTCGCCCTCAGCGCCGAGCTGTACGGCTGCCAGCCGGTGCCACCACCTCCACCCGAGGTCCCAGCCGGGCCGGACGAGTTGCCTCCCCTCCCGTCCCACAGCTGCTGAGCAGGCGGCCCGCGAGCGGTTGTATGCTCGCCCCGCACACTAATGACTGATGATCTTCTGACCCTGCAGGAAGCCGCGGATGAGCTGAAGGTCCACTACATGACGGCCTATCGCTGGGTTCGTCGAGGGGACCTCGAGGCGTTCAAGGCTGGCGGACGCCTGCGGGTGCGTCGCTCCGCGCTGGACGAGTACGTCGTGGCCAGACGGGTGGACACCGGCGTCGGGGCCGGTCGGTCCGGCGGCCGGCGCGACTGGTCCGTCCACATCGGCCGGCTGCACGACGGTCTGCGCGATGGCGATGCGGAGGCCTGCAAGGAACTGGTGCAGACCGTGATCGGCGACGGCGCAACCGCCGGCGAGGTCTACACCAAGCTCATGACGCCGGCACTGCACCGCATCGGTGAGGAGTGGAGCACCGGCGAGATCAACGTGGCCGTCGAGCACCGCGCGACGTCGATCTGCACCGGCATCATGGGTGGGCTGAGCGACCACTTCCGGCGGGCCGGCCCCCGAAGGGGTGTGGCGGTGACGCTCACCGCGCCGGGCGAGGAGCATGGCATCGCCAGCACGATGGTGGCTGACTTCCTCCGCGGTTCCGGCTGGGAGGTCCACCATCTGGGAACCCAGGTGCCCCTCGAGGATTTGCGGACCTTCCTGACGATCGTCAGCGCGGACGTCGTCTGCGTCAGCGTGGGCATGCCACTGGACGCAACCATGTACCAGGGGCTCGCCGAGGCCTGCAACGGCGTCCAGCTCATCATGGGCGGGCAGGGGACGGATCTGAGCATCGCCGAGCCGTTGGGGATCACCGTGCTGGATGACCCCATCGAACTGGTCGACCACCTCGACGAGAACCTGGGCGGCGAGTGAGCGTGGAACCCGATCGATCGTTGCCCCAGGCAGCCAGCGTCCCGCGGACCGCGCCCGACCCACCGACCCAGACGCTGTTCGATCGTGTCGGCGGTGAGGCGTTCTTCGTCCGACTGGTCGACGCGTTCTACCAGCGGGTCGAGGCGTCGGAGATCCTTCGGCCGCTGTACCCCGACCCGGAACTGAGCGGGGCCAACGAACGACTCCGCCTGTTCCTCATCCAGTACTGGGGTGGCCCGACGACGTACAGCGACACCCGCGGACATCCCCGGCTCCGCATGCGCCATGCGCCCTTCCCGGTCTACAGCACCACGATCGCCGCCTGGTTGGACGCCATGTCCGGCGCCCTGGACGAGGTCGATCCCGAGCCGGACATCCGCGAGGAGCTGTGGGCCTACTTCGAGCGGGCCGCCACGTTCATGCGGAACATGGACGGCTAACAAGACCCGGTGGGCGTGCGATGAAGAGCAGTCGGCTCCTGATCGGAATCGCTGGTGTGACCAGCGCACTGCTGGGACTGGTCACGGTCGGCGGCGGCCTGGTGTACTCCGGGCAGCTGCTCCCGGCCCCGGCGCGTGATCGGACCTTGGAGTTCCAGGCGACGCTGACCGAGGACGGGACCATCCTCCTGCCGCCCGATCGTCGGGCCTGTCTGGCGACCTTCGCCATGCTGCTGGAGGGGGATGCGCTGGTCGTCTACGGCGGCCCCGTGGTGGCGGGCCGGTGCGGGGCGGATCAGGCCGGGATGGTCGAACGAACCGTGCAACGAGTGGTGATGGGCGACCCACCGCTGGGGCGTGAGGTGGGCGCGCGCTTCGACGAGTACGCGGGTCTTGCGGACCCCAGCGACGTCGACGTTCCGTTCACCGAGGTGGAGGTGCCGATCCCAGGTGAGGTCGACGGGGACCTGGGCATCGGCGCGGACCGTGTGGCGCCCGCCTGGCGGGTGGATGGCACCGACGCGCCGGAGGACTGGGTGATCCTGGTCCATGGCCGTTCGGCGACCAGGGCGGAGGCACTCCGCAGCCTGCCGACCGTGGTCGACAGCGGAGCCACCGCCCTGGTGATCACCTATCGCAACGACATGGCCGGCGCCCCCGAGACGATGGATGCGGTCGGACGCTTCGGCCAGACCGAGTGGGTCGACCTCGAGGCTGCCGTGTCCTACGCCCGGTCCGAGGGTGCGCGGCGCGTCGTCCTCATGGGCTTCAGTCAGGGTGGCTCGCTGATCGGCTACTACCTGCGCAACGTGGGTGAGCGTGAGGTGAACGGCGTGATTCTCGACTCGCCGCTGCTGTCGCTCTCCGACACGCTGGCGCAGCAAGCCCGGCTGCGGGGACTGCCGGGGCCGGTCATCCCCCCGGTCCTCTTCGGCACCCGGGTCATCGCGCAACTCCGGTCGGGGTTTGCGATCAGCGACGTCGAGCACGTCGACGACCTTGCGGACACGACGCTGCCGATGCTCGTGATCCACGGCGACGAGGACGACTTCGTCCCGCCCGAGCCGTCGGCCGCATTGGCGCAGGCGCGTCCCGACAACTTGACGTTCGAGCGCATCGACGGGGCCGGCCACGTCGAGGGCTGGAACACCGATCAGGAGCGCTACGCCAGCGCGATCGCGACCTTCCTCGCCGATGTCTTCCCGTGATCGCTGCGCCTGACGTTCCCCGTTGACACCGACCTACCCCCGCTCACCGCCTGTGCCCGGTGCCGTTGGCTGACCGATCACCGGCTGTTCACGGATGGACCGTCGCGTGTCCCTGGTCAGGACGCTGGTGGACCTCTACGGTCACAGGTCATGACCGCCGCTTCTCGCTCTGCCCGCTCCGTCCTCACCCTGGTCGGTGTCGCCCTGGCCGCCCTGGTGGCGTCCCTGCTGGCCACCCCGGCACGTCCGGCGGTCGCCCAGCCGTCGACCGATGCGGATGTGATCCGCATCGCCACCTTCAACGCCTCGCTCAACCGGAGCGCCGAGGGTGAGTTGGCCGCTGACCTGGACACTCCCGGTGACACCCAAGCACAGGCCGTCGCCGAGATCATCCAGCGGGTCCGGCCGGATGTGCTCCTGCTGAACGAGTTCGACTACGACGCCGCCGGGACCAGCCTGGATCGATTCCGCGACAACTACCTGGAGGTCGGTCAGAACGGGCAAGAGCCCATCACCTACGACTTCGCCTTCGCAGCTCCGTCCAACACCGGTGTGCCGAGCGGCGAGGATCTGGACAACGATGGCTCCGTCGGCGGTCCTGGTGACGCCTTCGGGTTCGGGTTCTTCCCCGGCCAGTTCGGCATGGCGGTCTTGAGCCGCTACCCGATCGCCACCGACGAGGTGCGAACGTTCGCGGAGCTGCTGTGGGCCGACATGCCGGATGCCCGCCTGCCCGACGACCCGGACACCCCCGAGCCGGCCGACTGGTTCTCACCCGACGAGCTCGACATCGTCCGGCTCTCCTCGAAGTCCCACTGGGACGTTCCGATCCAGGTCGACGGCGAGATCATCCACCTGCTGGCCAGCCATCCGACGCCGCCGGTCTTCGACGGCCCGGAGGACCGAAACGGGCTGCGCAACGCCGACGAGATCCGCTTCTGGGCGGAGTACATCAACGGTGCGTCCTGGATGACCGACGACGATGGGCAGACCGGTGGGCTGGCGGCCGGGTCGCACTTCGTGATCGCCGGGGACCAGAACGCCGATCCATTCGACGGTGACAGCCTGCCCGGAGCTCCACAGCAACTGCTGCTGGACCCGCTGGTCAACACCGACCTCACCCCGACCAGCGCCGGCGGCGTGGAGCAGTCCGCGCTGACCGGTGAGGCGAACCTGACCCATCAGGGCGACCCCGCGTACGACACGGCGGCCTTCAACCCGGCCGACCCCGGCCACCTGCGTGCCGACTACGCCCTGCCCAGCCAGACCCTCGGACTGGTCGACGCGGGTGTGTTCTGGCCGACGTCCGACGATCCGGCCTTCGAGCCCGTCGGGACGTTCCCGTTCCCGTCATCCGATCATCGGTTGGTGTGGGTGGACGTGGTCCTGGACGCTGCACAGGTCGTGCCCGCGGACATCCAGGAGGACGACCCGATCCTGACGGCCATCGGGATCAGCCAATCGATCTTCGCCGCGGCCACGGACTCGGGGACCGACACCTCCACCACGACGGCGGCCTATGCGCTGATCGGCCGGGACGACATCTTCCCCGACTCGCTGGCAGCGACGTCGCTGGCGGCTGACGGACCGCTGCTGCTGACCCCGACCGGGACGCTGAGCGTCGACGTGGTCGCCGAGCTGGAACGCGTGCTCGGCAGGTCAGGCCCGGTGTACGTGCTGGGTGGCTCCTCGGCGATCAGTCCGAGCGTCGCCACCGAACTGGACGCGCTGGGCTACACCGTGACCCGTCTGGCCGGCCCCACACGCATCGAGACGGCCCTGGAGATCGCGGAGGAACTCGAGCGACTGCACGGCCCCGCCGAGCAGGCCGTCCTGTCACGTGCGTTCTCGCCGGCCGACCAGCCGACCGCGGCGTGGGCCGAGTCGGTCACGGGGGGCGCCTGGGCCGCCACGACCCGGCAGCCGGTGCTGCTGACCTTCAGCGACTCGCTGGACGACGGGGTCGCGGCCTTCCTCGACAGTCGGAGCGACACCGACGTGATCGCGCTGGGTGGCACCGCTGCGCTGACGGATGACGTGGTGTCGGACGCCGGGGCGGACCGGATCGCGGGTGGCAACCGGTTTGCGACGGCCGTGGCGATCTCGACCAGCCTGTTCGACACACCGCGCCGGACGTTCATCGTGGGTGATGGGGGATCGGAGTTCGGCTGGGCCCACCTCCTGCCAGCATCGTCGCTGGCGGCACGGGAGGAGAGCGGGATCCTGTTGGTCGAGGACGACCGGGTCCCGACCGAGACCCTCGCTGCCATCTGCGCCAGTGGCGGTCCGGCCCGCACCACGGTCGTTGGACCGCTGGCAGCTGACATCGTCGCTCAGCTGAGCGACTGCGGCTCGCTCACCGACAGCAGTTCATCAACCTTCGTCCTGCCCGGGGCACAGGGGGCCGAGGGGATCACCTCCGGTCCAGAGTTCACCGACTTCCTGGCCGGTGATCTGGTCACCGGGGACATCTTTTTCGGCGACATCGCCTCGGGTGAGGTCACCGTGCTGGTCGACGCGCCTGATGGCCGGATCGCCGTCGGGCTCAAGTACGACGGTGCGACGAACCACATCTACGCCGCCGGCGGACCAGCAGGTGAGGGGTACGTCTACGACGCCTCAACGGGTGAGGAGGTCGCCGTCCTCGACCTCGGAGACGGCTTCATCAACGACGTCGTGATAACCGAGGAGGGTGCCTGGTTCACCAACTCCCAGGCCGCCACCCTTACCTTCGTCCCGACGGCTGGCGGTGGACCTGGCGCGCCGGAGGCCCTTGAGCTGAGTGGCCCCGCCGCCGACACGAGCGGTCAGTTCAACCTGAACGGCATCGCGGCGACACCGGACGGGCAGACCCTGATCGTGGCCCACTCGGGCAACCAGGAGCTGTACACCGTGGACGCGGCCATGGGCGAGAGCGCCCTCATCGGCGGACTGGATGACCTGGGGACCCCTGACGGAATCCTGTTGGACAACGGTGACCTGTTCGTGGTCGAGAACGACCAGAACAGCGTTGCGCAGATCGAGCTGTCCGATGACCTTTCCTCCGGGACGATCCTGCGGCGCTACACCGACCCGGCGTTCGACGTCCCGACCACGGTTGCTGCCGTTGGCAACGGGCTGGCCATCGTCAATGCGAAGTTCGGCACCCCCGACGCCGATACCTTCGAGGTGGTCGCGTTCCCCCGGGTCCGCTGATCGCATGGGGCCCGCCCCCTACCGTGAGACGTGCCCGGTCCGTGCGGGAGGAACGGTCAGATGTATGCGTCTAGCGTGACGTGTGGAGCTGGTCCAGCCGGGCCGTGACGGCCTCCACCTCGGCCCGGAGTGATCGGACCTCCTCGCGGAGCGCTGCCATCTCGCTCTGTCCCGCTTCGCCCCCGCCGTCCGGTGTCGGAGTCGTCGTGGGTACCTCAACCGGAGCTCCGACAGACGGTTCCTCCGCACCCAGCAGGTGGGCCCAGCGGGTCTCCTTCTGCCCCGGCTGGCGGTCCATCTCGACCGCCAGGGCACCGAAGGGATGGTCCGCCAACCGGTCGAGTGTGGCGGCCACGTCGCCGATCTCGTCGAACGCGTGCAGTCGTTCGGTCCGCTGCCGCAGCTCGCCCATCGTCTGGGGGCCTCGGAGCATGAGGACCCCGAGCACCGCCACCTCGGCATCGCTGATCTCCAGATGTTGATCCAGCAGGTGCTCGTACTTCGGGGTCGACGAGCGACGGGCATAGGCGGCTCGGATGAGCTCTCCGGCAGCCAACTCCTTCAGACCTGCCGAGATGTCGTCTTCGCTGTACGCCGTCACCGGGTCGCGGTTGGTGGTCTGGTTCGCGGCCGACCGCAGCGCGTTGACCGAGAGCGGATAGGACTGTGGCGTCGCCATCGCCTTCTCGATCAGTGATCCCAGGACGCGCAGGGCCAAGTCGCTGAGTCGCATCGCCGCCTCAGCCTAACCGCCGTGGGTGTGTCATGTCCGAGCGCACCCACGCCCGAAGGCGACACACCTCCGCAGGCTCACGACGCTCAGCTGGCCAGCGGCTCCACGAGCTCGTTGACCTCGCCCAGCCAGGCCTGCTCCGCCTCCCCGAGCGGCGTCGTCGGCGGGCCGCTGGTGGCGATCTCCTCCATGATCCGCTGCCAGTTCGCGGTCGGCTGCAGCCGTGCGAGCAGCGAGTTGACCCCGAACTGGATGCGGTTGAGCAGGATGTACTCAGCCGGCATCGTCAGCCGGCGGAGCGTCGCCTCCATCCCCTGGGTCGGGTCGGTCGAGGCGGCGATCAGCCGACGTGAGTACTCCGTCGAGTAGGTCCACTCGCGGTCCCCGGCAAGCGGCTCGTACGCCAACGAGAACCACCGCCGGACCACGTCGAAGTCGATGCCTCGGCGATCCTCCGGCAGCAGACCGGCATCCGACATCGCCCGCTCGAGGGCCGCGGACCCCGACGGGTCCCCCTCGTTGTCGGCCGCAACGGCCAGGTGCAACGCCCGCAGCTTGCTCCTGGTCTCGCTGGAGAAGGTCCGAGCCGACCCGAAGTCGATGAACGTGACCTTGCCGTATCCGTCTGCGGAGCCGGGTTCGGGGAAGATGAAGTTTCCCGGATGCGGATCGGCGTTGAAGATCCGGAAGCGGTACAGCGACGAGAACACGAAGCGGAAGATCGACTCGCCGTAGTAGTCGCGGGCCTCCTTGGGGTCGTTCTCCAGCACATCCTCGAAGGTGCGCCCCTCGACGTAGGCGCTGACCAAGACACGTGGCCGACACCAATCGTGGAAGACCTGCGGGATCTGGATGGAGGGGTGACCCTCGAAGCGGTCGTAGAAGGCCTGTTGGTACGCCGCCTCCTTCTGGTAGTCCAGCTCGTCGCGGAGACGCTCGCGGACCTCATCGATGAGCGGCTTGGTGTCGAGGTTGGGGTGCGTGAGGTTGAACAGCGGCCGGAGCACGGACATGTTGCCGAGGTCGGCTTGGATGGCCTCGGCGATCCCCGGGTGCTGGACCTTGACGGCGACCTCGGTCCCGTCCGGCAGCTCGGCCCGGTGGACCTGGCCGATGGAGGCCACGGCGATCGGTTCGCGGTCCCACCGAGCGAACACGTCCTCTGGCGCGGCCCCGTACTGCTCGGCCACGCTCTCCTCGATCGCATCGGTGTCTGTGGCCGGAGCCTGGTCGAGCAGCGCGTTCAGGCGTTTGCGGTAGATGTCGGAGGTGTCATCCGGTACGTCGAAGTCGACGAACGCCATCATCTGGCCCAGCTTCATCGCCGCGCCCTTCATGCTGCCGAGGGTCTCGAAGACGGCGTCGGCGATGGCCTCGTGACCAGCGTCCGCCGCATCCTCGTCACCGCGCCGTTCGGCACGGCGGGTGGAGACCAGCCCCGCACCCGCCTTGGCGCCGAGCTTGGCCAGCTTCGCCGCGCGGCGGGCCCGGCCTCCCAAGGTGTTGCGTTCGCTCATCAGGTCTGATGATTGCCCGCAGTGAGACTTCTAACCCTCTCGGTCGTCAGGCGAGCCAGACCCTTGGAATCAGAAGGTGCCGTTGGCGAAGACCGCCTGGATGCCGTCCAGGCCGAGTCCGCCCGGGCGGGCTTGTGACTCGCCGGTCTCGCCGTCCACGAAGGCCCAGCTGGGCTGTCCGACGATGCCGAAGCGGGCCCACACGTCGCCGGTCTCGTCGGCGATGCTGACCATGTCACCCAACTCGTGACGGTCCACGAAGTCCTGCATGGCCTCGACCGAGTCGCGGCTGGCCACGCCGATGATGGTCTGGTTGTCGTCGAGCAGCTGCACAACCTGTGCAACCTCGGGAGCTTCCCGGTTGCAGCTGGGTCACCACGGCGCCCAGAACCAGAAGAGCAGGTCCTGTCCGGCGAAGTCACCCCCCGAGATGGTCTCGCCGGCCACGGTGGTGGCCTGGAAGTCGAGGATCTCGGGGACCTCGGCGGGTGCCTCGGGACCGGTGGCCGGCTCGGCCTGATCTTCCGCCGCGTCTGCTGCGGACTGGCCGTCGTCGGGCTCGGCCTCGGCCTCCGGTGGCTGGGTCGCGGCGTCGTCACCGCCCGCGGACTCCGCGGCATCCCCCGCGCAGGCGGTGGCGATCAGACCCAGCGCGAGCAGCAGGACGAGGAGGCGGAGACGCACAGCCCGGATGGTAGCGCTGTGGGTTGGCGGACGGTGGGGCATCTCCTCGGCAACGGAGCAGGCGGGGGCAGAGTTCCGCATGATTGGTCACCGAAGTTGCCCGCCTCCAGGCGGTCAGCCGAGTGTCGTGGCGACGGTCATCCCACCGAGGAAGAGCGCCGTGCCGCCCACCACCGAGGCCGCCACGTACCTCCGTCGCACCGCCGGGGATGCGTCGAGGGTCTCGACGGCGAACGTGGAGAAGGTCGTCAACCCGCCGAAGAGCCCGACACCCAGACCGGTCCGCGCCGGCTCGGCCGGCGCCACGGCGAGGAGCAGGCCCAGGCCGAAGCACCCGATGAGGTTGGCCATCAGCGTTCCGACAGGCCACGACCGGTTCCAGCGGGACAGGACCCACCGTGCCGCTGCACCGATGCCGCCGCCCACCGCAACGGCCAGTACGCCAGCCAGCGTCACGGCGGACCCTGCTCACCGGCACCGTCCTCCGGCATCCTGCGGACAGCGACGGCCCGGCCCGCGCGCAGGCCGACGTGTGCCGCCGCCAGGCCACTGCCAACCACGACCAGCAGGTACGGCGCACCCCACCATCCGAGGGCGGCGGCATCCGCGCTCATCGCGCTGAACGTGGTGAAGGCGCCGAGCACTCCGGCTCGCCAGAACACCGCAGCCACGTCGCCCATGGGGCGTGCGACCAGGACGCCGAGGAGCAGGGCACCAACGAGGTTGACCACGACCGTCCCGACCCCGACGGGGTCGTCGGGAAGGGCAACCGACACCCCCGAGCGGGCCAGTGCACCGACGGCGCCGCCGGCCACGACGGCAACGGTCTGCGGCCAGGCGCGGCCGCCATCGCCCGGTCCCCTGGTTCCAGCGCGCTCCGACATCGTCGGCCGGACCCTACGCGAGGGTCGTACGATCACGACATGCCCGACGGACTTGACGTCAGGGGGATCTCCATCCCCGAGAGCGACCTCGACTGGCGGTTCACCGGATCGGGTGGACCGGGGGGCCAGCACGCCAACACCTCCAACACCGCGGCGGAACTACGGCTCAACGTCAGGACCTGCGACGCCATCCCGGACCGGATCAAGGAGCGCATCCTCCGGCGACTCAGTCATCGGATGACCAACGCCGGGGAGCTGATCACCACCGGCTCGGAGCACCGGTCACAGACCCGAAACCGGGAGGAGGCCCGCAAGCGCATGGCTGAGCTGCTGGACGAGGGCATCAAGCCGCCGCCCAAGCGTCGGAAGCCGACCCGCCCGTCCCGGGCGTCGAAGCGGCGACGGGTCGAGAACAAGCGGCGACGGGGCCAACTCAAGGCCGACCGCGGACGCGACTGGGGCGCGTGAGCTACCGCTTGAGGGTCCGCCAGCGCAGCTCGGCCTGCTGGAAGGCGTAGCCCAGCGGCTCGTCCACGTCTTCGACGGCCGCCAGCAGTTCCTCCAGCTCCTCGCTCGTCCGGGCGACCTCGTGGGCGCGGGCCATGTTGCCGCGTGACTCGGTGATGGCCTCCTCGCAGAGCGTCCACTCCTTGACCAGTTCGGGGATCCTCCACTCGTCGAGCTCAGCGGAGATCGCCTGCAGGGTGTCGTCCAGCAGGTCGAGGCCCACCGGAACCGGTGCCGGGTCCACCCGACCGACCGGCAGGCAGGACATCAGCGCAGAGCGCGCCTCCTCCATCCGCTGCACCTGCGAGGTGAACACCGCATAGGGACCGGCCAGGTCCGGAGGCAAGGATCGACGACGGAAGATCACACCCCGAGATTCTGCCGCCGTCCCGCCGTACGATCACGGCCATGCCCACCTTCGATCCGCACACCCTGTCGGCTACGGAGACCTACCACCTGCTGACCAGCCTGGTCGTCCCCCGACCGATCGCCTGGGTCGGCACCCGCAGTCGGGCGACAGACGGTGATCCCGTGGACAACCTGGCCCCCCACTCCTACTTCAACGTCATCTCGAGCGACCCGCCGGTGGTCCACGTGACCTCCTCCGGGGTCAAGGACACGCTGCGGAACATGCGGGCGACCGGGGTGTTCACCGTCTCGATCGTCAGCCGCGAGCTGATGGAGGCGATGAACACCACCGCTGCCGACGCACCTGCCGGAGTGAGCGAGTTCGACCTCGCCCCCATCACCCGAGCGGAAGCGGTCACGGTGCCGGCACCCTACGTGGCTGAGGCTCCGGCGGTCCTGGAGTGCACCGTCCGCAGCGAGCTGAGCATCGGCACCGGACACATGGTGTTCGGTGATGTCACCCGCATCCAGGTGCGCGACGAGTTGTGGTCCGACGGTCGGGTTGACGTCGGAGCCATGGACCCGGTGGGCCGGCTGAGCGGCAGTCAGTACACGATGGGCGACACCGTCCTCCGCCTGCCGCGTCCCTCCTGGGACGACCTCAGCCCGTGACCAGCCCGCTTCGATGACCACACCGCTCAACCTGGATGACTACGTCGACGACGTGGTGCTCAAGGACGGGCTGACGATCCACCTGCGCCCGATCCGCGCAGACGACCTCGACGCGATGATGGCGATGTGGGATCGGCTCTCGATGGAGACCATTCGGATGCGGTTCTTCGCACCGCGCAAGATGAGTCGCCAGCAGATGCAGTACCAGGTCGAGGTCGACCACGACCAGCGCTTCGCCCTCGTCGCCGAGTTGAACGACGAGATCATCGGGGTGGGACGCTTCGACCGGCTACCAGCCGACCCGGCGTCCGCGGAGTTCGCGGTCACCGTCCAGGACGACCAGCAGGGGCGTGGGATCGGGACCACGTTGTTGCGTGCGCTCATGGCCCCCGCGCGTGACCTGGGGGTCAGCAACTTCCACGGCGACATCCTGAGCGACAACCGGTCCATGATTCGGGTGATGAGGGATGAGGGGTTCGAGCCCTCGTTCGAGAGCTACGGTCCGACGGTCACGGCCACCTTCACGACCACACCCACCGAGGCGCTGCTCCAGAAGGCGGGTGAGCAGGAGCGACGGGCGGCCAACGCCGCCCTCTCCAGCGTCATGCGGCCCAGCAGCATCGCCGTCGTCGGTGCCAGCCGTGATCCGCACAGCGTTGGCGGCGTGATCCTCGGCAACCTGGTCCGCAGCGGTTTCCAGGGGCCGATCTTCCCGATCAACGCCGATGCCGTGCACGTCCAGTCCATCCCGGCGTATCCGACCATCGAGGCGTGTCCGGTCGTCCCGGAGTCGATCTACGTCTGCGTTCCGGCCCCCGGGTGTGCGGCGGTGATCGACGAGGCAGGACGACTGGGCGTGCGCACGGCCGTGGTCATGGCCGCGGGCTTCGGCGAGGCCGGCCCGGAGGGCCGAGCGTTGGAGCGGCAGCTGGTCGAGACCGCCCGGCAGCACGGCATCCGACTGATCGGTCCGAACTGCATGGGGGTGCTGAACACCGACGCGGCGGTCTCGCTGAACGGCAGCCTCTCGCCGATCACACCACCTGCCGGTCCGCTGGGGCTCAGCTCGCAGTCAGGGGCGTTGGGCCTGACGATCCTCGCGGCCGCTGAGCGGATCGGGGTTGGGCTGTCCTCCTTCGCCTCCATCGGCAACCGGGTCGACATCTCCTCCAACGACGTCCTGCAGTTCCTCGAGCAGGACCCGTCGACGACCGGGATCCTGCTGTACCTGGAGTCCTTCGGGAACCCTCGCAAGTTCGCGCGGCTGGCCCGACGGATCGGCCGGACGAAGCCCATCGTGGTCGTGAAGAGCGGCAGGCGTGATGTTGATGCCACCAAGGCGCTGTTCGACCAGGCGGGTGTCATCCGGGTCGCGAGTCTGGACCAGATGTTCGCTGTCGCGAGGCTGCTGGCGCACCAGCCGTTGCCGCGCGGACCGCGGGTGGCGGTGCTGTCCAACGGCGGCGGACCGGCCGCGCTGGCCGCCGATGCATGTGCGGCCGCAGGTCTGGACCTCGCCTCACTCGGTGAGGGAGCAGCTGCTGCGGTCCGCGAGTCCGGGGCCTACGACACGCGACCGGTGACGCTCCACCCCACCGCCACGCCGCAGGAGTACGGGGCGGCGCTGGCGGCCCTGATCGCCGATGACGCGACCGACGCGGTCATGGCGATCTTCATCCCGCCGGTCCTGATCGATGCCGATGAGATCGGTGAGGTCATCGCCGCGGCCGCCGCAGACGCGACCAAACCGGTGATGGTGGTCTTCATGTCCATGGAGACCCCCCCGACCGCACTCGCCGACGCCGGCATCCCGACCTACGTCTTTCCCGAGAGCGCCGCGGAGGCACTGGGCCACACCGCCCGATACGTGGCGTGGCGCGACCGGGACCTGGGCCGCGTCGTCACCTTCGACGACACGGACGCCAGCGTGGCCCAGGCCGTGGTGACGGAGGCCCTGAGCGCCTCCCCCCGGGTCGAGGCTGACGGGCGGGTCACGCTGACCGCGACGCAGGCCATCGACACGCTCTCCGCCTTCGGCATCACGACCGCGCCGGCGGGTGTCGCCACGACTGCTGAGGAGGCGGGGCGCATCGCCGAGTCCCTCCGGAGTCCCGTGGTCCTCAAGCCGACCGCCGCGATCAACAAGGCGGAGGCGGGGTTGGTCAGGATGGACCTCGCGGGCCCGTCGGCGGTCATGGCGGCTCTGCGCGAACTGAACGCCGTGGTCCCCGACGAGCACCGCTCGGTGGTCGACGAGACGGGTTGGCTGGTGCAGGAGATGATCTCCGGCGGCGTCGAGATGGTCGTCGGTGTCGAGCAGGATCCGACGTTCGGCCCGATCATCGTGACGGGGTTCGGCGGTCGGACGGCGGAGATGCTCGGCAGCCGCACGATGCGGATCCTCCCACTGACCGACGTCGACGTGGACGACATGATCACCAGCTTGCAGGGCTACCCGTTGCTGACCGGCGACGACCAGCACCCCGCAGTCGACATCGCCGCGTTGCGGGTCCTGCTCCTCCGTCTGGCAGCAATGGTCGAGGCGGTCCCCGAGATCGAGTCGGTCGACCTCAACCCGGTGTTCGTCCGCCAACACGGCGTCGCGGTGGTCGACAGTCGCATCGTGGTGGCCGCCGGGCGGCGAGCCCGGAACCCGCTGACGGAGTAGCCCAGCGCAGCCACGTCGTCAGAACCCCTCATATCGAGGACGCCCGAGCCGATGGGGAGGCTGGATGGGACGTCACACGCGAGCAGCGACGGCAGTCGGGTTGACCGATCAGACCAGCACGCGACGGCTGGGCAGCTGGGGCAGTGTCGCATTCGCCTTCCTGGTCACCGTGCTCGGCTCCATCAACACGCTTGGTCTCCCCGAGGCCTTCGTCTGGCTCAGTGGCCTGGTCTGGCTCCCGCTCACCGTGTGGCTGCTGGTCAAGCAGGACGAGGCACCGACCCGGGCATGGCCCGGCCACGCAGCCTTCGTCGTCGACCTGGTCATGGTCACGGCCGCCGTGTTCCTGGAGCGGGGCGGGGCCGGCACGATGTGGTACCTCGCCATCCCCCTGGTGCTGGTCACGACCTACCGGCGGGGTCTGCTCGGCGGCGCGGTCCTGACGGGATCCATCTTCGTGGCCGCTGCGGCGACGACGCCGCAAGGGCCAAGTGGCGCAGATGGCGAACGGTTCATCATCCTGGCCGGTGTCGTCAGCATGCTGGTGCTGGCCGCGGCACTGGTCCGCGGAACCCTCGATCGCAGTGCTGCCGACGTCCACAACGCCTCCAGCCGCAGTGCGTTGATCACGAACTACTCCACCGAGGCCATCGTGATCACCGACGCCGAGGGGGTGGTGGTGCAGGTCAACCCAGCAGCCCGGCGGCTGCTCTTCGACGACGCTCCGGCCGACGCCGTCGTCGGGACCACCTGCGCGGAGGGACTGTCCTTCGTGACGCAGAGCGGGGCGGGTCTTGACTGCTCAGGAGGCTGTGCCCTTGCCGAGCTCTGCGGTGGCCCCACGGGATCGGTCGAGCTGGTCCAGACCCTGCCCGGTGAACGACGCCCCATGATCGGCAGCGCCGTGATGTTGCCCGGCCAGGACGGCCGCACCGAGTACCTCCACTCCTTTCGGGACATCAGCAAGGTCAAGGAAGCCGACGAGGCCAAGACGATGTTCCTCGCCACCGCCTCCCATGAGTTGAAGACCCCGCTGACGGTCATTCGGGGGTTCACGCAGCTGTTGCAGACCCGGGCAGAGGACCCGCGGGACCGCACTGCCCTCGATGCGATCGAGGCCCGCTCGCGCGAGCTGTCCGACATCGTCGACCGCCTGCTGCTGTCCAGCCGGATCGACGCCGGTCGTGTGGAACTGGACCTCCAGCCCCACGACATCACCGCGCTGCTGCGAGACCGACTCGCCGACGCCACGCACTCGCTCGGCCGCCACATCACCCTGGTCACCCGCGAGGACATCTGGGCGACGGTCTCCGACACCGCCTTGGTGACCGTGATCGACCATCTGATCGACAACGCCATCAAGTACTCCCCCGACGGGGGCGACGTCTCGGTCGCGCTCTCACGGTCCGCGACCAAGGCCATCGTCCGGGTGACCGATCAGGGCATCGGCATGTCGCCGGACCAGCTCGACCGCTGCTTCGAGAAGTTCTGGCAGGGAGAGGCCACCGACGTCCGCCGCTTCGGCGGGACCGGCATCGGTCTGTACATCGTCCAGTCCCTCGTCGCCGCGATGCGCGGCACGGTCAGGGTTGAGTCCTCCCGTGGAGCAGGCACCACGTTCACCATTCGGCTGCCGCTGTTGCCGACACCGGCGCCCGACGGCGAGACGCCGCCGACGACGATCGAGGGCCGCTCGGCCCCCAAGGCCGCCGTCGACGAGTTCATCGAACAACTTGGAATCGGCGTGGGCGGGCGATCATGACCGTTGCAGCGGGCACGTTGAACCTGATCCTCGGGATCACCTACTTCGTGATCGCGACGATCATCGCGATGGACCTGGAGCGGTCGATGCGCCGTCGAGGTTACTCCCACTTCGGCGTCGGCTGGCTGGCCGTCATGTTCACCTGTGGGGCGCATCACCTGGTGCACGCCATCCACCTGGTCGGCGAGGGCCGCTCGATCGGCAGCCTGGACGTCGTTGCGGTCACGCTCGGCGTTCCCGCCGGGCTCGTCTTCTCCTACTTCCGGGTCCAGACGGCGCGAGGAGGTCGGGGAGACCGGCTCATCAGCGGCACGCCGACGTGGCTCCGCCGCGCGGCGCTGCTGTACGTGATGGCCGGCACGGCCGTCCTGGCTGGCAGTATCGGGCTGCTGGTCACCCGCCTGTCCTACACCGATCCTCGGCTGCTGCCGAACGTCGTGATGGTCGGGATGTACGCGCTGATCGGGCGGGAGCTGTGGCGTGGTCAGCGGCAGATCCAGCAACGCCTGGACGGCTGGTCGATGTCCGGCCTGTCGCTGATGCTGATCTTCCCGACGTGCGCCCTCATGCATGCCGTGTACGTGGTGTACGCAGCGACCGATCTGTTCACGCCCGACTACCACGGCCTGTGGGTCGACTGGCTCGGCGTCCCGGCCGCGATCTACTTCTACTGGGTGATCCGCGGCCTGGCCGCGGGCAGCATCCAGGACTGGAACGAACGATTCGAAGACGTCGACGATGTCCCGAGCGGGACACCCGCGTTGGTCGACATCCGATGAAGGAGCCCTGTTCGATGCCGACCGTGTCGATCTGCGACGACGCAGCTGATCTTCGACTCCTGATGTCGTTGACACTCGAGAACGAGGGCTACGAGGTCGCCACCCATGACGGTGGCATCCGGACGCTCGAGGGGCTGCGGACCAGCCGGTCCCTCCCCGATCTGCTCCTGCTGGACGTCCAGATGCCGGAGATGGATGGCTGGTCGGTGCTGGCGGAGGTCCGGGGAGATCCGCGCTTCGACGGCCTTCGCGTCGTGATGTGCACGGTGAAGTTCTCCCAATCGGACCTGGCGCGGGCCTGGGAGATGGGGTGCGACGGCTACCTCACCAAACCCTTCGACCTCGATGAGTTGTGCGCGACCGTGGCGGCCGTGACGTCGCGCACCAACTGCCAGAACCAAGCGTTCCGAGACCAACAACGCGCGATCTTCGCGGGAGAGCTACTGACATGACCACCACAACCATCGTGATCGATGACCAGCCGGACATCCGGTTCCTCATCAGCCAGATGATCGAACTGTCTGACGACACACTCCAGGTCGTCGCCGAGGCAGGCACCGGCGAAGACGCCGTCAGGCTGATCAAGGCGATGGACTCCGACGACATCCCTGAAGTGGTGGTGACGGACTGGATGATGCCGGGCATGAACGGTCTGGAGACGGTGGCCCAGATCCGGCAGCAGCGGCCCAACGCCCGGTTCATCATGTGTTCGGCGTTCGCGGACGACTCACTGGAGGCGGAGGCCCGCGAGGCGGGCGTCGACCGCTTCCTCAGCAAGGACCGGATCGACCAGATCCCCGCGGCGATTCGGGAACTCGGCCAGCCGGGCTGAGCATCCGACCGGCCTGGAGCCCGGCGACCCGGCCCGAGGGACGGGTGTTAGCACTGCCGCGTTGACGGCTTGTCCACGCTGCGCCACCTACCCTTGCGTGGATGAGCAGGTTCCTGGAGGTAGCCCGCAGCCGCGTCCTCGTCGTCGACGGCGCCATGGGTGCGTCGTTGCAGGAGCGAGACCTGACCCTGGACGACTTCGACGGCCTGGAGGGCTGCAACGAGGTGCTGGTCCGGACCCGGCCGGACGTGATCAAGGATCTCCACGCGGAGTTCCTCGACGTCGGCTGTGACGCGGTCGAGACCGACAGCTTCGGTGGAGCGCCCTGGGTTCTCGACGAGTACGGCCTGGGAGCGGAGACCGAGGAGCTCAACCGACAGTCGGCGGCGATCGCGCGGGAGGCGTGCGACGAGGCCGACGGCGAACGGTTCGTCATCGGCTCGATCGGTCCCGGCACCCGCTCGCCGACGCTCTCCCTGACCAATCCCTCGACGGCTGGCGACTGGATCGACTTCGACGCCATGGTCGCGGGGTACCTGCGACAGGTGCGGGGGCTGCTGGCCGGCGGGAGCGACGTCCTGCTGGTCGAGACCGTGTTCGACCTGCTGCAGGCGAAGGCGGCCATCGCGGCCTGCCACGACGGCATGGCGGCCGAGGGGATCACCGTGCCGCTCATGGTCCAGGTGACCATCGAGCAGGGCATAAACACGATGCTCCTCGGCTCCGAGATCGGCGCGGCCGTGACCGCCCTGGACCCGCTCGGGGTCGACGTCATCGGGATGAACTGCGCCACCGGGCCCGACGACATGCGCGAGCACGTCCGCTACCTCTCCCGCAACAGCCGCAAGCCCATCTCGATCATCCCGAACGCCGGCATGCCGGAGATGATCGATGGGGTCACCTGCTACCCGCTGAGCCCTGAGGCGCTGGCGAGTGCCCACGCCGAGTTCGTCTCGGACCTCGGGGTCCAGATCGTCGGCGGCTGCTGCGGCACCACACCCGAGCACCTGCGGCACGTCGTCGACACGGTGAAGGACCTGACCCCCGCCCCGCGCGACGTGGAGTGGACCCCGGCCCTGGCCTCGCTCTACTCGAGTGTTCCGCTCAAGCAGGAGCTGTCGTTCCACATCATCGGTGAGCGGCTGAACGCCAACGGCTCCAAGGCCTTCCGGGAGCACCTCCTGGCTGGTGACCTGGACCAGATGCTGTCCATCGCCAAGACCCAGACCGGCGAGGGGGCCAACTCCCTGGACGTCTGTGTCGACTACGTCGGCCGCGACGGCAGCGACGACATGGTCAACCTGGTCAGCCACCTGGCCACCAAGTCGACCCTGCCGCTGGTGGTGGACTCGACCGAGGTGGAGGTCGTCGAGGCTGCGCTCAAGCGGCTCGCGGGCCGTGCCGTCATCAACTCCGTCAACCTGGAGGACGGTCGCCGCAAGGCCGACGTCCTCTTCCCCCTGGCCAAGCGACATGGCTCGGCCGTGATCGCGCTGGCCATCGACGAGGAGGGTCAGGCTCGGACCACGCCGTGGAAGGTCGACGTCTGCAAGCGCATCGCCGATATCGGCCTGGACGAGTACGGCTTGGAGCCGGCCGACCTCATCTTCGACACCCTGACGTTCCCGCTCGGGTCAGGGCAGGAGGACCTCCGCAAGGACGGCCTGGCCACGCTCGAGGCCATCGAGCAGATCAAGGCCGAGGTGCCGGGCTGCCACACCACCTTGGGCGTCTCCAACGTGTCGTTCGGGCTGTCCCCGGCGGCACGCCAGGCGCTGAACAGCGTGTTCCTGCACGAGGCGGTGGCGCGTGGCCTCGACTCCGCCATCGTCCACGCCTCCAAGATCCTGCCACTGGCCAAGATCGACGACGAGACGCGGGTCATCTGCGAGGACCTGATCCACGACCGCCGTGGCCGTGCCGGCCAGAACGGCACCGGCGGCCCCGACTACGACCCGCTGCATCGGCTGATGGCGGTGTTCGAGGGGGTCTCCGGCACCATCTCCACCAAGGAGTCGCTGGCCGAGTTGCCCTTGGTCGAGCGCCTGGAGCAGCGCATCATCGACGGTGAGCGCGACGGCCTCGACGGCGACCTGGCCGCGGCCATGTCTGACGGTCTCGCGCCGCTCGACATCATCAACACCCACCTGCTGGCCGGCATGAAGGTCGTCGGCGACCGGTTCGGCGCGGGTGAGATGCAGCTGCCCTTCGTGCTGCAGTCCGCCGAGACCATGAAGGCGGCGGTCGCGTACCTGGAACCGCACATGGACGCGGCGGATGCCGGCGGGAAGGCCCGCGTCGTCCTGGCGACCGTCAAGGGTGATGTGCACGACATCGGGAAGAACCTGGTCGACATCATCCTCACCAACAACGGCTACGACGTCCGCAACATCGGCATCAAGCAGCCGATCGACGCAATCGTGCAGGCGGCGGAGGACTTCGAGGCCGATGCCATCGGACTGTCTGGCCTACTGGTCAAGTCCACGGTCGTGATGCGCGACGACCTCGACGAATTGACCCGTCGGAAGCTGGACCACTTCCCGGTCCTGCTCGGCGGGGCCGCGCTGACCCGCAACTACGTGGAGATCGATCTGCGCGAGCGGTACGGCGGGCCGCTGTTCTACTGCAAGGACGCGTTCAGCGGCCTGCACGTCATGGATCAGGTGGCTGCCCGCAAGAGCGGCGCTCCGGTCGACGAGACGTGGGGGCGCGAGATCGGCCAGCGTCGGGTGGCGTCAACCGGGACGATCGAGTCGAGCGACACCAGTGAGGTGGTCGCCCCGACCGTCTCTCGCACGGTGGAGGTCCCGGAGCCCCCGTTCTGGGGCACACGCGTCACGCGAGGCGTCCCGCTGGACGACATCGCCGAGTACCTGAACCTCACCACGCTGTTCCGCAACCAGTGGGGCTTCGACCGCGATCAACGAGAGGACGGCGAGGCGGCGCTTCGCAAGATCATGGCCACCGCACGCGCCGAGTCGCTGCTGGTGCCCGAGGCCGTCCACGGCTACTTCGCCTGCCAGTCCGAGGGCAATGACCTGTTGGTGTACGCCGCACCGGACTCGGGTGAGGTCGCCGCCCGCTTCACCTACCCACGGCAGACCCGTGGGAAGCGGCTGTGCATCCCGGACTTCTTCCGATCGGTCGAGTCAGGGGAGCGGGACGTGATCGCCTTCCACGCCGTGACCATGGGCCGTCGGGTCAGCGAACGCGCGGCGGAACTGTTCGCCGAGAACGCCTACACCGAGTACCTGTACCTGCACGGGCTCGGCGTGGAGATGGCCGAGGCGCTGGCCGAGATGTGGCACAAGCGCATCCGTGCCGAGTTGGGCATCGATGGTGACGATGCTGCGGAGGCGACGGGCCTGTTCAAGCAGGGCTACCAGGGGTCGCGGTACTCCTTCGGCTACGCCGCCTGCCCCGACCTCGAGTCACGGGCTCCCCTCTTCGACCTGCTCGACGCGGGCCGGGTCGGCTTGGAGTTGAGCGAGGAGTTCCAACTCGTCCCCGAGCAGTCGACCGACGCCATGATCGTCCACCACCCCGAGGCGAAGTACTTCAACGCCCGCTGAGCCTTCCGAATGCCGTTGGAGGTCGTGACGGATGAGGCTGGAGGTCGTGACAGCCGGTCCGCTACCCGGCGACGCCGACCCGCAGCCGGGGATGCGGGGTGCGGGCATCACATGGCGTTGAGCGAGCCGACGCCATTGTGGTTCTCACCCGGAACCTCCTGCCGGACACCAACTGCTTGTCTCCCATGAGACGAAGGGCGTTCACCGACGGGGTCGTCGAGCACGTCAAGTCCGTCCTCGCTGTGAGCGATCTGGCTCGTCGGTCGAGCCCGCTGAGCGAGGCGGTCCTACGGCGTCGCCGTCGGGCCCGAGGGCTCCGAGCCGGACGGGGTCGGCTCCGGCGTCGGTGGAGGCAACGGGACAGCAGTCGGACCGGCGCTCGGGGGTGAGACGGGCGCGGGGGCCTGCACCGCCGGTGGCGCCTCCAGGGGTGGGATCGGAGGGCCGGTGACGACGTCCGGCGGACGGATCTCCGTCGGCTGGTCAGCCGGGACCGGTTCGACCGTGGCGGCGGGAGGTGCGCCCGGACTCCCGGTCGTAACAGCTCCCGTCGAGCCGGTGTCAGGGCTCCCATCGGAGGTGGTGGTGGAGTCAGCGGCCGTGGCGGCCGCGGCAGGCCTGGCGTCGTCCGAGGCCGTCAGCGACTCCCGGTCCTCGTCCGTGGTCTGGCCGGGCTCGGCGCTGGCGCCGGTACCGGGCACGGCCGTGGCGTCGGGGTCGGCTGGCTCGGTGGCAACCGGCGGCTCCGTCGCCTCATCCTCGCCCTCCTCTGGCTCGGCGGCGGTGGCCACCGTCGAGGCCGACGGCGTTGCGGAGACGCTGGCAGCCGCGGCGACCTCGCCCTCGTCGCCCTCGTCGTCGCCGGCATCAGCCAGCACCTGGCCCACCTGCTCGTCGATGTCACTGGGCAACCCCAGCCCGGCAACTTCCTGCGAGGTCTGTTCCCGCAGGCGCTCGGCGCTCGCGATCACGGCGGGACCGCTGGTCGGATCGGCGGAGGCGGCCTGCTGCACCTCGGTCAGCGTCTCCGTGATCTCGGCCACCAGATCGGGAACGACCTCGGGCCTGGTGGTCCCGATGGCGCGGATCTCCTCCAACCTGATGGCGGCGAACTCGACCTGGAGTTGCACGCGCTGGACAGGGTCACGGGTGAAGACGAGCTGGGCGGTCTCCTGGCCGCGCTTGAGGCCATAGAGCACGTCCCCCGGGAGGGAGCCTCGACTGGCCGCCACGGCGACGCTCGACATCGACATCAACATGATCAGGGCGACCAGCGGAGCCAGAGCTCGGGGGAAGCGCCGCGTGGCGAGCGAGACCGGGGGTTCCTCGGCCAGCTCGACGTCGCCGGCGACCGGCTCGGCCACCGACCGGGCCCCGGCGACAAGGTCGGCCTCATGATGGATGGCCCACAGGTGGCGGGCGGCCGTCTCGACGTCGACCGGCGAGATGAAGGCATCCTCCAGCAACTCGGCGATGGCCGGGTTGCGGTCGGGACGGTCGTGAGAGGTCATGGGTGTGTGATAAAGACGCTCAGAAGGGGGCGTCCGGTGCGCCCGGTGGAAAATCGTTCTCCAAGGTCAGTTCCGGCGCTGACGCGGAGCCCTCGAGCATGCGGCCGAGCGCCCGCTCACCCCGGTGTTGGAGGGACCGGACGGCACCCTCGGTCTTGCCCAGGATCGCGGCAGTCTCCGGCGCGCTGAGCTCGGCGACGTAGCGCATCTCGAGCACGGCTCGTTGGTCGTCGGAGAGATGGGCCATGGCAGCACGGACGATCCGCCGGCGCTCCCTGCGGATGGCGATCTCGTCGGGACCCTCGGCCTCCTCCTCGACATCGAATCCGGCGAAGTCGTTCGTCATCTCCTCCGCCCGGCGCTTGACCTTGCGCATGTGGTCAAGGGCGTTGAAGTAGGCGGCTCGGAACAGCCACACCTTGATCGCAGCAGCTCCGCCGGTGATCGTGTGCCCCTTGCGCAGCAGCTCGATGAAGGTCGCCTCCACGAGATCCTCCGCGGTGGCACGGTCTCGGACCCGGGCGATGAGATACCCGAGCAGGCGATCGGCGAGGTGTACATACACCTCACCAACCGCGTCGGGGTCGCCCTCGCGAACCCGCGCTGCGACTTCTTCGTCGAACATCACCAGCCACGACTTTCGCTCAAGCCCGGCGATCTTTCCACCGATTGCTGTTCATGAAATGTCCATTCGGGCAGTTGGCATCCTCGGTGTGATGACGTCAACACTGGTGTTCCTGATACGACCGGCCCGCTTCCCCGGCTACTGATTCCCCTGCGCTCTTCCCCGCACAGCCATGAGTCCTCCTCTCTCCTCGCCCATGTCCTCGGCGGTCGCCCCGACCGTCGACTACACGCCCGCCTCCACGCTGTCGCTGCGTGCCCTCCGCGCGGAGATGGTGCAGCGCGCGGTCTGCATCGCCGCCCGCGGCCGATCCTGCCGGGCAAAGGGAGATCTGGTGCGAGCACGGGACTTCGAAGTGCGGGCCGCAGAGTTGATGCGGGTCGCCCGGTCGATCAACGTCACCTGACTCTTCTGGCCCCGTAGCAAGAAGCCGGTCTCGTTTGTTGTGCAATCTTGTTTGTGACGTAGGATCCTCTTCCAACCTTTCGTCACAGGGGTGGGTTCACACGTCGTTCACCACAGCTTGAGGATTCACACATCATGGCCACGCCGGTTGAAGCAGTTCGCTCGTATTTGACAGCGCTTCGGGATCCCGAATCACTGAAGGACGAGACGGCCATCGCCGAGAAGTCCGCCGAACTGGAGTCCTCCGAGGATGTGATCAAGCGACTGGAACTCCAAGAGGAGTTGCGCGATCTCCAGGCGCCGTCCCTGGAGGCAGCCGAGGACGAGTTCGTCATGCACGCCAAGGCGTGGGCGGACGAGGCCGGGATCAGTGGCGAGGCGTTCATCGCTGAAGGCGTGCCCGCGGCTGTGCTGAAGCGCGCCGGGTTCACCTCGGTCCGGGGTGGCCGTAAATCACGCAGTTCCAGCAAGCGGTCGGGCACCCGGGTCACGACCGAAGAAGTCATTGCCGCTATTCCGACGGCTGCGTTCACCGTCAAGCAATTGCAGAACATCTCCGGAGCCTCAGCAGCGGTTGTGCGCAAAGCAATAGGCATCGAGGTTGACGCGGGTCGAGTTGCTGAATTGGGAACGGACCCCGATCACAGTGGCCCCGGTCGAGCGCCGACCTTGTACAAGAAGTCCTGATCCGACCTGGGGGTGCACGGCGTGGTGCAGGACGCGCTCTTGCGTGTCTGATCGGCCTTGTTGTCGTCGTGCTCCTTCTGAGTGGCACCGCACTCGCCCAGAAGGAATCAGGAACAGTCCAACGAATTGGTGGCAGTGACCGCTTCGCCACCAGCGCGGCCCTGTCGGCTCTCGCCTTCGGTCGGGCCGACACCGTGGTGCTCACCGTGGCCGATGCACCCATCGTGGCCGCGATGGCCGCGCCATTGGCCGCCACGCTGGACGGCCCTGTCCTGCTGACCGCCACCGACCGCCTGACCGACGACGCTGCCGGCGAACTGGCGCGGCTGGAGGCCACGTCTGTCGTGCTCGTCGCCCTGACCGAGGAGGTGAGCCCGGCGCTGCGGGCCGGTGTGGACAACCTCGACATCGACGTCGATCTCCTCCTTTCGGCCACGCTGGATGACCTGGCGCTGGGGATCGCCGGTCGCATGGGTCCGGCACCGGTGGTCTACCTGACCGACGACGTCAGTGTGGAGGCGTGGCAGGGGGCGGCCCGCCTCGCGCCCTGGGCCACGCGTGACGCTGCCCCGATCCTGCCCTACACCGACGGCGGAATCGGGCCGGACGTGGTCGAGTTCCTGCGCGACCAGCGGACGGAGCGCGCGGTCTTCCTGGACGACCAGGAGCACCTCATGACGCCACTGCCGGGGCAGCTGCGCAGCTTGGGTATCGAGTTGGATCGCGTGGCCATCGATCGGCCGCCGGCGTCCTACGCGGCCTGTGACCGCGGCACCCTGGGTCTCGGTAGCAGCCTGTCCTACCCGGATCTTGCGTCGGCTGCGCCGCTGCTCGCCCAGGAGTGCGCCACGCTCGCTCTGGTGAATCCCGAACAGCCCGAGCAGCTGCTCGACGACATCTACGCGGTGGGTGAGGACCTCCAGGCGGACCGGCTGCTGGTCTTCGGCGGGCTCTCGACGCTCTCCGACGGTCTGGTCACCCGGGTTGCGTCCGAGTTCGGCGTTCGCCAACCGGTCTCGAAGGGCCTCGCGTGGGCCCGCTCCTCAGGCGGGGATGTCCTCGCGCTGCTCTTGGCGCTGGTGGTCTTCCTGCTCCCCGCCGCCCGGCGTCGTGACCGTTCGGAGCACGGCGACGACGAGCAGGACTCCAACCCCGGCCGTGATGAGGACCAGGCCCCTCACCAGCGCCGGTGACCACGGCGCCCACGCCAACATGGCCTGGGCGGCGGCCTGGACGGTGCCGGGACCGGTCACCTGCGGCGGCGTGCCGTAGAACCACACCAGCGAGACGGCCATCACCAGCCCCTGGAAGCCGGCGGCGGTCAGCAGGGTGACCACGGGCGCGAGCCGCTGCGGCAGCACCCGCCGGATGCCGATCGCGGCCACGACCACGATGCCGAGGAAGCCGGCGGCCGCGTAACGACCGGCCACCGCGCGGATGCCGAACGGCTCACCGAACACCTTGTACGACTCGTACCAGACTGCGGCCACGGCCAGGACGGCCGGGCTCAGCAGCACCGTGCTGAGCGCGGTCCTCAGGCGCACGGAGCCGATGGCCAGCAGCACGAGCAGGATGACCGTGGCGATGGTGGCTGTCGGCGTGTCGACCCCGGTCTCGACCCAACCGGTGCGGCCCCAGAAGGTGCGGGTCTGCACCTCGAAGGCGCGGCTGAGGAACAAGGCCAGGGGCCCCTGTTCGGCGGGCGGAACCGGTGCCAGGATCGACGGCTGCAACGACCCGAACCGGAGGGCGTTCTCGACGTACCACACCAGTGCCAGGCTGCTGATCCCACCCGCGATGGCCAGGGGCTGCCACGACCTCGACAGCCGGGTCGCCAGGGACACCCCCTCCGGCGCTGCGCCGATGCGGGCACCACGCCAGTAGGCCACCAGGACGGCCGCGGGGAGCACCAGCGCAACCCCCTTGGTGAGCATGGCCAGGAGGGTCGCAACCCCCACTCGTGCCGCGGTGCGTCTGGAGAGGTCACCGGTGGCGACGTGGGCGAGCAGCAGCGTGACCAGGGCGCCGGTCCCGATCAGCAGGCTGTCGTTCGTGACCACCGACCCGAGGTGGGCGAACTGCGGGACGGCCACGATGCCGAGCGCCGCCACGGCTTCGGTCGTCCGGTCGAACCCCAGGCCGCGGATCGTCCACGCCGCCAGCAGGGGCAGCGGCGAGACGACGATCACCGACAGGACCCGCATCACGGCGATGACGAGGTCAGCCGGTTGCTGCTCCCACCCCGGCCAGCTGGTGATCAGGAGGCCCTGCAGCCGGTAGTACAGCGGTGGGTGCTGCGTCATCTGGTTGACGCGGCCGAACTGGGGGTTGGCCGGGCCGTCGAGCCCATCGAACGTCAACCGGGTGTCGCGTGGCGGGGCCTGCTCCAGCGTCCGTTGCCCGCTGCTTCGTCCCAGTGGCGCCACCGGGTCGGCGATGCTTGCTTCGTCGAAGTAGCCCAGGCTGCGGGAGATCTGGCCCAGGCGTTCGCTCATCGTGTTGCTGGCGTCGGCCGCGAACCAGCCCGTGAGCGGCATCTCGGCTGCGTCGAGGCTGATGTCGATGTGCTGTGGCTCGTCCGCGCCGTTGAACATCGGGACGACCACCGACCAGACCAGCAGCAGCAACGTCCAGAAGACCGTGGTGAGCCACACCACCCCCGCGGTGTCCCGGGCGGCCCGGCGAAAGGAGAACGGTTCGGTCACCACTCCCCAGAGTGACACGCCCCGGTCAACCGAGGGCGGCGACGATCTCCGGCTTCAGTCCGGTGTGGGTGGCCATGAAGGCCTGGCGCTCGGTCTTGACCTGGGCCACGAGCTCGGCGTACTCCTCACTGCGGCCGGTGCGTTCGTACAGGCGCCGGGGCTGCAGGAGGTCGAGATCATCGATGCCGGGGACGGCGGTGGCGATCTCGTAGCCGAAGTCGGGGTCGGTCTCCCACTCGATCGATCCCTCGGCGATGGCCTTCACGATGGCCGAGGAGTGGGGGATCTTGATGTTCTTCGAATCCTCGACGTCTTCTCCGCCGCCCACGCTGCCCGTCGACATCAGGTACACCCCGAAGTCGTAGTCCAGTGAGTGGATCATCTCGAGCAGCCGGTTGCCCTGCATGGCGTCGAAGCGCATGAAGAACGGGTTCGTGCCCGGCACCCGTAGGAACTTCCCCGCTTCGGCGGCACCGCCCGCCGAGGTCCCCTTGGTCTCACCCAGCATGAAGTAGGCCGCGGCCTGCTCGGGGGAGCTCATCCTGGCGACGCCGGGGATGATGGTCTCGTTGCGGTTGAGGATGAGCAGGAAGTCGGCCTTGCCCAGCTTGCGGGGGTCGTGGTGGGGGATGTCGGCCAGGGGGAAGGTTCCTCGGCCGTTCGCGGTGTAGGTGTCGTCGTCGAAGTCGACCACCCCGTCGGAGACACGGACGTTCTCGAGCCACGAGTTCGGGGCGGTCAGCGCCGCGTGGATGGTCGGTTCGTACGCCGGGTCGAGACCGATGGTCTTGGCGAAGCAGCCATCTTCGGTCGAGTAGACGTCGCCGCCCGCGACCAGCGCAACGATGTCGTCCTGGACCGGTAGGGACTCGTTCTGCTGCTGGAAGGTCGTGGTGGTCTTGCCCGTCCCGGACAGACCCACGATCAGCGCCACCTTCTGCCGGTCGGCTGTCGGGATGACCTTGGCGCCGGAGTGGAGCGCCAGCGCGCCCTGCTCGTACACCCAGTCCATCCACATGCGCAGGCCGCCCATCTTCGACTCGCCGAAGTAGTCGATGTTGAAGACCCGCGTGACCTCGTTCTCGAGGTCGATCGTGACGAGCTTGCCGCCGGGGTATCCGTCGGCGGGGCACGTCGGCGTGTAGATGATGGTCAGCGCGTCGCTCTCGTCCCAGTCGGCGTCGGGGTCGAAGTACAGCTGTTGCTGCATCGCCGGGATGTTGGCCTGGCTGGCCTCGATGTAGATGCGGGCGGCCCGTCGCATGGGGGAGTTCTCCGGCCCGATGTAGCCCTCGACCAGGATCATGTCGCGGCTTGCGATGTGGGCATCCTGTCGCGCCGCGTTCTCGGCGTACTCGGCCGTCGACATGACCTGGACCTGCGTCGAGTCCGGATCGTCGGTGACCAGGTAGGTCGAGCCAGCGGAGCGGGCGGTCACCCGGGTCGTGACGTTGTAGTTGCCGAACTCGGTCAGCTCCGAGCCGGGCATCGTGGCGACCAGGTCGCGAAGTTGCTCCTGGGTGGGGTTTCGCAGGACGCTCTGTGCCTGCGGGAGCTGGATGCTCACTGCGCTCACTCCTTTGTGAGTTCGGTGAATCTGGGGTACTGGCGACGAGTCGTGCACGAGGTTGTGCGTAGCTTCACAAGCACTCGTCGGTCGAGCCTAAACAGCAGGCGGACCGTTCCCCAAAACCGCAGCCGGCCCCGTGGCCCTCACGGCGCGGGTGACAACGTCGACGGAGCACGCCCCTGCCCCACCAGCATCTCGAGCAGCGCCTGCACGCTCTTTCGTGCCGCGGGGTGCAGGAACTCCGGCACGTCGGCATAGACGACCTCGACGATCGCGTCGGCCGAGTCCGCACCATCTGCGATCGCGGCCAGCACCTGGCGCTCCCGGTCCTTGCGGTGGGCGATGTACTCCCGCACCTTGGCCTGCGGCTCCGTGACCGTTGGGCCGTGACCGGGGTAGATCCGTCTGCCGGGCGCCTGCGCCAGTCGCTCCAGGGAGGCCATGTAGGCCGTCATGTCGCCGTCCGGCCAGTTGACCACCGTGGTGCCCCGGCCGAGCACGTGGTCACCGGTGAGGACGACGTCGGTGGGGTCCATCCGCAGGCAGAGGTGATCCGAGGCGTGACCGGGCGTGTGGAGCGCCGTCACCGTCAGACCCCCGAGGGTGATCTGCTCGCCGTCGACGAAGGGCACTGCATCCGGGATCAGGCCGGGATCGAAGGCGCGCAGCGGCGCCGACCACTCCGTTGCCCATCCCGCAGCCTCGGCGTGGTCGATGTGGTGGTGGGTGATGATGACGGCGGCGACGTCCGCGCCGCCCAGGGCCGATTCGATCTGCTGGCGGTGGCCGTCGTCGTCGGGGCCTGGGTCGACGATGACCACGCCGTCGTGCGCGGGGTCGGCCAGCAGATAGGTGTTGGTCCCCTCCAGGGTCATGGGTGAGGGGTTGGGAGCCAGGATGATGCGGGTCAGCTCATCCAGCTGCACGGCGCCGTCGGCCGACTCGGTCATGGGGGTCCGCTCACGATGACGGCCCGTCGGACTCGTACAGCTCGTGGGGGAAGTCCGCGTCGCTGGCGGTGAGGATCCGCACGAAGCTGCCTCGGGCGTCGAGTTCCATGTGGGGCTGGACGACCATGACCTCGGGTTGGGTGGCTGCTGCCGACACCGCCGCGGACGCCGTGGGCGCGTGCTGCAGGTCCCGCAGTGTCCTGATCGTCGGGAAGATCATGGGCACGTCGTCGGCGGCGATGGCGTCGGCTGGGCGGATCCACCGCTCCTCGGTGGTCTCGACGTTGTCGGCGCTGGCCGTCGCCCCCTCGGGGAGATGGGCCACGAAGAAGCAGGTGTCGTAGCGGCGCGGCTCCTGGATGGGTGTGATCCAGCGACTCAGGTAGGTGAGGGCGTCGAGGTCGAGGACCAGGTCGTGCTCCCGGAGGAACCCGGCCCAGTCGGCGTCGACCGCGCGGTCGTTCATCTGCGCTCGCATCCTCGTGAAGGCAGGAGTGGTGGTGTCCGGTGTGCGACCGTCGCGGTGGTGGGCCAGCAGGACCCCCGCCTCCTCGAAGGTCTCGCGCACGCCGGCGACGTACATGCCGAGCACGGTCTCGGCAGGCATGTCGAAGCGGTCGGTGAGGGACTCGGGGTCGATGCCCGTCCAGTGCGCCGGGTCGAGGTGGGCGTCGGCCCGGTCGACCACACCACCGGGGAAGACCCAGAGGCTGGCGGCGAAGCCGGACCGAGCGTGCCGCCGGAGGAGCAGGACCTCTGGCCCCTCGTCGGTGTCGCGCAGGAGGACGATGGTGGCCGCATCGCGGGTGGCAACAGCCTGGTCGGGGGTGACGTCGTTGAGGGAGGGCATCCGGGGTGGAGGCTACCCCGGCCTCCTCGCCCCCGGGGCTGTGTCGGCTCCTAGCGTGCCAGCACGCGCAGACGACACACGGCTGCGCGGAGGCCAGGGTGTGTCATCTGTGAGCGGGCCAGCACGCGGAGGCAACACACCACGACGAGGCCGGCCGCCCCGCGTGCGATGCTGGCCCGGATGGATCAGCGTGCCCTCGCCAACTTGCCTCGGATGGACGTCCTTCTGGCCGACGCCGCGGCGCTGGTCGAGCGGCACGGTCAGGCGCCGACCAAGGACGCGCTGGCCGCGGCGACCACGGCGGCTCGAGAGCAGCTGCTGGCCGGAGGGCTGTCTGCCGACCGCGACGAGTTGACCGCCTGGATCCGCGGTCGCGCAGCCGAGGCGCTGGCCGACGACAGCCGACCCGGCCCCCGGCGCGTGATCAATGCCGCTGGTGTCGTCGTCCACACCAACCTGGGGCGCGCCCCACTGGCCGAGGAGGTCGTCGCGGCCATCGTCGGCGCCACCGGCTACTGCGACCTCGAGTACGAGCTGGCCAGTGGTGCCCGTGGGTCCCGCGGCACCCACGTCGATGCGCTGCTCGCCGAACTGGTCGGCGCAGAGGACGGGGTCGTGGTCAACAACTGCGCCTCGGCCCTGGTGCTGGTCCTGGCGACGTTCGCTGCCGGCCGTCAGGTCCCGGTCAGTCGCGGCCACCTGGTCGAGATCGGCGGCTCGTTCCGACTGCCGGAGATCATGGAGGCGTCCGGTGCCCAGCTGCGCGAGGTCGGCACGACGAACCGGACCAGAGCGCGTGACTACGGCGTCGAGGGTGATACGGCGCTGGTGCTGACCGTCCACCCCTCCAACTTCACCCAGGCTGGGTTCGTCACCCAGCCGCCGCTGTCCGCGGTCGCCGAGGTGGCCCGGTCCGTGGGGGTGCCGCTGGTCCACGACGCCGGCTCGGGCCTGCTGGTCCCTGCTGAGGAGGGGCCGTTGGCCGGGGAGGTCAGCATGGCCGAGGCGCTGGCCGATGGCGCAGACCTCGTGCTCGCGAGTGGCGACAAGCTGCTTGGCGGGCCGCAGGCCGGCCTGATCGCCGGTCGGGGCGACCTCATCCAGCAGTTGCGGTCGGCTCCGCTGATGCGCGCGCTGCGCCTGGACAAGCTGCGCCTGGCCGGGCTGCGAGCGGCGTTGCTGGCCCACCGACGGGACGGGCACTCGGCGGTGCAGTCGACCTTGGCGACGGACCCGGAACTTCCCGCGCGGGTCGAGCGACTGGCGACCCGACTGGACGGGCGGGTGGTGGAGGTCACCACGATGATCGGCGGCGGGTCGGCGCCGGGTGTGGGTGTCCCCTCCCCCGCCGTGGCGCTCCCCGATCCGAAGGGCGAACTGGCCGACTCGTTGCGGCTGGGTGACCCACCGGTGGTCGTCCGGGTCAACGAGGGCCGCGCGCTGATCGACCTCCGCACGGTCACGCCCGCCGACGATGACGTGATTGCGGCCGCCGTGGAAGCCGCAACAACAGCCTCGTGAACCTCAAGCGCAACAAATACCACAGTAATTAACAACAGTGGTCTACAGTTTCCTGCATGGATCGTCACTTCCCCACGATCTGTGTCGTGTTGACCATCCTGCTTGTGATGGCGGTCATGCCCGCCGCGTACGCAGTTTCTGACATCAACGACACGGTCGAGATCACCTTCCCCGTTGCCGGCCCGAACCGGTACTCCGACGACTACCAGCAGATCCGCGGTGGCGGCAGCCGCCGACACCAGGCCACCGACATCTACGGCGTGAAGGGCCAGGCCATCCACGCTGCGGCCAGCGGACGGGTCTGCATGGCTCCCGGCATCAATGAGCCCATGCCCGCGTACGGCTACATCATCCGGATCTGCACCGGCAACGTGGTCTACGGCTACCACCACCTCAACAACGACTCCCCCGGCACCGACGACGGTGCGGGTGGCTATCGCAACGCCTACGCGCCCGGGATTCAGGTGGGCGCCACGGTGCGCGAGGGTCAGTTGATCGGGTACATGGGCGACTCGGGCAATGCCGAGGACACGCCGGTGCACCTGCACTTCAGCATCTTCGACCAAGACCTGGTGGACCCCGAGATCGCCGAGTCGCCCTGGCGTCAGCACTACCTCAACCCCTACAACAGCCTGGTCGCCGCCGAGCGAGCCGGCCGGGTACCCAGTTCCACCTCCGGTGCTCTGAAGACCGGGGCCAGCGGGTCGAGCGTCGCCGACTGGCAGGCCGACCTGAACACCGCGATCGACGCCGGCCTCGCCACCGATGGTGCGTTCGGCCCCGCCACGGAGGCGGCGACCCGGGAGTTCCAGCAGCAGGAGGGGCTCACGGTCGACGGCATCGTCGGACCCGCGAGCCGCGCAGCGATGGAGCGCCGACTGGACGAGTTGGGGCAGGAGCCATCCAACAAGCCGCCCGGATCGAGTTCCAGCACCGGCTTCCCCGGCCGTGCGCTGCGACTCGAGGACCCGATGCTGCAGGGCCAGGACGTCCGCGCCTGGCAGCAACGGATGGCAGAGCGAGGATGGCGAGGCGCCGACGGTGCCCCACTGGCCGTCGACGGCTTCTTCGGACCGGACTCCCAGCGGGCAGCCCGCCTGTTCCAGGAGGAGAAGGGCTTGACGGTCGATGGGATCGTCGGACCGGCGACCTGGGCAGAAGCCTTCAGCTGATCAGCGGGCTGGTTCGGGGTCCAGGCACATCATGCCCGGGCCCCGCTGCTGTGCCTGGTCCGAGAGCCCGATGGCCCGGACCACCAACTCCTCCATCGACATCAGTCCACTCAGCGCGGCCACCCCGACGGCAACGCGTAGTCCACCACTGGTCGCCGGTGCCAACTCGGCCACCTCCTGCTGCAGTCGGGTGAGTGGCGTCACCGCTGCCCGCGCCGGCGTGCCCGATAGGGCCAGCAGGAACATCCCGTCGTCCAAGCGACCAGCCAGATCACAGGTCCGCACCCCGGACTGGATCAGCCCCGCGACCCGGAGGATGTCGGCGGCGTCCGGTGGACCTCCCTCCGCCGAGAGCCCAGCAACGGCGACGGACAGCGGGCGACCGAAGCGAACGGCGTCGGCGATCATCCGATCGACGTCGTCCAACAAGCGCTCACCCGTGATGAGACCGGATTCGCTGTCCCGGCCCATCGAGTGGGATGCCACACCTGCCATATCCCTCTAGGGTGACCGCGCATGTCTCGCTGGTCCACCCCCTGCGCGGATGAACTCGACCCTCTCCGCATGGTCACTTCGGGCCATGAAGCCGCTCCACGGGGCACTAGTCGCACCATCCCCAGGGTGAACGGTCTGTGAGAGTCCTGTGCACGGCCGGTCATGTGGATCATGGCAAGTCGACCCTGGTAGCGGCACTGACCGGCACCGATCCGGACCGGCTGGCGGAGGAGAAGCGACGTGGTCTGACCATCGACCTCGGCTTCGCATGGATGGCGCTCGACGGCATCGGTGACGTCGCCTTCGTCGATCTGCCGGGGCACGAGCGGTTCGTGCCGAACATGCTGGCCGGCGCCGGTCCCCTGTCGACCGCCCTGTTCGTCGTGGCCGCTGACGAGGGCTGGATGCCGCAGTCCGCCGAGCACCTGGAGATCCTGCGACTGCTGGGCGTCACGCACGGCGTGGTGGCCCTGACCAAGGCCGACCGTGTGGACGACGAGACCCTCGAGATCGCGCGGGAGTTGGTGATCGACGAGCTGGCCGGCACCGGTCTGGCCGACGCGCCGGTGATCCCGGTCTCCGCGCCGGCCGGCCACGGGCTTGCGGAGCTCCGGGACGCGCTGGTCCGAGTGTTGGGACAGGCGCCCAAGCCCGCCGATCGAGGTCGCCCGCGGCTGTGGGTGGACCGGGCCTTCTCGATCGCCGGCTCGGGCACGGTGGTGACCGGCACGCTGGTCGACGGCACGGTGGCCGTGGGCGACCGCCTCCACGTGTGGCCGCTGGACCGCACGGTGAGGGTCCGGCAGATCCAGTCGCTGGAGCGCCCCGTCGAGCAGGCCGCGCCGGGGTGGCGGGTGGCGCTCAACCTGGTCGGGGTCGACACCGACGAGGTGCCGCGCGGCACCATGCTCGGCCGTCCCGACCAGTGGCGAGCGACCGGCTCGGTGGACGCGTGGTGCGAGCCCAGCGGCGGTGCGGTGCTGGGCCGCCGCGGGGCCTGGACCGCTCACGTCGGCACGGCGTCGATGGGAGTGTCCCTGTATCCCTCGGCCGCAGAGGATCTGTCCGTCCCCGGCCCTGTGCGGCTGACGTTCGAGCGTCCCCTCCCCTTGGCTGCTGGCGACCACCTGGTGCTCCGCGAGGCCGGCCGGTCGACGACCATGGGTGGCGGTCGGGTGCTGGACCCCGCGCCGGGCGAACGCCCACGCGGTTCGGCCAACCGATCGTCCGCGGTGGTGGCGCTCGGCGAGCTTGCCGAGGCATCCGCGCTCCCCGCCCGGCTGGCCGCCCTGGTGGCACACCACGAGGAACTGGATGCGGACGAGGCGCTGGCCGGCGCCGGAGCGACCGCGGCCGATCTCCAAGCAGCCGTCGACGCGGGCCTTCTCGTTCACCTGAGCTCATCGAGTTCGGGCTCCCCGGCGACCGGCGTGCTCATGGCACCGGACCGCTGGGAGATCCTCTCGAAGCTGGCCGTCCAGTCGGTCATCGGGACCCACCAGCGGCGCCCGGCGCTGGCCGCCGTGGACCCGGCCGAGCCCCGGCAGCTCCTGGCCACGACCGGTGCCACCGCGGAGGTGGTGGAGCACGTGCTCGCCGGCGTTGTTGCCGACGGTCGGCTGGAACAGATACCCGGAGGCCTGCGCGCGCCGGGGCATGAGCCCCGACTCACGATCGCGCAGCAGACGACGCGGACCACCCTGCTCGCGGAGCTGACCGAGGTCGGGATCGAGGCGCCGCCGGTCGCCGACCTCCTGCAGCGCACGCCTGACGACCGCACGCCTGACGACCGCCCTCCTGCCGACCACCCGGAGCGCCATCACTCACAGGACGACCGGGATCTGATCACCGCCCTGGTTCGCGATGGCCAGCTGGTGCAGCTGACCCCGGACGTGGTGGTGACAGCCGCCGCGCGGGATCAGGCAATCGACGTCCTGCGGGGCCTGCAGGAGGCGTCCGGGCCCTTCACCGCGTCAGAGGCCCGGGAGGCGCTGGGCACCACCCGGAAGTACCTGCTCCCGCTACTCGAGCACCTGGACGCCGCGAGGGTGACCCGCCGTGAGGGCGACCGACGCACGCTGCGCGACCAGAGCGGGTAGCGCAAGGGGTGCGTTTCCCCCCTTCAGCCCGTGTAGGTTTCACGGTAGGGGGCGTGCGATCAGACCTCGGCGATCGCCTCGACCTCAACCGGGACGTTCAGCGGCAGCACCGCGACCCCGACGGCCGAGCGGGCATGGGTGCCGACGTCCTCCCCCAGAATCTCGCCGAGGAAGTCCGACGCCCCGTTGGCGACCAGGTGCTGGCTGTGGAAGTCCGCCGCCGACGCCACGAACACGGTGATCTTGACCAGCCGCGTGAGCTGCTCGAGGTCCCCGGTGGCCGCCTGCAACTGAGCCAGCACGTTGATCGCGCACTGCCGGGCGGCCTGCTGCCCCTCCTCCAGGCTGACCGCTGCCCCGAGGATCCCGGTCATCATCGGTGAGCCGTCAACCACCGGGATCTGTCCGGCCGTCATGATCAGGTTGCCCGACCGGGCCCAGGGGGCGTAGCTCGCCGCTGGCGGCGGCGCCTCGGGCAGCGTGACGCCCGCGGCCGCCAGCCGCTGCGCGATGCTCACTCCTTCGGCCGCTTGAAGTAGGCGACCGGGCTGGCCGGGTTCGTCGCCACGACCGCAACCAACTCCCACCCATCGTCTCCGAAGTTGTTCAGGATCTCCTGAAGCGCGTGGTCGAGCAACGGTGCGGTGAAGTACTCCCATTTCTGCATGAGAGCACCCTACCCAGCCGGCCGCCCGCTACGCCGCGTTGACCTTGGCCTTGCCCAGCAGGATCTGCTTCCGCTCGGATTCGGAGTAGCCACCCCACACGCCGTGCGGCTCCTTCGTCGTCAGTGCCCAGTCGATGCACTCCGCCTTCACCGGACACTCCCCGCAGATGGCCTTGGCGCGCTTCTCGCGAGTCTCCCGTTCCGGCTTGTGCTCGAACTGCGCCGGAGGGAAGAAGATGCTGGAGTCGATCGTGCGGCACAGACCATGGGTCTGCCAGTCAGTCGTCGGGGCAGCAGCGAGCAACGGGAGGGTGGCCATGAGGCGTGACTCCTTGCGGTGGGAAAGTAATACGGGCGGTACCGGCAGGGAGACTAAGCGCTAGTAAGCCGCATGAAAAGGGCCAATGTGGAAGCACTCCCAAATGACTAGACGTGCCTAGTCACTCTGGGTGCCTGGAACAACCCATCGGCCAAGGCGATCGTGGCACACCGGTCGCGATCGCCCGCCTCGAGGATGTCAACAGTCCGTGACGGTGAGGACGCCCGTCTCCAGCTGGGTCTCGTTGCCGCGCACATCGAGGGCCGTCACCGCGGTGCTGACGGTCCCCGGCTGGTCGAAGGGTCCGACCGGTCCCACGAATCGTCCGACCTCGTTCTCGTCCGGCACGAGGGAGGCCTGCACCTGTCGGTCCGGGGCCGGGCCCACCGAGGCCACCACGACCTGGGTGAGCTGGCTCTCGTCGCCCACGACGACCGAGAAGGTGGCCTGCTCTCCCGCGCAGCCCTCCACGCCGAGCGTGTTGGTCGAGACAGCGACGTCCTGGATCTCCGGCGCCCGCTCGGAGGATCCCCTGACAGCGAGCTCGAGCGTCTGTGGCCCGTCGGCCTGCCACTCGATGACAACCGTGCCCTCGTAGTCGCCTTCGGGCACGTCATCGCGTATGAGGGCCCCGACCTCGATTGGTGGCCCAGGTTCGATCGTCCCCTCGGTGCGGTCCAGAGCCAACCAGGCCGGGGCCTGCACGATCATCCACGCGACCGCACGATCGGCAGCGTTGGTGATCCGAATCGGGGTCTCAGCGTCGGATGAGATCTCGGTCGCGGAGCCCGGGCCTCGGAGGGCGTCCCGCAGGCCGGCGTCCGGCGCACGTGAGGCCGTACCGCCGGGCTGCAGGGGTGGGGTTGACCCTCCCGAGCCGGCGGAGGCCGTGGCCGCGGCGTCCTGACCCGACGGCTCGATCGGCGGCGGAGGGACCTCGCTGACCGTCACGCTCGGCTCGACGGCGGCGACCCGGTCGGAGGACCCACGGGCGCCGAGGACGATTCCGATGAGTGCCACCAGCACCGCGGCACCACAGGCGGCGGCGACCACCGCCCCTGTCCGCCGCGGCGCGACGTCGCTGCTGCGCGTCTCTCCGAGGTCGGGGCCGGCCGCAGCGGGCCGAACCGCACCGGGCGTTGCTCCCGCTCGGGGCGGGAGGGTCTCGTCCGGCATCGAGGCCGACCCGGCCCCGGCCCCCTCACCCATGGCGGCGACCACCTCGAGCCGCTCCTCGATTGCCAACCGCAGCGCGGTCGGCGCCGGAACCGGGGGGATGGTCCGCAGCAGCTCGATCGGACCGGGTACGCCGGCCCACAGCTCGGGGCAGGTCGCGGACAGCTCTTCCGCGCGTCGACGGACGAATGGCGAGAAGGTCCCGTCCCACTCCCACAGCACGCGGGACAGGGCGTCGCAGCCCTGGACCTGCCCCGTGCACAGCAGGAGCAGCGTCGTCAGCTGCGTGCGGACGCGGTCGAGTGTCGAGGGCAGCAGCACATCGACGGCCGCGCGGCTGAGTCCCATGACAGCCGCCAGCTGCTGGCCGCTTAGCGCATGACGACCCGACAGCGCGAGCAGGGCTTGGTCACGCTCGGAGAACGCGCGGATGGCCTCCCAGGTCACGCCCGCGAGGTCAGCTCCCGTGGCCGCCCCGGGCATCAGCGGGATCGAGATGACGCGCTCGTCCGCCGGCGACCGTGCGCTGGTGCCGAGCGCCGAGAACACCTCGGCACGGACCTGGGTGTAGAGCCACACGAGCAGGTCTGGGTGGTTACTGGCGGCCTCCACCCGGAAGCGCTCGGGCTGGCTGGCCGTCATCACGATCACCTCGAGGGTGATCTCGGCCGCCCGCGCGGCATCCCGGGTCAGGGTGAAGGCAAGGTCATGAACCCGATCGGCGTAGCGATCGAAGAGGTCTCGGCCGAACTGCTGGACGTCGGCGTTGTTGGTGGTGTCCGTCACGGTGCAGGACTACGCGGGGACGTCGATCTCGTCCTCCAGGAGGGTGACGTCGAGGGTCAGCTTGTCGTTCAGCCCGTTGACGCGAACCCGCGTGCCGGGCCGCACCTTGTCCGTGTGTCCCTCGGGCTTGCGGGCGCGCCACAGGGCGCCGCCGACGAACACATGGCCCTCGGGGTTGAGCGCAGACCGGACGATCCCGATCTTGCCCGTCACCTGCTCGACGCCCTGGAGGGCCTGGTTGCCCTGCGCCCGCAGGACGGTGGTCATCATGAAGCCGAAGAAGACGAACGAGGCGATGGTGCCGATGACGATGAGCCACCCCGGTGGGGAGAGTTCGGCGACACGCCACATCCGGAAGGAGCCGAGGCCGAGGAGCAGGGTGCCGAGTGCGGTGGGCCAGGAGAGGTCGGCGATGGCGAGGTCGAAGGCGAGCAGCAGCAGGCCGACGAGCGCGACCATGATCCACAGTGCCGACACCGGCAGTGGAACCAGGGCATAGACGCCGAGCGCCAGGATCCCGATGGCCGAGAAGCCGGCGACCCCGAACCCCGGCTGGAAGATCTCGAAGAACAGTGCGATGGCCCCCGACAGCAGGAGGAGGTAGGCCAGGGTGGGGCTGGCCGCCGTGTGCAGGATCCGGACCCACAGGCTGGTGTTGACGAAGCGCACGTTGGCCGTGACCGGGTCGACGTTCAAGGTGACGGGCCCGTCGGCGGTCTGGACCTCGATGTCGACCAGTCGGGAGAGCACGCCCTGCAGGGTGGAGGCGACGATGTCGGCGATGCCCTCATCGCGCAGCGCGCTCTCGTCCAGTGTTCGGGCGGCTGAGGCGTCCGCACGGTCGGGCAGCTTGGCGTCGCCGACGACCTCGGTCCCCGCCTCGCCATCGGGCACCGCGATGACGGAGGAGCCAGCGGCGGCGAGTCGGAAGAACTCCTCGTTGCGGTCGGTGTTCGCGGCGGCGTCGACCAGGCGGGCCGTGACCTCGTCGGGCTCGAGCGCATCCGGCTGGCCCAGGTCCAGTGGCGACGCCACCCCGTAGGTCGTCACGGGCGAGAGCGCCAGGACATCTGCGGCGGCTGCCACCTGCACACCGGCGCCGAAGGCACGGGCTCCGGGGTCGCCGACGTAGACCACGACCGGGATGGGCGAGGCCTGCATCGTCTCCACCAGACGGTCGACGTCGCCGCCGAGTCCTCCGGGGGTGTCCAGCCGGATGACGACCGCCTGGGCGCCGTCCGCACCGGCCTGGGCCACGGCGTCGGTGACGAAGCCGGTGAGGGGTGCATCGAGCACCCCGACGGCCTCGATCACATCCACGCGATCGCTGGCAGACGACTGAGCAAGGGCGGGCGCGGCGATCCCGACCAGCAGGCCCAGAATCAGCAGCGTTCCCCCGAGAAGACGGAACCGAGACATTGCCCATGAGTGTAGGTCGTGCCGTCGGGCGCGCCCGTCACGGGGCCCCGACCGAGGACGATGTGGTCGTCCGGTCCGACCTGGTTGCGGCTCCTCCAAGCGGGTATCACTGGCCTCGTGGATGTGACCGACCTGTTCCGCCGCCGGTTGCTGTTGGTGACCGGCAAAGGCGGGGTTGGCAAGACCAGCATCGCGGCGGCCACTGCACTGTCGGCCGCGGCGGCGGGCCTGCGGACGTGCCTGGTCGAGGTCGAGGGGCGGCAGGCGTTCTCCTCCATGTTCTCGACGGCGGAGTGGGACTTCGAGGAGCGTGAGTTCCGTCCCGGCCTGTTCGGCCTCTCGATCGATCCGGAGGCCTCGCTGACGGAGTACCTCTCGACCTTCTATGGCGCGCGACGGATCACGAGCCTCGTGGCACGGACACCCGCGGTGGAGGGAGCGTCGGCGGCGTCCCGATGGGCGGTTCACCTACGACCTCATCGTGGTGGACGCCCCGCCGACGGGGCGGATCGTGAACTTCCTGGCCGCCCCCGAGGCCACGACCGACCTGGTCAACGTCGGACCGGTCCGCCAGCAGGCAGCAACCGTCATCGACATGTTGACCGACGCCGATCGGACCGCGGTGCTGCTCACCACGCTGCTGGAGGAGATGCCCGTCACCGAGACCGTCGACAGCATCGCGGCGCTGACCGACCTGTCCGTGCCCCTGGGCCCGATCCTGGTCAACCGAGTGGCCCAGCCGGCCATGGACGACAAGGCGCTGAAGGTGGCCCTGGAGATGACCGACGCGGACGTGACCGCCACGCTCGACGGCATCGTGGACGTGACCGGCGGGGTCGCCGAGCAGCTGCTCGAGCTGGCGTCGAAGCACCAGTCGCGACTGGACCTGCAGGACCGGATGCGCGGGCGTCTGGCCGAGGAGGCCGACCTGCCCGTCGTCGAGTTGCCCTTCGTGGCCACGGCAACCCGGTCGCTGGACGTGGCGACGGGGATCAGTCAGCGGATCACGGAGGTCACGGATGGCTGAGTCCGACGGCTCCACCGCCAGCCTGCTCGACATCGTCGAGAACCGTCACATCATAGTGTGCACGGGCTCGGGGGGTGTGGGCAAGACCACGGCAGCCGCGACGTTGGCGATGGCCGCAGCCGACGCCGGCCGGCGCACGATCGTGGTCACGATCGACCCCGCTCGTCGGCTGGCGCAGTCGTTGGGTCTGGACGCCCTGTCCAACACGCCCCAGGCCGTGGCCGGGGTCGAGGGCCTGGACGCCATGATGCTGGACATGAAGCAGACCTTCGACGAGGTCATCGAGCGCCACGCCGAGGACGCCCGCAAGGCCGAGCGGATCAAGGCCAACACCTTCTACCAGCAGATCTCCTCGACCTTGGCAGGCACGCAGGAGTACATGGCGATGGAGAAGCTGTACGACCTGCACCACGAGGGTGGCTACGACTGCATCGTCGTCGACACGCCGCCGACCAGGAATGCGCTGGACTTCCTGGATGCGCCACGCCGGCTGACGGACTTCCTGGACGGCCGGTTCCTGAAGATGTTCCTCTCCCCCGGCTTGTCCGCCACGCGAACCATCGGCAAGGTGGCGGCGTTCGGGACGGGCATGTTCATGCGGGCGGCGGGCCGAATCACCGGCGCGAGCGTGCTGGATGACCTCGCCGAGTTCTTCCAGTCCTTCGACGGGATGTACGAGGGGTTCAAGCAGCGGGCTCAGCAGGTCTACCGGCTGCTGTCCAGCGGACAGGCGGCCTTCGTGGTCGTGGCGACGCCAGAGCCGGGTGCGCTCCGGGAGGCCCGCTACTTCGTCGAGCGCCTGGCCGAGGACGGCATGCCCCTGGCCGGCGTGGTGATCAATCGGGTGACGCCGGCGCCGAGCACCGAGCTCGGGACCCTGCTGGACGAGGTGTCGATGGCCTGCCGTGCTCGCCTGGCTGAGGGGGATGATCGGGAGCGGGCGGTGGCCGGGATGATCGAACTGGCCACCCGTCAGACCGACGTCAGCGCCCGGCAGGCGCGCAACATCGCCGAGCGGCTGCGTGGCCTCGAGGTCGGCGCCACGGCGACGGTGCCGCTGATGGCGACCGACGTGCATGACCTCGAGGGCTTGCGGGCCGTCAGGGCCCATCTGCTCTCGGCTTGACCTGTCTGCCCTCGGCTCGACCTGGTCTGCTCTCGGCTTGACCTGGTTGGGTGGACTTCCCACCCCTCACCTGGCCGAGGTCCACCCACCGCGTGCGGGCGCCCACCCAAGACCTGCCCCGACCTGCCCGGTCCCCTCCACGCGGGTGAACCGCGCCCGGTCCCCTACACGCGCGTGAACCGCACCCGGTCGCCGGGGTCGAAGAGGAAGGGGCGGTCGGAGTCGGGACGGAGGATCCTCGTCGGGGACCGCCCGATGATGGACCAGCCGGTCGGCATGCGGACCGTGGTCACCAGGCACTGGGGCCCGGCGATGATGATGCTGCCGGCCGGGACGTCCCGGACGGGCTCGGCCTTGCGCGGAACCTGGATCTGCTCGTCGACCCCCATGAGGTAGGCGTAGCCCGGCGCGAAGCCGTACATCGCGACCCGGTAGCTGCCGGCGAGGAACAACTCCACCACCCGCTGCTCGGGAAGTTCCGCCGAGGCGGCGACCGCGGCCAGGTCCGGGCCCTCGTCTGGGCCGAAGCTCGCCTGGACGACGTGCTCAGCCGGCTCGGGCGGCGACGGCATATCCCCCTCCAGCGCCGCTCGCACCCCTGACTCGACCGCGACGTGATCGGTGACGAGCGGGTCGAAGTCGACCAGCAGGCTGACGAAGGCGGGGACGACCTCGACCAGGCCCGGGATGCTCGTGGCCATCAGCGCACGGTCCAGCGTCAGCACTGCCTCGTGGGCGTGCGGAGCGATCTGGCTGGCGAACTCCACCAGCAGCGCGTGGTCCGCAACCGGGGTGAACCGGGGCCAGGCACTCACTCGACGGCGGGGACCCTGGGGTCATCGGACCCGCCACTGGCCCGCGCATCGTCGCCGAACCCGACGACCTCGACCCCCGCCCGCTCGAGGCCGGTTCGAAGTTGGCGAGCCAGCTCCACCGCACCCGGCGTGTCGCCGTGCACGCAGATCGAGTGCGCCTGCAGCGGGATCGGATCACCGTCGACGACGGGCATGTGCCCGCTCTCCAGGAATGCCCGCATGCGCTCGACTGCCACGCCCGGATCGTGGATCAGGTCCCCGTCCTCGCCGCGGGGCACCAACTGCCCGTTGGCCAGGTACCCGCGGTCGGCGAAGACCTCGCTGAAGACCGGCACGTCGAGCGCTCGGGCCGCCCGCTCGATCTGGGTTCCCGAGATGGCCAGGACAGCCAGCTCCGGGTCGATCTGGCGAACGGTGCTGACCAGCCGGTCCGCCACCTCCCGCTCTCGGGCCGCCAGGTTGGCCAGGGCGCCGTGGGCCTTGACGTAGCTCACCTGGGCACCGGCCAGCGCAGCGATGGCCTGGAGCGAACCCACCTGCGCCGCGATCATCCGGCCGAGCTCGTCAAGGCTCATCGGGATCACGCGGCGCCCGAAGCCCTCACGGTCGACGTATCCCGGGTGCGCGCCCACCTGCACACCCTCCGCGGCCGCCAACGACACCGTCTTGAACATGGTCTCGCTGTCGCCAGCATGTCCGCCACAGGCCACGTTGGCGCTGGAGACGATCTGGAGGATCGCCGCGTCGCCAGCCATGGCGCCGGGTCCGACGTCCTCACCGAGGTCGGCGTTGAGGTCGATGCGACGTACCGTCATCAGCCTGAACGGTATCGGGTGGGACACAGCGGTCGCACCCTCCGACGGCGAACGCCATCATGGTGCAGTGCCCGAGATCCGCGTGCTGGACGACATGCCGGCCATCGCCGCCGCCTCGGAACTGATCGATCGCGTCTGGTCCGCCCCTGGACTGATGCCGCCGAACCTGACCCGTGCCATCCAGCAGGCCGGCGGGTACGTGGCCGGCGCCTTTGCGGACGGGGAGATGGTCGGCGCCTCCGTCGCCTTCCGCGGTGTCGGCTTCGAGGGCGGGCATGAGGTGCCGACCCTGCACAGCCACGTCACGGGGGTACTCACGCCTGGCATCGGCATCGGGACCGCTCTCAAGCGGCATCAACGGGCCTGGGGCGGCGCCCGAGGCATCGTCGCGGTCACCTGGACGATGGACCCCCTGGTGGCCCGCAACGCCTGGTTCAACATCACCCGTCTTGGCGTCCAGATCCCGGAGTACTCCACCGATCACTACGGCGAGATGAGCGATGGTCTGAACCAGGGCGACCGCACGGACCGGCTCAAGGTCTGGTGGCCGACGGGCTCGCTGCTGGACGAGACGACCGACTGTCGGGAGGCTGACGACGAGACGGGGCTGAAGTGGCTGCTGCGGCGCTCCTCCGATGGCCGTCCGATCAGCCTGGGTGCGGTGCCGCGACCGTCAGCTCGGACCACCGGTGTCCAGCTCGCCGTCCAGCTGCCGCATGACATCGAAGCGCTGCGCCGCACGGACATGGCGACCGCGCTCCAGTGGCGGATCGCTGTCCGCGAGTCGTTGGCGCCGGCCATCGCGGCGGGCTACCGCGTCTGCCGGTTCGACCGTGAGGCGACGTACTACCTGCGGTGGGCCGGTCCGGTCCTGTGATCCTCCAGGGGCTCGAACTGCGACGCGTCCAGCTCCCCCTGATCGCCCCGTTCCAGACGTCGTTCGGCACCCAGACCGTCCGCGACATCGTCCTCGTGCGGGCCATCACGGACGCCGGAGAGGGCTGGGGTGAGTGCGTGACGATGCCCTGGCCCCTGTACTCCTCGGAGTCCACCGACCTGGTCATCCCGCTGATCAGCGCGCACCTGGCCCCCCGACTGTTCGCCGCACCGCAGCTCCGGGCCGAGGACGTCCGGCCCCTCCTGGGGCCCATCCACGGCCACCCGATGGCCAAGGCGGCCCTGGAAGCCGCGATCCTCGACGCCGAACTCACGGCCGAGGGTCGATCGTTCGCCGCGTACCTGGGTGTGTCGCGCGACCGCGTGCCCTGCGGCGTGTCGGTGGGGATCTTCCCCTCCATCCCCGAGTTGCTTGCGGCGGTCGAGGCGTATCTGGACCAGGGCTACCAGCGCATCAAGCTCAAGATCCAGCCCGGCTGGGACATCGAGCCCGTCCGAGCGGTCCGGCAGACCTTCGGCGCAGACGTGCCACTGCAGGTCGACGCCAACGCGGCCTACGCACCCACCGACATCACACCGCTGCAGGCCCTCGACCCGTTCGATCTGCTGTTGATCGAGCAGCCCTTCCCCGAGGAGTTCCTGCTGGCCAACGCCGACCTGCGCACGGCGATCACGACGCCGCTTTGCCTGGACGAGTCGGCCACCTCGACCGCCGTCGTCGCCGACGCCATCCGCGCCGACGCGGTCGACATCATCAACATCAAGCCGGGTCGGGTCGGCGGGTTCCTGGAGGCCGTCGAGATGCACGATCTGTGCCGGGCACGCGGGGTCCCCGTGTGGTGCGGCGGCATGGTCGAGAGCGGCATCGGACGGGCTGCCAACACCGCCCTGGCCGCGCTGGACGGCTTCACGCTGGTCGGGGACAACTCCGCCTTCGATCGATTCTTCGCCACCGACATCGTCACCGATCCAAGGGTCATGGTCGACGGGCACCTGAGGGTCCCCACCCGCCCCGGCATGGGCTTCGAGCTCGATGTGGACGCGGTCCGGGCGGCAACCGTGGAGACAGTGACCGTGGCTGCCTGACCGGTCAATGGCCGCGCGCGATGAGTCAGCACCCCAACGCTCATAGACTCAAGGTCCGTCATGGCTTCTCCCTCTCTGCCATTGCAGCAGCCGAGCTACTCCGACCCGCACGTCCTGCTGCGGCTGCTGCTGGCCATCCTGCTGGTCCCGCTCCTGATCATCGGCGCTGGAACGGCATTCGGTGCTGGGCTGGTACCAACCGTCCAGCCGCTGGCGCACATCACCAACCGAGTCAACACCGAGGTCTTCGACTTCCCGCCGATCGGCGACATCCTGGAGGGGTATCGCGCCCCCGAGCGCTCGGTCATCCTGGACGCGAACGGCGACGAGCTAGCGGTCCTGCGAGCGGTGAACCGCGTCAACGTCACGATCGAGGAGATCCCCCTCCACGTCCAGAACGCCGTGCTGGCCACGGAGGACCAGGAGTTCCGCAACCATCAGGGCGTCAACTGGCGCGCGATCGGACGTGCCGCACTCGGCAACATCCGGGCTGGCGACATCGAGTCCGGTGCCTCGACGATCACCCAGCAGCTGATCAAGAACATCACCGGCCAGGCCGAGACCACGATCGAGCGGAAGATGGCCGAGGCCGTCTACGCCATCGAGCTGGAGCAGAACGCCACCAAGGACGAGATCCTTGAGATCTACATGAACGAGGCCTACCTGGGCAACCAGGTGTACGGCTTCGGGGCGGCGGCGGAGTTCTACTTCGGCAAGGACATCTCACAGCTCACGATCGACGAGGCCGCCATGTTGGCCGGGATGCTGCGGGCACCCAACGCCAACGACCCGCTGAACGATCCGCGGGCGGCGCTGGAGCGTCGCAACATCGTCATCCAGCAGATGGTGAGCGCCGAGTTCATCACCGAGGACGAGGCGCTGGCGGTTGTGGTCGGGGCGCCGGCAGAGGCGACCGATGACCAGATCCGGGACATCCTGGGCCTGAACATCCAGCCGATCGCGGAGGCCGAGCAGCCGTTCTTCGTCAACTACATCCGCACGCTGCTGCGCGAGATCCCCGAACTGGGGGTGGACGCCGAGGCGCGGGAGCGGCTGGTGCTCGAGGGTGGTCTGACGATCAACACGACCGTCGACCCGGCGCTGCAGGAGATCGCGCAGAACGCGATCACCGAGGTGCTGAGCAACCCCGACGGGCCGCAGTCGGCGCTGACGTCGATCGATCCTCAGACCGGGCAGATCCTGGCCATCGGCTTCGGACCGAAGGAGTTCGGCTCGGGGCCCGGCCAGACCGAGGTGCTCCCGGCTGTTCCGGGCGTCGGCTCCTCGTTCGGACGCCAGCCCGGCTCGTCGTTCAAGGCCTTCGAGATCGTCGCGGCACTGGAAGCGGGGGTCACCCCGGCCTACACCATCGACACTCCCTCGCCGTACAACCCGACGGGGCAGTGCGCGAACTCCGGCTGGAACCCCGGCAACTACTCCGACGGCTCCGGCGGGACGATGAACATGGCGCGGGCAACCGCCATCTCCTCCAACGTCTACTTCGCCCACCTAGTGGACCGCTTCACCGGCCCGCAGGGTCTGGCCGACACCGCCACGCGGATGGGGATCCGCAACACCGAACTGGATCCGAGCATCTGCGCGACCGTGCTGGGTGCGTCGGAGGTCTACCCGCTGGACATGGCCTCCGGCTTCGGGACCATGGCCAACGACGGGATCCGCTGCGAGCCGTTCGCCATCCAGTCGATCGAGGACGCCGATGGCAACGAGATCTATCGCGGCGGCGATCGCTGCGAGCAGGTCATCTCGCCGGAGCACGCGGCCGCGGCCACCTCGTTGCTGCGCGGCCCGATCGAGAACGGGACGGCATCGCGCAACGGGCAGATCGGTCGTCCGGCGGCAGGGAAGACCGGGACGACCCAGGACTGGCGCGATGCCTGGTTCGTGGGCTACGTCCCGCAGATGTCGACCGCCGTCTGGGTGGGTAACGAGACCCCCTCGACGATGCGGGACTCCCGCTGTGGCAACGTCACCGGTGGGTGTCTGCCGACCATCATCTGGCGCAACTTCATGGTCAACGCCATCGAGTACCGCAACCTCGAGGTGGCGGACTTCCCGCCGCCGCCACGGCTCCCGTCCGACCGTGTGCCGTCAGTCGTCGGGATGATGGAGGAGCAGGCCATCGCGACGCTGGCCGATGCGGAGTTCTCCGCCGAGAGCGTCGTCGTCGCCGATTACCGGCCGGAGGGGACCGTGGTGGCGCAGAGCCCCAGCGGAGGCAGTGAGGCGCCTCGCGGGACGCTGGTGGTCCTCAACATCTCCGACGGAACGGGTGCGCCACCCGAAGTGCCCGAGGTGGTGGGCCTCGGCATCGAGGAGGCGACCCAGGTCGCGCTCAACGCCGGCCTCGATCCGATCCTGGTCGAGCAGGGTGTCTCCGATCCCGACCTGATCGGTGTCGTCATCGACGCCCGGATCGACGGCGAGACGGGCCAGCTGACGTTGGTCGTCGGTCGGGAGCAGACGGAGGAGGAGGCAGCGTCCGAGGAGCCGTCCGAGGAACCCGACGGCTCTGAGCCGCCCGAGCCGCTGGTGAGCCCCGGGGCAACCGACCTGCCCGATCCTCAGCCGACCGACGACGGTGGAGACGGCGGCGAGGAGCCGGATCCGGTGGATGGGGGCGAGCTGCCGCAGCCACCACCGCCGGACGGTGGACCGGGTGAGGAGGCCCCCGACGGCGGCGAGCCCGACCCCGCCGAACCTCCCGAGCCGGTCGTCGACCCGGACGGGTAGGTCCGTTGGTCGAAGGTCTGCCCCGCCTCGCCGGTGGGGTGGTGGCGGCTGGTGCCGCGTGTGTGGCCTACGGGTCGCTGATCGAGCGGCGCTGGTACGCGCGTCGTGACGAGACCCTGCGGGTGCTGCGTGGGACCGGGCGTGATGGCGCCGGCCGGCTGCGGATGCTGCTGTTCTCCGACCTCCACTTCGCGCCCGGTCAGGATCACCGGCTGGACTACCTGCGCCGGGTGGCGGAGGAGGCTCAGCCGGACCTGATCGTCTCCGGCGGGGACAACCTCGAGCACGCTCGGGCGATCGAGCCGGTCGTGGAGGTGCACCGGGACGTCCTGGCGTCGACCGGTGCCCCGGGGGTGGCGATCCTGGGGGCGCACGACCGGTATGCGCCGCGTCGGGCCAACCCAGCCAACTATCTGAAGGAGCCGAGCAGCGGGCCGGGCGGGCGGCCGCTGGACACCGCCTCGTTGGTGGCGGGCCTGCTCGGGGCGGGCTGGTCGGTGCTCGAGAACGCGTGTGTGCGGGTGGACACGCCGGCGGGGGTGGTCGAGGTCGTCGGGATCGACGATCCGCACATCCAGCGGGACGACGTCCGCGTGATCTCGGCGTTGGTGCCGGACCCGGCGGCCGTGCTCCGGCTGGGGTTGGTCCACGCGCCCTACCGCCGGGTGCTGCGCCGGTTCGAGTCGGAGGGGTTCGACCTGACGCTGGCGGGTCACACCCATGGGGGGCAGCTCGCGGTACCGGGGTGGGGAGCGTTGGTGTCGAACTGCGACCTCCCGCCACGGAATGCCAAGGGGACGTCGCTGGTCGGCGGGCGGATGCCGCTGCACGTGAGCGCTGGCCTGGGCCACAGCGTCTACTACCCGATCCGCTTCGCCTGTCGCCCCGAGGTGTCGGTGCTGGACCTGGTGCCGCGGGTCTAGGGCGAGGTTCGGGGCGTCGGCGGTCGGGCGTCTGTCTGGGCGCGGGGGGCCGTTGAGCGTGGGATTCCGCACGATCGGGGCTTAACCCACACATACAGCCGGTATTGCACGATCGTGGACACTGTGCCCGCGACGGATTCGGCACGATCGGGGCCGAACCCACATATGGGCCCGTTTCTGCACGATCGTGGACTTCCTCGTAGCGGGCGCTGCCGAGAATCGTTCGGAACACTCGGGGCGTTGCCGACGTCTCACTCACCGTGACCCTCTGCCCCGCCCGTGTCCGGATCTCGCTCATCGTCGTCGTGCTGGGGCTGGTGGTGCCGCTGCTCGCTCCCGCGGCCCATGCCAGTGGGCCCGAGCGCGCGACGGCCTCGGCCGACGTCGAGCGCGTCGCCGGTGAGGGTCGCGAGAGCACCGCGGTTTCCATCAGCGCCGCCGTCCGGGACACCGCCGAGACGGTCGTGGTGGTTCGCGGCGATCTGCCACCTGACGCGCTCACCGCCAGTCCCCTGGCGGCCGCTGAAGACGCACCGGTCCTACTGGCCGGGCAGGAGGGGCTGTCTTCAGCGACGCTGGCGGAGATCCGCCGACTGGGGGCATCGGATGCCGTCGTGGTCGGGGGCGAGCAGGCGGTGTCCCCGCAGACGGTTGAGCAGTTGGAGGACCAGGGGCTGGCGGTCCGACGGATCGCGGGAGCGTCGCGGTTCGACACGGCGGCACAGGTCGCCGCCTCGCTGGCGAGTCCAGCGGGCGGTGACGCCATCCTCGTTCGTGGGACCGGTGAGGCCGAGACGGCCTTCGCAGACGCGGTTGCCGCCAGTGCCCTGGCAGCGCGGACCGGAGCGCCGATCCTGCTCACGGCCACGGACGACCTGCCGGAGGTCACCCGGCAGGCGCTGACCGACTTGAGGCCCGAGCGCGTGATCGTGGTGGGGGGTGAGGCGGTCGTCAGCCGGTCCGTCGTGGCCGAGGTGGAGGGGACGGTCGCCCTCGTCGAGCGTCTGGCTGGCCAGGATCGCTACGCCACCTCCCAGGCCGTCCTGGCCGCGGACCGGGCCGAACCTGATCGGGACCAGTTCGACACGGTCTGGGTCGCGACCGGTCGGTCCGTCGCCGATGCACTCGCCGCTGGCCCGGCAGCCGCGGCCGAGGGTGGGGGCCTGCTGCTGGTCGACGGTCTGGCCTTCGGCGGCGGCCAGTTGGAGTACGAGGCAGTCGCCGGGCTGCTCCCCGAGGTCGACTCGATCCGCGTGGCCGGGGGGACTGCTGTGATCACCGATGCCATCCTCCGGACCCTGGGGATCCTCCGGCAGGGGGCCAACCCGACGCCTGGGAGTCCTCCCTCCGCTGGTGGGCTGGTCGAGTGCGGAATGATAGAGCCACCGCCCTCCATCGACGGTCCGCTGTCCGAGGATCCGGTCGTGGCGCAGGCCCAGGTGGCTCGCGCCGAGCGTGGACTGCCATCGGACGTCGACACGGTCGAGCGGCTGTTGGCCGACCCGGCGACGGCCGAGACCAAGTTCGGCTTTCCGGCCACCCGCGAGGAGATCGATGACATCTTCGCCCGCAACGAGGTGGCACTCACCGTCGGGCCCATCGTGCTCGAGTACGCGGCGCGAGAGGCCCCAGACACCTACGCCGGTGCCTACCTCGACCAGCGTGCGGGTGGTCTCTTCACCGTCCTGTTCACCGAGGACGCCGACCGGCATCTCGCGGCACTGCGCGAGTTGGCTGGCCCGGACGCGCCGTTGGCCACCCGAGAGGTCGACAACAGCCTGGCCCTGCTGGCCGCCATCCGAAGCCGGATCGTCCTGCCCGACCGACCTGGGGAGGACGCCATCGTGGCCGGCCACGGGATCGACGTGATCGAGAACCGAATCGCCATCGACGTCGTGGCGCCTGACGACGTCGCCCGCGACTACCTGGCTGGGCAGTACGGCGCCGATCAGATCTGCATCTCCGTGCTCGACGGCCCCGGCCGGTCGGAGCCGCCGGGCGGCGGGGTCGAGGGTGCGATCGCGCTACCGTCCACGGAGATCCGCAATGGGCAACTCGCCCTGCTTGCTGACGTCCAACTCGTCGCTGACCCCGACCTCGACGGCGGCTGCGTCTGGTACGAGGAGCAGGGCGAGGCACAAGCGATCATCTGGCCCCCGAAGTACGCGGTCCTCTTCACCGACGACGGCTTCGAGATCCTGGACGAGGACGGCGCCGTCGTGGCCGATCAGGACGATCGTGTGTCGATGGGCGGAGGGCTCAACGATGTCCAGCCGGACCGGTGCAACGTCGACGGCGACGGGGACCGCACCTGGGTCGCCGGATCGGTGCGGGTCGCTGACGACGAGTCGTAGGGGGATGATCGCGCCCCGTCTCCTCCGATGATGGGTTGACAGGAGCCGCTGGCGGGGGGAGGTTCGAGATCTCTCCGGCGCCGACCCCTCGAGGAGCTGTGATGACCGACACCGCCGCCCCGCCAACAACCGCCACCCATCCGCTCGACCGGTTGAGCGAGCAGGAGACCCTGGCCGCCGTCGCCATCGTCAAGGCCGATGACCGCTTCGGCGACCGCACGCGCTTCGCCCGCGTCGACCTGCGCGAGCCGCCGAAGGTCGAGGTCCTCGGATTCTCCGACGGTGACCCGGTCGACCGGGCCGCCGAGGTGATCCTCCTCGACAACCAGATCGGCGCGGCCGTGGAGGTCGTCGTCTCCCTCACCCGCGAGGAGATCGACCAGTGGACCGTCATCGAGGGTGCGCAGCCCTCGGTGATCCTGGATGAGTTCTTCGAGGCGGAGGAGGCCATCCAGAACGACCCGGACTTCCAGGCAGCGATGGCCAAGCGCGGCATCACCGACATGTCGCTGGTCTGCATCGACCCTTGGTCCGCCGGCAACTACGGCGACGAGGCGGAGACCAGCAACCGCATCATCCGAGCACTGGTGTGGGTGCACGAGCAGCCCGGCGACAACCAGTACGCCCGCCCCATCGACGGGCTGATCGTCATCCTCGACCTCGCCACCATGGAGATCATCCGAATCGAGGATCAGCGGGTCCTGCCGGTCCCCTCGGCCGGCACCACCCACGAGTGGTCCAGCAGCCTGATGGACCAGCCGCGCAACAGCATCAAGCCCCTCGACATCGTCCAGCCCGAGGGGCCGAGCTTCACGCTTGAGGGCGACCGGTTGACCTGGCAGAAGTGGTCGGTCCGGATCGGGTGGTCGCACCGCGAGGGACTGATCCTTAACCAGATCAGCTACGACGACGCCGGTGAGACCCGCCCGATCATCTACCGGGCGTCCCTGGCCGAGATGACCGTCCCGTACGGTGACCCCTCCGACACCCAGGCCCGCAAGAACGCCTTCGACGTCGGCGAGTACGGCGTCGGGATGTTGGCCAATCCGCTCGAGCTCGGGTGCGACTGCCTGGGCGAGATCCAGTACCTGGACGCCCACGTCGCGACCGCCTCCGGCGAGATCTACCAGATCCCTCAGGCGATCTGCATCCACGAGGAGGACTTCGGCATCTCGTGGAAGCACACCGACTTCCGGACCGAGGAGGTGGAGGTCCGTCGCCTCCGCCGACTCGTGATCAGCTTCATCGCCACGGTCGGCAACTACGAGTACGCCATGTACTGGTACCTGTACCAGGACGGCCGGATCGAGTACGAGGTCAAGCTGACCGGGATCCTCTCCACCGGTGGTCTGGATCATGGGGAGGACACCCGCTACGGGACGAAGCTGAGCGACCTGGTCTACGCACCCAACCACCAGCACTTCTTCTGCGTGCGGCTGGACACCGAGATCGACGGCACCGCCAACACCGTCGTCGAGGTGAACACCAGACCGGCACCGCCTGAGGAGAACCCCTGGGGCAACGCGTTCTACGGCGAGCGGACCGTGCTGGCAACCGAGCAGCAGGCGCAGCGGCGGATCGACCCGTTCGCTGGGCGGTACTGGCGTATCGAGTCGGCGGCGCAGACCAACCGGATGGGGACTCCGACGGGGTTCAAGCTCATTCCCGGTGAGAACATCCTGCCGTTTGCGACCGAGGACTCCTCCATCCGCAAGCGAGCCGGTTACATGTGGCAACACCTGTGGGTGACGCCGTATGACGCCGACGAGCGGTATCCGGCGGGCAACTACCCCAACCAGAGCGCGGGTGGGGAGGGGTTGGAGGCGTGGACAGCCGCCGACCGGTCGGTGGAGTCGACCGACGTCGTGGTCTGGTACGTCATGGGCCACAACCACCTCCCGAGCCTGGAGGACTGGCCCGTCATGCCGGTGGCGAGCATCGGGTTCACGTTGCGCCCGTCAGGCTTCTTCGACCGGAGCGCGGCCATGGACCTACCGGCCGGATCGGGCTCGACGACCTGTCACTGAGTCCTCACGAGGACAACACCGGTGAGCCGGTCGGCCACGAGGGCTCTTCGACCAGGTCCAACAGCCCCTCGGCCAAGTCGCTCCGGGAGATCTGCAGACCCGATTCGGGACCCACTGCCGGCGCCACCTTGACCTGCCCGACCCGCTCGCCGTCGGTCAGCCGGGGGGCGCGGACGACCAGGCTCGGGACGGTTGCGGCGTCAATGCGCTCCACCGCGGCCGTCGAGTCCGCCAGGAGGGAGCGGGCGACGATGCCCATGATTCCGCGGACGGCGCGGTCGAGGAAGCCCGGCTCATCCCCAGGACGTCGGACGCCGGCACCTGTGAGGTGGACCAGTCGAACACCTGACCGCTGATCGAGCGCGTCGAGGAGGATCTCCGTCGAGCGACGTCGGTAGTCCTCGGCCCCGCCGCGAACCGGTCCGGATACGTCGATGACGACGCTGGCGCCCTGGACCACGTCTTGGATGGCGCTCGGGTCCAGTGCATCGCCGACCACCACGGTGGCGTCGCCGTGCAGCAACGTCTTGGCCTTCTGTGCCGAGCGCGCCAATGCCTTGACGGTGTGGCCGCGATCCACCGCAGCCGCAACAAGTGGCACCCCGGTTCGTCCTGTGGCGCCGATGACGGCCAGTGTTAGTTTGTCAGTCATACTGACAAATATAGTGTCAGCTCGGCTAGGTTGACACCACATGCGCGACCTCCCGCTGGCTGCTGCACTTCTCGACGCTGCCGAGTGGTTCAACACGGCCCTGTTGGAGCGCCTCGCGGAACGCGGGTGGCCACGCCTCAGTCGCAATCAGTCGCTGGTCTTCCCGCTGCTCTCCGCAGAGGGTGCGACCTCGCAGACGATGGTGGCGCGGAGCCTCGGGATCACTCGCCAGTCCGCCCACACGCTGCTGCTGCAGCTGGTCGAACTGGGCGTCCTGCGGCGTGAGCCCGATCCCAGCGACGGCCGGCGCAGTCTCATGCGGCTCACAGCCGACGGCCGGCGCCTGGCCAAGGATGCGCGGACGATCCTCACCGAACTCGAGGAGGAGCTCGCGCGGCGAATCGGTGAGTCCGCCGTCCAGGATCTGGCCGAGGCCCTGTCGGCCGAGTGGGGGCCGACGCCCTCGCCCACGCCCGATCGGTCGCGATAGGCCATGGCGGCAGGCTGATCAGAGCCGGCTATGCTCGTCGTCTCGCGACGCCCACCCGTGGGACCGCATCGGGATGTAGCGCAGCTTGGTAGCGCGCCACGTTCGGGACGTGGAGGTCCGGGGTTCAAATCCCCGCATCCCGACTCCAATCACTCGACCACAGACCTGCCGCGCTACAGCGCGGCAGCCCACGTGAGGGACGTGGAGGTCCGGGGGTACGGACGGCCTACCATCAAGGGCCACCCCGACCGGTATGGACCGCCGTGAACACCCACTTCGCCATCGCTGTGCACGCCCTCGCTGTCATCACCTACGAGGGAGGCGGGCCAGTATCCGCTGCACGGATCGCCGACAGCGTCGGGACCAGCCCCGTCTTCCTCCGCCGCGTGCTTGCAGATCTTCGCGACGCCGACCTGATCGCCATGCGACGAGGCGCCAACGGTGGAGCCGAACTCCTCGTCGATGCGACGGCCATCAGCCTCGCCGACATCTATGACGCCGTGACCACCAATCCCCTCCTCTCCATCCATGACGCCCCGAACCCCGCGTGTGCGGTCGGCCGAGGCGTCGGCGACGCGCTCGACGTCGTGGTCGCCACGGTCGAAGAGGATGTACGGGCGCGGCTCGCTCAGCGCACCGTTCACCAAGTCCTCCAAGAGATCCTCGCGGCGCGATGACGGGCAGCCGGGAATCGGGAGGAAGTTGTTTCAGCCGGAATACATACCAAATCAGTTTGGTTTTAAATTTGCCAGGAAGGAATTCTGGCGTCCGAACTCCGACCGAGAAGGAACATCACTCGTGACCGCTTCAAGCCATTCCCCCGACGACGCCATCGAGAAGGTCAAGGCGCTTCTCAAGAGCCTCGAGACCGGTGCCGAGGGGCCGCCGTCGATCATCGACGACGACACCTACATCCAGCACAACCTGACCGTCCCCGACGGCAAGGAGGGATTCCTCGGCCTCCAGCGGTACATGTCCTCCTCGGGGGCCACCCACGACGTTGTCCGTGCCTTCCGGGACGGGGCCCACGTCTTCACGCATGCGGTCCACAACTTCGGCAGCCCCGGTGCGGGGTTCGACATCTTCCGCTTTGAGGACGGCAAGATCGTCGAGCATTGGGACAACAACCAGCCGTCGGGAGGCCCGAACCCGTCGGGCCGGACGATGACCGACGGACCGACAGAGGCGACGGACCTCGACAAGACCGATGCGAACAAGGACCTCGTCCGCGCCTTCGTCACCGACGTGCTCGTCAACAACAAGATGGACGCCCTCGCCGGCTACTTCGACGGTGACACGTACATCCAGCACAACCCCGAGATCGCCGACGGGGTCTCCTCCCTCGGCCCGGCGTTCGCCGCGATGGCAGAGAACGGCAAGGCGATCAGCTACGACACCATCGAGCTGGTCCTGGGTCAGGGCGACTTCGTCATGGTCGGCAGCCTCGGGAAAGTGGGTGACGCTCCCACGGCGTTCTACGACCTGTTCCGCGTCGCTGACGGGAAGATCGCCGAACACTGGGACGCCATCGAGACGATCCCACCCCGCGATGAATGGGCCAACCCCAACGGCAAGTTCTGACTGCTTCGCCCCCGAAGGTCGGTCGTCTTCGTCCTAGAACGCGGCGAGCCCCGCGCCTGCTGCCACACCCCACCCGATCGTCCCAGCCGCCACCCAGGCGAAGGCTCGAGTTGACGACACCCCGAGCGCGACGGCCGTGATCGCCGACAGCTGCGTGCCGATGGCAATGGGCCCGAGCAGCGCCAAGGCCGGCATGCCGTAGCGACGGAACACGCGCTCGGCGCGCGACGGTCGGTGCTCAGCGTCGGGTGGGGCGGCCTCGGGATTCCGTCGACGACGCCAGCGTCGCCACGCGCCGATGATCCGGTCACCGCCGTAGGCAGCAGCCGCCACGGTCAGCAAGTTCCCACTGACCCCCGAGACCACCGCAACCACCGGGTCGAGCCCGCCCAAGATCCCAGCCGGGATGACCACCACCGCTTCGAGCCACGGCAGGGCCCCACCGAGGAACGTGGCCACCGCGAGTCCCACCTCTGCGCGACTCACCCTGTCCCACCATCTGACGTCGTGGCAACCATCACGGTAACTATACCGTCTGGACGGTACAGTTCAGCTCCGTGACGAACACACGAGAGATCCTCCTGCGCGCCGCTGCCAGGGTCGTGCGAGATCAGGGTTCGAAGGCGTTCACACTGGACGCAGTGGCAGAGGTAGCAGGCGTGTCGAAGGGCGGTTTGCTGTACCACTTCCCGTCCAAGGACGCCCTGGTCTGGGCCATGGCGGCCGAGCGGGTCGACGCCCTGCGATCACAGCTGGACGGCTACCGCGAGGCCAACCCCGCCGCCACCCTGCTCGAGGCGTACGTCGCAACCATCGACGCCGACCAGACCGACATGGACGCGGCGGTCCTGATCGCCGCCGCTGAGCAGCCGAGGCGTGGAGCCGATGTCCGAGCCGACTTCGCTGCGCTGCTCGCCCAGGTCACCGACGGGCTGACCGACCCCGTGCTGGGCGACATCGTCCGGCTTGCCGCCGACGCACTGTGGCTGACCAGCCTCCTTCACCTCGATCAGTTCGACGACCACCGGCGTGATGCGGTAATCGGTCGGCTGGTCGAGCTGGCTCGGCGTGCCGATTCGGAGGACCCTCCGGAGTGAGCCGTCTGCGCCCTCGTCACGTCGCGGCAGCCAGCAGCCGCAGGGTCTCCTCACGCGCCGGCGACGTGTCGGGTTCAGTGCCGACGAAGGCCCCGGCGACCGGGTGGACCATGACCTCATCGACGTCGTAGGTGGACGCCAGGTCGGCGATCTCCTGCGCCGCACCCTCCGGATTGCCGACCACCCACGTGGCGCGAATCGCGTCCGCCAGGCCCCGGTGGCCAACCGGGATGGGCTCCTTCTCGGCCTCCTCGACCAGTCGCTGCGGGTCCAGCCGCCCGCCCGTTCGCAGGGCCACCATCGCCTGCAGTTGCGGCTCGACCAGCCGCTCTGCTTCATCGGCATCACGGGCGACGGCCGCGTTCACCGTCAGGAAGGTCCGCGGCTCTGCCAGCTGCGCCGAGGGCGTGAAGCCCGAGCGGTACAACGCGATGGCCTCGGCGGTGCCCCGGCCCGAGAAGTGGTGGGCGAAGACGTAGGGCAGCCCGCGGCTGGCTGCGAGCCTGGCCGAGTAGTCCGATGAACCCAGCAGCCACACGGGTGGTCGCGAGGTAGCCCGCGGCGTTGCTCGGAGTGCGTGCACCCGACCGCCGAGGTCGAGGCCGACGCCCTCTGGCCCCAGCATGGCGATGACGTCGTCGATGTCGGCCGGGAAGCGCTGGACCGCGTCCTGTTTCACGCCGCCCGCGCCATGCCGGAGTGCGTAGCTGGTGACCGGGTCGGTGCCCGGCGCGCGGCCGATCCCCAGGTCGATCCGCCCGGGGTGTGCCGCCTCCAGCAGTGCGAACTGCTCGGCGACCACCAGTGGGGCGTGGTTGGGCAGCATGACCCCGCCCGACCCCACGCGGATGTGGCGCGTCGCAGCCGCGATCATGGCGATCAGCAGCGGCGGGTTGGTGGCGGCCACCGCCGGCATGTTGTGGTGCTCGGCCAGCCAGTAGCGGTGGTAGCCCGCCTTCTCTGCCGCCTGGGCCAGTCGACGGGCGGCGGAGATGGCGTCACCGCTGGTCTGGTCGGTCCGGACGGGGACGAGGTCGAGGACGGAGAGGCGCATGCACGGTGCAACGCCCTCACCGGCGCCCATCTTCCGGCACTGCCACACCCGATTCCGAGATGCTCAGGAGAGGTCGGCGACGACCGCGTAGTGGTCTGATGGCACCAACCCGTCAACCGGTTCCTCACCCGCCGTCCGCACGTCGAGGACCCGCCCCGTCGTGCCCAGTCCCGCGCCGATGCCGAGCAGCAGGTAGTCGATGCGGATCCCGAAGTGGCCGTGCCCGCGGACGTGGGGGTTGGCTCCCACCAGGGTGTGGCCGTCCGCGTCTCCGCCGGCGTAGCTCCAGAGGTCCACCAACGTCACACCGGGTACGACCGGTGCGGTGCGGTGCCCGCACAGCAGTCGTGTCTCGTCGGCGTCGGGCAGCGCGTTGAAGTCGCCTGCGAGGAGCGGCCGCCTCTGGTGGCCCTGCGACCGTGCGACGACGAACGGCATCAACTCCCTCACATGGGCACACCGCTCTGCCGAGGCCCACGGCGCAGAGGCGAGGTGGGTCGTGAAGACGGGTAAGGCACCGTCGGGCGCGTCGATGAGCGCGTGCAGCACCGTCCGCGTGCGGTGGTCCACGTCGGGTGTCGGGCTCAGCAGCAGCTCCTCGGTCTTCACGATCGGCCAGCGGCTCAACACGGCCAGACCGATGTCAGTGCCGTCCTGCCCGATTCGGCCGGACCCGTCTCCGCCGAGCGGTGACGCCGACCAGGCCCACTGCAGACCGAGTTGGTCTGCGAGGTACGCGGCCTGGTTCTGCTCGGCGGTGGCCCACACCTCCTGCAGCAGGCACACGTCCGCATCGACATCAGCGAGCGTCTTCAGGATCGCCGACTGGCGTTCCTCCCACGGACCGAACCGCCACCACACATTCCAGGTCAGGACACGCATGACCGCCTGATCCTACGAAGGGCCGACATCGTCGGCCAGCGGGGCAGCTACTCCTGGCTGACGCCGCCCGCGCCGTGCTGTCGTGCGTAGCCGGTGACCGGGTCCGTGCCCGGCGCGCGGCCGAGCCCCAGGTCGATCAACCTCGGTTGTCCCGGATCCAGCAAACGTACTGCTCAGCGACCACCAGCTCGGTCTCTTGCCGGTCGGCGCGCTCCTGCGACGGTGGCGTATCGAGCACCGGACTTAGGGGAAGGTCAGTGCCGTGGAGGCATCTGCGACCGTCGACTGGACACCGATTCTACGGATCCTCTTGGCTGCGGCTCTGGCCGGCGCGGTCGGACTGGACCGCGAGCTTCGGGGCAAGGCGGCGGGTTTCCGCACCCACCTGTTGCTGGGGGCGGCCGCGGGCGCCCTGGGATGGCTGTCCGTGGTCGCCGCGCAAGACGACCCGTCAGCCGATCCGACTCGGATTGCCTCCTACACCGTGGCCGGTGTGTCGTTCCTGGGGGGTGGTCTGATCCTCACGATCGGTTCACGCCTGCACGGCCTGACCACGGCGGTCGCGGCCTTCACCGTGACGGCGATCGGCCTGCTGGCGGGCATGGGATACCGGATCGCCGCCCTTGCGCTCACGCTGGTCACCATCGCAGCGCTTGGACCGGTTGATTGGCTGCGGACGCGCGTGTACGGCCGGCTGGTCAGAGAGGACTCGACACTCCACGTCCTCATCTCGGACCCCGGTGCGCTTCCGACCCTCCGCGAGGAGCTTGAGGCCGGTGCCGCGGAAACTCGCGCCTACGACGTGTCGATGGCCAGCGATGGACCATTGATGGTCTCGGTGACGGTTCGCGGACGACCTGACGCGCTTGCTGCGCTGGTGAGCCGTCTGAACCACGCAGCGTATGCTCAACTGGCTGCGGTCGTTTCCGGCTCTTACGACGCCATCGACGAGTAAGACCCACCAAGAGCAATTGATGGCAGCCCTCTCGGACTGCCATCAACCGTCAATCGAGGGTGACCAGGGAACTCAGCGTGCGTTGGCCATCCCCTGCAGACGAGTCTGGGACTGCCTGATCGCGTCCAGCTGACGTTGGATGACCGGTCGGGCCTGGGCGGGTAGGTCCTCGTTTCCCAAGGCGTCCTCGAACTCGGAGAGGGCGTGCTGCTCTCCGGTCTCAGCCGCATTCAGGATGCCTGTCGCGTCGCTACCAGTCAGGGCATCCTTCAGGGTCATCCAGCCCCGGTGAAGGGAGCCCCCCAGCGATCCGTCTTCGTCGATGGTCTCGCCCACAGACATCGCCAAGTCCCGGATCTCACTGGAGAACGTCTGGCGCTGCTGACTCATCTCGGCGAAGAGGTCGGCAAGCTGCATCTCACCACTGTCTCGTAGCTTGTCGGCACCGTCGGCGAAGCCCTTGCGGCCGTCCTCCAACGTCTCGACGAGGTCCTTGTACACACGGGTCGTGCTCATGACTGACTCCTTTGCGTGTGATGAACTCGGGGCAGGTCGTGGTCCTAGCCCAGGCCACCCGTCGATGAAACGCAACGAAGAGCATCATCTGCGAGCGCGTCGGGACGTCGATCGTCGGCAGCAACCATGGAACGCGCGTCCGACGTCGCCGCCAGTTGGGCTCCATCGGGGTCCCACTCGATCAGCCCGAGTTCGGCGAAGGCCGTCAGCCAGCCCTCCATGGGCCACCGCCCCCACCGACGACGGTACGTGTGGGCATTGCCGATGATGTCGTGGAGGTGCTCCACGGGTGGCACAGTCGACTCGTGATGCTGGTGCCAGCCAAGGGCGTCCCCCGTCGTGAGCAGGGGTACACCGGCGGCATCGGCGCGCAGAGCGAAGTCCGTGTCCTCCGCGCCGTAGCCGACGAAGCACTCGTCGAAGCCGCCGATTCGGTCGTACGTGGCGCTGCGCAGCGCGAAGGACAGTGACCAGAACAGCTCGGGACGTTCGATCCGCACGTCTCGGACCGGTCGTGTTCTGGCGGGATGCGGTCGCCCCGTCCTTCCCAGCAGTGCGTAGCTCCAGCCGTGCAGATCCATGGCTGGCAGGTACTCGACATGTCCGCTCCACAGCGCATCGGAGCGCAGCAGCCGCTGGCTGTAGTCGGCCACCAGTGTCACGTCCGGGATGACGTCGACATCAAGGAACACGAGGTGGGCGGACCGGCCTGCTGCCCGGCGCGCCGCGTTCCGCGCGGCAGCCAGCGGCAGCGGCGACTTCTCGATGGGCACGTCGATCCACCTGATCGGCAGTGACAGGCCGCGCGCGGCAGATCGTGGATCGGGACCACCCATGACGGCCACGCAGACCAGATCCGGGCGCTGTGTCTGCCGCGTCAGTCCGACCAACAGGTTGCGCAGATGATCACGTCGCCCGCGAACCAGGGTGCAGACGGCCACAGAGGGTCGAACGTGGCGCGTCACACCGACGCCTAGTCCTGGGTGCTGACGGTCACCACCGACTGGCCGCGCATCTGCGCAGCCAGACGTTGGAGGTGCCGAGCCAGCCGTCTGGCACCGTTCCCGTCGACCAGCGGTTCGGAGCCGCCGTCGACGACCCGGGCGACTGCACCGGCCTGCGCATCCACGGCGGTGTCGAGTATCAGGGGCCACGCCGCGGGATCAGGCCATCGGGGGCAGACGATGGCCAGGCCGTGCTCGGCCAGTCGGTGTGCCTTGTGGCCCTGCTCGTCGTATGGACGGTCCTGCGGGATCACCACCATCGGGGCACCCACGGCGGCGCACTCCATGACCGCGTTGTGGCCCGCGTGTGTGACAACGACGTCGGCCGCAACCAGCCAGTCGAACGGGTCCTTGACCCAGCCGGGGCCGGCTATGCCGTCCCACCCACTGCCGAGGGCGATCCAGTTCCACGCGGGCGCGGCCGCGGCTGCCGTCGCAACCGGCCAGGCGCCTGCTCCCCCACCCTCCCCGGGAAGCACGACGACGACCCGATCGTGGGGCTTAAGACCGACACGCGCCCGTGCGGCAACCCGTTCGCCAGTTCGACCGTCGAAGCGACTGAAGCCCCCGCTGTAGTAGGTCTTCTCACGAATCCACTCGGGGACCCATGGGTCCTCCAGCCATCGGGGATACGGCGCGACCAGCGACGTTGCACTGCGATAGGCGCGCAGGTGGGCCTCGTCGTCCCGTCGACCGTGCTGCCGCAGGACGACGCTCGGGACGCCCAGGAGCCGCACCAGGAGCGCGACCTCAACGGACACGTCCACCACGAACAGGTCAGGATCGACCTCGTCGATCCAGGCGGCGATGATCGCCATGCGCCGGCGAACACCGGCCACACCCACTGGGGCGTAGTGCAGACCGGGTGGCGTCGGAGTAGCGGCACACGCGGGACTCCGCGGGGCCTCGACATCGAGCGGCAAGGGCACGACGCCGAGGGCCGGACGACTGCTGAAGACGGTGAGCGGCTCATCGCAGGCGGCGCTGACAGCCAGTGCCCGCGCAACGTGGCCGCGGCCGTGGTGGTGGGCGTACCAGCCGATCATGCTGCGGCCGCCTCGTAGACCTCGACGTACTGCGCCGCCATGCGGCGGCCGTCGGCCAGGCTGCAGGCTCGCTGCCGGCAGGCAGCCCGGTCGAGTTTCGACGCCTCCACCAGGCAGCGCGCCAGCTCCTGCGGGTCCGCAGCCTCTGCCATCACACCGGTGTCCGCCGTCAGGAGTTCGGGCAGTGCCCCACGAGCGATGCCGGCCACCGGCGTCCCACACGCCAGCGACTCGACGACGACCAGTCCGTACGGCTCGTCCCAAAGGGGCGTCACCAGGCTGACCGCGCTGGCCGCGAGCTCCGCGACCAAGGCAGCGGCCCTCAGGTGCCCGAGGTGACGGCGACGCTCATCCAGGAGTGGTTCGACCTCGCGACGGAAGTACCCCTCATCAGAGATCGGGCCGGCCAGCACCAGGTCCATGTCGGCCAGATGAGCGGCACGCAGGGCAACGGCGGCACCCTTCTCCGGGACGATGCGACCGGACCAGATGGCACGTGGCCGGATCTCACCGCCGGACGGCGCGAACTCACCGAGATCGATGCCGTTGTGCACCACCCGGTCCACCGGGGTGGACCACCGGACGGCGTTGCTGCGCGAGACGCTGACCAGGACCGATGTCGGCGCGCGGTAGCGCAACGCGCTCTCGAGCCACGGGGTCGGGGGTGTGTGCAGGACCTTGACGACGGGGGCGGGCACACTGCGCGACATCGACAGCGGAAGGTAGTGAAGGCTGTTGTCGTGGATGACGTCGAAGTCTGACTCCGCCAGGCGGAGCATCAGTCCGAGATAGGCGTCGTGCTCCACCATGAAGCGCTTGCTGAGCATGGAGACGTCACGGCGCGCCGCCGGCGACAGGTCAAGCTCCGAGTCGGCCGCGCAGATTGCCTCGACACCCAACTCGGGGTCGGACTGGCCGCTCGCGAAGACGGTCACGGCATGGCCGGCTTCCCGAAGCCGACGAGCGAGGTCCGCCGTGTGTCGCTCCAGCCCTCCGGCGAAGGGTTCGCGGAGCCCGTGGCGCACCGAGGCCACCATCGCAATCTTCACCGCAGTCAACTCTCACTCGAGGATGGGCGCACCTGCGGGGGGATGGCTGGTGTGTCAAGGTTCTATCCGGTTGTCAGGGTCGCGAATCACGACCGCCGGAGTCGGGCGAGCGTCGTGGCGTCGCACGCTGACGCGGCCCTGAGGCGTTGATGCGGCGCGCCTTCATCTCCGCTTCGTAGATGTGTCGGACACCATTGGCGAGACGCTCCCGTATGGCGGACCCGGCATCCATTGCCGCGGAGTAGTAGTGGTCGTCGTACTCCTCGACGATCTGGAAGGACCAGCGGCCCTCGATCACGTTGCGGCCGACGATGTCATGGTCGAGACGGTCCGCCGCATCGTCATGGCCGGCGTCGCGAAGCTGATCGGCCGCCTGGCCGAGCGTCAGGTCGACGGTCCCACAGAGCTGGTGGAAGCTGTAGAGGTGTCCCCGTGCGCGCTCGATGGTCTCCAGCGCTTCGCCCAATGTGCCGAGCGCCTCGACGGTCTCGTCGTCGACCCCGTCGGGGCGTCGGTCCAGGCCATGGTCGGTCATGATGGTTTCCTCTCATCAGCGGGTTGGCGAGCGGTTGCGGTGCCCTACCCATCACGACGTCAACGCACGCCGAACGCCGCGATCGCGACCGCCAGTGGAGCTGGAGGCGAGCTAGCCGCGCGGGTAGCCTGCTGCCCCGCCATGTTGACCGATCGCCTCATCAAGACGCTGCAGACGTTCGCCGTCGACATGACGTCGGACTATCTGGCCATCGAGAAGCTGGACCAGTTGATGGTCGTCGCCGCCGAGGAACTCGCGGTGGACGGCTGCGGGGCCATGCTGGCAGACGACGAGGGAGTGCTGCGCTTCGTCTCCTCTTCCGACGAACGCACCCGACTGATCGAGCAGTTCCAGATCGAGGAGGGTGAGGGACCCTGCGTCATGGCGGCGCAAAGCGGCGAACTGGTCATCACCGACAGTCTCCGGACTGGCGATGACCGGTTCCCCCGGTTCGCCAGGCGGGCCGCCGCCGCCGGCATGTACAGCGTGTACAGCTTCCCGATGATCATCGAGGACCACTCCTTTGGCGCGTTGAACCTCTACCGGGACAAACCGGGTTCGGTGAGCGTGGAGCAGCGCGCCGCCGGCACCACGTTCGCGAACATCGCGACCACCTATCTGATGAGCGCACGGAGAATCGACCAGGCAACCGACATGGTCTCGCGGCTGCGGGCAGCCATGGATCGCAACGCCCCGATCGAGCAGGCGAAGGGGTACGTGGCCGGAGTCCGACACATCGAACCGACCGAAGCCTTCGAACTGATCCGTCGCTACGCACGTGCCAATCGGCTTCGCATCGATGACGTGGCGAGACAACTCGTGGGCGGTGTTCTGCAGATCAGCGCCCTCGATCACGACGGCTCGTAGATCGGCGCACGTCCCCCGTTGGGCGGCGGTTTGGTCGCGCGGCGGAGAGCGGTGCTGCCGGTCGGTCCTAGCCCGATCGGGAGTGCCGTGGACCGTGCTGTCCAGATCGGCCTAGCGCCCTGGCCACCAGACGATGACCGGCTACCAGTCGCCGCAGCCGTTCGGGGTCGACGTGAGCGTGGTCCACCGCGTCCGGTCCGGGTTGACATCGGGGACACCAGGTCGTGACGCGCCCCCAGGGCACGTCCGATTCGCGGGCAACCTGTAGCGCCGTTGAGCAGCGAGGGCACGGGCGGCCCCGTCGACCGTAGATCCAGTGGGTCCGGCCGCGCCTCGCGTTCCCGGTGGTCGTCTGCGGTCCCAACTCGGCATTCACCGGAAGGAGCGCTCGAGCAACCGCGACGAGGTGCTCAAGGCCGTCGACCCGTCCGCTCGGGAACCACGGGCTGACGCCAGCCATGAAGGGCAGTTCGACGGCGTACAGGTTCCCGATGCCAGCCAGGTTGCGCTGATCCAAGAGGGCACCGCCGAGTGGCACCGAACCGGCGGCCCGCAGGTTCGCCACGGCCAGGTCACCGTCGAACGAGGTGGCGCAGAGGTCGGGCCCGAGGTGTCCGACCCAGCGGTGCTCGTCGGCCGTGGGGCCGACGTCCAGCACGGGGAGGTCGATGCCCACCAACGGCTTGGCGTCTGGCAACCACAACTCGATCCGACGTCGCCAGGGCGGTGTGCGGGGTGGCAGGCCGATGGACCAGCGGCCCGACATCCGCAGGTGCGAGTGGATGGTGATGGGGCGCCGGCCCTCCGCGGACAACCGCATGAGCAGGTGCTTGCCGGCCGCGTCCACGACGTCAATCCGCAAGCCCGCGAGATCGCGGGTCGCGTAGCGGTTGTGGCGGAACACCGAACGCGCGATCGTGCGGCCAGAGACGTGACGGTGGAGTCGATCCGCCAGCCGCCTGATGGTGTCTCCCTCAGGCATGTCCTCGGCCATCCTGCGCTCCCGGACCGGCCTCGTCGAGCACCCGCGACACGATCGAGGCGACGGCGTCTGGATCCTCGCCCTGCGCCACGATCATCGCCAACTCCTCCGACCGCACGTCCTCCTCCACCGGCCCCTCGGCAAGGGACCGGCGGTGCCGCGCCAGGGCACGGAGTGCCGCCGCCCCGCGCAGCCGTGCCGCCTCCGCGTCCAGGGGCTCCCACCAAGCACGGCCGCGCTCCCCCAGCGCGACCTTCGCGTCGTGCACCGCATGTCGCGCCAGGCGCAGCGCGTTGGGATCATCGGCCCGCTTGGCGGCTTTGACCGCCCGGCGCGCGGCCATCAGCGCCCGGACCAGCTCCTCGCGGAGTGCCTCTGGGATCGCTGGATCCGTCCGGCGCCAGCGGCGGCCGTGTGAGACGAAGTAGCGCTCCGAGTCCTTCACATCTGGTGACCTTGCCGGGATCGCCGTGCCGCAATCGTGGCCATCTGGAAGGCGTGAGCCGACGCCGAACGCGGGTATACCCAGCGCACCGATCATCCACGTGCGGAGGCACCACCGATGGCTCAGCAGGACGAACCCGCAGACAATCCGAACAACCCCGACATCCCTCCGGAGGGCCACGAGTCCAAGTCCGGACGCCCCGGCGGACCCGGGCAGAGCGGCATGAACCCGGTGGGAGCCGGCCACGTGACGCCGGGGCCGGACCAGGAGGCGCCGGAACCCGACGACGCGACTGTGGCGCGCCGTGAACGACTGCGGCGACAGAACGATGATCCGAGCGGGGGCGGTGAGTGAGCCTGGCGATGTACGGCGAGGGCATGACCGGTGATGATCGCGACCGATCTCCCGCACCTCGGGCAGTGCCGACAGCTGCGACCCGGGCGCGGTCCCAACGAAGGTCAGGCGCATGGGCCAAACCGCACGGGACCGCAAGGACTCAACGTCCTCGACAGCCCGTGACGACCGGTTGGGACGTCGGGACCGAGGACCGGGAGCCGACGCTGTAGGGGTCGGTGGTTGTCACGGTGGGTTCATCGTCTCCGGATGGGCGGTGCACAGCAGACGCCAAGGGTCCCGGTGGCGGCCGAGGACAGGGGTCCGGGGAAACGGGACCTTCGGCTCTACTGCTCGGGCACGGCGTGTCCCACCCTTGGAGGACTCACAGAACGCCGACACGAGGACTCGTGGATGAACAGTCGTACGGCAGTGGTGGTCGGGATCGCGATGACGTGGACCTGGGCGCTGGTGCTCGGGCTCTGGACGCCTCGGGGGCCGCTCACAACGGCTGAGGCGCTGTGGTCGATCGGCATCAGCTTGCTCGTCGGGATCGCCGTGGGCCGTCTCAGCGGCGTGCGCATCATGCTGCTCCTCGTACCGCTCATGTTCATCGCCGTGGTCGAAGTGGTAAGGCTGGACGCGGTCGGACCGACCGTGGACGCCCCACGGCTCAGCACCTACGGGATCATCGCCGTGGTCACCGGGCGGCTGACGGCCGGACTGCTCACCGTGCTGCCGCTGACCGTCGGGGTGGGCCTGGGACTGCTGGGTCACGGCGTCGCCAGCGGCACCACACGGCCGTCGCTCGGGAGGGCCGGGCGGGTGTCGACCGGCATCGGCACCCTCGCCGTCGTCCTCCTCGCTGCGGCCGTGGCCCTCCCGGCATCGACCGCTGCCATCGTCGACTCCGACGGTGACCCCGTCCCGGACAGCATCGCCGAGCTCAGCACCGTCGAGATCGATGGGATCAGCCATCCCGTGATGATCCGCAGCCACGACGTCGGCAATCCGGTGCTGCTGTTCCTCGCGGGCGGGCCGGGCGGAGCGGAGCGGGGTGCGATGCGCAACCACCTGGAGGCCTTGGAGCGCCACGTCACCGTGGTCACGTGGGACCAGCGAGGTGCCGGAACCTCCTACCGCAACCTCGATCCGACCGACACGCTGACCTTGGACGGGTACGTCGCCGACGCGATCGCCCTCAGCGAGCACCTGCGCGAGCGCTTCGCTCAGGAATCGATCCTCCTGCTGGGCCAGTCCTGGGGGAGCACCCTTGGGGTGCTGGCGGTCCAGGAGCGCCCGGATCTGTACAGCGCGTTCGTGGGGACAGGTCAGATGGTCAGTCAGCGCGAGACCGATCGGCTCTTCTGGCGTGACACGTTGGCGTGGGCTCAAGCGAGGGACGACGTGGCGCTCGTCGGCGAACTGGAGGCGATCGGCCCCCCGCCCTACGACCGCATGTTGGACTACGAGACCGCTCTGACGCACGAACACGACGTCTATCCCTACGACCGCAGCCCCAATGCCGAAGGCGCTGGCGGCTTCTCGGAGAACCTCATCGCCGAGGAGCACACCCTGCTGGATGAGGTCCATGTGCTGGCAGCGTTCATGGACACCTTCAGCGTCCTGTACCCCCAGCTGCAGGAGATCGACTTCCGTGAGACGGCCACCAGCTTCGAGATTCCCCTGTTCTTCGTCCAGGGCGCACACGAGGCGGGTGGCCGAGCGGAGCTCTTCGAGGAGTGGTACGGGATGATCGAGGCGCCCCAGGTCGGCCGGGTCACACTTCCCACCGCCGGACATCGGCCGCTGTTCGAGCAGCCGGACGCCTTCGTGGAGTACATCGTTGACACCGTCCTGCCGGAGGCGACGTGACGTCAGGCCCTTTGGATCCGGGCGAGGTCCCGGAGTGGCTGGACGAGGCGTCGCGCCGGACATGGGAGGCCCTCCAGGTCCCCGCACACGTCAGGGTCGCCCACTTCGATCCGTCCACCATCAGGGGACTGCCGCCCCCTGCGGCACGGCTGCTGGAGCGTGCGCTCCCGCCAGGTACGCCACTCCAGGACATCGTGACGCTGCGCATGCGTGGGCACATCAAACTCGGCGTGTGGTTGCCCTTCGAAGCCACGCAGATCCTCCGCGCCGGCCTTGGGCTGGTCTGGGCACCACGCGTCAGTCGCCGGCCACTGTGGATCCAGGGCGCCGATGTGCTGGGTCCCGACGGGGCGGAGATGGCATTCAAGCTGGCCGGGCGCGTCCAACTCGTGCACGAGTCCGGACCCGCGGTCGTCCGCAGCGCCGCCGGGCGACTGGCCGCGGAGACGGTGGCCTGGCTGCCCCAGGCGCTCACCCCGCAGATGGGCGCGAGGTGGCACCCGATCGACGATGACCGTGCCCGGGTGGTCCTGCGCGGACCGTGCGGGTCGGAGGAGGTCGATGTGACCGTCGACGGCTCCGGCCACATCGCCGTCATCTCGCTGGAGCGCTGGAACCCGGCCGCCGACCCGCCCACGGCGATGCCGTTCAGCGGTCGGAGCACGGCAACCTCTCGGTGGGACGGCGTGCACATCTCCGGCGCCGGGGAGGTCGGCTGGGGGACGGCGACGCCAAGTGCCGTGGAGGGGGTCTTCTTCCGCTATCGGGTCACCGCGATCCACTTCGGCGGCCACGAGCCTCTCGCTGGAGACGGTGGTTCGTAGCCGCACGCCGGATCGCCTAGGCCGATGAGCGGGCCAGCGAGGTGTCGACGGGATCTCCACTCGGTGCGGGGGCGGACCGGGTCGGGGTGCGGGTCCTCGCCGCCTTGGTAGGAGGCGGTGGTCAGACGGTCTGATCGCGGACTTCCAGCCCGGCCAACCAACGATCGACGATCAACTCGAGGACCTCGTCATCCGGCGGCCGGGCATCCTCTCCGGGGCTGAGCAGCCCGTCGATGACGGGGTAGGTCACGAGCGGGCCGAGCAGGCCTCTCGCCGCCACTCCCCGCTGCTCCAAGACCCGCTCGTGGACGACGTCGGCGTCCACCGCGACCTCGAGGATGCGGTTGATCGCGGCGATCACACCAGCTGGCATGCGGGCTCGGAACTGGTCAGCCAACTCGGGACGTGTCCCGCTCTCGGCGACGAGGATGCGCATCAACGCGATGTAGTCCGGCTGCATGGTCAGCCGGACGAAAGCTCGTGCCAGTTCGAGCGCGGCACGCCTGACCCAGGCGGCATCGGGCGTCGTCCCGTCGGTGATCTCCGGCAGGCCCCGCTCGGGTAGGGCCTCCAGGAGTTCCTCCAGCACGGCGACCAGCAACTCGTCCTTGGTCCGGAAGTACACGTAGAGCGTCTGCTTGGACACGCCCGCCTGCTTGACCACGGCATCGGTGCTGGTGGCTGCGAAGCCCCCATCCATGAAGGCCTGGCGCGCGCCGCGCAGGATCTGGGCACGCTTCTCCTGGGCGCGAGGGCTGAGCTTGGTCATCGTCCCCGACGCTATCTGAGGTCTGGCCCTGGCTTCTAGGATGCGGCATCCGCTTCCGCGCGCGCCGTCGAGGCCACGGCCAGCGGCACCGCACTGGCGAGCAGGTGATCGACCTCGTCCCACTCATCGGGCCGCAGTGCCTGCCACGCGGGCGCCGTCAATCGGTCGGTCAACCGCTCCACGGCTTCGCGGCGGACTGCGACCTCAGCCGGCGTGGGGTAGGGCTCGGCGTAGAAGAGCTCGGCGGCACGTTCCGGCCCGTCCTTGCCGATGATCGCCTCGAGCGGTGTCATTCCGGTGGTCACGACGGCCTGGATGTGCAGGTCCCCCCGCAGCTCACGGAGGACCTGCATCGCCAGGGCCATGTCCGCCGCGGGATCCTCCGGCCTGGGCATCGATCGCCACGCCGCGAACAGCGGCAGGCCCATGGGACGGACCGAGTCGGCGACGCGACGACCAAGCTCGGCCAGCCGTCCCCAGTCCTGATCTTCACCGAAGACGTCGCGCGCCCAGGCCGCCTGCCCCGTGGCGTAGAGCGTGGCCACGTCATGCGGGTTGTGGCCCTGGATGGCCGTCCGGTACTTCTCGACGACGATCCGAGCCGGGAAGAACGCGAAGCACGAGGCGACGACCTCGCCGGTCGGGTCACCGGTGGCACCACCGCGACCCCCCGCGTAGAAGGCGAATCGGTCCGTGATGCCAGCCTCCTCGCCGACGGCCCGGACCTGCGGGGCGAAGAACCACGCCCCGCCGACCGTGTGGACGGCGTCTTCGGTCGCCCGCACGCGATCCAGGGTCGCGACATCGGGTGATGAGCCGGCCGGGGCCGTTGCCAGGCCGCTCACGACGGGGCCACCACTGCGGTCGCCTCCGACGTCGACGCCGGCGTCCCGATGAGGTGCTCGGTGAAGAACTCGATGGCGGCGTCGATGGACTGGGCGGCCTCCTCGTCGTACGGGGCCCAGTGCTCGCCACGAATCAGGGTCAGCGACTTCGGCTGGGGTAGGCGTTCGTACAGCTCGAGCTGCAGGTCGGTCATCGCCACCGGGTCGTGATCGGCGACGATGAACTTCAGCGGCCGAGGCGAGATCCGGTGGGCGTGTTCGCCGGGGTTGTAGGTCCGGCTGCGACCCAGCGATTGGACGGTCACGGCGTTGACGAACCCCTCGGGCTGCGAGCCGGGCCGGTTCATGAACTCCGCGGCGGTGGGCCCCGCGAACACCGGCGGGACGTCCGACCCGTCGTCCACCAGGGGCCGTGTCGCCGGCTCCTTCCCGGCGACGATCGCCTCCCGATCGGCGTAGATGCCCTTGAGGGTCTGGCGCGTGGCCACCGGCGGGATCCGCCGGCTGAGGGCGATCTCCCCCGAGATGGTCGGTACCTGGGCGACGACGCAGGCCACCCGAGGGTCCCGGGCGCCGACGACCATCGCGTGACCACCGGAGTAGCTGGTCCCCCACAGACCAATCCGGTCGGGGTCGACCGTGGGCTGCGACCGGAGCGCTGTCACGGCGTCCAGGGTGTCCTCGACCTGCTGGAACGGATCGATGTCCTGGCGGGGCGTGCCGTCGGAGGCACCGAAGTTGCGGTGGTCGTACAGCAGCACCGCGAAGCCCGCACCAGCGAAGGCGTCGGCGAAGCGCGGCAGGTACTGACCGATGACGGCGGCGAAGCCGTGGGACATGACGATGCCCGGATGGGGGCCGTCGCCCGCTGGCAGCCGCAGTTGGCCGCGCAGCGTCGTCTGGTCGACGGTCTGGAACTCGATGGGTGTGGTGGTGAACATGGCAGATGACTCCTTGGTGGGGTGGACGGCGTCGGGACGATCAGCGGTCAGGCCGCCGCTGGTGCATCGACGATGCGACGGAGGAATGCCTGCAGCGCCCGGGGGTCGCGGACGGGTGGCCCGTGCCCGAGGCAGACCGTCTCGGGCTCCAACTCGATCAGGCGCTGCGCGGACCGTCGGCTGGCGGCCCGATCGACGGTGAACAGGTCGGGGTGTTCGACCAGCTTGGTTCGGAAGGTGCCCATGTCCTTGTGGCTGATCAGGTCTCCGGCGATCAGCACGCGGTCTTCGTCGCGATAGAAGCCGATGTGCCCGCGGGTGTGACCGGGTAGGTCGAGGACGCGGAACTCGCCGATGCGATCGCCCTCCTGGAGGCGTCGACCGACCGGATGGCCGGGACCAGCGAGAAAGCGCCGCTGGAACCAGGCCACGGGATGGGACGGCCGGGGGAAGGTCTCGGACAGATCACCTGACTCGGCCGCATCGGCGTCACCTGTTCCGACCCACAGCGGCACATCGAGTTCGGTGCAGATCGCGGCCGAGGAGCCCTGGTGGTCGGGGTGGGCGTGGGTGAGGGCGTGGCCACGCAGCGGTCTGCCGCGAAGCGCCTTCAGCAGCCCGGTGCGGGAGAAGCGGGTGCCGGCATCGATCAGCACGTCGCCGATGAGGTAGGCGTTGATGCCGTGACCGGGGACGATGGGGATGCCGAGCACGTCGGGGGCGATGTCGATGGGGGAACTCATGGCGACTCCTTCACTTCTGCGATTGGGCTGGGTGGACCAGGTGCGGACGAGGGGCAGGTCACACGGCGGTCAGGGCCGCACGTGCGGATTCGGGGGCGGACTGTTCGGCGAGACCCGGCCTGTCCTGGCTGGGACGGAGGTAGCGACCGAGGTGGTCGAGCATCCGCGACAAGTCGGTCGCCGGGCCAGCCCAGGACACGAACTGATCGGGACGGACGAGCAGCAGTCCGGTGGGATGGTTGGTCCACAGGCCGCCGAGGTCGTGCGCGCGGTCGAGCGCAACGGGGAGGTTGCCCGCCAGGCTCTCTGCCTGGCCCTCGTTCGACGTCACTGCGACGGTCGTCACCAGATCGGCGAAGCGACGTCTGACCCGTTCGGCCACGGCCCTCGGTCCGGTGCCGCGGCTGTCGGTGAACACGAGGAGGGTGTGGCCGGCCGGATCGAGCAGGTCGTGCAGTCGGGCGTCGCGCCCGGCGACCCCGTCGTAGAAGGCGCGGTCGGGCGCTCGGTCACCGGCGTGGACAGCCCCGAGGCGTCCCTCGGCGTGGCCGGTTCGGCGGTAGTGAGGCTTCAACTGGGAGAGCCGGTGGATCAGATGGTCGTAGAAGACGTCGACGCGATCCAGTCGGTTCATGGCGAAGGTTCGGAGTGGGGCGTACCACTCGTCTCGGACGAGCATGGCTCGAGCGCCGATGTCGGTCGTCCGAACCACGTCGGCAGCGATGGGGTGTCGTTCGTCGTGATAGGTCTGCAGCAGCGTCGGCTCCGCGAGCCCCCTGGTGACGAGCGCGAGCTTCCAGCCGAGGTTGAAGGCGTCGGAGATGCCGAGGTTCATGCCCTGCCCACCCCATGGGGTGTGGACGTGAGCGGCGTCACCCACCAGGAACCCGCGTCCCTTCGAGAAGCGGACGGCCTGTCGGTGCGAGAGGCCGAAGGTCCAGAAGCCCCGGACGGACTCGACGTCGGCGTCGATGCCCGAGCGCCGCATGGCGTTTCGCACGTCGGCCAGATCGGGCTCCACCGGCGTGCCGTCCGAGTCGCGGGTCTGGGTGTAGGCGATCCGGAAGCGTCGGTCACCAGGCAGCGGGAACACCCCCAGGATCCCCTCGGGACTGGATGAGAAGCTCATCTCGTTGCGCGGCAGCGGCCAGTCGACGACAGCATCCGTCAGGACCCAGGGGTCGTCGTACTCCTCGCCCAGGAAGTCGATGTCGAGGACCTCCCGGACCGTGGAGCGGTGCCCGTCGCAGCCGACGATCCAGTCGGCGGTCACGGTCTGGACCGGCTGATCGTCAGGTCCCGGTTGTCCCTGGGGTCGCAGCGTGGCCCGGACACCGGCACCGTCGATCGTGATGTCGGCGACGTCGGTGCCCCGGAGGATCTTTGCCCGGGTGGCATCACCACGCGCTTCCAGCACGTCGATGAGCAGCTGCTCCGTCCGGTGCTGCGGGATGTCGACCATGTGGTTGAACCGGGTGTCACGGAGCTTGCGGAAGTCGACGTGCATCCGGTCGGTGTGATCGGTCCGCAGGTTGATGATGTCGACCTTCTCCCCCTCGGCCATGATCTGCGCGGTTACGCCAAGGCGGTCGAGGACCTCGAGGGTCCGGGCGTGGAGCGCGGCTGCTTTGGAGAGCTGCTGCGGGGCCCCGTGCCGGTCGACCAGTAGGAAGTCGACGTCGTACTGCGCCAATGTCGCAGCCAGTGCCAACCCGGTCGGACCGGCGCCGACGATCAGGACATCGGTGTGTCGGATGGCGGGTGCGGCGGGTGCTGGAACGGTCATCGGAGTGCCCCTTCGGGATCGGCGTAATCAAACTGTACAGTTTGGTTTGATCACGTGCAACACCAACTTGGCCGGCGACCTGCAGCGTCTAGCCGGCGCTCACCGCGTACCCCGCTCTCGCTTCTGCCTCCCAGCTCGGTAGGTGAAGACGCCGTCCAGCGGAACACCGAACACCGCAGCGATCTCGAAGGCCATCTCGAGCGACGGGGAGTAGTGGCCCTTCTCGATGGCGATCACCGTCTGCCTGGTCACGCCGATCCGATCGGCGAGCTGCTGCTGCGTCATGCGGCCATGCGCAGCGCGCAGATCGCGAATGACGTTCTGCACGTTCGTCCCACGGCCCACCCTCACAGCCCCCGACGGTAGGCGAGCAGCTTCGTGGCCGATGAGACGAGCGCGTTCAGCACGTAGGCCGCGTACATCGCGTGAGCGACCCAGAAGTGGTCGACCTCCGCCAGCGTCAGACCAAAGGCCGGAAGCATCCCGAACGCCAAGACGAAGAAGCCGATGTACTCGCCGTGGCGCTCGATCTCATCGTCTCGCTGGTCGACCAGCCCGGCTGCGGTGACGCCGCCGAGCACGGCGTTCAACACGATGCTCAGCGCAGCGGCGATCAGCAGCGGTCGGGCGAAGTCGATGGTGCCTGCCGCGACGCCGCGATTGGCGAGGACCATCCAGACCGCGTAGCCGACCGGAACGGCAAGTGCGATGCACGCGTAGGTCCATGTTCGTCGTTCGTGGGGGGACACGAGGCTATGATCCCTTCCAGAGATGTCAAGATGTCTTTACATCTGAACGTAGTCCGACCCCTCTCCCTATGTCAAAATATCTTTACATCCTGGAGTGTGGCAGCCTCGGCTCTGGCCCTCCAACGCCAACGGGGCGCCCCCTGGTGGGACGCCCCGCCTGATGGTCAGACGACCCTGGCGCTACTCCAGGTCGAAGCGGTCGTTCTCCATGACCGTCGTCCAGCCGTTCACGAAGTGCTCCAGCATGAGGGCCTCGCCACCGGCGGCGGCGAACTCCTCGGAGATGGCGCGCAGCTGGCTGTCCGAGCCGAAGACCAGGTCGACCCGGGTCCCGGTCCACTTGGACTCGCCACTCTCCCGGTCACTGCCCTCGAACACGTCTTCGTGCTCGCCGACCGGGGCCCAGACGGTCCCCATGTCCAGCAGGTTGACGAAGAAGTCGTTGCTCAGCTGACCGGGGCGGTCGGTGAGGGCGCCGTGGCACTGGTCCCCGGCGTTGACGCCGATCACGCGCAGACCACCGACCAGTGCGGTCATCTGCGGCGCGCTCAGGTTGAGCATGAACGCCTTGTCGACCAGCAGGTGCTCGGTCGGCACCATGCCCGACTTCTTCACGTAGTTGCGGAACCCGTCGGCGTTCGGCTCGAGCCAGGCGAAGGACTCCACGTCGGTGTCCTCCTGCGAGGCGTCGGTCCGACCGGGCGTGAAGGGCACCGTCACCTCATGGCCGGCTGCCGCTGCTGCAGTCTCGATCCCGACGTTGCCGGCCAGCACGATCAGATCGGCCAGGGACACCTGTGGGCCGCCCTCGCTGTTGAAGGTCGACTGGATGTCCTCGAGCGTCGAGCGGACGGAGGGGACTCCGGACGAGACGTTGACGTCCCACTCGCTCATCGGTGACAGCCGGATGCGCGCACCGTTGACACCACCGCGGAAGTCGGTGCGGCGGTAGGTCGAGGCGGCGGCCCAGGCCGTCCCCACCAGCTCCGCAGCCGACAGCCCCGAGTCGGCGATGCGCGACTTCAGCGTGGCGATCTCGCCCTCGCCGATCAGTTCACCCTCGTGTGCCGGGACGTTGTCCTGCCACAGGTACTCGGCGTCAGGGGCCTGCGGACCGGCGTAGCGGATGGCCGGGCCCATGTCGCGGTGCAGCAGCTTGAACCAGGCGTCGGCAAAGGCCTGGGCCAACTGGTCCGGGTTCTCGTAGAAGCGCTTGGAGATCTCCAGGTACGCCGGGTCGGTGATCATCGCCATGTCGGCGGTGGACATCACCGGCTTGTTCATCTTGCCCTCGACGTGGGCGTCAGGGACCCAGTAGCCCTCCTGGACCTCGACGGGCTCCCACTGCTTGGCACCGGCGGGACTCTCCACCAGTTCCCACTCGTGCTTGAAGATGGTCTCCAGGTAGGAGTTGTCCCACTGGGTCGGCGTGGGTGTCCAGGCCCCCTCGAGTCCGGAGGTCAGGGTGTACTCCCCGAACCCGGTCTCGTGGGAGTTGGCCCAGCCCAATCCCTGGGCCGCCAGTCCCTCTCCCTCCGGCTCGGGACCGTGGAAGTTCTCGCCGACCGCCCCGTGCATCTTGCCGAAGGTGTGCCCACCGACGGTCAGTGCGACGGTCTCCTCGTCGTTCATGGCCATGCGGCCGAACGTCTCGCGGATGTCCTGGGCCGACTTGAGGGCGTCCGGGATGCCGTTCGGTCCCTCCGGGTTGACGTAGATGAGGCCCATCTGCACGGCGGCGAGGGGGTTGTCGAGCACGCGATCGCCACCCTCGAAGGTGCCGCTGTAGCGCTCGTCCTCGGTCGCGAGCCACTCGGTCTCGGGCCCCCAGTAGATGTCGTCTTCGGGTGCCCAGATGTCGGCACGACCGAAGGCGAAGCCGGCGGTGCGGAAGCCCATCGTCTCCAGCGCGCGATTGCCGGCGAAGACGAAGAGATCGGCCCAGCTGATGGCCTTGCCGTACTTCTGCTTGATCGGCAGCAGCAGGCGGCGGGCCTTGTCGAGGTTGCCGTTGTCCGGCCACGAGTTGAGCGGGGCATAGCGCTGGGCGCCCGTGCCGCCTCCTCCTCTGCCGTCGTTGACCCGGTAGGTGCCGGCGGCGTGCCAGCTCATCCTGATGAAGAACGGGCCGTAGTGCCCCCAGTCCGCGGGCCACCACGACTGGGAGTCGGTCATCAGGGCATCGACGTCGGCGGTCAGCTGGGCGATATCGGTCGCGTCGAGCTGGGCGCGGTAGTCGAAGTCGGGGCCGAACGGCGAGGAGTCCGGGTGTCGCTGGTGGAGGATCCTCAGGTTGAGGCTGTCCGGCCACCACTTCTCGTTTGACTGGAACTCGCTGGAGGTCAGCGAACCCCACTCGGGCTGGCTGGCGGTCATGGGTGTCCCTTTCGGAGTAGGTGGTGTTTCGATGGATGTATGTCGGCGTCGTGTCCGCGGTCGGTGGAGAACGATCAGCTGGCGGCTGTCTGACACTCCGGGCAGGCCCCCCAGTAGACGACCTCGGCCTCATCGACCTCGAAGCCGGCGTCATCGTCCGGGGTGAGGCACGCGGTATGCCCGATGGCACAATCCACGTCCACGACACGGCCACACGAGCGGCACACGAGGTGGTGGTGGTTGTCACCGGTTCGAGCCTCGTACCGAGCGGGTGAGCCAGCCGGTTCGATGCGACGGACCAGGCCGGTCTCGACCAGGACCGTCAAACTGTCGTACACAGCCTGACGGGAGATGCTGCCGATGCGCTTCCGGGCTGCCTCCGCGACGCGGTCCGCGGTCACGTGTGGCGACTGGTCAACGGCGTGGAGAACCGCGATTCGTTGCGCGGTCACCTGCAACCCGTGATCACGGAGACGCGTTGCAGGAGCTTCCGACACGGTTCCGACGCTACACCAATTCTGGACTCGGTCAAGAGTTGGGACGTCGTCGATCTAGCGGGACGGGAGGATCCGGTCCAGGAGGAAGTCGACCGTCCGACCGTACGGCGGATACAGGATCGCGGATCCGTTCAGCCGTGGCTGCGTGAAGACCGGCCGTGCCTTGGAGAAGTGCCTGAACCCGTCGTGGCCGTGGTGATGGCCCATGCCGCTGGCACCAACACCCCCGAACGGCAGCGCGCCGCCTGCAGGACCCGTCGTCCGATGGCCCCACCGCCGGTGAAGAGCAGGTGGTCCCACGGCATCGATGCGAACTGCTGTGCGAGGTCCACGCCACCGGTGACGACCGCGACGACGGTCTCACGAAACGACTCGCCGATCATCTCCTCCACCAGTTCGGCGGAGGCTGGGGCGTGCTCGCTGGGCTTCACGATCGCCCGGTTGCCCGCTGCCAGGATGTCGACCAGAGGCCCGATGGAGATGTCGATGGGGAAGTTTCAGGGGCCATGTTCCCGACGACACCGAGCGGCTGGTGGACGTCGTGCCGCCGACTGAGCGACAGCCGCTTGACACGGTCGTGCGGATCGTATTCGCTCGATCAGTCGATAGAGGACATGGATGAGCCGAAACACCAAGGACGAGATCACCCGCATCGCGCGCAACTTGTTCGCGCGGTACGGCTACGACGGGGTGTCGACGCGGATGTTGGCTGACGAGGCCGGGATCTCGGTCGCGACGCTGAACTATCACATCGGCTCCAAGGCGGCGCTGTACGAAGCCGTCTTCCGTGACGCCTTCGTGCACGAGGAAGCGCTGATCATCCAGTTCTGCGCCGGCATCGAGGACCGGACCGTCGCCGAACCCGTGGCACTCCGCGAGGCACTGTGCGATCTGGTCGCCGACCACATCACACTGCTGAACCGCTACCAGGAGGCCCCGCGGCTGTGGTTGCAGCGGTGGTTGGCCGAGCCGGACGCCGCCATCGCCCGGATCGACGTCGACTTCGGTCGGGGCCTGTATCGCGCCGTCCGTGACGTGTTGGTGCGGGCGCAACGAGCCGGGACCGTGGCGGATGACCTCGACATGCGCCACTTCCTGCTGAGCGTCACCTGGATGGAGTACGGCTTCTTCTCCGGGGGGTCGCTCGGCACGGTCGGGAGGTCCGGACCGCTGACCCCAACAGCCGACGACCTCGCGCAGTTCACCGCGCACCTGCAGCGCTACGTGTGCCGCATGTTGGGACTGCCCGAGCGGTCGATGGCACCCACTTCGCGGCGGGGCACAGGTCCGCGCTAGCTCCCATCCCGGAAAGGAATCGCAATGGAATCCGGTGTGCTGTCGGAGGTGATCCTCCCCCTCTGCATCGTGGTGATCATGATCGCCATGGGCATGACGCTCACGGTTGCCGACTTCCGTCGGGTCATGTCGGCCCCGAAGCAGATCGCTATCGGTCTGGTCTGTCAGATGCTCCTGCTGCCGGCGCTCGGGTTCGCCGTCGCGGCCGTGTTCCCGCTCGACGCCGTGTTCGCCGTCAGCATCGTGTTGCTGGCCGCCGCGCCGGGCGGGACGACCTCCAACCTGATCGTCCACGCCGCCGAGGGTGACCGGGCCCTGTCGGTCTCGCTGACCGCGCTGTCGAACTCGATCGTCTGGCTGACGATGCCGTTCCTCCTCGGCCTCGCGTTCCGGACCTTCGATGACGGCTCGCAGCCGATCGCCTTCCCGGTGGGCGAGGTGATGGTCCAGGTAGCCGCCTTGACCATCGTGCCGGTCCTGATCGGGATGGCGGTCCGCGCCAGGAGGCCGAGCCTGGCCGAGCGGCTGAAGGAACCGTCCAAGATCTTTGCAGCCGCCTTCCTGTTCCTGGTGATCGTCGCGCTGGTCATCCAGAACATCGACCAGGTGATGGAGGAGGGTCCACGATTCGCTCCGGCCTTCATCGCCCTCAACGCCATCGCCCTCGTCGTCGGGTTCGGGGTGGCCCGAATCGCCGGACTCGACCAGAAGCAGTCCTCCACCATTGCCATCGAGACCGGCCTGCAGAACTCCACGCTCGCCATCACGATCGCGCTGTCCGTGCTCGACTCAGCCGAGATCGCCATCATCCCGGGCCTGTACGGCGTCTGGATGCTGGTCACCGGCTTCGCGTTCGCCTTCCTGACCAACCGCGACCGCTCTGAGGCAGGCGTGCGGGTGGCGTGATGAGCCTGGAACAAGCCAGAGGCAGCGTGGACACGTTTCTCGCCGCCGCGCTGGGCGCGGTTCGTCAAGATGTGACCGGAGAAGCTCAACCAGGCCAGCCGGGCGCCCGATACTGCGGGGCATGGCACGACTTGAGACGATCTCGGACTTCCAGCACCAGATGGCTGCGATCTACGGCGACCGGGACGCCGAGCGCGGCATCGCCCGGACGTTCGCCTGGCTGACCGAGGAGATCGGTGAGCTCTCGCGTGCGATCTTCCGGGGCAGCCACGAGATGCGCGTGGAGGAGTTCTCCGACGTGCTGGCCTGGGTGTCCTCGCTGGCCGAGCAGGCCGGCATCGACCTCGAGGACGCGGTGCAACGCTACGCCGACGGCTGTCCGAGGTGCGGGTTCACGCCCTGCGACTGCGAGTGACGTGACGCACAGCGGGGGTGATGGGGCATGAGGCGTTAGGGTCGCTCGTCAGTGACCGGTCTGGTGAGCATCGTCGTCGACATCCTGGGACCGGTCTTCGCACTCATCGGGCTCGGTGCGGTCGCCGGGAGACGGCTGCACGTGCCGCCGGCTCCGCTCGCGACCATGGCCTACTGGATCATCGGCCCGGCCTTCATGTTCGACGTGTTGGCGTCCGCAGACCTGGGTGGCGACGTCCTGGTGCGGATGGTCGGCGCGCTGCTGCTGGGCCTCATCGCAGCCGGGCTGACCGCGTGGGTGGCTGCGACCAGCAGCGGTGCCGACCGCCGGGCTGCTGTCCTGACGACATCGGTGTACGGCAACGCCGGCAACTACGGCCTCGCCGTCGTGGTGTTCACCTTCGGCGAGCAGGCTGCGGCCTTCGCGGCCATCGGACTCGTGGTGGTGAACACCGTCGGCGTCATCGTCGGCGTCGCCAGCGCACACTCCGGGCTCGCCTCGGTCAGGCGGGCGCTGACCTCACCGCTGACGCTGGCGATCCCTCCGGCCGCACTGGTCAACGCGCTGGACCTCGACCTCCCGACGATCGCGGACCGCGCGATCGGGCTGCTCGCCGGAGCGCTGATCCCGGTGATGCTGCTGACGCTCGGCATCCAGCTGCAGGGCATGACCCGACCGCGCCTCGACGCCGACATCCTCACGGCCGTCGGCACGAAGCTGCTGGTGCAGCCTGCCGTTGCTGCGGGCGCCGCGGTCGTGGTCGGACTCAGCGGTGCACCACTCGGAGCCGTCGTGCTGATGGCAGCCATGCCGGCTGCGGTGTTCACCGTCGTCCTCTCGATCGAGCAGGACACGATGCCTGATCTGACCAGCGCCATCGTCCTCGTCGGCACCCTTGCGTCGCTGCTGACGCTGCCGGGCATCATCGCGCTGGTCCGGTGAGGGTCCCCCATTGTGTGACACGGTGTCGCCTCACATGTGGCGTCCGCCAGCCACCTCGATCGTGATGCCGGTGCAGTAGCTGGACAGCTCGCTCGCCAGGAAGACGGCGACGCCGGCCACCTCCTCTGGCTGACCCGCCCGCTTCATCGGGACATCAGCCTCCTTCGCGGCGAAGATGTCCTGCGGCATCGCGCGGGTCATGGCCGAGTCGATCAGACCGGGTTGGATGGCATTGACCCGGATGGCGTGCTTGGCACCCTCGCGTGCGACCGACTTCGTCATGCCGACGATCCCGGCCTTGGCGGCCGCGTAGTTGGACTGCCCGAAGTTCCCGATCTTGCCCGAGATCGACGACATGTTGATGATCGCCCCGCCCTCGCCCTGGGCCTTCATCACCGGCAGCGCCGCCTTCATCCCGAGCCACGTGCCCTGCAGGTGGACGTCGATGACCTGTCGGAACTCAGCAAGCGTCATCTTGGCCAGCGAGGCGTCACGAGTGATCCCGGCGTTGTTGACCAGGACGTCCAACCGCCCGAACGCGTCGATCGTGGCGTCGATCATCCGGATGACGTCACCGTCGTCGACCACGTCGGCAGCACACCCGGCGGCCGACTCACCCAGGGTTGCGGCCGCCTCCTGCGCCGCAGCTCCGTCGAGGTCCGCCAGCATCACCCGGGCACCCTCCTCCACGTAGCGGGTTGCCACCGCCAGGCCGATGCCCTGCGCACCGCCTGTCACCAGTGCGACCTTGCCCTCCAGCAGACCCATCTCCAACTCCTCGACGACGCGATTCGGCCCGGTCCTCCCGGCCAGTTGTCGACCATAGAGGGCAGGTGGCGCGTGCGTATATTCATGCCGATGGGTTCCGACGCACAGGCACCGCCGAGCGCCGAACCGCAGCGTTGCGATCTGGTGCTCGGCGGTGGCGGTGTCCGCGGGATCGCCCACGTCGGTGCGCTGGCCGAACTCCGGGAGCACGGCTACACGGTGAACCGGATCGCCGGTGCCTCGTCGGGGGCGATGGCGGGCTCGATGATCGCCGCCGGTGCCAGCCCGGACGAGCTGAAGACCATCCTGACCGAGCTTGACTGGCCCGGTCTGACCCTCTCCGACCTGGCCGGACGACTGGCCAACACACCACTCGTCGGCGGGGTCCTCGAGCGGGTCGGTCAGAACCGCACGACCGATCCGGACCAGTGGATCACCCGGCTGTTGGCCGACCGCGGCGTCCACACCTGGGCCGACCTGCGGCTGGAGGATCCCGACCCGTGGATCCCGCAGGACCAGCGGTACCGGCTGGTGGTGCGGGCACTCGACATCGTCAACCGACGGATCGTCCGGCTGCCGTGGGACTACCAGCGCTACGGGCTCGACCCGGATGAGCAACCCGTCGCTCAGGCGGTGCGCGCCTCCATGTCGGTCCCGCTGGTGTTCGACCCGGTCCCGATCGGCGACCGAACAACCACCGGCGGACTGCTGATCGACGGCGGCCTCGGGGCCGGGTTCTCCGTGGACGTCCTGGACCGCCGGGACGGCGAATCGCCCGACCACCCGACCTTCGCCCTCAGGCTGCTGGACCGGCCGCACGAGCGGACCTGGCCGGACTCGGCAACGGCCCGACTACGGGCGGTCGTCGCCACCGTCCTGGACACCGGCAACCAGATGAAGCCGACCGGGCCCTGCGACGAGCGGCGGACCATCAACCTGGACACCTCGCACGTCCGCACCCTCGACGTGCTGATCACGAAGGAGGAGGTCGCCGAGCTGTTCGACGTCGGAGCCGACGCCACACGAGCCTTCCTGGCCCACTACGACCACCGGTCATTCGCGCATGACTGTCGTGGTGGCCATCCCAGCCGCTGAGGCGGTACCCCGCGGCGACCCGCTGGCGCGCTGATCGGGTGAGCCGGCAGGGCGGTATCGTCGCCGTATGAGGGAGTTGCTGTTCGATCTGTCCATCATCCTCGCCCAGGCCGGCGGGGGTGGCAGCTTCGGCGGCGGGGGAGGTGGTGGAGGCGGATTCTCCGGCGGCGGCGGCGGTGGGTTCTCCGGCGGTGGGTTCTCCGGCGGCGGGGGAGGCGGCGGCGGATCGCCGGTGGTCATCGTCGTCTTCGTCGTCGTCTTCCTGGTGCTCTCCTACAGCGGGAACAAGGGCCAGAAGCAGCGGGTCACCCGCACGATCCGGCAGGGCGTCAAGCGACAGGAGCAGGCGCTGCAGCAGCAGACCTTCGCCGCGATCGCGCAGCGTGACCCGGCCTTCAACCTGGGCCAGTTCCTGACCCGTGCCGGAGCCGGATTCGTCACGACCCAATACGCCTGGAGCGAGCAGGATCTGCGCATCTGCCGCGCCTTCATCTCCGACGGCGTGTACGAGCGGTTCGAGCTGTACATCAAGATGCAGCAGGCGGAGAACATCCGGAACCGGATGCGGGACGTGCAGGTCGTCGGCCACGACGTCGTGGCCGTGAACTCCGACGAGCACTTCGACACCATCCACGTCCGCTTCACGGCCAGGGCCATCAGCTTCAACGAGAGCCTGACGACGCAGCGGCGGGTGTCGGGCAACTCCGACTCGAGCCCGATCACCTTCACCGAGATCTGGTCGTTCTCGCGCCGGCCGGGCGTCAAGACCCGGACCGACGCCTCGATCCTGGAGGGGACCTGCCCGAACTGCGGCAGCGAGATCGGGATCGTCGACCGGGCGGAGTGCACCACCTGTGGGTCTCACATCAACTCGGGGGCCTACGACTGGGTGCTGACGGAGATCACCCAGGACGAGGAGTGGATCGTCCCCTCGACCCGTCCGATCCCGGGCATCACCAAGCTCTTCGAGAAGGACCCGGGCCTGAACGTCCAGCACCTCGAAGACCGCGCCTCGGTCATCTACTGGCGAGCGATGATGGCGATCTACTTCGACGACCTCTCCCAAGCCGCACCGGTGCTGCCGGCCGGGGCGACGTCCCTGCCGCCGCGGTTGGATCCCGGGAACGGGAACTACTGGTTCACGCCTGCGGTCGGATCGGTCGAGGTCGTCGGCGCACAGGCGGCCAAGCAGGGCCAGCCGGTCGACACCGTGAAGGTGCTGGTGCGCTGGTCGGCGCGGCGCGCCACGGGCAAGAAGACCTCACCGCGCATGATCGACCAGCAGCGGATCTACTCCGACGTGTTGATCCTGCAGCGACGGGCTGGCGTCACCTCCAACACGGCCCAGACCTTCACGTCGTTCAGCTGCCAGCAGTGTGGGGCCCCCCTGGATGTCGGCAACGCCACCGAGTGCCAGTTCTGCGGGACGGCGATCAACGACGGCTCGACGTCGTGGATCCTGATCGACGTGCAGCCCTACGACGCTATGAAGGGCTACCTGATGGAGATCGCCAGCGAAGAGCGTGCCGAGCGGGAGTCGGCCATGCAGCAGCGGGCCTCTGGGGGGGCCGTGGCGGGCGGCGTCCTGCCAGCCGCGGGTGGGCCCCTCGCGTCGAACCGGCTCGAGAACGACCGGTTGGCCAACGAGCCCGAGCTGATGGTGGCGCTCACCATGATGGCGGCCGCGGACGGGCAGCTGGCGACGAAGGAGATCGAACACCTGACGCAGATGGCTCGCAGCCGCGGCATCCCGGTCGAACGGGTGCAGCAGTTCCTGGCCAGTGGAGCAGCCAGCACGCACACGATCACGCTGCCGGACAACCGTGAGCAGGCCCAGGCCTTCATGAGCCAGCTGATCCGAGGCGCGCTGATCGACGGAGAGATCTCCAAGGAGGAGCGAACGCTCCTGGCCACGGTCTCCCGGCAGATGGACTGGGTCGAAGCCGACCTGAAGCGCGCCATCAAGCAGGAGCGAAAGAAGCTGTACCAGCAGTCGAAGGAGATCCTGCGCAGCGCCCCGCCGGTCATGCCGGAGTTCATCCCGCCACCGCTCTCGGACAACCCGGAGCAGAACTGACCCGTGGCCGATGTCCCCGCCAGGACGATCTGGGTCGACCCGGACGACCCCTCGGTGGTCTACATCCTGGACCAGCGGCGGCTGCCCCACGCCGTCGAGGTCCTCGACCTGCGGACGGTGGAGGAGATGGCCGAGGCGATCCGGGACATGGCCGTCCGAGGTGCCGGGTGCATCGGGGTCAGCGCCGGGTTCGGCATGTACCTGGCGGCGCTGCAGGCGGAGGGGCTCAGCGCGGACGGGGCGGCGGAGCACCTGGCCCGATCCGCGGCGTTGCTGCGCGGCACGCGGCCGACAGCGGTCAACCTGGACTGGGCGGTCTCGCTGCAGCTCGGGGAACTGGCCGGCCTGTGGGCTGGCCCGACCCTGACGTCACGAGCGCTTGACGTCGCCCAGCGGATCGCTGAGGACGATGTCGAGCGGTGTCGCCGGATCGGCCAGCACGGGCTGGAACTGATGCGGGAGGTCCACCAGCGGACGGGTGCGCCGGTGCAGGTGTTGACCCACTGCAACGCCGGCTGGTTGGCCTTCGTGGAGCACGGCTCGGCCACGGCTCCGATCTACGCCGCGCACCGCGCGGGGATCCCGGTCCACGTCTGGGTCGGCGAGACCCGACCGCGGTCGCAGGGGGCCTTGACGGCCTGGGAACTCGGACAGGCAGGTGTTCCGCACACCTTCGTGGTTGACAACGCGATCGGCCATCTGCTCCAGCGCGGCCAGGTGGACCTGGTCATCACCGGTGCCGACCGTGTGGCCGCGAACGGCGACGTGGCGAACAAGATCGGAACGTACCTGCGGGCGCTGGCAGCGGGGGCTCACGACGTCCCGTTCTACGTGGCCTTCCCGGCCTCGACGTTGGACCCGAGCACCACCGACGGGATCGCCCAGATCCCGATCGAGGAGCGTGGGCCCGGTGAGGTCACGCGGGTGCGGGGGGTGGACGGGTCGAGGACCGCCGTGGGTGCGCGCAGCACGCAGCAGGAGACCGAGGTGACGGTCGTCCCCGAGGGAACCGAGGCTGCCAACCCGGCGTTCGACGTCACCCCGGCGGGCCTGATCACGGGGCTGATCACCGACCGTGGCCTGTGTGCCGCGACGGCCCCGGCCATCGCGGAGAGGCTCGGCACCACGGCAGCCAGGATCTGACCCTTCCGGGCGATGTACCGAGGTGGGGCTACTTCTTCTGCTGGTACATCTCGTCGATCTGGTCGGCGTACTCGTCGTGGACGACGTTCCGCTTGACCTTGAGTGAGGCCGTCATCATCCCGTTCTCGACCGACAGCGGCGGGATGAGGGTCCAGTACTTGATGGTCTCGAAGCTGGCCAGGTCCTTGTTGACCTCGGCGACGTGGTCGTCGATGACCTTCCTGACCTCCGGGGAGTTCTCGTCTGCCGGAATCCCCTTCTGCTCGGCCCAGTCCTTGAGGTCCTCGGGGTCCACGCTGATGAGCGCCGTGCAGTAGTTCCTGGTGTCGCCGATCAGCACGCACTCCTGGATGATCGGGAGCAGCTTGACCGACCCCTCGATCTTGGCCGGCGCGACGTACTTGCCGCCGGAGGTCTTGATCAGCTCCTTCTTCCGCCCGGTGATGTGCAGGAACCCCTCCTCGTCGAGGTGGCCCTCATCACCGGTGTGGAACCAGCCCTCCTCGTCGAAGGCATCGGCGGTGGCCTCGTCACGATTCAGGTAGCCCTGGGTGATGTTGTCACCCTTGGCCAGGATCTCCTTGTCGTCGGCGATCTTGAGCGTGACGCCGGGGAGTGCTTTGCCGACGGTGCCGATCTTCATGTCGCCGGGCTGGTTGGACGTCAGACCGGGAGCCGTCTCGGTCAGGCCGTACGCCTCGAGCAGATCCAAGCCGATGGCTTGGAAGAAGGTGTGGACCTCCTTGTCCAAGGGCGCCGACCCACTGAGCAGGGCCTCCGCCCGGTCCATGCCGAGCAGCGCGCGGAGCTTGGAGAGCACGACCCGGTCGGCCAGCGTGTACTGCAGGTTCAGCAGCGGCGGCAGTGGCTTGCCCGTCGTGCGGTAGGGCACCGTCTTCTTGCCGGTGTCGATGGCGAAGCCGAAGAGCTTCTGTCGCAGCGGCGGGGCACCGGAGACGGTCGTCTCGATCTTGGACTTCATCTTCTCGTACACGCGTGGGGCCGCGGGGAAGAACCCCGGACGGGTTTCGCGTGCGTCGTCGGCCAACGTGTCCACGGCGCTGATGACCAGCGGCATGTTCTGGGCCGGACCGCTGAACTGGATCAGACGACCGAAGCTGTGCGCCAGCGGGAGGAAGAGGAACAGCCCTCCCTCGCGCATCCTGTCGTTCATGACGCCGGCCTGCTCGACGGCATCGACCATGGCCAGATGGTTGCGGTGCGTCTGGATGACGGCCTTCGGAGCCCCGGTCGTGCCCGAGGTGTAGGTGTACGTGGCGGTCTCCTGCGGGTCGGCCTCGGCCCGACGCTTCTCCATCTCGGGCCGCATCTCGTCGAGCTTCGACGCGCCGCGGGCTTCAAGATCGGCCAACGACTCCCAGTCGTCTGCGGGCTCGATGCCCGTCGGGTCGATGACCACGATGTGTTCCAGCTGGACCTGGTCGGCGGTGTAGTCGACGTCGAAGAAGGTGAACCCGTCCCGCATCGATCGAATCTTCTCCAGCTGGTCGGCGTTGTCCACGACGACGAGCTTGATGCCGGTGTCGACGTGGGCGTAGCCGACCTCCTCCGCCGGGAGCGAGGCGTAGATCGGCACCGTCTGCAGACCGATCGAGAGCCCCGCATGGTCACAGGCGACCCAGTCCTCCGAGGTCTGCCCGAGGATCCCGATGACGTCGTTGTGGGCCAACTCGAGGGCCCCGTCCCGCGCGGTCAGGATCCCCGCCGCGATCGCATCAGCCCTGTCGCGGACGTAGGACCACGTCCGATCCGTCCACGTCCCGTCGACCTTGGTCCGGATGGCGATGTCGTTCGGGTTCTGCTCCGCACGCTGGTGCAGAAGTTCGGCGAGGGTGTTGACGCGTAACACCATGGGCTCTGTTCTCCTCGGGGTTGCCATATAGGGGGGCTGCTCCGCGGCAGCACCATCGGCGGAGTGAATCACCTGCCGCTTTCGTACCGCAAGTGGATTCAACGCTCCGCCTCGTCGCCGGAGGTTTACCCGGTGTCGGGACGCCGCCAACGTCGAGAGGGGTTGGTGATCAGGGCTGTCCCAGGCGCGAGCGCTCCAACGCCGACCGCATGGCGTCCGGCAGCGGCGCCGGTCGACGGTCATCACCGAGGTGCACCAAGACGTTGACCGATGTGCTCACGCAACGGTCTCCGTCGAAGACCCCGATCCCGACGGTGAAGGATGAGTTACCCACCCTGAGCACCCGTGCCCCGATGCGGACCGCGGCCGGGTAGTAGAGATCGTCGCGAAAGTCGATCTCGAGCCGGACGAAGGTGACGAGCCCGGTCTCGACCCCCGCCCGCTCCGCTGCGTCGAAGGCGAAGGCCAGCCGACCGGCCTCGACCAAGGCGACGTGGGCGACGTTGTTGACGTGTCCGACCATGTCGGTGTCGCTGAACCGGACGTTCTCCCGTTGGAAGAAGGAGTAGGCAGCCGGGTCGGCCAGGTCGAATGCCGGCTGCTCAGCGGTCGCGCTCATGGTCGGGATCCTGCCAGAGTTCCGTCCAGTTCAGCACGGCCGGGCCGGTTGGGATTGATCCGGGCGGATGCCGGATAAGACTGAGCCATGTCTCTTCTTCGTACTGCCGCGCGCGGGATGCTCGCCTCCATGTTCATCTACGGCGGGTTGGACGCGCTCCGCAATCCGGGTCCCAAGGTTCCGAATGCCGAGGCCGTGACGGACGAACTGGCCGATCGGATCGACCAGTTGCCGGACGACACCGAGGCGTTGATCCGAGCCAACGGCGCCCTGCAGGTCGGCGCCGGTGTATGTCTGGCCACCAACACGTTCGCCCGTCCGGCGGCGGCCGCTCTTGCCGCGAGCCTGGTTCCGACCACGGCTGCTGGTCATCGGTTCTGGGAGAGCGACTCAGAGGCGACGCGGGTTCAGCAGACCATCCACTTCCTCAAGAACGTGGGGCTCCTCGGCGGGCTGATCATCGCCGCCATGGACACCGAGGGGGAGCCGGGTGTCGCCTGGCGCGCACAGCACGCGATCGAGCACTCCAAGCTGCTGGCCGACCATCAGAAGGAGGTCGCGGACCTCACGGCGGAGGTCGCGAAGGCCAAGACCGAGTCGAAGGCCGCCGAGTCTCGGGTCAAGGCTGCGGAGGCCGCCGCCGACACGCGGGTCAAGGCCGCCCAGACCAAGGCGGCCGTGATCGCCACGGCCAAGCAGGCACGTCGGGACGCGAAGCTGGCGGCCAAGGCCGGCCGAGGCCTGAGCCGTGTGGTCGGGCTGGCTGGCAGGACCGCACGCGCAGCCGTCCCGCCCTACTAGGTCACGCCGCGCGAGGGCGGCCACGCCGGGACCTCCCGAGCCCGGCAGGTTCACTTGACCAAGGCCGACGGTTCCTTGATAGGGTCGCGCCAGCGCTGAGCCGGCGCTCCAGCTCGTTGAGGGATGTGTGACATGAGGGTGTCCGTTCGACCCGTCGTATCGCTGCTTGCCGCCATGCTCCTGGCGGCCGCACTGTTGCCGAGCGCCACCGCCACGGCCCAGGAGGACGAGGGCACCGTTGGGCGGGTCGACGTCGACCGGATCTCGGGCAGCTCCCGGATCCTGACGGCCGTCGCCGTCTCCGAGGCCACCTTCTCCTCCGCCGAGACGGTCGTCATCAGCCGCGCAGACCAGTTCGCCGACGCCCTCGTCGGCGCCGTCGTCGCCGCGGAGAACGACGCCCCCATCCTGCTGGTCAACTCGACCTCCCTCCCGCCGGAGGTCTTGGCCGAAATCGCCCGACTCGGTGCCACCGACGTCATCATCCTGGGCGGCACCAGCGCCGTCTCGGCCGAGGTCGAGGTCGAACTCGGCCAGACCACGACCGTCCGACGCATCGAGGGGATCAGCCGCTTCGACACCGCCGCCGCTGCTGCCGCGGAGGCTCCCGACCAGAGCACTGTCTTCGTGGCCGCCGGTGGTGACTTCCCCGACGCGCTCTCCGCCGCGCCGTACGCCGCCTTCCTCGGCAATCCCATCGTCCTGACCGGCACCGACGAGCTCCCAACGCCAACGCGGGACCAGCTGGTCCGATCCGCACCCGACGAGATCGTCGTCCTGGGCGGGGTGAACGCCGTGTCCGACGCGGTCGTAACCGAACTGGAGACCCTGGCCGACTCCGTCCGACGGATCGCCGGCGCCAGCCGCTGGGAGACCTCCGCGGCGATCTACGACGAGGCCATCGCTGCCGGGATGAGCGACGCCACCCGGTGGTTGGCAACGGGCCAGAACTTCCCCGACGCCCTCGCCGCCGGTCCTGCGGTGGCAGCCGAAGGTCAGGCGTTCCTCCTCGTCCCCGGTGATGACCTGGCCGCCGCGCCGGTGGTGGCCGAGCGGATCGCCAGCGAGTACTGCGACCTGGACCGGATCAACCTGCTCGGGGGGACCGGAGCGATCACCGGCGACGCCGTCACCCAACTGGCGCAGATCCTTCCCACAGGCACCAACTGCCCCGGCGACCCGGGCCCCGGCCCGAACCCCGACCTGCCGACCTTCGGCGACTGCACGACACCGACCAGCACCACGCTGAGCAACCTGATCGGCGACCTGGCACCGGACAGCGACCCGGACGGAGACGGGTTCTCCACCGAGGAGGAGACCGGCACCTTCGCCTTCGACCCGGTCGTCGACACGGCTCGCTTCAACCCGCTCATCGCCGACGTCCCCGAGATCTCGATCGAGCTGGTCAACGACATCAACCTCGAACTGGAGGGGACGCTGTCGCAGACCGACTCGCTCGCGACGACGACCGTCAACGCGACCGAGCGGACCGACACCACGCAGGACATCGACACCACCGAGACGACCGAGACCCACCAGGTCGGCGGTGAGGTCGGCGCGTCACCGTCCGGCCTGGCCGGCAGCGTCAACTACTCCTACACCAACTCCACGACCAACACGACCGGCACGATCACCACCGAGGAGTTCCGGGAGCAGAACTCCCTCGCCGTCGAGACCTCCCAGGCCAGCACGGCCAACGTGGACAACGGCCGACTGTCGTTCACGGTCGGGGTGTCCAACGCCGGGCACGTCGACTTCCGGATGGAGGACATCACGATCAACGTGTCGCGCCTGACGTCGGACGGCCGGCGGGTCCCCGTCGGCGCAGCCAGTGCGGAACCCGGCTTCGCGCTGACCGAGGGCGCACCGCCGGCCGAGCTGCAGCTGATGGTGGAGGACATCCCGGCCGTCACGGCGCTCGAGATGGCTCGCGAGCTGACCGGCCTCGAGTTCGTCATCAGCACCTTCACGCTGTCCGAGATCGGCAAGGGGGACGTCCGGACCGACGCAGCTGACTTCTCCCAGTACCAGCAGCGGGTGCGGCAGAACACCGCCTCGATCGCGATCGACGCCGGGCCGTCGGGTCAGATCGAGCAGGCCTTCGTCTCGACCACCTACGACCGCAACAGCGACGGCACCCCGGCGGGTACGCCCCTCTGCGAGGCCCTCCGCGTGCTGCTGGGCCGGACACTCGGCGTGTCCGATGAGGTGACCGGCATCAACGGCAGTGACTTCCCGGTCCAGGTGCTGACGTCGCTGGACCAGCGCATCGGCAATGTCGACGTCGACTTCCCCCGGAACGGCTCGGAGAACGCCTACTGGATCACCGATGTCGGCTCGGCGTCGATCGGCAACAACCTGCCCTTCGGCCTGGACAACGTGAACCTGCGGGCCGGGGACGCGACGCGGCTGGTCTTCTACGAGGACCGCGACGGCGACACGCTGGACCGGATCCGGGAGGAGCGGCAGCTCGGCACCTCAGACGCCGAGCCCGACAGCGACGGCGACACGCTCGGCGACGAGGCCGAGGTCGCCGCGACCCTCACCATCGAGGTCGTCGAGCCGCGAGGAAACGCCGTGGCAGGCCCGTACGAGGTACGGAGCGATCCGACGTCGGCCAACGTCGATGGTGACGGGTGGGACGACGCCCGGGAGCGAACAGAGGGCACGGACCCGAACCGTGCCGACACCGACGGCGACGGGCTGGACGACGACATCGACGAGTTCCCGCTGGACGGCTCGCGCGGCGCCGAACTCGTCAACCCGCTCGGCTACTGGCCGTTGGACATCGGCGACCAGCCGATCGATGGTTTCGCGTTCGAGTTCCCGAACGAGGGCGCAGCCACCACGCGTGAGGCAGACGGGACCGCGTCCATCCCGAACGGCAGCGGGCCGATCCGTGACCGGCAGGGTCAACTGGGCCGGGCCTGGGCGGCCGCCAGTCCTGGCTTCGAGGACGAGAACGGTGTGCTCCGGGTGAACGCGTTCGACGACACCAGCAACTGGTACGGCGGCGCCTTCACCCTGGCCGCATGGGTGGCAGACAGCTCACCTGGCGGCGCCGCCGAGCGGCGGGTGATCGTGGGCGAGCCGGGCTACATGGGCCTCTGGCTCTCCGGCTCGGGTGACGGCACGCTCGTCCTCGGCCCCCTGCCGCTGAGCAACGATGTCCAGCCCAATCTGCCGGCCGAACTGCGGTACGACGCCACTGACGCCAATCCACTGGGGGATCGCCTGTGGACCCACGTCGCGGGGACCGCAGAGGAGGTCACCGAGGGTGGGACGGCCGGCGTGCGGGTGAGCCTGTTCGTCGACGGCGAGCAGGTTGCCACGGCGTTCCAAGCCGGCGTCACGTTGGAGGAGACCGGTGCGAACTGCGTCCTGATGATCGGCAACTTCGCCAACAACTGCGGCGGCTTCACCGGCACGGACACGCCCCGCGGCGTGGGCGATTCCCGCACGGATCCGCAGACCGGCCTGGACGACGTCTACGTGTTCGACGTGGCCTTGGACGAACTGCAGGTCCGCGAGTTGGCTCAGGACCGCCGGCCCTCGTAGGCGGGAGCGGCCAGCGTCGTCCGCCCGTCCGCTCAGGCGGGTGAGGTCGGTCCCGGCGGTCGGCCTGGCCAGCCCGGCTGGCGGCCCGCCCCGTCGAAGGCCCCGACCCAACGACGGGCGTCGTCCAGGGCGATGAACGCAGCCGTTCGCTCGGGCAGCGGGACGCTCGACCCTCGCTTCTGCACGTCGTCCCAGGCCCTCCAGGCCCGCAGCAACTCACCCAGTGCGGCGTCGAAGGGCGTGTCGGCGGCCGGCTCTGCGCAGGTCGGGTCGCTCATCGGTCCGGTGATGGTACCGAGCACATACAGTCCACATCCATGCCGCCCGCCCCGCTGACCGCCCAACTCGACCACGTCGCCGTTGCAGTTGCCGATCTGGATGCTGCTGCCGCGCGGTGGCACGAGATGGGTGCCGTCCCGGTGATGGGGTCACGTGGTGCGGCATTCTCCAACGAACAGGTCCGCTTCTCCTGCGGCGGCAAGGTGGAGCTCATCGCGCCGGGCCGCGACGCCTCGTTCATGACCGCCTACCTCGACCGCTTCGGTCCGGGTCGCATCCACCACCTCACCCTGAAGCTCCGGCACAGCCTGGCGGAGGGGGTTCAGCGCCTCGCCCAGGCCGGCGTCCCGGTCGTGGACGTCAGTGACGACGATCCCGTCTGGCACGAGGCCTTCCTGGGACCGAGGACCGTCGGGGGCGTCATCGTCCAGATCGCCGATGCCGCACTCAGTGACGCCGAGTTCGCCGCCGCCACCGGGCGTCCCGCCCCGGCCCCGGTCGATCCCACGGCACCACGACTCGACCGGGTGGTCCTCGGCCACCACGACCTGGCTGCCTCGGCCCGGCTCTGGACGACGCTCGGCGCGACCGTTCGTCCACTGGATGAGGAGTCGATGCTGGCCACCTACCCGGACTCCGCCACGGCGATCGAGCTGAGAGGGTCCTCATCCGCCGGACCCCTCGGGCTACGGCTCCAGGAGGTCGACGGCTACGCCGCGGCGCGGCCCGGCGCTGGGACTCCCTACAGGCCGGCCCTCCTGCCTCCGACGAACCAGGCGACCGTATGAACCTCACCACCGATGACACCGTGCAGCTGCTCACGCTGGACGACGACCACCAGGTGCTCAACCCGGACACCATCGCCAACTGGCACGCCGCACTCGACACCGTCGAGGCGGTGGAGGGGCCGTCGAGCCTCGTCATCACCGGCTCCGGCAAGTCCTTCCACCAGGGGCTCGACCTCGAGTTCCTCTCCAGCGTGGGTGATGGGCACATGGACTTCATCAAGACCGTGCACGCCCTCTTCGGTCGTCTGCTTCGACTGGACCTGCCGACCGTCTCGGCGATCAACGGCCACGCCCAGGCCGCCGGCGCCATGCTCTCCCTGTGCACCGATCTGCGGATCATGCGTGCCGACCGCGGTTGGTTCCGACTGCCCGAGGTCGCGCTCGGCATGGGCTTCCCGGTGGTCATGGATCGCCTGATCCGCTCTCGCATCCCGCAACCGACGGTTCACCGTCTGATGGTCCTGGGCCAGCAGATGGGCGGAGCCGAGGCAGCCGAGCACGGCGTGGTCGACGTCGCCGTCGAGGGCGTGGACGCCAATCGGGAACTCGCCCTGCAGCAGGCGGCGGCCCTGGCTGCCTATCGCGGGCCCAATCTCCGGAACATCCGCACCACCGTCCACGCCGAACTACTGGCACACATCGATGCGGACGGCGACCGCGCCGACCTGTTCGTGCCCTGACACACCTCGTCGACTGTGACCACGGTCAGTAACTTCGACCGAAACCCCAAAACCCTGGTTTCTCAGCCGAAGAAATGTCATCCAGAGCTTGCAATCTGACCCAAGGTAGCGCAAAGTAATGGGGGAGGAATCCGTTTCAGAGGCACCGCAGATGCCGGCCCGTCCGGATGGGCGCAGCTGCACCAACGAAGCGGTGGCGCTGCACGCAGTGGTACTTCGTGCACAGCCAGCAGTCACACGAGTAGGAGAAGCGCAGTGCGAGTCGAGCAGCAGGTTGAGGGACCACGGCCCGTGGTGAAGGCGGGGCCGGCGGCTGCCATGGTGTCTGACGTCCCCGTCGCGGATGCCGGCGCCGTCCCCCTGACGGACAAGACCATCCTCCTGGTCGGGTCATCGGGGGGCCATCTGACGCAGCTGCGGGCACTGGAACCCTGGTTGGCTCAACACAACCCGCTCTGGGTGACCTTCGACAAGCCCGACGCCCGTGCGGTGCTGGCTGACGACCACGTCATCCACGGGTACCACCCGACCACGCGCAACATCCCGAACCTGATTCGCAACACCCGGTTGGCCTGGCGGATCCTCTCCGGGCAACGTGTTGATGCCATCGTCTCCAGCGGCGCCGGTCTGGCCCTGCCGTTCTTCATCCTGGGTCGACTGCGCGGCATCCCCACGTTCTTCATCGAGGTCTATGACCGCATCGACTCGGCCAGCCTGACCGGTCGTCTGTGCCGGCCGCTGTCCACCGCCGTCTTCCTGCAGTGGGAGGAACAGCGTGCCTTCTACCCCGACGGCATCGTGATCGGGCGTCTGCTGTGAGCGAGCGCGTCACAGAACTCCCTCCAGACCGGTCGGTGCTGCTGACCGTCGGGACCGACCATCACCGGTTCGATCGGGCCGTCCGGTGGCTTGACGAGTGGGCAGAGGCCAACCCGAGGGTTGCCTGCACCGTGCAGTACGGGACCTCCACCCCGCCCAGCGCGGCAGTTGGTCTGGACTACATCCCGCACGACGAACTCACTGCCGCCATGCAGACGGCGGACGCTGTGGTGTGCCACGGCGGTCCAGCAACCATCCTGGAAGTCCAGGCCAGTGGTCATCGGCCTCTGGTCCTCCCGCGAGATCCGGCCTACGACGAGCACGTGGACGACCACCAGATGCGGTTCACAGCTCGCCTCGCGGCCCACGGCGAGATCGAACTGGTCCACGATCGGGACAGCCTCTGGGCGGCACTGGACGCGGCGGTGAGGGCGCCCCGCCGAGCCGCGGCGCTGGCCAAGACCGGACCTCGCCCAGCCGTCGCTACCTTGGGGACGGTGATCGAGGACGCCATTCGGAGTCACGGTCCGGTCGACGATGTCAGGACCCCTGACGGTGCGATGCCCCAGCAGGTGCTGCTGATCGCGGGCATGGGACGGAGTGGCAGCACGCTGCTCGATCGGATGCTGGGACGCGTCGACGGCTGCACCTCGGTCGGTGAGGTCGTCCACCTCTGGACCCGGGGTCTGCTGGAGGGTCAGCCCTGCGCCTGTGGACGCGCCTTCGAGGACTGCCCGTTCTGGTCTCAGGTGGGGCAGCACGCCTTCGGTGGCTGGAGCCAGATCGATCCCATGCGCGTGGTGGCCGCCCAACACGCGGTCGAGCGAGACCGCTACCTCCCACTCCTCGCCGCGCCGGTCGGCCTTCGACCATCCTTCGACCGCGCAGTCGCGGAGTACGGCCGGTATCTGCTCCCCGTCTACGACGCGATCCGTGCGATCAGCGGCTCTCCGTGGGTCGTGGACTCGAGCAAACACGTCGCGACGGCCTTCCTGCTCCGCCGTCTGGTCGGCCATGATCTCCGCGTCGTCCACCTCGTCCGCGACAGCCGCGGCGTGGCCTTCTCGTGGATGAAGGTCAAGCGCCAGTTCGATCGAGCGGCCGGAGGCGACGGTGAGGAAACGGACGACGCCGATGCGATGATGACCCGCTGGCGTCCCGGTCAGACCGCGGGTCGCTACCTGGCGTACAACGCGTTGCTGGACGGTCTGCGGGCGCTGGACGTCCCAACCGTCAGGGTCGCCTACGAGTCATTGATCGCTCAACCCACCGAACACCTGGCGCGGGTGCTGGACCTCATCGACCGCGGGGATGCCGACCTCTCCTTCGTGGGCGAGGGCGTCGCTGATCTGGGCACCAGCCACACCATCGGGGGCAACCCCATGCGATTCCAAGCCGGCCCGGTCCCGCTCCGGCTGGACGAGCAGTGGCGGACCGCCCTGGATGCCCGTGACCGCGCGACGGTGACGGCGGTGACGGCACCCCTGCTCGCCGCCTACGGCTACCTGCCCCGCCGAGGTCGACGATGACTCGAGCGGCCAACGCTGGGGGCTCGCCCGGCCAGGGCGTGGGTCGCGGCAGCGCCATCAACCTGTTCGGGTCGATCACCGCTGCCGTGGGTGCCATCGGCCTGCTGGCGCTGCTGACCCGGCTGCTGGGCGCTGGGGAAGCCGGCGCGTTTCTGTCAGCGGTCGCGGCTGTGACCATCCTGATCACCGCCACCACCCTGGGAACCGACACCGGTCTGATCCGACAGATGGCGAAGACGCCGGACGGACGGGTGCCAGCGGGCCTGCTGCGGGTGGCACTCGGTCCCGTCCTGGTGGTCTCGGGAATCACGGCCGTCATCCTGTTCCTCACCGCCGACCCCCTCGCCGATCTGATCGGCGACGCCGAGCACGCCGACCTCATCGCCGGCCACCTCCGCGCCATGGCACCGTTCATCCCGGTCGGTGCGGTCCTCTCGGCCGTACTCGGGGCGACCCGCGGCCTGGGCAGCATGAACCCCACGGTGTTCCTGGACCGCATGGCGCGACCGGCAGCCCAGATCCTGTTCTGCGCCGTTGCGCTCGTCATCGGCAACACCGCACTGCTCGGCGTCGCCTGGGCCCTTCCGTTCGGTCTTGCGGCTCTGGCCGCCTTCGGCTGGCTGCGAGCCATGCAACCCGCCGATGCGGCCGACCGGCCAGCCATGACCCGCGCAGACGTTCGCGACTTCTGGTCCTTCACCCTGCCCCGTGCCGCCGCGTCCGGGTTGCAGATCATGATCCAGTGGGTGGATGTGCTGTTGGTCGGCGCCTTCATGTCCACGCGTGACGCCGGCATCTACGCGGTCGCGTCGCGCGCCCTCCAGCTGGGCTTCTTCGTCATCAACGCCGTAGGTCAGGCCGTCCAACCCCGCCTCGCGTCCGACTATGCCAGCGGGTCGACCGAGCGACTGGCAGCAATCTACCGACGGTCGACGGTCTGGACCGTGGTGGTCGTCTGGCCCGTATTCCTGGCGGCGGCGATCACCGCACCGACGATCCTGCGCGTCTTCGGGCCGGAGTTCGTCGCCGGAGCCACCGCGGTCGCGATCCTGGCCGCATCAGGGCTGTTCAGCAGTGCCGTGGGCAGCGTCGACATGGTTCTGCTCATGGCCGGCCGCAGCACTGCCAACCTGGTCATCACCGCCGCCGCCCTGGCCATCAACATCGGCTTCAACGTGGCCCTGATCCCCACCCTCGGCATCTCGGGGGCCGCGCTAGCCTGGGGATTGTCCCGGGTGGTGGCCAAATCGCTGTCGTTGTGGCACGTCACGCGACACGTGCAGGTCACGCCCTTCAGTCGGGATCTCGGCGCAGTCTGCCTGATCGCGCTCGGGTCATTTGGCCTGACCGGCCTGGTGATGCGAGCGACGACGGAGGACAGCGTGGCAACGGCGGTCCTGTACCTCCTCGTGGCAAGCGGTACCTACCTGACCCTCAACCGGGGGCGCATCCCAGAACTCCTCCAGGTCCTCCGCCGGCGGGCAGCAGGGCCACGCAGCACAAGCGAATCCCACCGATCTGACACGACTGCTCGTGTCCCCTCACGACTGACGAACTGACATGTACTCCTTCACGTCCCCATCCCACCCAGTCATCACGAACCGCATCCGCACGGTGCTGCAGGTCGGCCTGCTGCTGGCGCTCGTCGTCATGCTGGCCGCCTCACTGCTCACCCCTGCGGCAGCAGTATCAGATACCCAGGACGTCGTCGTCAGCGACGACCCGGACAACAACACCCCCCACGCCCTGGACGGTCGCGTGCTGGCGATCATGCCGGTCGGCGACCGCGTGGTGGTAGGTGGGACCTTCACCCAGATCGCCACCGTGGCGGACCGGGACACCCCGATCGCCAGGAACGCCATCTTCGCCTTCGACCCTGAGACCGGGGAGATCGACCAGAACTTCCAGCCCGAGATCGACGGGACGATCGAGACGCTGGCGGCCTCACCCGACGGCAACTCGGTCTACATCGGTGGTGCCTACAGCGAGGTCAACGGTCAGACGGAGTGGCGCCTCACGCGGCTGAACATGGCCGACGGCAGCATCGACCCGAGCTTCGACGTCACACCCAACAGCAAGGTCCGCGACATCGTGCTGGCAGGTGACCGCCTCTACGTCGGCGGGACGTTCACGATGATGGACCAGGAGGTCCGGACGGCCTTCGCCGCCGTCGATGCGACGACCGGAGACGTCCTCGACGAGGTGGACCTGACCTTCTCGGACCAAGCCCGAGGGTCCCTCGCGGTCTTCAAGCTGGACGTCACACCCGACCAGAGCCAGGTGGCCGTCATCGGCAACTTCGGACGGATCGACGGTCAGAGCCGCGAGTTCGCCGCACTCATCGACGTCGCAGACGGCCCGGCCGAGCTGGCTGACTGGCAGACCAACCGGTACGGGATGAACCTGTGTGCCTCGGCCTTCGACTCCTACATGCGGGACGTGGAGATCTCACCTGACGGTGGCTACATGATCATCGTGACCACCGGCGCCTATCGAGCCAACCGGCTGTGCGACTCGATCGCCCGCTGGGATCTCGACGTGACCGGCTCGGACCTGCAGCCAACATGGGCCAACCTGTCAGGTGGTGACACCTTCTACAGCGTCGCCGTCACCGGAGAGGCGGTCTACGTCGGCGGGCACTTCCGCTGGCTGAACAACCCGTTCGCCAACAACTGGCAGGGCCCCGGCTCGGTGACCCGCGAGGGCATCGGCGCCGTCGACCCCGTCAACGGACTCCCCCTCGCGTGGGATCCGGGGCGCGAGCGCGGGGTCGGCGCCTTCGACCTGGTGACCAGCGACGATGGCCTGTACGTCGGCAGTGACACCGATCGGATCGGCAACTTCGAGTTCCACGGGCGGCTGGCTCGCTTCCCGCTCGACGGTGGCGCCCAGGTGCTCCGGGCTGATCCCGGACCGCTGCCCGGCGTGATCTTCGTCGGCGACGGAGCGGACCTCGACGGGCGGACCTTCGATGGGGCGGCGGTGGGCCCGGCCAGCGCGACCAGCGTCAACTGGTCCGGCGTCCGCGCCGCGATGATGCTGTCCGGTCGGCTCTACACCGCCTCCTCGGACGGGGTCTTCCGGGTGCGTGACTTCGACGGGACCAGCGCAGGCACGCCTGAGACGGTGGACCTGAACGGACTGCGCTCGAGCTACTTCCCCGTCTCCTCCCTGACCGGGATGACGATGGACCGGACGACCGGCCGGATGTACTACACCGTGCAAGGCCGGACCGAGCTGTTCTACCGCTACTTCCTGGCTGACTCGAACACCGTGGGTGCTGAGGAGTTCGTGGCCTCGACGTCCGTGGCGGGCATCGGCGGCCAGTACCTGACCGGGATGCACCTGCACGAGGACACGCTGTACTTCAGCGCAGTCGACGGCTACCTGCGCCAGGCCGACTTCCAGGACGGCGTGGCCGTGGCGGGTACGGTCACCGCAGTCAACGGTCCGCCGCAGGGCAACGACTGGAGCGGCCAAGGGCTGTTCCTGCTCTCCGAGGACGGCTACCAGGCCCCGAACCTGCTGCCCGAGCCAACCATCCGATCTGTCTGCACCGATGACGGCTGCCGCTTCGGCTCCACCGGATCCGGTGACGCCGATGGCTGGATCGAGACGTTCGAGTGGGACTTCGGTGACGGCGCCACGGCAACCGGCCCCGGCGTGAGCCACGTCTACACCAGCGATGGCACCTTCACCGTGACGCTGACGGCAACCGACAACGAGGGTGGCGTGTCGACCACCACGACGACGGTCGAGCGCAACGGTCCGCCGGTGGCCGACGCGGCGATCTCGTGCATCAACCTGGACTGCACGTTCGATGGCTCCGCCTCGAGCGACGGAGGCACCATCACCGCCTTCGACTGGGACTTCGGCGACGGTGCCGGTGGCACCGGGGAGGCGACCAGCCACACCTACGCCGCGGCCGGCACCTACGACGTCCAGCTGACCGTGACGGACGACACGGGTCTGACCGACTCGGTCGTCCAGCAGATCCAGGTCAGCGAACCGGCCGACGAGATCACGCACCTGGGGACTGCCGCAGTGAACGGCAACCAGCAGAGCTTCACCGTCGACGTGCCCGACGCGACGCGGGGCGGCGATCTGCTGCTGCTCTTCGCCTCGTTCAACAACTCCGACACCAACCACCAGCCGGAGGAGCTGGGTGGCTGGACCCAACTCGACACGGTGGTGAACGGCCCGCTGCGCAGCAGCGTGTGGTGGCGCGTCGCCGAGCCCGGTGATGAGAACAGCACCGAGACGCTGACCACGGGCAGCTTCTTCAAGGGTGACGTCGCCCTGGTCGCCTACAGCGGAACGAGTACGACCGTGCCCGTCGCCGTCGCCGAAGCGACCGCCGAGTCGGGCAGCACCTCCAGCCACATCACCCCCATCGTGTCCAACCCGCTGGCCGAGGCGACCCTGGTGTCCTACTGGGTCGACCGGACCGGGTCGAACAGCAACTGGACCGAGCCGGCCGGGACCACCGTGGTGCACGAGGGCATCGGCCTCGGCGGCGGCCGCATCAGCGCGCTGATCGGCGAGCAGGCTGCCGCAGCGGGGGACACGGGCGGTCTGACCGCCACGTCCGTCACCACCACCAACCGTGCCGCCATGTGGAGCCTGGTCCTGGCACCGTTCGGCGTGGACACCGTCCCGGACCAGGCACCAACTGCGGTGGCGTCCGGATCCTGTGAGCGCCTGACCTGTGCGGTAACCGGATCCGGTTCCAGCGACCCGGAGGGCCCCATCGCCTCCTACAGCTGGGACATGGGCGACGGCACGCAACTGCCCGGCCCCACCCCACAGCACAGCTACGCAGCAGCCGGGGAGTACACCGTCACCCTGACCGTGACCGACGGCGAGGGGCAGACCGCGACCACCACCATCCAGCTGACCGCGACCGCGCCGCCCGACGAGATCACCTTCAAGAGCTCGGACACCGACAACGGCAATCGCAGCGCCTTCTGGGTGACGGTGCCCGAGGACGTCCTGTCCGGTGACCTGCTGGTGCTGACCGGCTCGTGGAACAACGGGACCATCGACCCCGATCCGGTGAACCTGCCGGGCTGGAACCGGCTGGACTCCGTCTCGACCGACCGCATCCGCACCAGCGTGTGGTGGCGCATCGCCAACACCGCCGACGGCGGGGTGGACGAGGTACTCGACGTCGGACGGTTCGTGAAGGGTGATGTCGCCCTGCTCGTCTACGAGGGTGTGGACGCCACCAACCCGGTCGAGGTGCACGACGCCCTCACCGAGACGTCGGACACCACCGATCACACCGCACCGGTCGTGACGACGACGCAGGCCGACAGCCTGGTCCTGAACTACTGGACCGACCGCACCTCTTCGACCACCGACTGGACCGAACCCGCCGGGACCACCGTGGTGCACGAGGGCATCGGCGCCGGCGGCGGTCGCTCGTCGGGCTTGATCACCGAGGCCCTCAGCGGCGCCGCCGGTGATGTCGGCGGCGGCACGGCCTCGGCTGACGGGTCGACGCAGCACGCCACCATGTGGACCATCGTGCTCTCGCCTGCGTGACGCCGCCGACACGGGCCGCTGAGGAGGAGACACCCACGCACGTCGCACCGGCCCTGGATGCCGTCGGCTTCAGGCTGCCGCCGGGCCGCGGGGACGCCACACACGTGGCCTTGCCCTCGGCCGCCTCCGCTCGACTGGTCCTCCCCCTGGCCCACCCGGAGGCTGCTGCGGCCGTGCTCCGCCGCCTGGGCGGGCCCGGCCGCACGGCACGGGCGCGGACCCGAGCCACCGTCGTCCGGACAGCTGCGGCCGTCGTCGCCCGGTTCGGCTTCCCACCGGCCGTGGGGACTCGTCTGACCCTTGCCCGGGACCCCGCGTCGTTGGCCGCCCAGCTGACCACGACCCTGGCTGGCCGAGGCGAGCTGATCCTGGCCTGCCGCACCGGGCCGCCCCGACCCAACGCCAAGCCCGTCCTGCAGATGTTGTCCGCCGACGGGCAGATTCACGCCTTCGTCAAAGTCGGCGTCAACGAGCTGACCTCGACGCTCGTCCGCGCCGAGGCCGACGCGCTGGCCCACATGGCGCGGCTGAACCTGCCGGGCATCTCCGTCCCGGTCGTTCGCGAGGTGCTCACCGTCGCCGAACGACCGGTGGTGGTGACCGAGCCCCTCGAGACAGCGGACCGGGACATCGATCCCTCCCAGCGGGTGGCCGCGTTGCAGGCGTTCGCCCGGGCACCGGGAACACGGACCGCGCCACTGGCCGACAGCACGTGGGCAGCGGGACTGTCGGACTGTGGCGCCACCACCACCAACGGGCCCCTCCGGGACGTGATCCGACGGTTCATCCCGATCATGGGAGCGACTCCGGTCACACTTGGCCTCGTGCACGGCGACTTCACCCCCTGGAACATCGCTGCCTCCGCAGACGGGATCGCGATCTGGGACTGGGAGCGCATGATGCTCGACGCCCCCCTGGGGCTGGACGCACTGCACTTCGAACTCGAGCGCTCCCGGAACCAGAAGAGCCCCTGGGCCACGCAGCTGGACGGCGCGGCCCGTCGGATCCAGGACGAGGGGACGTTGCCAGGGGAGCCGGCTGTCCTGGTCACCTGCTACCTGATGGATCAGGCCGTCCGACACCTGGGCGCCGACGTGCCGCTCACCGACCAGCACCAGGCCCACCTCGACGAGGTGCTCACCGAACTCGGTCGCCGCCTCGACAGCCGAGCCGCCCACCGGGGTCGCCATGCGTGACGACTCGGGGGCGCTCGGGTCGACCGGACGCGACGCGATGGAGCGCGGCTCACGGGTTCGCGGCTCACAGGTTCGCGGCTCACAGGTTCGCTTGGCCGACGACCGGAGGCTGAAACGGCTGGCCTGGAAGGCGGCGACGGTGGCGTCGCAGGCCCTGGCCCGACCCACTGCCGGCCTGCGGGCGCTGCCCGACTATCTGATCGTCGGTGCGCAACGAGCTGGCACCACCTCGCTGCACAAGTACCTGCTGCAGTCCCCGAGCATGATCCCGGCCCGCCTGACCAAGGGCGTGCACTACTTCGACGCCAACTACGACCGGGACCTGGACTGGTACCGCGCCCACTTCCCGCTCCGAGCACGGATGGTCGCGCGTGCCCGCCGGATCGGCAGTCGGGTCGTCACCGGAGAGGCAAGCCCGTACTACCTGTTCCACCCCGACATCCCGCGGCGGATTGCGGAGGTGCTGCCGGAGACCAGCGCCATCGTCGTCCTCCGAGACCCGGCCGAGCGGGCGTGGTCGCAGTACCACCACGAGTTCGGCCGGGGGTATGAGCATCTCGATGCCGGTGCCGCCTTCGAGGCCGAGGCCGCGCGGCTGGCCGGTGAGGAAGAACGTCTGCTGCTCGACCCGCAGTACCAGTCCCACTCGCACCAGCACCACAGCTACGTAGCCCGAGGACGCTACCTTGAGCAACTGGAGCGGCTCTGGGCACAGCTCGGGGAGGACCGGGTGCACATCGTGGAGAGCGGAGCGTTGAAGCAGGATCCCCAGCGTGTCGTCGACGGCGTGGCCACCTTCCTCGGCATCACGCCCTGGCAGCTGACGGACCCGGCCCAGCACAACGCGCGGGCCTATCGGGCGCCGGATGCCGACGTCCACCGCTGGCTGCAGGAGCAGTTCGCCGAGGACAACGAGCGGCTCTTCGAGCGGCTCGGCCGACGCTACGCCTGGGGCTCCGAGCAGGGAGCCACGTCATGAGCGAGACCACACCAACCCAGTACGAGGAACTCCCCGGGCTGGGCGACTACCTCCGCGTCCTGCGACGCCAGGCACCGCTGATCGTGGGCGTCGCCATCGGGGTGCTGCTGCTGGCGCTGGTCTACGCCACGCTCTCGCCGACGTCGTTCGAGTCGACCGCGACGGTGCTCATCCGGCCGCTGACCAGCAATCCGCTGGACACCCTGGACGCGCCTGATCGCGCTCCGGACCTCGACACCGAGCAGCAGATCCTGACTTCGGCTGTGGTGATCGGACGGGCCCTGTCCGACCTCCCTGACGCGGCGGACGTCCGCGAGGCCCAGCGCCGCATCAGCGTGGATGCCCCCGCCGATGGCCAGGTGCTGCAGATCACCTACACGGCCACCAGCGCCAGCGGGGCAGCCCAGGGTGCTGCAGCCGTCGCCGACGCCTACATCGGCTACCGGGGGGAGCGGGCCAACGAGGCGCTTGACCAGGCCATCGAGGACCTGCAGTCACAGCTGGACACGGTGGCGGAGTCGCTGGCCGAGACCACGACGGAGCTCGCGGCAGCCGAGGAGGGGTCGTTCGCGTTCCTGGCCGCCGAGAATCGGCGGGCGCTGCTGCAGGATCAGGTCTCGATGCTGACCGGTGAGCTGACCAACGCCACCGCACGGCGTGTGGACCCCGGCGAGGTCATCGGTCCGCCTGCGGAGCCGAACAGCCCGTCCTCGCCGGGCCGGGCACGGACAGGTCTGATCGCGCTGGTGGCTGGTCTGATCACCGGTGTCGCCGTCGCGTTGCTGCGCGATCGCCTGGACGATGATCTCAACGACGCCGGCCTGGCCGGTCGGATCCTTCGAACCCAGGTCCTCTCGGTCGTTCCTGGTGGGGAGGCCTCCGCAGGTGAACGCGTGGCCACGATCAACGCGTACCGACGCCTGGCGTTGACGCTGGACCGACGCCGTCCCGACGCCATCATCGTGGCCAGCGTGGAGCCGATGATCGAGCGCACGTCCACCGCGGTGAACCTGGCGGTCACGCTGGCGGGTGAGTACAGCGTGCTGCTGGTCGACGTCGCGCCCTCGCACCCGGCCGTCGATGAGTTGCTGACGGAGTTCGGCGACAAGCACGAGCCCGCCTTCGTGGACGCCTCACGCAAGATCATCAAGCTGCGCCACCCTTCCCGACTGCACGTCATCCCGCTGGATGAGGACGCGCAGTCCAAGGATCGCTACGGCCTCAACCGCGAGTCGATGACCAAGCTGCTGGACCAGGTCGCGGCCAAGTACGACTTCGTCATCGTGGACGCCCTTCCGCTGTCGCAGTCAGTCGACGCGCTGGAGCTGCGGAGCCTGTCCAGCGGCATGGTCCTGGCGGTCCGGGAGGGGCAGACGAAGCGCAGCGAGCTGGCCGAGACCCAGGTCATGCTGGAGCAGGTCGGGCTGCCGGTCCTCGGCGTCGTCGTCCACGGCTCCGGCCGCTTCGACCTCGTCGGTCGGCTGAGCGGCATGACCCGGCCGGCACCGGCACAGCGCGTGGACGCGGAAGACGAGGCCTCCTGGAGCGTGGACGCGAGCTAGCAGAACCGCGCGCCGTGCGTGTGACCTCTGTCCGGTCGTCCGAACGAAGCGGACACCCCGGCTAACGAGGGGACCATGTGGCAGCGCGCGGGTCGGCCAGGAGCTCGTGGAAGACCTCCAGCTGCGCACCCCGGAGCTCCCAGGAGCCACCCGGAGAGTTCAGACCCGAGTCGAAGGCCGCCAGCCCCACGACCCGCGCCCCAGCCCCGTCGGCGTGTGACGCCGCCGCCATCTCGAACCACTCCCGGACGTGGGCGCCAGCTGCCTGATCGGTGCCTCGCAGCCCCCACTCCCCGACCGCGATTGGCACGTCCCGGTCCTGCGCCCAGGTGCGGATCCGCTGCCAGTTGTCGGTGAGCAACGAGCCCGGCTGGCGGCGGTAGGTGTCCACGCCGAGCAGGTCGTAGAGGCCATCAGCCCACCACTCGTCGATGTCGCGCCCCGAGCGCTCGTCCCAGGTCCAGTCCATGAAGACGCCGACCAGGGCCACGTTGGTGACCTCGAGTTCGGTCAGGCGCTCCCGGACGCGGCGGTTCATCCCGACGTGACCGTCCGGACCTGCCGGGTCGTCCGGGGCGTTCACCCCACCCCCACCCTCGGGTTCATGGTGGATGGTGAGCCAGACCGGACCATCGAGGGCCCCGAGCGCCAGCAGCAGGTCATCGATCTCGTCGTCGTGGCCACCGGCCGCCATCGCATCCCACGACGGTGTCTTCACCGACACCCACGGCACCCGACCGGCTGCCAGGTCCGACTCGGCAGTGGTGACCAGGCCTGTGGCACGCGCATCCCACTGGAAGAACGTCCGCCGCACGCCGAGGACCTGGCCGGTTGGTGCCTCATGGCGAGGAACAGGATCATCGTTGCCACCGACGGCTGCCCCCCACAGGACCGTTCCCGGAGGCGGGACGCCCGGGGGCAGTGGGGCGGACTCCTCGGCGACGAGCGGCTGCTCCCCGGTCGCCGGCGGGGCCACCTCCTCACCTGCTGGCACATCCTGGAGCAGCGCCAGTGCCATCACCAGGATCACGGTGATCGCTGCAGCGAGGGCACGCCTCACGGCGTGATCGGGCGGCGCCGGGTCGCCTCGCCAGCCAACCGCTCTTCGCGCAGGGCCGCAGCGGCCAGCACGAACACCACGGTCATGGCCACCCCCTCGACGTCGTACACCGGGAGGAGCACGGCCAGGATGACCAGGGAGCTTCGCGCCCACAGGCCGCTGGTCGGCGCCAACCCACGATTCAGCCGCCGGTAGACCAGCACGAAGAAGACCAGCAGGAGGATCACAGCCGGCACGCCGTGGGAGAAGCCGAGGTACCACAGCTGGCCCTGGGTGCCCAGCGGAGGTCGGATGCCCGACCCCTCGAACGGTCGTGGCGCGCCGTACCCGAGGAAGGGCGACTCGATGATGCCGGCCACGGTGCCCTCGACGACATCGGCTCGGGCGCTGTTGCTGTGCGGCGCCGAGAGACGATCCCGGACCACATCACCGAGTGTCGAGAGGCTGGCCACCAGGAGGATCACCATCAAGCCGGCGCTGATGATGGCGACCGTGCGACGGATCCGTGGCGAGGATCGCTGCACCAGCGCGAAGACCAACCACGCGCCGATCGACAGCCACATGCCGCGATTGACCGACATGATCGCCGGAACGATGGAGGCGATCATGACGCCCCGGAGCCAGCGGTTGTTCGGGCTCGCGAGCGCGGCGCCGGCCACGGCTGGGAGGAGCAAGGCGAACGTGGCTCCCCACGTGTTGGTGTAGGGGAAGGGCGCGGCAGGTCGGGGCAAGGGGTACCCCAGGAAGACGTGCAGTTGCGCGAAGTCGGGCTCCAGCAGGGTCTGCACGAACTCGTCCCGCGCGATGGCCCGTGGCAGGAGTGAGAGCAGCGGGTTGGGTTTGGCGAACTCGGGCGCGACGAGGGCCAGGTAGCCGCCGATGACCACGATCACCCAGAGAGCCGCGAGCCAGCGCAGGATGCGGCCGGTGTCCACCCGGTCGTCCAGGTTGTAGACGTAGACAAACGCCACGCCGGCCGCCGCGAACTGCGACCAGCGGTAGATGAAGGCGATCCCACGACCCGTGGTGTCGACCTGGGTTCCGGTCAGCAGCACCCAGGCCAGGAACAGCACGAACACGGCGAAGCCGGGCGGAATGTGCACCCGCGACCGCATCACCAGCTGCGCGGCCATCGGGACGGCCAGGATCACCCACACCATGGGCGAGGCGCCGAGCAGCCACAGGATCGGGAATCCCGGCAAGGCCAACCACAAGGGCCACGCGACCCGACGGGCCACACGGTCAGCGTGCCGAGCAGCCGACCGACCCTGCGCAGTGGTTCGCGGTCGGGGTGACTCGGGTGCAGCGATCACCGGCACCGCGGTCAGATCCCGCGTCCCAGGGCGTTGGCCAGTCGCTGTGCAGCTGTGATGGGGACCAGACCCGTGGAGACGATCAGCGCCACCGCGGCGCGCTTGTCGATCGGGTTGTGGCGCAGACTGTCCAGGGCCACGCGCCGCGCCGTCGTGGTGTCGCCCAGGGCCGCGTGGGCGAAGGCCTGTCGACCGCGCATGTTGGCGTAGCCACGACGGTTGCTGCGGAGCTCCGGGTGCTTGGCCACCAGATAGCTGGTGCCGTCGATGAGCTTCTGCCACGGGTCGGAGAAGTGGGACGCGCGATGCCAGGCGACGTCGATGAGGGGTCGCCGGACCACGACGATCGGTGCTACGCGAGCCGCTCGGATCAGCAGATCGTGGTCTTCGCCGTAGCTCGCGGGCAACGCCTCGTCGACCAGCCCGATGGTGGTGATGATGGCGTCGCGACGAGCCAGGATCGACGAGGGGTGGGCGTCCTGGGCACGAGAGGACGTCACATCCTCCAGCGTGAGCTCGGCGTGGGGCCAGATGCGTTCGATCTGCTTGCCGTCGTACTGGATGACCATCCCCGTGACGGCGACATGTCGGTCGGGGCGTCGGTCGAGTGCCTCCACCTGCGCCCGGGTCTTGGCGGGGCGCCACTCGTCGTCGTCATCGCACAGGGCCACGTAGGTGCCGGTCGCGGCCAGGAGGCCCGTGTTTCGGGCACCGGCCAGGCCGGGCGTCCGGTTGTTGGCGAGGACCCGGACCGGCCGCTGCGGGTCGTCGGACGCGAGGGTCAGATCGGGCTCGCGGTTGTCGAACACGACGATTGTCTCGATGACGCCATCGAAGTCCTGGGCCGCCACGGCAGCAATGGCAGCCCGCAGCAGCTTCGGTCGGTCGACGGTGCAGATGACCGCTGACACAGCGACAGCGTCTGCACGCTCGGTCACGTCGCGCTCCATCCTGACGAGGGTACTGGCCGACGGCGGCCTAGACGTCGTCGTTCTGGACCGCGCGCGGGTCGGTCAGCAGGTCCTGGAACACCCGGAGCTGCTCGCCCACCAGCTCCCATGACCCGGACGGGGAGTTGAGTCCGGAGTCAAAGGCGGCCATCGCGACGACGCGGGCCCCACCCCCGTCGGCGTGTGACCCGGCAGCCATGTCGAACCACTCCTGGACACGCTGTCCGGCGGCAGCGTCCGCGCCGCGGACACCCCACTCCCCGATGGCCACGGGGACACCCTTGGCCTCGGCGAAGGCGCGCACGCGGTGCCAGTTCTCCGTGATGAGCGACGCCTCGCGGTAGCGGTACACGTCGACACCCATGACGTCATAGATGCCGTCGTCCCACCACTCGTTGATGTCCCGGCCGGAGGAGGGCTCCCAGGTGTAGTCCATGAAGACGCTGACCAGGGCGATGTTCTGCACGCCCAGGGCGTCGATTCGGTCGCGGACCCGACGGTTCATGGCCACGTGGCCAGCGGGACCTGCGGGGTCATCAGGAGCGTTGACACCACCCCCACCCTCGGGCTCGTGATGGATGGTCAGCCACACCGGTCCGCCGGTTGCCTCGAGCGCCAGCAGCATCTCATCGATCTCGGCGTCGTGCTGACCGGCACCCATCGCGGCCCACGACGGCGTCTTGACGGAGACCCACGGCAGCCGGCCGGCCGCCAGGTCGCCCTCGACCATCGTGATCAGGCTGGTGGTCCGGTGGCGCCACTGGAAGAAGGTCCGACGGACGCCGAGGACCTCGCCGGCGGGGACCTCATGGCGGAGGACGGGGTCGGCGTTGCCGCCGACGGCCGCTCCCCAGCGGACGTAGCCGGGTGCGGGGAGACCGGGGATGCTCGGCTCGGGGTCCGGCGAGGGCTCAGGATCGGGGTCGGGCGTGGGCTCAGGATCCGGGTCCGGCGTCGGCTCAGGATCAGGGGTCGGCGTCGGCGTCGGCTCGGGGTCGGGCGTGGGCTCAGGGTCGGGCGTCGGCTCAGGATCTGGGGTCGGCGTTGGCTCAGGATCCGGCGTGGGAACCTGGACCGGCTCCGGACTGGGCGCCGGCCCCGCGTCCGCGACGGGCGGGGCGGCCTGCCCCGGCAGCGTGGGCGGGGCCGGGTCACCGGACGGGCTCTCGGGGGCCTCGGCCGGAGACGGTGCCTGCTCGTCCGTGCTGGACTCGCCCCCATCGGGGCACGATGCAGCAGCGCCGGCGGCGGTCATGGTCGCGGCATCCACGGCCATCTCGCCACCGATCACCACCAACCGGTCGAGTGTCGAGCAGGTGCGGGTCAGCCATGACTCCGCATCGGGCGAGAGCACCTCACGGGTCGCCGACAGCAGGATCGGGGCCATCAACTGGCGGGCGGCAGCGGATGCCGTGAGGTTGTCCGGGAAGTCGTCGCCACGGACCAGGATCGCGTTGTCGCCATCCATCAGACCCGCTGCGACGAAGCGATCGGCAGCAGCCACGGCTGTGGCGGTGCGGGTCGGCCCGGCGACACGCTCGACCGTCACGCCGAGTGCGTTCAAGCTCTGGCCGACGGGTGTCCGCACCTCACCGATGGCGGCGAACACCGTGTCGGCCACGGCTTGGCTGCCGCCGAACACGACCACGCGTTCGGGTTGCAGGTCGGTGAGCGCCGCGACCGTCTCGGCTGGCAGCGCCTCGCCGCGAGTGAGCAGCAGGGGGAACCCACCGGCGGCAGCGGGAGCGCTGGCCGACAGCGCGTCGGCGAAGTCCTCACCGCTGGCCAGCAGCACGGTGGCGGCACCGTCGAGCGTGGGGATGCCAGTTGTGGCCGCCGTCTCCCGGGCGATTGCCGCGGCAGTGGCGAAGGGCCCCTGCCCCGCGATGCGACGGACGTGGAGGCCTCGGTCGACCAGGGCCTTCCCGACCTCGGCGCTCACCACGGTGGTGTCCCCCAGCAGTGTCACGCGCTGCGTCCCCAACGCGTCCAGGGTCTCGGCGACGACCGGGTCGAGCGTGTCGGGGTAGGTGGCGATGACCGGGGCACGCAGCCCGGCGGCCAGGGGCGCACCGGCCAGCGCCTCCTGGAACCGGGTGGCCGAGACGACCACGGCCTCCTCCGCACCCTGCGGGAACATGGCACGCGCCACCGCGGCGGAGGTGTCGATGCGCGTCGGCCCGGCGAAGCGGTCCGAGGCAACGGCGCCGGGGTCTGGTGTTCCGGTCTGGGCGACAACCGGGGGAACGACCATGAACACGGTCAGGACAAGTGCGATGATGAGCGTGAACCGCGATGAGGGGGACATGGAAGGCTCCTGGTCGAGACCTCCCAGTAATCGGCCATTACCCTCGATTACCTAACGGCTAGTTATTCGTAACTATCTGTCAGTAATGCTGAATTCGGCTTGGTTCCTCACGCAGGTCGGTAGGCTCTGCCACCGTGTCAACGCCGACCACCAGCAGCAGCGAGACCGCGGAGACCAACCAGACGCGTGGAGATCGCCCGTCCGGCTTGATCCTGCTCGCCGTCGCGGTGATCGTCGCGGTCCTGCTGCGACCGCTCTTCGATGGGCTTCTTCAGAACCCCGCCCTGCAGACCTGGTCGACCATCTTCGTGTCCATCACGATCCAGGCACTGCCGTTCCTGGCCCTCGGAGTGATCGTGTCCGGGGCCATCGCGGCGTTCGTGCCGCCTGCGGCGCTCATGCGGCTGATGCCCCGCAATCCGATGCTCGGTGTGCCTGTTGCCGGCGTCGCCGGACTTGCCCTGCCGGGGTGCGAGTGCGGGTCAGTCCCGATCGCTGGCCGTCTGGCCTCGCGGGGGGCGTCCCCGGCAGCAGCGTTCGCCTTCATGTTGGCGGCGCCCGCCATCAACCCCGTTGTCCTGGCAGCCACGGCCGTGGCGTTCCCGGGTCGCCTCGACATCGTCGCTGCGCGGTTCGTCGCCTCGCTGGCCGCCGCCATCATCGTGGGATGGATCTGGGCGAAGTTCGGCGACAACTCGCTCGTTCGGGATGCCAAGGGCTACGACGAGAGCGCCACACCACTGTCGATGTTCGTCCAGGTGGCCTCGCACGACTTCGTCCACGCTGGCGGCTGGCTGGTGATCGGTGCCATGGCGGCGGCCACGCTGCAGGTCGCGGTGCCCCGATCGATCCTCGACGTCCTGGCCGGCAACGAGGTCATCGCCATCCTCGCGATGGCGGTCCTAGCCGTCGTCTTGGCCATCTGCAGCGAGGCCGATGCCTTCGTCGCCGTGGGCCTCACCCAGTTCTCGCTGACGTCGCGCCTGGTCTTCCTGGTGGTTGGCCCGGCCGTCGACGTCAAGCTGATCGCGCTGCAGGCCGGTGTGTTCGGACGTCGATTCACGGCCCGCTTCGCACCGCTGACCTTCGTGGTTGCGGTCATCTGCGCCGTGGTGGTGGGTCTGATCGCCGCTGCGCTGACCGGCGACCTAGGCTGGCGGCAGGGATTGGTTGTCCTGTAGAGCAGATCGGACTGATACACCGTGGATCAACGGACACAGGGCGTGGTGATGCTGGCACTCGCGACGGTGTCGATACGCCTCTGTCTCAGCGGGCTGGCCTTGTCCTACATCAAGGACGACTACGTCCCGATCCTGCTGGTCGCCAGCATTCTCATCGCGGTGCTCGGCGTGGTGACGCTGTACCGCGGTCACCAGCGCGCCATGGCTGCACTGGACCACGAGCAACTCGCCGTCGAGGGGTCCGATCACCCGCATGCGCACGGCCATGACCATGCGGGAGGTCCGCGCATCGCCTGGTTCCTGACCGCGCCGCTGTTCGCACTGCTGCTGGTGGCGCCTCCGCCACTGGGCGCCTTCGCCGCCAATCGCCAGGCCACCACGGTGGTCCAGACGACCTCCGGATTCCCCGAGCTGCCCGAGGCCGTCGAGGGCGCCGTACCGCTGCGCGTGTCGGAGTTCAGCGCTCGAGCCCTGTACGACACCGAGGAGTCCCTGGACGATGTGACCGTCCGGCTCACGGGGTTCGTGTCCGACACGCTGCCCGACGGGTTCGTGTTGACCCGCTTCTCGCTCTCCTGCTGCGCAGCCGACGGCACCGCCTACAGCGTGGAGGTGCGCGGCACCGACCTCAGCCCACCGATCGATCAGTGGGTCGAGGTGGTCGGTGAGTGGCAGAACCGGGATGGGCACGTAATCGGCGAGTTCAGTGACCAACCCCCGCTGCTCAGCGCAACCTCGACGGTGGAGATACCGCAGCCCGAGTCGCCCTACGAGGGATGATCACGGGAACGCCAGTCAGCTGGCCTGGGATGCCCCCGCGGCGCCGACCGCCTCACGGAACGTCTGGCGGGCATCCAACTCGATGATGTCGCACGGCATCGCGATCCCGGCGTCGTTGAGGGCGTTGGTGATGGCCTTGACGACATCGCTCTGGACGTCTCGGATGTCGGCCTGGCGGGAGTGCGACCAGTAGCGAAGATCGAAGTCGATCGTTGAGGTGTTCAGCTGCGTGTAGAGCGCCTGGGGGGCCGGGTCGGACTCGACGCCCTCCACTGCGGCGACGGCGTCGAGCGCGACCTGCTGTGCCTGGCCGAGGTCCGCGTCGTAGTCCACCCCGACCGCGATGTCGGTTCGGATGAACTCGTAGGCCGTCTGCACCCTGACGGCCGAGCCGTAGACGTCCTGATTGGGGATCAGCACCCGTTGGCCGTCGAACTGCTTCAGTTGGGTCTCGCGGATGTTGATCGCCTCCACCGTGCCGCGCCACCCACTGACCTCGATCTGGTCGTTGATCTCGAACGGCTGTCGGAACAGCAGCAGGAGCCCCGCCAGCGTGTTCTGAAGGATGTCCTTGAAGGCGAAGCCGATGGCGACGGAGCTGACGCCGAGCCCCCCGATGACGGCCGCGAGGTCCACACTCGGGATGGCGATGACGAGCGCCATCACGACGCCGAACGCGATGGTGAAGATGCGCGCCAACCGGGTCATGACGTTGACGAAGCTGGCAGAGCGCGTGCTCGTCGACGTGATCGCGGACCGGACGAGCTTGCTGACCAGTCGTGCGATGAGGATGAAGGCCACGATGACGACGACGGCCAGCGCCAGCTGCGGGAGCTGCGCCAGCACGGCCTCCACTATGGATGTGAACGCGTCGGTGACGGTCTGGACCGGACTCAGTCCGGCATCTGACTGGGCGAAGATTGGCTGCATGCCCTCGTCCTTGCCCGTCCGCGTGGCCGACGAACCGTGCGCGCTGCCCGCGGTCTCAGCCGTGGGCGGCGCGGGGGTCCCCGAGCAGTTCATGGAACACGCGCAGCTGCTCGCCTCGGAGCTCCCACGATCCCGACGGAGAGTTGAGTCCGGAGTCGAAGGCCGACAGCGCCACCACGCGAGCCCCCTCGCCGTCGGCGTGCGAGCCGACGGCCATCTCGAACCACTCGCGGACGTGCTGACCGGCAGCGGCATCAGTCCCCCGGATGCCCCACTCACCGACAGCGACCGGAACACCCTTGGCCTCGGCGAAGGTGCGAACCCGGTCCCAGTTCTCGCGGACGAGTGTCCCGGGCTGGTAGCGGTAGACGTCCACGCCGAGGATGTCGTAGATCCCATCGTCCCACCACTGGGTGATGTCCCGCCCCGACGCCGGCTCCCAGGTGTAGTCCATGAAGATCGAGACCAACGCCACGCCCGAGATCCCCAACGCATCCATGCGCTGCCGCACCCGCCGGTTCATCGCCACATGACCAGCAGGACCCGCCGGATCATCCGGCGCATTCACCCCACCCCCACCCTCCGGCTCATGATGCACCGTCAACCACACCGGACCACCCGTGGCCTCCAGCGCCCGCAGCATCTCATCGATCTCCGCGTCATGCGCACCCTCCCCCATCGCCGCCCACGACGGGGTCTTCACCGACACCCAGGGAAGGCGGCCGGCAGCCAGGTCCTCCTCAGCTGTTCGGATCATGCCGGTCGACCGCGTGTTCCACTGGAAGAACGTGCGCCTGACACCGAGGGGGGAGCCGGCCGGAACCTCGTGACGATCGACCGGGTCTGCGTTGCCGCCCACCGCAGCACCCCAGCGCACCCATCCAAGCGGAGGGACTCCGGGGATCGTGGCATCGGGAGCGTCCGGTGGTGGCTCGGGATCGATCGTGGGCTGAGGTTCGGGCGTCGGCTCCGGTGTCGGGTCTGGCTCGGGGTCCAGCGCCGGCCCTGGGGACGAGGAACACGTCGCAGCCAGCTGAGCCTGGTCCATGGTGTCGCTGGATACCGCGGACTCGCCGCCGATGACACGGACGTGGGTCAGCGCGCCGCAGTTGCCCTGCAACCACTGCTCCGTGTCGTCGGACAGCAGATCGCTGGTGGCGGTGAGCAGGATCGGTGCCTGCATGGTCCGTGCGGCGGCTGCTGCGGTCAGGTCGTCGGGAAAGTCATCTCCCCGGGCGATGATGACGGTGTCGTCCTCCATGAGCCCGAGTTCGACGAATCGGTCGGCAGCCGCTGCGGCCGTCACGGTCCGGGTCTCTCCGGCGATGCGTTCCACGACGACGTCGCCGATGGCCTCGACCTCGGCCAGGACATCGGCCGACACGGCTTGTTCACCACCGAACAGCATCACGCGCGCTGGCCCGATGGCCTGCAGGGCGTCTCGGGTGGCGTCGGGCAGCCTCGCCGAGCGGGTCAACAGCAGCGGGTACGGGCCGACGGCGGCGGGTCCGCTGGCCGCGAGCGCGTCGGCGAAGTCCTCTCCACTCGCGAGCAGGATCGTCGGCCTTGATCCGAGGTATCGCGGGCCCGCAATCCGAACGACCTCGAGTGCCAGCTCGGCCGCGGTGGCGTAGGGCGTATCGGCTCCGACACGACGGACGTCCAGCCCTCGGTCGACGAGAGCCCGGACCACGTCCTCGCCCACGACGGCGTGGTCGCCGAGGACCGTCACCCGACGGACGTCGAGTGTGGCCAACGTCTCCGCGGCCACCGGGTGGAGGGCATCGGGAGGGGTGACGATGACGGGCGCGTCGAGACTGGCCGCGTAGGGGGCTCCGGCGAGCGCTTCCTGGAAGCGGCTGGCCGAGACGATGACGGCCTCGTCCGCTCCGTCGGCGAAGAACTCGAGCGCGACGGCTGCGGCGGTCTCGACGCGGGTCGCTCCGGCCAGCCGATCCGCCACCACCTCATCGGTCTGGCCAGCAACAGGGGGGACGAGGCCGAGCACGAGGACCAGCGCGACGAGAACGGTGCTCCAGACGCGCGCCGTGCTCAGCAGACCTCCCGTGTGGTCCATGCCACGATCCTTCGCCCTCTCCCGCAGACGCACACGTGTCCAGCAGGTCAGGCGACCAGTCGTTCCGGCTGGCCCTCTCCTCTTCCTGCCCCAGCCGGTCGTCAGACGACGCCGCGGGAGACGAGCTCCTCCGCGATCTGGACGGTGTTCAGCGCAGCACCCTTCAGCAGGTTGTCGCCGACGGCCCAGAAGTTGATGGAGTGGTCGTCGTGAAGGTCCTCGCGAATCCGCCCGACGGCCACCTCGTCGCGGCCGGCGAACTCGAGGGGCGTGGGGAGGTCTACCACGACCATGCCGGGGAACCCGTCCAGCGCGTCCGTGGCGGCCTGCCGGCTGACGGGCTGGGTGAAGGTGGCGCGGATCTCCACCGAGTGGCCAGCGACCACCGGAACGCGCACGCAGGTGGGGGCAACCTTCAGGTCCGGAATCCCCAGGATCTTCCGGGACTCGTTGAGCAGCTTGAGCTCCTCGTCGGTGTACCCGTTCTCCTGCACCGTTCCGAGTTGGGGCACCACGTTGAAGGCGATCGTGGCGGCGAAGGTGCTGGGCTCGACCAGCTTGGCAGCGGCCTGCCCGTCGGTGCGCAGCAGCTCGAAGTTGTCGAGGAGCGGCTGGACCTGCTCCTGCAGCTCGTCGATGCCGGACTGTCCGGCGCCACCCGCCGCCTGGTAGCTGGTGGCGACCATCGACACCAGACCGAACGCGTCATGCAACGCCTTCAGCGGCAGCATGATCGCCATGGTGGTGCAGTTCGGGTTCGCCACGATCCCCTTCGGCGGACGCTCCGCGAGCAGGTCCCCGTTCACCTCGGTCACGACCAGTGGGACGTCGGGGTCCATGCGGAACGCCGAGGAGTTGTCGACCACGATCGCACCGGCGTCGACGGCGCGGGGGCCGTGTTCCTTGGAGCGACCGCCGCCCGCACTGAACAGGGCGATGTCGACGCCGTCGAAGGCGTCGTCGTCGGCCAGGTTCTTGACCGTGATGTCCTGATCGCGCCAGCGGATCAGCTTCCCGGCCGAGCGCTCGCTGGCCAGCAGCACCAGCTCATCCAGCGGGAAGTCCCGCCGGTCCAAGAGTCGACGAAGGTCCTGTCCAACAGCGCCGGTGGCGCCTGCAATCGCTACACGCATGGTTCTGCCTTCTACTTTCCCTCGACGAGCACGGGGGTGTCGGAGTCCAGTCCGAACGCGCTGTGGATCGCCTGGACAGCCGTCTCCACATCAGCTTCGTTGACCACGACCGAGACACGGATGGTGGAGGTGGAGATCATGTCGATGTTCACGCCCGCCTCCGACAGCGCGCTGAACATCCGTGCGGCAACGCCCGGGTTGGTCTTCATGCCGGCACCGACGAGGCTGACCTTCCCGATCTTCGGGTCGAGCTCGACGGCTGCGGCGCCGACCTCGCTGATGAGCGGCTCGAGCTCGGCCTTGGCCAGCGTGGCGTCGGTCAGCGGGATCGTGAAGGTCATGTCCGTCGTGCCGTCGGCGCTGACGTTCTGCACGATCATGTCGACGTTGACGTTGGCGTCGGCGAGTGCGGTGAACACCCTGGCGGCGATACCGGGCTTGTCGGGCACCCCGCGCACGGTGACCTTGCCCTCGGAGCGGTCGTGAGCAACCCCGGAGATGATGGCTTGTTCCATGAGCTCTTCCTGTGTGGGGTGGGCGATGACCCAGGTCCCATCGTGGTGACTGAAGCTGGACCGGACGTGGATGTCGACGCCGTGGTTGCGCCCGAACTCGACCGAGCGGGTGTGCAGGACCCCGGCGCCGTGGGCGGCGAGTTCGAGCATCTCCTCGGCGCTGATGCGGTCGACCTTCCGGGCCGTCGGGACGATCCGCGGGTCGGCGGTGTAGACGCCGTCGACGTCGGTGTAGATCTCGCAGACCGTGGCCCCCAGCGCCGCGGCCAGGGCCACCGCGGTGGTGTCGGTGCCGCCTCGGCCCAACGTGGTGATGTTCTTGCCCTCGCGACTGACCCCCTGGAAGCCCGCCACGATGGCGACGTGGCCGTCGTCGAGGGCGCCGGTGATGCGGCCAGGGGTGATGTCGAGGATCTTGGCCTTGCCGTGCACCTCATCGGTGATGATCCCGGCCTGCGAGCCGGTGAAGGACTGGGCGGAGAGTCCCTCCTCCTGGATGGCCATCGCGAGCAGGGCCATCGAGATCCGCTCACCCGCGGTGAGCAGCATGTCCATCTCGCGTCCCGGGGGATTGACGGAGATCTCACCGGCCTGACGGATCAGGTCATCGGTGGTCTTGCCCATGGCCGACACGGCGACCACGACGTCGTGGCCCGCTCGCTTGGTCCGCGCGATCCGGTCCGCGACCCGCTTGACGCGGTCGGTGTCGGCGACGGAGGTGCCGCCGTACTTCTGCACGATGATGGGGCTCACGCGCCACGAGTCTAGCCAGCAGGAGGCGGCCTACTCGGTCGGTGGATGGAGGGGTTCCGGGAGGAACACCGCGCCGCTGCCCTCAGCCGCCACGATGTCCTCCGGGTTCGAGATCCGACAGCGGTCGAGGGAGAGGCAGCCACAGCCGATGCAGCTGTCCAGCCCATCGCGCAGCTTCTCCAGCGCGGCGATCTCGGCATCCAACCGCCCCCGCCACGCCGTGCTGATCCGCGTCCAGTCATCCTTGGTGGGAGTCCGCTCGTCGGGCAGCAGAGCCAGTGCCTCGACGATCTCCTCCAGGGTCAGCCCGACGTGCTTGGCTGCGGCGATGAACGCCAGTCGGCGCAGGACGTCGCGGTCGTACCGCCGCCGACCCCCGTCGGTGCGGTGGGCGGAGATCAGCCCGCGCTTCTCGTAGAAGCGGAGCGCGGAGGGCGCGAAGCCGCTGCGTCGAGCGACCTCACTGACGGTCAGGACACTCGTGGCCATGAGATTTCTCCTGATTCTGGTTGACTTGAAGTTAACTTCAACTCCTACTATGCCGGATATGGCACATCGAACACCAGAACCAGTCCGACGAACCGCCGTGGTCACGGGTGGGTCCCGTGGTCTCGGCGCCGCCCTCACCCGCGCCCTGGCAGCCGACAACTGGCGCGTCATCGCGACGGCGCGGACCGCCGCCGATCTGCAAGCCCTGACGGACCAGATCAGTGGACCGCGTCAGCCGAACTCGCCGACATCGGGGGAGGTGGTCACCGTCACGGGCGATGTCAGCGATGCCGACCATCGGCGCACCATCGTGCAGGCGGCAGGCGGCCGCGTCGATGTGCTGGTCAACAACGCCAGCGCGCTCTCCCGACCGGGCGGCGGACTGACCCGCCTCGAGGACGCACGACCAGCCGACCTGCGGTTCGTCTACGACGTCAACGTGCTGGCGCCCGTGGCCCTCGTCACCGACCTGCTGGCATCGCTGCGTGCCGCGGAGGGCGTCGTCATCAACATCTCCTCTGACGCGGCAACCGGCCCGTACGAGGGATGGGGTGTCTACGGGTCATCGAAGGCTGCGCTCGATCAGGTCAGCAACGTGCTCGGTGCCGAGCACCCCGAGCTGGCGGTCTACGCCCTCGATCCTGGCGACATGCGCACCCAGATGCACCAGGAGGCGTTCCCGGGCGAGGACATCAGCGACCGACCGCTCCCCGACACGGTGGTCCCCGCAATCCAGCGCCTGATCGCCGAGCGGCCGCCATCGGGTCGGTACCTGGCCGCGGACCTGCTCGCGGCCGATCGCATCACCGCCGAGGGGGTGCTGGCGTGACCGGCCTGACCACGGTGCCCGCCTGCGTGTCCCCGCAGTTCCACATGCGCGACCGGGACGACACGCAGGCCGAGGTGAGGTCGATCCAGACCGTGGAGGGCCCGACCCTCCCGCGTCCCTCGACCCGGTTCTCGCTCGACCCGGCCCGCCACGCGTCGACCCCGCCAGAGGAACGCGGCCTGGAGCGCGACCAGGTGGGACTGATGATCGCCTCCCAGGACGAGTCCGGTGTGGCGCAGCTCCGCCACACCCGCTTCAGCCAGTTGGGTGAGGGGCTGGAAGCCGGCGATCTGCTGGTCGTCAACACCTCTCCCACGCTTCCGGCAGCGATCGCTGGGACCTGGCTACCGCGGCCTACCGGCGGCATGCAGCGTGTGACCTCCGGTCCAGGATCGGCCCGGTCGTACCCAGTCGTCGTGCACGTCGCCGGCCCCTCCCGCGGTCGAGGCTGGGTGGTCGAGCTGCGCCATCCGGACCAGTCGGGGCCGGTGTTGCAGGCGCAGGTCGGAGACACGGTCCGCCTGACGGGAGGCGCAGAGGTGTCCCTGCGCCATCCGGTCGCCGCCGGTCCGCCGCCCGACACGACCCGGCGGACCGACCGCCCCGGTGGGGAACCTCACCTCGCGGGTGGGGAACCTCACTCTGCTGGTGACGAACCCAACCTCGCGGGTGACGAACCCAACCTCGCGGGTGGGGAACCTCACGTCGCCGGTGTCCGGCTCTGGAGGGCCGAGGTCCACGTCGGGGCCGACCGCAGCCGCGCATCACTCGCCGCACACCTCCACTCCCACGGCCGCCCGATCACCTACTCGCCCGATCCACCTGCCCATCTAGGCGCCTACCAGACGGTCTTCGCCCGCCCAGCGCCAACCGACCCCGGCGGCTTCCCAGGACCCTGGGGCAGTGCCGAGATGACGTCCGCCGCCCGTCCCTTCAGCCACGAACTCGTCACCCGACTGGTCGTGCAAGGCATCCAGATCGCGCCGATCGTGCTGCACACCGGCGTGTCGTCGCAGACGGCAGGCGAAGCTCCCCAGCCGGAGTGGTTCGAGGTTCCCGAGGTGACAGCCAGCCTGGTCAATCATGCCCGGTCGGGCGGGCATCGGGTCGTCGCTGTTGGGACCACGGTCACGCGAGCCCTCGAGTCGGCCGCGACCGGCGAGGGCGAGCTGGCGGCCGCCAGCGGGTGGACCGACCTCGTCATCACCCCGCAACGCGGCGTCAAGATCGTCTCCGGGCTGGTCACCGGCTGGCACGAGTCGGACGCCTCACACCTGCTGCTGCTCGAAGCGGTGGCAGGACCGGGTCTGGTCGGAGCCGCCTACCAGGCGGCCGTGGCGGGGCCCTACCTGTGGCACGAGTTCGGGGACAGCTGTCTGCTGCTGCCCTGACGTCTGGATGCCGAGTTGCCGGATTCCCCACGACGTGTTCGGGTACGGCTCCCACAATGCGCCCTCCATCCCCGATCGCACTGGACCAGCGCTGGGAGATACGTCGCGGGAACGGCCCGGTCCTGGCCACCGCACTTCATGCCGGCCACGACCTGCGACCCGAACTCGCCGCACTCTCCGCTCTCGACGCTGCCACACGTCTGCGCGAGGAAGATCCCCTCACCGACGTGCTGGCCAGCGTCGGCGACCACCTCTTCGTGCCCGCTGCATCCCGCTTCGAGGTCGACCTGAACCGGCCGGCCGACGAGGCGGTGTACCTCAACGGGTACTACGCCTGGGGACTGGAGCCCTGGAGCCGTCAACTGGAGGAGGCGGAGGTGGCCCGCTCGCTGGCGGCCCGCGAGCGGTACTACCAGCTGATGCGGGTGTGGCTCGAGGAGCTGATCACGACCTACGGCGCCGTCCTCGTCCTCGACGTCCACAGCTTCAACCACCGTCCCGCGGACGGGGACGGTGAGCCCGGCCCGCCGACTGATCACCCGGACATCGACCTCGGGCTCACCACCGCAGACGAGGACCGCTTCGGCGAGCTGGTCGAGACGTTGTGGACCGAACTGACGCGGACGCGGATGCCCGCTGCAGGCGACGCCGACCGTGCCGTCGAGGTGGACCGGAACGCGCGCTTCGTCGACGGTGGTCACTGGCCCGAGTGGGTGTTCGAGCAGTACGGCGAGCACGTCTGCACCGTCACCCTGGAGTACAAGAAGGTGTTCATGGACGAGTGGGCCGGCACCGCTGACATCCAGGCACTGCACGCCCTCCACAGTGGACTTCGCCGTGCGGTCGACGCGGTGCGGCACCTGGTGCGATGAACCACCTCTCGACGTCGCAACCGACGCCGCCGCAGCCAGGAGCCGCGGCACGAGCGGTCGACGCGGCCCTGGTCGATCTCGACCGCGAGATCGACTGGCTCGCGCGCGTGTCCCCCACGGGCAACGACGCCAGATGGCGGACGTTCGTGGCCAACGACTTCCAGTTCGCACCGCCGCTCACCTATGAGCCCCTCGAACTCGACTGCGAGGCTGTCCGGTACCGGCTGGATTCGCTGCCGCTCGCCGAGATCGACGAGCCCACCTTCGCCGTCCTGCTGGCCGAGAAGGCCGACGAACTGCGCCGACAGGTCCGTCTGCTCGAGTGTCGGGACACGCCGGCCTTCGTCGCGGCCTCCATCGACCTCTTCGGCGAGATCGACCGGACGTTGCTGGACGATGCGGAGACGATCCTCTCCGACGTCCCAGAGCGGTCCCCCACCGGGCCCCGGGCGGGCGCGGACGACGTGTTGGCCGAAGCCCAACGCTGCCGGGCCGAGTACGCCGAGGCGGCTCCGGAGTTCGCGTTCGAGATCCACGTCGTGCCGGACACCGACTACAAGCTGATGGTCCGGGCTGGCGATCTGTACGTGGACGCCCGGCTGGACATCTCCACCCACCGCGTGCGACCCCTGGTGGCCCACGAGGTCGGCGTCCACGTGCTGACGTGGTTCAACGGTCGCCGCCAGCCACTGGCCCTGCTGCAGAGCGGCTTCGGTCACTACGACGCCCTGCAGGAGGGGCTGGCGACGTTCTGCGAGTTCCTCGAGGGCTGCCTGCCGCCGTCTCGACTTCGTGTGCTCGCTGCGCGCGTCGTCGCCGCCGACCTGGCGACGCGTGCGACCCCGCTGGAGGAGATCTTCGACGTGCTGCACCGAAGCCACGGCCTGCCCGTCGAGCCGGCCTTCGAGGTCGCGGTGCGAGCCAAGCGCGGTGGCGGACTCACCAAGGACGCCGTGTACCTGGCCGGTCTCCGAAACCTGCTCAGCTGGCTGGGACGCGGCGGCGACCTGACGGAACTGTTCGTGGGCAAGTTCGCCCTGCGGCACCACCACCTCATCGTCGACCTGCTGGACCGAGGCCTCCTCCGCCCTCCCGCCCTCCTGCCCAACTGCCTTTCCAGCGGTGACGGCGTGGCCCGTCTGGCCGACGCCGCGGAGCGCCCCCTGACCGCCCTCTACGACATCGACTGCACCACATGAAGCTTGCTTTCGTCATCAACGACATCGCCACCGAGCAGGACAACTACAGCACCATCCGCCTGACCCGCCGCTGCGTTGAGATGGGTATCGACGTGTCGCTGGTCTCGCAGAGCGAGTTGAGCTACATGCCCGGTGGCGCCCTCTGCGCACCGGCATCTCGACCGTCGACGACCGGGTACGCCGACGACACCGAGATCCTCGCCGACCTCCAGGAGCCCGAGAACCGACGCCACGTGGTCACCCTCAACGAGGTGGACGTGCTGATGCTGCGGGCCGACCCGGCCAAGGAGATCGTGGAGCGGCCGTGGGCCCATCCCTCGGGGCTGCTCTTCGCCCAACTCATCGCCGACAGCGGTGTGATCGTCGTGAACGACCCGAGGAGGCTGACGGACGCCTCGAACAAGACCTACTTCCAGCAGTACCCCGAGGCCATACGGCCCCGCACCTGCATCACCCGTGATGCGCAGACGATCCGAGCCTTCATCGAGGACCAGGACGGCCGAGCGGTCATCAAGCCACTGCAGGGCTCCGGCGGCGAGGGCGTCTTCGTCATCACCGACGGCGGCCGTTCGAACCTGAATCAGATGATCGAAGCAACGGTCCGCTTCGGGTACGCGATCGTCCAGGAGTACCTGCCGGCTGCCGCCGATGGCGATCTCCGACTCATCACCCTGAACGGCCGCCCCCTTCAGGTCGACGGGACCTACGCCTGCTTCCGCCGCTACAACGAGACCGAGGACGCCCGGTCGAACATCACGGCCGGAGGGGCGATCGAGATGGCCGAGCCGGACGAGGACGCCATCAACGTCGCCGAGATCGCCTCACCGAAGCTGGTCCGCGACGGTATGTACCTGGCCGGCCTCGACATCGTGGGGGCAACGATGATGGAGATCAACGTCGACACGCCCGGGGGGATCGGGCAGGCGGAGGACCTGACCGGAATCGACTTCTCCGGGGCGGTCCTCCGGGACCTCAGGCACAAGGTTCGCTTGCAGGAGCTCTACGGGGGCCGGTTCGCCAACCGCGAGATCGCGATGATGTGACGCCTCAGGCGTCGAGCGCCACCAGGATGAACGTCAGGGTCCGAGCCTGGTCGCGCCACGCGCCGTATCGGCCGCTCGGCCCCTGATGGCCGGCACCCATCTCGGTCTTCATCAGGATCGGGCGGCTTCCGGTACCCACCTCCCGGAGGCGGGCGACCCACTTGGCCGGCTCGTGGTACTGCACGCGCGGGTCGTTGAGGCCGGCGGTGATGTAGACCGCGGGATAGTCGGCCGGAACCGTGTTGTCGTACGGCGAGTAGCTGAGCATGTACGAGGCGAACGGCTCGGACCGTGGGTCGCCCCACTCCTCCCACTCCGTCACCGTGAGCGGCAGCGTGGGGTCGCTCATCGTGGTCACGATGTCGACGAACGGGACGTCGGCGACCACCGCGGCGAAGCGTCCGGGGCGCATGGTCATGCAGGCGCCGACCAGCAGCCCGCCGGCCGAGCCACCCCGGATGCCCAGGCGGTCCGGATGCGACCAGCCGGTGTCCACCAGGTGGTCCGCCACCGCCAGGGTGTCGGTGAACGTGTTGCGCTTGTTCAGCAGCTTCCCGCCCGTGTACCACCGGCGTCCGCCTTCGCCGCCGCCGCGAGGGTGGGCCAGGGCGAAGATGACACCGCGGTCGAGCAGTGAGAGTCGGACGACGCTGAACGCTGTCGGGATCGAGATCTCGTAGGAGCCGTAGCCGTACAGCAGGCACGGCGCCGTCCCGTCCACCGGGGTGTCGGTGTGCCGCACCACATCCACCGGCACCCGGGTTCCGTCTTCCGCGGTCGCCCAGAGTCGCTCGGCCACGTATGCGTCCAGATCGACGTTGGGGGTCGGGGTGCGCTTGACGAGGGTCGATTCACGCGTGACCACATCGACGTCGTAGATGGTCCGCGGCACCGACATCGACTCCACCGCGACGCGGAGGATCCGGGTGTCGTAGTTGCGGTTGGCGCCGAAGGAGGTGTCGTGCGGCTCGTCGAGCACATCGAGTTGCGTGGTCGTCCCATCGCGGAAGCGCACCTCGACCCGTCGCTGCATGTCCTTCCACGAGAGGATCGCCAGATGATCGGCGAAGGTCTGGACGGAGACGATCCGCCGGCCCGGCTCGTGGGGGACCAACTCGGTCCACGCCCCCGGCGCCTCCACCGGCGCGGTCATGATGCGGAAGTCCTCGGCGGCCTCGTTGGTGGTGATGACGAACTGCTCACCCCAGTGGCTGACGCTGTACTCGAGATCGTCCTCGCGCGCCCGGACCAGGACGGGGTCGGTCGTGGGGGCGCTGGCGGGGAGGACCCACACCTCACTCGACAGCTTCGACCCGCTGCCGATCATGATCCACTCGCCGCTGCGGCTGGCTCCCACGCCGACGAAGAACCGTTCATCGGTGTCGATGTAGACCTCGACGTCATCCTCCACCGGGGTGCCGAGCGCATGACGCATGACCCGGAAGGGACGGTGCTGCTCGTCGGGGAGCACGTAGAAGAGGTATGACCCATCAGCTGACCAGGCGGACCCACCCGCCGAGGTGCGCGGGATCACGTCGTCCAGTTCGGTGCCCTGGTGGAGGTCACGAATCCGGACGTCGTAGAACTCGGCGCCATCGGTGTCCGAGGACCAGGCGAGGCGTGTGTGGTCAGGACTGATGTCCACCATGCCGAGGGAGAAGAAGTCATGTCCTTCCGCCTCGGCGTTCACGTCGAGGACGACCTGCTCGGTGGCGGTCTCCGCCGTGCGACCTCGGGAGATGACGACGTAGTCCTTTCCCTCCTCCGTCTGCCGGGCGTAGAACCAGTCGTCGTGTGGAACGGGAGCGCTCTGGTCCGTCTCCTGCACGCGCGACCTGATCTCGCCATAGACGGCCTCGATGGTTTCCTCGTGATCGGCGAAGAACGCGTCGGCGTAGGCGTTCTCGGCCTCGAGGTAGTCGATGGTGTCCGGGTTGTCCCGATCGGCCAGCCAGGCGTAGTGGTCGGTCACATCACCGGTCGGGCGTGACCAGACGTGGGGCACGCGCTTTGCCGTGGGAGGAGTCATGCGGCCCGATCCTACGGAGGTGGACCTGATCCGCTGGCCAATGGCTGGCGAAGGAATACTGGTGCAATGTGTGGGTTGCACGGGATGCGGATATAGCTTGGTGACAAGGACACACTTCCTCAGCACCCCCCTCAGTGCTGAGGTACACACGGGGTCGTCGACGATGCAGCCGACGACCCCGTTTCCTTTGCTCCGTCTCTGCTCAGATGATGGCGTTCAGCCCATCGACGTGCGGCCGGCGAAGGCCCGTCCCAGCGTCACCTGATCGGCGTACTCGAGATCGCCGCCGACGGGGAGGCCACTGGCGATGCGCGTGACGCTGAGGCCGAGGGTCTGGAGTTGCCGGCGGAGGTAGCTCGCCGTGGTCTCTCCATCCACCGTCGGGTTGAGGGCGATGACCACCTCGGTGACTTGCTCCTCGCCAAGCCGGCGCACCAACTCGGCGATGTGCAGCTTGTCGGGGGTGATCCCGTCGATCGGGACGATCAAGCCCCCGAGGACGTGGTACCGACCTCGGAACTCGCCGGTCTTCTCGATGGCCTGCACGTCCTTGGGCTCGGCGACCACGCAGAGGACGTCGTCCGTCCGCTTCGGATCGCGACAGATCCGGCACAGCTCACCTTCCGACACGTTGAAGCAGCGCGAGCAGAACGTGATGTCCTGCGCGGCGGAGAGGATCGCCTTGGCGAGGCGCTCGGCGTCGATCCGCTCGACCTGCAGCAGGTGGAACGCGAGCCGCTGGGCGCTCTTCGGACCGACACCGGGCAGTCGTCCGAGCTCGTCGATCAGGTTCTGGACCGGGCCTTCGTACACCAGTGGGTTCTCGGAGGTCTACAGCAGCCCGGGGGGCAGACCGAGGCCGCCGGCGATGCCGCCCATCATCTCACCCTCCAGCTCCTTCGAGGCACGGACCGCCTCGTTGCACGCGGCAACCACCATGTCCTGCAGCATCTCGACGTCATCGGGGTCGACCGCGTCCGGGTTGATGGTGATGGACTGGAACTCGCCGGCGCCGTTGACCACGGCTTCGACCATGCCGCCGCCAGCGCTGCCCGTCACGGTCTTGGCCGCCAGCTCGTCCTGAGCCTTCTGCATCTTCTTCATCATGGCCTGCGCCTGGCGCATCATGGCCTGCTGGTTGCCCATGGGGCTCTCCTCGTGGTCGGTGTGCGTGGTGGTCGGTTGCGTGTGATGGTAACGGTGGGCCGTGCCGGTCCGGTACGAGTTGAGGACCGGTTCACTCGCGGCTGTCACTGATGACGGTTGCGCCCAGCCCCTGACTGAGTGCGGCGATGGCCTGATCGTGGGCCTCGTCGTCGTCGGCGACGTCGCCGGCAGCTTCAGCGGCTTCGTGGTTGATGACCGCCGACGCCTCGTCATCAACCACCTCCACGGACGCCGCTGGAGGGTCGGACCCGACCACGGCGTTGATGCGGTACCGCGTACCGGTGACGGCTTCGACGGCGGCTCCGATCGCCTGCGCAGTCTCGGCGTCACGGGCCTGCTCGGCGTGGAACTCGAAGGGAAAGTGCAGCATCAGGGCGTCGCCCGTGATCGACGTGGGGCGCCCCTCACCGACCACGGCCGAGACCCGCTTGGAGGTCCGGCCGAGGGTGGTCAGGACCGCCGGCCAGGCGTCGATTATGCGGGTCAGGTCGTCGACAGGGTCGGGGGTGTCGGAGGCAGACTCCTGCGGGGCTGGTTCGGGCGCGGAGTCGGCCGCTGCTGGTCCGGCGTCCTGGTCCGGCGCGGTGGACGGACCGGTCGGGGCAACTGGGTCAGCCGCGGCAGCCCCGGGCTCTACGGCTTCGGGCCCTTCGGGCTTCGGTTCGGATTGGCGGGGTTCGGATTGGCGGGGTTCGGACTCGCTTGGTTCGGACTGGCCGGGTGCGGATCGACTGGGCTCAGACGGCTCCGGTTCGTCCGGGGCGGCGTCGCTCGGGTCGTGATCAGGGCCCCGGTCCGTCGCCGGTGCCTCGCGGGCGCTCCGATCGGGCTCGTCACCGGCCGGAGCGGCGCTCGCACCTGCCGGTGCAGCAGCAGCGGCTGGCCACTCCGACAGCGCCGACTCTACACGGTCCAGCCGTGCCGCGAGAGCCTCCGGGTCACCGCCGGACTCGGGTAGTGCAGCCTTGGCCAGCGCGATCTCGAGCGGCAACTGGGTGTTACCGCGACGCATCTTGGGCTGGGCGTCGTTCAGCAATTCCACGGCGCGGAGCAGATCCGCCGGGCCGGTCCGCGACGCCTGCGCTGTGAGCTCGGCCACCCGGTCGGGCGTGGCGTCGACGAGCCCGGCCTCCGGCGCGGCGGCCAGCAGCAGCAGCGACCGCAGGTGCTCCACCGCGTCCGTGGCGAACTGCCGCAGGTCGGTTCCGCCGTCCGCGACCTCCTGGACGAGCCCCAGGACGCCCGCCACGTCGGAGTCGGCCAGCAGGCCCGCCAGCCGGTCCAGCAGGACCGCGGGGACTGAGCCGAGGACCTCGGCCACACCCGCTGCGGTGACGGTGGGGCCTGTGAACGCCACCACCTGATCGAGCACGGACAGGGTGTCCCTGGCCGACCCGTCACCGGCCCTGACGATGGACTGCAGGGCGTCGCCCTCGAAGGTGAAGCCCTCCAGATCCGCGATGTGGCGGCAGTGATCGGCGAGTTCGGCTGCCGGGATCCGACGGAGGTCGAACCGCTGGGTTCGGGACAGGACCGTGGGCAGCACCTTGTGCGGCTCGGTCGTGGCGAAGACGAACACGACGTGGTCGGGCGGCTCTTCGATGGTCTTGAGGAAGGCGTTCCACGCTGCGTTGGAGAGCATGTGGCACTCGTCCACGATGTAGACCTTGACCCGCGCCTGTGCTGGAGAGAACGCCACACGCTCTCGCAGGTCACGGACGTCGTCGACCCCGTTGTTGGAGGCGGCATCGATCTCGATGACGTCCGGGCACGTCCCCTCTCTGATCGCGGTCACGATCGGGTCGTCCGCAGGAGGCGTGGAGGTCGGGCCGTCCGTGGCGTTGATGGCCATGGCGAGCAGCCGAGCCGAGGAGGTCTTTCCCGTCCCGCGTGGACCGGTGAAGAGGTAGGCGTGATGCCAGCTGCCGCTGTCCACCGCGCGGGCCAGCGTGGTCGTCACGTGGTCCTGGCCGACGACCTCGTCGAAGGTCTGCGGCCGGTACTTGCGGTAGAGCGAGACGTGCGCCACGTGCGGCTGGGTCCTTTGGCTTGCGTGGTCGGGACGACGTGTGGGAAACCAAACCCTAGAGGCCACATGTGACACCGGCACCGTCGTGACGGCCAGAGCCGGTTGGCCCGCCGCGTGGCTGGTGGCCGGATGGCACGATCCCGGCATGAACGAGGTTCGATTGGTGGACGTGTTCGGATCCGGCGGACTGTCGGGCAACCCCGTGGCGGTGGTCCACGATGCCGACGGTTTGAGTGCCGAGCAGATGCTCGCGTTCACGCAGTGGATGAACCTGTCGGAGTGCACCTTCCTGGTCCGCCCGACCGCCGATGAGGCTGACTACCACGTCCGGATCTTCACGCCCGATCGCGAGATGGCGTTCGCCGGTCACCCCACCCTGGGCACCTGCCACGCATGGCTGGAGGCCGGCGGGACTCCCAGCACCCCCGGGGTGGTCCTGCAGCAGTGCGGCGCGGGACTGGTCCCGCTCGATCTGGACGAGGGGACCATCTCCTTCGCCGCCCCACCACTGCTCCGCGAGGGTCCGGTCGACGAGGCGGACCTGGACCGCGTCTGTGCGATCCTGCGCATCGACCGCACCGCTGTGCAGGCGGCCGCCTGGACGGACAACGGACCGGGATGGGTCACGGTGCAACTGCAGGATGCCGAGGCGGTCCTGGCACTGGACCCTCGCGGCGACGGCGACCGGATCGACATCGGCGTCGTCGGCCTTTACGGTGACGGTGGTGAGGCAGACGTCGAGGTCCGCGCGTTCTTCACCGACGCGCAGGGTGTCCTCCGGGAGGACCCCGTGACCGGGTCGCTCAATGCGTCCGCCGGTCAGTGGTTGATCGATCGAGCCGAACTGACGCCGCCGTTCACCGCCGCACAGGGCACGGCCATGGGTCGCGCTGGACGGGTCAGCGTGCGCCTGGCGGCCGACGGCAGTTTGCTGGTGGGAGGCCGGACCACCACGATCCTCCGAGGTCAGCTCACCTGAGCCGCCGCGGGCACTACCGGACGGGTTCGCGGCGTGTCCGTGGCACCCGTCACTGACTGCTTATGGCTGCTGCCTTCCGGCCCTGACCAGGTTCACAGAGCGACGTCGCACGGGACCTCGAACCCGCCCGATACTGTCCACGGCGGGCCTTCCACTCTAGCGGAGAATCGGGTCGCGTGCGTGCCCGTCCGCACGGCGTCCGATTGGCCGGTAGCGCCACTCCGACCATCTCGTCATCGTGACTAGTTACCCTACCGGAAACGAGGTGTTTTCCATGAGTAAGGTAAAGGACCGTGGCAGCATCGATCGGATCATCCACGACCAGGCCGATGCGCTAGGAGGGTTCACCGTCCTGGCGCGCGATGGCGTCGCCGGGAAGATTGCCGGCGACCAGGATCGGGTGGGCGACAACCACCTGATCGTGCGCGTCGGTGGTCGACTTCGGGGCAACGACGTCGTCGTCGAGACGACGGTCGTATCGGCCATCGACGCGGCCCAGAAGGAGATCCACGTCGACCGGATCGCCGACTGGGTGAAGGCGTCACCGAAGCTGAAGCACTTCCAGGGCTCGTAGGCCGCCGCACCACCCGCTGTCCCGCGGGGCAACCTGCGGGACTCGGTCAGCTCACCGGTTCTCCACCACACTCGTCGAGGCGGTTTCCTCATCCGCCACGAGTCGCGCCCGGATGTCCCGCAGGAGGTCCAGCGCGGTGGCCTCCGCCGCCTTGTGCAGGAACAGCCCATCGACCACGTTTCCCAGGTGGCCACCCGGCGGCTGGTACGTGCCCCGGAGTCTGAGCACCCCACTCCCCTCGACCTCAAGACCGATGCTTCCCACGAAGCTCGGGAATCGTGGATCCAGGATCATTCCACCTTCCAATCCCGACCGCTCGGGGCGCCACCGCATGCTCCGGACGTGTTCGTTCTGCCCCGCAGAGCCGACACCCCGCATCGGTGTGCGGACTGGTCCCAGACTGACGACCACCGGCCGCCTGATCCGCCCTACCCGGACGTGGGTCTGCCACAGGTCCACGGTCCGACGAGCGCCGTCGCCCAGCAGGACTCGCGGTGACCCGACGAAGCGCCGTTGCGCGACCGAGCACTGATCCGGCCGGATCGGTACGTGGACGTCGAGGCTCGTGCTCACCCCGTGATGCTGCGCCAGCCGATGGCCCGGCGGGAGGGCCGTTGGTCCCTCCGCGCTCGGGTCGAAGGACGGGAGGGGAGGTGGGTCGATCGCGTACCGTTCGAGCCATGGACGTCCCGACGGCCACGAGTGAACCGTTCGCTGAGCTGGCAGACGTGGCGCAGGCGTTCCACGGTGAGCTCGACCTCGAGCAGCTGCTGCCGTTGATCGTGACGGCTGCAAGACGCATCACGGGCGCGGAGTACGGCGCGCTCGGCGTGCTCGGTGAGGACTCCGACCTCATCGTGCAGTTCGTCCACCAGGGAATCGATGCCGCGACGGTGCGGCAGATCGGGCGAACCCCGACGGGTGGTGGTCTCCTGGGTGAGTTGATCCGACGGCAGGAGCTGGTCGTGACCGACGACCTCGCCAGCCACCCGGCGTCGGCGGGATTCCCGGAGCACCACCCGCCCATGCGACACTTCCTCGGCCTCCCGGTTCGAGCCGGCAACACCGTCTTCGGGAATCTGTACCTCACCGAGAAGCCGGGTGGGTTCACCCAGTTCGACGTGGATGTCACCACCGTCCTGGCAGCGCAGGCCGGGATGGCGATCCAGGCCGCACGGTTGGCCGAGCGCGCCCGCATCGGCGCGATCCAGGACGAACGAGACCGGATCTCACGCGATCTGCACGACAGCGTGATCCAGTCCCTGTTCAGCGTCGGCATGGCTCTCGAGAGCGCATGGCCGCTGATCAGGACCCATCCCGACGAGGTCCAGGCCCGCATCGACACCAGCATCGATCAGATCGACTCGGCGATCCGCGACATCCGCACCGTGATCTACACGCTGCGCGGCGAGACGTCCGGCAAGCTGAGCCTGCGCCGAGGACTCATCGAGTTGGCCGAGGAGTTCCGCTCCGGAGGGCACACCGCACCGTCCCTGGACATCGGCTCGCGCCTTGATCAACTGGTGGCCCCGGAGTTGGTACCCGATGTCCTGCACATCGTTCGGGAAGCGCTCTCGAACGCGATGCGACACGCCGATGCCGAGTCCGTCTCGGTCAAGGCGACCGTGGATGGGGAGCTGCTGATCGTGGAGGTCAACGACAGCGGCCGGGGGTTCCGCAAGGACGCCGTGGTCCTCGGACACGGCCTCGGCAACATGGCCGAGCGCGCCGCGATCCTCGGGGCCGACCTCACCCTCGACTCGCGGCCGTCGGCTGGGACCTCGGTCGCGCTTCGGGTCCCCCTACCCCGGGCAGGAGTGTGATGACCGTGTCAGAGGTCCGCGTGATGCTGGTCGACGACCACGAGGTCGTCCGTCAGGGGCTGGTCGCCATGCTCGAGGCGACCGAGGACCTGACCGTCGTGGCCGAAGCGGGAACCGTCGCCGACGCCATCCTGCGCGCGCGATCCTACAAGCCGGATGTGGTGGTGATGGACGTCCGACTCCCGGATGGGACCGGGGTCGAGGCGTGTCGCGCCATCCGGAGCGAGCGGCCCGAGTCCCGTGTGCTGATCCTCACCTCCTTCGACGACGACCGCGCGCTGTTCGAGGCGATCATGGCCGGTGCCGCCGGCTATCTGCTCAAGCAGATCCGGGGTACCGAGCTGGTCGACGGCATCCGCCGGGTGGCGGGTGGCGAGTCACTCCTGGACCCGGCCGTCACGGCCAAGGTCCTCGAACGGGTCCGCGACGGTGCTCCCGTCGGCGATCCCGGGCTCGCCCGCCTCACCCCCACGGAACGCCGGATCTTGGACGGAATCGCCACCGGCGCCACGAACCGGGAGATCGGCGAGACGCTCGGGTTGGCCGAGAAGACCATCAAGAACTACGTGTCGACCATCCTGTCGAAGCTCCACGTGGCGCGGCGCGCAGAAGCAGCCGCCTACCTGGTGGAGCACCGGGACCGCCCCTGAGGGGTCTGTTCGGGACCTTGGACCCGAGCCAACACGGCCACTTGGCCTTTAGACAGGGCTCCCACCCTCATGAGACTGGGCCGACGCATCTCTGAGAGGACTGAACACCATGAGCTGGCAGGACCTGGACCACGACGCTTGTGTCCGCTTCCTCTCCGAGACCTCGCTCGGTCGCCTGGCCTTCACCGATGCCGAGTCCCGACTGACGGTCCTGCCCGTCAACTACCACTGGGACGGGGAGGGTGTGCTCATCCGGACGGGCGCGGGGTCCAAGCTGGCCAGCGCTGCCAGACGCCAGTCGGTCGCCTTCGAGATCGACTCGGGCGACACGGGTCCGCAGGACCACTCGTGGTCGGTGCTGCTCCGCGGAACCGCTGACGTGATGCCCGACGCCTCGGGCGCCTCGACCCTCGAGACGGTGAACGTCAGCGGGTGGATCGGCCGTGACCGCCCGGTGTTCATCCGGATCGATCCAACGGAGATGACGGGGCGCGAACTCCTTCCCGCCTAGACAGCTCAGCGCATGGAAGCCGGCGTGTCCGACTCCTGATCCGACCGGCCCACCGAGCCGAGGTCGTCGAGATTGGAGGCCACGTCGCTGGTGATGACGCCGATGACCCCGTCGATGGTGTCCAGGCGCTCCTCGAGTTCCACGAGCCGACTACGCCGATGGGTCACCCCGGTCACGTGCACGACGCCGTCGGCCACCTGTCCGCGGAGTCCCTTGAAGCGGGAGTCGTGGAGCACCGCGTCGACGGCAGCAGCCAGTTCGGCATCGGCACGCAGCAGCGCCTTGACGACGTCCCGCTTGGTGAGGATGCCAACCAGTGCCCCGCCCTCCATGACCACGAGGCGGCGAATCCGCTTCGCCGCCATCACCTTGGCTGCGTCGCGGAGCGGCGTGGAGCTCTGCGTGGTGTGCGCCGGCCTACTGCAGGCCATGCCGACGGTGGTCGCGGCGTGGTTGCGCCACGACTTCACCGTGTCCTGGGTGAGGCCGTAGCGAATCGGCGCGACCTTGTCCAGCAGATCGCTCTCGGACAGGACGCCGACGATGTGCCCCTCGGGGTCCACCACAGGTGCTCCGCTGATCTGCTGTTGCAGCAGCAGGTTGGCGCCGGTCCGCAGGCTCATGGAGGCGTCAAGCAGGAACGGGTTCGGCGTCATCACATCGGCGACGGAGAGCTGCTCGACCACGGTCGGGTCGATCTCCGGCTCCTGGGCGGTGTCGCTGAGCTCCTGCACCAGACCGGTGAGCAGTCGTTCGACGCTCTCCTCGGCGGCCGTGGCCAGCACCGTCCGGTCAAGTGCGGCGCCGACCAGTCCACCAGGAGGCTCGTAGCTGCCGACCAGGGCCACGGTCAGCCGGTTGACGTCGGCATCCTCGATCTCGATCGCGCCCTCGAAGGTCGGGAACAGCGCCTGCGCGTCGGCGGCGACCCACCGCAGTGGGATGCGCAACCCGAGCGGGTAGGGAGCCGCCTGCCCGAGGCGGACGCGGACGGTCCGCTCCTTCACGCTGCCCGCCACATGGGCGCTCAGGTCCACCAGGAACCACCCGTCGCCGTCGGGTGGCTGCACCTCACGGCCCGACGCCTGCTGCAGCAGTCGTGGCGTGTTGTGCACCAGCCGCTCTTGCAGGGCGAAGGGACGGCCGGCAATGGTCCGTCGTGCGCAGACACCGCGTTTCATGGCTGACACCTCTCGCCGAGTTCGTGGTCTCAGTGTGGTTGGCCGGCCGGGTCGCCGACAGGCCCGAGGTCCCGATCCGGTACGGCCGATGGTCCCGGCGAGGTCAGTCGAGCAGCGCGTCTGCTAGGCGGGTTCGACCAGACCCTCGGGAGGTTCACCGGCGGCGACGGCGTCAGCGTTGGCGATCGTGGTCTGGGCGATGTTGGCCAGCGCCTCGTTGGTGAAGAAGGCCTGGTGGGAGGTGATCAGGACGTTCGGAAAGGAGAGCAGCCGCGCGAACACGTCGTCGGTGAGGATCTGCTCGGACCGATCCTCGAAGAACAGCTCGGCCTCCTCCTCGTACACATCCAGTGCCAGTCCCCCGAGCTCGCCCGACTTGAGCGCCTCGATGGCGGCCTTGGTGTCGATCAGGCCACCGCGGGAGGTGTTGACGACGAGCGCGCCCTCGGGCAGCAGCTTCAGCCGGCGCTCGTCGACGAGGTGGTGGGTGTCGGGCGTCAGGGGACAGTGGAGCGAGATGACCTTCGACCGCTCGAACAACTCGTCCAGCTCGACGTAGGTACCGCGCAGTCGGACCACCTCGTCGTTGGGGTAGGGGTCGTAGGCCAGCACCTCGCAGTGGAAACCACGCATCAGTCGGGCGAAGACGGTGCCGATCGTGCCGGTGCCGACGATCCCGATCGTCTTGCCGTGCATGTCGAAGCCCTGCAGGCCGTCCAACGAGAAGTCCTGATTCCGCACGCGGGAGTGGGCGCGGTGCAGGCGCCGATTGAGGCCGAGCATCAACGCGATGGTGTGCTCGGCGACGGCATACGGCGAGTAGGCGGGGACCCGGGCGACGGTCAAGCCGAACTCGTCAGCTGCGGCGAGATCCACGCGGTTGTAGCCCGCGCAGCGCATCAGGACCAGCTGGACACCGAGGTCCCGCAGGGTGGACAGGCAGGCTCGGTCCAGCTCGTCGTTGACGAAGGCGCAGACGGCGTCGTGGTCGGCGGCGAGGGTTGCGGTCGCGGCGGTCAGCCGGGCCTCGAAGTACGTCAGGTCGTGACCGCTGTCCGAGGCAGCCTCGGACAGTCCCTTCTCGTCGTAGGGCTTGGTCGAGAAGACGGCGATGCGCACAGGGGCCTCCGGGTGTTGCGGCGGGGGTCAGGCCGGCACCAGGATGCAGTAGTCGGCCTGCTCCTGGAACACGGACGTGATGTTGTACGGGAAGTGATCCCGCCGCAGTGGTGTCCACTCATCGTGGTGCTCAACCACCCAGGACAGCTCCATGCGGAAGGTGGTGCCGTTCAGTCGGACCTGCAGCTCTGGACACTCCCCGATCACCGGGTCGGCGGGATCGGGCCGCCCGTGCTCCGCCAGTCGCGGCACCTCGGAGTCGGCGATCATCAACGGTCGCTCGACCAGGTCGCCGGTGATGTCGTACACGTAGGCGAAGCCGGTCTCACAGGACTGACCGCCGCCCAGGCGAGCTCGGACGGTCAGGAAGGTGCGATACCCGAACTGGGGGTCGGAGATGCGGTTGACCGAGATGCGGTCGTAGTTGCGCACCATGGAGTCGTAGAGACGGCCGAGCAGGGCCGGTGCAGCCGGCTGGCTGATGTCGAAGACGTGGACATAGGTCGTCGCCGCCACGTAGAGGCGCTGGTCGGCCTGGTCGATCTCGAGACCTTTGAGCTCAGCACCGTGGGCCAGTGGGATCCGGCCGATCTGGGTCGGGCTGGATGGGTCGGTCACGTCGATCATGCGGAGGACACCCTGGTGGCTGTCGGGCATCCGGTCGGCGAGGTACAGGACCGACGCGGCCGCGTCAGCGGCCAGCGTGACTCCGTCGGACGCGGTCCGGACAGCGCCGACCAACCGGGGCTCGAGCGGTTGGGCGATGTCGATCAGGAGGACCGTCGGGCCGGTCGCCCCGCCGATGGTCAGCTGAGCACCCGCGGGGTCGATGACCTCACAGCGTCCCTCCGGCGTCGCGATGGCCAGGATCGATGTGCCATCCAGCTGCGTGGCCTGGTCGGTGCCGCTGCCACAGGTCCAGCGTGCGGCTGGCTCCGCCTCCGCCGTGCGCAGTTGGAGGTCGGTGGTGCCCGCAGCTGAGACCGAGGTGTCGGCCAGCGCCCACGTACCCTCGGCCGTCTGCAGCACCATGCGGTTGCCCGGCGCTGCGCCGAACACACCCTGAGGCTCGGGTAGGACCTCGGTCTCCGCGATCAGGGCAGGCCTCTCGGCAGCCGGCTCAGCAGCAGCTGGCGGTGCGAGACCGCCCCTGCCCACGGCCGTCGCGCGGGTCGCACAGCCGGTCGCCAACAGCGCCACGATCAGCGCGACGAGTGGGAGGACGTTGCGAGTGGTCACCTCAGACGGCGTCGTCCGCCGGCTCCTGCGGCGGCGACTCGGCCTGATCGGCCTGGTCTGGCTGCTCGGTCTGATCAGCCTGGTCTGGCTGCTCGGTCTGGCCGGTCTGGTCTGACTGGACCGCCGACTGACCCGGGAAGACCGGGATCTGGTCCCGGCCGAGGTCGCGGTCCAGGTCGCTGTTGACGTCCGGGTCATCACTCGGCTCGACGATGAGCGCGGTGAACATGCCGAAGACGCTGCCATCATCACGTTCGACGTGGCTCAGGATGTGGCAGTGATAGACCCACGTCCCCGGTGCCTCGGCGAAGATCACGACCGTGTACCGCTCACCCGGAGCGACGTTCACGGTGTCCATCACGATCGGTGAGGCCAGCGGGTAGCCGTCCTTCGCGATCACCATCTGCGCGTTGTTGTGCAGGTGCATCGGGTGGGGAGTCAGACCCTCGTTGTAGTAGTGGAGGATCATCTGCTCGCCCTCCGTCAGCACGTAGGGCTGCGTGGCCGGGAACGACTTGGCGTTCAGCGTCAGGCCGATCTCACCTGCGTCGTTCAGGATCATCACGTCCTCGGCGACGACGTTGTCAGCCTGTGGTGGGAGCGGGACCTGCCCGACCGTGAACGCACCGAAGGCACCGTTGATGACCTGGTGCACCCCGTTGTCGTGGCCGTGGTACATGCCGACGGAGGTCTCCTGGGTCACGAAGGTCTGCTCCCAGGTCTCCCCCGGCATGATCGGGTCCATCGAGATCATCCCGACCCCGTCGACCTCGAAGGGGTGCCGGAAGATGCCGTGCGGGTGCAGGGTGGTGCCCTCGCTGTCGAGCTCGTTGATGACGCGAATCGTGATGCGATCACCGACCTCGGTGTGGATCCAGGGCCCCGGGACCTGCCCGTTGTAGGCGACCGCCTCGACGAACTCGCCGGGGGCCACCTCCCACTGGGTCTCGTCGATGGTCAGCTCGAAGACCTTGGTGCCATCGGAGAGGATCTCGGGCTCCATCCGCTGGTTGCCCATGGCCTCGGTCTCGGCGGGGAACTGGCTGACGCTGGCCTCGTAGTTGGCCCGCAGCCACTCGGCGCGCTCCATGCCCGTGAGGGAGTCCCCCTCCACCTCGCCGCCGCCGGCCTCGCCCTCGCCCGCGGTGTCGCCATCAGCCTCCGCCACGTCGACGGGGGCGTTGGCGTCGACGACCAGGGTCCCGGTCATGCCGGCCTCGGCGTGCCCCGCGATCGTGCAGTAGATCGGGTACTCGCCGGGCTCCAGACCGCCGAGGGACAGCGCCTCCACGTCGCCCGCGGTCAGATCAGCGGTGGCGTAGGCCTCCTCCATGCCCTCGATCTTCAGGTTGTGCTCGGCACTCCCCACGTTGCTGACCTGGAGCACCCCCTCCGGTGCGATCGTTATGGGTTCGGGGGTGAAGGCGAACTCGGAGAGCTCCACGTCGACGGTGGGGGTCGGCAGGTCGGCCTCACCAACGAGTTCGGTGTCACCGCCCGTGCCGACCGAAGCGCCGGAGTACGCCCGGTCGTAGGCCAGCCCGGCGAGCAGGATGCTCACGAGGGACACCATCGTCAGCAGGATGGCGAGGGGCGAACGGGTGGATAGCTGTTGACTCATCAGGCGCTGTCCTTCTGGTCGGGCATCGGGTCTTCGGTGCGTGGCAGGTCGGTGACTGATCCGTCGGTGACCGGCTCGTGGGTCGCGGGGTCGTCGGTGGCTGGCCCGGGTGGCGCTCCCGCTGCGTCGAGCGCAAGGGGCCAGATCTTGCGACCGCTGATGCTCTCGATCTCCAGACGGACGAAGTTGGGCTTGAACCCGCCGGCGCTCGGTGCGAGGCGACCGAGTTCCAGGTAGCGGCGAACCATCGCGTCGGTGACCCGATTGAGGCGGCCGTGGACGACGACGCTCCAGCCAATGTCGTGCGCGGCGGTCGAGGACACCCGGAGGGAGTCGATCTCGAAGGTGCCGGCGACCTCGGATCGGGCCGCGGCGTTGATCAGCCCGCCGCCCGTGCGCATGATCACCTCCGGCCCGTTGAGGATGAAGTTGACGGGCAGGAGTTCGGGGGCGCTGCCAGGTGGCTTGGCCGGGTCAATGAAGGCCAGCCGACCGATGCCGTGTTGGGCTTGCCGCAGGTTCTCCCAGCACTCGCGGGGGCTGAGCTCGGTGATGCGAGAGGGCGACAAGCTGGACATCGGTCGTCGCCCCTGTCAGCGCAGGATGGGGTAGCGCTGGACCAGTGAGGTCCGCGACCACGTTCGCCCCAGTCCCCAGGTGTCGCCCGCGTCAGCAACCGCCACCAGGATCAGCACCAGGGCATACGCCAGGTGGTCGTCGAAGAACGGGTTGTTCTCGAGGGGCAGGGCAGCCAGCCACATGAGGGTCAGCAGCAGGGCACCGCTGGCCGCCGCGATCCGCATGCCGATGCCGAGGATCAGCGCGACGCCGATGCCGAGCAGGCCGATCATGAACAGCCAGTCAGATGCGGTCCCCGTCAAGCCGGAGAAGAACTCGTGGAAGGTCTTGCCCTCGGTCGCGAAGTTCAGGTAGCCGAAGGTCGGTGACCCGCCGTTGATCCAGGCGTCCTCGCTGGCGGTCGCGAAGCCCAGGCCGAAGGTCTTGTCCAGGAAGGCCCAGAGGAAGACCCATCCGATGGAGATCCGCAGGACGGCCAGTAATCGATCGGCGATCCGAGAGCGGGTCACCTCGATTCGCAGATCATCGTGCCGACCTGTGTCGACTGACTCGCTGAGTGTGCTCACTGCGGACCACCTGCCTCCTTGTTGTCATGGCCCGGGTACCCGAACCACCCGCAGTGTTGGTTTCGCGGCCGGATCCGCCCAGGTCGAACCGCCCAGGCTCATCGGGACCTTGGTCCCGAACGACCGGCGTAGCCTGAGGTGATGGACACCTTCTTCGCGCCGGAACGGTTCGAGGCCGACGGGTTCGTACTCCGCGGGTACCGGCCTGGAGATGGCGAGGCGCTGGCAGATGCCGTCACGAGCTCCTACGAGCACCTGGCGCCGTGGATGTCCTGGGCGTCGAAGGACCAGTCGGTCGAGGAGTCCGAGGGCCTATCGCGCAGCTTTCGCGCGGACTACTTGCGCAACACCGACTTCGTGCTCGGTATCTGGACACCCGATGAGTCACGGCTTCTCGGTGGCACCGGCTATCACCTTCGCGGCAAGCCGATGGACCACAAGGTGGCCGAGATCGGCATGTGGATCCGGGCCGACGCGGCCGGCGCCGGGCTGGGAACGGGTGTGCTCAGAACGCTTCTCGAGTGGGGGTTCGACGAGTGGCCGTGGCACCGCCTGTCCTGGCTGTGCGACAGCGACAACCACGCGTCACGTCGGACGGCCGAGAAGGCTGGTATGCGGCACGAGGGCACGCTTCGTGGCGAGAAGGCCGAGGTTGGCGACGGCCACCGGGACACCCTGGTCTTCGGACTGGTGCGGAACGATCCTCGCTGAGCGCCCGTTCCCTCTAGGGCAGGTCGCCGCGGTCAGGGCCTTCTTTAAAGGCCGACCGGATTTCTCGTCCGATTACCTCCAAGAATCATCCGCCGAGCAGAGCGTCGAAGGCTTCCTCGACGCTCGTCACACCAATGACGGTCAGGTCCGGGTCAGCCGCACGGGCGGCCTCGGCCAAGTCGTCTGCGACGAGGAACACCGATGCGCCAGCATCAACCGCAGCCCGCACCTTGTCCTCGATCCCACCGACCACGCCGACCGAGCCGTCGGCTTCAAGGGTGCCCGAGCCGGCGATCACGCGGCCGGCCGCCACATCCAGCGGCGAGGCCAGGTCCGCCACAGCAAGAGCGGTGAGCAGGCCGGCGGAGGGGCCACCCACGCCCTCGGTGTCGACCGTGACGTCCGCGGCCGTCAGCTCGCTCCCGGCCAGCGCCAGACCCATCGTGACGGCCTGCTCCTCTGCCTCCTCGAAGAGCGCCAACTGCCGGTCGATGAAGTCCTCCTCGGACTCCCCCTGCAGGACCGAGGCGCGGGAGACCAAGTCCTCCTCCGGCGCCACGACCGTCGTGACCACGTCCACGAGGCGAGCGTCGTCCAACTGGACGGTGAGGAACAGGAAGTCGCCGGCGATCGGCTCGACCCCGTCGATCTCGATTGCATCCGCGAGCGGGAAGGCCGGCCCGGGCAGCGCCACGTAGGCCGGGATCGGGATGCGCAGCGAGATGAGGACCAGCAGCAGGATCGCGGCCATGCCGAGCAGCCTCCGCAGGCGGCGGCGTGGCGTCGTGGGGGCGGCAGCAGCGGGGATGGCAGGGATGAGGAGAGGGTAGAACTGCGGTGTGCTGATACTCCTCTCCCCCGCAAAGTCCCTGGACTACGAGTCGCGACTGCCGACCAAGAAGCGGTCCGAGCCGCGCATGCTTGATCGGTCCGTCGAACTCGTCGACGTGATGGCCCAGAAGACTCCCGCCGACCTGCAGTCGCTGATGGGCATCTCGGAGGACCTGGCCGTCCTGAACGTGCAGCGCTTCGCCGACTTCGAGACCCCGTTCACGCCGCAGAACGCCCGACCCTCGGTCCTGGCGTTCGACGGGGATGTGTACCAGGGGATGGACGCCGGGTCGTTCGGCGAGCGGGACTTCACCGAGGCGCAGAAGACCGTGCGGATCCTGTCCGGCTTGTACGGGGTGCTGCGACCACTGGACCTGATGCAGCCGTATCGCCTGGAGATGGGCAGCAAGCTCGAGACGGACCGGGGCGAGACGCTGTACGAGTACTGGGGTACCGCGATCACCGAGCAGCTCAACGCCGATCTGGCCGAGTCGCCGGGGCCGGAGGGCGTGGTCAACCTGGCCTCCGGCGAGTACTTCGGCGCGGTGGACACCGACCTCCTGGACGGGCGCCTGATCACCCCCCGGTTCGAGGACGAGAAGAACGGGACGTACAAGGTGATCTCGTTCTTCGCCAAGCGGGCACGGGGGGCCATGGCCGGCTGGCTGGTCCGCGAGCGCGTCAGGACCTACAAGGCCATCACCGAGTTCGACGGGCTCGGCTATCGCTACGACGAGGACCGCTCAACCGACGAGCAGCCCGTGTTCACGCGACCCGAGGGCTGAGCGGCCGCGTGCAATGAACGGTCCGCACCGCAGCTGGTGCTGCGAGGGTCCGGGAGACGCCGGCTCACATCGTGTACCCATGGCCGGCGGATTGGGTGAGCTCGGGTGAGAGCCGCCGGAGATGCTCCAGTCCCACTGCGGCTCGCCTGACCCGTTCCTCCATCAAAGCCCGCAGCACGGTGTCGCCGTCGCCCCGGGCGACACGTTCGGCCGGTCGGGTGTCGGGGCGCTTCGGATCTCGCTCGCCGCCGCGGAGTCGACCATCGTCGAGGGCCTCCGCAGGATCGCGGCCGTGATCACCGCGTGACGCTGGGGAGAGTTGGAGCTTGTGACAGCACAGGACGACGGCTCTGCTGGGGCTGACCAGCCGCGCAGCTGACGGGTGCTCCGACTGAACGCTACACTCACCGACCCACGGGCAACCGTGGCCACAACTGGAGTCGTCGCCTAGTCCGGCCTATGGCGCTGTCTTGGAATGGCAGTTGGGTAGCAATGCCCTCGAGGGTTCGAATCCCTCCGACTCCGCCAATTTACACAACTATTGACAAAGATCTTGAGGTCAGAGGCCGTTGATCGTTCGACCGATCGCCAACCTTTGACTTAGTCCGCCGCCCTTTCGATTGCATACGACCCCTATGTGTAGGGGTTGAAAATTTCGCAGACTCATTCTCTACTGGTCGTGTGAAGCCCTAGGATAATTTGACTTGCACGCTTGCCGCCGTCCAACTCCAAGAGCTCATCAGAATTCAGTACAACCCTGAGACATTCAACTACGTATTGAAGCGCTTCGTCGCGCTCGTCGAGAGTAATCGGCTTCATGTCTGCTCCATGAACAAGCTTACTTCTCCTTCCGTAGAGTTTCTTGAGTCGCCTTTGCACTTCCTCCCGCTTCTGTACGTCACCCTCAAGTAGCACGGTCATCGCGGCCGTGACTCGAAATATCAGCTCACTCTCCTTTGAGCCGAAGAGATTCTCCCACGCAATGATGGCATCAATGAGACCATCCTCGGCACTTCTCCGCTCTGATGCGGCAGCAAGAATCCGGTTGACTGCTATGTGGAACTTTTTGCGGTTGATAGCGGTGACGCGCTCATACCAAGCTTCGAGCGTTTGAGCGTTAAATCCATCTATCGTTGAGATGGACGGATGTGTCCGCTCCGAACGCATCCCATAGTTGCCGATAGACCTGAACAGCGATGTTTGCACAGACCACGACGCCAGCGGAGCGGCCAATTCGTCTCCAAATGTGCACAGGAGCGCTAGCCGGAGATCTTCAACGGTCTGATTAAGTTGCTCCATTGTTCCGAGGTCCCAAACCTTCGGACGACCAGTTTGTGGCGCGGCCCCGCGAGTCCACTCAGCTACCTCTATCACGATATGTATAGGTATCTCCGCAAGAACGCCTGCCATCCTTCCGTCGTGCGAACTTGGCCGCGCCTCACTTAAGGGGATGAAGGAGGAGACATTATCGCCCCAGGGCCTCAGCGTCAGTTCGCCCACCTTCATCTCCTCAATTCCGTCAAGGTAGATATTCTTGATAAGAACGAAAGAGCTTCCCTGGTAGCTGCCCGTACTTGCTACTTCTCGGAGCATGGCTACGACTTCGGGGATAGCGCTCAGGAAACTCTCAAGACTTGCGTTTCCACGCATGCGACTCAAGAAGAAAGCAAGCTGAAGCAGCTCCGAAGGGAGACCTGTCAGCTGGACCGTGCCTCCGTGACCAGTTGATTCAGAAATATAGCCCTCGGGTCCTAGTCTGTCTGCTGAGGATGGATACAGTTTCGGCAAGTTGTCATCGTCAAGAAATACCTCTTGAAATTTTTCAACAGCCTCATGCTTATACATCAGACTCGTTGGCATCGACACACGTGATCGTGTGAAGCTTTGAGTATCAGCTGCAATCAGGAAGTACGGATAGACTTCGCACCCGAGCTCAAGGAGAGGGTCAACGAGACTGTCCCCGGTGAGTTCAGGTTTAGCAGGTGCACCGCATAGCGAATTCAGTGCTAAGCCCCTCCAATTCATGCCTAGCAAGAGCTCCGGATCGATGCCCTCTAAAGCCGCTTGACGACGAACTCCTTCTAGCGCTTGAAGCGTCTCTGCATACGATCCACTCTGATCCGCTGGGCCATCTGAGAAGCTATCTTCAAGATACTTCATCACCGAAGAGCCATAGACCCGGTTTAGTCTGTTCCGGTTGATTGCCATATGCCCCTCACCTTAGCAACTCGGCCGGGATTGCCGTACACCCCCTTTTTCAACACCCATGCTTAACTTCCCAGTACTCATGCTTGACCTCCCAGTGTGCCAAGAGGCGAAGGACTGGTCGTAGGCAACTGGTTGGACGAAGCTCCAAGCGTCCAGGTCGTGCCATTCTCCCTGTTCGGATAGTCACGGTTCGCAAGAAGAACCCCGATCTCGAGATGCTGGCTGGAGCATCGGGTTCCAGGCTGCCCACGAGGCTATGGCCGAGCCTCCCGACCGAGTAGAGCCTGAGGACAAAGACGTCCGCTACTTCAACACCGGCAAGCCCTGGCATGAAGATGAAGTCCGCTTCCTCCAGCTCTACGCCGGGCCAACTGGAAGCCCAAGGTCATCGCCGAGACCATAAGACGTAGTCCTGACTCCATCCGCGCCAAGCTCCGAAGTCTGGAGACCAAGTCCCAACGGCTGATGAAATCACTTAGTGCAGTTCTTCGTAGACCCAGCGCTATCTATTCTCCAGGCTCTTTCCTATATCAACAGACCAGAGCGATCGAGACGGGTGCGAACGTAGTCCCTGAGGGCCGCGCGAGCGCCAGGCGGGTGCGCCCGTGCCGTCGGCACCTGGCCGGACGGGGGCGGCGATCGATGCGAACGCCTGCGATTCCCTCAGCCGCTCCACCCGATGTCGGCGTGGGAGCCGTCGCACAGCGGTTTGATACCCGATGCGCCGCAGCGGCAGAGCGTCATCCGGTTTCGCGTCTCGAAGGGCTCGCCATCGGCACGCGTGACGGGTATGCCGCCGGTCACCCAGAGCGGTCCGTCCTCGATCACCCCGATGCCCTGCTCCAGGTCGGCCTCGACCTGCTCGTCGCCGACCCGGTAGGTCAGCGCACCTGAAGGGCAGTGCTCGACCATGCCGGCCATGAGTTGTGCGGTCGGGCCATCGGTGTCGCCCGCCGCCATCTCCCAGATGTTCGAGCGCTCATTGCCGCAGAAGCCCGCGTGCTCGCAGATCGTGCGGTCGTCGACGACGGTGACAGGGTCACCTCCGAGCGCCTCGGCCCGGTCGGCATAGCTGTCCCTCGGCGCGGACTCCTGAAGATCGACCTCGGCATCGCTGTGGGTGCCGTCGCAGAAGGGCTTGTTGGACGACTGGCCGCACCGGCAGAGCGCCGCATTCTTCTGGCTCTCGTGGGTCTCGACGGTCTGCCAGGCCACCGGCTCACCCGCGGTGGTCTCCACCCGTCGCACGCGTCGCAGCGGCACGTTCCCCTTGACCAGGTAGGGCCCCGCCGCCTGCGTCTCGATTGACATCGTGGTGTCGTCGCTCATGGTGCTCCTCCAGAGATCGGTTGCGCTAGACCTTCCCAGCGGCAGGGCGGCGGAACCGGCCGCCACGTCGTGACTCGAGAACGTTCTCAGGCGCCTCTTGTGGTTTAGCGGGTATCAGGAGACGGTGGCGGTGCTCCTCTCTGGAGAAGCCCGTCGATCGGAGGACGTCATGACCAATCAGATTCAGCAACCAGACCGCCTCGACCTGGTCGGAAACCCGATCCTGGTGGCCGGGACCGCCAACGGCTTCGAGGCGACGGTCAACTACCGGGTCACCGAAGGCCACGACGAAGTGGTCGGGTTCTTCACCGTGGGCGGGGGAACCGGTGAGCACGGGCAGTTCCAGCTGCAGATCGATGTGAGCGGCGCGTCGTTCACCCTTCCTCGACTGTTCGTGGAGATCTACGAGGAGAGCGCTCAAGACGGCAGTGAGATCAACAAGGTGACCCGGCCGGTCCTGTACGGACCCCTCATCGTCCCGGGCTACATCGGCTACCGCGAGCACACCGTGTCAGCGGGCGAGACGCTGTGGGGCATCGCCGAACAGCACTACGGTGACGGCAGCCTCCACCACAGGATCGTGACGGCCAACCCGGACATCATCGTCGATCCCGATCTGATCATCCCGGGTCAGGTCCTGCGCGTCCCCATCGGGAGTTGACCGAGGTTCCGGTGGCGGGGGCCGTCAGCTGACGGCCGCGATCAGATCCTCGAGGGGTTCCAGGCCGAACGGCGCCCCGCTCATCAGGATCAGGTGCTGCGCCCCGGCTTCGATGAAGCCATCTGCCTGCTCGACGTGCTGGGGGCCGAGCAGCATCGTGCGTTCGATCGCTGCCGGATCACGGCCGACGTCGGCGCAGTGCTGGTCCAGGATCCCCATCTTGCGGGTGAACACGTCCAGTGCGTCGTCGGCGTCGGAGACGAAGTTCCAGGCATCGGCGTGCTGGGCCACCAACCGGAGGGTGACCTTCTCGCCGCCTCCGCCGATCAGGAGGGGGAGGTCTCCGACGGGTCCCGGGTTGAGGGCAGCCAGTCGGCTCTTGATGCGGGGAAGGGCGTCTCGCAGGTCGTGCAGTCGGCCGATGGCCGTTCCGAACTCGTAGCCGTACTCGGTGTAGTCGCGCTCGAACCAGCCTGAACCGATGCCGAGGGTCACCCGGCCTCCGGCGGCGTGGTCGAGGGTTCGTGCCATGTCGGCCAGCAGTTCGGGGTTGCGGTAGCTGTTGCAGACGACCAGGTGACCGACCTGCACCCGCTCGGTGGCGTGGGCGATCGCGGAGAGGGTCATCCACCCCTCGAAGTGCTCGGCGTCGGCGTCACCGTAGAGCGGGAAGAAGTGGTCCCAGGTCCACACGCTGTCGGCACCGGCGTCCTCGGCGGCCTTCGCGGCGTCGGTGATCGCGGACATGGTGGTTGCCTGGGGATGGAGTTGGATTCCGACCTTGGCTTGGCGGGACATCGGGGCCTCATTTCGGTGTGGGCTGAGTGGGTGGGGGCGACGGTGGCGGGGAGCCTACCGGCACGAATCTTCCCCACCGGGCACGAACCTTCCCCAGCACGAACACGGGCCCAGCCGTCCCCTGGAATCAACGCCGCGCCGAACACGCTTGGCCTGCGTGGCCTGAACGCCCCGAGATGCTCCTATGGGTTGTCAAGCCTGGGCGGGTGCTGCTGCAGGAGTCTCCAGATGTGCCGTGCGACGTAGCGCTTGAGAATTCGTATTGCTTCTCGTTTGGTCTTGCCGCGGGCGATGGTCTGCGCGACGTGGCGCTGGGTTCTCTCGTCGCTTGCCATGCGGCAGGTGACGATGCGGTACAGCGCCTTGTTCGCCTGGCGGTCACCACCGCGGTTGAGGCGGTGCCGCTGCGACTTGCCGCTTGAGGCGTCGACGGGTGAGACGCCGCAGAGCGCGGCGAATGAGGACTCCGAGCGGATGCGGTCGGGGTTGTCACCGAATGCGATCAGCAGGTCGGAGGCCACGTCGGGGCCCACCCCGTGCTCGTCCATGAGCTGGATGGGTGCCACCAGCCAGACATAGCGGTCGCGTTCGGCTCGCAGGTCCTCGATCTCCACGTCGAGGACGCGGATCCGCCGGGCGAGGCTGCGCATCGCGTGTTTGGTTGCGGTGGTCGCGGAGCTGTCGGCGCTCGGCCGCAGGCCGGATGCGCGGCTGACGAGCTCGTCTCGTGTGAGGTGACGAAACCGCTGTGCGAGCGGTTCGGGGGCGGTCACGACCAGTGCGCGAAGCTGGTTGATCGCCTGAGAGCGGGACCGGATCGCTGATCGCAGCGCGACACGGATGGTCCGCAGGGCCTCGACGAGCCCATCGTTGCCCCGCGGTCGCCCGTCGGCCTGGCCGGACTGCACGGCGCGGGCCGCGCCGATCGCGTCGGCGGTGTCTGACTTGCCGTGGCGGCGGCGGTGCTGCCGGTTCGTGTGGTTGACCTCGATGCACGGCAGGCCGACGCCAGCGAGGTGTCGGTGCAGTCCCGCGCCGTAGGAGCCGGTGCCCTCTATGCCGACGGCCACGACCTCCCCGTGCCTGATGGCCCAGTCGTGCAGGGCGCAGTGGCCGTGCCGGTCAGCGCTGAACTGGCGGGTGTCCACGACTCGCCCCGCGTGGTCGAGCACGGCCGCGACGTGTGCGTCCTTGTGGGTGTCCACCCCGATGGTGACGCCGGAATGCTGGTCTGCGATGCTGGTCATGCTGGCCCTCTCTCGTTGGTGGGTCGGCAGGCACCACCGGAGGAGCGGACAACACTGTGACGGGGCTTCTGTACCAAGCTCCTATCAGGTCACGCTCCGAAGGTGGCTGCCGGGCATGCCATCCCAACGGCCACTGGGCAGATCTCAGGCAAGGCAGCACGCCAGCGGAGCGGTGAGCCACAGCAGCCAGGGATGACACCCCACCATCCTCACAGCGGAGCGGAGGGCACCTGGTGCAACCACGCGGACTTCCCCGACTGAGCACCGCAGGTGCGAAGGACCGGGACACCGCGAGCGCAGCGAGTCGGTCCGCGTGGTGGAGGAGGGATTCGAACCCTCGAGGAGCGTGAACCCCTACTCGCTTTCGAGGCGAGCGCACTAGGCCGGACTATGCGACTCCACCGGGCGGTCGGATGGTACTGCCCGACGTCGGACGTGTCAGTCCGGCGGGCGTCGCCGACCCGCAGCCCGTCCTGAGCGCCGCGCGGCGAAGAAGTCCGTCAGGAGCCGCCCGCACGCCTCGGCCCGAACCCCGCCGGTCACGGCTACCGCGTGATTCAGGAACGACGCGTCCAGCAGGCTGGCGACGGAGGAGACCACGCCCGCCTTGGGGTCGCTGGCCCCGTAGACCACTCGGTCGACACGGGCCAGGACGATGGCGCCGGCGCACATCATGCAGGGCTCGAGGGTCACCACCAGGGTGCAGCCGTCGAGGTGCCAGTTGCCCGTCACCTCCGACGCCCGGCGCAGGGCCACGATCTCAGCGTGCGCCGTCGGGTCCTGGTCGACCTCGCGCCGGTTCTCCCCCGTTGCGACCACCTCGCCGTGGCTGTCCAGGACAACCGCGCCGACCGGAACGTCCTCGTGCGCCTGCGCCTCCTGCGCCTGCCGGATCGCCTCCGCCATCGCCTGGTCGTCCCCAGGTCTGACGCGTTGGTCCACCACGTCGCCACCGTATACGGGCGCGGGATGCCGTCCGATGCGAGGCGTAGGGCGTTCTGCCTCCAGATGGACCGCCGACGACGAGGCGTGGAGGCAAATCACCTCACGGGAACGCCAGTTCCGGCCCCCCGCCATGTCATCCGGAGGCAGTTTGGCCGGCGCTGGAGGCAGTTCGACCGGCATCCCGGCCATCCCCTCCCGCCGGTTTCGGTCCAGGGCGGGCCGGGCATCCCCGACTCATGCCCCAACTCCCCACACCGACGCTGGGCGACGCCGTCAGCTGGGTGGCCGAGCACCTGGGGCACCTCTGCTCGGACGAGCCCAGGGCCAGCGAGGCCTTCACCGGGGGTCAGACCGCGGCGGACCAGGCTCTGGCCGACTACGACGTCCGTGGGTACGCCGGCAAACGCAACGAGGTGTGGCCGCCATCACGCCGAGGGGCATCGAAGCTGTCGCCGTACATCCGGTACTCGCTGCTCCCGCTGCCGCGCGTCTGGGAGCACGTCGCGGGAGGTCCGCAGCGGGATGTCAAGAAGTTCCGAGACGAGTTGCTGTGGCAGGAGTTCGCCCGCCACGCCTACGCCCGCCTCGGCCACCGGCTGGCCGAACCACTGCGTGGTGAGCCTGTGGTCTCCCCCGACCCGCCGGAGGACCCGTGGGACCGTCGGATGGCATGCATGGACGTCGTGATGGAGGAGCTCGAGACCGACGGCTGGATGGTGAATCAGACCCGGATGTGGGCGGCCTCGCAGTGGTCAGTCCGACACGGCGCCACCTGGCGGGAGGGGGAGGATCGCATGTTCACCCACCTCCTCGACGGCTCGCGGGCCGCCAACCGCCTGGGGTGGCAGTGGACCATCGGCACGGGCACCACGAAGCGGTACGGCTTCAGCCGTTGGCAGGTCGAGAAGCGGGCGCCCGACCTGTGTCAGTCCTGCGACCTGCGAAACAGCTGCCCCATCCAGTCGTGGCCCTCAGCCGGCAAGGAGGCACCCCGGCTGGACCGGGTGGATCCGCTGATCAAGCGCGACCCCGACCTCGAGTTCACGCGCGGACCGCTGGTCACCCAGCAGGCGGGCGTTCCCGAGATGGTGTGGCTGACGGCGGAGTCGCTCGGCGACGCTGACCCCGCACTCCAGGCCCACCCCGAGGTCCCCGTCGTGTTCGTGTTCGACGAGCCGCTGCTGGAGGGGCTCCGGCTCTCGGGGAAGCGGCTGGTGTTCCTGACGCAGACGTTGGCAGACCTGGCCACTCGTCGTGACATGACGGTCTGCCTGGGCGACCCGGCCGAGGACCTGCGCGGCACCGACGTGGCCACCACGTTCGCGCCGGTCCCGGGCTGGCGGTCGCGGTCGGCACAGGTGTCCGTCGTGGCCACGCATCCTTGGCCGTGGTTGCGGCCACCCCACGACCGGTCCATCCAGTCGTTCACGGCGTGGCGCAAGGCGCTGTCATGACGGGAGTCGTCCGTTGCACGATCGTGCAGGAACAGCCCATGGCGTCGGTTAGCCCCCGATTGTGGCGAATGGAGGGGGTGGGTGATGGGCCGCCAACGTGGTCCCGCGGCTGAGCCCGACGAGAAGACCTGCGCCATCTGTGGTCGACGGATCGAGTGGCGGAAGAAGTGGGCCGACGACTGGGAGCAGGTGAGGTACTGCTCCGACGCCTGCCGCCGTCGGCGGCGGGAGGACACCGAGTCCCTGGAGCGCGCCGTCCTCGACCTGCTCGGTCAGCGGCCGGCCAGCAGCTCGATCTGCCCCTCCGACGTGGCCCGCGAGAGGCGGCCGGAGGACTGGCGGCCGTTGATGGAGCCGGTTCGGGAGGCCGCCCGGCGGCTGGTCGCCAAGGGCCAGGCGGAGATAACCCAGGGCGGCGAGGTGGTGGACCCCTCGACGGCAAAGGGGCCGATCCGGATCCGCCGCCCGCGGTGAGGAGCCGACGGGCAGCACACGTGAGCTAGGCGTCCGTCGTCTTCAGTTCGACGGTGGCCCCGTCCCGCCTGTCGCCCCCGGCCAGCGACACCGCGAACGTGACAAGCGCTGACAGCCCCAATGCCCCGAGGAACGGCGGCAACGTCGGCGTGGCCCCCGGGAACGAGGCCAGCCGGAGCGCCTCGACCAGCGATCCCGTCGAGATCAACCCGGGGACCACCGCACCCGCAAGGCCGGCCAGCGCCCCCGACATCGCCGCCGCCGAGCTGACCCGGGACCACAACCCGGCCAGCAACGGGACCACCACTCCAGCACAGAGCAGGTCGGCGATCAGGAACAGCCGCAGGACGCTCAGGCCCTGGAAGGCCACGACCACCGCGGGGACCATGACCGCCACGGTCACGAGCCGCGCCGTCCCCATCGTCATCCCCGGCACCTCGGCGGCGATGAGCGAGAAGAGCCCCGTCTCCAAGGTGTCCACCGACGAGGCCACCAACGACACACCGAGCACCAGCACCACGGCTCCGATCCCGGTCGACAGCTCGGTCGTCAGCGCGAAGAACGGCACCGGAGACACATCGAGGCCCTGACCGCTCCCCGCGGCCAGGATCCCGAACAGGCCGAGCACCACCACCACCGGCACGGTCAGCGCCACGCCGATCCCGGCACCTCGCCGGAGCACCCCCTCATCCGACGCCGCCCACACCCGCTGCCAGTACCCCTGGTGGAACATGTTGGCGGAGGCGACGGCGATCACCAGAGTCAGCGCCACCTCCCACCCCACGCGGCTCACCCCGAGCAGACCACTCTCGCCGATCGCCTGCCCGCCACCGTCCACCGCTCCGAACGCGGCCACGAACCCGACTGCGACCAGGGCCACGATCAGCCCGGCCTGCCAGCGGTCGGTCACCAGCGACGCCCGCAGCCCGCCCCACGTCGTGTACACCAGCGTCGCCCCTGCCACGGCCAGCACCGTGAGGCGGGCGTCGACGCCGGCCACGATGCCAGTCACACCGGCGACCGATGTCAGCTCCGCAGTGACGAAGAAGAACATGTAGCCGACGCTGATGAGGAAGACCAGTGCGGCGAACCCGCGGCCGTACCGCAGTCGTGCGAACTCGCCGATGGAGTGTCCTTCAGGCACCGCCCGGCGGATCCGACGTCCGAGCAGGCCGAACAGCAGGACCGGCAGCCCCGCTCCGACCGCGTAGCCGAGGACACCCAGGAGGCCGACACCGGCACCCACCTCCGGCGGCGCGAAGAGGATCCACGCGCCCAGACCCGCCGCCAGGAAGGAGAGGCCGATCGACAGCGGGCCTTGTGTCCCACGAGCGGAGATGTAGCTCTCGACGTCGTCGTCCCGGCCAGCCGAGAGCCCCAATCCGACGAAGACCAGCAAGGCCGCCCCGAGCAGGACCGTTCCGAGCAGTGGTTCCAGCATGTCGCACTCCCTCCGCCGGCATTAACCGGTTCAGGTTCGTGGGGTCTGCTGCCGCCTTCGTGGCGGTGCACTCTCAGCCGATGGCTCCCCCGGCGTGCGACGAATCCTAGACTGCAATTCACGACCTATCATCGGGCGCATGAGCACACGCGCCTTCACCCGTGCCCTGGTGACCGGAGCCTCGTCTGGACTGGGCGACACCTATGCCCGGACCCTGGCTGCTGACGGGGTCGACCTGGTGGTCGTCGCGCGGTCGACCGACAAGTTGACGGCACTGCGGGACGAGCTCGATGTGGACGTCGAGGTGATCACCGCCGACCTGCTGGACCCGACGGCCCTGCAGAAGGTCGCCGACCGATTGAGGGCGGCACCACCGGTGGACCTGCTGATCAACAACGCCGGCTTCGGCGGCGACCGGCCCTATCACAAAGCAGATCTGGACGCCGAGCTGAGCCAGGTCGGCATTCACATCACCGCGATGATGACCCTCACCCACGCAGCCCTTCGGGCCATGCGCGCGAGCGGAGCGGGTGGTGGGATCCTCAACGTCTCCTCCATCGCCGGGTTCCAGCCACTGCCCGGCATGGCCACCTACGCCGCCTGCAAGGCCTACGAGACGACCTGGTCCGAGGCCGTCCGGCTGGAGAACATCAACGCCGGCGTCCACGTCACGGCCGTCTGCCCGGGCTTCGTGGACACGCCGATGGTGCGCGACGCCGAGGGCACCTCGGCGGTTCCGGATCGACTGCTGCTGAGCCCCGAGACCGTCGTGGCCGAGAGCCTTCGCGGGGTCGCCGAGAACAAGGCCGTCGTGGTCCCGGGACGCACCTGGAAGGCCGCAACCGCCGTCACCCAGAGCCTCCCTCGCAGCGCCACCCGGGCCCTCGTCCGTGGGTTCGGAAAGCTCGCATGAGCGATCCACTGTCAAGCGGTGCCGTCATCGTTCACGACGAGGTCCAGCAGGCCCTCCACGACGGCGTCGGTGTGGTTGCCCTTGAGTCCACCCTGATCGCCCACGGCCTGCCACGCGGACAGAACCTGGACGTGGCCGAACAGTTGGAGAAGATCGTCCGCAACACCGGGGCGGTACCCGCCACGATCGCCGTCATCGACGGCAAGCCGCACATCGGCCTGGACGGCAGCAGCCTGGCCCGCATCGCCCAGGAGGACGACGTCGCGAAGCTGTCAATACGGGACCTGGGCCCGGCCATGGCCACTCGGAGGACTGGCGCGACCACGGTGGCCTCGACCTCACACCTTGCCGCCGTCGCCGGGATCAAGGTCTTCGCGACCGGCGGACTCGGCGGCGTCCATCGCGAGGCCCGTGACTCGTGGGACGAGTCCGCCGACCTCGCCGCGCTGGCCCGGACCCCGATGATCGTGGTCTGCGCGGGCGTCAAGTCGATCCTGGATGTGAGCGCCACGCTGGAGCGGCTGGAGAGCCACGGCGTTCCCGTCCTCGGGTACCAGACCAGCCAGTTCCCGGGCTTCTACCTGCGCAGCTCGGGCCAGCCCATCGACTGGACCGTCTCGTCCACCGAGCAGGTGGCCGAGGTCCACACCGCCATGGGACACCTCGGCCTGGGAGACCGCGCCATCGTGCTGGCCAACCCGATCGCGGCGAAGGACCAGCTGGACCCGACCCTGCACGACCGCGTGCTGCACTCCGGCCTGGCACTGCTCACCAGTCGTCGCATCACGGGCAAGGACGTCACGCCCTTCCTGTTGGACCACTTCCACACCTCGACCGGCGGCGAGAGCCTTCGGGTCAACATCCGTGTGGTCGAGGGCAACGCGGCCCTGGCAGCGGAGGTCGCCGTCCAGGTCGCCTCCTCGTGAGCCCGGGCGTGGCGGGCCAGGCGAGCGCTGCTGGCACGGTCCGGCGAGGCTGCACCGCCGGATGATCGTCGTGGTCGGCGACGTCCTGCTGGACGTGGTCGTGACGCCGGACGGGCCGACGGCTCGCGGCAGCGACACTCCCGCCACCATCATCACCCGGCAAGGCGGATCGGCAGCCTCCACGGCGGCGTGGCTGGCTCGGCTGGGCATCCCCGTCACCTTGGTGGCAGCAGTCGGGGACGACGGACCGGGCACAGCCATCCGGGGCGAGCTGACCACGCTGGGCGTGACCTGCGCGTTCGCCGTCAAGCCCGGCCTGGCCACGGGGTCCGTCGTGGCGGTCGTCACCTCCGCCGGGGAGCACCACGACCGGGACATGTACACCAGCCGGGGCGCCTCCGGGCTGTTGGCTCCGGCTGACCTGACCGACGCCATCGGATCCCAGGCCACCCACGTCCACCTCAGCGGCTACACCCTGCTCCACCCTGGAAGCCGGTCCGCGGGACTGGCCGCCATCGGGGCCGCTCGTGCGGCGGGCGTGCCGATCAGCGTCGACCCCGCCTCCACCGCGCCGCTGGCCGAGGTCGGTGCCGAGGCCTTCCTGGAGTGGGTCGGCCGTCCGGTCCTGCTCACCCCGAACCTGGACGAGGGCCGGCTGCTGACCTCGGCTGACACCGCCGAGGAGGTTGCGACGGCACTGGCAGCGCGCTGCGGCGAGGCGGTGGTGACCTGCGGCGCTGACGGCGTGGTCTGGTCGGACGGCAACGAGATCCTCAGCCGGTCAGCACCAGCGGTTCCGGGCGGGGACCCCGTCGGGGCAGGGGACGCATTCACCGCCGGATTCCTCGCGGCGCGGACCGGTGGCCTCGATGTCGGCGCCCAACTGGACGCCGGGCTCCGCACCGCGGAGCGAGCGCTGCTCCGGTCGGGCCCGCCGCCGGGGTAGCGACACGTTCTCGGGAGTGGACGGCCTCAGGAGTGGAAGGCGGCCAGCGAGGCCACGCCACCATCGATGGCCGCCCAGCTGACGTCCACGTCCAGCACCGCGACGGCACCGGGCGCAAACGGCAGACCACCCACTCGGTCCGCGGCGGCGCGGCCGATCAATCCCTCCGCCAGCATCCGGACGGTGGGCATGTGGGCGATGACGAGCACCCGGCTCGTGTGCTCCTCAACCGCACTGAGCCGCTGGAGCAGGCTGGTCGGCGAAGCGTGGTACAGACCCTCCTCGATCAGGTGATCGCCGACCGCGTCGCCCAACTCGGCCATGGTCTCCTGCGCTCGGCGCGCGCTCGAGCACAACGTGAGCGAGGGTCCGAACGCCCGGACGATGCCGCGACGGTCTGCCGCTCGATGTCGACCCAGCTCGGTCAAGCTGCGATCTGCGTCGGACGTACGTGGCCCGGGGGGCGCGGCATCGGCGTGCCGCATGATCGCCAGCCGGTTCCGCGGTTCCGTCGAATCTCCCTCATTCATTGCCGCTGGAGTATGCCGGAGCCGGACCCGACTGCGGCGCTACCGTGGGCGCCCCCATGAGTCCTGCAGAGATGGTCAAAGCCCTGGCCGGGGAGTACGCCGAGGCCGCCAACCCCGAGAATGCCGCTGGGATGAGCGCCTACATGCGCGACCACTTCCCCTTCCACGGCATCAAGGCGCCGGAGCGGCGGACCATCGATCGAGAGATCCGGGGTCGCGGACCCAAGCGGCCCGATCACCACTACCTCGTCAAGGTGGCGCGGGGCTGCTGGACACGCAAGGAGCGGGAGTTCCAGTACTTCGCGGTCGACTACCTGCGCAAGCACTACCGCAGACTGGACCCCGGCTTCCTCGACATCGGGCGCGAGTTCATCGTCACGAAGAGCTGGTGGGACACCGTCGACATCCTTGCCGGCGGCTGCATCGGACCCTTCGTGCGAGCGAACAACTGCGTCCAGGAGATGGACAGCTGGATCGTCTCCGACAACATCTGGGTGGCCCGGACCGCGCTGCTGCACCAACTCGGGGCGAAGGAAGACACCGACGCCGAGCGGCTGTTCACCTACTGCCTCCAGCGCGCGACGGACACCGAGTTCTTCATCCGCAAGGCCATCGGCTGGAGCCTGCGGCAGTACGCCCGGACCGACCCGCACGCCGTCCGGACCTTCGTGGAGAAGAACGACGGGGTGCTCAGCCCCCTGTCCAAGCGCGAGGCGATGAAGCACCTGGGCAAGGGGTAGCGCTGACCCAACCCTGAGGGGGTCTCAGGGTGAGGTTGGGGGTGGACCCTGATTCGCATGGCCCGGCCCAGGCGCATCGTCGAGGGTATGAACACCACACAGGAACCTCCCGCCCAGCCCTCGTCGACGCCACACACGCCGTACGTCGCCCAGCCGCCGTTCAGGAACCCGGGGGAGCCCCCGCAACGCCGGTCGCGGCTGCCCAGCACCGCCGAGACGCTCGGCTGGGGCGGCGGGGTCCTCACGGTCGTCGGTGTGGTCGCGGTGACCTGGGACTTCTGGTCGTCCATCTCCGGCTGGGCTCTGGTCGGCCTGCTCGCCGCCGCCACGGCGGTTCTGGCCGTAGCTGCGTTCGTGGTCGGTGAGCTGACCAGTCCCGAGGATCCGGACTCGCTGGCGGAGAACCTCTCCGTCGCGCTGTGGTGGATGAGCGGGATCGCCGGCACGATCACGACCTACGTGGCCATCGCCGAGCTGAGCGACGGCCGGACCTTCCTGGCCCTGTTGGCGGCATCACTGGCGGCCACCGGCATGTTTGGGGCCTACCACGTCCGGACCGGCAAGGACCACGCGCTGGCCGGAGCGATCCTGTCCATGAACCTGGCGGTCTTCTCGGTCACCAGCCTGGCCTCCGCCGCGCCCGAGACCAGGGCGTTCTGGCTGGTGATGGCCGGCCCGGTCATCGCCGTGGCCCTGGCATTGGCAGCGGAGGACCGAACGCGGATCAGCTATGGCGCGGTGCTGGTGCTGCTGTTCGGCTCGTCGCAGGCCGTGGTCGGCTTCGACCCGGGCGCGGCGCTGATCCTGGCGACCATGGCGGCGCTGCTGGTCGTGGCGGCGACGGCGATCGTCGGTCGTCGGCCCGGGGAGAAGGTGGTGGCCTCGTTGCTCGCGACGCTGGTGACCGCAGAAGTGGCCTACGACCTTGCGCCCGAGATCTTCACCCTCTCCACCGTGATCCTGCTGGTCGGGATCGGGATGACGTCTGGGTGCATCTGGCTGGTCCGACGGTCGCGGAAGCAGGCGACCTGACCCCGCTTCCGGCCCGCACTCCACGCCGGTACGATCACCAATCCCATGGCCCACACCGACGTCCCCAAGCCCCCGGTCGACCCGCAGGTCTGGACCCCACCGCCCGACCCCGGCCTGACCGGGCTGTACGAGCGCAACGACGTGCTGGCCGAGGCGGAGTTCTGGCCGGTGCCGGACCAGGGTCCCGAGGACGTGGCCGTCACCTCCGACGGCGTGGTGTTCACCGGGACCCTGGATTCCTCGATCCTGCGGATCAGCCACGGCGGTGACCGGATCGAGCGCGTCGTCCGGACCGGTGGGCGGCCGCTCGGCATCGAGATCCTCCCGGACGGGCGGGTCCTGGTCTGTGACACCCACCGCGGTCTCCTGGCGATCGATCCGGACAGGGGCGCCATCGAGGAGCTGGTGACCGAGGTCGGCGGCGAGCGACTGATCTGCACCAACAACGCTGCCGTGGCCCGTGATGGGTCGATCTACTTCTCCGACTCCTCCCGCCGGTTCCCGGTCGAGCACTACAAGGGCGACATCATCGAGCACAGCGGGACCGGACGGCTGCTCCGTCGGGCGCCGGACGGGACGGTCGAGACCCTGCTGGATGGGTTGCAGTTCGCCAACGGCGTGGCGCTCTCACCGGATGAGGAGTTCGTCCTGGTCGCGGAGACCGGGGCCTATGAGATCCGACGGCTGTGGCTGGAGGGGCCGATGGCCGGACGCTCCGAGACCTTCGCGACGATGCCGGGATTCCCCGACAACCTCTCGACCGGGCCGACCGGCACCTTCTGGTGTGCGGCCGCGTCGGACCGCAACGGCTTGCTGGACAGCTTGTTCCCCAAGCACCCGAGCCTGCGCAAGGCCGTCTGGAACCTGCCGGACGCCCTCCAGCCCGCACCCGCCAAGATGGCGCTGGTCTTCGGGTACGACAGCAATGGGACGCTCACCCACAACCTCCAGGTCCACGGCGGGGACTTCATCGTCGCGACCGGCGCCCGGGAACACGACGGCCACCTGTACGTGGGGTCGCTCGAATCGCGGGGCATTCTGCGCCACCGGCTGTGACGCGGAGTTGGGTGGGCGGGCCCTGAGGGATTCGAACCCCCGGCCTTCTGTTCCGTAGACAGACGCTCTAATCCAGCTGAGCTAAGGGCCCCGGGTGGGTGAGTCAGAGTAGCGGAGGACCCAGGGTCCGGCTACTCCCTCCCGGGTGGTAGCGCGATCGTGGAGTTCTTCGGCTCTGCGCGAATAGGTCCACGATCGTGCAGAAACCGGCCGTGGTGTGGGTTGGGCCCCGATCGTGTCGAATCAGTTGCGCGGACGACCGTGCCGCTTCAGCACCGCCTTCGCTGCCGCCCGTCCCGGCGTCCCTGCGACCCCGCCGACCGGAGCCGTCCCGGCACCCGAGATGAACAGCCCGCGGACGGGCGTCGAGTGGTCCCCCAGGCCCACCGTCGGACGGGCCGAGACCAGCTGGTCGAGGGAGAGGTCCAGGTACATCGGGTGGGCCCCGGCCCAGCGAAGCTCGGCCTCCATGAGCTCCGGCGTTCGGATCGAGATGCCCTGGATGGTCTCGCGGAACCCGGGCGCTCGAGCCTCGACGGTCTCGATCATCCGGTCGGCGAACTCCTCCTGGTGGACCGCCCAGCCACCGCGGACCTCCGCCGGCGCCGCCGGACACGCGAGGTAGACGGTGTGATGCCCCTCCGGCGCGAGCGTGTCATCGAGCGCCGACGTCGTGAAGGCGTAGGTCGGCACCGGCCCCTCCGGCAGCCGGCGATCCTGCGCAGCGGCGAAGGCCCGTTCGAGGGAGGCGAAGGTGTCGACGTAGCTCTGCAGACCGGTGAAGTCCGCGGGCTCAGCGCTGCGGTACTGCGGCAGCCGATCCGTGGCGACGTGCACGACCATCTGGACGGCGTTGCCATGGTGGGTGCTGCGCAGGTCAGCCCCGTGCTTGCCCCCGAGAGGTGGGTCCAGCAGATCGAGCAGCGCCACCCGAGGGTCGATCGCCGTCACCACGACGTGTGCGGGGACCCGCTCGCCGTCCGCCAACTCCACGCCCTGGACGGTGCCGTCGCGCGTGAGGATGCGGTCGACGAGTGCGTCGCAGCGGACGGTGCCGCCCAGGGACTCCAGCCGCGCCACCAGGGCGTCGGTCAACCCCTGTGCGCCACCAACGGCGTGCCACTGACCGTGCCGGTGGTACACCGCCTGCCAGATGGCTGAGAAGGCAGTCCCGAAGTCGATGGGGCTTGCGTTGCCGTGCGCCGCGAAGGCGCCGATCGGCGCCAGCACCGCGTCGGTCGAGAGGTAGCGGCGCAGCATCGCCCCGTACGGCATCGACATCAGCTCGACCAGTCCGAAGACGCCGTGCTTCGCGAGCGCCTGCCCGATCGGGCGGACTCGGTCGGGCACCATCGCGAGCTCCCGGCGCCACGAGGCGCCCGCGTTGACCCCGGTCACGGCCAGCTCGACGATCGGCCAGGAGTCCTCGACAAAGCGCCGGTAGCCGTCCGCGTCCTCCGGGGCGACCGCACGGATCGACTCGACGGTCTTGTCGACGTCCCGCCAGAAGCGGATGGTCTCGCCCTGCTCGGTGATGGACACCGCGAACGGGTCCATCTCGACGTACTCGAGGCCGAGCGCGCTCAGCTCGAGTTCGGCCAGGATGTCGGTCATGTTGATGATGTTGTGGGCGGCGGAGTGGGTGTCGAATCGGTAGCCGGGGACGGTCTCGTCCGTCCGGGACCCGCCGCCTGGCTTGTGCGACTGCTCGAGGACGGTGACCTGGACGCCCGCCTTGGCGAGATAGCAGGCGGCAA